>CAXXHG010000001.1:0-78680 GCA_963666315.2 Binatia bacterium
CAATGAGAAACGCGGGAAAAGGTCGGCTTGCGCGACCCCGATGCGAGCCGTTGCAGCTTCGAGTTCTCGTTCAGCTTGGCGAATATCGGGCCGACGGCGTAAGAGATCCGAAGGCAAGCCCAGGCTGCCGTCTAAGTCGGCCATTGGAACTGGTCGTTCCAGGGTTAGCTCAGCAGCGAGAGCATGCGGCGGTTGACCCAATAGGACGCCGAGACGGTGCATGGTTGCTGTGGTCTCGGTTTGCAGGCTAGGGACCCGCGAGCGGGTACTGGCCAACAATGCCTGCGCCTGGGCGAAATCAAGGCCGCTGGTGAGTCCTGCCTGGTAACGCGATTGGGTGACCTCAACGGATTCCTGTTGGGCCTGAATGTTCTGACGGGCGATGGCGAGCCGTTGCTGGAGTCCGCGCAGGTCTATATAGTTGCGCGCAATTTCCGCCAGTAAGGTCACTAAAATATCACGCCGCTCCTCCTCTGCCGCAGCAATATCTGCCTCAGCGGCTTGTACCGACCAATGCATCCGACCGAAAAAATCCAGTTCCCAGCTTGCATCCAGGCCGGTTTGGTAGAAATTGCGGTCTTCGCCAAATCCAAACGTACTCCCGGTGGTATTCTGTGAGCCGGTGGTTGTGTCTGTTTCGTCAGTCAGAAAGTCAGCAAATGAAAAGGATACCGATGCGCTACTACTCCGAGTTCTTGTGTAGGCTCCAGACCAGCCCATAAACGGCCACTGGGCAGCGGCGGTAACCGTACGGGCTGCGCGCGTCTCACGAATGCGCGCAGTGGCTACATGGATATCGCGGTTATTGGTGAGGCCGCGTTCGATCAAAGATTGGAGTAATGGGTCCTGAAAGGTTGCCCACCAGCGGGCCAGATCCAGCCTGGGTGCTTTCGGTGCTGTCTCTGGCGCCTGGCTCCAGGTGTGTGGGATCTGGACGGTAGTGACCGGCTGCTTAGGAGCAACGGTGCAGGCAGCGAAGCATAGGAGGCATATGAGGAGGGCCAGCCCTGGCCCCTGGGAGACTATCCTCAATAGGCGTGTTGCCGGGTGCCTCCGTAGGAACGGAGCTGGGTACATTAGCATAAGCGTTCTTTTTCCATAGCGTTCGGACACATGCTGCGCGCTACACTAGCGTGCGCTTTTTTTGTCGACTTCTAGCGGACCGTCTGGTTCTGCATGCTCATGCAGCTGCACTTCCGGTGGAATCATGTTGAATCCAAAACGTTCGGCCATATAAGTGACAAAGAGATACACCACGGGGATGACAAGCAGGGTAAAGGCGGTCGAGAAGGTCAGACCGCCGACAATGGCCGCACCGATGGGGCGCCGACTTTCTGCCCCTGCTCCGGTCGTTAAGGCGAGTGGCACAGCCCCGAGTATCGAGGTGACGCTGGTCATGAGGATGGGCCGAAATCGGTTCCGTCCAGCCTCAAGGACGGCAGGCAGCAGCTCGATACCTCGTGCGCGTGCCTGGTTGGCATAATCCACGAGCAAGATCGAGTTTTTGGTCACTAGGCCGACGAGTAAAATAATGCCGATTTGGCTGTACAGATTCAGCGTATGGCCGGTGGCGAAGAGAATAAACAGCGCGCCAAACAAGGCCAGCGGCACGCTGCCGAGAATCGTGAGCGCATGGAAGAAGTTTTCAAACTGAGCCGAGAGCACGAGGTAGATAAAGACCAACGCAATGAGAAAGGTCACATAAATGGCCGCCGACGATTCAACAAACTCTCGGGCGCTACCGCCGAGATCGGTGCTGAACCCTGCGGGCAGGACGTCTGCGGCGATGTGCTGCACGTCTGTCAGCATCTGACCTAAGGTTGCACCGGGAGACAAACTGCCAGTGATAGTGGCCGAGCGCTGCAGGTCATATCGATTCAGCCTGGCCGGGGCAATGGTCGGAACGGCTTGGACCAAGCCGGACAGCGGCACCATACTCCCGTTTCGGCTGCGGACATAGATTTCTCCGATCTGCTCAGGCAGACTGCGGTAGCGAGAGGCCAGCGCGGCAATCACGTCGTACTGCTTGCTGCGCATAATGAATTCGTCAATCTTGCCCTGCGAGAGCACGATCTGGAGACTCAGGGCAATGGATGAGACCGGGACTCCCAGATCAGCCGCTCGCTCTCGATCAAAAATAATATCCAACTGCGGATTATTGAGCCGCAAATCGCTATCCACATTGATCAGGCTCGGCAGTCCACGTACGCGGTCCAGCGTGGTGTTGATCACTTGGGTAAATTCTTCTTGCGTGGCCGCCGCATTTTTAATGATAAATTCAAGGTCATTGATACTGCGCTGATTGAGCGACGGCGGATTGATCGGAAAAACGAGCGCGCCGGGCAGGGCGGAAAACTCATGAAAGAGTTGCCCGACTATGGTCTGCTGTTTCACCTCGCGCTCTCTCCAGTCGGCCAGCCGGGTAAAGACGATGCCGTCGCTCGTGGTGGGCGGACCACCCAGGGAGAAGCCGATGGCTTCGAAAAATACCTCGACCTCAGGGATCTGCTGAATGCGTGCTTCGACTTGATCCAAGGTCTGAGCCGTATACGCCAGCGTGGAGCCCTGCGGGGCCTTAATAATGGTGATAAAACGTCCGCGGTCTTCAACCGGGACGAGCGTGGCGGGGATGACTCTGAGCAGGAGGAGGCCGAGCCCGCTGGTTGCCACAAGAAACAGGCCTATCGACCGCCGGTGGTGTATGGCCCAGGTGAGAGCGCTCGCGTAGCTGTGATTGAGACCGCTGAAGAATGTTTCAATGACCCGGTAGAGCTTGCCATGGACTGCGGTCACGGTCAGAAATTGGGAGCACAGCATGGGTACCAATGTCAGGGCGACAAAGGTCGAGATGAGGACACTCCCGGCCATGGTCAGGGCAAACTCCCGAAACAGTCTGCCCAAATTACCGCTCAAGAGCGAGAGTGGGATGAGGACGGCGACCAGGGAAATCGTGGTAGCAATTACGGGGAAGCCGACTTCTCTCGATCCCCGCCGGGCGCTGACTATACGTGTTTCACCCAGCTCCTGTCTGCGGTAGACGTTCTCCATGACCACAATGGAGTCGTCGACTAACAGACCGATGGCGAGGACCAAGGCCAGCAGGGTGAGTACATTCACTGAGAAATCCAGCACGGTCATGACGGCAAAGGTGCCGATCAGAGAGACCGGGATGGCAATCGAGGCAATAATCGTTGCGGCAGTCGAGCGCAGGAAGACCAAGTTCACCAAGACGACCAAGGCAAAGACTATACCTAAGGTAAACCACACTTCCCTGAGGGACGCCCGGACAAAAATGCTGCTGTCGACGGCAATCTCAAGATCAACCCCGTCCGGCAAAGCCGCACGAATAGCCGGCAAGGCGCGTCTCACCGCATCCGAGACTTCGAGCTGGTTTGAGCGCGACTGGCGGATAACGCCTACCCCCACAGTCGGGCGACCGCTGAGGCGGGTGATGAGGTTATAATTTCCAGAGCCCAGTTCGACCCAGCCCACATCCTTGATCCGCACCCGGGTTTCACCCTCCTCGCGGATAATGAGGTTTTCGTACACACTCGGATCGTCAATCTGGGCATCGACCAGGACGGTAAATTTTCGTGTGGCGGCTTCGATTTCTCCGCCAGGAACCTGGAGGTTGTTTTCGATAATGGTGCGGCGTATGTCCGCTGGGTCAACACGGTGGAGGGCCATCTTGGCCGGGTCTAGCCAGATGCGCATGGCATACTTGCGTCCGCCTAGAAAGATCTCGGCTACCCCAGGCAGGATTTGGAGGGGTGGTTTCACGGTGCGATCCGCAATGTCGGTCAGATCTTCAGGCGAGTAGACCTCGCTTTGCAGACCCAGCCAAATAATCGGGAAACTATTGGCCCCGAACTTGGCGACGATCGGTCGCTCGGCCTCATCCGGGATATCGTCGAACGCGCGCTGAATGGCATTGCTCACGTCCGTCACGGCCAGGTCAATATCGCGCCCAGCCACAAACACAACCGTGGTCGAACTGCGGCTAAAGCCGCTAATCGAGGTGATGTTGCGGATGCCTTCTATGCCGTTGAGTGACTGCTCGATGGGCTCGGTGATGGTACTTTCCACCGTGGTGGGGCTGGCGCCAACATAGGTAGTGGTAATCGAGACAACCGGGTTGTCCAGGTCGGGATATTCCCGCACGGGTATGCTGAGAAATGCGGCTAAACCAGCCAGCACGATGAGCAGACTCATCACCGTGGCCAGAACCGGACGGGCAATGCAGAAGTCGGACGGCAACATGGACTAGAAATGACACGCCGTCAGCAAGACCTTGCTGGCGCCCAACTCTAGATTCGGATTATCGATAGGCTCATAGGCGTGAGGCTGGACGACGGCTCCGGGCCGGAGTTTTTGATGGCCTGAGACGACAATCGTATCCCCGGAATGCAGCCCGCTGAGAACCTCCACCCGTTGCAGGGAAAACTGTCCCAACACGACCGGCCGGCTACCGACGATATTGTGCTCTTGAACCGTATACACTAGCCGCTTGCTGCCCTGACGGATAATAGACTCGGCAGGGACCAAGAGGGCGTCAGCAACGTCGGCTATCTCAAGACGTAGCGCGGCGGCCATACCGGGTAAGAGGTTGCCGTCTTCGTTTGGGACAATCGCCTGAATAGTGACGGAGCGCGTTTCCCGGTCAAGAAACGGGTCGATGACACTCACTATAGCGGTGAATGTGCTATCACAGTTTCCGGCTACACCTCTGACGACCTGCCCGTTTTGAATCTTGGACACATGCTGCTGGGGCAGGCTAAAAACAAGATGCAAGGGCTGCGTCTGGGTAATCCGGACAACCGCATCACCGGGTTCAAGATAGGCCCCCAAACTTACTCGCCGCAGGCCGAGCCGCCCAGTAAATGGGGCTTGGATGGTCATTTTGCGCAGAACGGTTCGGGCTTCATCCAGCTCGCCCTTGGTCGCTCGCACGCTAGCGTGGGCGTCGTCAAGCGCCTGTTGTGAGCGTGCCTTGGTCGACAGCTGCTTGAGCCGCGCAAGCGTCTCCTGCGCGTTCTGATACCGGGCGCGTACAACATCAACGGCCGCTTGGGCTTCATCTGGGTCAATCCGGGCGAGGACGTGGCCGGTCTCAACTTCTTGGCCTTCGGGAATATCAAGGAAGACGACTTTGCCGCCACGATCAGCAGTCACTTGTGTGGTATGCGGACTTTCAAGGCTGCCGACAGCGGCAATGGTGCGCGGCATTCGTGTTGCTTCCAGTGTAATGGTCTGGACTGGGATAGGGGCTGGGGCTTGGTCGCGGGGAGCCCCTTCGGTCTTCATACATGCACTCAGGAAGAGAGGCAGGAAACAAGAGATGAGACTAGCCAACAGAAAGGAGAACGGCTGCTGACGGAAACGAAGTGCTACCGCACAAAAGCCGTGCGCTACCGCACAAAAGATGTACGCTAGTGTGCTGTGACGGTGTCGAGTGATGCGTATACCCATGAGTGTCTGACCAGACGGTCTACTCCTGTAGAATTCTTTTGCGTGGACCTGAAGAGCTGTAATCGAAACGCTCCAGCCACTGTCAGCATGTCATAAACACTCAGGCGAGTCACTACGATCTTGAGACAGGCCAAGCTTCCGAAAACTTGTCTTGACTCATCACGTTGGGTGGGCCATTCAGGAGAGGATCAAAACCCCATAAGAAAAGAGGACATCCTATGCCAGCACCCAGGGTACGCTTTGGGCTTTCGCTTACAACCTCCCACTCGGCGCAAGCCGATCCGCAGCAGTGCGTGCGAGATGTACTCGAACGGGTGGCGGTCGCCCGCGAAGTCGGCTTTCACTCTGTCTGGGTAGGAGATCATCATGTGACCCCGCATCATTACCTTCAAAACGTCCCACTCATAGCCCGTATTTGCGCTCTGTCGGGTCAGATGCAGATCGGCGCGCTGTTTATGCTGCCGCTATTTCAGCCTATTTTATTAGCCGAGCAAGTGGCCACACTCGATGTGATTTCTGAGGGCCGGTTCACGCTCAAAACGGCCGTCGGCGGGCAGCAGGACGCACACGAAGCGTTTGGCATTCCGTGGAAGCAACGTGCGAGTCGGTTTGAAGAATGTCTGGACGTCATGCGCAAGCTGTGGACCCAAGATCAGGTCACGCATGAGGGACGTTATTGGCAGTTTTCTCATGTCACGATTAATCCCAAGCCGGTGCAGAATCCACTGCCGGTGTGGATCGGGGCGAGTGCCGATGCGCCGGTCCAACGAGCGGCACGTTTAGCAGACGGCTGGTTGATCGATCCAGGCCAACCGCTGGCTGTGTGTGAGCAGCGTATCCATTTCTACCGCCAAGCTTTGCAGGAATATAACCGGACTGTTACGGAATTCCCGATTCGGCGAGACGTGTATATCGCTGCGGATCACGATACTGCCAAACAGCACACCGATCCGATACTCCAGGCGGGCTATCGCGGATTCCAAGGGGACCGGCTGAGCGCCCTGATTATTGGCAGCCCTGAGGATGCTATCGCTGCGGTGGAAAAATATGCCGCGCTCGGCTGTAATCATTTTCTTTTTCGCCACATCGTACGCGACCAAAGCCAGATGTTGTCTTCGATCCGATTGATTGGCGACAAGGTGATCCCGGCTTTTGTCTGAGCAGAAGGCCTTTGTGTGCACCATTTCCCTTATTGATAAAGAAGAAAGGCTCACAACATGAAATTCGGTCTTGTCGAAGATTTTCGCAATCCGCCGCAGTGGCAGCGTCCCTATCCGGAACTTTACCAGGACCTCCTGGACCAAATCGCCCACGTGGAAGACTTGGGCTACGACAACATCTGGCTGACTGAACACCACTTTACTGAAGACGGCTATAATCCCTCTTTATTCCCCACGGCTGCCGCGATTGCTGCGCGCACAAGCCGCATCCGGATTGGAACTTTTATTGTGCTCCTGCCGTTCCAGCATCCCGTGCGAGTGGCCGAAGATGCGACAAGTGTGGACATCTTCTCGAATGGCCGCTTCGATCTCGGCGTGGGGCAAGGCTATTCTTACCACGAGTTCAATGCCTTCTGTATGCCGCGTAAGGAACGCACTGCCCGTCTCACGGAGGGAGTACAGCTCATTCAACAACTCTGGACTGAACCACCTGTGACGTTTGACGGGAAGTTTACCCAAGTGAAGGACATGACCCTCTCACCCATGCCAGTCCAACAACCCCACGTCCCCCTCTGGATTGGTGCCCGGACAGAGAAAGCCACACGACGTGTTGCGCGGCTGGGCTGCCATCTGATGGCGACGTTTGGGCTGGACCCGGCGCCCTGGTATGTCGATGAATTACAAAAGCTGGGCCATAATCCTGCCGACTTTAACATTGCCCAGCTGCGTACGGTGTATATTGCCGACAGCGAAGACCAAGCCTGGGAAGATGTCCAAGAGTATGCCTTTAGTATGATGGAGTTTTATGGTGACATTGTGCAAGAGGCCAAAGACGTGCCTGGAGATGAAAACTTCTGGACTCCGAAGAAACCCCAGGATCTTCGGGACGCTGCTTATGGTCAAAGCGCCATGATCGGTACCGTCGATCAGGTGGCGCGCAAGCTAGAGCAGTTTTGCCAGGACTTTCATTGCACACATTTTGTTATGAGTACCCAACTGCCAGGGCTTGCTACGCAAAAAGCTAACCGCTCACTGGAAATTTTTGCCGAGGAAGTGATGCCGCATTTTCGGGAGGCGTAGCACATAGTCAGAGTTTGCAATTAGCAACAGCAGGGCCTCACGCTGCTGTTGGTGCTCTAGGAATGGTAGAGTGGTAAACTGAAGGAAGGACCTGATGTATGGCTTTTCTTGTTCCCGTGACGGGTGGATGTGCCTGTGGCGCAATTCGGTACGAATGTCTGGCGGAGCCGATGTTTACGTGGAAATGCCACTGCCGAGAGTGTCAGCGCTCTACAGGAGGCGGCGCGGCTGTTAATCTGGTTTTCCCCATAGCGGTCGTGCAGTTTGTGAAAGGCACGCCGAAGGAGCATACCAGCACGGGTATGAGCGGGAACAAGACCCACCGAGGATTCTGCGCTGAGTGTGGGTCTCCCATTTCGGCAAGAGCCGACTTGATCCCGAATATCCGTGGTATTAGCGCGGCCAGCCTGGATGACCCTGACCAGGTAGAACTGATAGCCCATATTTGGACGTCAAGTGCCCAGCCGTGGGATGAGCTGTCTGCCACGCTCCCACAGTTTGAGACCACGCCCACCAAGGAAGAGCTCCAAGAGCTCGCCTCCCAATAGCGCGTCATTATTTTTTAACGGGCCTGAGGGAATGGAGCCAGATCTTTACTTTAGGAATTCAGCGAGGCTTTTCAGGAAGCCCACACACCGCCATCGTTGGCACGCCACAGGAGTGCCGCAAACAGGCTGAAGCCTTTGAGAAGGCCGGGGCAGCACACGTGATTCTCTACCCTATGCCGATTGACGAAGATATGGATCGCAGCGTGCGAGCGGCGTTAGAGGCGTTTGTGCAGTAGCAACAAGAAGGAGGCAGTCATGCTGGTTGACGGCAAATGGCAAGACGACTGGCAGATGGGAAAGCGCACGGATAGCCAGGGGCATTATATCCGACAGGAATCCGCGTTTCGGCACTGGGTCACCCCGGATGGCGCTGCCGGACCAACCGGGGAAAGTGGATTCAAGGCCGAGCCCGGACGCTATCATTTATATATTGCACTGGTCTGTCCCTGGGCCTGTCGAGCGCTGTTGTATCGGAAGCTGAAAAAGCTTGAAGACGTAATCTCTCTGTCCATTTCCATCCCGGAGTTCACAGATCAGGGCTGGGCCTTTGGCGGAGACTATCCCGGTTCCATCCCCGATCCCCTTTATAACATCCAGTATGTCCACGAACTCTATACCCGGGCCGACCCGGACCTCACCGGCCGCCCGACCGTTCCGGTGCTGTGGGACAAGGCTCAGGACACCATGGTCAATAATGAATCTGCGGATATCATACGCATGTTCAACAGCGCATTTGACGCCTTTGGGGATGCGTCAGTAGACTTTTACCCGGAGGCCCTGCGGACTGAAATCGATGCGCTCAATGACCGGATTTATGGCGCATTAAACAACGGCGTGTATCAGACTGGTTTTGCCACGTCGCAAGAAGCGTACGATGAGGCTGTTGCAGCCGTTTTTAACTGCCTTGACGATTTAGAGCGGAGGCTTGAAGGACAATCGTATTTGCTCGGAGAGCGTCTTACCGAGACGGACTGGCGAGCGTTCGTGACCTTGATTCGGTTTGATGTGGCTTATCATGGGTTGTTTAAGTGCAACTTGCGGCGTCTCACCGACTATCCGAATCTTCCGGTCTATTTGAAACGCTTGTATGATGTGCCTGGGGTTGCTGAAACCGTTGACTTCGATCACATCAAGCGTACCTACTACAGCATTAAGAAGGTTAACCCGAGCAGCATTTTCCCCAAAGGGCCGGATAAGATTTTTGTATAAGAACTCAGTTCGCCTCGGCTGATTCAAAGAGGTGGAGGACATTTATGAAAGCCATGCGCTTGACCCAGTTTGGAAGTCCCGAAAATCTACGCCTTGAAGAGGCACCTGACCCTGAGCTGAGAGAGGGCCATGTCGCAATTCGGGTCAAAGCCACCGGAATCAACCCTGCCGATCTGGTGCGTATGTCAGGCAAGTACCCGCAGCCGCTTCCTCTCCCATATATCCCAGGTACTGATGTAGCGGGTGAGGTCGAAGCGCTTGGCGCGGGAGTGGATCATGTCCAAGTTGGAGACCGGGTCTTTGGCCGCTCGTTGAACGGTGGTGGCTATGCGGAAAAAGCTTGTCTTCCCACAAATGAAACATTCCCGCTGCCGACGAACCTCCCATTTACTGAAGGGGCCGCAATCCCGGTCCCGTTCTACACCGCCTATGTTGCCCTTCACCACAAGGCGCAACTCAAAGAAGGAGAGACCGTCCTCATCTCGGCTGGTGGCGGTGGCGTTGGTGTGGCTGCGATACAGCTTGCCAAAGCTGCTGGTGCACGAGTGATTACCACGGTGGGTTCTCAAGAAAAGGTTGACCGGACAAAAGAATTAGGCGCGGATGTCGCGCTGAATTATAAAGAGCAAGATTTTGCGGCTGAGGTGCAAAATCTTACTGGCGGCAAAGGCGTTGATGTCATCATCGAGAATGTTGCAGCTGACAATTTTGCCAAGGACTTTACCGCGCTTGGCCGACATGGCCGAATTGTACTCATCGGCACCGGAACCGGCAAAGCCCCTGAGGCAACGTTTATGACTGGGATGGCCTTATTTAAGGAAGTTACGATCTATGGCATGGCCTTGCCGAATTCGGTTGAACACATCCCTGACATTGCCAATGCACTCACTCCTCTGTTTGCAGATGAGAAGATCAAAGCCATTGTGCATAAGAGCTATGCACTAGTGGAAGCTCCACAAGCGCTACAGGATCTCGTTGCGGCAAACGTGTTTGGGAAGTTAGTGCTCGTGCCATGAAGAGAGTTGAGATTAACGACCTCAGCCCCTATTGCACGGAACTGAATGCCGCTCCTTAAACGTAAACGCATGTTCCGAAGGACCGTGCTTGCGCAGATGTTCGAGTCGTTGGGTCCCTCGTCAACTGAAGGGACCGTACCGGCACTGACCCACCATAATGCAAGGGTGGGCATGTCTGACTTTTCAAACCATCTCTCCCGATCCTGAAGCAGACCAACTTTTGCTGTCTCTTAAGCAAACTCGTATAGAGTCTCAATCGAGGCCCAGGCCGACATATTGACCAGGATAGACGCATCAGCCTCAATGCGGATGTCTGTGGCATTGCCCGCGTCGGTCTGGAGTCGCCACACAAAACCGGAGCTGTTGTCTGCAAGCTGATTGACTGCATAAAGCTGGGCACCGAAGTCGGCCAAACGCGGATCATCGATCGGCGCGATCATTGAAGCGATATTGATTTGGGCAAGCTGATATTGTGTCGTTTTCATTGCTCGGTTCGTTACTGTCCACGAACCGCTCGCAGGAACAAATAGGCCGGCACAAGAACAAGCAGCGCAAGGGTAATCACATTCCCAACCTTATCGGCCATCGAAGGATACACGTGCAAATGAATCATATGGTAGGTGAAGTGTGGAACCTGGGCGACGAGCCAGCCAAGCGAGGCGGCGAGAACCGTCTCTCGTATTTTGGTCAGGGCTGCGATGATCGTTACGATGGTAAGCGCCAAATAGAGGCCGCCTACATCCCGGATCAGGTGTCCATTAAACGGACCATCCACTGAAACCCAGCTCCGACCAAGGCCAGGAAAGCTATCGTAGAAAGCCTGGGGAAAGAATTGCGCCCAGGCACCAACCACGACACCGCTCACAACGAGATACCACAGGCCCATTTTTATACGTGTATCAAAAGTCATGTGTCCCCCCTCTTCATACGCTGAGAATTTGAGGCCAGCCTTCTTTCATACTTGGATATTGAGGAGACCAGCCCGTGGTTTGCTTGAAATGTTTGTTAGAAATCCGCTGAGAGTGCATTAACGCTTCAAGACTGCCTGGCACTTCTCCTTGCATGGGCTCAGGTGGGGCAGGCGCTGCCACGCCTTCGAGCCCAGCAATGACATTTGCCAACTCCTGACGGCGCAGAGGCTCGTCTTCGGCAACATTATAGATACCTGCCGGAGCGTAAAGCGCTGCCACAACGGCCGAGGCTGCATCTTCGGCGTGAATATGGCTCATATAACTAGCTGCATCTCCGATAAAGGGAGACTGTCCTGAGCGAATTGCAGCTTGAAACGCTTGGGTATGCGAGCTGTCGGGCGCATAAAATGGAGGGCGTAGCACGATGCCACGCCCTCCATTTTGGCTGAACCATTGGGTCTGTTCTTCCGCTACACGGCTACTCGCCAGCTCTTCTGGACAGTTGATCGTGTCTGCTTCGTCAACCCACTCCGCACCTTTATCCGCATACGGAAACGTAATGGACTCTTGGATAAAAATTTGACAGCCCGCTTCCGCAGCAGCCCGGGTCAGGCTGTCCGCCGTCTCGTTGCGGATGCGATTGTGCATATCCCAGGCTGTCGGCTCCATCGCCTGTTCAAGTGTAGGCACGTGGGTGGCAAGATTGGTGACTACCTCGAGTCCGGTTATAACAGGGGCAAGTGCCGACGCGTCAAATAGATCGACCTGAACGGGAGTTGCGCCGAGCTGACGTAGGGCTGCTGCCTTCTGATCTGTACGTGCGATGCCGGTCACCTGATGCCCAGCCTGGATGAGTTTCGGAACGACTCGCTGGCCGATGACTCCGGTTGCGCCGGTGACAAAAATTTTCATATTACTTCCCCCGGAGCCTCAGATCGCTTGAAATTTATGGAAAGTATAGCGGCTTCGCCAATGCCCTGACAAGAATAAAAGATGCTACTATCCAAAACTGTCGCGACCCATATCAGAGAAAAGATAGGAGGAACACATGGCGAAAACAGGACTGTATGAAGCAATGCGGACTTTACGGGCTGTGCGTCGGTTACGGACTGACCCAATTCCTGATGACGTGTTGCATCGGGTCTTGGAAGCGGCAACCTGGGCACCAACCGGAGGGAATCGTCAGCCTTGGCGTATCATCGTGGTGAAAGACCAGCAGCGCAAAGAACAGCTCGGTCGTCTGTATATAAAGATTTGGGATATCTTTGCGAAACAATATAGCACTGGCTTCGCCGGACTGGCCGATGACATTCGAGAGAAATACGAACGCATGATCCGCGCCGGTGATCATCTGGCGACACATTTCCATGAGGCGCCAGCTATTCTTGTCTTTTGTTTTAATCCAAAAGAAATGGCGATTACGGATGAGAAGCTGGACCGTATTTCTGTAGTAGGCGGCGGGTCTGTCTATCCTTCAGTGGAAAACCTGTTGCTGGCCTGTCGCGCCGAAGGCCTCGGCTGTACGCTGACCACACTCCTGTGTACCTACGAACCCGAAGTGCGCGAGGTGCTGAACATCCCGGAACCCTGGGGGACGGCGGCTGCCATTCCTATCGGCTATCCCGCCTTACGCGGGCACGGGCCGATTTCGCGACGTCCAGTGGAAGAGCTGACCTTTGCAGACTCATGGGGAGAGCCGTTTAAATAAACGGGTCAATCTAGCTTCGCGCTGTCACCAGTGCGGCATCTTCAAAGTCTACCAGCCCGAGGCGTCCGCCATACCCCGAAGGATGGTAGGACCGGTAGCCTAAAAGATGTTGCGCGCGCTCGGGCAGTTGGCGAGCGACTTTCAATGGAACGGCCAGCGCGTGGTGTTCCTCGGGCCGCAACCAGCCCAAGACAAAGCTGACGTGCGTGCCGCGTCGCCAGGTGTCTTTTGTTCGATTCGCTCCAGCTGCGTGGATGACTTTACCCGTATAGAGGAGGACCGAACCGGCCCTCATAACGGCCTGCGTCAATTCTTTGGGCTTTGCCTCGCGCTCAGAGTCTGCCCAGTGATGGCTTCCCGGAGCGACGATGGTGGCACCGTTTTCTTCAGTGAAGTCATTCAGGGCAAACATCGAACTGACCGTGAGCTCTGGCCCAGGCCAAGGGAAATGGGGCCAGTTGCCTTCATCGCGATGCAGCATCTGGACCGGCTCGCCCGCACCGACGATCATGGTTTGGGTGGTATTGGCCCAGTACGAGCCGCAATTGGGTAAAAGGTAATGATCGGCAAAAGCTTTCAGGGTAGGGTGGAGCAGCACGTCAACGAATGCCAGTGATTTCGCGGCCAGCCCGCAGAAGCGGATGGTCTGCCGACCATGAAAGGTTTGCCAGAGTTGTTCGTCGCTCCGACTACCACGCGGGTGAGTCTCAATATAATGATCAAGCTCAGCGTTGAGCTGGTGGAAGAGGTCAGGCGCAAGGCAGTCCTGTATGATCACCCCGCCGTCACGCTCGATTACGGACAGCCTTTCTTCGTTGCTTGCGTCAGCACTCAGGGTTGTGAGTTTGCGCTCGTTCATACCTGACCCCTTGCCATTGGTGGGAGTAGTCTTCGCTCCGCTCCGCTGCGTTTCTTTTCTTTTTTACATTCCAGACAATAGAGCCTATTTCCTCACACGTGCAACCTGTCCTGTATTCGCCTGAAGCAGTGCTTGTGGTGAGACCCGGACAAGAGAGGTTGCTGACCCACCGCCGGTGTACACCTCGTCTTTTTCCATAACCTTGGAATCGATCAGAAAGGTCGCAGAAAATCCAAACGACGGTGTGCCGCCGCACGGATAGCCTGTTTTGTCGAGTATTTCCTTTGGCAGCATAGTGCGGACCTGTTCGGTCTCCAGTACCTTGCTGACCCGAGAGGTGCTGGCGCGATCTTCGCCTTTGACGATTGCAACAATTACAGTCCCCTGTGCATCCGTCATGCAAATGTTTTTAACGAGGTTTTCTGGCCCTGTTCCGATAGCTGCTGCGGCTTCGGCGACTGAGTGACACGACTGCGTAAAGGATAAGTGCTCAGCTGTGATGCCGTTCGTCTCGATAAAGCGCTTCAGCTTTTCTTCGTAGGTGTCCATTATTCGACTCTTCTGTGCAAATTCTTTTCTGTAAGCTCGTCTTCGAGGGTATGCTAGAACACTACAAAAAAAGAAGGGTAGCGACAACATTCTTCATCATATACGGGAGTGGTAGGAGGAATGATGATCATGGTCTCGCGTGTTGAATTTCATTTTGACTTTGGCAGCCCAAACGCCTATCTGTCCCATCTTGTTATTCCCGCTATCGAGGATCGTACAGGAACCATCTTTACCTACGTTCCAATATTGTTGGGTGGTGTGTTTAAAGCGACCAATAATGTATCGCCTGCGGTATCGCTGACGGGGATCAAGAACAAGCCTGAATACTATACTCTGGAAACTCGACGTTTTCTGAAAAAGCATGCCATCACGCAGTACATATGGAATCCGCATTTCCCAGTGAACACGTTACAACTCATGCGTGGGGCTGTCTTTGCGCAAAGACAAGATTACTACGCACGATACGTTGAAGCCGTGTATCAACATATGTGGGCGGAGCCGAAAAAGATGGATGACCCAGGTGTCGTCCGGGCGGCGCTCGTGTCGTCCGATTTGCCTGCTGATGAGATTATGGCCGGCATCCAGCAGCCAGAGATCAAACAACAACTGATTCAGAACACCGAAGACTCAGTCGCACGCGGTGTGTTTGGTTCACCCAGTTTTTTCGTTGGCGGTGAGCTGTTTTTTGGCAAGGATAAACTAGTCGAGGTCGAAGAGGAAATTGAGGCGCAGACGGCAGGGGAATAGGCATGTAGCTCGATTTCCTATTGCTAGCTTGCCGCAAGACGCGTTTCAATCTCTTCTGGATAGGCTCCTGCATAGGCTCGGGCAATCTTCAGCATGTACGTGGTGAGGGAAGGGTAGGCTTTAAGGAGGGTCTGCTCATCGTCAGCATATTCCTGCAGGAGGGCGACAATTTCCCATACATCGAGCGAGCCAGCGATACCTGCTCGCCGTCCAGTTGGTCCAGCCCGAAAAATGAGACCAGGAAATCGGCGGATCCTCAGCCCCTCTTCAATGAGTTTTTTCACAAAGGCAGATCTGCTCGAGTGGTTGGGAAGGACACGATCCTCAAGCAGCCAACGGGGGTGTGTCTAAAAGACGTTGGATAGGCGCAAGCGACTTGTCTGACTTTGCTTCGATCTCGTAGATCGTAAACTCCAGCCAGGCACGCTCGTGCTGCGTGATCTGCTGCGCGATCAACAGCCCATCAGGTGGCGCCAACTTTTCATGTTTTTCAAAATAACGGATGTATTTCTCAAGCGCAGGTTTCAGCTTCCTCATTGTCTCGGCCCAAGGCTGAGAGGCGATTTTTACAGCCCAGGCTTTGCCTTCACTCTTCTTGGCTGGATCCTCTTCCGCCGGCTCCCCGAGGGCTTCGAGTGCAGCTCGGATGCGCCCTTTGGTCTCGCGTTCTAGCTGTTCCAAAAACCGCCACTTTCGGCTGTGATCCGGGTCTTGAGCTGATTCTGCGAGGGCGGCTCCGAGAGCTTCCCCCAATACCTCGCCCTGAAAGCACTCGTGCAAATACTTCTGAAATGTGTCGCTCATCTGACTCCCTCCCTTTTTCTAGAATCATAGCGCTCGTGATTATTGTTTCTATATCATCCCCTGAAAAAACCTGTCACTTACTATGCCTCAACAAACTCGATCCTAAGTGGTGTACATTTATCCCCATTTGGACACTGGCCGTCAATCTCTATATCATACGGACAAGCTGAGACCGCAACTATGCAGTCCATCAGAGCCCTGAGTGCAACATATTCACCCGTTTGGGCTGCCGCAGGCCGATCATCAATAGTTCCGTCGGCCCGAACGCGGCTGTATTGGAATAGGTTAATCGAATCTGGCGCATCAAGATATCCAAGACCATGCGGCTCAACAGCATCAATGAGGTTGTCGGGACAATTGCGATGGTTGGCGGCTCCAGCACCGACATATAAGGCGCTGCTGCACGGAGCAAACAGGGAATCGTATAATCCGTTAGCGTGGCCCTCAACAATCTCAAACATGGGCAGCCGGAGATTTGAGTAGAAGTTGCTGCCGACCGTGAAATGCATGGACCCGCTGCTGGTCAGAGTATTAAAGTTAACGGTTTCGCCCGGAAAGAGTTTCTCTGGCAGGTGGTGGAGATGAAAGCACACGAAGTCACAGATTTGCTGGCCATCGACGTCCACTACACGGATCGTTTCTCCACGCCGGACCACATGGGTTTCCCTTCGGTTGCCGGAATAACAATGTCTCGTTTGTCTGTCATGGTTCGTTCTTCCTCCCTTTGTGTTTTGGCGACGTCGACTTCCAACCGAACCGGACTGGACCAGAAAAGGGTAAAAACCACGCTAGACCTTCGGCAAAATTCTCAAGATATTCAGGATAGCGAGGTGGGGCGTGTCGACCCTGGCTCAGAGGGTTGCTTAGGGTGTCGTGCAGTCGGCGAAGCAGTGCAACCGTATGTGAGCGTCTAGCCGCGGTCTTGAGGCAGAGAAGGAGAAGTCCATGGAACAGTATGCTCATCCCGAAGTGCTCGTTGAGACTGAGTGGGTTGCCGAACATCTGGACGACCCGAAGGTGCGGCTCATTGATACACATATCGATCCAACGTCCTATGAGGCCGGTCACATTCCAGGCGCAGTCTTTTGGAATGGATTTGAGACGCTGCTCAAGCCGGACTGGCGCATAAATTTTGAAAAAGATTCGATAGAGGAGCTGTTTAGCCGTTCGGGCATTGCCAATGACACTACGGTTATCGCTTATAGCGACCATAATGCGCTTGCGCCGTGGGTGTTTTGGTTTCTCAAATCAATAGGCCACTCGGATGTTCGTGTTTTGAACGGTGGTCGTAAAAAATGGATTGCTGGCGGCCATGCGCTCTCGACAGATAAACCGACTGTCGCCACTGCGACGTATACTGCTCAAGACCCGAATCCAGACTTGCGTGCGCTCCAAGAGAAAGTCCTGGCTGCTGTTGGCCAAGACAACCAGGTCTTATTGGATGTGCGGACGCCTGAGGAATATCGGGGGGAGTTATTTGTGCTGAAACCAGCGCAAGGCACAGAGCGAGCCGGGCATATACCAGGAGCAACCCATCTGTATTACGAGGAGGCACTAAACGCAGACGACACGTTTAAGTCTACTGACGAATTGGCCACTCTCTTCGCGCATCAGGGCGTCACTGCCGACAAAGAAACGATTACCTACTGCGCGGTTGGTATGCGCTCTGCCCATACCTGGTTCGTGTTGACGCAATTGTTGAGCTACCCACAGGTCCGTAGCTTCGACGCTTCGTGGAATGTCTGGGGCCGTCTGCCGGATACGCCTGTTGAGAAATAAGGAGAACAGCATGCGACTCAAAGACAAGGTGGCGCTCATAACGGGCGCGGACTCTGGAATAGGTGAGGCAACGGCAAAGACCTTTGCCCGCGAAGGGGCGACGATTGTAGTCGTCGATATCGATGAGGAAGGTGGAAACGGGGTTGTTGCCGACATTCGCACAGCGCAGGGCACGGCAGAGTTTTGTCGTGCCGACTGTGGTGAGCCGGCCGAAATCGAACGGATGATCGCGGTTGCGACTGACCGTTTCGGCCGTCTCGATGTCTTGCATAATAATGCGCTCTTCACGGTTGTCGATCGTATCGGGGATATCACGCTCGAAGGCTGGAAAAAAACGCTGGATGTTAGCCTGACTGGTTACTGGTACGCGATCAAGATCGCGCTTGGACCTATGCTCAAGCAGGGCAAGGGTGCCATTATCAACACAGCCTCAGTCTCCGGATTGGCGGGTGACTACACCTTAGGTGCGTACAATGCCGTCAAGGCTGGTGTGGTCAATATCTCGCGGGTGACCGGCATCGAGTATGCGCGCAAAGGTATACGCTGCAACGCTATCTGTCCCGGCCCAATCTTAACCCCGCCGCTCAAGCAGCTCGGCGAGGCCAAGCCGGAAGTTTTCGCGCGCATCCGCGAAGCGATTCCCAATGTGGCACTGTTTCTGGCTTCTGACGAGGCCTCGTTTGTGACAGGTGCGTATTTTGTTGTCGACGGCGGTCTGTGGGCGCATTCGGGCATGCCGAGTCTGAGCGGGGAAGGAGCGGATTGGTAGGCCGAGCACGCCTGTTCAGTCGTGCTCGAATTTTCCGTAGTGGGTAAAGTTCTGCTCCAAATACCAGCGGAGATATTCCTGGACCGTGATCGGCTCCTCACGTGGAGGATTATCCGGTCCATGACAGGTCGGCAGGCATTCGATGACAGTGTCCGGACTTGGTAGGACGAAGTACGGGATGGAATAGCGATCCCGGCCAGACAGGTTACGCACCCGGTGCGGTGTTGAGAGGACTTTGCCGTTTGACCAGCGAGTCAGCACATCGCCAGAATTGACGAGGAAGGCTTCCGGCCAGGCTGGTGCGCGGATCCAGTCCTGCTCCTTTGGTTTGATCTCGAGTCCCGGTACGTCTGTCGTTGCCAAGAGCGTGAAGAACGTGCCGTCGGTATGCGGTGAGGAATTATACTGTTTCTCCTCTAAAGGGTCCGGCGGATAATGTGAAAGTCGTTGGAAGGCGATATTCTGGTATTTGAGGAAGAGCGGCTCGAAAAAATCTGAAGGCAGATCGAGTGCTGTGGCGAACAGCGGGAGGAGTGAGAGAGACAGCTCCTCCATTGTCTCGAAAAAATCGACCAAGGTTTCCCGAAAGCCCGGCAGCCCCTGCGGCCACTGATTCGGAAATGGCAGCTTGAACGGTGCCCGGTCGCGTTGCATGAAGAACGCTTCAACCCGGTCGGGTTTGGTATGGCCCTCATAATACTCCGAAGTGCGCCCCAGCTGTTGCCGATCCCCCATATAGCCAACGAAGACGTCGTTGAGTTTAAGCTTATTCTTCTGCGCCAAAGGCAAGGCATGGAACCGCTCGCCTTCCTGACATACGCCGTCAAGGACTGAGCGCAGAACGCCGTGACCAATAAGGTAGAAAAACCCAACCTCGGTCAACGCTTGGTACAGCATGGGTGCCAGTTTCTCGCAGGCGCCAGGAACACCGGCGAGATAGTCTTCCACATTAAGAACAGGGATAACGGTACCACTTTGTGCATCGTCGATGAGCCCAGTCTGTAATGTTGCTGTGCTTGTCTCTTCGGCTACCGTCGTCATAGCCTCACCCTCCCTCAGAACTGATACGTCACGCGCAGGACGGTTTCGTCGCGGCGACGATACAGCCCACCTAAACCCCAGCTCTCATCCACCCGGCCGCCGTAGCCGGGCACGAAGAAATAGTTTTGGGCCAGCCGGACTATAAGGCGCGGAGTGACATAATAATCCGCCACCCAGCCGACCTGCGAGCTGTAGTGGTTGATCGGATCGATTACAAAAAAGACGAGCGGTAAGAGTTTACCTCGCATATAGATGGTGCTTGCGGCAATAGTCCCAACTGCTTCCCAGTTACGAACCTTGTCAGTGGCAGACAGCTGTCCCTGAAAACGCGACGTGCTAGTCGGAATATACTGCCAAAAGATTTGCGTGGTCAGAAAAAACGTTGAGCGACGGTTGAGTGTCCTGATCCAGGTTGGCCGATCAAAGCCGACAAACGCCTGCCAGGCGTCACTCTTCTTGATGCCCAAGTAGCCACTTGGAGCTGGGGAATTGCTCTCGTCCAGAATCAGGATGGGTTTGCGCTTATCCGCGAATGGCTTGCCAAACTCATAGATAGTCTCCATCCGCCATACGCCTTCGGTGTACTCGTCGTCCGCGTAACTCGCGGAGACGCCGACTGCGTGGGTATAGGGGTAATAGGCCTCAGCAGGCAGGATGCCGCGATTAATAAGGTCGCTATTACTGCGGGCCACATCGGTCAGCGACTCGCAACCCAGCGTTCCAAGATCGCACTGGTTGAGTCCGCGTAGGCCGGAGGTATTCACGCCGTCATCGTGAGCCGTGCGTTGATACAGATAATTCAGGGTGAAGGTAATGCCGTGTGAGGTGGTTGCGCCAACGCGAAAGCCGACCTGGCTGTTCTCATCTATTGTTTTGCTATAGTTGCCCCGGCGGCCTAAGGCGGTTCGATTGAGCAGCTTAAAATTGCCTCCGCTTGGACTCCCGACAAACGGGTTCGAGCCGGGCGAACTCCAGGTCCGGCCTGGTGAGAAACCAAATTTGAGCGGTACCCATAACCCTGGCACCCAATAGGTTTCAGCATAGACATCGCTCAAATTCCCAATGCGGCCAAAACTATACGTGCCGCGTATCATCCAGTAGGGAATGCGTAGATCATCCCAGGTTTCCTGGCCAACTCCACCGCCGTGCCAGGTGGTGTCAAGCGCGTTTGTGCGGTCGAGCATCCGTAGGTTGTCCGACTCTCCCCACACCACCATTTGGCGTCCGATCCGCAAGGACAACGGGATATTGGCGAACTCGATGTCGGTAAACACTTCGCGAAACGTGCTCTCGAATCGCAGCGCGTGCGCGGCATCTTGTGACAGATCTGATAATTTGCCGTCCCGGCCCGCGCGGCCTCCGTAGGGAAAGACCTCTTGGCGCGGCCCGGGCTCGAAATCGTACACGCTGTCGTACACCCCTCGGTACAAGCCCACAAAATGGGCGTAATCTATGCCCGGTAGGGAGAGGCGACTGAAAGCCTGGCCGTTTTTGATCCAGTCGTACTCCAAACGTATTCGCACGACGTTGCGCTGCTGGATGATGGACCATTTGTCCGGTTCGGGATGGCGAAAGATCTGCTGCGTTTGAAGATTGCCGGAAAGGGACAGATCTCCGTAGGTGAAGTCCGCACGAGCCGAAGAGAAGGGCAGGGTAAGAAGCAGCACCCAGAGAGTCGCGCAAGAGAGGGTGCGCTGTAAGCGGAATCGCATTAGCGTCCTCTTGCCACAATTCTATTCAGAGTGAAAAATTCGACGGGTATTGGCTCATTGTAGATGATCTTGGTCATTTCGGTCACCGACCCAAAAGCGTTTTGATGGTCGATCATGGTCTCACCCGTCCACACTGGTACGCGGACGTGCTCGTTGCCTGGATTGAATTTTGGGTTCCCGTACATCTCAAACATCGTCTTGGTATGCGCACCCTCGCGGTCATAAAAGAGGGTATACACGGGCACAAACATCTGCCGGTCAATATACAAGACGCGCTTGCTATACGGATGATTGTCGGCCTTCGGCGCTCCTTCAAGCACAAATACATCGCGCAGTTCCCAAGGATCTACCGGATACCAACCCCCACGTCCGCCAAAGGTCGTTTTAGCCGCCCGGATACCGACTGGTGCGAGTAACCGGCGTGACCCTACCAATTTCCAGGTATAGTTGCGAATATAACCGGAGAAGCCAAAATAATCATCGTTCAGGATGCCCGAGTCGAACGCGGCATCCTCATGTTTCATAATAATTTTACGAACTTTGCGACCAGCCGGGGAGTAGAGCCAGTCTTCGTCCTTGGCCTGGTCGCGTACATGGCGGTGCTTCAAACTGATCGTATTTTTCAGATCAAACGGCGCCGTGATATGGAAATACTCTTTGTACAGCAGGCCCTCTTCTTTCCAGATGTTGGGATCGCTGCCACCCGCGCCATCCGTCTGGGGACGATGCATTCCGTAGGCCACGACATAATAGTTTTCAATCACTCGATCCGCAGTGCCGGATTCATCTATGAGGCGAAAGATGTTCCAGACCTGCATGATCGTGCCAAAATCGCGGTAACGCAGATTCCATGCCGCCTTCAGGCCGGCCTGGGGGTCGTCCGGATCGAGCACCGGAAAGGGCAGGCCGGCAACATAACCGTCGAGTTCACCGTCAGCACCAAATGTTACCTGCTCGGCGTGCTGCAGAGTCGCCTTAATATAGGCCTCGCTGACAGGCAAGTCAGTTGTTTCTTGCACCTCAAATGCCAGTTCGCCGGCTTTGATTTTGTCGAGGATTTCGGTCGGCAGGTAGTCTTGGGCTGCTTGCCACGAATCTTGCCCAATCTTTGTACCCGGAGCCAAGCCATCCACTGACGGCTTGCCGTTCGCATATGGATGGAACATCGCCTGCAGACTGGTGTCAGGCATTTCCGCCCAGGCTAGGTGCCAGGACATCCAGAACAGACCGACCACGACGCTCAGTAGTTGTCTCTGCATATGCCCTCCCTAGTGACAAATGTGGCTGCCTTATACCAGCTCACTCAGTCTACAGCAATGATTCAGCAATGGTTCCGAAATGATTCTGCCGTAAAAATTGACCAATTCGAAGACGTAAGGCAGGGCGACTATTCGGGCGGATTGTATTTGGTAGGATAACAGGCTACATGGGTATTGAACTGCGTGTGGAATGGTGGGATGGTGGGCAGCCTGTATTTGCTGGACAAGAATCGAACACGACGCCTACGCCCTAGCTATCGTGCGTAGAATGACAAGGACGTCTTGCTCCAGTTGCTCCGGTACGGGTGACAGCGAGGGGGAAACACTATGCGTTCAAAAAAAGGACTGTTGATTGCGCCGGAATTTCCTGCGGACTCCTTCTGGAGTTTTAAATATGTAATGAAGTATATTCGCCGCAAAGCGCCGTTTCCTCCAGTGGGGCTTTTAACTTTTGCCGCTTTGATGCCGCAGGACGAGTGGGAGTTTGAACTCGTTGACCTGAACGTCCAAAAGCCTTCACAACAGACCATGCGCAAGAAAATTCAGGAGAGTGACGCCGTCTTTACTGGTGCGATGAATGTGCAGCGAGACTCATTAGTAGACCTACTCAAGGGCCCGGCTCAAGGGACAGACACCCCGTGGGTCCTTGGTGGACCTTTGGCCTCGACGTATCGTAGCTCTATTCTGGACCCTCAGAACGACCTGGATGCCGTTCTGTATCGGGGCCTCGACTATTTGGCATGGGGTGAGGCGGGTCCCTGGATTGCCGATCTCAATCGTCGCCTTGAAGAATCGCCCAAACATAACGACGCTGCTCCTTTCCTGTTCATCGCCGAACGGGTACTCAACGAGCCTGATGCCTCACGCAAATATCTTCTAGATCGCACAATTTTCGAACCCTTTGACGGTCTGCCCAATCCACGTTGGGATCTCATTGATGTGAGCGCCTACCGAGCCTTGATGTTGCAAACCACTGCAGGGTGCCGTTTTCGGTGCAACTTTTGCGACATCATCCAGTTTAACGGCGGATATCCCCGCGCAAAAGGCGAGGCGGATGTCACCAAAGAACTGCAGGGGATTTACGATACCGGATTTCGTGGTGGGGTGTTCACGGTTGACGATAATTTTGTGTCCGAGCCCAAGGCCATGGAAGAGATCCTGGGCGCTATGACTGAGTTCCAGCGTCAACACGACTATCCCTTTGAATTCTTTACCCAAGCGAGTATCGACCTGGGCAAGGAATCCCTCGCCTATCTCATTCCGCTCATGCAGCAGGCGGGTTTCACTACGGTCTTCCTGGGTGTTGAGAGTCCCGACCCGGCTGCCTTGCGGCTGATGAATAAGCTTCAAAACATCAAAACTTCTCCTCAAGACACGATACGCCGGCTCCAAGAACACGGGATCGAAGTACAAGCCGGATTCATCTACGGCTCGGATACCGATACGCGCCAGACCGCTGACGGCATTGTTGATTTTGCAGAAGAAAACGCCGTCTTCTCCGCGATGACGGGCACCTTGACCCCGCTGCCGCATACGCCGCTGTATGTGGAATTGAAAGAGCAGGGGCGACTGCTGGATGCTGATCTGGCGTGTAACAATGTGGACGATACCGTACAGTTCAAACCAGTCATGGGGCTGGAGAACTTTCAGAGTGGTTTTCTGCATATCTTGGAATCCTTGTTCAGCACGCGGGCCATGTATGGACGTGCGGAACATCTGCTGAGTCGTCTTGATATGCACATTTTTTCCCATAGTAACGTCACTATGAACTCCGCCTTCGCCGTTCTTCGCTCGTTCACGCAGCAGGCCCTGGCTGGATTCCGGGCTGAGGACAAACGCGGTTATTTGCAGTTGCTCAAACGGGCCGCCCAGCTGGATAAGGAATTTCTCCGCGACATTCGTACTGAAGCGCAAAGCCTAGGCTCCTATTGGGCCAAGGTGAGTGCCGCCGCCAAGCAGTCTATTGAGCTTGACGGACAGGATGTGCTGCGCTTCGGCCAAATGTTGCCCTATGCGCAGGACGCTCTGGTGCGCTGGCGACCAGACATGGGCCTGGCCGAAATCCAGGATTTCGTTCGCACCGTGCGAGATGCGATTGCCAAAGGGGTCCTGCAACGGACGCAGGCCCAATCGGTCTATGACGCGGCACGCGAGTATCTGAACGCGAAACGCGCCCAACTGCAGTTCCCCGGCGCCCACTTGATCAAGGCGTTTGAATTGTCCATCGTTGGCATACATTACGGGATCGTCGTGGATCATGTTCTGGCTCAGATGCGTGCGGGCAGCGATCTGACTCTTTCTACGGAACCGATGAGTACTCGGCCTGCGTGACGGGACGTGGCGCTCTGTTACCATGACGCAGCGGGTTGCCGTCTGTGAACCTTCGTTAGCCTTGCCAGAAGAAGGATATGTCCGGACCTTCGAGGCCCAAGCTGACTATCTTTTAGACGCGACCGTGCGCATTCGGGGGACCCTGTCTGATCACCGGTGTCGGCTGGAATACGATTGGGTGGTGCAAATCCCGGAATGTGAAATCCTGCGCGCCTCCGCCCAGCATCTGTTGGGCGAACCGACTGTTCTCTCTGCGCAGCTGCAAGGCAGTTCCTCAGATATTCTGGGCGTATGTACGAGCCAGGGCTTTACCAAAACGATGCGGCAGACGCTCGGCCATCTGCCCGGTCATCAAGAGCATCTTGCGCTGGCAATCGAAATGGCCCGCGTGAGCCTCCAGGCGTACCCAGTCCCCAAAGGGGATCATAAACGCTTTGAGGCGTCCGTTGCGGCAATACCGCCTGGTCCGCATCGTTTGGCGCGTATGGTCTGGGAGCGAGACCGGGCTGACTGGCCCTGGCTGCGGAACTCGTGCCATACCTACCGTGATGAATCGGCATCATCGTTTGATGAGCATACGGCTGTCGGTTTTGATCTCGATAGTGTGTCGCCCGAGCCGGGACAAGAACGATTCTTCTGGCGCCGTAAGCGCATGAAAATTTCGGCTCACCAAAACCCTTTGCGCTTTCAGTGCCAAAACGACATGACTGACTCATATCAGGAGATGCGGGTCGCGTTTGACCTTGAAGCAGACGGCACAATGAATAACGCCACGAGCCGAGGTGTTCGCTTACCGTTCCAGGGCCTGTGTGAGGCACCGCAGCGTAGGACGGTCGGACTCAACGGGCTTACGCTCAATAAAGAATTTTCTCGACTGATCGCGGATCAAGTTGGCGGATCAACCGGCTGCAGTCATCTGTTTGATTTGGCAACGGACTGCTTGCGCCTATTCACCTGGCGAGACTAACCGGTCGCCTCACGCCTTCATTGGTCCGCCCGTGCCTGAACAATCCAGGCGGCGCTATGAAGATTTACGCTGTCCCCATCCTCATGAGGAGCAAGCGCCTTACGGATGGCATCAGCAACACGCGTGCGCGTAGCCTCATCTGATTCGCGCAAAAGAGATGCAACCGGACCGATTGCCAGGAGGAATTTCACAGCACCTTCTACGCCTGTCTCTCCGCCCAGGCTCATATCTGTTTCATAGGACTGGAGGTTCACGTCTCGAAAACCAGCTGACTCAAGAATATCACGCACCCGATCAGGGTCAGCAAAAGCAAACGGGCCTGGAGTGCCGGGTTCTGGCGGAGGAGGAAGGGGAACATGTTGAGCCGCGGCCTGAAGCGGAACTCGAACCCAGTCGTTTTTCTTCAATTCCTGCCAGCAAATGAAACACAGTCGCCCTCCAGATTGGAGGGCAGTACGCAGATTGCCAAAAGCCTTTCTGGCATCATCGAAAAACATGACACCAAAACGAGAAAAAATCAGATCAACGCTTGCTGACTCAAACTGATGCGCCTGAGCATCAGCGTTGATGAAGGTGAGGTTCTCAAGCTGCTGTTCCTGTTGACGCTCACGCGCACGACCCAGCATAGGCTGGGATATATCAACACCAGTCACTGAGCCTTGGGGACCGACCCGTTCCGCTAAGGCAAGTGAGGTTTGTCCGCACCCGCAGCCGACGTCGAGGACGGACTCGCCTCGTTGTGCGGCCGCTTTATCCAACGCAACGAGTCCGAACGGACTGATCTGGGCGTCGAGCATCTCTTGGCGCTGTACCCATTGCGGACCGCCTCGTTCGTTCCAATACTCAATCTGCTCTGCATTGGCTTGTGCATCTGCCATAGGGTTCTCCCACGAATCTCTAAATGATAGCTCTGGCGTGCCTTCTCGCGAACGTCAGGCATGACATGCTGGCCATACGCTCGGGCGAGGTGACCTCGCCCCTACATACGTTACAAGGCATCACGATTGCGAATGTATCACTCCTGCTGCTTCCTCCGATGCAATAACCGGCGATGCAACAACCGGGATGATCTCGAACTCGACCAAAGCATGCCACTCGGACAGCCACTGCTGGAAAAGGCGTGGATCATGACATTCCATCAACTGAAAGCAACGATCAAAGTTGGCTTCGACCCAGCTGTCAATATACTGCAAACCCTCAGGCAGCATGAGTCCGTGCTCTTTGGCGCGTCGATAGACC
Organism: Binatia bacterium; assembly: GCA_963666315.2. Taxonomy (GTDB): domain Bacteria; phylum Desulfobacterota; class Binatia; order Bin18; family Bin18; genus Bin18. The sequence continues at coordinate 27,158 of CAXXHG010000001.1, forward strand.
GCTTTGGCATCCCGATTCTTAAAGTGCTCGATGACCATGAAGAGCATGGGGTGCCCTTTAAAACACGATGGGTAGTTCCAAATACTCCTGATAAATGAAGTCGCGCTGTTCTAAGAGAGCGGGGGAGAGCGCGGCCGCGATCGTTGGATCAGCGTTCGCATAGAAACCGCGAAAGGCCGTGGCCATGGGGCATTGTTCTTCCGGGAGAGGGTGTATCAGTGCGACAAACGTTGCCCAGTAAATGTCCAGGGCGGAAAGCTGATTGCCAATAAAGAATTGACTGCCCTGAGACTTCTGTTGTTCAAGCCGTGAGGCCAAAGAGCGAATAACTGTCGCCATACGCTCTGGCGCGGTTTCGGCTGCTTCCGGGCTATAACCATATTTGTTGCCAAAGCCGGTCCAAAAGGCTCTGGTTGCATCGTCTACGTCAGGATTAGTGAGCATGCTATGGACCATCAGGAGTCGTTTTGACCAGGCGTAGCCGCTCTCACCACAGATCTCATTGCAATAGCCAAACATCAGCATGCGGTCTTCGATGTTGTTAGGGATCAGCGACGGGTTGGGCTCGAGCCGCTCAGCAAGGTAAAGCTGCTCGAACCATTTCGAGCGCGGTGGCTCGTCATTCCAAATTGCGACCGGCGCGCTGGACTGAGCTGTCCAGTCGCGCAGTTCTTTATCATTGCCATCCAGTCCGGCTGCGACAACGGGTGTGTAGGAAATCCCTTTGACATAAAAGAGTCCTTTGCACGCTTCGCGCCACGGGCCAGGAATGGCATAGTTGCCCAAGACTAGCCGCAGGCCGGACATCTTCTTTGCGTCTTCAATGCTGGCGTAGTCAAGAGTGATTGCGTCAAGACCAATTTCTGCTGCCATTGTGTTCTTCTCCTTTTTTTCCGAGAGCTGAGGCTACTCTGTATCAGTCTGGAGTCCTGCTTGCCAGCATACGCCCGGGCGAGGTGATCTCGCCCCTACACGTCTAGACCGCTGCTATCTTCTGTCGAGTGAGCGCCAGCGATTCGTTAAAATGTGTTTCCACCAACATAATGCCGAGGCTTTCCGCTGTCGCACGATCCTGTGCATCCCAACCGTCTTCGACCCACACAATCCTCTTTCTTGGTCCGATCAGGCCGGCTAACCCTTCGGTTTTCGTAGCCTTCCACGACAGCGAGGGCAGCTGGATATCCAGCGTTGCGAATTCTGGATGAATGTCAGCCTGCCAAGAAGAGAGGATGAGGACGACGTGGAACTGCTGCTGACACCAGGCGACAAATTCTTGGACGCCCTCTTTCCAATCCGTCCCGTGTATGGTGCCAGAAGCACCCTGGATGGATTTCAGAACGCCATCCACATCGAGTAAGAGAATATTCGTCGTCATGTTTTACTACGGTTTAGCGGTGATAGGAGTGTGTGTCGCCGCTTTTCGCGGCGGCTCGTGCTAATCCGCGCAGAGAAAGCCGGCGATTCGGGGCACGTAGGAGAGATGCCTCGAACTGGGCCACCGCTTCTTTTGGTCGATCAAGCTCTAGCAAAATTTCTCCGTACAATTCGTGGGCGGGCTTAATGGGTATAGCCGCTCCATTGGGTAAGCCAATACTTTCTGCAATGGCTACCGCTTCAGCCATGAGTGCAATTGCTTCATCGTTTTGTCCCTGGGCCAAACGGACCAAGGCCGCGACCTCTCGATGCATGATGGTCAGGGCTTGTTGAGCCCGTTTGTTGCGAGACGGTTGCTCTTCTTTCTCCAGTTCTACCAGCTTCGCCTCTGCCTGCTGAGCGGTTTGTACATCGCCTAGGCGCACGGCGCTCAGTGCCGTTGCCATGAGCTCGTGGGAGGTAAGCTTGTCGGTGACAGGGAGTTTCTCCCACTGCTCGCTCTCAATGATATAGCGTGCGGTCATTTCTCCTACACCTTCATGGACTCTTGGGACTGTGCTTTTCTCAGCTACTATCCGAAGAAGATCAATCGCCTGCTTGGCCTTGTTCCAGTCCCTTTGTTGCAGAACACCATACTGGCCCCAATCCAAGGCGTGCCATACATAGACATCATTAAAATATTTCTTTGTCTCGGAGAATGTGTCCCGCTGCTGCCACAGGGCGAGAGCAGACTGGTAAGAGGCATCATTCGAAGCCACGACTTCGGCCCACATCCCGTGCTGAATAAAAATATGCGAAGGCATATGCAGGGCATGCGAGACATCCGGCGCAAGCTCGGCGTAGCGCTCAGCCGCAGCCAGGGCCAGCGGTGCGTGAATAGGGTCATCGAACGCATGAATAATATAATGGGCGGCGCCAGGGTGGTTCGGATGTTTGCGAAAGACGTCCTGCGCAATCGCGCCTGCCTTCATCCGAACCCGAAAAGTTGACTCCGCCCCCCAGGTATCCCCGAGATGGCGGACGGTCCCCAATAGGGCAACGGCGTACAATGCCTGAAGCTCCTCATCATGAGGATATTGGGCGGCTAACTGACCCATGGCATCTGCGTACGCAAACGCACGTTCTGATTCGCTACCTTCTCCATACAGAACCTCGACTGCGGCGAGCAATCCAGCTTCACGCGGAGTTGGGGCTTTTGCTGCGCGTCTAGCTGGAGAGGAGCCGAGCCGGGCAAGCACTTTTCTCGGTGTTTCAAGGTCGCGTTCTGGCAGAAGGGGATGGTTATGGCTTAATGCCTCTCCCCAGTAGGCCAGAGCAAAATCAGGTTCCACTTTGGAGGCAGCCTGGAACGCCTCGGCCGCGTCCTCGAAACCAAAACTATGTAGATATTTCACACCTCTAAGAAAGTGTTCTTGAGCCGCAGCTGACCCGGATGTCGGAAAATTCAGTTCTCCAAGCTGCTCGGCTTGCACTTCTGACTGGTGAAAGAAGCCTGCAGTTATTAAGAACAGGACGACCATGCTTATTGTTACTCTTCGTTTCATGCTGCTCTTCCCTTCGACTATACTGTCGCTTCACATACCTGCGTTACGCTGAATTATATGTGAGCGGAATGTCCGCGGCCAGGTAGGTGGGGTAGGCCAGGTAGATTGAGTGAGTGGAGTGTAACCCAACACCGCTGAGCTATCAAAGTCGACGAACATCTGTGTAGAGCTTTTCGATTATTTTCTTTTCATACTGTGATGGAGTTAACGCAGCGAACTCGTTATATAGGCCAAACTGCAACACAGAGAGGAGAAAAATCATGAGTAAGCCGGTATGTGTCATCATTGGAGTAGGACCGGGAAACGGGGCATCCTTTGCGCGGAAGTTTGCAGCCGAAGGATATGAAGTGGCCTTGTGTGCGCGCAACGAGGCGTATCTGAACGAACTGGCGGCCGACATTGCTGGGACACATGTATATCCGTATGATGTGTGTGCTACGGATGCTGCGACTGGCGTTTTTGATCGCATTCGCCAAGATCTCGGTCCGGTAGCGGTACTCGCTTATAACGCGGGGACCGGCGATTTTATTAATATCGATAAGACTACTGTTGAGGGCCTCCAGCTGGCGTGGGAAGTCAATACGCGGGGTTTGTTTGTCGCTACGCAGCAAGTCCTGCCCGATATGCGTAAGGCCGGCGGAGGCAATATTGTTGTGAGTGGTGCGACTGCTTCTCTGCGTGGTGGGGCCAATGCGGCTCCGTTTGCCTCAGCCAAGGCCGCGCAGCGGAGTCTGACTCAATCCATGGCGCGCCATCTTGGACCGGAAAAGATTCATGTGTCATACGTAATTATTGACGGAGTGATTGATATCCCGTACATCCGCGAAATGATTCCGGACCAACCGGCCGAATTTTTTCTGCCCCCGGATGCAATTGCTGACGCGGTATTCTATCTGATTCAACAGCCGCAAGGCGCGTGGACGTTTGAGTTGGATGTGCGGCCCTTCGGGGAGAAGTGGTAAAAAAAACCTAACACCGCATAAGGAGGACACCATGGCAGCAGATACGCAGAGTTTAGAAGCCGCCTTTCATGTCTGGAAAGACGGTCTCAACACCGGTGACTTGGATGCCTTTTGGCAGGCGTTTGATGCAGAGGCGGAAATTCTTGACGAAGACTTTCCGTGGCGGATGGATCTGGACGACTTTAAGGATCACATTGATTTTCATGCGGGCGGGGAGGGCAGGAAGGGGATGTGGGAGTCTTTTGAATGGCGTCCACGTGAAATGCATTTTAAGGTATTCGGCGATACCGGACATGTGAGCGGTTTCTCAACGTTCCGAGGCAAACCGCGTGACGCGGGTTTCCGTCAGCGGTTTATGGGCTTTACCACCACCTGGACCTATCGCGACGGAGTCTGGAAATTAATCTGCTGGCATCAAAGCCCGTTGATCGGGAGAATTCTTGAGGCTTCACCGAGCTAAAATACACTGTGGTTGGCGTGCGTTTCCTGTGTAGGGGCGATCCCACATGATCGCCCTCAAGGCTCTCAGCAGACAGCTGTTTGCATAGCGTTTTTTCAGATACGATGCACCTCGGTCTGGCATGTCAGGTTCCAAAAAGGAGAAGGCTATGTCTGCAGTCCAAGCCGATAACACGCCTACGACTGGTCCCGAACTCGTGGCGCGTACGCGTGCACTCATGCCCATACGGGCAGAAAACGCACTACAGGCGGAAAAACAACGCAAGCCAGTTGACGCGGTCATTAAAGCGCTGGAAGAAGCCGAAATTTATAAGCTCATGGTCCCCAAATGTTACGGCGGGCTTGAGCTTGATCTGGACACTTTTTCGACGTCGGGGTGGCGCTCGGCGAAGGGGATGCCTCCACCGCCTGGGTGTCAAATTTCTATGTCGAGCATAACTGGATTTTGAGCCAGTTTCCCGAGGCATTCCAGAAGGAGTTGTTTGCCGATCGGTCCTATATCCTGGCGCCGGCTATGGTTGCCTTGGCGGGCACAGCGGTTCCGGAAGGCGACGGCTATCGCATCACCGGACGCTGGCAATAGGCCTTCGGCATTATGCACGCGCAATGGGTGATCCCCGCCGCCCTTGAAATGACAGCAGAGGGGAAACCGAATCCGCGCTGGTTTGCGCTGCCTGTGTCTGAGGTGAAAGTCGAAGACACCTGGTATGTCGACGGCATGTCCGGCACGGGCAGTAATGACGTTGTTATCGAAGACGTGTTTATTCCAGCCGAGCGGAGCGTCTCGATCATAGAGATGGGTAGTGGCCACGCCCCTGGCTCACGGCTACACGACGGTCCTCTGTACCGCACGCCGATGATGCCGATTCTGACACTTGCCGCGGCTATGCCCGCCTTCGGCCAAGCCAAGACCGTTGTCCGGCTATTTCGTGAACGGCTGACTCAGCGGATACTCCTAGAAACGCAAAACAAGCAGGCAGACCGACCGGCCGCACAGATGCGGCTTGCCCGTGCGGAGATAGAGGTTGGGGAAGTAGAATTGCTCGTGCGCAATACGGTTGAAGATGTATGTACCCGGCGCAACACGGGGACATTGGAAGATCGAGCCCGCTGGGCAACCCAACTGGCCCTGGCTGTAGACCGATGTAAACGGATCATTCAAAGCGTGTACGAGGCGAGCGGCGCGCACTCCCACTTTTTGGACAGCCCGTTTCAGCGTGCCTGTGCGTGTGGTGCTGGGTGGACTCTTTCCTGGTACGTCGCGTCTCATGAACGAGCAAACGAAGAATGAAATCCGTGAACACTGGGGGCATGTAAACGAATTATCAGGTCAGCCCTTTAACTACGATTTCTTTGATCGCACAGCCTTTACTTACGATACTGAACCGGCTTGTCGAGCAGTCGTGACCGTACGACGGTTGCAGCTCACTACTACGCTCCCCATGCTCGAGCACTTGCCCCGCAGCTTCTATACCCAGAACCTCGATATTACTCAGACCGAAACTTTGAGTGAGGTTGCGAGCGAAGTTGGCCTAGACCCTGAGGCGTTTGGCGCAGCCTTTGACTCTCAGGACATACGCGAAGAGACTCAGCGAGATTTTCAATTCTCACGCAGGCTGGGAGTATCCGGCTTTCCGACACTTGTCGCCAGCGAAGGCGAAGCCTGCGCTGGCGTGACCGTGGGCTATCAACCTTTGGATAAAATTATGCCGGTGCTGGATGCCTGGGTAGCCGGGCGTGCGCGTCTTGCGATACCAGAGCAGAAACAAGAGGAGTAGCGCCACAACACAGAAAGGAAACACAATGCAATTGGGAGGCTCACTCATCTGCCAGAACTACTTTCGGTCACCGAGGCCAGACTACGAGATTTATGAAGAAGACCTGGCACTCACCGAGATGTACGAAGACCTCGGTTTTGACATGGTCTGGTCGGTTGAACATCACTTCACCGACTACGAATTGATACCTGATCCGCTCCAGATGCTGAGTTATGTGTGTGGCCGGACGAAGAAGATCGGGCTCGGGACATTTGTCATCGTCCATTCGTGGCACGATCCAGTTCGGGTCGCCGAGCAGATCGCCATGTTGGATAACTTTTCGCGCGGACGCGAACTGCTGCTCGGTTTTGGGCGTGGCGTAGGCCAGGTTGAGTACGACGGCTTTCGGGTTTCGATGAGTGAAGCGCGTGAGCGCTTGGTCGAGAGCATTGAAGTAGTGAAACTTGGCCTGGGACAAGAACGTTTTTCTTTCGATGGCAATTATTTCAAGATCCCGGAAATGAGTATCCGCCCTCGTCCCGTGACTCCGGATCTGACCGACCGGATGTACGGTGCGATTATTAGTCCTGAGACCGGAGACATCATGGCCAAAGCGGGCTTGGGGATGCTGATCATTCCGCGAAAGAGCTGGGCGGAGCACATGAAGGACCATGAAGCCTACCAAGCGTCATGCGCTAAATTCGGCACGTCGGCGCGGCGACCGATTATCACGGCTTGGATCTATTGCTCTCAAGATGAGACGGCCGAGGCAGACGGCCGAAAGTGGATCGTGGATTATGCTGACACGGCAATGAGCCATTACGGCTTCGACGAACCCGAGCACTTGCGAGCCGCCAAAGGTTATGAGGTCTATGCGCAGTTGGCCGAAGCGAGTCAGAAGACTGCGAACGCGTTTCAGGAAGAGTTTGCGAAAACACAGATCTTTGGTACGCCGGAGCAGTGTATTGCGGCCATTCGCGAGCTACGGCAATGTGTGAATCCGGATCAGTTTGTTGGCGTTTTCAAATACGGCAGCATGCCGAATGAGGTGGCCGTGCGCAGCACGCAGTTGTTTGCATCAGAAGTCATGCCGGTGATTCGGGCTGATGATGAGCAGGTTCAGGACCAACCTGCGGCTGCACTTTGATTCGTATCTGTAGCCAGATTGAAGAGGGGCCGTTCACAGACGGCCCCTTTCATCCATCCAATCCCCTCAAATCCCATAAAACGCGGCGGCATTTGCCCCCAAGATCCTGTCAACTGAATGGGTCGGCAACGCGGAGAGCAGATCGCGCATTGTCTGTACGGGGTTCCTAAAGCCCTCAGCGTGCGGATAGTCTGAGCCGACAAAGAATTTCTCATCCCCCACAAACGGGACGATATACGGCAGCAGCTTCTCACTCGGATCAGCATTGATCCAAATATTCCGTGCAAGATACTCTCGAATCGGCCGCTTCATCTGCGAGGTGTGACGCATGTATTGGTAGCGGTAATCAAAGCGCTCGATCCACTCTCCGACCCAACTCCCCATCGCCTCGACTGTCGCTGCGCGTAGCGCGGGAAACCGCTCAAACACCCCGTCGTACACCATGGTAGTCAGGGACAAACGCGGGTCTTGGATCAGATTCATCGAGATAAACATGAAGCCTGGATTGCGGTGCCGATACCAAGCACTGCCCAAATATTCTTTGTTCGCAACGGGGTGAATGCTGACCGCGAGGTTGAGGTCTTCGGCGGCTGCCCACACCGGGTTGTAGTCTACATGTCCAAAGCTTTTGCCATCTACCGGAGCGGAGCCGACCATGACCGCCCGGGCGCCTAACTTTTTTACCCGGTGTATTTCTTGGGCTGCCAGGGCCGGGTCGCGCAGGGAGATATGGGCCACGGGCAGGAGACGGTCGAGATGTCCTGCAGTCATCTCAAAAGCCCAGGTGTTGTACGCTTGACAATGCGCCGCCGCGAGCTGAGGGTCGTGGAGCTCTCCTTCCCACAAGAGTCCGAGCGTGGGGTAGAGCACTTGAAAATCAATTCCCTCCGCATCTAAAAACTGCAGCCGCTTGTCCATATTCTGCCAATCCCCGCCCGTATACAGAGACTGATCGAACTCGTTGAGCGCGTGTCCGTCTTCTTTTTGGCCGTAGCCGACAACGGCGCTGAGCATCTCATCGATTTCGCTGCCTAGTCGTATGGGTTTGCCATCCACTACCATCTGCCGCTTACCGCTGGACGGGTCTTTCTCCATATGCATGGCGCGCTCCCGGTAAGCCGGCTCAATATAGTGCAGATACAAATCAAGCGGTTCAATAAAATGACTGTCGCCGTCGACGATTTTCATACGGTGCTCCTTATTAATTGTGAAACTCAGGAATAATCTTCGTTCCAAAGAGCTCCAGCTGCTCTTTTATCGCGTCGCGTGGCAGGTAGCCTTGATCGGACAGAATCATGAACCAGTCCGGGTTTAGTTTTTCTTGGACGGTTTCCATCTGTCGCCGGATGTCATCGACTGTGCCAACAAAGGCGATGCCGGCCTCGATCATCGGCTCGATGGTCGTGGGGATTTCTGGAGAAAACTTCGCGTGGAACTGGCTGAAGAGAAAAATCGACCCGTCACGTGCGCGTCGCAAGGCTTCCTCGCGCGTCTTGCCGATATACACCAGCCTGGCCAAGCCGACCCCCTGGCCGCGCTGTAGATTACGTCCAGCTTCGTTTGCCGCTTCGGCGTAGAACGAAGCACCGTTAACCGCGAGATCGGGGAAAGGCAGGAACATCATTGGCACAATGCCTTCGCGTGCCGCCCAGCGTATGGTTGCTTCATTCGTGGTGAGGGCTTGGAACAAGGGCGGATGCGGTTTCTGATACGGTTTGGGGACTGGTGAGATCTTTCGTAGCCAACCGGTGTCATCGACTTCACCGGGGGCACCATAGCGCCGTGTGGCTTCATGCGCTGCCCACGCATGTCCTTCAGCCGGGAAGGGTGCTTGGTAGTATTTGCCTTTGAAAGAGAAGGGTTCGTCTTTCCAAGAGAGCTTCATTACCTCAAAAAGTTCCTGGAAGACCTCACGGTTGTGGAGTTCGGCTTCGGGACCCGAAGTGCCAGGCTCGACGCCGTATTTTTGTCCCAAGACATTCACCCAGCGCGGGAAAAACCCACGTGCCAGGCCGACAAAGACGCGGCCCTTCGACATATGGTCTGCCCAGGCAATATCCTCAGCGAGCCGAATCGGGTCCCAGGTTGGGAGGACGAATCCGACTGGTCCGACTTGAATACGTTTGGTGTGATATAGCAGGTTGAGCAGGTGGGGAATTGGAGTGGCGCCGGCTTCCATCCCCTCGGTATAGAAATGGTGCTCAGAATAGCTCAGTGCGTCGAAATTCATTTCTTCGGCCAACTGGGCGATATCGACCATCTCTTCGAGCATTTCCTGGATTTTATCCGTGCGGTGGGCAATAGGCGCCAGTCGTTCTCGTTCCTCTGGGGTGGCGGGCACAACCGGGGTTTGATGCAGCATGAATTTCATAACGACCCTCCTTATAGGGGCTGACTGTACCAAGCGTGTCTTATGCTACACAAGATATTTCGCTACTGCGTGCTCATCCCATGCGAGGCCTGTCCCCGGTGTGGAGGAGGGCAGAATCTTGCCATCTTCAATAACAGTCGGTTCTTGGAGAATGAGATCCGCCCAGTCCATATACTCCAGCCAATGCCGCGTTGGCGTTACTGCGAGCAAGTGAGCGCTGATTTCTGGGTAGAGATGGGAGGAGATAGGAATGCCGCTGGGCCCAGCCAAGGCAATCGCTCGCAGCCAGCCTGAGACGCCGCCGATTTTATTTGCATCCGGCATGAGGAAGTCCCCAGCCCCGGCAGCGATTGCCTTGGCCATGTCATGCGGTCCCCAAAAGTTCTCTCCAAGCTGAATGGGCGTTTGAGTGGATTGGCGAATGAGGGCATAGCCTGCGTAATCGTCCGCGCGGGTGGGCTCTTCGATCCAACACAGCCCCTCACCGTCAAGTGCTTGGGCCCTTTGCATGGCCTCAGGAACGGACAAAGACTGATTGTAGTCCGACATCAAGGCGATGTTATCGGGAATTGCGTTGCGGACTGCGCGCACCACCTCAACATCTGTTTTTACATCCGGATAGCCCAGTCTGACTTTGATGGCTTTGAAGCCTGGCTCAACAAGCGCTCTCGCTTCATCGCCGGCTCGTTCGGCACCGATAATTCCCAAACCCGTACTGTTGTAAGCCGGAATCGGTTGGGCTTTTCCTCCAAGCAGCTGAACCAAAGGAAGTCCAGCTGCTTTTGCGCATGCATCCCAGGCCGCGCTATCGATACCGGCGGCTGCCATGGCAGTAAAACCCTGTGGGCCGAGCAAACGAAAGGCTCGTTGTAATTTTTCTTCTAGGGCGAGCGGGGCAACTACTTCACCGTTGATGAGGTCGCCCAGATTGTGCAGCAGCTTGACGAGAGGTTCAAGGACAAACGCGGCATAGCAGAAGATATAGCCACAGCCGGTAATGCCTTCCTCCGTCTCAAGATCGACCAGTACAAGCGGGATCTTGGCGACTGATCCCCCTCCCGTTTGTATTGGTCTCGTCATGGGCAGGCTGAGCGCACGGGCATGTAAGGAGCGGACTGTGAGGGCATGGTTGGGCATAAGTTCTCCTCTCTCCCGGTGGGCATGCGAATGCAGAGTATAGCCAATTCATTGAGAGAAAGATAATGTCACAGACCTCGACAAATTCTATTTTCATGGCGTTCATCTCTGACGTTCTGATAAAGGGGATCCTAGATGCAGCACAGCGCTGACCGTATTCTCACTACCTACGTGGGCAGTCTGCCGCGCAGTGAAAAACTTCTGCAAATGCTGACGGATAAAGAGGCCGGCAACAACGTTGACGAAGGCGCGTTTGAGGCGCAGGTTGAACGCGATCTCGACTTCGTGCTCCGAAAACAACACGAAGTAGGCGTGGACATTCTGTGTGACGGGGAACTGCCCCGGTTTGGATTCTCTTTTTATGTTAAAGACCGCATGTCGGGCTTCGGCGGCCACTCGACACGTGGCACAGTCACGGATTTTGTCAAGTTTCCAGGCTACGCCAAATTGAAGCAACAACAGGCTTCGAAAGGAGACGAAATCTCCGAGAGTGCAACTTTGTATGCCATGCCCGAATGTCAAAACGCGGTGAAATACGACCCGGATAAACGCGTCGCCCGACAAGAGTTGAGCTTGTTCAAAGAAGCCCTAGAACGAACAGGGGTTGGGAGAAAGGCAACACAAACCTTTGTCACCGCAGCCACTCCAGGCATAGTCTCAACGACACTCCTACGTAACCCTGATAATCCGGACTACTCGAATGACCGTGATTATATCATGGCGCTGGCTGAGGAGCTGCGCGGTGAATATGAACTCATTGTCGAGCACGGGCATATTCTCCAGGTTGACGGACCGGATCTGGCCCTTGAGCGCCAGATTATGTTTGTGGATAAACCGCTGGATGCTTTCTTGAAACGGGTTGAGTTGCATATCGAGGCACTCAATGCCTCTCTGATCAATATTCCTAAAGATCGTGTGCGCTTGCACGTGTGCTGGGGAAACTGGGATGGTCCACATATCGATGATATAGATCTGGAGCCGCTGCTACCGCTTTTATATCAAGCCAATGTCGGGGGGCTGAGCATCCCCTTTGCCAACCCACGCCATCAGCATGAGGGCGAGCTTTTTATTTCGCATCCTCTACCAGATGATATGTTGCTTTTCCCTGGAGTGATTGATGTGACAACGAACTATCTCGAACACCCGGAGGTGGTAGCGGAACGCATTGCGCGCATTGTCGACGTGGTTGGCGACCGAGAACGCATTATCGCGAGTACAGACTGTGGCTTCTCAACTTTTGCCGGCTATAGCATGGTTGCTGACGATGTAGTGTGGGCTAAATTGCAAGTTCTCAGCGCAGGAGCAGCCTTAGCCTCTAAACGGTTGTGGTAATACAACGAGTTCTAAGGAGGGAAGACAATGGCAGCCCGCAACATGACCAAAGAAGAACTTGCCCAGCGCGTCGCGCGTTTTGACCAACTCCAACCCATGTCTACGTCAAAAGACATGGCCGACGTGCCGCAGGAAGCTATGGATGTCATTTTTGCGCGCAAGCTCATGCCCGTTATCCTCGAGCACACCAAGAATCCCTTTGGCGAGAGCGCCGCGATCTATGGTGCGGCCGGAACCACCATGTTTGTTTCTGTTTGCCCTCCCGGACAGGGGCCGTGTCTGCATTCACATGATAAGACATATGAGACGTTCATGGTGCTCGACGGCGCGTTTGAGTTTCACCTTGGCGACGAAGGCCAAGAAACCGTCATACTCAACAAATGGGATACGTTTTCCTGCCCGCCAGGTGTGTATCGGGGTTTTCATAAGGTTGCGGATAAAGACAGCGTGTTGCCGACCGTTATCACTGGCGAAGTGGGCGCCCGCGATGACGTAGCCGTGCCACCGAAAATTACCGAAGAGCTGCGGGCTGATTTTGGGGAAGAGGTAGTTGAGAGATTTCGGAAGATTGCCACGTTTAATGAACGCGAGCAAGCAACCTGATTAACTAGGTTCAAAAATCGCCACTGTAGTGAAGAGGAAAGGAATGTAATATGGACGTGGAACAAAAGCAGAAACTCGCAGATCTGTATGCGCAGCAGCATGTCTCGGTATTAACTACTGCCGGCGAGGAGTGGCCGACGGCGCATCTTCAAGCGTTCGGGCAGACGGATGGCCTCGATCTCATCTTTATTGTTCTGGCGGATACGGAAAAGTATCAGAATCTGCTCAAACGGCCCCAGGTGACAGTGGCGATTGATAATAGAGACACGGCTGATGTCTCGACACTGCAAGTCGTACGGGCAACGATTCAGGGCCTCGCCAAAGAGGTTGCTCGGGACAGTGCGGAATGGAATGAGTTGAAAGATATCTTTCTTAAAAAGAATCCGTTTGAAGAACCGTTTTTTGGTTATGACACGCTGCGCATGGTACGTGTCATAACCAAGCGAATCTCTTATGCCAACGGACTGGAGGATACGTTTAAAGCCGAGTTGTAGGGGGTAGCTTGCATGGGTAAGAAACCACCCCGGTGCTAAGCGCCACCCCTCCCACGAGGGGAGTTTCTGTAGGGCTATGGAGCCATTGCTCCATCCGCAAAATATTTAGAGGCTACGTCTCTGGCCTGCTCCCGGCTAAGCCCGTGCGACTCCCAGGCATCGCGCGAACGATCAAGGATTTCTTCGAGGTCTGTCGTCTTCTTAAAATCCCCAAGTTGATCCTGCTCGGTCTCAAGCCCTAAAGCCTCAGCTACGATAGAGATATAGTTGCGCACGGTGAGGTTCGCATCCCCGATCTCACACCACTCACGGTGACAGGCGTGTGAGATTGTTGCCAGCGTTTCGGCCGGACTCGTCTCTTTTAATGAGTCGCCCAGTTCTGTCCGAATCTCACGGAATCGCTTGGGCGACATGCGCAGGCCTGCCGCACCGCAGTCGTAGTCAAGCTCTGGTGGAGATTGGATTTCATCGAGCAGTTCAATGCCGGGAATTGAACCCAGGAGGATTGCGGCTGACTCCCGGTCTATAGACGCACGTCGCTGTCCCTCTTCATGTCCGGTTCGCCCGACATGGGTATGCAGCGCAACCTTGCTGGGGACTGATTGTTTCCAAGCGATCTCTCCGCGCTGCACCATGTCAGACAGGAATTTCGTGGTATGGGTGATCTCGAACTGCGGTTGGCGACTATCGCGTCCAATGACGATGTCTTTGAAATGCACATTGCACGACGGACACCACATGACGACTTGCTTGGGCTGATACGACTCTAAACGTCCGACAGTCCGGTCTGAAACCTGACTGCCTTTCTTGGGCCCGTCAAATTTGTCCCAGACTATGCCACAGCAAAACTGCACACCGCCAACTGGAATGAAATCGAGCCCTAGGTGAGTAAAGACGGCTATCACCTGTTTGGCGATATGCGGCGTGCGTAAAATATTACAGCCCAAGTATAGCACCGTGTCATAGGCGCGATCGGGCGCTTGGTGCTTCTCTATCCATGACACCTCTTCTGCCTTGATCTGTAATTGCTTGAGATCTTGAAGGCGGCGAAAGAATGCGGCGTAGTTGAAGTCTGGCATATCTTTACTCTATCAAATCATCGGTAGGGTAATTCATGCATTCCCCTAGGTGAGGGTACCCCGACCCTACAATCGGTCGTGGGGTCGGTTTAATTCAGGAAAGCGGTCACTGAGCGGACAAACTCCTCGGGTTGCTCATAGGGGATCATGTGTCCGGCTTGCTCAATTTCAACAATCTCGGCACTGACAATCTGCTGTTTGAACTGCTCAGCGTAGACCGGCGGAATCAGGGTATCGCTCTTGCCCCACACCAGCAGCGTTGGCGCAGTTAAGCGATACAAACGTTTTGAAAGTCTGCGGTTGGGGATTGGGAACAGAATTTTCCCCGCCATACTCAGGCGGCGCGAGTTGCCAATGTAGAACTCTTTCAATGCCTCGGGGTTCTTCAGATCGAGTCCGCCGGTCAGCATGGCCTCACCTTGTGCTCGGTCATGGAACAGGTATTGCGCGAACTCATGCGGAAGAAATGAGAAGATATCCGGAATGGGATGCTCTGGTATCCACAGTCCGGCTGATGCCACGAGCACGAGCTTGGACACGTCGTTCGGGGCCAGGCTCGCCATTTCCGCCGCAATCATACCGCCCATGGAATGGCCGACAATATGCGGCTTGGAGAGGCCCAGCGCATGAACCACATCCCAGCCGTGCAGACTGAAATCCAGCATATCTTCCAACAACCCTTCGTCGGTTGATTCGCCAAAACCAGGGAATTCCGGGGCAAATACCTGGTAGTGTTCGGCCAGTTGATCGAGAAAGGGATTGTCCGGAAACAATCCGCCTGCTCCGTGCATGAAGACCAGAGGATCGCCGCTGCCCCCCTTCAAGGACGCGAACCTGTAAGCCCCGTTTCGTTTTGATCATGCGGCCGTTCATAGCGGTATCCGTGCGTCCTGGCGTGCCTGCTCAATGCCTTGCTCGGGCTGGAGCCGTTCATCCATAGGCTTGCACCACCAACGGTTGTCGTCCTTCCATTCTGGCCACATATCGCGCAGCTGGGGCATCACTTGCTCGGCAAACAGCTTAGAGGAATAACGCGTCTTCCAGTCCGGCATATTGCCAATATGCATCAAGCAGAAAATATTGCCCACCCGGAGGCTCTTGATCAGATCTTCCATGCGTTCGCGGACCGTGGCCGGGCTACCGGCAATGATATAACCCTCGTCGACCAGCTTTTTCCACGTTAGGTTCAGATACTGGTTCTGCATATCTTCACTCAAAGCGCTGAGAACGTCGGCCCTAATCGTCTTGATAGTGCGATAGCCCGGCGCATCGGCAAAACCGCCGTAGACATGTAGACAGCGGTTATAGAAATAGCTGACATGCTCAGCATACATCTCTTCTGCTTGCTGGTCTGTGTCAGCCACACAAATAGTTTGGGCAAATGCCGCACGGTAGGGGGACTCGTCTTTGCCGCGTGCGGCCACGCGATCCCAATAGCCGTCAAGCAGTTTTTTCGCACGCAGATAGCCGTTGAAGGACAGATACGAATAGTTATAGTCGTGATCCAAGCAGAAGTCCCACGTTTCAACCGAACCGCCACCAGGGATATAAATCGGCGGGTTGGGCTTCTGGATCGGTTTCGGCCACAGATTCACATAGCGGAGTTGAGTGTATTTCCCGTCAAAGGCAAAGGGTTCATCCTCATGCCACGCCCGCATCACGAGCTCGTGCGCCTCGGCATACTTATCGCGGGTCAAACCCGGAATCTGGCCGTAGCAATAGTTGGTGTCCATAGAAGTCCCGACCGGGAATCCGGCAAGCAGCCGTCCGCCCGAGATAACGTCGAGCATGGCGAATTCTTCGGCAACCCGAATCGGCGGATTGTACAGGGCCAGCGAGTTGCCTATCACAGCGATGGCGGCTCGGGACGTGCGGCGCGCCAGTCCTGCTGCAATGAGATTTGGAGACGGCATCAGCCCATACCCATTTTGATGGTGCTCATTCACCCCAATGGCGTCATAGCCCAGGGAATCTGCATATTCGAGCTGGTCCATGTATTGATGGTAGACAAAGTGGCCTTTCTTGGGGTCAAATAACTTGTTCGGTATGTCCACCCATACAGAACGGTGCTCCTCTCGGAAATTATCCGGCAGGTCCGGCCAGGGCATGAGATTAAACCAGGTAAATTTCATTACTTCCTCCGTTGCGTGGACTGTGTTCCTCGTTGCGTGGGCGGTGCACTTCCAACTTATTCTCCTGTCCGAACTTATCGGACCCGACGGGAGAACTCTAGACCAACAAGGGGTTGGACTGAAGGGGACGCGAAGATGGTAGGGTGGGTCCATTCAGGCCCATCGTTTTCTCTCGTCGTTGGTGTTTTCTGGTCAGATCGGGCACTGAGAACCCGCCCCGGCGCTTTGCGCCACCCCTCCGTTGGAGGGGATTTCAAGGGGATGGGGCGAGAAACGAATCACAACATCTCGTAGAAGCTGCCCTCACCGGGCACAAAGAGGCGGCTGTAGAAGCGCATGGCGTATGAGTCGGTCATACCGGCTAGGAAATCGCAGATGACGCGTTTCCGGTCGGTTTCGTTGCCGTCGAGTACGGCTTTTTCGTACTGCTCGCCATGATTTTCGGGGAAGAGGCCGATGGATTCGTGGCCTTGATCGAGGACGGCAAAGAGCCGTTGGAGCACTTCTTTGCCTTTGTGTCCGAGTGTGGTCACACGTGGGTTGTGAATGACTTTATACGACTCAAACGCCTTGAGCGCTTCAATGCGGACCCGGTTGGGAAAGTCGGTGTCGATAAAAACCGTTGGGCTGAACGGCGACGGGGCTGGCAAACTCGTGGATCAAATCGCGGGTTAACATTTTTCGTCCGGCCCGGGCTGAGCGCTGCTCAAGGTGTTCGAGCCGGTCGGCAATTTGGGCCAGCTCGGTATGGACGGTGCCTTCATTGACTATCTGTTCCCAGGCCGTGAGGTTGGTATTCACGTCATGCACAACAAGCGCAGGCGGCAGACGCCGGAGGTCTGCGGTCGTCAATAAACCCGCTTTGAGGCTGTCTTCCAGATCGTGCACGGAGTAGGCAATGTCGTCGGCAACATCCATGATCTGGCATTCGAAGCTCTGTTTGTGGCCGCTGCCGGTGTGTTGGGTAATGGTCTCTACAAGTGCGCGGTCCCAGGCGTAGTAGCCTTTCGCCGGTCGCTGCGGCGCGTTGGCAATGGCTGCCGCGTCGATACACGTCTTATATTTGAGCACTCCATCAAGGGTCTGATAGGTCAGATTCAGCCCGGCATAGTCCTCGTGTTTTTGCTCGAGATAGGTCAGGATGCGAAAGGTCTGGGCGTTGCCCTCAAAGCCGCCATGCGCACGCATAAGGCTGTGCAGCGTACGCTCTCCATTATGCCCAAAGGGTGGATGACCGAGGTCGTGGGCTAAACACACGGCTTCAACCAAATCGGTATCAGCCCCAAGCGCGAGGGCAATGCCTTTGGCGATTTGTGCCACTTCGAGCGAATGGGTGAGGCGGGTACGAAAAAAGTCACCTTCATAGATACCGAAAACCTGGGTCTTGCCTTGTAGACGTCGGAAAGCAGCCGCATGAATAATCCGCGCCCGGTCGTGCTCAAATTCGGACCGGCAGTCGCTCTGTGCATGGCCTGGTTCCGGCGTATGCCGAAATGCGTGTGTTGTTTGGGCTGGTGTCACTATTGCCTCTCTATATGGCAGCATAAACGAGTTTTCTTCTGTCTCGCAAGGCGCTGTTCCTTTGCATGCTACGGGGGGCATATGATACAAAGCTTTTAGGTGGGCTGTCAGTGGGACACACAGATTGCATCCCACGTATTAGGGAGAGAGGCTCAGGTGGGGTAGACGGGCGGAGGCCGGAGAATACGACAACCGATAATCTTGGTGATAATCTCGTAATCGCTGGAGGTACATGTAATGTGGTCGACAACGTGGAGTGATTTCTGCCGTGTTTCTTTGTGGCGGACCCGCTCAAAGGGAGCGTAAGAAGCATACGCATATAGCGCCGGCGCTTTGGAAGAGTGCTGGCGTAAGGGTAGTGGAGGCGGTGCAGGATGAGGGGGATGAAGAGACCCGTGTGGTCATTGTGCATGTGCATTGTCTGGCTTATCTTTTTGGCCGGTTGTAGTGCCCAGCAGCGGATGTCGGACCAGGCTGTCGACGATCCCTTTGCCAGCGACCCATTTGACGACCCGTTTTTCGCCCAGGCTCAGGCATGGGACGCTTCGGTACTGCAGCAGAGTGAGATCCTCTCACACCAGGGTGCAGATGCGTACGGTAGTAGTGCGATGGAGGAAGAGGAATCCACGCTCGAAAAGGGCCGAAATATCGTCTTCACTTCCGTTGCAGTCGGAGCCTCGCTGGCGAATCTCTTCCTACTGCCGCTACTCATTCCATAGAGTTCAGACTTACCGGTAGGGTGCGCCCTGCGCGCCAGGCCAGAGCGGGGCCGCGGCTGCGCATCCTACGAATAGGTATGCAGTGGCAAATCGAATCGGCCTATGCTCTAATCGCGGCCCGAGGAGGCTGGTATGGAAACGCTCAAGGATAAAACCGCAATTGTTGGAATCGGACACACCGAGTACTCGAAAGATTCGGGCCGAAGCGAGATGAGTCTTGCGGTCGAGGCAATCCGGAATGCCATTAACGATGCAGGGCTCAAGCCCGGCGACATCGACGGTATCGCAAAATTCAGCATGGATAACAATGATCCGGTCGATATCGCGGCCAATCTCGGTATTCCGGCCCTGCGATTTTACGCCGAAGCCCCGTATGGCGGCGGTGGTGGTCCGGTGGGATCGATTATGCTCGGGGCAATGGCCGTGGCAACCGGTATGGCAAACTGTGTCATTGCCTTTCGAGCCATGAATGAACGCTCCGGACGTGGGACCCCGCGTTTTGGGCGGGCTGCCATTCGCAAAGGCGCGGCCGGCGTCGGAGCCTATCTCGAACCGTACGGGCTGTTTAGCCCGGCCCAGATGGTGGCCTTAGCCGCACGGCGGCATATGCATTTGTACGGCACCAAGAGTGAACATTTTGGTGCGATTTCGGTTGCGTGTCGGACGCATGCACAGACGAACCCGAATGCCGTTATGCGCGGCCGTCCGATCACGCTTGAAGATCATCAAAGCTCACGCATTATCGCTGACCCGCTCCATTTGCTGGACTGTTGCTTGGAAACCGATGGCGGTGCGGCTGTGGTGATTACCTCTACCGAGCGTGCAAAAGATTGCAAACATAAACCCATTTCTATTATGAGTGGGGCCTTTGGGGCGGGTGAGTGGAATACCCAGCGGGTGGTCAAAAACGTTGAGAAACCGGAGACGGAATCGACTATAGCCGGCAAGGCGCTTTTTGCCCGTGCCGGCATTACGCATGCCGATGTGGACGTGTGTTTTATTTACGACCACTTTACCCCCCTGGTCTTAATGGCAATCGAAGAGCTGGGCTTTTGTCAGCGTGGAGAAGGGGGAGAATTTGTCTCAGACGGTAAATTGCTGTGGCCGAACGGCTCTCTGCCGCTTAACACGAGTGGCGGCAATCTATCCGAAGGCTATATCCACGGCATGGAGAATGTGGTTGAAGCCGTACGGCAACTACGAGGACAGGCCATCAATCAAGTTGAGGATGCGAAGATTGCCTTTGTCTCCTCGGGTAACGGAGTGCCGACCACGGCCATGCTGTTGCACCGCTAACGTATAGCCTCTGCTCGTTTCTGATAGCCGTCACACTCCAGAACCGGCAAGCGCGGATATTTTGGATAGTCTTCTTGCGTTTCGGAGCGTCCGCAATAATAAAAGCGAGATCCCTTGGCGCTGACAATTTCACGCGTGTGCTTGCACGAGGCACATAGCCCGGTTTCAGGCGAAGAGGGATGTTGTTCAGCCATACTCAAAATACCGCTGTTGCGCTGGGATGAGAGTCTCCCCGAGCCTGCATTGCCTTCGTGCGCTAGGATTGCTCTTGACAAGGAACTTATCAAGCTCATAGGCCAGGAGGGAAAAGGACACAACTGTTCTGATGTTTATCCTGTTTCGGAAGGAAAGGAGGCCCGCATGGTAGCCCGCATAGTAGAATATGGCGATGTAAAAACCCTGGTCGGTCAAGAACTCGGCACCTCTGATTGGCATCTCGTCACCCAAGAGGAAATTAATACGTTCGCTGATGCGACCCACGATCACCAATGGATACACATTGATGTCGAGCGAGCGAAAAAAGAGTCGCCGTTTGGAGGGCCGGTCGCGCATGGGTATTACACGCTTTCTCTTGCGCCGTATTTCATGGACCAAATCTGGGCAGTCCAAGGGATTAAGATGGGTGTGAATTATGGACTGAATAAACTGCGCTTCCCGTCTCCCGTGCCTAGTGGCAAAAAGGTTCGGGCGCGCGCCACACTCAACAGTGTGGAAGATGTGACCGGCGGACTCCAAGTCACGATTGGCCTGACGTTTGAGGTCGAGGGGAGCAGTAAGCCGGCCTGCGTGGCCGAAGGTGTGTATCGCTTCTACGCGTAGAGAAGGTCCTGATACACTTGTAAGTCCGAGAGCATGCGTCGCTCTCGGACCTGTGCTAATCGTTGTTGTCTGCTTCCGTGGGTGCACCCAGCGTATCGTGAGCGAGGGAGTTGAAAGATGGCGGCTATAGGTGAGAGTTCCTAAAGGGATGACTGCGCTGGTTTCGATTGCAGTGACTGCCTGCATGCCAGGGGTCGCCTGCTCGGAGGATGCGATTTCTTGGCCAGCCTGTTCTGGAGGCGGGGAGGCCCAGAAATACAGTCCAGCGAGGACGGCTCCAACTATGCGCGGTGTTGTATTTCCCGAGAAGGTATGGGTCTGCTGAGCAGCTGATGTCCGCTGGGATAGTGCCGCAGGGGCAGCAGACGCAGAAGCGGAAGATTGTTCTCCTGACTGCAGCGTCGGTGCGTGCTCTTTCGGTTGAAACCGTGAGGGGACGGCTGCCGACTGAGAATCAGCAGGGGCACGGTCGAAGAGGACTTTGTAGGCACGCACCGGGCGCGCGATGTTTTTTACTTTTTGTGGACCTAAGTCTTCGTAAGAAAATTCGAGCTTCGTTTCGACTCGATCGAATACGGTCCCGGAAATACACACTTCCCCACCATCGGCCAGTGGTTCGAGTAGCTGGCCCAGGTCAGACTCTGCCCGCCATACTCTTCAAGCGCTGCGTGCCGCGCCTGTTGGAGAGCCATGCCAAGACTGTGGCCACTTGCCATACTTTGGAACCGGGTCAATTCAATGCCTTCAACTCCCTTGAGTAGACTGAGTAATTGCTGCGCCCCAATTTTCGCTTGGGGCAAGGTTTCTGTTGGATCGGCTATTAAGAGGACTTTGAAAGGTTGAGTGAGAGTGCCTGTGGCAGTCGTGACTGGGACGGCATAGTCGGTAATGATCTGCCGGCCGACTCGGAACTTTGTGGCCAGGAAATCATGGCCATCGTAGCACAGCTCCCACGGAAAATGGATGAGTTGTTCGACCAAGCGGAGGTAGAGATCGCACGGCTCACCGGTCCGGAGGCGATTGCGAGCCGGTTCAGTCAATAAGTCAGAGAAAATCAACTCGCCAATGCGTTTGAGATCCGGCAGCAGCGTGCCCGGCGTATCCGGATTGTACAGAGCCGTCGGCTCTTGGGACAGTTTGCCGTTTCCAGGCGCAACGAGCTTCATGGCCTCGTCTGCCGGCTCTTGGAGTAAACTGTTCTCGACCAGGGTCTCGCTGCGCTGCTGCTGAGCCGAACTCATGAGTACCGTGCCTTGCAATGCACGTCTGCAAGTTCAACGCAAAAAATACGTCGCAAAATTTTTTGTCGAAAAGTACTCCTCTGTCGGGCTAACTGCTTTCAGAACATTTTGTCAGGTCGATTTGTTTTGGAAAGTAGAAAGATGCAGAAAAATCATTGCGGTTTCAGGTTTCCGGCTGTAAGCGATGGGCATATTTGCGATACAAACCACGGAACTGGTGGTAGGTGAGTCCTAGTTGCGCAGCTGTTTTGCGTTGGTTATAGCGTGTTTTCTTGAGGGCGCGTTCGAGCAGTAGACATTCGAAATTTTGTACCGATTCAATAAATGGTTTGTCCACTCGGCGAAGAGGCACACCAGGTTCTCTTTCGCCAGGCCCTCTGATGGATGTTTGATGTAAAGAGTCAGGCACGTCTGGGGTGGAGAGACGAAACGGTGACTGAAACGGATCAGTCACGATATCGGAATCGCGGATAGTTGCACTATCCGCGCGATACACTGCTCGCTCGACAACGTTCTTTAATTCTCGGATATTCCCTGGCCACTGGTACCGGTCGAGGCTCGTGAGTGCGTCCTCACTGAAACGTGGGACGCTGTCTTTCCCCAGCTCAAACGCCATACGAGCGGCAAAGTGATTTGCCAAGAGAAAAATATCCTCGCGGCGTTCGCGCAGGGGGGGAAGGAAAAGGACCTCAAAAGAGAGCCGATCAAGCAAATCGGATTTAAAGCGGCCCTGGACAGCCAGGGCTTTGAGATCGGCATTGGTGGCACCGATGATTTGGACATGCACCGAGATCGGCTGCGAACTTCCCACACGTTCGAAGCTGCCGTATTCGACCGCACGAAGAATTTTCTCTTGGGCTTCAGGAGGTATTTGACCAATTTCGTCCAGAAACAGGCTGCCGCCGTTGGCGGTCTCGAAACGGCCAAGACGCCGCCGCGTTGCGCCAGTAAAAGCGCCTTCTTCATGGCCGAACAATTCTGCTTCGATAAGCGCAGGTGACAGTGCTGCGCAGTTCAGGGTAACAAACGGTCCTTGCCAACGAGCAGAGAGGTAGTGCAGCCGGGACGCTGCCAGTTCCTTTCCTGTCCCGCGTTCGCCTATGAGCAAGACCGGCCGGTTGACCCGAGCGACCCGAGAGAGCTGCTCCTGAAATTCCAGAAATGATTCGGACTGGCCGAGCGCCTCCATTGAAGTGATTTGGGAAGTGATCTGCGGATTTGCCTGGAGATCCGTCTGCGAATCTATCTGATTCTCTAAAAGAGAATCCCGGACTAATTGACGGTTTTTATAGGTAGGTTTTTTCGCCATTTTTTAGTTTTTATAACACGAATATGGGCTAACAAACTATACGTAATTTTCTTGTATGTTCATAAAGGCGTGAAATAAATTGACTTCTTTACTTTTCTGTAATTGGCACGCTACCTGCTCATACCCGACTGAAGACTACACAAAGGAGAGACAGGATGGGAATTTTTACACGAGTCCGTGACATTATTAGTGCGAATCTCAACGCCATGCTGGATAAAGCTGAGGATCCAGAGAAACTCATTCGACTCATGATTAAGGAGATGGAGGATACCCTGGTTGAGATTAAGGCCTCGTGTGCCGGAGCCATGGCAGCGAAAAAGAAAATCGAGCGAGACTGCACGGCGGTCGAAACGCGGGCGACACAGTGGGGCGAGAAGGCCCAACTTGCTGTGGACAAGGACCGCGAAGACCTCGCCCGCGAGGCACTCATGGAAAAGCGGCGCTACACCGAACGTGCTGACGGCCTCAGAAAAGAATTGGCTGAGTGCGAGGGATTAGTTGATCAATACCAGGAAGACCTTGCTCAACTCGAGGATAAGCTCGGGGCCGTACGCGAGAAGCAGCGTTTGCTTGTTCAGCGTCATATTCATGCCCACAAGCGCAAGCGTGCCCAAGATGAGTTGCGACGACTCGACAGCTCGGATGCCTTTATACGGTTCGAACAATTTGAAAATCGAATCGAACGCATGGAGGCTGAAGCTGATTTGGTGAATCCCCGTCGTCGCCATTCCCTCGACGAGGAGTTTGCCCGTCTAGAAGGCGATGAGGACATTGAAAAAGAGTTGGAAGCCCTCAAAGTTGCTGTCACAAGAGAGACCGGAGCTACATCGCCGATCTAAAGACGCCGCAAGAATGTACTACATGGAGTGAGTCTACGTTATGGATGCTCAAATAGGCGCCGGGTTATTCGCAATTATACTCATCTTTGGCTCTGTCTTCGTTGCTGTAATCGGAGGACTGGCGCTTGCGGCTTGGGCGATATGGAGAAAAACTGCGCCCAAACAGGGACACCTTGCACAGGCTGACGAAGCGCAAATGGTCCAAGAGCTGTACCAAGGCTTATCGCGGATGGAAGAGCGAGTAGAGACATTGGAAACTCTCTTGCTTGACCAAGAAAGAAAAGGGCAAGGGAAACCATGACAGCGACAGAACGTCCGGCGGGTTTGTATCGATCGCGAGACGGTATGATTCTCGGTGTATGTAAGGGAATCGCCGACTATCTCGATTTTTCACTCTTTTGGACGCGTATGCTTGCTGTCCTGTTCTTTATCTTCTCTGGCTTCTGGCCTGTCGGCGGTTTCTATTTACTTTCCGCTCTGGTCATGAAACCTGAGCCTGTAGTGCCTTTTGGAAGTTCAGGTGAACGAGAATTTTATGACGCCTACGTCAATTCTCGCGGGCTTGCCCTGCATCGTTTGAAACGCACCTTTGATAATCTCGATCGTCGTATCCGACGCATGGAAGACGTGGTGACGAATCGCGAGTATGACTGGGAGCAGCGTTTGCACAAATCATAAACTCTTCGCAAAACCACCTCGCCTGATCGCCTCCAGCAAAATTCGCTCGAAATTCGCTACGGTAGCAGAGCGGAAGAATGCCAGGTACATAGGACTGGGGAGACCTATAACCTGTTGAGCATAAGGAGGGGGCTCATGTCACTTCGACGCAGCACGACGTGCGCTTACGAGCGGAAAGTTGGCTGGACAACCGTACTTGCCATACTGCTTACCGGCTTCATATTCACCCCAAGTTGGGCAATGAAACCAACGGGGCAGAAGCCTGATGGCAAAGCGCTGTATGAAGGCCACTGTGCCAAATGCCACGGCGGGAAATCTACCCGCGCCGCGCGGCTTGAGATTTTACACCGACTGCCTGCCGAGTTCATATTGCATTCGCTGGAACTCGGGAAAATGAAATTTCAAGGCGTCTTGCGTAGCAACGAAGAGCGCCGGGCCATTTCCGAATGGGTAACAGGTAAGAAACTCAAACCGGAATCCGCGACGGATGAAACCGTGGCCGGATTCTGTGCAGACGCGCCGGGCGAGTTCTCGGTCGAAGAAGGTGCTCCACAGTGGAACGGCTGGGGTGTGGATGCGGTAAACAGCCGCTTCCAGCCTGCGGAACACGCCGGTGTCAGCGCGGACCAAGTGCCAAAGCTGAGAGTGAAATGGGTGTTCGGTTTGCCCATGGACTACCAAACCTCGCAGCCGACTGTTGTTGGCGGACGGGTCTTTGTCGGCACTATGAAGGGCCGAGTTTATTCGATCGATGCCAAGACCGGCTGTCTATATTGGTCGATGAAACCAAAATCAGGCGTTCGCTCGACTCTGGTTATTGGCCAACTACCGGGCTCAAATCCACCTCGCTATGTGGTCTATTTTGGAGATTCAGAGGCCCGAATGTATGCTTTGGACGCAAGAACGGGCAAGGAGCTGTGGCGAACGCGTATTGACGATCATCCTATGGCGCGTATTACCGGCACGCCTAAGCTGCACGGCAATCGTTTGTATGTCCCGATCACGGCGTTAGAGGAAGCGGCTGGGGCGGATGCGGATTATGAGTGTTGTACCTTCCGCGGCACGCTGGTGGCCATGAACCCGATCAATGGCAAGACGGTCTGGAAGACGTATACCATTCCGGATCTTCCCGCCCCGTTTCGAAAAAATAGAATTGGAACGCAACTCTGGGGGCCGTCAGGCGCGTCAGTCTGGTCATCTCCGACGCTCGACCTTGAACGTGGTAGAATGTATGTCACGACTGGTGATAACTATTCGGACCCGGCCTCGCTCACAAGCGATGCCATGATGGCCTTTGATCTCCGGACCGGGAAATTCCTGTGGTCGCAGCAATTCACACCGAATGATGCCTTTAATCTCGGTTGCGAGACTGCGGATGACACAAACTGCCCGGAGGCCAATGGGCCGGATTTGGACTTTGGCTCTTCATCAATTCTCGCCAAGCTGCCGAATGGCAAACGCGTTCTGCTCGCGGGTCAGAAGTCCGGGGTAGTGCATGCCGTCGATCCTGATCGTGACGGTGAGATTTTGTGGCAACAGCGCATCGGCAAGGGCGGCCTGATCGGTGGAATCCAGTGGGGACCGGCTGCCGATGCAAAGACGATTTATGTTGCCTTGTCAGATATTGGTGTGGAGACCCACAAAGATGAAGATTTGGGCTGGACGACCACGCTGAACACCAGCGTTGGTGGGGGTATGTTTGCGTATGACATCGAAACTGGTGAGCAGAAATGGTATACGCCACCCCCGGGCTGTGGTGAGCGTAAAGCCTGCAGTCCGGCTCAGTCGGCGGCAGTTTCCGTCATCCCGGGCGTAGTCTTCTCTGGTTCGGTGGATGGTCATTTGCGTGCCTACTCAACATCGGATGGTACGGTGGTGTGGGATTACAATGCGGACCAGGAGTATGAAAGTACGAATGGTGTGAAGACCCGAGGGGGCTCGTTTGACGGTCCAGGTCCCACGATTGTCGACGGGATGGTGTACGTTAATTCCGGTTATGGTTATTGGGGCGGCATGCCAGGCAACGCGCTTTTGGCTTTCTCAGTAGATGAGGAATAGTCATTTAGGAGACGAAATCCAGTCGATAACAAACCGTTGCGTTCTTGTAAGAGACAAAGGAGGGGCTGCCATGGCCGTGACAGATAAGACACATTTGAAAAGGCGAGTGATCACCTCGTGGCTCACCGGAGTGTGGTGCTTTGCCCTGCTAGGCATTTTTATCCCAACGAGTTGGGCAATGGGGCCGGGAGCAAAAACGGCCGCTGATGGAGAGAAACTCTACAACCAATTCTGCGCCCAGTGTCACGAGGGACAAGTGAAGCGTGCACCCCACCGTGAAGTCCTGGCGCGACTGCCTGCAGCCCTGGTGCTGCATTCGCTCGAAGTGGGCAAGATGCGGATGCAAGGCTGGGTTCGGACTGCTGCGGAGCTGCGCGCGATGTCCGAATGGATCACGGGCAAGAAGATAAAGGACACGGATGACACTGTAGCCGGGTTTTGTGCAGACGCCCCAGGGACATTTTCCGTGCAAGCCGATGCTCCGCAGTGGAATGGTTGGGGAGTCGACCATCTGAACAGCCGCTTCCAGTCTACGCAGCATGCCGGGATACAGGCAGACCAAGTGCCTGAGCTGAAAGTAAAATGGGTATTCGGCTTGCCCATGGATTTTCGGGCCTCACAGCCCACGGTTGTTGGCGGCCGTATCTTTGTCGGTTCGTTGAATGGCCGCATTTATTCGCTAGACGCGAAAACCGGCTGTTTGTACTGGTCTGTCAAAACGACCGGCGGCGTTCGCTCGACCATGGTGGTAGACACACTACCCGGTACGAATCCGCCCCGTTCTGTCGTCTACGTGGGCGACTCCGAGGCAAACGTGTATGCCCTGGATGCACGAACGGGCAGGCAGTTATGGAAAGTCAGAGTCGATGACCATCCCTTGGCCACGATAACCGGCACGCCGAAAACGCATGGCAACCGGCTGTACGTGTCCACCACAGCTCTAGAAGAACTTGCCGGCGGAGATCCCAACTATGAATGTTGTACGTTTCGCGGCAAAGTGATGGCGCTGAACCGCTTCAACGGCAAGTTGGTGTGGAGGGCCTACACGATTCTCGATCCCCCGGCCCCGACACGTAAGAATGCCATTGGCACCCAGCTGTGGGGGCCGTCAGGGGCGTCGGTGTGGTCGTCGCCCGCGCTCGACCCGGAACGTGGCCGCATTTACGTGACCACGGGGGACAATTATTCGGACCCGGCCTCACTGACGAGTGATGCAGTCGTGGCCTTTGATCTGCGAACCGGCGCCTTCTTGTGGTCTAAGCAGTTCACTGCGGGCGACGCGTGGAATGTTGGCTGTGAACAAAAGGACGATACTAATTGTCCGCAAGCGCGCGGTCCAGATCTTGACTTTGCCTCTGCGCCCATCCTGCGTGTCTTACCCGACGGGAGACGGGTCATTCTGGCGGGCCAAAAGTCGGGCATGTTGCACGCCATTGACCCGGACCGGAAGGGCGAAATCCTGTGGCAACAGCGGGTTGGTAAGGGCGGCCTCATCGGCGGTATTCAGTGGGGCTCTGCTGCTGATGCCAAACGGGTCTATGTGGCTTTGTCCGATATTGGGGTAACTACCGTAAAGGATTCTGATATTGGCTTTGACACGACACTCGACAGCAGCGTTGGCGGGGGCATGTTTGCGTATGACATCGAGACGGGTGAGCGCACATGGTATGTCCCACCGCCCGGCTGTGGCGGCCGGGAACGGTGCAGTCCGGCGCAGTCCGCAGCCGTGTCTGCTATTCCTGGGGTGGTGTTCTCGGGTTCGGTAGATGGACATTTGCGTGGTTATGCGACAGATACCGGGGCGGTGGTGTGGGACTACAACGCGGACCAGGAGTATGAAAGCACAAACGGCGTCAAGACGCGCGGTGGCTCGTTCGATGGTCCGGGACCGACCATTGTCGATGGTATGGTGTACGTGAATTCGGGTTATGGTTTTCAGGGCGCAATGGGAGGAAACGCCCTGATCGCTTTTTCCGTAAATGGCGAATAGTTAGCCTTCTCTGTGACTCTTTTTTCCTTTCCCCTGAGGGGAAAAAAGAGTCACTCTACAAAACTGCGCGCGGGAGTATCTGGACGAGAGAGAGGGGTTCGACACAAAACGCTTCTCCGAGGCAAAAAGGAGGGGCATCGGGAAAAGGAGGTCTTTTATGTTTGTCCCATCGTCTGTTGGATCTACAAAGCAAAGCATACGTGTCGTGATACAAGCCAGTGCGTGTGTTGCTTTTTTATTGAGTATGATTGTTCCGTCCAGCTGGGCCTTCTCGCCAACGAATGGGGGCGCTGACGGTGAGACACTTTACAAAGAAAACTGCGCGCGCTGCCACGAGGGGCAAGTCAAACGCGCCCCGCACCGTCAAGTCCTTCAGCGCCTGTCAGCCGATATGGTGCTGCATTCTTTGGAACTCGGCAAGATGAAATTCCAAGGCATGACGCGGACAACTGCGGAGCGCCGTGCTACGGCCGAATGGATCACGGGCAAGAAGTTAAAACCCGCCTCGGCTCAGGATGAAACTGTTGCCGGGTTTTGTCCGGACGCGCCGGGGGAGTTCTCCATTGAAGACGGTGCTCCTGAGTGGAATGGTTGGGGAGTCAATCACTTTAACACGCGTTTCCAAACTGCTGCTGATGCAGGCGTGAGCGCAGACCAGGTGCCCAACCTCAAGGTCAAATGGGTCTTTGGTTTGCCTATGGATTTCCAAACCTCGCAGCCGACTGTGGTTGGCGGCCGGGTTTTCGTGGGGAGTATGAAGGGCCGCGTGTATGCCGTTCATGCCAAAACCGGCTGTTTGTACTGGTCTGTCAAAACGAAGGCTGGTGTGCGTTCAACAATGGTGGTGGATACGCTGCCCGGCACCAGCCCGGCTCGTTACGTCGTCTATGTGGGTGACGTCGAGGCCAACCTGTACGCGCTGGATGCGCAAACGGGCAAGGAGCTCTGGCAAGTCAAAATCGACGACCACCCGTTGGCACGGATTACCGCAACGCCAAAAACGCACGGCAATCGGATCTATGTCTCGGCTACCACATTCGAAGAAGTCGCGGGCGGAGATCCCAGTTACGAGTGCTGCACGTTTCGTGGTTCAGTGCTGGCCCTCAATCGGTTCAATGGTAAGCAAGTCTGGAAGGCGTATACCATTCCAGATCCACCCGCCCCTGTCCGCAAGAATAAGTTTGGAGTTCAGCTGTGGGGGCCGTCGGGGGCCTCGGTGTGGTCCTCACCGGCCCTCGACCTGGAACGGGGCAGAATATACGTCACCACCGGCGATAACTATTCCGATCCAGCCTCGCTCACCAGTGACGCAGTGATGGCCTTTGATCTGCGGACCGGGAAGTTCTTGTGGTCCAAGCAGTTCACGCCGAACGATGCCTGGAATGTCGGTTGTGAGACGGACGACGACGCCAACTGTCCGCAGGCGCGTGGTCCGGACCTCGACTTTGCGTCATCGCCCATCCTACACATTTTACCCAACGGCAGACGCATCATTCTGGCTGGACAAAAGTCTGGGGTGATGCATGCCATAGATCCGGATCGCGATGGTGAGATTCTCTGGCAACATCGGGTCGGCAAGGGCGGTCTAGCGGGAGGGATACAATGGGGCTCGGCGGCTGATGCCAAACAGGTCTATGTCGCTCTGTCCGATATTGGCATTAAGACTGTAGAGAATTCGGATGTGGGCTGGGCCACGACCCTGGATGGCAGCGTTGGCGGCGGCATGTTTGCCATAGGCATTGAAAGTGGCGAGCGCAACTGGCATGTGCCGCCTGTAGGATGTGGAGATAAGCCCCAATGCAGTCCGGCCCAGTCAGCTGCGGTAACCGCCATTCCCGGGGTTGTCTTCTCCGGCTCGGAAGACGGCCATCTGCGCGGCTATGCCACCGACACCGGCGAAGTGGTGTGGGATTACGATGCCGATCAAGAATATGAAAGCATAAATGGCGTCAAGACGAAAGGCGGCTCGTTTGACGGCCCGGGGCCGACGATTGTAGACGGTATGATGTATGTCAATTCGGGTTATGGTTTTTGGGGCGGCATGTCGGGGAACGCGTTGATAGCGTTCTCGGTGAATGGCGAGTGACGCTAACGCACTTCATTCATCGCTTTTGATGCGTAGGGGCAATTCATGAATTGCCCCTACAACTGGTGGAATCGAAGTGTCACCGGACGAATTCATGCCGGTAGGTCTAGTAGCGTGTCCCGTCTGAAATTGGGCATGTCTGCGGGTTCATGCTTTGACGGGGCTGCTGAGGACTTTCTTCTTCGCGGGTCAGCCCGGCGGCATACTCCATGGCGTCCTGGATATCCTCCTCCTTTATGGAGCCGGCGCGGTGGCTAATTCAGTCGCAAGGTCAGCCGAAAGCTGCTGAAGAATCTCTTGAAGATTCCTACTCATGGCCTCCGCCACGGCGGCTGGATTGCGTTTGGTTGCTTGCTGGGTTGCGGTATAGGTCTCAAACCAAAATGGGGATGCATTGCGAGAGCGGCTGAGCCAGACGTCAATGCTCAGGACTGCCTGCCAAGACTGGGCCTGATCGATCTCCTCACACTGACGCACGACGCCTCCGAGCTGTATATCGGCCGGAGCATCCGGAGTCGGATAGACCGTGCTGAAGAGGTTGGATTGCTGCAAGGCGCGTCGTATCAACGTTGTCACCATGTCTGCCGGTTGCGAGACCCAGCGATGATAATGGTAGAAATCTACCTGGTAGGGCGAGGAGCGATAGACAATGCGGTCTCGGTTATACGGTTGGTGGGCGGTAAACAGTCGCACAACCAATGAAGCTGGCGAAGTTGGTGAAGCTGTGGTCTGCGCTGTAGGAGCTGAGCCGGTGTTGCCAGAGGGAAGAGACAGCGCGTAATAGTGCACCTCTTGCTTGGACTGAGTGACACTACACCCGGCGAGCACTACGCTCCAGAGAATAAGGCAGAACAAGAGCCTGGTGTATGTCATGGGTCTGGAATTTCTTTGGCTGCAACCGTTGTCCCCCAAACAATAGCAGATGGGTCATTGCGTAGGGATACGCTCAGCTCCCTCAGTTCTAGTGCGGTATTCGACAAATTCACTAGGAGTTGACGCACTTCTTGGCGATTGTCAACAACAACGTCGTCGACGTGGCGAGTCAACTGGCGCACCTCATTTACCAGCTGGGCCATCACGGCTGCGGTCTGCTGCATCTGGATCATTATCGCTTTGCCATCCTTATACAAATCTCCGCGTATGGTGTTAATCGCATCCGTCGCATTTTTTATCCCAGCTGCTGCCTGAGCCAGATTGTCAACCATCTGGCGTAAAGCCGTTCGCGTTTCCGGGGTTGAGACTTCATCCAGCGAAGTGCGCAGATCTTCTGCCAAGAGCGACATATTGCGCAGAAAGTTAGTGACGGCGGTCAGATTCTGCTCGCTCAAAACGCCTTGTTCAATACGCGTGAGTGTATCAAGTAGGCGTTCCGCGATAGCGCCCGCGCGATCTTGAAACTCTTCCCAGCCCGCCGCGTTCGACTTCAATTTTCGCACCTGTTTCTAAAAGAGGCGCGGTCCTCGATCCGCCCGTCAGTTCGATATAGCGAATGCCGGTCACAAATGAGCCTATGAGATGCGCGGTCGTATCTTGGCGGATGGGGGTGCCCGGCTGCAGCGCAATCATCACCTCAGCCAGGGGGGGAGTGTCATGGGTGAGCCTAATGGCTTCGACTTTGCCGACGGTGACACCTTGATACTCAACCACCGCGCCAGGCAAGAGGCCGCTGACTGATTCTGCAAACAAAATGGCATAACTATCGACCGACTGAAAAAAACGTGAGCCTGCCAGCCACAGCAGTGCACTGCTAAACAGAAAGAAGCTGAGTGTGACAAACAGGCCGACCTTAAGCCGATTCTGTCCCATGCTGTTCTCCATTCACAAGCAAGGTGTCGAGTAAGCTGCCTTGCAAGGTCGTTGCTCGCGGGCGGCGGTCAAAGAAAGCGCGGATGTGGGGATGGTCGGTCTGCCGCACCTCATCCAGCGGACCGGCGGCAAGCACGCGTCCTGCGTCTAGCATGACGGCGCGATCGGCAATCATTTGAATGCTGCCCAGCTCGTGGGTTACGATGATGATGGTCATGCTGAGTTGTTCTTTGAGCCGTAGAACCAATTCATCCAACTCACGTGCGGTAATTGGATCGAGGCCAGCAGAGAGTTCATCAAACAGCAGCAGGGTTGGGTCCAAAGCTAGTGCGCGCGCGACTGCTGCCCGCTTTTTCATGCCTCCGCTGATTGTCGCCGGCAGGAGATGCGCTGCCCGTTCCAAGCCGACTAAGGAGAGCTTCATCCGAGCCAGCATGCGCGCGGTTTCTTGATCCGTCTTGGTGTGCTCAATGATGGGCAGTGCAATATTGTCTTCAAGAGTCATGGAATTAAAGAGTGCCCCGCCCTGAAACGACATGCCTACATTGCGCAGAATGTTTTCACGTTCTTCTTCATTTGCCTGATGGAAATCGCGTCCGTCGATGAGCACGCGTCCGGCGGTTGGTGTCAGCAGCCCGACAATGTGACGTAAGAGTGTGGTTTTCCCGCAGCCGCTGCTGCCCAAAACAACAGTGATTTCACCTTGGTAGGCATCCAAACTGATCCCGTCAAGGATGGTCCGGCCATCGTACTGCGCAACCAGGCTTTCAATCTGAACGTATGGGCTGGGATCTGATGTTGGCATACAATTTTCTATAACTGCTCTACGATGGTCTATGTCAAATAGTAGAATATCGTGGTGAACACCGCATCCGCTAAAATACACAGCACAATAGAGGCAACGACGGATGCGGTGGTATTTGTCCCAACACCTTCTGCTCCACCCTGCACATAAAAACCACGGTAGCAGGCAACAAGCCCGATCAGCAATGCAAAGACGAGACTCTTGACCATGCCGGTTACGAGATCAATCGTAAGCAATGCCTGCCCGGTCTGCTGCAAGTAATTCCGGCTGCCGAGACCCAGTAACATCACGCCTATCACGTAGCCACCGAAAACTCCGGTTAGATTCGACAGCACGGTCAAACACGGCACGGCACACAGCAAGGCGAGAATACGCGGCAAAAGGAGGAAGCGGCCCGGACTCAGGGCCATGGTTTGCATGGCGTCGATCTCTTCAGACACGACCATGGTGCCGAGCTCGGCGGTGATGGCCGAACCGCTGCGTCCCGCGACAATGATGGCGGTAATCAAAGGCGCCATCTCGCGGGTCATTGAAACCGCAACGAGGTTGGCAATATAGATAGTCGCTCCAAATTGGCGGAGTTGACTGGCTGCATTGAGGGCTAAGACCGCACCTATGAGAAAAGACAGAAAGGTGACAATAGGAACGCCGTCTACACCCATCTTGACGATTTGCTCGACGGTTCGGTCCCATTTGATCCCCTTGCCACGCCAAGGGGCAACAAAGAGCCAATACGCGAGTTCACCAATCATTTCGAGCAAACGCCGGCCCGTGGCGGACGCGTCCAGCGTTTGCCCTCCCACATATTCCAGAAGGGAAAGTTTCGCTGGCAATTGTCCCGACTGATCCAGAATACTGGCATGAAGGCCGGTAAAAGCCTGCTGGGCTTGGGCTGACAAGCCACTAAAGCGTACGGTCACTCCGTGGTCTTTTCCCTGCTGTACGAGCCTGAGGAGAGCCGCGACCTCTAGTCCCCGCAGGCGTGGCACCTCGCCAAGATCGAGCATATACTGTGAGCCAGACGAGGCTTGCTCAATCTGGCGGGTATGCTCGCGCAGCAAGGAAAAGATCTGCGGCGACGTTTGCGATGTGCCTGACTCGTCCTGTTTCAAAATATGTGTCGTCCTTTTCCCCGCTCGCCTCGACTAGCGGACGCTCGGAAGCCCGGAAGTTCATGCATCAGCCTTGCCGGCGGGTGTGCACCCATTCTACCTTTTTTGTGTTTTCATAGCATAACAGGAGATGGGGGATGGAGTCATGATGCGAGGGGGGGGGACAGCACCCGCCGGCGTATGTCTGGATAGTGGTGATTGTATGTCTGATGCTGGGCAGCTGTAGTGGGGATGCTGAGCAGCGGTCTGCCTGCCGACTCTGGTGTTGTGTCCACACACAAAGAAGAACTGGCTGGCAGCGCAACGACTGACGAGAGGCGAGAAACGGCCGCTGCTGTGGGCCGGGTTGTTGCGGGCAAGAATCTCGGCATGATTGTGTCCGGAGTGGGAAGTGCAGCGTCAACGCGCTCGCTTGACGTTCTGGAACAGCGTATACAGTCTTTCTTGCGTCACCTGCAAGCCGTGTATGAACGCGAGCGGCAGAAACAGCTGAATCTGATGGGCAGTGTGGACGTGTATTTGACTATTGAGCCCAATGGCAATGTCTCAGACTTGCGGTTCCCCAAAGCCCGCGTCTCAGACGAGCGTTTCCTGGCCGCTCTATTCGATCCCATAACGACGTGGGTCTTCCCCCCGCTGAAGATACGGCCCACCTCCGAGTCACCTTTCTGTTTGTTCCCCCAAGCTTTGATCTCGCTTCCGTGATTGCATGGGAAAGGCAAGTCGTTCCCACGTCTCATGCTGCTCAACGGAAACCGGCTGCCACGACGGTTGTAGCCGGTGCGGTCCTGCCGCATCCTCAAGCGACTCCGTCGCCGACTTTGTGGCCGTCGCCGATCCCTGCGCTGGCCCCAATGGTGCCCGGCACAACGGGGGAGGGTAAAGAATCGTCCATTACCGTTACACCAGCAAAGACGACCCAGACAGCGCAGGCTGTGGTTTCTCGGACGAGTCCGCTTGTGCAGAAGAAGCATCCACCTCCAGTAATCACAGACTCCGGGTGGTATCAGATCAAGCGCTCTACCGCGCTGCGCGCCGAACCACGGACGTCTGCCGCCTTGGTCGCCCTGCTCTAGCCGGGCACCCGGGTCAGAGTTGTCGGGATCGTTTCCGGGACATGGCTCGAGGTCCGCTCGGTCTCCAACCGTCGGCCTGGTTATCTACACCGTACGGACGCACAGCGAGTCGACGGGCCACGCTAATCTCCAGATCCGACAGATAGGCATTAGCCGGAAAAATAGGCCTCCAAATTCGCTGCCTCACGTTGCTGACAAGCGACCGCAACCCGGAGTTTCTCCAAGTGCTGGTCCAGCATTTTTCCACCCTGCGGAACCGGATGGGCGGCAAAGAAGTCTGTGACCTCAGCCTCAAGCTCCGGCGTCACCAGGGCGACAATGCCCTCGCACATACGGATAACAGAATTATCCGGAAACTTCTCTGTCATCTCGTCCCAGTGCGCTTGGAGAAAAGCCCAGGCCAGCTCACGACCATCCGTGTTCATAAGCAGTGAGCGCATGAGATAGGGTGCGTTTTGGGTCCGGACGTCCCCGTTAAGCGTCATGCCGAGTGTCTGTTTGAGCAGGTCGGGCTGCCGGAAGGCTGCCAGTGCAAACTGATAGCGCTGCTCTTCCTGGGGTGTCTTTGCCGCTTGCGAGATATGACGAAATTCTTCGTATACGTCTGCTCCTCCGGTATAGGCGAGAATCGAAACCAAGGCAGGGATGAGGTTGCGATCCACAGTGTTGCGATCGGCTTTGTATTGCGCATACACATTTTGCGCTTCTTTTTGTGTCGCCGGGTCGTCCCCAATCGTTCCCAAGGCTCCGAGCAGCTCTCCCCGTAACTGACTAATGAGGGTATTCTCTCCGTCTTTGGGACTCCAGCCTAACTGCTGAGTGAGAGGGGTGAGGAGGTCGCGAATTCGACGCTGCAGGGCTGGTCGCTGGGCCGGGCTCAACAATCGATACAGATAATGGCACGGACCCAGAATTGCGGTCCAGACATTATGATCCCTCTCGTCGCGAAACAAAGACAGCAAGTCGAGATAGGCGGTCAGCGGAGTGAGGCCGGCCTGGGCTGTGGCCCACATATCGTTGATGAGATTAAAGCGCTCGATCGCACAGAGCCCGGTCTGGATATTGTCTGTTAATTGACTGAGCATGTCAGGGCTATAGCGGACGCGGTAAAATCCATGTCCGCCTGCATTTACGACGGCCCAGTCCGGGCTGCCGGATAATGACAGGCGGAGCTCAGTAGCGCTGAGAAGGGCGGTCTGGGTTTGTATTTCGCCGTTCACCTGGGCTTTGACAAAAATCGGCGCTTGCCAGTATTTCGCGTCGTCCGTGCCATTTTGGAGATAGTAAAACTGTTGCTGTGAGATAATGAGATCGGGACCATCCATCTCAACGGAAATTAAGGGATAGCCGGCCTGGAAGACCCAGGTATCCATCATGGCCCGCACCGGCTGTTGGCTGGATTCTTCTATTGCGTCCCACAGATCCGTTGTTTCCGCACTGTCGTATTCGTGCTTCTGCAGATAGCGGCGGATGCCCTTTTGAAACACTTGCGGACCAAGATATTGTTCCAACATACGCAACACGGCCGCGCCTTTCTCATAGGTCAGAATGTCGAACATGGCGGCGGCTTCTTCGGGGTGTTTCACCGGAAACTCGATGGGGCGGGAACTCTGCAGCCCGTCAACTTGTAGTGCGGCTGCGCGAGAGACGGCAAAACTCGTCCAGCGCTGCCACTCGGGTTTCCAATCATCGACGGCCATCATTTCCATAAAGGTGGCAAAGGCTTCATTCAGCCACAAGCCGTTCCACCAGCGCATGGTGACCAGATCGCCAAACCACATGTGCGCGTTCTCATGCGAGACCACGTCGGCAACACGTTCCAATTCACTCCGGGCGGCCGCATCCTCATCGATGAGCAGCGCGGTTTCCCGAAAAGTGATCGCTCCCAGATTTTCCATTGCCCCGGCCGCAAAATCCGGAATAGCAATCAGATCCAGCTTATCGCCCGGATACGGCCGTCCGTAATACCGGCTAAAAAATTGGAGAGAGGCGGCCCCAATCGCTTGCCCGAACTTCGTCAGATGCTGCTTGCCCGGTATAGAGCATACGCGTAGCGGCTTGCCGTCCACGTAGGTCGGCTGGCTGGCCTCGAATTCTCCTACAATGAAGGCGACCAAATAGGTCGACATTTTCATTGTGCCAGCAAACACGACTTCTTTCTTCCCTGTGCCCGGTTGTGGGGTTTCGCGCACGACGGCCGCATTGGAGATAGCGGTGAGTCCTGCATCAATAACCAGGGTGATCTGGAAGACGGCTTTCAGGGCGGGCTCATCCCAACACGGAAACGCCCGTCGCGCGTCGGTTGATTCAAACTGGGTGGAAGCCAGAATGGTATCCTGACCTTGGGCGTCCTTATAGCTGCTGCGGTAAAAGCCGCGCAGTTTGTCATTGAGAATGCCCGCAAAGGAGAGGTGGAGCTGCCAGGTTCCTGGGCTGAGGGTGTGCGGAAAATGCAGGACAGCCCGTTCAGCGGACTCGTCGAGGCTGGCACTTCCTTCGCTGCTGTTTCCCTCTGCATCCACGATCCACACCTTATGAATCGTCAATTCGCACGCATTCAACACAATGTCTTGGGCAGCCTCTCTGATTGTGATTGCGACGCTTTCTTCGCCGGCGAATGTAAAATGGGTGAGGTCCGGGGTCAGCCGAATGGCATACCGTTCGGGGCAGGTCGTTTCGGGTAGCTTATAGGATAGCGTATCTGTCATAATAACTCCGTGGGGGAAAGCCGTCCGCTTTCCGCATTGCCCGTTGTCCTTGAGGATAGTGAAGATAGGGATACCAGAAGCGCTTTGTCTTTGGCAAATAGCCCCCCCTCTTCCCTGTGCGGTTTCTGAGGGCTACGGGGAGCACGGTTGTACAGTCCTGACGATCGCGATATTGAAACAGAAGGGGCTATGCGCAGCACGAGGATGTTATGAGCGACCAGCATGATCGTGACACCGATATCGACCACGGCGTTATTACTGAAACTGAAAAAACGACCAAGCAGCCGCCTCTATACAAGGTCTTGTTGCACAATGATGATTACACGACTATGGAGTTTGTGGTTTACATCCTCCAGACCGTATTCCGTCAGGATGCGACCCAGGCCACGCAGATCATGCTGCATGTCCATCGTCAGGGAACCGGGGTGGCGGGTGTATACACCTACGAAGTTGCGGAAGCGAAGGTCTCGCGCGCGGAGGGTTTAGCCCAAAAGCACGAATTTCCTTTAAAATGCAGTATGGAAGAAGCGTAACGAGCGGCAGGGAGTCCTCCAATGCGAATTAGTCGGGAACTTGAGGTGACGATTAGCCTGGCGATCAACGAGGCACGCCGCCGACGGCATGAGTTTTTGTGTCTTGAGCATGTGTTGCATGCACTGCTGTTCGATGAGACGGTGGCCGAAGTCGTGCGGCAATGCGGTGGAGATGTAAAAGCCCTTCAGGCTGATCTTGAAGAGTTTCTCAAGGAAAACTTGGAGTCGCTGCCCGAAGAAGCCGGCGATGTCGACCCGCAGCAGACTTTGGCGTTTCAGCGTGTCCTGCAACGCGCTGCTGCCCATGTCCAGTCTGCGGGCAAAGAGGTTGTTGAAACCCGGAATTTCTTTGTGGCGTTGTTTCGCGAGGATAATAGCCACGCGGTATACTTATTGGAAAAGCAGGGTGTCTCTCGACTCGATGTACTGAACTACATCTCGCACGGTGTCTCCAAAATTCCGCTCGACGAAGAGTCTGCGTCTGGCCCCGGGCAAGGAGAGGGGATCTCAGACGAAGAGGGTGAGCCGCGGCGTGCCAAAGATCCGCTCGAGGCGTTTACCACCAACCTGGTACAAAAGGCCAAAGATGGCAAGGTTGATCCGCTTATCGGTCGAGAACTCGAACTCGAGCGGACGATCCATGTGCTGTGTCGGCGGCGCAAGAATAATCCGATCTATGTCGGGGATTCAGGTGTGGGCAAGACCGCGATTGCCGATGGTCTCGCGCTCAAGATCTCCAAAGGCGATGTGCCCGATGTATTAAAAGACGTCCAGATCTACTCTCTTGATATGGGCTCTGTCTTGGCGGGCACGAAGTTCCGTGGCCAGTTTGAAGAACGCCTCAAGGCGGTTCTCAAGGCCCTTGAAAAACAGCCCGGCGCAGTGCTGTTCATCGATGAGATCCATACTATTGTTGGCGCCGGGGCCACCAGCGGCGGGTCTATGGATGCCTCGAATATTCTCAAGCCCGCGCTGGCGTCCGGGACATTGCGCTGTATTGGCGCCACAACCTACCATGAGTACCGGAGTTATTTTGAACGCGACCGAGCGTTGGCACGGCGGTTCCAAAAAATCGAGGTGCATGAGCCTAGTATCGAAGAGGCGGTTGAAATCCTGAAAGGACTCAAGCCGCATTACGAAGAGCACCACGGCGTAGAGTATACGCCGGACGCGCTCAAGGCCGCAGCCGAACTTTCGGCTAAATATATCAACGACCGTTTTCTGCCAGATAAAGCCATTGATGTGATTGATGAGGTGGGTGCGTCTTTCCAGATTCGTCCGGTTCCAGAGGAAGACGGAAAGAAAATTATTCGCGAAACGGACGTCGAATCCATTGTGGCCAAGATCGCCCGTATACCGCCTCGCAGTGTGTCTGCTTCGGACAAGGAACGCCTGCAGAGTCTGGATACGGATCTTAAGGGCGTCGTGTTTGGTCAGGACACGGCCATCGAAACCCTGGTCCGGGCCATCCGGCTCGCCCGGGCAGGACTCGGTCAACCCGAGAAACCGGTTGGCTCTTTCCTGTTCTCAGGGCCAACCGGAGTGGGCAAAACCGAGGTCGCCAAACAGCTTGCGGAGACCCTGGGGCTAGAATTCCTCCGTTTCGACATGAGTGAGTACATGGAGAAGCATACCGTGTCGCGCCTGATCGGTGCGCCTCCCGGCTATGTCGGCTTTGATCAAGGTGGACTGCTGACCGAAGCAGTAACGCGTAACCCGCATTCCGTGCTGTTGCTGGATGAGATTGAGAAGGCCCATCCTGATTTGTTCAATATTCTGCTGCAGGTCATGGACCATGCGACCCTGACCGATAACAACGGTAAAAAGGCCGACTTCCGGCATGTCATTATTATTATGACCAGTAATGCCGGGACGCGGGAAATATCTGCCGCCGCCATTGGCTTTGGCGATATCTCCAATGAGGGCAAAGACCAGCAGGCGATAGAAAAGCTCTTTAGTCCGGAATTCCGCAACCGTTTGGATGCGACGGTTCATTTCCGGTCCTTGCCCATGCAGGCCATCGAGCGTGTAGTGGAGAAGTTCATCAAAGAACTCACCCAGCAACTCACCGAACGCAAGGTCACGATCTCGTTGACCCCTGCTGCCCGGCGCTATTTGGCGGAAAAGGGCTATGATAAGACCTTTGGTGCTCGGTCTATGGCGCGCTTGATCCAGACTGAGGTCAAGCAAGTCCTGGCGGATGAAATTTTATTTGGACAGCTCGAAAAGGGCGGAGACGTCGAGATCGACTTTGATGACGAGAAGCTGACCTTTTCGTATGAGCCTACGGCAAGTGAGGAAGAAGAGTTGACTGAACGGGCAGAGACGGTTGAGTAACCGGGAAGCCCCTCGAGCCTTATTCATACAGTGCCACTTCCTTGTCTCATTCAGTGATCCCACTTGATACATTTGTATAATGGAAGAAAAAGCCTCCGGTCAAAAAGGCTCAAACCAATACCATTTCCTTCCATCATCTTCCACTTTTTTCAATGCAACCATACTTGAGTAGATTGTCCGAATGTAATGCCTGTCGTATAGATTCCTTGGAAGTACGTAACTAGCGATCGACGGAGGAATCACCGCCTTAATAATATTTCCTGCTATTCTTGCGAATCTTATTTTAGACAAGCATTGATCTTCTATTTGATAGGCTGGGTACTTCGAAAAGTAAGAAACTGCTTTCGCTACCGAAGACCAATTACAATTGTCTATCACGATATAGCCGCCAACTTTAATCAAGCGATTGGCATAAAAAAGATCCAATAGGGTGTGATCGAATGTGTGCCAACCGTCAATAAACACGCTATCGAAAGTCCCTGATTCATTTTGGGCTATTTCCGGCAGAATAAATTCAGAGGGTTTTCAATAAGCTCAAAAAAATTGAAGCCGGCGCGCTGAAGATTGGATACTCCTACACCATGCCACGATTCATGCAGGAATGGATCAATAACGATGTGCTTTGCGGAATCTCTTTCAGATAAGGCAGCGCAAATATGGAGTGAAGAAAGTCCATACGCGCATCCGGCGAGTGCGGACAACACGCTCAAGCTGTGGGAGGCCGCCACCGGCGCCGAAATCCGCACGCGCGCGGGACATACTGACGACGTGAACCGCATAGCGTTCTCTCCGGACGGGAAGACGCTGGCGTCGGCGAGTGACGACAGTACGCTCGAGCTCTGGTGGGCTGTCCGACGGCCTCGCCTCTCAGAACTGGAGGAGCCTACCGACGTCGACGAATGACCTCTCCAGCTTGAATTTGCGATATACGGGGCGTTGCGACTTTGATGGTTTTCGCCGCCCTCCCTAAAAGAGGAGAATTGGATGAACTTCGGTGTCACCTTTCCGTCCCGTGTTGGAGATTTTGAACTGGTCGAACTGGCTGAGCGGCTCGGCTATAGCCAAGCCTGGTTTTATGACTCGCAGATGATCTGTTCAGACGTCTATGCGACCATGGCCTTGGCCGCGTTTAAGACCTCTAAAATCCGACTTGGAACCGGAGTGGCCGTACCTACCACGCGCCTGGCTCCAACCGTTGCCCACTCGATCGCAACGATTAACCAGCTTGCTCCGGGCCGTGTGGAACTGGGAGTCGGAACGGGCAACACCGCTCGTCTGACGATGGGCCTGCGACCGATTACGCTGACGCGCATGAAAAAGGAAGTCCGTTTGATCCAAACCTTGCTGGCTGGGGAGACCGGCAGCCTACAAGAAGAAGGCGAAGAGCATCCGGTTCGTTTTTTGCATCCGCATAGAAGCTATATCAACCTGAAAGACCACATTACGGTCAGCATCTCAGCTCTTGGACCGAAGACCTTGCAGTATTGCGGCTCGGAAGCCGACGGGCATATCACCTGGGGTATTGAGCCCGAGGGCTTACGCGCTGCACGCTCGATCATTGACGAGGCTGCCCAGAAGCGGGGCAAAACGCCGAGTGACGTTGCCTCAAAATGCTTTTTCCCGACTGCCGTTCTCTCACCAGGCGAATCCACGACAACGCCGCGCATTATGAGCCTGGTTGCGCCGTTCATCATGAATTTCCTGCATGTCCAGGTGGAATGGGGTAGCGATCTCCTGCCGCCTGTTCCCGTAGTGGCCGAATGGGTTGAACGCTACAAACAGTATGCGTCAGCGCTGCCTGCAGAATCGCGCCACCTCACCTTGCACGAAGGACATATCATTTATGCCCGTGAAGATGAGAAAGAGTTCATCGTGCCAGAGTTAGCAGATGCGGTCGCCATGATCGGCGAACCAGATGAGATCATTGATCGTATCCACAAGCTTGAAGACGCGGGTCTGTCCCATTTCGCTTTTCAGGTCATGGACGACGATCCGGTTCGACAAATGACCGACTTTGCGCAGAAGGTGAAGGGGAAGTATTGAGGGAGTGTTCTTACGCGCCATTACCAGGATTCTCGTCCAGCCGAAGAGCCGGTGTCTACTTCCTCATGAAGGTTCGACTTGGTTACTTTTGTGAGAAGTTGGCGCAGTGTGACTTTCTTTCTTTTTGTTGGGGTGG
The DNA here is from genome assembly GCA_963666315.2 of Binatia bacterium. Lineage (GTDB taxonomy): Bacteria > Desulfobacterota > Binatia > Bin18 > Bin18 > Bin18. The sequence goes on from CAXXHG010000001.1 coordinate 70,661, forward strand.
CGACAAGTTCCCCCTCTGTGACGCGCAGATCCACAAAGGTTCCCTCTGAAATCTTTATTTTCTCAGCAATCGGTTTTGGAATGCGCAAAGCTAAGCCGTTGCCCCACTTTTGAACTTGAACGTGCATAAAAATCCTTCTCGCGCCAGTATCAACAGGGAAGATATAGTACTTGCCTCACGGGTCAACGGAATGAGTGGGCATAGAAGGATTGAGTGATTTTGTGTTTCTCTATTAGCTTGGCCATAATAAAGAAGCCCCTCACTCTAGCTCTTTCCCTGAGGGAGAGAGAACAATACAGGAGCATTTATGGATATAGGCGTTTTTAGCTATAACACCGAATACTCTATGCTAGCTGACGAGCTGGCTGTCGCCTGCGAAGAGCGGGGGTATGAATCATTATGGCTGCCGGAGCATACTCATATTCCAGCCAGCCGGGAGTCACCTTTTCCTGGTGGCGGGGAGTTACCCAAAGAATATGTCCACATGTCTGATCCCTTCATTGGACTGGCCGCTGCGGCTGCGGTGACGAAGAAAATCAAACTGGGCACGGGCATCTCTCTTGTAGTTGAACACGATCCTATTGTTCAGGCCAAGCAGGTGGCTTCGTTAGATCGCATCTCGAACGGTCGCTTTTTGTTCGGGATTGGGGCGGGCTGGAATAAGGAAGAGATGCTCAATCACGGCACGCCGCCAAATCGGCGTTGGAAGGTCTTGACCGAACGGATCGAAGCCATGCAGGAACTGTGGACCCAAGACGAAGCCTCGTATCACGGCGAGTTTGTCAACTTCGATCGGGTGTGGTCTTATCCTAAGCCCATGACAAAACCCCATCCGCCAATCCTGCTCGGTAGTATGAGTTCAAAGATCGGGCTCAAGCGTGTCGTTGAGCTGTGTGACGGCTGGATTCCGGTTGCTGCTGCGGTCGAGGATTTGCCGGGATCAATCGCCAAATTGCACGACCACGCCAAGGAAGTCGGGCGCGATCCGCAGTCTATCCCGATCACCTGTTTTTGTACCAATGCACCAAAACCTCATATTCTGGAACGCTTTCAGAACCAGGGTGCGGTGCGTACCGTTGTTCGAATTCCAACTGAAGGACGTGATAGCGTGCTCGCCTTCTTAGATCAGTATTCAGAGATGATACAAAAATTTACTTGATATTCTGTGTCATATTGTTATGAAGAGGACATCCTAGTCAAAAGAGGGAGGGCTGCTATGGCTTCGTTCATGGGATTGTACGGGGGTCAGACGTACGCGCTGATGCGCATTGTCTTGGGGTTCACGTTCTTAGCCCACGGCACACAAAAGCTACTAGGGTTTCCTATACCCCCACCCGAGATGCCTGCTGCTATGCTCTATGCTGCGGGCAGTATCGAGTTGGTTGGTGGGGCGCTCATCATGATTGGGCTGATGACAAGCTGGGCCGCGTTTGTCGCTAGTGGTCTTATGGCGGCCGCTTACTGGATGGCTCACGGTATGAGTGCGGCTCTGCCGATTCAGAACCAAGGCGAACTGGCTGTGGTGTACTGTTTTGCCTTTCTGTTCATTTCTGCACATGGCGCAGGGATGTGGAGTGTGGACGCCGGGCGTAGCAGTGCGTAGCCGGACGGTTGGTTCCTAGCGCGCTTGGGAGAGCCTGTCTGAACCAAGCGCGAGAAACACCGATGTCCATGTCGGGTGGGGTTGAGGCTGGCGGGACAAAATTCGTGTGTATCGTCGGGACTGAACCTGACGATATTCAGGGTGGAGTGCGCTTTGCGACCCGGCAGCCAGACGAGACACTCGCCCAAACAACCCAGTTCTTTCAGCCGTATAAACAAAGCGGCAATCTCAGAGCCGACGGCATCGGCTCCTTCGGTCCGATTGACCCCAACCCCGACTCGCCAACATTTGGCTATATCACCAGCACGCCGAAACCAGGCTGGGCGCAGACCGACTTTGTCGGCACGTTGCAACAAGCATTAGCCGTACCCATCGGCTTTGACTCTGACGTGAACGCAGCTGCCCTGGGAGAACACCTCTGGGGTGCCGCGCAGGGCTTAGACACCTTTGTGTATCTCACCATCGGCACAGGCATCGGCGGCGGGGGCATGGTCCACGGTGCTCGGAGGCATGGCTTAATACACTCGAAAATGAGCCACATCTACGTTCCGCATGATCTGCAGGCTGATCCGTTTCCGGGGCTGTGTCCCTTTCACGGCGACTGCCTAGAGGGGCTGGCCTTCGGTCCGGCGTTGGAAGAGCGCTGGGGCAAGCCGGGCGAAGATCTGCCCGAAGATCATCCGGCCTGGGAGCTTGAAGCCCATTATCGTGCTTTGGGTCTCGCCAACATCCTTTGTGTCCTCTCGCCGCAACGTTTTATCTTGGGCGGTGGCGTGATGGAACAATCGCACCTTCTCCCTCTGATTCGGAAGAACGTTCAGCAGCTTCTCAACAACTACGTACAGCACCCTGCTGTGCTGGAACAGATCGACGACTATATCGTCCTTCCCCAATTGGGTCGGAAAGCCGGCGTACTCGGCGCGCTTGCTCTCGCGCAGGTAACCGACTCTACCCGAGCGAAATGATTCCTGGTATATTTGCCGGCCTCAGAGCTCTCCTGTTTTGGTGAAGATTGGAGAAGGTCTCTATGGCAGAGTATGCATATCCGTCGCACGTGAAAGTAGGCGAGAACCGTTTCCGCGAACGATACGGGCTCGACTTTGAGGAGTTTCAGGTCGGGCAGGTGTTTAAGCATCGTCCCGGTTTGACCATTACCCAGCAAGACAATATCGAAGACGCATTCGACACCCTTAACCAAGCCATGATCCATTTTGATGCGAACTATGCATCCAAGACAGAATGGAAAAAGCCTTTAGTGGTAAGCACGCTGACCCTGCAGCGACTCATCGGCCTGACGTGGAAAACGTTTTTTAAAAAGACACGTATCCTGGGCTGGTCTGCCCTCAATATGACAGCTCCCGTCTTTGGTGGAGATACCCTCTACGCCGAGACTGAGATTAAGGCCAAGCAGGAGATTGAGGACGATTCCTCTTGCGGCAAGCTGACGGTCGAGACCCGAGGCACGAATCAGGACGGCAAGACCGTATGTACGATGGAATACGACATGCTGGTGTATAAACGCGACCATGTCCCGTTTGAGCAGGCCAATTATTAGCGGCCGTAGGGACACCGGGTGTTGCACCCCTACATCGAAAGGCGAGACGAAAGTCTATGGGCAATTTCTATTCATATCGCAAGCTCGAAGATAATGTTTTTATAGAAATCGCGGGTGTTGAGTTCGAAGACTTTGAAGTTGGCCAAGTCTTTGAACATCGTCCCGGACGAACGTTTACAGCTGAGGAAAACCGCCGGCATACGTTTCGGTCCGCCGATCTCTTAGCTCGTAACGCAGACGCTGTGTACAACCAAAAGGTCTATGGCGGGGAAGAGGTGATTAACGAAACCTTGGTGCTCAGTACTGTAACCGCCATGACGACCAAAACGTTTAACAAAGTCGTGGCCAACCTCGGCTGGACGGATGTGAAGCTCCCCACACCGGTCAAGGCTGGCGACACAATCTATGCTGAGTCGGAATTGCTAGGCACACGCGAATCAAAATCTCGTCCGGCCCAGGCGGTTCTGCATGTCCGTACCCGTGCGGTGAATCAACATGGAGATGAAGTGTGCTCGTTTGAGCGTAAGCTCCTGATCTATAAACGAGGCTTAGGACCGTACGAAGACGCCGGATATTAGACCGAAGAATAGAAATGAGCAGAGGTAAGCTCGCATGAACCAACTCGAAGAAGGCAAAGAACTCACGCTGGATTTCAAGAAGCTGCGTAAGGTGGCCGAAACCGCTCAGGACGTCATCCCAGTCGTGTTACAACACGCCGAGAATGGCGATGTCCTGTTTATCGGCTACGCCAACGATCTCGCTCTCAAAGAAACAGTCAAAACCAAACAGGCTGTCCTCTGGTCCACGTCACGCAACGAACTATGGCGCAAGGGCGAGACCTCGGGCGATGTGCTCGATCTCGTTGACGTCCGGGTTAATTGTGAACAGAATTCCGTGCTCTACCGGGTGATTCCGCGTAAGGGCGGTGTGTGTCACACCAAAGACCAGGCCGGAAATGCTCGGCTAACGTGTTATTACCGCCAGGCTCTCGACTCTGTCCAAGACCTAGAATTCGTCTAGGTTGACCTTGAAAGACGGGCGGGGTAACCCCGCCCGCACGATTCTGCCCAGTAGTAACGTGTCCAGGTTAAAATAGTGCGCCGCCGCGCGTTCATGCTTCGACGGACTCAGCACGAACGGTTCCGTTCCACATGGCCTCTTCCCGTTCGCCCTGAGCTTGTCGAAGGGGAACGGCGATAAGACGGTGCTCAGTTTTAATGTAGACGCGGTCTTGATTAGGCTGGGTTCAACACCCGCACCGGAGCGCCACTCAAAAAGGCTTGAATATTCTCCACTGTCTCATCGAAGAAAATCTTATACGTTTCGGTTGTTACGTAGCCTATGTGTGGGGTGATGACCGTATTGTCCAGCTTTCTCAGCGGGTGATCGAGCGGGAGCGGCTCCTCATCAAACACATCCAAGCCTGCGCCGGCAATGATTCCTTTTTGTAGGGCTGCTATAAGCGCAGTCTCGTCTACTATTGGCCCGCGTGAAGTGTTGATTAAATATGCTGTTGGTTTCATCTGGCTGAGTTCAGGGCCCCCGATGAGGCCACGCGAACGTCTGCTTAATACTAAATGGATCGAAAGAATGTCTGCGCATGCCAGGAGTTCGTCTTTACTCACCAAGGTCGCGCCGCATTCGGCGGCGCGCTCCGGCGTAAGATTTTGGCTCCAGGCGATCACGTCCATCTGGAAGGCTAGCCCGACTTTTGCAACCTGCGCTCCTAATCGCCCCAGGCCCATGAGACCGAGTGTTTTGCCGCTGAGTCCCAGGCCCATACTCACCTGCCACTGACCGGCGCGTGTTGCCTGGTCTTCGCGTGGGATATGTCGGAGCAAAGATAAAATAAGTGCCCAGCTGAGCTCTGCGGTTGGAAACAAGATGCCGCCTGTCCCACACACCAGGACGCCGCAGTCTGTTGCTGCTTGCATATCGATGGCTGCGTTGCGCATGCCGGTTGTGGTCAGGAGTTTGAGCTTGGGTAGTTGTTTAAGCAAGCTGCGTGAGAAGGGCGTGCGCTCACGCATGGCCATCACAATGTCAAAATACTTGAGACGGTGCGCCACCGCGTCTTGGTCTTTCAAATGATCTTGGAAAATCTGGACCTCAACTCCGGCAGGCAGAACGCTCCAGTCGGTCATCTGCCGAGCGGCCTGTTGGTAATCGTCGAGAACGGCAACGCGTGGCATGAGTGTGTCTCCGTGTGACTCTCATTTTTGTATGCGAACGAACTTTTGCAGTACATGGCCGTCGAGCGGGATTAAGCCTTGTTTTCCTCCAGCGCTATAGTTCACCTCGCCCACGTATAAATCTCCTCGTGAATCAGCCCAGATGCCATGGGGCGCATAGAAATTGCCTGGCTCTAAGCCATGCCCACCAAAGCGGTGTTGCACCTCCCCATCTAGAGTGAGCACGGTGACACAGGCGTTGGGCTCATGCGGGGGGACGGCTGCTCCCATATCATTTGGCATATGGGCGACTTTGAAGCCGAGCTCCGCCACAAAGAGATTTTCATCCTCGTCGATATACAGATCGTCCGGGCGATTCACATGCGTCCACTCGGTGACATACTCGCCCGCGCCGGTAAAAATCTGAATGCGCGAGTTTTCGCGGTCGGCAACATAGACTTGCCCGCGCCGGTCGACTGCAATCGCATGTGGTATTTTGAATTGCCCCGGGCCACTGCCGGGCTCACCCCAGGAGAATTGTAAGACACCATCCGCAGAGAACTTATGTATGCGCGCGTTCCCGTAGCCATCGGCGATATACATATCGCCCTTTGGTGACAACGCAACATTCGTGACCATATTGAACGGACCCGAGGCCTGTTGGACGGGTGTTGTCCACGCTTTAAAGCCAGTGTCGGCTGGTTTATCTTTCTCTCCCAGCGTGCGGATGAGGGTGCCATCCGGCTTGAAGATGCGGACGGTGTGATCAAAATTATCTGCACAGTAGATGCTGTCATCCGGGCCGATAAAGATACCGTGCGCGTTGGTAAAGACGTCTTCTCCCCAGGCGTCTAAAAATTTGCCGTCACGGTCAAAGACGATCATGGGATGTGCGCCGCGATTAAACGCATACACTCGGTCTTGTGAATCGGTTGCCACTCCGGCGACCTCGACAAACGACCAGCCTTCCGGCAATTGTTCCCAGCCTTGGATGACTTCGTATTCGACCTTGTTTTGTCCTAGGGCCATGCTTGAATCCCTCCTATTTCTTGCTACAAGAAATTTATGGTACCCGTTGGTCGAGCTGTAGCACGATGCCGTCCGGATCTTTAAACAAGGTTGTCATGACCTTACCCCCCGCCTCTTCGCCACACGCAACGCTATCAAAAGTCGTGGGCGGCGTGACGATAGGCACGCCGGCTGCTTGTATTTTCTGGAACGTCTGCTCCAAATCGTCGACCCAAAAGGCAAAGTGGTGAATGCCGACTTGATTGAGGCTAATCGCTTTACCGGAAATGGGCTGATTCTCGGATAGCACAATGAAGGTGGCATCCGGCCCATCTTCCCAACGCAGATACACGCCGTGGCGCGACTTGGCGAGCGTGCCGCCGGGATTCTCGGTGGGATCGTCCAGCGTAACCTTGAGGCCCAACAGGTCTCGGTAAAATTTGAGTGACTGCTCCATATTGCTAACCCCGATAGCGATATGTGACGTGCTGCGAATTTTCATGTTTCCCCTCCTTATAGTGCGACAATCTTGAAACGAAAAGATGGTCCTGATTACGCACGGGTGAGCTGTTGCGCTTGCTGAATCAATGCTCTTTTCCGCTCGTGCAGACTACGCTCTAGACCAATACGATAGTCATGCGGATTATTCAATTTCTTAACCGCAGCCGGAAGTTGGGCGAGTTGCGCTTGGGTACGTCCCCGTATCTGTTCTAAGGTTGGCTCCGCGTAAACGGCTTTGCCGTTGCGAAATACGGGCACAAGCAGGTCGGTCCAGGCGGCCTGTGCTGAGATAGTATGGCGCTGGGTTGGATCTTCAAGATTCACCGCGGAACAGGAAGCCGAAATCCCGTGCTCCTCGTCATAGATAACGTCCTCTAGGAATTCTTCAGCATGATACCGGCGGACCTGCAGAATACCGGGATTGTTCACTTTCTCCGGATCTTCGGAGAGTTTGATCTTTTCTTGCCACTTCCCGTGAGAATCGCGAATGGCAGTCAATTTATACACACCACCCAAGGCGGGCTGGTCAAATGCGGTGACTAAGTGTGTCCCCACGCCCCAGACATTGATGCTCGTGCCCTGGGCTTTTAACTGTTCGATTGCGCGCTCGTCCAGATCATTGCTCCCAACGATATTGGCATTCGGAAAGCCCGCCTCGTCCAAAATCTTGCGTGCCTGGGTACTGAGCTGAGAAAAATCGCCCGAGTCGAGCCGTATCCCGACCATTTCATGGCCTTGCTTGCGCAGCCAGTGTCCGACCTGAGCAGCTTTGCGTACGCCTTCGAGCGTGTTGTACGTATCGACTAAAAAAATACAGTTATTCGGCATGGCCTCGGCGTAGGCTTGAAATGATTCAAGTTCATCTGCAAAGGCCATAACCCAACTATGAGCGTGGCGTTCCGCGCACGGGAATGCCGAATAGCTTCCCGGCCAGGACATTCGACGTCGCCGCACACCCGCCGATATAGGCGGCACGACATGCGGCTAAGGCTCCGTCAATACCTTGGGCACGCCGCAGGCCGGAATTCGAGGATGGGGTCGCCTTTGGGGCTAAGCACACGCGGGCGGCCTTGGTCGCAATCAAGGTTTGAAAATTGATGACGTTCAGCAGGACGGTCTCGATAAGCTGGCACTGGAGAAGCGGACCTTGGACCCGAATCAGAGGCTCTTGGGCAAAACTAC
>CAXXHG010000002.1:0-19312 GCA_963666315.2 Binatia bacterium
TTATGGATGGCGGCCATGAGGTCAACGAAGTGTTCTTTGACGATGTGCGCGTCCCGGCCAAGAATCTCGTCCACAAAGAAGATGACGGCTGGACCGTTGCCAAATATCTTCTCGGCCATGAGCGACTCGGCACCGGGAACACTGGCGCGTCAAAGCGAGAAGTGCTGCGGTTGAAAGAGCTGGCGACACAGCAGCTCAAAAACGGTACCCCTCTCATTGAAGATGCGCGTTTCCGCGACCGGCTGTCCCGGGTGGAAGTCGAGCTTATGGCTTTGGAGATCACCAATCTCCGTTTTCTGGATCAGATGCGGGGCGGGAGAGCGCCGGGCGCGGAAGTGTCGTTGCTCAAGATTCGAGGGACGGAAATCCAACAGGCGCTCACGGAGCTGATGCTGGAAGCGGTCGGGCCGTTCGCGCAGCCGTTTCGGTCGCTGCACGCCACGGATTTTGACCAGCGCACAGCCAATATCGCCCCGCGCTACTGCAATTACCGCAAGACCTCAATCTATGCAGGTTCCAATGAGATCCAGCGCAATATCATTTCCAAGGCGTCACTTGGTCTGTAAACCGAGTCTGTAAACTGGCTTGTAAACAGGAGACCGCAGCGTGAATTTCGACTACAGCGAAGAACAACAACTGCTGACGCACAGCGTCCGGCAATTCCTGACCAAAGAATACACCTTTGCCGCTCGCAGCGAGATCATCGAGTCCGACCAGGGCTATAGTGAGCACGTCTGGGCAACGTTCGCCGAGATGGGCCTGCTGGGTCTGCCCTTTGCGAGTGAGGTGGGTGGCTTTGGTGGCACTGCGGTAGACCTGATGCCGGTCATGGAAGCGATTGGCGACGGACTCATTGTCGAGCCCTATCTGGCCAGCGTTGGTCTGGGTGGACAGCTCATTGCCAGGGGCGGCAGTCCGGCCCAGCGGCAAGAGCTTCTACCGGCTCTCATCGCAGGTCAGTGCAAGTTGGCGTTCGCCCAAACCGAACGCGAGGCGCGCTATAATCTTACCCATGTCGCCTGTCGGGCGGAGAAGACCGATAACGGCTATACGCTTGAGGGCGAGAAATGTGTCGTCCTGCACGCGCCCTGCGCCGATAAACTCATTGTATCGGCGCGCACTGCAGGTCAGACTACCGACACGGACGGCATCAGCCTGTTCGTGCTAGACGCCAGCGCACCGGGTGTGACGCTCACGTCCTATCGCACGATTGATAATTTGCGCGCCGCGGATGTGCGTTTTGCCGGGACGGTTGTTCCCGCCAATGCGCTGCTAGGCCAGGAAGGCCAGGCCCTACCACTGATCGAAGAAGTGGTGGACTATGCGACTGCCTTAGTCTGCGCCGAGGCGGTTGGGGCCATGCAGTTTGCGAATGACACGACGCTTGAATACCTCAAAACTCGGAAGCAATTCGGAGTGCCGATTGGTTCGTTTCAGGCCCTGCAACACCGCATGGTGGATATGACGATCATCCACGAGCAGGCCAAATCCATGGCCTGTCTGGCCTGTGTGAAGGCCGACAGCGCAGATGCCGACGAACGCCGTCGGGTCATATCCGCGGCAAAAATCCATATTGCAGACTCGTGCCGTCAGGTCAGCCAGGAAGCCGTTCAGTTGCACGGCGGCATGGGCATGACTGAGGAACTGAAGGTCAGCCACACTTTTCGCCGGCTGACCATGATCGCCCAGACCTTTGGCGACGCGGATCACCATTTGGAACGTTTTGCCGCGTGCGGATAAAGGGGAAGGGGTTGTCCTGTTAAGCAACCGACAACGACGGTCGGTTGTTCAATGTGTCCGGGTCGAAGCCGGCCGTGCGTTTATACGAACGGGAGATGTCTTCCAATTCTTGTTGGCTGATTACCTCGTCAAGATTGGTAAAACCGTCCGGGGCGCGTTGCTCGACAAGCTCCATGCACTGTTCCGGTCCGACCTTCCGATTGGCCTGCACAACTGCTGCCGTAGCCGGGCGACGCTCGGCATCATAGGCTGTCACGGCGTGCTCAATTGAGGACTGAAGCGCGAGTTGCCGGGCCAATACGCGCGCGTCAATAATGGCCTGGGAGGCGCCGTTCGAGCCGACCGGATACATGGGATGGGCCGCGTCGCCCAGCAGCGTCACCCGCCCGAAGTCCCAGGTCGGCAGCGGGTCGCGATCGACCATCGGATATTGGTAAATCGTCTCAGCCTGCCGCATCAGCGCCGGCACATCGAGAAAATCAAAGGTAAACGAAGTGAAGGGAGCCAAGGCTTCTTCGAGACGCGCCGTGTGTGCCCAGTCTTGCAGGGGCATGGGTTGATCGTCAGCGACCTTGAATTCCGCCACCCAGTTGATGAGCGCCCGGCCCTGGTCTGCGTGGCGTTTTGAAATCGGATAGACAACCACCCGCCGCTGAAAATAACCGGCCATCAGCATCGTGCGGCCCGACAGAAACGGCTCTCCCACGGTCACCCCACGCCACATCGTAATCCCGTTCCACTTGGGCGGACCTTCGTCAGGGTAGAGTTGCTGACGGACGACCGAGTGGACGCCGTCACACGCCACAAGCAGGTCGGCCTCGATACGTCGCGCGGATGTCTTCCGGGCTCTATCGACGAACTCGCCCCAGACCCTTCCCCCTGCCTGCCCGAAGCGGACTAAATGGTGGCCGGTGTGGACCCGTGTCTGGCCGAGCCGCTCCAATACGGCCTGGTGGAGCACTTGCAGCAGCTCGCCGCGATGAATCGAGAACTGGGGCCAGTGATAGCCCGCGGTGCGGCCGCGAGGCTCGCCCCAGATGCGCTGGCCGTGTTTGGAGTAGAAGACCAACTCGCCGGTGGGAATGCCAACCGCGGCGAGATCATCCAGCAGGCCGAGTTCGGTCAGCTCGCGAACCGCGTGGGGTAGCACGTTGATGCCGACTCCCAACTCACTGATAGTGTGAGTGGATTCATACACCTCCACATCGGCGAGGCCGGCGTCATGTAGCGATAGGGCCAGCGTCATGCCGCCGATACCCCCACCGATAATGGCGATTTTCACAATGCGTCTCCCAAACTGAGCGGACCCTAGCGCAAATGACGATGCTGTGTAGCCGCCCGTCATTCCTGCGGAAGCAGGAATCCAGGTTCCCAGTCCCCTCCGCCCGCTGGATGCCGGATCACGTCCGGCATGACGGCAGCCCTCTGCACGGCTAGAGCTTATCGTAAAACGCTCTAGACATCGCGCACGTGCGGCAACACTTCCTTGCCAAAACGTTCCAGCGAGCGCAGCACCTTGTCGTGCGCCATGCCGCCGAAGTTGACCTCAAACAGCATATAGGTCAGGCCCAAGCCTGCCTTGATGTTCTTGATGCGTTGAACACAGCGCTCGGGACTGCCGAAGATTAGTCCATCGCCTTTGTCCATAACGTCGTAGTTGAGTTGAGAGAAGATATCGCCGAGCCCTTTGCCATAGGCTTTGTAGTCTGTCGACTGCCACGGCTTATCCAGGCTGGCGAAGAATTTGAGATACCGGTCTAACTCTGTTTCGGCTTCACGACGTGCCTGAGCATCGTCTTCGGCTACATACAGATGGTAGGCGCCCTGCACTTCTCTTTGAGCCGGATCGTGCCCGTTGTCAATTAAGGTTTGGCGATACAAATCGACACGCTCGCGGAGCGGTCCAAAGGTTGGATAGGCGAATGGGACAAGCATGACGTTATAGCCCCGCTCGCCCGTCCAGATGAACGACTCTTGTGAGGCCACGGCGGCAGCCCAGATGGGCGGGTGGGGTTGCTGAACCGGCTTGGGCAGAGTTTTGACATGATCGATGTTGAAGTAGGTGCCCGTACACGTGACTTCGTCTTGGGTCCAGGCTTGGAGGATAATATCGAGCGCCTCGTGGTAGCGGCCCAGGCTGTCGTCCGGATTAATCCCGAACAGGTCATACTCGCGGCGCAGGATGCCGCGGCCGATACCGAAATCGAGCCGTCCGTCGCTGAGGACATCCAGCATCGCATATTCCTCGGCCGTCTTGATCGGATTGGTCAGCGGCAACAGCGTCACCCCGGTGCCAAAGCGGACGCGCTTCGTTCGCTGGGCAACCGCGGCGGCAAAGATCGGCGGCGAGGGAAACGCATAGCCGCCGACGTAGTGCTCCGCAAACCAGATGCTATCCAGACCGATTTCTTCACACAGGTCGATCTGCTCCAGCATTTCGCCGTAGTAATGGCTGGACGATTTGTGGCGCTCTTCGTAATAGTCGGGAATATACAACACTCCGAATTTCATGCTGTCCTCCTTTTGATTACATATTGATTACATATCAATCGGATAGGGCGAGAGCTCTCCGCTATCGTATTTTTCAGGCAGACCCGGCGTCGCGTTTTCCCAGACCAGCAGCATGGCCCGCTTGGGCGAAAAGCCCTGGTGCCGGATATCGGCCGGCATGGCAGCCACATCGCCGGGGTTCATGACAACTCTGGCCCGAGGCCGCCCGGTTTCCTTGTCGCTCACCTGCCAGGTGATTTGATCGCTGACTTGGATAAACCATTCCACCCGATCATTACCGTGAATGACGGGCAAGGCGTGTTCCTCTGTGGTCGGGCAAAACAGGCTGTTGCGACACACGGAAACAACGGAAGGATTCCAGGTCACGTCAGAGCGGGATAGATACTTGAAGAGATTAATGGCGTGCACTTCGTTCTCAAAGCCCGGCTCGGCCTGAATCTCCGGTTCGTCCTGTTCGACATCGGCAAAGGCACGGTTGATCGGGTAGCCGTTTTCATCCGAGCGGAGCGAGGCATCGCCCGGCAAACCGGGCATACGCCGACACGTCTCCCGGTTGCGCTCAATGGCCGCGGTATTGCTCCCGTTCTTTTTGCCGAAGACGGTGGTGCCGGTTTCCACGGGCGCGGCAAACGGATCAAAGCCGGCATTCGTCCAATCGGTCAGCATGGCCTTGAAGGTTTCGAGAATCTCCGGCGTCTCAAAGGTCTCGACATAGTCGAGGCCGGAGTCATGATAGCCATCGTTATAGCGCCCGGCATACAGCTCTACGCTGCCATACCGATTGCGGGTGCCGAGTACCGCATCAAAATTGACCCAGCCGTAAAAGAACCCCCAGGCCACATCGCGCACCAGGGCCCTGAGAAACGCGTCCGCCGGCATGGTGTGGGAGAGTTGCGTCTCTCTGGCCGGCCAGCCCGCGGTGACGAAATACTCGTCGCGTGAAAAAGAAAACCTGCCAAGTTCAAAACTCTTGTAGCCGGTCCGTTTGTCGGGTGCCGAGGCTTTAACATCGCTCATGGTCTTTCTCCTTAGGCTGCGCAAATATCCGCCCATTTTTCGACTGTGAGCGGGCCTTGCAGCGTTTGCAGCAGAATAACACCCGGCTGTTCGGCAATAAACTGATAGGCCGCCCCTGCTGGGAGCAGGGCCTGATGTCCGCGCCGGAGTTTCATCCAGCCCATCTTTTTGCCGGTGGGCGGTCCGGGCAGGCGCACCGACCCTTGAGTGTCCTTTGACACAACGGAGTCCGGCGCGTCGAGTTTGACCAGATGGATCTCTACTTGTCCGTCCATCACCACCGCGAATTCATCGTGCGCCGCCGTAAACCAGTCCGAGCGGCCTTCGGCGCGCAGGACCTCGACCACGTACTCCATATTTTTCGCCACGGCTATTTTTTCATACGGCTGTGCGCCAGCGGCCACTTCAAAGACATTGGAAAAGGCATAATGCCGAGCCTTGTCATTAATAATTTCGACTCGGCCTTTCTCGTACCGTTCCAGCGAACCAAACACGGTCGTGTATTCCGACATACCGATCCCTCCCTCCATCGACATATACCCTCTGTCAGCAGCGTTGTGCTACCGCAACCATGCGCGAGACTTTGCCAATCGCAATATCAGTGGTGCGGCGACCCAGGCCGCAGGACGGCGCAATCCACAGTCGGTCTGCGGCGACATATTTGAGCACTTCACGAATGCGCTCCTCAATCTGCGCGTTGGTCTCGACCGGCGCTTTGACATCAACAATACCGGCAATGACCTGCATGCCTGACGGAATATCGCGCAGACACGCCCGGTCGGCCCATTGGCCGGGGTGGGAGCATTCCAGGTGGACCTTATCAATCACGCCGGCCAGCCGCTCAATATAGGGCAGCAGGGCGTGCAGATTATGGGTGGTGACGGCCGACTGCGAGCCGAGGTCGCCCAGGCAACAGTGGATGGTCTTGAGCGCGTCCACTCCTTCAAAGCTGCGGGCAATCAAATCGGCCGCCTCTTCGGGAGTCAGGCGGCCCAGGACGGAGCGAATGGCGACCGTGGGAATATCCAGTTGGATCTCTCGGACTTTGGCCGCCGCGAGCCCGCGCAACTCCCGGTTCACGATCTCGATTGCCCGCGGAAGCTGCGCCCGGACCGCCTCCGTCCATTTGAGGTGTCCGAGCACTTCTAAAGGACCGGGGACGGCAACTTTATCCAGGCGCGGTTCAATGTGAGATTCGCGGCGGAAGGCATCGAGATAGCCCAGACCGCGGGGAGCCTCAATATCGCCGCTCAGTTCGTAGCGGGCCACATCCGTATACGTCCGTAATGCGTCGGCTTGCGGTTTCACCAGGCGGACCCCGGTGAGTTGGCGGGGGATGTGTTGAATGAAGACCTCAGCGAAAAACTCGCCACCCGTGAACTGAGTCACGCCGGTCGCCTGCTGCTCACGGATGGCCACTTCTGCCGCGCCGCTTAACGTCGGTCTGACGAGCATGTCTGGCAACTGTCCACGGTGATACTGTAACAAACGGTTACGGTACTGTTTAGGCAGAGGCCAACTTCCTACGACCGTTGTGCGGATCATGGCAACTCCCGTCCTGCGCCATCGCCTTCCTGATATTCGTCCCAAGTCAGATTCGGGCCGTCGAGCAGAAGAGAACAACGATTCAAGACATTCCGTCCAAGAATGCCGTAGTCCTGAGTAGTCAGAAGAAAGTTGCCACGAAAGACTTTCCCGATAAACCGTACTTCCAGACGGACTGCGGTCGCCAGGCTCTGCGTGCCGTCGAATCCTTCGAGTGCATACTGGCCGCGTTCGTCTTTTGGGTCGATGACAGACGCAATGGGAAGGCGAGGCAAAAGGGAAACGTCAGCACCACTATCAAGAAGTACCGGCACGCGGTGAATAGACGCTCCACTCCTGGGCGAATGGACCGTCACCAGGGCTAATGGTGCCGGTGGGTCAAACTGCGAGGCGTCATATTTTGGCATCGCTCACATCTTCGACTTCCATCTCGAAATGTTGAGCCTGTTCCGGATGAACGAGACGAGGGCTGTGGATGCTTGCGGGTGGGCGGGTGGCTTCCTCGTGTACCGTCAGCCACACGCAGCAGTTTCCCGGCAAATGTATGCCCGCAGGCAGCACGACTTGGCCATTTGCTATAGTGCACTCATAGATTTTGTCAGCCATGACCTGAGCCTTCGTTCCAGTATTTCTCCGGCATCATTATAGTGCTATCAGACAAAGATCAACGCGCTGCTATCAAAAGGGAGTAACCAGACAACCAACCTGTCACCAGAGGAGGGAAATATGATTCACGTCACAGAGCTCGGCTATATGGGGATTGGTGTCAAAGACCTCGACACCTGGAAGCATTTTGCGGCCAATATTATCGGTTGGGAAATTGTGGATGAAGGCGAAGACGACCGCTGCTACGCGCGCCTGGACTACTGGCATCATCGGATTGTCCTGCACGACGACCCCAGCGACGATCTGCGCTACCTGGGCTTTCGGGTTGCCGGGCCCGAGGAGTTCGGGCAGATGCAGCAGCAGTTGTCCGAGGCGGGCATCGCCTACCGCCTGGGATCGCCGGACGAGGCCGCCGAGCGCCGCGTGCTGGAGGTGTTGAAACTCGCCGACCCCAACGACAATCCGGTCGAGATTTTCCACGGCCCGCAGGTGCAGTTCAGCCAGCCTTTCTATCCCGGACGTCGCATGCACGGGCGGTTCAAGACCGGCGTGGGCGGATTGGGACACTGTATTGTCGGCCAACAGGATACGGATGCGGCCTATCGCTTTTATCGTGCCCTGGGCATGCGCGGCAGCGTGGAATACAAGATTCACAGGGGCAAGCAGGTCATCGCGCCAGTTTTTATGCACTGCAATGAGCGTGACCATTCCGTGGCCTTTGGCATCGGCCCATCCGAGCAGCGCCTGAATCACATTATGGTCGAGGTGGACAATCTGGACGACGTGGGCCTGACCTACGAGATTGTTCGTGAGCATAAGGTGCCGGTTGCTATCACCCCCGGCAAACACTCCAACGACCATATGTATTCCTTCTACTTCCGCACGCCCTCGGGCTGGCTGATCGAGTATGGCTGGGGCGGACGACCCGCGACGCATCAGTCCGAATACTACGTGCGTGACGTGTATGGTCATGCGCCCGAAGAGGGCGGTTTTGACGCACGGAGCGAATCCCGCAAGGCCGGGTAAACGTGGCGGCGCAGAGAGAGGAGGCCGGGCATGAAAATCGATGTTCACACCCATTTCTTATCCGGGCATATCGCCCGCACGCTCGAAAAACGGAGTGACTTTCCCTACACCCGGCTGGTAGACGGCACGTATCACTTTCACTGCTGTCAGGGCCTGACCATTCCCATGCTGCCACCTTTATACGACATGCAGACCAAGCTGGCGCATATGGATGAGGCCGGTATCGACATCTCCATCCTCAGCCTTGCCGTGCCGGGTCCGGACCGGGTAGGGGGCGCTCAGGCGGATGAATTGGCCCGGATTGCGAACGATCTCCTGGCCGAACTCATTGCGGCTCACCCGGACCGTTTTTGGGGTTATGCGACTCTGGGCTTTGGGGACACCGAGGTGGCGCTCAGAGAACTCGACCGCTGTATCTCGGAGCTTCACTTTCGGGGTCTTCAACTGTATTCCAATATCAACGACAAGCCGCTCGACTCTCCCGAGTTCCGTCCCATTTTCGCGCGTATGGCCGAGCTCGGCCGGCCCATTTTTATTCATCCCACCGTGCCTTTGAATCAGCGCTATTTGACGGACCTGGTGCCGGTGCCGGTGCTGGCGTTTATGGTTGATAATACGCTGGCCGCCATGCGTCTGGCTCTGTCCGGGATGCTGGCAGACTATGCTGACGCGCCGATCATCATTCCCCACGTTGGCGCCACCGTGCCGTATCTGATGGGTCGGCTGGACGGCATGCTGGGGGCTTTTGGTGGGGAGGATGTGGTGAAGGAGCCGAGTCGATTTCTGAAGAAACTGTATATGGATACGGTCGCCTATGAGCCGGAACCGCTCGAATGGTGTCTGTCGCTGATGGGCGCCCAGCAGCTCGTGCTGGGCACGGATCATCCCTACGGCTCCTGGCAGCGGCCCATCGAACTGGTGGAGAAGCTGGCCTGCTCCGATGACGAGCGTGAGCAGATACTACACGGCAACGTCGAACGTTTGTTTGCGGCGTGAGTAGAAGTCTCGATTGCGGTGAGGAGGCGCGTCCATGCTGAGCGGTATGAAACGATTGCTGTGTCTGCGTTGGACCGTAAAAACATTCTGCGCCGTTCTGGTATTGCTCGCTTGGGAGCAGGCTGCGGGGCATGATTTCTCAGAGCCGGTCGTAGGCCCGCATGAGCGGGCCAAGGACCTGAACTCGGTCTATGGACGGTATGAAATCTATGAGGCAGTCGAGTATCGGGGCTCGTGGCAGACGACCGCAGCCGAGGCACAGGCCCAGGTGGGACAGGAACTGATTGTGACCACCAACCTGTTTCGTTTCCTCGGTAGACGAATCGAGAACCCGACGTATACCGTGTGGTTCTATCCTGACCCACCTGGGGAAGGAGTGGTGGTTCCTCGGAATGAGTGGTGGAGCAGCATGTATGGGTTAAGCGAGGGGCAAGCGGGCGGGGATGAAGTCATCAAAGTCTACAAGCCGGGCGGTGGCGGCCCCCAGAAGTACTTAGAGATTATCGGGACGAACGAATTATGGACAAGGTTTGACGGGTGGTACTACAAAGCACGCAAGACGGACCGCCCGGTGCTGTCAGCGGGGCATGCAGATTATTGCCAAATCATGGGGCCGTGCAGTGCGGGGCAAGGGGACTGTGACAGCGAATGTCAAAGCGAGCTGACGTGCGTCGATGATGCATGCCAGTAAATGACATGCAGATGACAGTGGACGACAACGAAAACATCGGGACGTTTGAGGTACGGATATGTGGAGAATGATACGCTTCTGCGTCGTCCTGCTGCTAGTGCTCCTCGGCGGTCATGTGGGAGCGCAGGATAGTGCGGAGATCATCACCGTCACAGGCATGTATTCGAGTAGTCCGTATGGGGAGTATCAAGAGATATTGAGGCCGTGTGATTCCTCAGAAATCTGGGACATAGCGACCGACAGTCCGGCTTTCACTGCGCTCTCGCAGACATATGAGGGACTGGATAGTGCACAGTTGTCGAAGTCTGATGCCCTCTTTGTAGAAGTGCGCGGGCGCTATACCGCCTATGAAGGGGAGTCTCACTCAGATGGGGTCTTTGAAATCACCGAATTCGTGCGTCACAGTACGACAGCGGTGGACATTGCTGCCTGCGACCCAGAGTGCGAAGATCTTTATGGGGCGGATGCGCCCAGATGTCTGGCCCAAGTAGACGGGCAATGCGGGAGTACGCGTAATAGTTGTGTGACGGGAGACCTTTTTGACCATGATGAGGCAAATCTGGCGGACACAGCGACCCATTATCGCTGGGAATGCGTGGGGAGTTATGGAGGGGATAGTGTCGTCTGCACGGCACCCAAAGCCGGGCTGCGGGGGGCCGAAGCTGACGAGCCGGAATAACAACAGTTCTGTGTAGCGTGAGGACTGTGAGGGGTGGCATCTCTCTTGTCAGGTACTCCTTTTGTGCGTACAAAACAAAAGAAATATGCCAGGAGGACGACCATGCCGACAGCAGCCGAGGCTAAACAGGAACGGTTACAAATCCGGCTTGACGCCCAGGCGAAGAGTATTTTGCAGCGGGCTGCCGGGCATCGTCATAAGACGCTCAGCCAATTCGTACTCGGCACGGCCCTGGAAGAAGCCGAGCGGATCATACGAGAGAACGAAGTCGTCACCCTGTCCGGTGCGGATTGGCAAGTGTTTTATGACGCCCTGACCAACCCGCCTGCACCGAACGCCGCCCTCCGCAAAGCGTATGCCCGGTACCGGAAGGCCAATGGGTGACAGTGGTGTCCGCTTGGCGCATTGCCCCGTTCAACAGCAAGGTGCATGACCGGTCCACCTTTTCTTGTGGAGCGTCAGAGCTTGATACCTACATTCGTCGGCTGGCTTCGCAGGATATGCGGCGGGACGTTGCACGGGTGTTCGTGGCGACCGGCCCTGATGCCGAGGCCGTAGTCGGCTATTACACGCTGAGCGCGGCACACTTCCGCTGCGAAGCATTGCCTGCGGACCAGGCAAAACGGCTTCCGTACTATCCGGTTCCCGGAGCGCTGTTGGGACGCCTCGCTGTCGATAGCAGCCAAGAGGGCCTAGGGTTGGGCGCGTCCCTCTTGATGGATGCGATTGACCGCGTTCACTCGGCCAGCCAGATTATTGCCGTGCAGGCGTTGGTGGTTGAGGCTCGGGACGATTCCGCGGCCGCGTTTTATCGGAAATTCGGGTTTGGCGTATTCACTGATGACCGACGACGCTTGTTTCTCCCGATGGCAACGATCCGGCGGCTGCTTGCCGGGTAAAGCAGATGAGGTGATGACATGCGACTCAAACGCTTGAGAATCGTTCTGCTGCTGTTACTACTACTCGTGGCCGGGCGGGCCGTGGGATATGCACCGGTCCAGGAGTATACCCCGCCGTATGAAGTGACGGATAAGGACCTGAACCCGCTCTACGGGCGGTATGAGATTTATGAGGCATACAAGTATCGGGGCGGCGTTACCACGGCCGCCGAGGCCCAGGCATGGGTGGGGCAGGAACTGATTGTGACGGCCTCCTTGTTTCGATATCCCTCGGGTTTGCGGATCGAGAATCCGACCTATACGGTGTGGTACTATCCCGACCAACCGGAAGGGGAGGTGACACCTCGTAGTCGGCGGTGGAGCAGCGCTTATTTTGGCTACCAAGGGGAAGCCCACGGGGATGAAATCATCAAAATCTATAAGCCGGGTCGCAGCGGTCCCTCGAAGTACTTAGAGATCATCGGGACGAACGAATTATGGGTCCGTCTTAGCGGGTGGTACTACAAGGCGCGCAAGACGGACCGCCCGGTGTTGTCACCGGGGCATGATGATTACTGCCAAGTCATGGGGCCGTGCAGTGCGGGGCAAGGGGACTGTGACAGCGACGCGGAATGTCAAAGCGAGCTGACATGCGTCGATGGGCGGGGAGCCAGCTACGGGTTTGCGGCGGATGTGGGCATGTGTGTGGCCGACGACCACGGCAACATTCCTGGGAGCGCCGCCTCAGACGGACAATAACAGGAGGTCGGACTCGGACTTCCGCATGGGGCAATATATCTACCGCATACGGAAGGTGGGACTTCACAAGCTGCTCCCGCCCCCGTACAGTTCCCCCAGACACAGGTGAAGCATGAGTCCTACCATCCAGTCGCGCCGGTTGACGCTGCACGGCGTACAACTTGACGTATATGAGCAGGGACAGGGCCGCCCGATACTGGTCTTACACGGCGAAGATGGGCCGTGTCCCCAGGCCCCGTTTTTTTCTCTCCTGGCCAAGCAGGGCCGGGTGATCCTGCCGACCCATCCCGGCTTTGACCAGGCACCCGATGCGGCCGATATCGACACGGTGGATGACCTGGCCTATCTCTATCTCGACCTGCTCGACGAGTCCGATCTCCGCGAGGTAGTCGTCATCGGCTGCTCGCTCGGTGGCTGGATAGCTGCCGAAATGGCGGTGAAGTCTACGGCTCGTCTCAGCCAACTGGTCCTGGTTGCGCCGCTCGGTATCAAGGTCGGTGACCGGGAGACGCGCGACATCCCGGATATTTTCGCCCTGCCGCCGGAAGAGGTCACCCGGCTGCAATACCACGATCCGGCTCCAGGCCGCGGTCGATTACGCCAGCCTGTCCGATCTTGAGCTCACCGCGATTGCCCGCAACCGGGAAGCGACCGCCCTGTATGCCTGGGAGCCGTATTTCCATAATCCCAAGCTGCGCCAGCGCTTGTATCGGGTCGCTCTTCCGACGCTGCTCGTCTGGGGGGCGAGGGATCGTTTTGTGACCCCCGACTATTATGGCACGGCCTATCGTGACGCTATTCCCGGTGCGCAGTTCACCGTCATTGACCAAGCCGGACACTGGCCGCACCTGGAACAGCCGGAAGTCTTCGCCGAGCGGGTCGGAGCGTTTCTTGCCTCAGTATAGATAAAGGAGCCGTGCCCATGCGCGCCTGGCATTTCAGCGAAAACGCCTATCATCTCCTGCCCGATGCGAAAGAGTACGACTCGATCCGCGTCACCCTCCCCAATCGCTACTATGACCCGAAAATCGGCGCCGACCTGTATCACCGCTTTATCGACGAATGGTTGATTGCCGAGGAACTGGGGCTCGACATCATGGTGAACGAGCACCATCAGACCGCGACCAATCTCAACCCGGCCGGCCCCGTCATCATGGGCATCCTCGCCCGTGAAACCAAAACGGCTCGCCTGCTGATTCTCGGCAACCCGATTGCCAACCGGCGTGAGCCCGTGCGCGTGGCGGAAGAGATGGCCATGGTCGATGTCTACTCGCGCGGCCGTCTGGAGGTGGGCTTTGTGCGCGGGGTGCCGTATGAAATGTCGGCCGGCAACCATCGACCCACGCGCATGATGGAGCGCTTCTGGGAAGCGTATGACTTGATCCTCAAGGCCTGGACGAGTCACGATGGGCCGTTCAACTGGGAAGGTAAATACTTCCATCACCGTCAGGTCAACATCTGGCCCCGACCCTATCAGGAGCCACATCCGCCCGTCTGGATCACGGCGCTCAGTCCGGGCTCTGCCCAGACGGTTGGTGAGCGCGGTAATATCGTGGCCTGCTTTTTGACCGGCTTCGATGGGTCAAAGCGGGTGTTTGACGCCTATCGTACGCGCCGGGCCGAACTCGGCCTGCCGGCTGCCGGCCTGGATCGTTTTGCCTATGCCGCCCTGGTGTATACGGGTGAGACGGATGAAGAAGGCTATGCCGGGGCGCGCAAGCTGATGTGGTACGTGGAGGCCAATAAAGTGCCGTTCCAGTTCACCAGCCCGCCGGGCTATCATCCGCCGGCCGGCCATGGCCGGGGCGATGAAAGGACCGGCCTCGGGCGTGTTCAAGATGTTCCAGAACCCGAAGCTGGAGAGCTTTATGGAACACGGGCTGGTCTTTGCCGGCAACCCGGATTCCGTCTACCGGCAGATCGTCAAGTTTTACGAACACGTGGGCGGCTTTGGTCAACTCCTGCTGATGGGCCAGGCCGGCTTCCTTGACCATCAAGAGACGGTCACAGGCATGAAACTCTTTGCTCAGGAAGTCTATCCGCGTCTGAAAGAACTTCAGCCGGCAGTTGCGCTTGCAGAAATGTAGTTTTGAGAAGGAGGTTGAATATGAAGGTTCCGTTTTCCGGTGGCTGTGCGTGCGGCGCTATCCGCTATAGCTGTGCCGCCGAACCGCTCTATATGGGGAATTGTCATTGCCGGGACTGCCAGCGCGCAACCGGCAGCGCCTATTTTGCGGCGGTCATCGTCAAACAATCTGACTTTTCTCTCACGGGCGAGCTTGCCTGGTTTGAGAAGCAGGCCGACCGCGGCCACACCATGGGTCGTGGGTTCTGCCCTTCCTGTGGCTCTCCCGTCTTATTAACGAACGCCGCTACGCCAGACTTCAGGGTCCTGTACGCGGGCAGTCTTGACGATCCGAGCTGGTATCAACCCCAGCGGGATATCTATGTAGCCAGTGCCCAACCGTGGGATGTCATGCATCCGGATGTGCCAAAAGTGGACGGCATGCCGGAGTCGCTTTAACTCATGCCAAATTATGGGAGGCTCGAGTCGTGTCTCAGCTTCACCTTTCCCTCTGCCAGCGCAGTGCTCCCCTCCCTGGCCCTCCCCCTCACGGGGACGTGTGATGCACCTTTCTTGCCCAGCAATCCCCCTGCGCTGCCGCGCTTCCCCCTTTGCAAAGGGAGCACTCTTCCTTCCTGACACAAAAGAAAACTAGTAGTCAAATTTGCATGCGCGAGGAGAAGAAATGATGGCTGACTCCGATCATCGCACTTTTTCCCAGCGCTACGGGTACGAGCCTTTACCGGAACCTATGCGGCTTGAAGAACTATCAGATGATCTGAGACGAGAAGTTTGGAACACCACCCGGCAGTTCCTTAAAGCAATAAAGGGTGGGGGGTATTATTTCTCGTATGAAGTGAAACAGTTTATGGAGCACGTTTTGGGTAGAGTCTTGAAAAAACCAGAAGACGACATCAACACTGATTATGACCCAGTACATGACCTTTTCAAGCAAATACTCCTTGCCCATGATTTTAACGTAGTGCTTGACCTTATTGAAACCGTAGTAAACGAAGGCAAACAAAGAGAAATAGCCCCCCATTATAGTATCCTAGCAAATCGTATCAAGGCTGTATTTGAAAGCCATGCTGCGGCATATCGGCTCTTTTTGGTAGGTATAGACGCGGCGCATTCCCTATTTCAATTTTTTCCACAGAGCAGCGAGGAGCAAGGAAAGGCAACGCAGCAGGCGATTAAGATAATCCATGATGGTGGCATGACAGGCGCGGCAACACATCTGCATGACGCGACGAAAAAAATCAGGGATGGAGATTTTGCGGGTTCAGTTGCGGACAGCATTCATGCCGTTGAATCTGTGGCTCGTATGATTGATCCGAAAGCAAGCAAAGAACTCGGTCCAGCGCTTACCTCCCTGACCAACGCCGGTGTCATCAGGCACGCCGCCCTCAAGAAGGCGTTTGCTAAGCTCTACGGCTATACCAGTGATGAACAGGGGATTCGTCATGCGCTTCTTGAGAAAGATTCGCCCGATGTCGATATCGACGAGGCGGTGTTCATGTTCGGGGCATGCGCGTCCTTTGCTGCCTACCTCGTGAATAAATACCAGAAAATAAACCGCAGCAGAGGGTAGGGGCAGGCCGATTTTGTTACTATTGACAGTCTATGGATATCGCCCAAAATAGACGCAGCCCCGAGAATGTTCCCGAGGCCGCGTTAAAAACAGACGGTGTGATAATCTTGAGAGGCAGTTATGGCTGAACAAAAGGTAAAAAAGTGGTTCGGAACGACTGATATTAAACTCAATCTGAATCTGACAGCTGTTTGGGTTTGTGTGGCAGCCCTTATCGTTGGGATACTTATCTATCTGTTCGCAAAAGCCTCGCCTGAAAATCGTTCAGTCTATGTATTCATGGCTAGTGCTCTTGGCTTCCTTACTGGTATTATCACGTTACTCGCAAGACTGTCTCAAGGCGAACTGCATTTGGAACAGGCTAGACGCACCGCCGCGTTGGACTTTATCATTCGTTGGACGGACCCAAAGTTCGATGATACCCGTCGAAAAGGACGAGATATCTATGAGGAGCTAAAAAAGGCGCGAGAAGATAGGCCAATCAAGTCAGAAGAGGAGCTATTTGCCGAATTGCGGCGAGATAAGGAAAAATGGGCCAATTTTGTCGATGTGGCTAACTTTTTTGAAACATTAGGAATTGCATTCCACCATAAACAGGTGGATGAAAGAATAGTCAAAGATTTCTTTCGGGGAATTATTGCTGGGTACTGGAATGCGTTTAGACCTGTAATAGATAAGAGAAGAGCCGAGCAAGAAAATCCTCGGCTCCTTCAATGGTTTCAGGCCTTACACGACGAAAGCGGGAATTAGAACGCGGCGTCATCTCCTTCGTAGTAGCACATACGACTCCCTCCTGATGGATTAGTATACTTTTCTTGTATAGCGGAATGCGCCAATTGTCAAATGAAAAATCTCTGTAGTGAGGAGAACGCAATGAATGATGAACACGTAATAAGAGTACTCGATCTGCTGAAAGTCTGGTTTCCTAGCACTAGAAACATATCGGACAATGATAGGAAGAAAGCAGCGATTCTCACAGGAACGCTTGAGGAAACCGCTTTTAGGAAGATAATCGAACGTGCTTGGGAGGGAGACGTTGGGGCTATCCGCTACCTAGAAGAGAAAGGCTTTATTCACTTACCAGACGCGACGGTGACACAGTAGCGTGGTGCTATTGGTTGGATTAAGTATATTATTTCCGATAAAAACCTTCAATCCTCGCCTTTTTATATCCACTAAAAGCAAATCTGGCACTTTGTCGTTGTGTCAAACAAGGTGAGTAGGTCCCTTTGTAAAGGGGGGACTGAAGGGGATTTCCCAAGCGGCGTGTTGCACGGTGTGGGATTATGCGTCCGGCGGAGCGTAAGCCGACTACAGGTCGCGCACGCTTGGCAGCACCTCTTCCGCAAAGCGCTGCATCGCCACCTTCACGTGCTCGTAGAGAACGGTTCCGCCGGGGTTGAAGGAACAGATCAGGGAATCCAATCTGGCCCGTTGCTGCACCTCTGCAATCCGGTCTATGCACTCCTGCGGGTTGCCGAATATGGCCATGTTCTCTTGCGCAGTCTCATATGTGGTGCGCTGGCCTATCGGGTGACGGGCAAAGCTGTCGGCCATCTGCCTGCGCACCGCGGCACGATTCTGAGCCGTGAAAACAAAAAATACGGCCGATACCTGCGCATTCCCCGCGGTCCGTTTGGCCGCTGAATCACGGTACAGCCCGAGATGGGTCAGAAAATCGTCCGGCCAGGGATGAATAGGCGCGGCCATTAACAGGCGTAAGCCGCGCCGCCCGGCAAACTCGGCCGTGTCCGGACTATTGGCCGCGATATGCAGCGGTGGGCCGGGCTGCTGAAGCGGCTTGGGAACGACGTTGACGGACTCGAACTGATAGTGCCGGCCGTGGTAGGTGAGCGGGGCATCGGCCCAGGCCTGTTCCAGGATATCAACCGCTTCTTCCAGTCGGGTGGTGCGTTCTTCCCACGGAATACCAAAACCGTCGAAATTGTGATTCCACGTCCCCCGCCCGATGCCGAAGTCCAGCCTGCCGCCGCTGACAATATCAACCGTTGCGGCCTGCTCCGCCACGCTGACCGGATTGTGCAGCGGGAGTTGGCTGACGCCAATACCCAGGCGGATACGCTCGGTGCGCCCCGACAGCGCCGCGGCGACAACCAGCGGGGCCGGCATGGTGGAAAAACCGGCGTCAAAATGGGCCTCCGCCAGCCACGCTGAGTCAAAACCCAACCGGTCCGCGTAGACAATCTGCTCGAAAGTCTCCTGATAGCGTTTCGGAACAGACTGCCCCGGAGCGCAGGGTAACTGATAAAAGACGCCGAACTGCATGAGTGCGTGTACTTCCTTTGAATGATGTCTTGGTCGTCCGAAGGTCTAATCTAGCTGTCCAATCTGGCGGAGGACAGTGGCTTGATCCCAATAAATGCGCTCAGCCGACATTTTGCCGGCACGGAATTGCACGATCAGGACAATGTCAAACTCGATAGGCTTATTGGTCGGTAGAATGCCGGGCAGAAACCAATCCATCTGCTGAGTATGGATGAGCTGGATGTGGGCCTCTTCGACAATATAGTCATCCGTGACGACTTGATTGGTTGTGGTGTGGGTCCACGAGGGCGGGATCGAGGGAATAAACTCGTCTCGGTAGAGTGGCCTCAGCTCAGTCTTGCCTTTGCCACCCCAGCCGGTTGGCACGGTCAGGACCGAAGCGTCCTCTCCCATTGTGGACAGCGACAGGTCCTCGTCTTTGACCATGAATTCGCCCCGAATATGGTCATTCCAGAGTCTCAGATTCTCTTGCGCCGACATGCCGCCCTCCTCGTTCTACCGAATACCGTACTTCCCCGGTGAGAGAATACCATTGGGGTCCAAGGCTTTTTTGAGGTCCGAGCACACCTGCGGAAAGGTTTCGAGCCGTTGCATGGCTTCCGCCTGAAAATCGAGCGGGGCGCGTGAAACCGGATAGCCCGCCTCCGTATACGCCGTCAGCAGTTCTCGGTAACAGCGACTCATACGTTGGCATTCCTCAGGGTCTTGGCGATTAAAGATAATGATATGCAAGGCCCGGCTCAGGCGTGGTCCACATACGTATTCGGTGATGTACTCGAAGCCATGCTTGTGCAGAATACGGCGGGACAAGGCTTGGTGTTCGTTGGCGATACTCCCAATCATAGGCATAGCCGGAAGAAACCAACACGCCCCCCCGCCCGGCCGCCAGTTGAGCAGTCCGAGTTCCTCTCGCGTGGGATGG
>CAXXHG010000003.1:0-72133 GCA_963666315.2 Binatia bacterium
CATCTGGAGTGAGCAACGTGTCGAGTCGCGGGCCAGCCTGCTAGAGGACTGCTTAAAAAAAATTCATCGGGGCGGCCCGCATACAAGCTGGGCGGAAAGAGAAGACGAGCTTTTGTATCGTAGATGCCCAGAGCGTGAAGAACACGGATACCGCGAAACACAAAGGGTATGACGCGGGCAAGAAAGTGTCGGGGATCAAGCGGCATCTGGCCGTAGATACGCAGGGATTACCGCATGCGCTCCATGTGACGACCGCCAATGTCACGGACCGAGCTGGGGCGTTGGCAGCCTTTGCGCTCCACGAGTCTGCCCTCTCTCAGGTTGAGACCTTGCTGGTGGATGGGGGCTATAGCGGCGAGCAGTTTGCCCAGGCCGTCCAGACGGCGCTAGGGGCCAGGGTCGAAGTAGCCAAACGGAGCGACTTGCATCGCTTCACGGTTATCCCGAAACGGTGGGTCGTGGAGCGGAGTTTCGCGTGGCTGGAGAAATGCCGGCGCTTGTGGAAGAACTGCGAGAGGCACTTGAACACCAGTCTGCAAATGGTCGTGCTTGCTTTTACCGTCCTCCTGCTCAAAAGATCCTGAACAGGTTCTTAGGTTTGGCTGTCCCTTTCGTCAGTGCGGACCAGCATAAGAAGGCATACACACCAGTCACAAACGAGCGGCTCTTACATCCTGCGCCAGAGAACTGGCTGATGTATCGCGGCACCTATAATAGCTGGGGCTATAGTCCGTTGGACAAAATCACGCCGGACAATGTCAGCAAACTCGTTCCGGTCTGGACCTTTTCTACTGGCGTGACCGAGGGCCATCAGGCTCCGCCGATTGTCAATAACGGCGTAATGTTCGTCACCTCACCGGAAAATCAGGTCTTTGCCTTCAACGCCAAGACCGGCGATCTGTTGTGGCGCTATGAGCGCGAGTTGCCCGAAGATCTTTTCCAGCTCCATCCAACCAATCGCGGCGTTGCCCTATATGGAGACAAAGTCTATTTCGGCACGGTCGATACGTATGTAGTTGCGTTGGATGCCAAGACAGGCGAAGTCGTGTGGGAAGAAGAAGTTGAAGACTATCTGTCCGGCTATTACATGACTCTCGCACCGCTGATCGCCAACGGCAAGGTCATGAGTGGCATGTCAGGCGGCGAGTTTGGTATTCGCGGCTTCATCCAGGCGTTCGACGCTGAGACGGGCAAGTCCGTTTGGAAGACTCACACCATTCCCGGCCCAGGAGAGCCCGGCCATGACAGTTGGGAGGGCGACACGTGGAAGACGGGGGGAGTGTCTATTTGGGTCACCGGCAGTTATGACCCTGAACTCAATCTGACCTTCTGGGGAACCGGTAACGCCGGGCCGTACATGGGTGAAGCCCGTCCGGGAAATAATCTGTATTCCACCTCGGTGATTGCCTTAGACGCAGACACGGGTGCACTCAAAGCGCATCATCAGTATCACTGGAACGGCTCATGGGACTGGGACGAGGTTTCCGCACCGCTTTTGATTGACATCAAAAAAGGAGATCGGTCCATCAAAGGCTTGGTGCACCCCGCGCGCAACGGCTATCTCTGGACGCTGGAACGGGGTGCGGACAAGATTAATTTCGTTGAAGCCCAGCCATTCGTTCGCCAGGAACGTTTTCAAAAGCGTTGATCCAAAAACAGGGCCGGCCAGAATATGAGTCCGACAAAAATCCCTGGGTATAGAACGACGAGCCGAGTATTGTCCCTCATCTTGGGGTGGCAAAGACTGGCCGCCAGCCGCCTATAACCCCAAGACCGGCCTGCTCTATATCCCAGCGAATGAGAATCTGTGTGGTGCTCTCACCGGCAGAAAGGCAACCTATCGGCCCGGCCAGCTGTATATAGGTGCTGCCTTTCCCGATGACCTTGAACTGCTGCCACATCCGAATGCCAAAGACCACATCGGTGAACTCCAAGCCTGGGACCTGAACGCTGGCAAGAAAGTCTGGACTTCGACGTTTTAAGAGTCACAACTGGGGCCCCGTCCTCACTACTGGCGGAGGACTCATATTCATGGGTGGCACAAACAGACCGCTATTTCCGTGCGTTTGGATGCAAAGACCGGCAAGGTTTTGTGGCAGCAGCGCACCAACTCCGGAGTAACCGGTGTACCCACGACATACCAAGTCGATGGTGTCCAATACGTTGCCGTGCTCTCAGGCTGGGGCGTGGACGCGCAGCGCAAGCAAGAAATGCTGAATAGCTTCTACGGGACAAACACCCATATACCGCAGGGCGGGGTGCTGTGGGTGTTTTGCGGTTCGGGAGTAGATGTTGCACGCTGTCTGCTCTCAACAATTCACCACACGGTCTTCACGTGACGGTAGCGTTTGATTTTCTCGTCCTTCGTTACGATGGGTGCTCCCAAAGTAAGCGCCGCAGCAATAATAATACGGTCAGCCGGGTCGCTGTGGAGCGTTCCAGGAAGAGTGGTAGATCGGACAGCAATCACGGTTATCAACGGGAATGAAATTGAGGAAAGGCAAAGCTTCGGACCGGGCCATCCAGTCCTCAACATCCATTGTTAATTGGAGCCGACCTTTTGCTACAAGTAAAGCTACTTCCCAAGCACTAATAGATGATACGTAGATCGCGCTTTCTCTCTCTTGCTGTATCGATCGCTCTATTGGCGACTGGCGAGAGTTCTTGTGGGTCATTAACCCACCACACCCAGGCATGGGTATCCAGCACAATCACGAGAGCGTTTCCCAATCTTCCAACCCGACAGGTTCGGTTGGATCTTGATATTTCACGACCGATCCACGAAGTTCTTTTAAGGCTTCGTTAGGATCTTCTATATATGGAACAAGTTTGAGAACGGGACGGCCCCGGTCCGTAATAACCAGAGGTTTTCTAGTTTTTTCTACTTGCCGAAAATATTCGAGTGCGTGGGGCTTGAATTGAGATTTCGATACCATTTGTTTCATGACTCTCTCCTTCTCACCATACGACCTGGTCATAATGTCCTGGTCATAATGAATAGTACAATAAACCAACGGAGGAGTCATACCCTCGTCTCTGATTTTTTTGTGATTCGTCTTAGCAACGGCTCGTATCAAAAAGCCTCTCACCGCTGCGCCAACGGAGTGTGGCATCTGGAAATTCGAGAGCACGCAGTAATGCGGAGTTGAGTTCATATGCCCCACCGTCAAGCTCAGCTTGACGAGTACTGTCACTGAGACCATTCAGCACGGCATTCCCCATTACAAAAGCGAAGGTATCAACGGGAACTTTAGGAACTTGCGTTGTGGTCTGGCTATGCCCATAGGCCTGTTCGCAGGCTTCAAGACGAACTGAGTTCCAGCCACGGCATTTAAACGGGCGCGCTTCATACACCATGCATGTATTGTCCTGTAGCAATGCACACGGGAGCGGTTTCTGGGATTGCGAGGCGGACGCATGTTGTTGACACCGGGCTTCAAGCCTGTGGCGTACATCCTCTAGCTCCTGGGACGAACAATGCGCCCGGAGCCAGTCGGCTAAATAGACCACCTCAGCAGCACTAGCCAGTACAACTGGGAGATAGCAGCAAAAGGCGCAACCTGCCCGGCAGGCGCGTCGATTGCGTTCAGGCGACTGCTCAATTCTGGAATCTGCCCACGTATGCGCCGTGTTGACCAAGAGTTCGACACATTCAGCCTCTTTGTCCTTGCTCAGAATAGCCACGGCCTCGTGATACTGCGCCGCATAGGCCATCAGTTCCTCTCCTGCAGCCGGCGGCAGCCCGTGTTCAATCAGAGCATTGACGATCTGTTTCACCTGCTCTGGAGAGGTCGCCTGCTGAAGTCGAGCTTTGATCTGGGCAACGTCAAGCCGTGGAGCAGACGCGTTCTGATCTGAGCCAGACGGCTTCCGTGCGGCTTTCGCTTGGCGTCTTCGCTCAGCGCGATCCATACAGGTTCAGATAGGGTCAGTTGTACGCCACGTCAACCGCCTGTAAACCCTACTCAGAGGGCGAGTACGGTATGGCCTTTTCTTTTCTTCTTCGTATGGATATTCCAGCACCAGGAAGAATTATTTATGACTCTGCCCGTTGAAATCCTCCTCCCCCTGCTACCCAAGACCAGTGCCCGAGATTTTGTTGAACTCGGAAAGCGATCCGAGGAGTTGGGCTACTCCGGTGTATGGGCGCCGGAAACGACCGGGCCGGATGGCATTTCCATTCTGGCGGCACTCGCCGCGCAAACACAGCAGATTCGTCTCGGCAGTGGCATCCTGCCCATTTTTATGCGCTCACCTGTGGCCATGGCC
Source organism: Binatia bacterium (assembly GCA_963666315.2). Taxonomy (GTDB): domain Bacteria; phylum Desulfobacterota; class Binatia; order Bin18; family Bin18; genus Bin18. The sequence goes on from CAXXHG010000003.1 coordinate 4,270, forward strand.
CAGACCGTGGCTGCGCTCGACAGTCTCTCTGGCGGTCGCTTCATCCTGGGTCTAGGAACGAGTAGTCGGGCAGTGGTCGAAAGCTGGCACGGCATGCCGTTTGGTGCGCAGCTCACGGCAATGCGGGAATACTGCACGATTGTCCGTCAGACGCTGAGTGGCGAGCGGACGAATTTCCAAGGCAAAGTCTTTTCTTCACGCGGCTTTCGGCTGAGCTGTCTTCCGCCCGACCCATGTCCGCCAATTTTTGTAGCAGCCCTCAACCCGCCCATGGCACGTCTGGCTGGAGAAATTGCAGATGGCGTTATCCTTAACTGGGTTGTGCCCGAGCGGGTGAAGATGCTGCTCGCGCAGATGGATGAAGGAGGCAGCAAAGCAGACCGTTCCACCTGGCCCATCTTTGCAAGTGTGGTCTGGGCTGCTGTGGATGAAGATACCCCAGAGCTGCGCCGTTGGCTCAAAAGTAATATTTTCGGCTATATGCTCGTGGTGGAACCATACCGGCGAGCGATTCGTGATAATGGCTTTGCCACTGCTGTTCAGCAGCTCGAAGAAGCCGGCGTACGCGGAGAGCGTGATGGCGTCCGAAACGCACTCCCGGATGAGCTGCTGGAACAAATGGTTATGTTTGGCCCTTTGGACCGAGTCCAGTCCGGATTAGCCCGTCTCGTGAATGCAGGCGTTGATCGGCTCCTTATTATGCCCGTAACGGCTCAGAAAGACAGCCTCGCCGCCTGCCGACACACGATCATGACATTAGCCCCATTCTAAGAAACTGCAAGGTATGTCCCACGCGCCAGCCTCGGATAAGCGTCTTTAACAAAATACTCCTGAATAAGTTCTGATATTTTTTAATTGTACCTATACTCCGAATAGGCTACTCTGCAACCTCAGCGTAACGAGATAGCCCAGAATCGGTAGGATAGGGGTGTTCTAGGAGAGTCAGCATGTCGTCGATTGCATTTGACACCTTGGCGTATGCGAAGAAACTCAAAGCGGCAGGTTTCAATGAGCAACAAGCTGAGGCACTTGCAGAAGCGCAGGCAGAGCTTGTCGATGAGCGTTTAGCGACAAAGCAGGACTTACGAGAGCTCGAGTATCGGCTAACTATCCGTCTGGGTGCTATGCTCGTTGTTGCAGTCAGCATTGTCGCGACTTTAGTTAAAATTCTCTAGTTCGTGAGCTTGGTCGCTATTCTAGGTGCGAGCATCTCAGGTGAACGGCTACTGGCCATGTTATGCCAAGCGGGATTGTCATAACGCGGGAATTAGCAAATCGTTAGATTTTCCCCTAATATCCTTACCTGATCTTTGGAAAGCTGGTGAATTTATCTCCGGGATGAATCATACGACCTCTTGGGACTCTCCCGAAGTTACAATCGTGGTGAAGACAGTCACCAAGGAGGATCCACGCTGGAACAACGAAGTGGTCAGTTACCAAGCGAAGTAAAGACTTCTTGCACAGGATGAAATGTGAAATACCGCGTAAACGTCGACCTGGCGAACCAAACAAAAGCGGAGTTCTCTGAGATTATCGATGGGAAAGATGCGCGTCTGCTCAACAGAGTCGGCGCTTTTTCCTCTTTGTTTTTACTGGACTTGAGCAAATACACCAACCCGGTATTGGCTCTGAAAACAGAAGAACCCGGTAGCAAGCAAATCCTGGCCTTTGCCCACGACCGTGTAGAATCGGTCTGCCACGACATGATCAACCATCTCATTAATGACTGCATAGTCATGGGCGCGGAGCCGTTGGCTGTTCAAGACCTGATCGTGTGTGGCCAGCTCAACGGGGAGACAGTCAAACGCATTGTCTCGGCTTGTGCCGCTGCCTGCTCGGCTCAGGGCTGTATTCTCACGGGAGGAGAGACATCGGAGCAGCCGGGCATACTGGACGCGGACACGTATATTCTCGGCTCCAGCATTGTCGGCGTGGTCGAGCGCGATCAGATTATTGACGGCTCGCGCATGACGGTTGGCGACGTGGTCATTGCTATCCAGTCGTCCGGGCCACATACCAACGGCTACACGCTGATCCGAGACTTGATTGCCAAAAATCCGGATCTTCCTGTACACCAGGTCGGCGACAGATCGTTTCTTGATTTAGTCCTGGAGCCGCATCGCTGTTACTATCAATCCCTCAAAGACCTCTTTGGCTCCGGCCTCATAACCGGCTTGGCCCATATCACTGGGGGTGGCATCAAGGAAAATCTCAACCGCATTCTTCCATCCAACGTTGATGCAGCGATCGATCTTGGCGCCTATCGGGTCAATCCGGTATTTGGCATTATTCAACAGCAAGGCGCAGTCTCTGATGAACACATGCTGCGAACGTTTAACCTGGGCGTTGGGCTCGCAGCAGTCTGTCGAAAATCCCACGTTGCCGAGGTCGTGTCGCACCTCCAAACCTGTTCTGAGACTGTCTATCCCATTGGGGAGATTGTCCCTGGTCAGGCTGAGGTCGTGTGTAAGGGGAGAGTTCGGTACACCTGAGCATACGTAGGAGAGACGCTATGGACGATACATTTCAAGGTGGCTGCCACTGTTGCGATGTTCGGTTTGAAGTCTCCGATATTTTTGATGCGGGTTATTGCCATTGCTCCATCTGTCGCCGGCTCAGCGGAGCGCCGGCAATCGTTTGGGCGAGTGCTCCTACCGGCTCCTTTCGCATTATTCAGGGCTCAGTATCGATGTTCCGTTCGTCTGAGAACTGGGAGCGCTATTTCTGTTCAACCTGTGGCTGTGGCCGGTTCGGTCGTTATAGGGTTGCTCCAACGAACCAGCAGAACTTCGTCTCCTTTAACCCCTTTACCCTCGACAATCCTGAGGCCGTCCGGCCGACGGTCCACATCTGGTGTGCCTCCAAGGCTTCGTATTTTGACACAACGGATAAGCCGCCGCGCTTTCCCGAAGGAACGATCAGCCATCCCAGTAAACGTCCGTCGTGGCGTGCCGGTTGATACGGAGACTATGCGAAATAGCAACCTTGCCAAGCGAAACAGCAGCCCGGCCAAGCCTATGCTATTCGCCTTGCTACGGATCGTGATTTGCCCTTCTTCATGGACCATGCTCGTTGAGATCAATCAATGAGCACCCTATGCCATTCAGCGAAAGGTAGCCCACGCCTATGCCTGACCCGTCTGTTGTGCCCACAAGTCATGGACCTGCTCCCAGCCCACCAGGGCGACGATGTTGTCCTCTTTGTCAATAAACTGGAGGGGGCTAGGGACTGAGAGAAAACGTTGGGCCTGCCGGGGAGATTGAAACCACCGCAGCTGGCGTTGACACGGTAGATATAATAGGAAAGGGGTAGAGGAAAAGAGGGCAAAAAAGACAACCGCAGCTAACCGGAGGGGAACTATGGCCAAAAAGAAAGATAAAGTCAACTGGGAATATATTGAGGAGTGGAAAAAGAAGGGAGAATTTAAAGCCATCTGGAACCCCTACGGGCTCCCAGAAGTCGTTGATCCCTTTACCTCTAAGTACGGGGATATTGAGGTTCAGCCCAAGTGGAAAATTCCGGAGAAAGTCGTCATCTCACAGACTGTTAACGGCGCCTTTTATAGCAAGCGGGCCAACCCCAACTTGCCCGTCTCTCCGGATGAGATCCTTACTTCGGCCCGTGAGTGCGCTGAGGCCGGGGCAACCACCGTCCATGTGCATGTGCGGGATAAGGAAGGCTATAACGTCCTCGACTCAGAACTCTTCCATCGGGTGATTGACCCCGTTCGCAAAGAGTTTCCAGACCCGGTGTATGACGGCTGTATGGTGCCGTTCCTGGACGGAGAGTGGGATAACATGGTCTCGGTGCTGAGCGACCGCTTGCTTGAGGTCACACCCATTAACACAACCGCTTCCTTCTGTGGAGACACCCTCTTTGCTAAACCTCCACATGTCGTCATAGAAAAAACTCGGCTATGTCAGGAGCTCGGCGTCAAGCCGCAGATAGCAGTATATTCTGATGGCGATGTGGACAATGCGGACCGCTATTTGATTAAAACCGGCTTACTGGAGAAACCTTACTTCTGGATTATTCTCCCAACGCTGCCCGGGGGCAGCGTTGGGAGAATAATCCCAGACAGATGGTCAGGGGTATCATGCACCTGACTGACCTGATCTATGACATTGACCGCGACTCGGAAATTGTTGTCTGTGCTGCTGGCCGGGCGTCGAGCTATCTGGCTATCCAAGCCATGATCTTAGGCCTGCACGTCCGTGTTGGCATGGAAGACACCGTCTGGCGACACCCTCACCAGGACGCCCTCATCCAATCAAATGCCGACCATTTTCGTATGTTCAAGTCGATTGCCGAGCTCATGGGGCGTGAGGTCGCGACCGGAGATGAGTACAGGCGCTTAGTCGGCGTGCCCACGCGCGGTGATAGTGCTCCGGCGACTGCATAAGACAGACGATCAGTAGTTGGGGGCTCGCTTCAGACTCGTGTAACAATGAGTGATGAAGAAGACTCCAGCAACTGACCGCCAGTGGACGAACGCGTGTCGTAGTGATTTGGACTGATTATGCAAGAACTTTACTCTCGTGTGGTAGATCACTTCGTTGGCCGGCGTCACGAAACGCGGATGATTGTGGCAGCTTTGTTGGGCGGGCGGCATGTGATGCTTGAGGGCCCCCCGGGTACCTCAAAATCGACAATCCTCAAAAGCGTCGTGCAGGAAATGGGTATCCCTTTTATCCAGGTGACGGGCAATAGCGATTTGACCTCGACAAAACTTCTGGGTCACTTCGACCCTGCCCAAGTGCTGTCAAAAGGATACAAGCCGGAACATTTCGAGTACGGTCCTCTGACGCAGGCCATGAAAGAAGGGGCGATTCTGTATGTGGAGGAATTTAACCGGCTGCCGGACGATACCACCAATGTCTTTATTACTGCCACCTCAGAGCGTGAGCTGACCCTCCCGTATCTTGGCTGTGTGGTGGCGAAACCCGAGTTCCGTGTGGTTGCTGCGTTAAACCCCTATGACGATGCAGGTACAGCGAGGGTAAGCCGGGCGCTCAGAGATCGTTTCTGCTCGATCCGAATGGACTATCAGAACCGAGATGAAGAGGTCGATATTGTCAAACGGCACACAGACCAGGGTAACCTGGGCCTGGTAGCTACGGCAATGGAAATGACCCGACGCACAAGAACCCACAAGGATATTCGGCTGGGTGCTTCGGTTCGAGGAGCTATTGATCTGGTTCTTATTGCCTGCCAGCTGCTCGGCTCTCCGGACGGAGCAGGGACGGAACGTACCCACCTGGTTTTCTCTTCTGCGTTAATGGCGCTCCGGGACAAAATTTGGCTGAATGAAACCACGAGCCGGACGCAAGAGGAAATTATTCAGGAGATCTGGCAGAGTCTGGCCGAAGAATGGCACACTCCGGATGGTGAGTTTTGGGAATTAGGTGACCCCGACGAGTTAAAAAAAAGCCCACGGCTCAATCGGCCTCATAGCTCCGGGACCGTTACATCTGGAAGATGAAGCCGAAGAGGGGATGACCCAGCGACCGGCTCCCCAACGCATTCTGAGCGAGAGCGAGCACAGGCTGCTTGCCCATCATCCGGGCACCCCGGAGGATCACCACCATTATCTCGATGCCCCGCTTGATCGTGAGGCGGACGAGCTGCTCAGCCAGGGTACGCTTGACGACGTCGTTTCCCTAGCCGAGGTAGCCCCCACCCGCGTCGCGCAAATCATGGGCCGGCATCGTCTTGTCCTTAATCGTCTCTCACACCATCCCTCGTATAAAAAACTGCTCACCCTGACCTGGGATACTCTCGATGCAGAGACCCGGGAGCAACACCTGGACCGTATGGTCCGCCTCCTTTTAAAAATGGCGCGTGTTGCAGTCCCCCGGAGGTCCCGCCGAGATGGGAAGCTTGAATCTGCTCGGTATCGATTTCACTCCGATGAACTTGACCTTGAAGCGTCTTTGGATCGGATGCTCTCCTCGCCATTCGCCTTACACCATTCAGCGCCGGCAGATTATGCAGATCTGGTAGTCAAGGAACGCACCCTTCGCCATCGGGCTTATATGCTGATGCTGGACAAGAGCCGCTCAATGCGTGGGTCCAAAGCCGTATCGGCAGCGCTGATAGCAGCCACATTGCTGCTGAACCTTCTGCCTGAAGATGAATGGGGGGCAGTTGCTTTTTCGGATGAGGGGCATGTGGTCCGGGCAGTTGGCACGCGGAGGGTTCAAGAGGAAATAATCCAGGAGATCTTGGGCATGGAATCAGAAGGATGCACTGATGTGGCCTGCGGGCTGGAAACAGGACTGGAAGAGCTTAGCAGAGCACGGGTCCATGACCACATTGGTATTCTGGTCACTGATGGCTGGCTGAACACTGGCCCCGATCCTCTCTCCCTCGCCCGACAATTCACTTGTTTGCACGTTATTGAGCTTCCTGGCGGTGATCCAGCGATGTGCACTCGTCTGGCTCAGGTCGGTCGGGGAACCGTCGTTCGGGTGCGCGAGCTAGAGGAAATCCCCCGTGCGGTGCGGCGGTGTTTGTCGTGGTAGTAGCATTGTTTCACCCGTGTAGGTGGTGACACCAATGATACAATACATGACAATTGGAGTGCTTCTGTGGTTGGTCCTCTGGTCCGCCACAGCTTCCGCTCAGATGCAACACAGCGGCCCTCCCCCGCTCGTGCGCTTTACCGGCTCCTTGCTGCCCCTAGAAGAGAAGGAGCGGAGTCATCTTCCCTCCCTCACCGTCTTCATGCGGGGAGAAAGATTAATCTTCAGGATTGCAAAGGTGCAGAAACTCACAGGCCCCAGCCCTAATGGCTGGCGGCTCGTTTGGGCTCTCTTTCCTCCTCAGGTGCGTTTTTTAGGTCCTGAAAGGCTCATCTCTCTTCTGCAGGAGCCAGAAATCATGGGCAAACGGCTCAGCATTGAAGGCCGTCTCTACATTGGAAGCGGAACGTTCTTTGTCCAGAGCGTGGAGGGGGCTAGAGAAAAACCTCAATGGCTAAAACCTGAAGGATTCCTGTGAGCTGCAGCTGCACAACAGACTGGGAATCGATAATTGCCGCAGAGGGTTCAGGAGCACGCCCGGTTTGCACGCGGATCTGTTGGCGCAAGCAGCTATGGAACTCTTCCCACAGGCCACTCTGCCGCTAGGTCCGGAAGTAAAAAATAGGGGCGAGATCACCTCGCCCCTACTACGAACTCTCAAACTGACCGCTATTTTTTCAGCGATTCCTGGAACGACTGGGCTGATTTGTCAGCGACCCGATCAGCAATTTCGGCAGAACGTGCGGCGTCCTCCGCAGCCATCATGGCACTTTCCGCAGCGGCCCGCGCCTCTGCAGCCGCGGCTAGTGCTTCCTCAAGAGCGCGGCGGGACGCGCCCGAATCAACTGGCGCTGGTGGAGCAGCAGCCTGCATCGAAGGTGCCGTACCGCCAACTTGGTGCATTTGCTCATCAAAATCAAAAGGATGCATGCTATGGCCAAAAACGGGCTCTAAGTCCCGTTGCGACACCAGCGCATGTAGGGGTCGGGTTACAAGCCATTCGACCACATAGCCTGCGGCATGCAGTGGGTAGGATACGATGCGCAGCGGATGGGTATCCTCAAAATCGTCATAATAGTCGTTGGCGGTCGCCAGAGGAGCAGTCAGAAACACTACTGCCACTACCGCCACCACCTGTCTTTTCCACATCATCGGGGTTTCCTCCTCTCCGACGTATTCATTTTCTTTACCTTATCGACTCTACTCCTCTTGGGTTGACCTCTCAACCTCTTGGCGCGTCTCTCGCCGGGCAGTGGTACGACGGTATTTTTTCTCATCCTCCTTGCGACGCATCGGTGGCGGAAGCTCCTTGCGCACCCGGCGCAGCGCTTCGAGTTGAGAGACAGAACGAGGTGTGTTCTTCTTCTGTGGCATACGTAGCCTGCCTCCTCATGCAGTATCGGGACGGCCATACAATTCTAGGATTGCTTCGCCCCTAGCGCGTAGCGTTCAGGACTCGCGCAGCCTCCTGGGCAAAATACGTCAAGATGAGGTCAGCCCCGGCCCGCTTAATACTCGTCAAGGCTTCGAGCATAACGCGCTCTCCGTCCAACCAGCCATTCAACGCAGCGGCTTTGAGCATGGCGTACTCTCCACTCACTTGATACGCCGCAACAGGACAATCAAATCGTTCTTTTACCCGCCGGATAATATCGAGATAGGGCAGAGCCGGCTTCACCATGACAATATCCGCGCCTTCCTCAATATCGAGAGCCACCTCTCGTACGGCTTCATCTCCGTTCGGCGGGTCCATTTGATACGAACGGCGATCGCCAAACTGTGGCGTAGATTCCGCTGCTTCGCGGAAAGGTCCGTAAAAGCCCGAAGCAAATTTCGCCGAGTAGGCCATGATCGGGATGTGTGGATAGCCTTCCTGGTCGAGACCTTGTCGGATGGCGCCAACACGGCCGTCCATCATGTCAGACGGGGCAACCATGTCCGCTCCGGCACGCACGTGCGACAGCGATTCTTTGACTAAAATCTGTAGGGTCGCATCGTTATCAACGTCGTTGCCTTTAATAATACCGCAGTGACCGTGATCGGTGTACTCGCAAAAACACACATCGGTAATAAGCGTCAGCCCTGGCACGTCTTCTTTGAGGGCGCGCAGCGCGCGTTGGATAATCCCATCGTCGTTGTAGGCATCAGATCCAACCGCGTCTTTTTCGTCTGGAATGCCGAACAAGATCACACCCGGAACACCGAGATCTTGAATGGATTTACATTCTTCCACAGCTCGATCAACGGAGAACTGGGAGATACCGGGCATAGTCCCAATCGGGTTTTCCACTCCTGAGCCCGGAACAATGAACAGCGGCATAATGAGGTCGTCCACACTGAGATGAGTTTCTCTCACCATTCGACGCAGGTTCTCATTTCGTCGCAGCCGGCGTGGTCTCTGAGCGGGAAAGGACATGGTCTATACCTCCAAACAATGCGTTCTCGGTAGGCGCAACCACTTAAATTGCCCCTACTTCTGATAATACTCCACAATCGCCTCAGCAAAAGCCGGGATAGTATAGTCGTGGGGTTGGATGGTCACGGTCAAACCATATTCCTGCGCAGTAGCGGCAGTGATGGGCCCGATACAGCCTATCCGTGTTTTTCCGAGCAAGGCTGAGACATCCTCTCCTGGGAAGCTGACAACAAAGTTTCGGACCGTGCTGGAGCTGGTAAAAGTGAGAAGATCAATGTGGTCAGCCTGGAGCAAAGAGCGAAACCTGTCGTCTCGATTTTTTGGTTGGCTCGGTTGAATCGTTCGATAGGTCGCGATCTCGTCAACGTGTGCGCCAATCGCTCGCAGCTCTTGAGGGAGAATCGCGCGCGCCTCAGCTGCACGCGGCAACAAGATGCGCTGCGCCTTTTGTACTCCAAGCACTTCGATGAGAGCCTCTGCCCGATATTCTTGGGGCATCGCATCTATGCGCAGGTGTCGCGCTTCGATTGCACGCGCTGTTTCCGGACCAATGGCCGCAATGCGGACACTGCCCAAACTACGGATATCCAGCTGTCGCTCTTGCAGCCGGCCAAAGAAATAGCGCACCCCATTCACACTGGTGAAGATAAGCCAGTCATAACTCGTTACTGTGTCGAGTGCGACATCTAGCGCAGCGTACGAATCCATCCGGACGGTCTCGATGGTGGGGAAGCGGAAGACTTCCGCACCGTGTTGTTCAAGCAGATCAGCAAAACGACTCGCCTGGGCCCGCGGGCGCGTGACAACAATGCGCTTGCCAAAGAGCGGTTTCGACTCGAACCATTGCAGTCGCTCACGTAAGCGCACCACATCGCCAACAACGATAACCGCGGGAGGTTCAAAGCCGCGCTCCGCCGCCTGATCGGCAATCGTGCCGACTGTTCCTGTCAGGACCTCCTGGTCGGCCTTAGTTCCCCACCGAATCAGCGCAATCGGCGTCTCAGCCGGCAGGCCAAACTGCAGCAGGCGCTGCATATTGTTTCGCAGCTGACGGGTGCCCATAAGAAAGACCAGCGTCCCACCCACTCCGGCCAGGGTTGCCCAATTCAGATGCGGCGCATTGTCCCACACCTCTTTATGGCCGGAGACAATGGCTACGGCTGATGCATAATCCCGGTGCGTTAAGGGAATGCCCGCATAGGCAGGCACGGCAAGCGCTGACGTGACGCCGGGAACAATTTCAAATGAGACGTTCGCCGCCACTAACTCTTCGGCTTCTTCTCCCCCTCGGCCGAATAGCACGGGATCTCCGCCCTTGAGTCGGGTGACGACTTTCCCTTGCGAGGCATGTTCGATCATGAGCTGATTAATCGTCTTTTGCGAAGCCGTACTGTCCCCGCCCCTTTTCCCAGCATCCACCAAGGTTGCCTCAGGGCGGGTGAAATCGAGCAGGCGCGTATCAACCAGATAGTCATATATCACCACGTCCGCCTCTTCGAGGCAGCGCTGGCCTTTGCGCGTAAGTAACCCAGGATCTCCCGGACCCGCGCCAACGAGATAGACTTTTCCGGTAGGCATAATAGTCCTGAGCTAGAGGCACCGAACGTAGAAAGTCGCCAGGCAAATAGTCAACGCTTACCCCTCCTGTGCCAGGCGCTCTAAAATTTCCTGTCCCCCTTGGACCAATAAGCGTTCGGCCAGCCTCATTCCAACCTGTTCTGCTGTCTCGCTTGCGCCTACTTCCTGCCCGCGGATAACACGTTGTCCATCGGGGCTGGCAATCAGCGCTGAGAGTGTAACAGACGCATTGTGTACCGTACCTTTGGCCGCCAGCGGAGTCCGGCAACTGCCACCCGTCCGGCGCAAAAATGCGCGTTCGGCTATTACCGCCAGCGCGGTCTCAACATGGTGGAGCGGCTGCAGCAGCTCTTCGACTTCAGGCTCTCCTCGGGTTTCAATGCCCAGCGCGCCCTGGCCAATGGCAGGCAAGAATATCTGATCATCAAGGACATGGCTGCGCTCGGGCATTATACCCAGGCGCGCTAAGCCAGCGGCAGCCAGGATAGTCGCATCGACTACGCCTTCACGTTGCTTGCGCAGGCGCGTATCCACATTGCCCCGCAGCATCTCAATACGCAGCCCAGGCCGGAGATGCAAGACTAAGGCCTGACGCCGTAAGCTGCTTGTTCCCAGCCGCGTTCCATCCGGCAACTCGTCCAGCGTTTCTCCATTGCGGGTAATCAGGACATCCCGGTGGTCTTCTCGCTGCGGAATGACACTAAGAGTGAGTCCATCCAGCAAATCTGTGGGGACATCTTTGACCGAATGGACCGCTAAATCCACCGTCCCGGCGAGCAGGGCTTCTTCAATTTCCTTAACGAACAGGCCCTTTCCACCAATACGAGACAGGGCAATATTCTGGATCTTGTCGCCCGATGTCTGTACGGGCATCAGCTCGACTGTCAGGCCTGGCCAGCGCTGTTCGAGCTGGTCTTTCACCCAGTTGGCTTGCCACAATGCCAGCGCGCTCCTTCTCGTCCCAATCCGAATTGTTTTTCGCATGCCTCTAAGACAGAATATCACAGCTGCGGGTGGCTAGTCTTCGTCCTCATCGAGCCCGAAGATTTGACGAAAGGCGTGGGCAGAGACAATCTCACCCGCTTGCTCAGTTTGCTCAGTGTGTCCATTCTGCTGAGCGGGCGCCCGCACAGAGCGCCCCGGCTCAGTGCGCGTCTGCCGATTCCTGCGCTTGAGATAGGCGAGTGGAGGATGCAGCAGCTTATTCGTAATGGAACGGCTCAAGGCCTCGACGCCTTCTTTTACCTGCGGGGGAAGCTCCTTGAGCGTAGCCAGAGTTTTCTCTACCTCACGCTGCCGTACCAGCTCAGCCTGCTCCCGCAATGCCACAATGGTTGGCGTAACTTCAAGATTTGAGAACCAGCGCCAGAAACTTTCAACTTCCTCGGCAATAATCGCTTCGGCCTTGACAGCTTCAAGCTGCCGCTCGCCTTTGTTATCCTCGACGACCTGTTCAAGATCATCAATGTCGTACAAAAAGACATTATCCAGACCGTTGAGGCGTGGATCAAAATTACGCGGTACACCCAAATCAATGAGAAACATTGGGCTGCGTTTGCGCTCCCGCAGCGCATCTTCAATCATACCCGAGTGCAAGAGATAGTGCGGGCTGCCGGCGGAACCGATAACGACGTCTGCCAAATGGAGGTGTTTTTCAAGCTGGTCGAACGGTACCACCGTGCCATTACAGGTTCGGGCGAGTTCAACAGCACGTCGAAAGGTTCGATTTGTAACCAGGATGGTCCCGACCCCGCGGCCGCGCAAATGGCGCACGGCTTGCTCGCCCATCTCTCCGACACCGATGACCATGGCGGTCTTATCTTCCAACCGATCAAAAACCGCACAGGCCAGATCAATAGCCGCAGAGCTGACTGAGACAGCCTTGGCCGCAATTGCGGTCTCCGTACGCACCCGCTTGGCAACGGAAAACGACTTGTGGAAGCAACGATGTAAGACAGTGCCTAATGTCCCGAGTGAAGACGAGGCAGCATAGGCGTCTTTCATCTGGCCGAGAATTTGGGGTTCACCAACAACGAGGGAATCCAGACTCGAAGCGACCCGAAACAAATGACGGACCGCGTCCCGGTTGACATGCGTGTAGAGATAATCCTCGAAGTGCGACCGCGTGACCTGTTTCTCTGCAGCTAAGAAGTTACGGATTTTTTCATTAGCCGTATCGAGGTTCGGCGTGCGCGCGATAATTTCGACACGATTACAGGTTGAAAGGATCGCTCCCTCGCGAATCGTCTCGGTGTCGACCAACCGAGCCAGGGCGCCGTCTAACGCGTCATCACTGAAAACAAACTGCTCGCGGAGCTCTACGGGCGTAGCGTGATGGTTTAGACCAACAACCATGAGTGAGGTCGCAGGATTAGCCAAATTCGCCTCCATGCCGACCGGGAAAAAACTGAACCCCAACAAAAGAGACGACCAATATCGCAAAGCATACGATGGTCAGTGTTGCCGCACGCCGGCCGCGCCAACCCACACTCCGGTAGTGCAGCAGCAGCGCATACAGGATCCACGTCAGTACGGATAGGACCAGTCGAGGCTCCCAGATCCAGAATTGGCCCCAGGCATATTCTGCCCAGACCGCACCACTCAACAGCCCCAGCGTGAGGAGCAAGAATCCCCAGGCGAGCGAGTGATAGTTTAAATTATCGAGCGTTTCGAGCGAAGGAAGACGGCGTAAAAAAGACGGCGCCCGTTTTAGTTTGAGCTGTTTTTCCTGCACGATATAAACGACGCTGGCACTAAAAGCGACCACAAAGACGGCATAGCCGAGAAAGGCGGCAGTGACGTGGATCGGCAACCACGCGCTTTGTAGAGCCGGCGGCAGCGCACGGACCTGGGTATAAAAAACATACACGCCAAGAGTCAGCATAAAGCCCAACGGACTGACAATGGCCCCCAAAATAGACACCGGCAGCCGCCACTGCACCAGTAGCCCCATACCCGCCGTCAGGCAGGCAAAAAAGGAGATCGCCTCATACACGTTGGTTACTGCAATATACCCAATGGCAAGAGAACGGACAGCGATCGCCCCGACATGGCAGACAAAGGCAATCAGTAAGCAACCGGGCGCCATCACCCGCACGATGGGCCGAGCCGACACCAAGGCAGAGACAAAGCCTACCGTACTCAACAGATAAAACAGCAAGGTAACTGTGAGGAGCCAGACTTCCATCGTCACTCAAGACAAAAAATCCAACGAAAAATCCAGGCTTTCAAGCGTATACGTCACACCTAGGGTCTGCTGCAAAAGTGCGTTTACTTTATCGACTCGGCGTTCTCGAAGATAGTCCAACAACGCGGACTCGGCCAAGCTGGTGAATAGTCGCCGGCGTTCTTCTGCGGTCCGTTTCTCCTGGATGATGCGCTCACGAACGCGGCCTAAAAGCTGGAGCACCAGGGCATATTCCGGTCCGAACTGCCCGGCCAAGTCTCGACATATTTTCTTTGCCAGCGCAGGACTCGCGCCGCTGGTTGAGACGGCAATAGTCAAATCGCCCTGTTTGATCACAGCCGGGACGATAAACGAACACAGCGCTGGCTGATCCACAATATTACACAATACCCCAGCCTGTTTGGCGTCTGCCGCAACGTACTGTTGCAAAGCGGTATCGTCGGTTGCGGCAATGATGAGCGATACTCCAGCCAAATCGTCGGGCTGATACGGTCGCTGGTGAACGGTAATCCGTCCTTCTCTTCCGAGTGCTTGAAGATGAAGCGTGAGTTCCGGACTGACCAGCCTGATGTTGCCACCAGCCTCGAGTAGGGAGTCAACCTTACGCTCGGCTACCGTCCCCCCGCCAACAACCAGGCAGACAGTCTCTTTTAGATTCAGAAAAACGGGGTAAAAGGCCATGCGCTCCCACCTCTCGCAGCACGACCAAATCGTATCATAAAGGCGTTGAGGGGGGTAAGTGTTTTACAAAGATGTAGTATTGGAGGGCATCCTAGGTGATCGAAATTATGATTATCGTACCGACCAAAATGGTCAGCAACACAGGGCCGAGAATACACACCATCAGCCACGAGACTCCACGGGACTTCGCGAGGTTGAAGGTCCAACTCCTGCCACGCAATCTGCTTGGGGACAATCGTTCCCGAATTTGCATGGCTGAAATAGCCGCACAGCCATTTTGAACCGGAGGTCCAATTCTCCGGTTTCTTCCATTCTGACTGGTTTATCTCGTCCTAAGTCATGATCCGGCGTGACCGAAGCAAGTGTCCGCATTCACTTCGATGTTAGACACCTAGACCGTCTATTTCGAGCTTTAAACGACTTCTTGCATGGGACGAATTCGAGGGCTAGGAAGCTCACGTCCGCCAGCTTCAAAATGGCGAATGACGTCCTCAATGACTTCACATAATTCACCATAGAGTTTTACTGGATCATCACCATGAATTCCCGTAATTAAATCAGGACACTTCCCAATATAAATCTGATCTTCCTCACTCCATTCCACCCATTTATGATATTGATCGATCTCGCTCATTGGTTCAGCTTCTCTACAGCTTGTTTCACTTGCTTTTCTTGATCGGGTTTCGCATCCTCACCGGATTTTCCGCTCAGAGTCACCGCGCCCGCATAATTGATGTGAGTAAATTTGCGATGTGAACCTCTACCACCTGGTACTTCGTAAAATCCAACCTCTTTCAGATCTTGGATAAGTTCTCTTATTTTCTTGGGCATTGTACAGTTTCAGTCCGGCCTGCGCATTTATAGCCGGCAGTTGTGGATCCGCGTTTCCAGAATCGCCGTCGCACCGATTGCTTCCAGCCGGTCCATCACGTCAATGAGTTCCTTGCGTTTGACCATCACCTGCACCGAGCACCAGTCTTGGTCTTCCAGCGTATTGATCGTCGGCGAGTTGAAGCCCGGGGTAATCTTCTGGGCGTCGGCCAACTTGTCTCGGGGCACATTGTATTCCAGCAATGACCAGCCGCGCGCGATGACCACGCCTTCCAAGCGGCGCACGATGCGATCGGCAACCTCGGCTTGGCGCGCCGCGCGGTTCTGTACCAGCACCGTTTCGTACTGGCCGATGTCAGTGAGAATACGCAAGCGATTCGCCGCCAGCGTGCTGCCCGTTTGCACCAAATCGACGATCCCTTCCGCCACTCCCAGTGAAATCATAATCTCGACAGAGCCGGACAACGGGACCAAATGGACGTTCGCCCCAAACTGTTGAAAAAACCGTTCGGTCACATGCGTGAAACTGGTCGCCACGCGGCGGCCGGCTAAATCAGCAGGCGTTTGAAACGCCGAGTCTTCCGGCACGCACACGGACAGGCGACACTTGCCGAAGCCTAACGCCAGCCGCGTAGTCAGATCGACTCCGGCCTCTTCAACCAAGTCGCCGCCTGTGATCCCCATATCGATCGCCCCTTCGGCACACAGCACTGGGATGTCTTCGGTGCGCAGGAAGGTTATGTCGACCGGCAATTCGCTGACACGGGCAAACAGACTGCGCTCTTGGCGACGAAAGCTCAGACCCGCTTGCGTCAACAACGCAGCGGCATCCTCGGCCAGCCGCCCCTTAGTCGGCAATCCCACCCGCAGGTTACTCATCCGACTCCCCTCTGCGGTTGCGCGCCGCTTTCTCATCCAAGCCCGAGACGCCGAACCGCCCTCGCAGTTCCGCTTCGAGCTGCTCCAGGGGAATGTCACAATGTCCTAGCAAGACGAATAAGTGATAGATCAGATCGGCCGCTTCATGCAACACGTGTTGTTGCCGTGTATCAGCCGGCTCGGCACCGGCTTCGACGACTTCGTTGGCTTCCTCGATGATTTTGTCGCCGATCTTGGCAACGCCGCCTTGAAACAGGCTCGTCGTGTAGGAGCGCGCAGGCGGATTCGCCTTGCGGTCTACGATCACGGCCATCAACTGCGCAAACACGCTGGAATTGGACATCGCTACATCTTCATCTTCCACTTTGTAATAGCCTCCCCACCAATCGCAGCAGAGCTATTCCACGAATTCAACAACGTGGCCTTGCCTCCTCCGGCGTAGATCGTGGGTCTCAACACTTAGGCGGGAACGGCCCGGAAAAACCTGCGCTGAGATGCCGCTCCGGCCACAGGAACTGCAAGCTGATACGCTTGATGAGCCATGAGCCGTCGACTTTCTCATAGCTTTCATCGTACAGCCCTAACCACTCGATAGGGTCGGCTGCGGGATCGGTGTGCGTGAGAGCATCGATGAGGTATGAACGTCCTACAGCGGTGGTCGGGCTGGTCAGTTCGACCCAATGATTCCCTGTGGCGTGCATTGAGCCGAACTTCATTTTTATCTCATCATCAAACACCTGCTGGTAGTTCGCTCTTATCGTTTCTCTGCCATGCCATTCCCCGTAAGGGCCGAACTCACAGCAAGCATCCTGGGTGAATATTGCCGCTAACGCGTTGATTTCCCCGCCGTCCAGGAGTTGGGAATAGAGCAGCATCACCTTCCGTATTTCCTCGATTTCCAACAGCTCCCGCAGTTTCTTGACCTCTGCGCTAGTGAACGGCATTTCATCTGTCATTTTGTCCCCCTCTATGCTCACCAGGTCACCCGAACGCATCTTTCCCTACATGGGGGGTGATCCGAAGCGTAACCCATCAGAAAAAAAAGGGGGCTCATCCGGCCCCCCTACTGCACTGAAGTGATATCCCCCGACTAATCGTTCACCGGCTCCAATATCACGACCGGAATCTCTCGGTCGGTTTTCGCCTGATACTCATTGTACGGAGGATAAATCGCCTGCATCTTTTTCCACAAGGGTGCGCGCTCGTCCCCAGTTGCCGTCCGCGCTTTGGCTTGAAAATGTTGGGCTACCACCTGAACCTCAACCTCGGGTTGAGCGGCCAGATTGAAATACCAGCCAGGATGTTTTGGCGCACCACCCTTAGAGGCAACCACAACATAGCCTCCGTCAGACTCGCCATAGATCAAAGGCATGACTATCGACTTGCCCGAACGGCGACCCGCAGTCGTTAACAGCAACGTCGGTACGAGACCCGGCCCGCCGACGGGCGCGGAGTCCCACATATGCCCATCTGCGCCATCACTCTCTATATAGCGGCGCCGATGGTCTGCAATCCACTCCAGCAGGCTATCCGGAATATTGGCGTCACTCATACTCTCCTCCTCGCAAGTTGTCGCGGAAAATCTCTGAGCGCGCGGCGACCGGCGAAAAACTTCGCAGTCTTATGCGGCCTTCTTCTTTATGTCACCTGCCGACCAACGACGGAGTTCCGGCATGACCTTTTCCGCATACAGCGTGACACTGTTCTTCACTTGTTCAAACGACATACCTGAAAAACTAAACGTCATGCACGGTTGGAAATCTCCGACTATCGCGTGGCGCTCTTCGTATTTTTCCAGGATCTGCTTTGGCGTACCCCATATATTGCTTTCCACAAAAGCCTTGACCATCGCGTCCATGCCAACCTGCTTCAAGGCTTCCCCAGCCCCGCTGTAGTTGGTATAGCTCTTCGTGGTGTTTAGGTGCTCGCCAAAGATTTCGTAATGTTCTGCAAAGCTACTGAAGTATTTGCCAACGTAGTCATACGCGTACTCGTAGGCGCGGTCCTCACTTTCATCACACAAGCCAAGATCCACGATCATAATGGGAGGTGCCACTGTATTGTGATATTCCATATAGAGTGTGCGATACCGCTCAATGGTCGGTAGCATCTCCGGCCACGGCTTGTAGGCGAACAGGCCTTGGATCGACTTTGTTTCGGCACACACCGGAACTGTATCAGGTGACATAGCCACCATATAGCGTCGGCCGTCAAACGACTTGAGCGGTCCCGGCCGGATCGCCGTCTTGGGCTGCTTGTAGTACTTGCCGTCTCCTTCCATATAGCCCTGCTCCATGGCGGTACAGACTAAACGGGCGGATTCGTCAAAACGTTCGCGCGACTCCTCCATGTCCTGCCGGAACCCAAGGTATTCCCGCTTGGCAAGTCCTCTGGCCATGCCGAACACTGCACGTCCCTCAGACAGGTGATCCAAGAGCAGCGCCTTTTCAGCAACGCGAATCGGATCATGCCAGGGTAGGATGACGCCCATGGTGCCGAGTTTGATGCGCTTGGTAATCCCGGCCATATAACTCAAGAACTGCAGGTTATCCGGCGCCATCGAATAGCTATTAAAATGGTGTTCCACGGAAAAGAGGATGTCAAAACCGAGCGGCTCTGCCAGCTTGTTGATAGCGAGTTCCTTTTTGTAGAACTCCTCGTCGGTCATTTGGCCCTGATAGTTATTCCAAAAAGATAAGAAACTAATATTCACGCTATCCCTCCTATAACGAACATCTCGCTGCGTTCCGACATATTGGCGCGCAACGGCCCCAATACTGCTTGATAAGTCTCACAGCGTCAACGACAAATGCGTTCCGATTTCATAATGCATTCTCAGGAGTTTAGTCAACAACGATTTGACCCCATATCTCCGCTTTGACCGTCCTCAGGGTCTGCTACATAGCTTGCGTTTTGTACTTTCCTTACCTCTACCTACGAGCCGCCGTGCCACCTCATAGATGCGGGAGAATGCCGAGCGTAGATCTTCTTCCATATCCGGCCGTCTGGCGTGGTCTTTTTCCATCCGGTATCCCCAGCGTCACAATCGATTAAAGCGCGGCATCACCTTGGCTGAATGGGTTTTCCTCTAGCGCGTCCTAAACCGGCACTGTGCCCTTGAGCAGAATGCGCTGATGCAGGCGGCGTTGGCCGGGTGGAAAATCCATATTGACCGAATGGATCATGCTGCGATTATCCCACAGCAGCACGTCACCAATCTGCCAGGAATGCTGATACTGGTATTTCGTGTGCGTCATATGGGCGTAAAGCTGATCGAGTAAAGCATCGCTCTTGGCGCGGTCCATATCCACAATCCGGTCGGTACGATTGGAATTAAAGTAGATCGCTTTTTTGCCAGTATCATCGTGGGTGCGAATAAGCGGATGAATGACATCCGGCGTTTCCGCCTTTTCTTCCTTGGTTCGCTTGATAGCCCGAGCCGGGGCACGCGGCGTGTCATAGCTGTGAACGGCCCGGAGTCCGTCGAGGCGAACTTTCATTTCTTCGGATAGATCCTCGTACGCGGCTCGCAGGTTACAGAAGCGGGTTTCACCACCATATTCCGGGATCTCCAATGCTTGCAGGAGAGTGGCCTTGGCCGGAACCGCAAAATAGGAATCGTCCGTATGCCAGCCCGACCGCCGGTCCAGGCGTAAGTCCGCCTTCTTGTCTTCCGGCTTCTTATACGTGCTCTCCAGGATCGATACTTCCGGGACTTCCTCGTTGCGATACTTGCGCAGCAGCTGGAGTTGCGGCTCACCGAAATAGTACGCCACCTGAGCAAATGCTTGGGGAGTGAGGGGTTCAGTCCGCAGACACAGCAGGTGACATGTCAAAAATGCCGCGTTGATTGCCGAAACGGTGTCTTCGTTTACCGGCTGTGTCCAGTCAATGCCCGAGACCTGTGCGCCAAGCGCATCACTTAATGGAGCAATCTGAAGCGTCATACGAAACCCTCCCAACACGCCAATCAATCATCGCCGTGTTTCTCTTTATGCCAGGGACGTGAGAGAAAAATCAACCAGCCAGATTGCATGCGCCGCACTAAAAGTGGGCCGCATTAGAAATGCGCAAGATACCCACCGTCAACGGCAATTACTTGTCCCGTCACATAGGACGCCGCCGGGGACGCTAAGAAAACTGCCGCCCCAGCGATTTCGGACGGATCGCCCCAGCGTCCAAGGGAAGTCCGACGCTTGAGCATAGTGGCGATCTTTTGATCCGCAACCAGCGGCAGGTTTGTTTCTGTTGCAAAGAAACCAGGCGCTATCGCATTGACCGTGATCGCCGATGGACCCAGTTCCGCAGCCAACGCCCGTGTGAGCGCTTCGAGCCCGCCCTTTGCCGCCGTGTATGCAGCATCACCCACGTTCGCAATCGGACCGGCGATAGACGTCATATTAATAATGCGTCCGCCTCCACCCTTAATCATCAACCGAGCCGCTTCTCGGCTGACATTGAAGGGAGCAATCAGATTCACATCGACGAGTTGCCGGACGGCATCAAGCTCGAATTCAAAAAGCTTACGGCGATTACGCATCCCGACGTTATTGACCAGAATATCGAGCCGGCCATATGTGTCGCGGATCTGGTTGAAGGCAGCAGAAACAGCCGCCTCGTCTGCAATATCGCAAACCAGTGGATGGGCCGATCCACCAGTTGCAGTAATCTCGGAAACCGCTTGTTCCAAGTTTTTCCGACTGCGGCCGTTGACCAGAACGCGTGCGCCGAACCGCCCGAACTCTTTCCCGATTTCCAAGCCGAGCCCACGCCCGCCGCCGGTAATCAGCGCGATCTTTCCTTCAAGTGAGAATTCTGCCGGCATTACAACTTTTTTACTATTGGCTGATCTCGCGCATCATAGCTATACTGATGCGGCCTCTGCTAGCGCTTGTTTGAGTAGATGCTGCAAAGGCCGTTTGACTTTGGCTGGTGTCACCAACTTGCACTCGATCGTCTCACACTGATTCGTCCGGGCGAATGCAGACAGAGTCTTCGCGAAGAAGGGTAGGAGTTTGTCAAACTGTCTGAAGCCTATCTCGAAAACCAAATTGTTTATGCTAAGGGCTTTTCTTTTCCGATCCGCCTTGGGGTCCAGTCTTCCCACCAGGCTGTTGCCCCATAATATCGGTGTAACAAAATAGCCATACTTTCTTTTGGCAGCGGGCACGTAGCACTCAAGCGAGTAGTCAAACCCAAATAATTCTTTGACTCTGTCGCGTAGGATAATGAGATTGTCAAAAGGAGACAGCAAACAGACACCTGGCACCGTCTGCTTGAGTCTGACCGTTTTCTTGATTGTTTCCGCTAAAGCGTAGTACGTATTCAGACCAGCCTCTCCAACATCTACGCTGACGATTTCACCCGCATCGATAAGATCGGCGAGCGCTTGAAAGAGTACGGCTTTGCCGGTTGCGGGAAGATGCGCATACACATCTTTTTCCGTTGCCACCCCATAGGCGGAAAGCGCACGACGTACAAAAAATCGTCCCAGCTCGTCCTTGTCCGGCGTACGCGTGTCTATGCCTTCAGGTAAGACACGTTTTGCCAGGTCATAGATTCTGTGGAAATTTCGACGTTCGGTAATCATCAGAGCGCCCTGCCAGAAGAGGAGTTCCAACACAACCTTAGAGGGCTTCCAGTCCCACCACCCGCTACGTTTTGCTCTCGGTGGTAGAGCGAAGTCCTGAGAACTCAGCGGCCCTTCCTGACGAATGCGCTCAAGAACGGTCGGCATCAAATGGCCATGCGCCTCCAAACGCTCGCGGACCCATTTATCTTTGAGATTTTGGGCATTTCGAAAGCTGCGCATACGTGGCAGATAGTAACGATAGTCCGTCATCGGCAAATAGGACGCTGCATGTCCCCAATATTCAAATATACGCCGATCTTTTGCTTGGAGTTCGTGCAGCATGTGTGGGCTGTAATCCGGTCGGCGTGTTCGCAACGTGTGATGGTGCGCGCGTTCGATCACCGCAATGGTATCAATTTGCACATAGCCCAATTTTTCAATCGTGCGTGCTATGCCCTCTTTGCCTTTGGGCAGCCGTGCCCGCCCATCGAGCAGTTGCGCGCGTACGGCCATGCTGCGCGCGTGTTCGAGAGAAATTTTTATTGGCTTCATGAGTGAACTCACGGATCAAGCGAGACCTCTAGCAGGCTCAAAGCAGGGTTAGTGAGCCTGAAAACTATAGATGATCGCATTCCCCGACTTCCCGACTACCAATGCCTCGCCGGACTTTCGCAAGCAATAGGCGGCTTGCTGAGCGAGCCGTCGAGACCACCCTTGCGTTGTTACGAGGTCTATTGTTTGAAATTGTTGGGGAAGCGTATGGGGAATGAGACGGAGTAGGTCTCGGGGTTCCCGCAATACCAGGCTACCCACGATCTCCAGCAGGCGCCGTTCAACAACGACCCAACCGCGCCGCCGCCGGCCACGTCGTCCATCGAAGGTATGAATTTCTTCTTCTCTCGTTGAGACCACTTCCAACTCAAATTGCGGGTGCGCAAGCAGCTCAGGGATGCTCACCAATTTTTCGAATATGCCCTCACAGCCATTATACTTTGGGGACCTCCGACGGGTCACTGCTTGGGACGACCTAGTCGGCAGCTTGACGATCCAGCGTTCACACGCCACCGGGCAGATAAGTGTCAGCGCGTGATCTTTCAGCAGAAGGCGCAGTTTGCGCTTGAGAGAGGAAAAGCCGCCGGTATGAATTTCGAAGATATGACCGTCACGCAGGACATCGACAACATAGCCGTGTACGGTTGCTTCGACAGCATCACCCGGTCTGGCATAGTGCTGCTTGAGCGCAGCATGCAACGGTCCCTCGTTCAGTGTGCCAATTTCACTCCTCAACAGCCCCGTCCTCTTACCCTTTTACTCTGAACAGCATACACGGGGATGAAGCGTATGTCCCGTCAGCCTACAAACGATCCAGCGACCGCTCTCGTCCCCCAGACATAGCCTTGTTTTGCGGCCAGCAGGGCAGTTGCCACTCCGATACCACGACCATCGCCCGTAATCAGCATGACCTTTTTCATCCGGCCCTCTGCTCACAGCCCCATTCGATTCCATTGCGCAGCAACTGCTCAAACGCAGAGGTTTCCCACGCACCGCGAAAGAGCTGAGGAGTGGTCCCGGAATCATCCACACTCGCATCCACAAACGGCTGCACATTGCTTGCTGGAGAATGACAGTGCCCGAGTGCGATATAGGTCACACTGCCCTTGCCGAGTTCCCGCGTATAGCCGAGCACCCGAGTTTTGCCGTCCGGCTGGAGTGCGGTGTCTGTGTCATACACAAAGCCGAACCCTGGAGGCGAAGGGTCCTTGGCCAGTTCGGTGGTCAGAAAGACCTGCGATGCCGCAGGATCTTGAAGCTCAATCAAATACAGTTCGTCCATCACCTCAAACGAAGCGGGTAGGTTTTTGGTCAGGACATGCCCCGGGCTCGTTACATCGACTTGGAACTTCCGGAGTGGTGGGTGGTTCAGGAAAAAGCCGCCCAAGGTGCTGTGGTGGTCGGCCTTGACCATCTTGCGGACGGTGCGATCATTCCCTACGGGAGTCGCCTTCCCTCCACTTGTTCCGTGCAAGCCAAGCCAGCGTCCCCCGTCTTCAAGCCACCGTCTGAGGAATCGATTCTGTTCTGCGTTTGGAAACGGACCGGCGACATAGGTAATGAACAGCTGACTACCGGGCAGCCATTTTTCAATGTCTGTAAAGTCATTGCTTACGGTCGTAGACACGTTGGTGTTCTCTTGAAGCAGCTGGAGAATTCTGAGACGAGCGTAATCCATATCGTGCCCAGCTGGAGAACCAACCGGAAATCCACCAGCGATAAGATGTACGCGAACGGGTTGGAGTCTCGTCATTGGAATGTCTCCTTTTTTCTCTACGCTGCCAGCCATGCATAGCAAGACAGGCTCTCTTCTACAGTAACTTCAAACAGCAAGCCATATAACCTGGGTGGCACGAGCGTCGCCCCTCTTTTGACAGTCACGAAAAACACATACTATTTACGATTCTGTACGCAGCGTATCACGAGCTCATTGCAGAGGAGCAGCATGTCGGCGCAAGCGATTGAGGCCACCCGTTTTCTTTCTCACACCGAAGTCCGCAGGATCGCGCAGAAGTTTGGGACGCCGACCTATGTGTACGACGAAGCACGCCTCAGTCAGGGCGCAAAAAATGTGCTGAATTTCCCGAACGCGTTTGGTTTGACCCCGCGTTATGCCATGAAGGCGCTGCCGAATGGGAACATCCTACGGCTGCTCGACCGCCTGGGACTTCATTTTGATGCCAGCTCAGGGTTTGAAGTGCAGCGGGCAATGAAAGCGGGCATTGCGGCTGAAAAAATCGCCCTGACCGCCCAAGAGTTGCCAGAGAATTTCAAAGATTTACACGAAGCAGGTACGCTGCTGAATGCGTGTTCGCTCGACCAGCTGCGCTATTTTGGACGGAATTTTCCAGGTCAGGAACTCGGCATCCGTCTCAATCCAGGACTCGGTTCTGGTGGGACAAATCGCACTAACGTGGGTGGCCCAGCCGCGAGCTTCGGCATCTGGCATGAGGATAGAGAAGAAGTGCAGGCCATCACCAGGCAACACAATCTCAAGGTGGTGAGAATACACACCCATATCGGCTCGGGCTCTGACCCTCGCGTGTGGCAAAACGTGGCCGGGCTGAGCATGAGCCTGCTAGAGCATTTCCCCGATGCGCATACCCTCAACTTGGGCGGCGGCTACAAGATCGGCCGCATGGCGAATGAAGTTTCGACTGACCTGCAAGAAGTCGGTCAGCCGGTCGTGCAGACCTTTATTGCGTTCAGGGAAGCAACGGGCAGAAGAATCCGTTTGGAAGTTGAGCCAGGTACGTATCTCGTGGCAAACGCCGGGTGTGTGATTACGACCGTTCAGGATCTCACCAGCACGGGCAAGGAGGGGTACCACTTTCTCAAGATCAACAGCGGTATGACCGAAGTCCTGCGGCCGAGCATGTACGGGGCCCAACATCCGCTCGTAGTCGTACCTGCGGATGAGGAAGGCGAGCAAGAGCAGCGGCCCGTTCGCGCAGCCATCGTTGCCGGACACTGCTGTGAATCCGGCGATATTCTGACCCCGTCAGCTGCTGACCCCGAAGCCCTTGCACCGCGCGCATTGCTCGAAGCAAAGATCGGAGACTATCTCGTGATCGAAGGGGCAGGCGCGTATTGCTCCGGTATGAGTTCAAAAAATTACAACTCTTTTCCGGAAGCACCGGAAGTACTCTATCGTGGACCGGATCAAGAGCCGTTGTTGATCCGAAAACGTCAGACGCTGGATCAGATTATTCAGAATGAAGTGTTGGAGTAGATAGGGCATCCGCAACGATCTGGGGGAAAGAGATTAGAGGACTCGCGACCTTTTCGCGTATCGTAAGCGACCATAACTCTCCCATAGTTCTGATAGATAGCTGAGCCACCACTCCCGGCGTCGCGCCTTGACACTGGCAAACCACCGGCACGCGGGATACAGAGCCAAGACGATCGCGATCCAGAAAAGATACACCGGGCCAAGGCCCACGCCAAACTCTGTGGGGTAGCGCCAGCACTCGATGGCGATGTCCGGAATTGGAAAACCCTGCCAGAGCCCGACCCCAAGCGCGACACAGTGAATCACGTACAAGTGCAGGACGTAGAAGAAGAACGGGACGCGGCCGACGACAACCAGCGCCTGCGCCCAATTGCCTTTGATCCGCTCGAATATCCCGAGCAGCATAAACGCCGGCCCCAGCGTCATCAGCAGAAACTGGAGAGACGCCGGATACTTCGTGGTATGGAAGAAATCGACCAGTGTGGTTTCGAAGGTGTCATGGACGGACCAGGAATTGGGCTCCCCGTAGAGGCTCGGGAGCCGTAGCGCGAAGAATGCCAATACTAACAGGACGCCGGTCCACACCAGACGGCGTGGGCGCTCCCGATTGGCAGCCACAAACACCGGCCCGATAACGTATCCCAGCGCCATCACGCCGATCCACGGAATCAGCGGATACCCGACAATGCCCATAGTGGTCCCGCCAATCGTGGCCGTCCCTTGGATGTGAAGAATGAGCCAAGCGGCCGAGGCGCTCTCTGCGGTCGGCTGGATTGTGTCAAGGAGATTGTGGCCGAGTATTATCGCCAGGCTGATCCATGCGCCGCAGCCACACCAATCCCGCCAGCGCTAGATTCAGCCCAGCTTGATTTGTTTGCTGGAGTTTAGCAGCTAGAGAAATTGGGCTTCAAGGCGTTATGATCATTTGCTTCAGCGTTTGTCAGCCTCCAAATTTTTCTTGAGCGAATCTCCTATAAACGGTCGCAACCAATACGGGTTGAGGAATTCGTTTTCAATAAAGTCTTTATCAGCACACAGAAATGTGCCGTGGTCCATTGTCGTCCAATAGGCATAAAACCGGTCACGAAGTACCGCGTCGGCTATCCTGAAATTACCCTTTTTCTCACGTTTCTTTAGCCACTTGTGCATGGCGTCGAATGCTTCAAGACCGGCTTGTTGCCACAAAACACGTCCGCCACTATATTTTTTGTATAAATGACGTTGGAGCTTCCAGTTGGCGACCATCCAGCCGGCAAAACGTCGCCCCGGCGGACTCAGTTTTGCGTCGATAGTGCTGCGTTCACTCTCCAGCTTTTTCTTCTCTTCAGCAGCAAGATCAGGCTTCGCAAGCGCCCGCTCAATGTTTTTGCGGCGCTCTTTGATCGGATGATCTTGGGCCTGAATGCGCACCTCATGCCAGCTATCAAAATGTCTTGTCGCAGTTGAGACTTCTCGCTCGGTTGGCCGGAGGTCTTCCCGCTGAGCCGCCCGGTATCGCAGCATAACCGGATGACTGAATAGATTATGGAGTTCATCCATGAGGGCGATTCCCTCTTTGGCCGATAGTTGGTCTCGATACACGGGTTCCCCGAAGACCTCGCCGATCTGCTCGCGCGGTTTTTCTTCAGCCAGAGCAAGAACGGGGGAAACAAGTAAGAGACACAAGGCAAGCAGTCTTTGTAATTGGATACCTGTCATGCATTTTCCTTTCACACGGCTTTCCGCCACAAGAGAAAACGTTTGTTCTCGGTCTCTACCATGGCAGGAAAATCACACAGAAAAAACTCCACTGGGCCTTGCCTTAGACAACTCCGCCTTGCTTTTACACAGCCGATTTCTCATTCACTTCTGAGCGGCCCCATGATAGATCTCTCCTCACGTAGTCACAGGTGACATAGTTACAGGTGAGGAGACTTCGTGAAATACCAATACACTGTCTACGGCATTGAACTCAGCCTGTTCACCCGCAAACTCGAAGCGGCCATGATTTTTTACAATGCGCCGTTTGAGCGCAAGCCGAAAACACAAGACAATCGGAAAGAAATCGAACATCGTTCAGGTACGCACCAAGTGCCGGTTTTGCATACGCCAGAGAATTGGATGATAGGTGATACCACGCCGCTCCTCATGATGCTGGATAATCGTTATCCTGCACGAGCCATGTTTCCCACTGGTCCGCTTGGCGTACTGGTGCATGTAGTCGAAGAATTCTTGGACGAGTGGGTTGCCCGCGTCATGGTCCACTATCGCTGGCACTATGAAGACAGTAGCCGTTTTGCCGCCGAACAGATTACACGCGCAACCATCCCGGACGCCGACGAGGCCACGATTGCCGCAGCAATCAAAAATGCTCCCATTGCTGAATGGGGAAAACGCGCCTGTCGCGCCACCGGCACCGCGTCCGGGCAGCAACAGAAAGCGGCGGAGGCAGAATACAAGCGTATTCTCGACGCCGTAGATCTACAACTGCAACTCGCGCCGTATTTGCTCGGCAGCTGTCCCTGCGCCGTGGATACTATCGTCTTAGGTGGTTTACGCGCGCATACCTATATGGACCCCGACCCGAAAAAGATTGTGTCTCAGTATCCGCGTATTGTGAAGTGGTGCGAACAGGATGCCGATCAATGGGACGGTAATGGAGAGTTAGCACCCTTCCCAGAATCTACACCCTTTGCGCAAATGATACTGTCCGAAATGCCAACGACTTATAAGCCGTACATTTTGGCGAATGCCCAAGCTCAGGCCAACGGCGATAAAGCCTTTATTGTCACAACCTATGAAGAAGAGGTTAGCTACCTCTCGCGACCGTATCCGGAGTTATCCCGACAGATGATCGTCAACCGCATTGCCAATCAAATCAATGCAGAAGAGCGTCAGGCCGCACAGGAGTGGTTAGCCACGGTCGGTCTGGCGGCGTGTTTTCAATAATCCGCTACTACTCTTTCTTCAGGAGAATTCACAATGCCAAAGAAAAAAGTTCTTGTCGCCGGCGCTTCAGGCCTAGTTGGCTATGCTGCGGTTGAGCATTTCGCGCAACACACCGATTGGGACGTAGTTGGCGTTTCGCGCCGCATTCCAGCTGGTCTAGCAGGAGCCGAAATCATATCAGTCGATTTGACGGACAAAGCGCGCTGCGCCCAGGTCTTCGGCCAAATGTCGGATGTCACTCACCTCATATATGCCGCGCTGTACGAAAAGCCCGGCCTGGTCGAGGGCTGGTTCCAGAAAGATCAAATGGACACCAACCTCGCCATGCTGAACAATCTCTTCTCCCCGCTCGAAGCTGTAGCTCAGGACTTACAGCACGTCTCTCTGCTGCAAGGTACCAAAGCTTATGGGGTCCATATTGAACCGTTTCCAGTGCCGGCCCGCGAACGTTGGCCACGCCATCAACATGAGAACTTCTATTGGCTCCAAGAAGACTATTTGCGCGAGCGGCAGCCGGGCAAGAACTGGCACTGGACCGTGTGGCGACCCCAACTCATTCTGGGACAGTCACTTGGCAGCCATATGAACGTGATCCCCGCGCTTGGTGTGTATGCGGCCTTACGCCGTGAGGCCGGCCTGCCGTTATCCTTTCCGGGTGGACCGCCCACCGTGTTCGAGGCGATTGATGCCGGACTGATTGCTCGGGCATGCGAATGGGCCGGCAGCGCACAGACGGCCCAAAACGAGATTTTTAATATGACCAATGGCGATGTCTTTATCTGGCAGAATGTCTGGCCTGCTATCGCTGACTCCTTGGGCATGGAAGTCGGCCCACCGGAACAACTCGCGCTTGCTGAAGAAATGCCCAAACATGAAACCGAGTGGGCAGCCATCGTACGGAAATATGATTTGCGTGCGCCAACGAGTCTAAAAGAATTTGTCGGACAGTCTTTTATTCTGGCTGATTTCGCTTTCGGCTTTGGGATACGTGATGCCGCCGCGTCACCCATACTCGTGAGCACCATCAAACTGCGTCAGGCCGGCTTCCGCGAGTGTATGGACACCGAGGACAATTTTCGGGCGTGCTTCAAAAAATTCCAAGACGCGCAGCTGTTGCCACCAGTCTAGCATGTATGCATATAGGTCATAACAATCCAAAAACGAGTCACACCAAAGGAGGTAGTATATGTCAGCATATCTGATCGTTCAGGCGGATATTACTGATCCGGAAAAATTTCCGGAGTACCAAAAGTTAGCTGCTCCTGCCGTCCAAAAATACAACGGTAAGATTCTCGGGCGCGGCGTGCCGGATACCGTGGAAGGCCAGTGGGAGGCTCCCCTTGTCCTCATCATCGAGTTCGAGTCGGTCGAGATCGCCAAGGATTTTTTCAACTCTCCGGAGTACACCGCAGCCCGCGAAGCGCGCGCGAATACGGCCAAGTTTGTGATGTCGATTATCCGGGGAGGGTAGCGAGCTTAGGCGGGTCATTATGATCCGCCCTTACTTTATTTTTCCTCTTTTGGCACAGGGGTTGAAAGGCTGGACGTTCTCGCAGCCGGTCGTAGTATTTAATCAGCGTAGGGAACGCATCAAAGCTAATTTAATCCCCTCCTTGAAGGGGTGGCGCGTAGCGCCGGGGTGGGTTTCCGAGATTCTATCCACTGCTTAATCGCTGCTAACATTCCTTACAAGATTCTGCTTCACATCTTCATCCTGAAAACGCAAAAACTGTACGCCCAGCGATTCCAATCGTTCTTGACGGAATTGATCTCTAATCTGACCCTGCTCATCGTCGTGGGTCACTCCATCAATCTCAATGACCAGCATTAATTCCTTACAGAAGAAGTCTATAATGAATTCGTCAAGCGGGCGCTGACGGTCGAAGTCGTAGCCGTTCAACTGTTTGCCTTTCACATGTTGCCATAACATCACTTCCGCCCGCATAATGTTTTTCCGAAGCTGGCGGGCGCGGTCTTTCAGGCGCGGGTTGTAGGGAATGACTTTGCGCTGCATACCTTTTTATCCCTCTCGGGAAGGGTGGCCGGTCAGCGGAGCTGGCGGTCGGGGTGGGTTTAGCCTGGGTGCCCCATGAAAGAGATTACCCACCCCGTCGCTTCGCAACACCCCTCCGAAGGAGGGGATGAGAGTTCTCGGTAGCATGCGACATGCGGGATACACAACCCTGAAAGAAAGTCGTGTATCCCTACACCTCGTTAAACTCAGGTTGGTACTTCGCAGTGCCGACTTTGCCCCGGTTTGCTCCCTTACGAAGTTCAAGGGCCATAAAGACCTCATCGGGAACGTTGTATTCACACCGCACTCCATAGCTGACTTGCGGGTCGTTGTACTCGGCATGACCCAGTACAACGACCCGCTCATGGCCTACCTTCCGACATTCCTCAAGCCCCGCTTTTATCAACAATGAACCAATGCCTTGCCTCTGGAGTTCAGGCAGAACGGCCGTCGGCCCAAGGCTCACGGCGGGATAGGTCTCGTTGTCCGACTCGATAGTAACCGGACTAAAAAGGATATGTCCGACAATACTACCCTCTTGGACCGCGACCAGGGAAAGCGTTATTTGTCCCCGTTCTCGAAGCGCGCCCACAAGTTCGGCTTAGGCAGGCTGGCCAAAAGCTCACACATTAACAGAGTAAATAGACGCAGGATCTCCAGGTCCTTCATGTCGGACTCTCACCATACTGAGGGCACGAGAGGCTAGCCCTGCTGCACAGCCTTTTGCCTGGACCGATATGTTCTTGCCGACAGAGAGCTCACCAACGACGGCGAAAGCCGGCTCATCCACCAAAAGATTCTCCACCAGCCAGGAATAATGATAATCGCGCTGTTCCGAGCAAGCGCGTCGAGGGCTTTCACCGCAAACGAAGCCGGGTCCAGAGGCCGGGTGCGTTCTAATATTTTGTCCTCTAGCTGCTTGGATATCGGCTGCAACCGTTTACCGTATTTACCGCCCTGCAATATGGGCGTCCGAATCACCCCAGGGCAGAAGGCACTGACGCGTATCCCATGCGGCGCGGCTTCAATACGGAGTGACTTTGACAGACCCACTACCGCGTGTTTGGTCGTGGCATAGCTGACCCCCATCGGCATCGGGAGCAGCCCGGCCATAGAAGCCGTATTCACAATATGACCGTAACCTTGACGAATCATGATGGGATAAGCAGCCTGCACCCCATTCACTACACCATACAGATTTACGTCCAGCACGGCCTTCCAGTCGTCTATGCTGTACAGGCTGACTTCTCCTCCAATCGCGATACCAGCATTATTAAACATATAGTCTAGCCGGCCTTGCGCCTGGGCAGTCTCCTGGACGAGCTGCTCCACCGCGCTGAAGTTGGTGACGTCCAATTCGGCCGCAGATGCTGTACCGCCGCTCTCTCGAATTCCGGTGGCGACCTCTTGTGCAACTGTCAGCTGACGGTCAGCTAGGACAACAGACGCGCCGCGCCGTGCCAGGGTCTCACCCAATGCGCAACCAATCCCCGAGGCCCCGCCGGTGACAATCGCAACCGCACCATCAAAAATACGAAGCGCATTTTCCTGAGCCATGTTTAATCAGCCAACGGCACAACGCCGACGACAACAGCGCCGTCTCCAATCACTCGAGTGGTATGCCCACTGCCCGTCAGGTCTGCTGCCAGAACCCCGTCGCCTGGCCCGCAGCGTTGGACGGAGCCATCCTTGAACCCAATCTCCAGCTGGCCCTTAAAGACAATCACATACTGCCGCCGCGGGGCGTTATGCCAATCCATGGCGGTTCCAGCTGGAAGTTCTCGAAAGAAAATCTCCTTTGTCGCCTGGGGCGTTTCTTGGCTAGGTTGGGCACTCAACGCCGGCTCCTTAATATGCGACTGTCCATCGTCGCCCGCATACATATGAAAAATGCTCATGTATCTCCTCCTGTTCCTCTTGCCACTCCTTAGTGACAATTCTTCCGGCTCTACTTGAATAAAAACGGCCTGGGGCTCATCCCCAGCTGTGCGACTACCACAGGAGAGGTAGGACGGAAAGACGTAAGGGAGTGTACACCGTACGCGCGTAGGACACACTTTCATCCCTTGTCAGCATATAGGGCGAAGGATAGGGCTGACCGTTATGCCGAACCCTCCAGCAGTCTCTTTCTCTTCACATGCATCGCAATCAGCGCCCGAGGTCCTCTTTACGAAAGACTTTCTTCTGCTGTGCCACATTTTTGTTCTTTGCCTTTATGTTTTTGATCTTACCCATCCTGCCACCTTTTATTATCCGCGAATTGCACTGGACAGAATCTCAGGTCGGCCTCATTATGGGTGCATTTGCGGCCGCATCGATCTTGTCCCGGCCAGCTTCAGGAAGAATAGTTGAAAGCCGGAGTGGCAAATTCGGTTTGGCCCTAGGGGCGCTCATCTACTGCTTAGCGCCCCTATTCTACACCTTTGCTGATTCGGTAGCGGGCATGCTAGTCGTACGGTTTTGCCACGGAGCTGGAATCGCCTTCTTTACCACGGCGTCTAGCGTGCTGGTTGCTGATCTGGCTCCCGCCTCTGGGCGGGGTGAGGCGATGGGCTAGTTCGGCATGATGCTTAATCTCGCCCTGGCCTGCGGACCTTTTGTAGGGGCCGCCCTTGTCGAACGTGCGGGCTTTCGCGCCCTCTTTTTGCCCGCTTCTGCCCTGGGCCGGGCAAGCTTGGTTATTCTGCCTTTCCTGTCCGAGCCAAACCGACCAGATTGGAGTGTTCAAGGACCCAAGCCTATCAAACGCCCGCCATTATTGAGTCGGGCCGCTCTCTTGCCGGGTTGTGTCGCCGCCTGCATGTCGATGACTGTCGGATCGATCCTCGTTTTCCTGCCCCTCTTGGTGCAGGAGCGTCAGTTGGGAAATCCGGGTCTCTACTTTGTGGTCTTTTCGACTGTTGTCATTATCACTCGTCCGATTACAGGCAAATGGTCGGATCGGTTCGGTCGGGGGGTGATTATTATCCCCGGACTGCTCTTGCTCGCGCTTGCCATGACCGTCTTGGCCCATGCCGATACTTTGCCTTGGCTGCTGAGTGCCGCCGCAATCCAGGGGGTTGGATTTGGCAGTGTCCAACCCGCGCTATTCGCTCTTGGGATTGACCGCTCGACCGAACAGACGCGAGGCCCAGTGCTGGCCACCC
The DNA here is from genome assembly GCA_963666315.2 of Binatia bacterium. Classification (GTDB taxonomy): domain Bacteria; phylum Desulfobacterota; class Binatia; order Bin18; family Bin18; genus Bin18. Next base: position 37,810 of record CAXXHG010000003.1, read on the forward strand.
TGATGATGGCCTTAGACCTTGGTCATACTCTGAGCGGTATTGGGTTAGGTCTCGTTCTTCAGCAGACCAATTTTACGGTGATGTATCTGTGCGTGGCCGGCATTGCGCTGCTTGGGGCGGGAGTGTTTACCGCTGGAACGAGAGTACAGCGGTCATGAAGGCGGTGAAGTTTATTGGCGGGTTACGCTGCGCTCACCCGCCCTACGAACTATAGTCATAGTGAAGAGATCCTCGACCATACCCATACCATTTGGGCTATTGATTCCTGAACCGGCACAGGGCGCTCCATCAGGCACTGCAAGAAAAAACTGACACGCGCCAGCCTTTTTTTTATATCCCTGAACAATCCCTGCTGTGATCACCGCATCAAGTTGAGCACCCCGTGTTCGAGCACCTTTCAGATGATCTTGTTGTACCAAGGTGTGTAGTTTTTCCCAGTGCTCTCCTGACGAGACAGGGAGTAATTCTACGTTGGCTGAAATATTGGGAAGCGCGCTAGTGAGTATCATTTGCAAAGTTGGCACCTGTTCCTCGTAATCATGCAAAGCGAGATATGCGCTGAAGAAATCGGGCGTGTATGCTCGTTCTTACGTCATACACCTTGTTTGACGACCAAACATTAGGGTTTCTTTGGTCACGCTCTTAGGCGTCAGCACCGATTCAAACGCCCCTGCTTCAAAATCTTTAAGGATTGCTTTTTCCTCTTTACTGAGTTTCAACTGGCTCATAACGTTTCTCCAAGATATTGCTTCGTAGCCTTTCTACTTGGGATTACTGTTTTTAAAAACATTTCTTTTCGATCTTCAACATATGGAACCATTTACTTTACGTGACGAACGCCATGCTGATATGCTAGGCGCTCTCCCGCAGCCACTCGGATTCTCCCGTTGTCGGCTCTTCCGCTTCGCCTTGGGCGAACTTCGGCTTGAAAATCGCAAACATGGCCGGCGTCAGAATGAGCGCCGAAAGCCAGTGGGTCATCATCAGAATCGCCAACAGGACAGCCATCTGGGCTGAGAAGCGCAGACTCGATAAGAAATACCAGGGGAGAATGCCGGCAATCATGGTCACCCCAGTCAGCGTCACGGCCATACCCGTTGTAAAAATCGTATTTTTTATCCCTTGGATCATATCGCCCCCGGCGCGGGGTACCTCACGCCGAATACGGTCAACAATATACAAAATATAATCCACCCCTATGCCCATCCCAACAGCCGTCACCGGCAGTGAATTAATATGCAGCCCAATACCCATAAACGAAATATACATATAACTGGCGACTCCTGCCGCCACGAGCGCCATCAAAACCATATTGGCTGCGGCAAATGAACCATAGCTGAGCAAAACCAAGGCATACACAGTCAGGATGACGAGAGCGGCGGCTTTCTTCTCGGTGCGATCGATCTCTTCATTCAAGGCAGCCGTTGTCCCAATCAATCCGCCTGCCAAACGAAACTGTAGGTCCGGAAGAGGATGCTCGGCAATAAATTTTTTGGCCCGGGCAATGGCCTCACGAATGGTGTCACCGGTCGCATTCTTGTAAAACACCACAAACTGACCATTCCGAAACATGCGATCGGTGTATTCGAGAATGGCGCCCGAGTTGGGTGCCCCCATCTCGTACACCAAGAGAAAATTGGCTGTGGCCATCCGGTCAGGGGGCAGGATCTGCCAGGCCGGATCGTTGTAATGCCACAGCCGGTTAATACTTTTGAGCAGGGTGGCTAACTCGCGCGTCCCCCCAGCTTCGGGCTGAGTCAGCATATAGCGCCGAAATTCTTCTAAGGTCGCAATCACCCGCGGTTCCTTGAGAATATGATCGCGCTCGCCTTCCAGATAGATCACCAGCTGGGTCGAACCAGCAAACTGGTTGTTAATCTCGCGTACCGAGACATTATAGTGCGAATCCCGCCACAAAAGGGGCGAGCCCGATTCCTGCTCCCCAATGGGCACGTTGAGAGCCGTGCGTAAGCCAAAGGCAATAATCAACGCCCCACTCCCGACGATCACCCAACGGCCGATGCGGCTAGTGGTTAATTCACCCAGCCATGTCAGCACGGTCTGCATCCAGCGTGGAATGACATGTGCGGTACGCTGCGGCTGCGGAAAATAGGACAACAAGATGGGCATGAGGTGGGTCAGGCAAAACAGATTGGCAAAGGCCCAGAATCCGCCGGTGAAATACGCCAATTTTTGAATCAGAGGAATCGTGGCGACAGCAAGGACAAGAATGCCACCGGCATCACTAATCACGCTCGTCACCCCAGGCAGGAAGAGATCGTCCATACACGTAAACGCGGCCCGCTCCTGGTCCTTGTCGGCGTCCAGCGCTTCAAAATAGCGCTCAACAAGCTGTACGCCATGGCTGATCGCCCGAGCGGTAATCAATAAAGGAATGACTAAAATCAACGGATCAAGATTGGTTTGCCACCAGCCTATCCAGCCCAGCCCCCAGACGCCTTGCATCAGTGCTCCAAAGAGCGGAATGAGAATGCCGTAGGCCCGCCGGAAGTACAGCAGCAATGCCGTCAATACCAAAGCGCCGGTTAAAATAAAAATCAAAAAGAGTTCGTCGGTAAAATGCCACACCCAGCCCTTGAGCATCGGCTCGCCAGCCACGTACAGGATAGTATTGTGGTCCTCAACCTGGTCTTTGAGAGCCGTGATCTGACGATAGATTTCGCGATAATCGAGACGTTCCTCGTTAAAGCCAGCCAGTATCAAAGCCGCCTTACCATCCGCAGAGATATACTGGTTGTAGACAATATCATTGTTGAACATCTCCAGGCGTAGCGCAGTCAGCGTTTGCGGATCAGACGGAATCTCGGCCGGTAGGACAGGAACGGACCGAATCATGCCTCCGGGCGAGGTCTTCAGGTTACGAATCTTGATGTGATAAATCGATGCAATCTGGTTGTGGTCAACACCCGTAATGAGCGCCATTTGTTCGGTGAGCAGTTTGACTTTTTCCAGTGTCGCTTTGGTGAAAATATCGCCGTCTTTTACTCGCAGTACCATGGTGAGAACGTTGGCGGCTCCACCAAAGAGGGCTTTGTGATGGTTATATGCATGTATATACGGATGTTGCTGAGGCAGCAGATCGGAAAACTGGCTATACATCTCAACCCGGGGGATTTGAAACGCCCAGAAGACGGTAATCGCTCCCAGGAGGCACAATACGGCTGGGCGATGTCGCCACAAAAAACGAACATATCTCTCAACAAGACGGTCGGTCAGGCTCTTATGTCTCTGCGCCATTCAGTACAGGTTCCTTTCGAAATTTCCAAGTTTCCACAAAATCCACTGTTCCTGCTCAGGCTTGTGTATCTTGCGCAGCATAACGGGTTATAAATTTAGAACATGTTATAGTTTCTCTGTTAAAGAGAATACGGGGAGTATTGTGTTCAATTCGATCCACAATTCTATCCAATAGTATGGCAATAGGGATCGGAAAGTACCCCGCGTTTATGAAGGGGTTGAGCAGGAAGAGCGGATTAGAAAGAAGAGGAGACGAGGGGCAGCTCTTTACCCTTGCTTCTCGTACTCGTTGGAGGCGTTCGAATTTGAAGCGGCCTTGGTACACAGAGCCCACCCGGCCATGGCGTCAGGCGAACAGGTTGGCCTGGGGCGTCTCAACCACGAGCCCCAAGCGACGGACAAACGCCAGGCCGTCCGGGTCATCATGCCCTCATGCCCCATGACGTAGCGCGCATTTCCGTGATACGTCACGTGGGCAGAGGCTCCCGGATAGGCCAGCGTAAAGGGCGCTTCAGGTGCTTGAGTTAGAGGCGGTGTTCTTCAAAGTCAAGAGTAAAGGATCTGACCCTTTACCTCTCAAAATCAAGTTAGCCCCGAACGCTGGGCTACGATGGTTCGCTAGATGTTTCACGGACGGCCCCCACCTCCGTGCGATGTATCCGTCCGCCCTCTTGACGTCGGAGGCCTGACAGGTGTTAGCTGCCATTATCCCACTCAAACAGGCTGTCGCTTCGCGCCTCGTCCCTGCTTGCGGATTGCTGCGCGGCCCAAACATACGCATGAGGCTCTTGGCCGATTTATCCGCGAGTATCCCCAACTCCTCGAAGCCAATCGTGGCATTGATGTAGTCGCGGAGTACCGCCTTCCCAGTCTCGACATCCCCTGCGAGTAAGGATTCTACTCCTTCCCTTAGGAGCGCTTCACGGAAGGCGGGATCGCTCTGCACCCGTGTCTGAATAGTTGCCTTAAAACTTCGTGTCAGCGGCATTGTTAGCTCTCCAGTCTTTTTCTTCGTTTGTAATCCTGCCAAAGGGACTTTGCCGTGTCGATGTCTTTCTGCTGCCGTTTCTTCGTTCCCCTACTAGCCCTTCCTTTTTTTAGCGGTCTTAACCTAATGGTACTATAATGGTACTATTAGGATGTGCCGCCGAAAATTCGAGAACTAATCCGCGATCTAAAAGCCGCAGGGTTCGAAAACCGTGGCGGTAAAGGTAGTTATCGGAATTTCAAACATCCTGGCGGAACTCGAATAACGATGAGCGGTTCTCTTGGTGCCGATGCAAAGCTGTATCAAGAAAAGGCCGTTCAGGTAGCAATTGTGAAGGTGTCGAAATGAAAAAGTCAGCCCATTATTTGAAAATCGTGGAGTGGTCGGACGAAGATCAATGCTACGTCGGCAGATGTCCAGAGTTAATGCTCGGTGGCGTTCACGGAAAAAATGAACAAAAAGTATTCGCCGAACTGTGTACTGTCATTGACGAGTGGATTGAGATTTCGAAAGAGGACGGCGACAAATTACCGCCAGGTAGGGCCGGAAAGAATTATTCTGGGAAATTCAATCTTAGGTTGGGAAAGCAGTTACACGAACGGCTTGCAATAGCAGCGGTGAAAGAAGGGAAGAGCCTCAATGTGTACTGTACCGAAGCGCTCGAAAGCGAAATCAACCGCTAACCAGTCGTCCAATCTGCATATAACCGAGTATCTCAATCACAAACCTGTGTCGATTGTGCACCGCACCGATAGGGAATGCGTCGCCCTCACACCTTCCCTAACTGACGTAACGCCTCATACAACACAATCGCTGCGGCGCTCGATAAGTTGAGACTTCGCACCTGCTGACCCTGCATAGGGATGGTATACAGCGTATCCGCAAACTCGGTGCGGATCGTTTCTGGTAAGCCCCGGGTCTCACTGCCGAAGACGAGCAAGTCGTCTTCAGTGTACCCTGCCTGCGTGTAGGACCGCTCTGCATGAGCGGAAAAGGCAAGCAGGCGTCCGGGGGGACGACGTGCCAGAAAGTCGCTCCATGACTCATAGACGTGCACGTCGACATACGGCCAGTAGTCGAGGCCGGCACGTTTGAGATAGCGGTCTTCTAAAGAGAAGCCGAGTGGCCCGACGAGGTGAAACGTTGTCTGCGTGGCGGCACACAGACGTGCCGTGGTGCCGCTATTGGGTGGGATCTCTGGTTCAACAAAGACGATGTGCATGGGGAGAAGGGACTAGTCCTGCTGCTCTTGCATTACTCTTGCCCTTTGGTCTGGATGGGATAGACCGTCGCGCCGGTCCGCAGTACAAATTCCCCACTTTTCTCATCTTGGTGTAAATACTCCGTGAGTTGATAATAGGCGGAGCGGAGAAAGCGGGCAGGGAATTTCTGATCTTTGACTCGACAGTATAAGACGTCATTGTCACTAATAGACAGCGTCTGGGGAGCAAGCGCTTCTTCACTTTTATCATTGAGACGGACGATGACGCCCTGGTTTGAGTATCCCGTGACCTGGGTGACAACATAGGGCGTATCTTCAATTTCAACGTCGGCGCGATCCCGGCCAATGACAATTTCATAGGACCCAGTTGCAGTCTGACGGAGGCATTGGCTAAAGAGTGTGTTGATCCGCTGATTTTGGATACGCTCGTCATTGGCATACCACCAGCCGTCTTTTCCAAAATGTATCTTGCGTGTCGGGTCTATGACCCAGAAACCGGCTTTCGGCATGGCCGTTTACCCATTCCCTTTTGTTCGGCGTTCCGCGGTATCCAAAATCAACGTCACTGGCCCGTCATTGATGAGTTGAACTGCCATAGCGGCCTGGAACTGACCGGTTGCAACTGGAATCTGATGGCGCCTGCAGCATGCGACAAAATGCTCATACAAGGGTTTGGCTTTGTCTGCTCCTGCTGCGGCTGTGAACGAAGGGCGGCGGCCTTTTCGAGTGTCTGCATATAAGGTGAATTGCGAAACGACCAGGAGCTCGCCTTGTATGTCTTGGACCGAATGGGCGAACTTCCCCGCCGCATCGGAGAAAATGCGCAACCCGATAATTTTCTCGCTCAGATACTCGGCCTCCGCTAACGTATCGTCAGCCGTTACACCGAGCAGGACGACGAGGCCCTGCCGGATTTGTCCAACGCTTACTGCATTAACCGAGACTTGCGCCTCACTGACTCGCTGGATGACGGCACGCATGGTTTTCTTGCCTATGTGTCGCAGAATTTCAACAGTTAGCTGAGTCGCCCCTATGAGACAAGGCGAGACAAAGTGAGACGAGACCCGACCTGGTATGAAACCAGGCCCTCAGCTATGATCGCCGCATGTATCCCGTCCTGCTTGAACTCGGCCCGCTGACGGTGTATAGCTACGGCGTCATGATGGCGCTGGGCTTTGTGGCTGCGGGTTGGCTACTGGGGAAAGGCTTGGCTCATCACGGCCGAGACCCGGAGCTGGCTTCGACCTTGGTGCTCTGGGCCGCCATGGGCGGACTGCTCGGGGCGCGGATTCTGTTTATCCTCGATAACTGGTCTGCCTTTCTCTTTGATCCTCTGTCTTTTCTTTTGACCGGAGCCGGTTTTGTGTGGCACGGTGGCTTGATAGGCGGCATAGGCGGCATCAGCTGGTGTATCCGCCACTATCAGTTACCCTGGCTTGAAATCATGGATGTCGTCGCCCCGGCGATTGCGCTTGGTCATGGCACTGGGCGCATAGGCTGCCATTTGGCCGGCGATGGTGACTGGGGGCCGCCTACTACGTTGCCGTGGGGCGTCGCCTACCCGGATGCCATTATCGGCTGGGATTATTCGGCTGAGGTGCTCGTTCACCCTACCGCGCTGTATGAAACGGCAGCGTATTTTGCGATTGCCGTTTTATTATGGAGTCGCTGGTCGGTCCCGCATCGTCCGGGTGGCCTGTTTTGGGGGTATTTAGTGTTGGCTGGGATTGCTCGGTTTTTCTTAGAATTTTTTCGTGTCAATCCTCCGCTTATGGGGGGGTTCTCCCAGGCCCAGGTTATTAGTATCGGCTTAATCGTGGTTGGGGCTGCGCTGTTGCTGAGGGGAGAAAAGACGCAGGGCGTATCCGCCTAACTCGCGTCCGAGAAGGAGCCATGACCGCCACCAAAAGATGGCTCAAGCCTGGGATCTTCGGCCTGGTTGTCCTGCTTGGCGGTCTGGTGGTCCTCATCCAAACTCCGTCGCAGACGAACTTGCCCCGACCCGCTCCTGATTTCTTGTTGCCGGATCTTAACGGACAAGCCGTTCGTCTGTCTCAACACAAGGGGAAAGTCGTGCTGCTGAACGTCTGGGCAACGTGGTGTGGGCCATGTCGGCAAGAGATGCCGACCATGGAAGCGCTTGCCCAACGGCTGAAAGGTGAAGACTTCATCATGTTAGCCGCCAGTCAGGACGTTGATGGTGCAACAACTGTTGGGCCGTATCTGCAAGAAGGCGGGTATACCTTCCCGGTGCTGCTCGACATACGGGGCGAGGTGGGCAAGAAATATAGAGTTACCGGATACCCTGAGACTTTTATCATTGATAGGCAAGGCCAGATCGTCTATCACCATGTTGGCTATAATAATTGGGTGCAGCCGCGTGTGGAGACGGCCTTGCGGCGTTTGATTCAGCAGGGAGTGTGGGACGTCGATGCCGGGGCGCGACTTCAAGGCGATCATACTCCACTACGGCCCTAAGAGCGTGTCTAATAAGTGTCTCTGTGGCCAAAGCCCGAGCGAAAGCAGCATGATCAAGGCGCCCGAAGCAGCTATATCTGTTGTGATATGGCGATGCAGGGCAACGCTAGACATGCTGCTTGCAGCCGGGCGACGCCCAGAATGTACTTTTTGGACACGCTCTTAGGATCCCGTCTTGCCCTTGACTCGTAAGGAAAATGTGAAGTGATTCTCGGGGTGACGGAGGGACGCCAGGTATCGATGGGCGGCAAGTATGCTATGATGAAAAATCTGTCGCGAGGCATGAAATACAGCAAAGGGCAGATAATAAAGGGGCAATATGATGTACGGAAAACGGCAACGAATTATAGTCGGGCTGATTGCCGGGGTGGTGGGAATTGGGGCAATTCTCTTTGGCGGGTATGGGCTCAATCTTGTTTCTGCCGTCGACCGCAGTACGTACGAAGATCTTGAGGCGTTTACCAGTGTGCTAGCCATCGTCCAGAAGAATTATGTTGAACCAGTCGAGACCCAAGACCTGATTGAGGGCGCGATCGACGGGATGTTAGGTGCGCTCGACCCCCACAGCGCCTATCTCACGCCCGACTCCTATAAGGAACTCCAAGTCGATACTGAGGGCAGTTTCGGTGGTCTTGGTATCGAGATCACGATCCGAGACGGTATGCTGACTGTTGTCTCTCCGATTGAAGATACCCCTGCGTACCGGGCCGGTGTCCAGGCCGGGGACCAGATTGTCAAGATCAATGGCGAGCTGACAAAAGATATGTCGCTCATTGAGGCGGTGAAGAAGATGCGGGGGGAGAAGGGAACGAAGATCACCATCTCGGTCCGCCGTGAGGACGTCCCGCGGCTGATTGATGTGCCCATCATCCGGGAAGTCATTAAAATTCAGAGTGTCAAATCGAAAACCCTGGAAAAGGGCTATGCCTATATCCGTGTGACCCAGTTTCAGGATCGGACGAGTACTGACCTGGATAACGCGCTCAAGAAGCTGAGCCAAGAAAATGGCAAACTTGAAGGCATCGTGCTTGATTTGCGGAATAACCCCGGAGGATTACTGAGCCAGGCGGTTAAAGTGTCCGATCTCTTTTTGGATTCCGGCATGGTTGTCTATACCAAAGGCAGACTGGAAAGCCAGAAGCAGAAATATTTCGCTCACCCTGGAGGATATACGGATGTGCCGCTGGTCGTCCTGGTCAATAGCGGCAGTGCGAGTGCGTCAGAGATAGTTGCTGGTGCAGTCCAGGATCATGGCCGGGCGGTCGTGCTTGGCACCAAAACCTTCGGCAAAGGGTCGGTTCAGACGATTTTGCCGGTGGATGGCGGGGCAGCCTTGCGTTTGACCACGGCTATGTATTTCACACCGAATGGCCGGTCCATCCAGGTGACCGGTATTGCTCCGGATATTGAACTAGAGAACCTCCCGGACGCGCAGGCTGCCATACGCCGGCGTCACGGCATTCGTGAGGAGAACTTACCGGGGCATTTTGACAACATTGGCGAGCAGACGCAGCAAGAGACGCACAGCGGTGACTCCGATCCGGTTGATACCTCTGCCACGCCGCAAACCCGGCCTGATATTAAAGCAGGCGAATTAGGAAAAGACCCGCAGCTCGACCGGGCGCTCGAGCTGCTTAAATCGTGGCGGGTGTTTCAAACCACTGTTGCTGAGGCGAAAGGCTAGGTCCGGTGGGAGGCGGCTTGCCCGCTTTCTCTCTCCCTCCATTTTTCTATGTCCAGTGTTGCCTTTGAAGATAGGCGATCTGCGGCGCTGTCGGTGACTGAACTGGCGAGCCGGATTCAGGGGACGCTTGAGGCCGACTTTGGCGAAGTTTGGGTCGTGGGAGAAATTTCCGGACTGCGCGCGCCTGCGTCCGGCCATCTGTATTTCACGCTCAAAGATGACACGAGTCAGTTGCGGGGGGTGATGTTTCGCGGCTATGCACGGCTGCTGCGCTTTCAGCCGGAGGATGGGCTGGCGGTCCTTATCAAAGGGCGGGTGAGTCTCTACTCGGCACGTGGCGATCTGCAGGTGTATGCGGCAACCATGGAGCCGCGCGGACTGGGCGAACAACAATTGGCCTTGGAGCAGCTGAAGGCCAAGCTCGCCGCAGAAGGGCTCTTTGCCACAGAGCGCAAACGTCCATTGCCGTTCTTCCCACGCTGTGTTGGGGTAGTCACCACACTGGGTGGAGCGGCCATCCACGATATCCTGACGATTCTGCACGGACGCTGTCCCTATACCCGAGTCATAGTCAGGCCTACTCAAGTCCAGGGGGCTGGCGCGGGTGTGGAGATCGCAGCAGGGATACACGATTTGAACGAGCACGGCCAAGCCGAGGTGATTATTATTGGCCGGGGCGGAGGCTCGCGAGAAGATCTGAATGCCTTCAATGAGGAGGTCGTTGCCCGAGCCATTGCCGATTCCTCTCTGCCTGTTATCGCTGCGGTGGGTCATGAGATAGACCTGAGCATTGCCGACCTTGTGGCTGACCACCGGGCGCCAACGCCAACGGCGGCAGCGGAAATAGTCGTGCCTGTGTGGACCGACCTGTCCAGCCAGGTCGCTGGAAACGCGCGTGCCCTCGCCTCTACGATGCAGCGCTATATAGGCGACTCCCACGGGCGGGTGGATCGGCTTGCCGAGCGGATGCGCGATCCGCAGCGCCAGATTGATGCACTGCGTGAACGGCTACGGGTCTCGGTCTTACGTCTGCGTACGGCATTTCAACGCAAAAACGAATACGCACGGGCGCAAGTTCAGGACTTGGCTGCAACGCTTAATAGTTTGAGTCCTCTTGCTGTTTTAGGACGAGGATATAGTCTCACCCGAACCGTACCTGGTAACACCCTGGTGACAACAGCTGCAAACTTGACCCGGGGTGATCAGGTCCGCTTGACCTTCGCTCACGGAGAGGCAACGGCCCGGATTGAAGAGGTTGCGAAATAGATGGAGATCCCAGCCGATAAGAAATTTGAAGACGGGCTGCAAGACTTAGAAGGACTAGTTGAGAAACTCGATGCTGGAGACTTGCCGCTTGAGGCGGCCTTACAGGCGTTTGAAGACGGCGTAGTCTTGGTACGTTTTCTTGAAGATAAGCTGACCGAAGTGGAAAAGCGGGTTGAAGTCTTAACCCGCGACAATAGTGGGATGTTTCACACTCAAAGCCTGGAAACCGATGCCGAAGCGAATGAAGAAGAGGACGCGTGAATCTCGAACGGTATTTAGAACAACGCCGCAAACTCATTGATCAGACCCTTAAGCAGCTCCTGACTGACCATGACGCACCGCCCCGGACCCTCAGCAAAGCCATGCGGTACAGCCTGTTTTCCGGCGGGAAACGGATCCGGCCTATTCTCGCCCTGGCCAGTGGAGAAGCCGTGGGCGCACGCCCCACGCGGATACTCCCCTTTGCCTGCGCGTTGGAGATGATCCATTCGTATTCTTTAGTCCATGACGATTTGCCGGCCATGGACGATGATGACCTGCGTCGGGGCAAACCGACCAACCATAAGGTGTTTGGTGAGGCCATGGCCATTTTAGCCGGAGATGGACTGCTCACCGAGGCCTTCCGGATTATGGCTCAGGGCGCTCTCCGCAAGGGACAAGACCGGACCGCCGGGCTCCAAGCCATATGGGAGGTGGCTGCCGGAGCCGGGATGGCCGGCATGGTGGGTGGACAGGTCGCAGATATTGAGGCAGAGCGAAAAAAGCCGACGCGTAAAATCGTTGAATACATCCATACCCGAAAGACCGGGGCCTTACTGCGCGCTTCAGTCCGCGTCGGAGCGCGGGTTGGCGGGGCAACCTCACGACAGTTCACACGGCTCGATCAGTATGGGACGGCAGTCGGCCTAGCCTTTCAGGTGACAGACGATATTCTCGACATTGAAGGCGGAACTGAGAAAACCGGGAAACGGGTGGGGCGAGATGCCGAGCTGAACAAGGCAACCTATCCTGCCGCCCTTGGGATGAAAAAAACCAAGCAGTACGCGCGCGTACTGCTCGATAACGCCCTCACCGCGCTCAAGACATTTGGCCCCAAAGCCGAGCCGCTCCGACAGATTGCACTGTTCGTTGTTGAGCGTGCGGTCCCATCTCAAACGTGAGTCAACGCAAACGCCTTGATCTGCTCCTGGTTGAGCGCGGCCTCGTGACGAGCCGGGAGCAAGCCCGTCGGCTGATTATGGCAGGTGCGGTGGTCGTGGCTGAACAGAGAGTTGACAAGCCTGGTACCTTAGTGGATTTGGGAGCTTCCGTGCGCCTCAAAGAAGACGCCCGCTCTCCATACGTGAGTCGAGGCGGACACAAACTGGCAGGCGGGTTAGAGGCGTTCAGTTTGGATGTGACCGGCATCGTCGCCCTCGACGTGGGTGCGTCGACCGGCGGCTTTACCGATTGCCTGCTGCAACATGGTGCCGTCAAGGTTTTTGCCGTTGACGTAGGATATGGACAACTGGCCTGGTCCCTGCGCCAAGATCCTCGTGTAGTGAATCTAGAGCGGTGCAATATTCGTACTCTCACCTCTGACGCACTTACTGAGACGCCGAGTCTGGCTGTCATCGATGCCTCCTTTATTTCGTTGACCTTGGTGATTCCGAAGGTCCTGAATTTGATTGCCGACAAAGGGGAGGTCGTTGCCCTGGTCAAGCCGCAGTTTGAAGTTGGGAAAGGACGCGTAGGGAAGGGCGGCGTTGTCAGAGACCCGACCCTGCATGCGGAAGTGTTAGCCCAATTGCAAAGGCAGGCCGACGTCTGGCAGGTTGAGGTGAAAGGCGTTATAGAATCTTCGTTGCGCGGGGCGAAGGGCAATAGAGAGTTTCTGCTCTATTTGCAAAAACGATGAGAACATCTTGAAGAACGTTTTGAGGAGCTCATGTCACTGAGTCAGAAATTGCACGCTACGGCTGTACCGATTTGGCAAAAAACCTTGAGACACCCGTTTGTTGTCGGACTTGGCAATGGAAGCCTGTCCTTAGATCGGTTTCGTTTCTATATGTGTCAGGACTATGTCTTCCTGATCGAGTATAGCCGCACGCTTGCACTCGCAACGGCAAAAGCGGCCGACCTGGAGACCATGGGCCGGTTTGCCACTCTGCTTGACGCGACGCTGAATCAAGAGATGGCGCTCCACCGTGAATTCGCTGCGGAATGTGGTATCAGTGTGGAAACGCTGGCCGCGACGCAACCCGCACCAACAACCTTTGCCTATACGCGCCACCTGCTGGAGGTCGCTACGCTGGGCAACCTGGCTGAGATTGTAACGGCTTTATTACCGTGCCAATGGGGCTATAGTGAGATCGGACAAACACTTGCCCGGCAGGGAAAACCTGCTCATCCGCCTTATCCTCCATATTATGCAAAGTGGATAGATATGTACGCCTCTGCCGAGTTTGCCGCTGTAGGGATATGGCTGCGGGACCTACTCGACTCCCTTGCTCCGACGGCAGATGAAGAACGGCTCACGCACATTTTTCGCGCCAGCTCGCGTTACGAATATCTGTTCTGGGAAATGGCCTATCAGTCTGAGGACTGGTTAGTCTGAGGACGGGTAAATCCGATCAATCCAACCCGGCCAACCAGTCCGGGAGCACTCCTCCGGATTCCGATAGTGCCGCTAGGCGGCGTGTGGATACGACAACGAGGGAGACGCTGACTCAGCTCGATTGGTCGGATGGGGCAAGCCGAGTTCGGTGAACATCCAGCCTGGGCGCGCATCAAATTCGTCTTTGCGGACCTTGGCCAATGCGTCGTCAAGCGAGCAGAGTCCTGCGCAGATTTTTTCCATAGCATCCCAGTACAACGTCGTCATCTCCCATTGTTCAACCGCTTGCCGTTTGAGGCCTTCCGCGGTGACGGTCTGACTGGTGATGACGCGTCGCATGGCATCATTGGGAACCAACATCTCGTGAATACGTGAGGGTGTTTTCAATCGGATCTTCGATAGTCTGAATATTGAGATCCGGACGCTGGACTTCATTCAAGGCTGAGTAGAGCGTCATCGATTTCCCGGAGCCGGTAGGGCCGACATGCAACACCATGCCGTAGGGGGTCACAATATGCTTACGGTAGAGTGCTAAATTGCGGGCAGAGAATCCTAAATCCGCCAGTGGCATGACCGATTTGCGCTTATCGAGAATACGCATGACGATCTTCTCGCCAAAATTCATCGGTGCGGTCGCCGCCCGCAAATCAAAATCGGCACCGCGGTGTGAGAAATGCTTAAAGACGATGCGTCCGTCCTGTGGGAGCCGTCGCTCGACAATATCCAGCTCGCTCATGATTTTAAAACGCGACATCAAAGGACGTATAAGTCCGCGGTGCTCGGACCGGTTGACGATGCGGAGCGCGCCGTCGATACGATAACGGATAACGACGGCCTTTTCCGACGGCTCGATATGGATGTCTGAAGCCCCCATGTCGTAGGCCCGCTCGATAAGCTGATTCGCCAGCCTGATGATCAGACCGGATTCTTCCGTGACGTCATCCTTGAGCCCTTCCTTCCCTAGGGTTTCCTGGCTCCATCCTCAAACAAGGCCAAGATATTTTGTGGTCCGGTGACACTCAGCTGGGACGCGTGGACTTGGCCTTTCCATTTTTTGAGTAGCATTGTGAGTTCCCAGTTGAAGGGATTACTACACACAAAGACCTGGTCCGTACTCGACCCCTTGATATTGATTGGTGCAACCAGATTGGTTCTGCAAAAGGGTGGCGGGAGGAGGCCTAAGGTAATATCGAGCGGGCTGAGGAATTTCACATACGGCAGATGCAGGAACCCGGCGATGAGTTTTGCCATCTAAGCTTCCGTTAACCGGAGCTGACCGGCATGCGTGTAGAGTTTGTCGGGGGTCAGCGTTGTGTCGATCTTTGTTTGCTCCACCGACAAAACAAGCTTTTTCTCTAAAAACGTTTTGAAGCGCAGAAAGTCTGACACGATGAGCGCGGGAGGCGGAATGGAAACCTTGGCCTCTTGTACGCTGCGGATTTCTTCCCAACGCATACGGGTAGCGAGATGGGTGGAGACCGCTTTCAGCAGCTTTTCTTTGCGTATCGGTTTGGTCAGATAGTCTGCTGCCCCAAGGGCAAAAGCTTTGGCCTTATCTTCGGCGTCGGCGAGCGCGGTCACGAAGATGACCGGAATATACGACAATTCCGGATTCTTTTGCAGACGCGCGCAGACCTCATACCCGTCTAATTCCGGCATCAGGATATCGAGCAGGATGAGCGCGGGTTTGGTGGCGACGATGACCTCGAGTGCCTCCAGTCCGTTCGTAGCTGTCTCGACACGATAGCCCCTCTTGGTCAAGAGGCTGGCAATGATCTTGAGATTGACTGCTTCGTCATCGACACAGCAGATGAGCGGTTGGGTCGTCTCCATCGTCATGACGTTTTCCTCATAAGCGCCTCAGGGTTTGAAGCTAGGGAAACTGGAATGCTTCCCGCTAGTTCCAGACCCTACTTAGTTTTATGAATCGACAAATAATATGGGATCTGTAGCCGAGTTGGGGTATTTTGGGCCTGTTATGGCTACGGAAAGGGAGGCGGCCGAGGCTAGCCTGCTACCCAACGTGCAAGAGTGGCTTTGAGGAGCGCAGGCTTAATCGGTTTGGTGAGGTAATCGTCCATGCCCGCAGCGAGACATTTCTCTTTATCGCCCTGCATGGCGTTGGCTGTGAGGGCAATAATGGGAATTGTCCCGAATGTCTCTCGTTAGCGAATCGCCCGGGTTGCCTCAAAGCCGTCCATCTCGGGCATTTGGCAGTCCATGAGCACGGCTGCGTATGCTTGCTGGGTCAACGTTTCGACGGCTTCTTTGCCGTTTGGGACAACGTGGGTCTGATAGCCGAACTTCTTGAGCAGGCGGGCGGTCAATTTCTGGTTAATGGGATTATCTTCAGCGATCAGTATCAGAGGTTGGCTGGCGGTCTGCCCCGCTTCTTCTATTGCAAGGGGTCGAGCACTTTGGGCAGCAGGTGTATCGACTCCTGAGGGGCTCGAGGTGTGGGTGTCCGGCGAGAGCGGATGTCGTATGAACGGTTGCCGTGTGAACGGAAGCTCAAACCAAAATATACTGCCCTGTCCCGTTGTGCTGTCTACGCCGATCTGTCCACCCATGAGTTCGACCAAGCGTTTACAGATTGCTAAGCCCAGGCCGGTTCCTCCATACTGCCGGGTTGTTGAAGCATCGATTTGCGAGAACGCCTGAAAAAGGCGGTGACACTGCTTAGGATCAATACCGATCCCAGGATCGGAAACGCTAAAGCGTAACCGTATAGGTGCGCCGTTGGAAGCAGACTGAGCAATGCTTTGGACTGTCAGCTGAACGTCACCCTGTTGGGTAAATTTCAAGGCATTTCCAACCAAATTAAGAAGAATCTGACGCAATCGACTTAGATCACCGTGCAGCGCGTGTGGAACCTGCGGATCAAGCGGAGCGGTGAGATGCAGGCCCTTATCCTGGGCGGATTTGGTAAAGAGGGCAACGATCTCGGACAGGATATCCGCTAGGTTAAAGTCCACGATTTCAAGATCGAGTTTGCCCGCCTCGATTTTTGAGAAATCGAGAATATCGTTCAGAATGGTGAGGAGAGACTCTGCCGAACTTTGGGCTGTCGCTGTGTACTCTTGCTGCTCTGGGGTGAGGTCTGTGTCCCGTAGTAACTCAGTCATACCAAGGATGCCGTTCATCGGCGTACGGATTTTCATGGCTCATAGTAGCCAGGAATTCCGACTTGGCTCGGTTTGCTGCTTCGGCTGCCTCTTTGGACTGTCTGAGTTCAGTCTCCAGGCGTTTGTGCTCGGTTAAATCAACCCCATAGCAGCGCAGTAATCCAACCTGAGGCAAGGGAAAGAAACCCCACTCAAAAGAGCGGCCTTGCTGGTTGACCTCAACTTTATCCTGTGTTTTCCCTTGTTCCAGGCACTGGCTGACAATCTGAATGATCGTGCGGGGTAAAATGGCCGGCAGCGCGTCCTGGGTAAAGCCGAACTCGGTAATCAGCTCCAGCATGGCTGGGTTGGCATACACCATATGAGCCCCGGTATCGAGTTCGACAATCGGGTTAGGACTCTCTTCTGGGATAGAGGCTAGCCGTTGCTGATCACGTTCCAATTCAATCTGGGCAGTGAGGTCGCGCAGGCTGATCAGCGCTCCGGAATCTTGCGCTCCGCGGAGGGGAACACAGGTGAACTCAACTGGACGCCGTACACCGTTTCAACACATAATGTAAGCTGGGAGAGAGGGAAACCGGGCTCTGGGTCTGGAGTGCTTGGAGAATAGGGTCTTTCCTTGGAGGCGCTGTCTCATCAAGGCAAAGAAACTCTTGAAAAGGCTTGCCGATACAGGCGGCCTGTGTCCACCCTAGGAGTTGTTCAGCGGCAAAATTGAGTCCGACGATTACTCCATCCTCACGGACGACACACGCTCCTACGGGAAAAGCTTGCAGCAGGACGTGCGGTGCGAGTGCGTCCAATGTTTCGAGGGCAACGGGCCGGCTCTTCTGTTGGTTTTGAGATGCCATAGAGATAGTCGTGTGTGTTCTTGGAGTATCGTTGGAGTCCCTTGGAGTCCCTGTGCAGAGCCTACTCTTTTCTCATATTCCCTCGAGAGAAAGAAATCGGCCTAGATGAGAAAAACTTTGATGCAACTTGAGGTATGGCGGCCGACAGCAGGCGGGACCTATTTTATTAGGCCTGATGTGCTGAGGCGGTGAGGAGCCGTTTCGCCCGCTTGATGGAGGACCGCACAGGCTGCCATCATCTGGCTTCGGAAGCCTCAGACTATATCCGTTGCGCAAGTGATGATCTGTCGGATGACGCGTCCGGCGCTTAGTCTCCTGCCTACGGACTGAAACTTTCCAGGGGCAGGAGTCGTGAGAGAGACCAATGACTTGACAGCCTCAAGGAACAGCGGTACAGAAAGGGCACCTTTAATCTAGCCCAGAGAGGTTAGGAAGGGCAAATATGAAGCGAATTATCCTCTTCACAATTTCGAAAGAGTAATGAAAGCCCTCTTGGATTTCCAAGGGGGCTTTTTTTTGCGGATTATGCGTCGTGGAGCAGAACGAATTGTCCTAGACCAGGCTGCGGTCAGGCGGGCGCTCACCCGGATTGCGCACGAAATACTTGAACGAAATCAGGGCGTGCATCAGCTCGCTCTGGTTGGCATACACACGCGTGGAGTGGATCTCTCAAGGCGTCTGGCTGAGAATATGGAGATCGTCGAAGGCGTCCGTCCTCCGTGTGGAGAGATCGATATTACCCTGTATCGGGACGATGTCGGACGTACGCGTACCCAGCCGGAGGTGCGTAGCACATCTATTCCGTTCTCGGTTGATGCGCTGCGTATCGTGCTGGTTGACGATGTGCTGTACACGGGTCGAACAGTCCGAGCCGCCATGGATGCCTTGGTGGATTTTGGGCGGCCCAGGAGCATACAACTCGCCGTCCTGGTTGATCGTGGACACCGTGAGCTGCCTATTCGGCCTGACTATGTCGGGAAAAATATACCAACGTCACACGAAGAACACGTCTATGTGCGTCTTGTTGAGCATGACGGATGTGAACAGGTCGTCATTGAGCGAAGAATGGAGCGAGGAATGTCATGACGTTTACCCACCGCCATTTTCTCGGAATTGAGGGACTGTCTCGGGAAGAGCTGCTGTTTCTCCTCAAAACGGCCGAATCCTTTCGAGAGATCTCTGAACGGGAGGTGAAAAAGGTTCCGGCCTTACGCGGGAAAACCATTATTAACCTCTTCTATGAATCGAGTACGCGAACACGCTCGTCGTTTGAGATCGCGGCCAAGCGTCTCTCGGCAGATGCGATTAATATTTCGGCTTCCACCAGTAGTGTGAACAAAGGCGAAACGTTGCTCGATACGGCCCGAAACTTATGTGCCATGCGTCCGGCAGCCATCGTCATTCGTCATCCTGCTTCAGGTGCTCCCCACCTCCTTGCCCAGCTGGACAAGTGCCCCGTCATCAATGCCGGCGACGGCACCCATGAGCATCCCACGCAGGCGCTGCTGGATGTCATGACGATCCGCGAACATATCGGGGAGGTGGAAGGCAAGACGGTTGCCATTGTCGGTGATATTCTCCATAGCCGCGTTGCCCGGTCGAATATCTTGGCCCTGACAACCCTCGGAGCGAAGGTGCGTCTGATCGGTCCCCCAACGCTCTTGCCACCGGAATTTCGGTTGTGGGGCGTGGAAGTCCATACCGACCTGAGATCCGGGCTGAGCGGAGTAGACGCGATCATGATGCTCAGACTCCAGCGTGAGCGACAGGCCCGAAACTTTTTCCCTAGCCTGGATGAATACGCCCGGCGTTTCTGCTTAACCCCACAGGCGTTGGCCGAGGCCAAGCCCGGGGTCATTATTCTGCACCCTGGTCCTATGAATCGTGGTATTGAGATTGACTCCCGGGTCGCGGATGGTCGGTATTCCGTCATTCTCGAACAAGTCACCAACGGGGTCGCCGTTCGCATGGCGGTGCTCTACTTGGTGACCACCCAAGAACGTGTTGCTGCTCAAGATCGACCTGCAGAGCAACCGCTTGCGGCTGTGCAAGAAATTCCGCCCGTATTACACAGACGAGCTGTAGGGCAGTAGAAGATGCGCATTGTGGTAAGTGGCGGAACTATTATTGATCCGGCCAATGAGCGGCAGAGAGCCTTGACCTGTTGATCGAAGACGGGCTGATTTGTGAACTCGGCCAGCCGGGGAGTTTGGCCATCCGTGACGCAGAACGCCTCGATGTATCCGGCTGGATTATCGCTCCAGGGCTGATAGACATGCACGTGCATCTGCGCGAGCCGGGCTATGAATATAAGGAGACGGTGCTGACGGGAGCCCAAGCCGCAGTTGCCGGCGGATTCACTGCGGTTGCGTGTATGGCCAATACAAACCCGGTCAACGATAATGGCACAGTCACCCGCTTCATTATTGAGCAGGCGCGTTTGGCAGGGCTCGCCCGGGTCTTTCCCATAGGCGCGCTGTCAAAGGGGCTCAAAGGAGAAGAGCTCGCGGAAATTGGGGAAATGGTCGATGCGGGTGTGGTCGCAATTTCTGACGACGGGCGACCCATCATGGACGCCAACCTCATGCGTCGCGCGCTGGAATACTGCTCCATGTTTGATGTGCCGATCAGCGTGCATGAAGAAGATGTGAATCTGTCAGCCGGTGGCAGTATGAATGAAGGCCCCACTGCACTGCGGCTTGGCCTTCGGGGCGTACCCAGTGTAGCCGAAGAAGTGATGGTCGCACGGGATATTGCCCTGGCTCGTCTGACCGGAGGGCGGGTGCATATTGCGCATGTCAGTACGCTCAGGGCTGTGGAGTTGATCCGTCAGGCCAAAGCGGAAGACATTGCCGTGACGGCGGAAGTCGCGCCGCACCATTTTACGCTGACGGAGGAGTCGGTTGCGGGCTATAACACGAACGCAAAGATGAGTCCTCCGCTCCGACTGGCTGAGGATGTGGAGGCGATGAAGGACGGCCTACGAGACGGGACCATCGATGCTATTGCGACTGACCATGCTCCTCACCACCGGGACGAAAAAGAGCTTGAGTTCGACCAGGCTGCCCACGGAATCACCGGTTTGGAGACGGCCCTGGCGTTGACGTTGAATCTGGTACGGGAAGGGGTCTTGTCCATGTCCGAGGCTGTTCGGAAGCTGACCGTCAATCCTGCTCGTATTCTGGGCCTTCCGTATGGAACCCTCTCGGTTGGTGTGCCTGCCGACCTGACTGTTTTTGACCCCGACGCGCTGTGGCGCGTGGATCCGCTGGCATCCCGGTCACGTAGTCAGAATACGCCTTTTGCAGGGTGGGAACTGCAAGGGAAGACGCGGCTTACCATGGTCGGCGGTCGCATTGTGTATGACGCCGAGAAACAGGAGGGCGGAGCAGCGTGACGCAGAAAGTCGTATTGGCCCTTGCTGATGGGACGGTCTTTGAAGGTGTGGCCTTTGGTGCTGAGGGAGAGGCTGTTGGGGAAATTGTCTTCAATACATCACTGACCGGCTATCAAGAGATTCTCACCGACCCGTCGTATAAGGGCCAGATTGTTACCATGACGTATCCCGAGATCGGGAATGTGGGTGTGAATTCAGAAGATGTGGAATCCCGCCAGCCGTTTGTTGAAGGTTTTGTGGTGAAGGAGTATTGGGAACGGCCCAGTAATTGGCGTGCCCAAAAGAGCTTGGCGGCGTATATGCGTGAGCACGGTATCGTCGGCATTCAGGGCATTGATACGCGCGCCCTGGTACGTCGTCTGCGTGACTACGGAGCCCAGCAGGGAGTGATCTCAACGCTTGATCTTGATCCACACCGTCTCGTGGAGAAGGCCCAGGCTGCGCCGAGTTTGGTTGGGCGCGATCTCGTACAAGAAGTCACCTGCGCTCACGCGTATAATTGGTCTCAGGGCTACTGGGAGTTGGAAAAAGGCTATCGAGTTCAGGAATCAGCGGACATGAACCAGCCCCTAACTCCGAACTCCCAGCCCCCAACCCCTAGGTTTTCGGTTGTCGCTTATGATTTTGGGATCAAGTTCAACATCCTGCGCCATCTCGTCGAAGCGGGCTGCCGGGTACGCGTAGTCCCGGCACAGACGCCGGCTGCTGAGGTCCTGAGCCTGAAGCCTGACGGTGTGTTTTTATCAAACGGGCCCGGTGACCCTGATGCGATCTCCTCCGCCAAGGACAATATCGCGGCTCTGCTTGGCAAGGTGCCCATGTTCGGTATCTGTCTTGGCCATCAGATCATAGGTTTGGCTCTTGGCGGACGGACGTATAAGCTCAAATTCGGACACCATGGTGGGAATCAACCGGTCATGGATCTGACGACTCGAAAGGTTGAGATTACGGCACAGAATCACGGTTTTTGTGTTGATGTGGACTCCTTACGGGGACGGGCAGAGGTGACCCACCTCAACCTGAATGATCAGACCGTTGAGGGTCTCAGGCATACACACTATCCGCTGTTTTCCGTGCAGTACCATCCGGAATCCTCACCCGGTCCGCATGACGCCGACTATCTATTTAGGCGTTTTACTGCGCTCATGGAAAATTTTCGATCAGGGGATGCAAGCGCAACGAACCAGTCTGCGGGTTCGCCCGCAGACTCGTAACCCTATGCCGAAACGTACCGATCTGCATTCCATCTTGCTTATAGGTTCTGGCCCTATCGTCATTGGTCAGGCGTGTGAGTTTGACTACTCCGGCACCCAGGCGTGCAAGGCGCTCAAAGAAGAGGGCTATCGAGTCATCCTGGTCAATTCCAATCCTGCTACGATTATGACCGATCCGGACTTTGCCGACCGCACGTATATCGAGCCGCTTACTCTACCCATACTCGAAAAAATTATTGAAAGAGAACGCCCGGATGCCCTGTTGCCGACCGTAGGTGGGCAGACCGGACTGAACCTGGCTATTGATCTTGCTGAGGCCGGCATTCTCGATCGCTATGAGGTAGAGCTGATTGGCGCCAAGCTGCCCGCCATCAAAAAGGCAGAAGATCGTGATCTGTTTAAGACGGCTATGGAGCGGATAGGCCTGGATCTACCGAAAAGTGGCTGTATCCGTTCTCTCCAAGAAGCCGAGGCCTTACGCGATCAGCTTGGTTTGCCGCTTATTGTGCGCCCGTCCCGAACGCTGGGCGGTGCGGGTGGTGGCATTGTCCAGTCTCAGGAGGAATTTCAGGGCATCGTCGCGTGGGGTCTCAAGGCGTCTCCTACGCATGAAGTCCTCATCGAAGAGTCGATTGCGGGCTGGAAAGAATTCGAGCTGGAGGTCATGCGCGACGTGAAGGACAACGTCGTTATCATTTGCTCCATCGAGAATTTTGATCCTCTCGGCGTGCATACGGGCGATTCGATCACCGTTGCCCCGGCTCAGACGCTGACCGACAAAGAATACCAGATCATGCGGGACGCAGCCCTACGCATCATCCGTGAAATTGGGGTGGACACTGGCGGATCGAATATCCAGTTCGCCGTGCAGCCTGAGACCGGCCGGCTGGTGGTGATCGAAATGAATCCGCGCGTGTCTCGCTCCTCTGCCCTGGCCAGTAAAGCCACCGGATTTCCGATTGCCAAAATCGCGGCCAAACTCGCCGTGGGCTATACCTTGGACGAAATCCCGAATGATATCACCCGGGAAACGCCGGCCTCTTTCGAGCCGACGATAGACTATGTGGTGGTGAAGGTGCCGCGTTTTACCTTTGATAAATTTCCTCAAACGCCCGACGTGCTGGGACCGCAAATGAAGTCGGTCGGGGAGGCCATGTCGATAGGCCGGACGTTTAAAGAGGCGCTTCAAAAGGCGCTGCGTTCACTCGAAATCGACAGCTACGGATTTGAAGCGACAAACGGCGGCGCTGAGACTTCTCTTGATTCCATTCGTGAACGCCTGCAGACGCCGAATGCGCAACGACTGTGGTATGTGGCCGAAGCGCTGCGACTGGGGATGGACGTAGACGAACTCTATCAGGTCTCTCGGATTGATCCCTGGTTTCTCGACAATATCGCCCAGATCATAGCCTTTGAGAAAGAGCTGCAAAGTCATTCGGCCCAGTCTCTGGAATCGCTCGACCCCAGCCTGTTACGTCGGGCAAAGCAGATGGGCTTCTCAGACGTCCGGCTTGGAAAGCTGCTCGGAGTGAGTGAAGATGCCGTGCGCGTGCAGCGGGAACAATTAGACATCATCCCTGTTTATAAAACCGTAGATACGTGCGCGGCTGAATTTGTAGCGCATACGCCCTATCTGTATTCAACGTATGAAGAGGAGGACGAATCCCAGCCGACCGACCGTAAGAAAGTCATGATCTTGGGCGGCGGTCCAAACCGCATCGGTCAGGGCATTGAGTTTGACTACTGCTGCGTGCACGCCGCCTTTGCGCTCAAAGAGGATGGGTTTGAGACCATCATGGTCAACTGCAACCCGGAGACGGTCAGCACCGACTATGACACGTCGGACAAGCTCTATTTTGAACCTCTGACTCTAGAAGACGTGCTGAGTATCGTCCACCGGGAAAAGCCGTTTGGCGTGATTGTGCAATTTGGCGGGCAAACGCCGCTCAAGTTAGCCATCCCTCTCGAACGAGCTGGGGTACCGATACTTGGGACAACGCCGGATGCGATTGACCGAGCGGAAGATCGGGAACGTTTTAAGGACATGCTTGAGCAATTGGGCTTACGACAGCCAGCGAATGGCACGGCCCGGTCTGTTGAGGCTGCGGTAGCGATTGCCCAAGACCTTTCCTATCCTGTCTTGGTCCGTCCCTCCTATGTGCTCGGCGGACGCGCCATGGAGATTGTGTATGACGAAGCCAGCTTGAGACGCTATATACGCGAGGCAGTGTCTGTATCAGAAAAGCGGCCCGTGCTGGTTGATAAATTCCTGGATGATGCGACTGAGGTCGATGTGGATGCCCTGAGCGATGGGCGAACGGTCGTCATCGGGGGCATCATGGAGCATATCGAGCTGGCCGGCGTCCACTCGGGGGACAGTGCCTGTTCGCTCCCGCCTCGCACGCTATCCTCAACTGTACAGGCTGAGATTCGCCGTCAAACGACACTCCTGGCTCAGGAGCTCGGCGTAGTTGGTTTGATGAATATCCAATTCGCGGTCCAGGAGGATACCGTCTTCCTGATTGAGGTGAATCCGCGTGCCTCGCGGACCGTCCCGTTTGTCAGTAAGGCGACTGGTATTCCGCTCGCAAAAATGGCAGCCCGGGTAATGGCGGGGAAAACCTTGCAGGAATTGGGTTTCACTCAGGAAGTCATTCCCAAGCATGTCAGCGTCAAGGAAGCCGTCTTTCCGTTTATTAAATTTCCGGGTGTGGATACGGTCCTCGGTCCGGAAATGAAATCGACTGGAGAAGTCATGGGGATGGATTATTCCTTTGCCATGGCCTTTGCAAAAGCCCAGATTGCGGCCGGCACCCTGCTGCCCGAAACCGGGCAGGCATTCTTGAGCGTGCGTGGTCGAGATAAGCCTGTGACCTTGGCAATCGCCAAGCAGCTGGCTGCAAGCGGATTCTCGTTGATTGCAACTCGTGGGACTGCAGCCTATCTCCAAAACGCAGGCCTGACGGTTGAGGTCGTCAACAAAGTGCTAGAAGGCTCGCCGCATATTGTGGATGCCCTGCAAGCCGGTTCGATTGCCTTGGTGATCAATACGACTGAAGGGGCCCAATCATTAAAGGACTCGTTTTCGATTCGGCGTAACGCGTTGGAGTATCAAGTGCCGTATTTTACGACTATTGCAGGGGCGGAAGCTGCGGTCGAAGGGATCGTGCGCCTGAAGCAAGGCCTGCTTGGGGTGTGTCCGCTGCAAGATTATCATGACTCAAAGCAGCATGCCTAACGGGACCAGCCATTCTGCGTCATTTGCCTCTTCTTCCTCTTCCTCTCGCTCGTTCCGTTCCTCCCAACCTCCGCTCAAGAAGCCGGTTCAATACGTCAAAGGCGTTGGCCCGCGTCGTGCGGAGCAACTGGCCCGGCTCGGCATAACGACAGTCGAAGACCTGCTGTATCACATCCCGTTCCGTTACCAGGATCGGCGTGAGATCAAAAAAATTCGCGATCTTGAGATCGGAGACGAGACTGCTATAACCGGACAAATCGCGCGTATGGGACGTCGCTTTCTGGCCCGTCGGCGTCGCTGGGTGCTCGAAGCCGTTGTCCGAGACGAGACCGGTTTCCTCTTTTTGTTGTGGTATCACCAGCACCGCTATTTCCAGCAGCGCTATCAGCTCGGCCAGAGTGTCCTGCTATACGGCAAGGTTGAAAAGGGCATGAAGGGCGGCAAGTGGATGATCCACCCCGACATGGAGCCGCTTGAAGAAGAGGCGGAGACCGCGCGTGTTTTGCCCATTTATAATAAGACCACAGAGATGACAGTTGCCGCCATGCGGCGCATTGTGCACGGTGCGGTCGATCAACATGCCGATCTTGTGCCGAACGGGGTGCCGCAGGAAATTTGTGAACGACTCCAGTTGATGCCGCTCAGTCTAGCACTCCGTAACCTGCATTTCCCGCCGCTCGATGTTGAGATTGCCGAATTAAATGAGGCCACTTCCCCGGCGCACCGAGCGGTTGTGTTTGACGAATTATTCTATCTACAACTGGGTATGGCGCTCCGGCGGCGCAACATTGTCAAGGAAGAAGGTCTCTACATTGTTCCGGGGCCACTTGTCCAGCAGATGTACGGTATCTTGCCGTTTCGGTTAACCGGCGCACAAGAGCGGGTTGTGGAGACGATCTTTCGGGATATGGCCGCTCCACATCCCATGAATCGTTTAGTCCAAGGTGACGTTGGCTCGGGCAAGACGATCGTCGCGTTCCTTGCCGCCTTAGCCGCGCTTGATAGTGGCTATCAAGTTGCGTTTATGGCCCCGACCGAACTCTTGGCGGAACAGCATTGCCGGACGCTGACACCGCTGGTGGAACAGCTTGGCATTTCCATGGTCCTGTTGACGGGAGACACCCGGGCGAAGCGCAAACAAGAAATTTATAACCTGCTGGAGCGCGGTGAGGTCGAGATCGTGATAGGCACGCATGCGCTGATTCAAGACAGCGTGAGCTTCAAACATCTGGGCCTGACCATCGTAGACGAACAGCATCGCTTTGGGGTGATGCAGCGCGCCGCATTACGTAAACGCGGGGTCAATCCGGATATTTTGTTACTGACGGCAACACCTATCCCGCGGACCTTGTCGCTGACGATGTATGGCGACCTGGATGTATCGGCTATTGATGAACTTCCGCCCGGCCGCAAGCCGATCACCACCCGAATCTTTCATGAAGGCCAACGCAAAAAAGTCTATCAACTGGTGAAAGAGCAGATAGACCAGGGCCATCAAGCCTATGTGGTGTATCCCTTGGTTGAAGAGTCGGAGAAATTAGATCTCAAGGCAGCAACAACCATGGCCAAGGCATTGTCACAGACCTTTTTTGCGGACTATTCGGTCGGCTTGGTGCACGGTCGGCTCAAAGGCGAGGAAAAAGATGCAGTGATGCAGCGCTTTAAGAGCGGCGAGCATCAGCTGCTCGTTTCGACCACGGTGATTGAAGTCGGCATTGATGTTCCGAACGCAACGGTTATTGTCATCGAACACGCTGAGCGGTTCGGGTTGGCCCAATTGCATCAATTACGGGGGCGGGTGGGGCGTGGGCAAGCGGCCTCGTTCTGTTTATTGTTGGCCCAGTATACCCCAGCTGATGAGTCTATCCGGCGTCTTCGGGTAATGGCGGAGACGAATGATGGGTTCAAGATTGCCGAGGCAGATCTGGCGTTTCGCGGGCCGGGCGAATTTCTCGGCACGCGGCAATCCGGCATGCCGGACTTTCGCGTAGCTAATATCGTGCGTGACAGCAAGATTCTCGAAACGGCTCGTGACGAAGCGCTCGCCTGGCTGGAGCGCGACCCTGATCTCGCCTCACCAGAGTCGCGCCGTCTGCGAGCCGTGCTCGAAGACCGCTGGGCCGGACGGCTTGAGCTGGCACGGGTGGGGTAATTCCTATCCATCTCCGCTGATTCTATCCCTAGCCTCTCTCGTATACTTCTCGCAAGAAAGCAGCGTACCGACTACTGTCATTCTGAGCGTAGCGAAGAATCTAACCCCTGGGAGAGAGCCTTCGCCTCCGGCTCAGAATGACACCAGCGGAGGATCCGGGGGCAGACAAGCGAAACGCTACTACCAAAAAGGATTTGGTATTATACAATCCTGTGCGTCACGTAGGTGAATGCAATGGATTTTCTTGAGGTTCTTGAGCAAGCGCGGGAAGTGCTGCAGCGCAAAGGACGGATGACCTACCGGGCACTGAAACGCCAGTTTGCCCTGGATGATGATTACATAGAAGATCTCAAGGCTGAACTCATCAAAGCCGACCGTGTCGCGAGAGACGAAGATGGTGAAGTGCTCGTCTGGATCGGGGATGGGGAGACGAAACCAGCGTCAGACAAAACTCTGCTCCAATCCCAACCCCCCTCCACCTGCACGCCGCCCGACCTCGCTGAGCGTATCCGAGCCGAACAGCAAGCCACGGAATCGCGGGGGCAACCGACGGCGAGCGGAAAACCATCACGGCCCTGTTCGCTGACCTCAAAGGCTCGACGGCGTTGATCGAAGGCCTCGACCCCGAGGACGCCCGGACCATTATCGACCCAGCGCTGCAGTTGATGATGGACGCCGTGCATCGGTACGACGGCTACGTGGCCCAGGCGTTGGGCGATGGTATCTTTGCCCTGTTTGGTGCTCCCATCGCCCATAAGGACCATCCGCAACGGGCACTGTATGCGGCGCTGCGGATGCAAGAGGAGATGCGGGGGTATTCCGACCAGGTCCGACTCAAACACGGCATCCCGCTCCAGATGCGCGTCGGTATCAATACCGGTGAAGTCGTGGTGCGTTCCATTCGGAAGGTTGATTTACATACTGATTATGTTCCTGTGGGCCATTCCACGAACCTGGCGGCGCGCATGGAACAAATGGCTAATCCGGGCTCGATTGTGATCAGCGAGTATACGCGCAAACTCACCGAAGGGTATTTCGATCTGAAGGCGTTGGGCGAAGCCGAAATCAAAGGCATGGAAGAGCCACTCAACGTCTATGAAGTACTCGGCGCGGGTCCGCTGCGCACCCGTCTTCAGGTCTCGGCCCGTCATGGGCTGACCCGATTCCTGGGCCGCCACAGTGAACTGGAGCAGAAGCAGCAGGCGTTGGCGCAAGCCAAAGAAGGCCACGGGCAAATCGTGGGCGTGCTGGGCGAGCCGGGACTGGGAAGTCTCGGCTGTTCTATGAATTCAAGCTCACCTCGCAGAGTGGCTGTCTCGTTTTAGAAGCGTTCCCGGTCTCATATGGGAAAGCCTCGCCCTATCTGCCTGTCATCGAACTGCTGAAGAGCTACTTCCAGATTGAGCCCGCAGACGACGAGCGGACACGGAAAGAGAAAGTCACGGGCAAAGTCCACATCCTGGAGCGCAGTCTCGAAGACGCCCTCCCCTATCTGTTCGCTCTCCTCGGTATCGAAGATCCCCAATCCAGCCTGCAGCAAATGGATGCCCAGATTCGATGACGCCGGAGGTTTGAGGCGCTCAAGAAACTCTTCTTCCGAGAGAGCCTCAATCAGCCGCTCATCCTGGTGTTTGAGGACTTGCATTGGATCGATACCGAGACACAAGGGTTCCTGGACACCTTCACCGATAGTGTCGCCTCTGCCAACCTCTTGCTGTTGGTGAACTATCGGCCCGAATACAAGCATGAGTGGGGGCAGAAGACGTATTACAGGCAGCTGCGCCTCGGCCCGCTAGGCAAGGCCGAGGCGGACGAGTTGCTGACGTTTCTGCTGGGCACTGATGCGAGTCTCACCGCCCTGAAGCCGCTCGTTTTAGAAAAGACAGAGGGGACGCCATTCTTTGTGGAGGAGGTGGTGCAGACGTTGGCGGAAGAGGGCGTGCTCCGCGGCGGACGCGGGAACTACAGCCTGGAGGCGACACCCACCGAACTCCATATCTCCCCCACAGTCCAAGGCGTGTTGGCCGCCCGGATCGACCGGCTGACGGCAGAAGAGAAAGAGCTGTTGCAACAGCTCTCTGTGATCGGACGGCAGTTTCCGGTGAGCCTCGTTGAACAGGTCGTCAGCCAGCCGGAAGCCGACTTGTATCGCGTCTTGTCGTCGCTCCAGTCAAAAGAATTCCTCTACGAACAGCCGGCGTTCCCCGAGGTCGAGTATCTCTTTAAGCATGTGCTGACGCAGGACGTGGCCTATCGCACGGTGCTCCAGGAGCAGCGGAAAGGCCTGCATGAGCGGACCGGGCAAGGCATTGAATCGCTTTATACGGATAGTTTGGACGACCATTACAGTGAGCTTGCAACTCATTACAGTCGGAGTGGGAATACGGAAAAGGCGATAGAGTATCTGTATCTCGCGGGGGAACAGGCGAGTCAGCGGTCGGCCAACGAGGAAGCGGCCAGCTATCTTACGGAGGCTTTGGCGTTGCTCAAGACGCTGCCGGATACGCCCACCCGCTCCCAACAAGAATTGATGCTACTCGTGACCCTTGGTTCTACGTTACTGTTGACAAAGGGCTGGGGAGCAGAGGAGGTGAAAACGGTCTTGACCCGCGCCCAGGAGCTCTGCCACTACTTAGGCGAAACCGGCCCCCCTAACATCATATTCGGCTTGTGGGTGATGTATTTCTCGCGCGCAGAATACGCGCAGGCGCGCGCGATTGGGGAGCAGTTCCGCACCCTCGCGCACGCTACCCAAAACTCGGCCTATCTACTCGGAGCGTGCTACACAGTGGGAGCGAATCTCTACCAGGTGGGGGAACCGATGCGAGCACGAGAACAGCTCGACCACGCCATTTCCCTCTACGACCGGCAGCAGGCTCACACGCTCCTCGCCCTCTATCCGACGGATTTAGGGGTAGAAGGGCGAAGTATGCAGGCCGTAGTGTTGTGGCTGCTTGGCTATCCCGAGCAGGGCTTGCAGCGGAGCCAGGAAGCGCTCAGCTTAGCTCAGGAACTGGCTCACCCCTTTAGTCTGGCTTTTGCCATGAGCTCCACTGCCCTGCTCCATCAGTTTCGCCGAGAGAGGCAAGCCGTCCAGGACCGGGCCGAGGCCGTCATAGCGCTGGCCGAGCAGGAACACGGAGGGGCAGGCCTAAGCCAGCTACGCGAGGGACTGGCTGCCTGGTGGGCCACGGGGGCAGAGTTGTGGCGGTCGCAGTTTCTTGCCGTATTGGCCGAGGCCTACGGCAAAGACGAGCAGGTTGAGGAAGGGCTCAGTACGGTAGCCGAGGCGTTGGCTTTCGTCGAGAGAACCGAGGAGCGTTACTATGAGGCCGAGCTGTATCGGCTGCAGGGGGAGCTGACGCTACAAGCAGACAAGCGGAGTCCGGAGGCCAAAGGCAAAGAAGCCGCAGCGTGTTTTCACAAGGCCATCGAAGTCGCGCGCTCCCAGCAAGCCAAGTCCTGGGAGCTTCGCGCCGCCACAAGCTTGGCGCGTTTGTGGCAGCAGCAAGGGAAGCGGGCAGAAGTGCATGAGTTGCTGGCACCGGTGTATGAGTGGTTTACCGAAGGATTTGATACGGCGGACCTCAAGGATGCCAAGATATTGTTGGGAGTTCTGATATGATTGAGGGGCGTCTCTCGTTATATTACCCAGCGATACTCTCATCGCTCCTGAAAAGCTGACCAAGTATCTCTTGGTGCAACGAACATTTGACGACAAGTCTCAATTCCTGCGGCAAGCAGGGTATACTCTTGATAATTGGAAACAACTTGAAAAAGATTTACGCTGCAAGTGCTCTCCGCTGATGCAACCTTAATCGAGCACACGAACTACGGAGATATTCTTGATATTCGTTCCGCACTCACCGGTCCCAACAGGAAGACGTTGTTCGTGAGAACGATCTGGATGAATGAGCGGAAGAGCGGTGTGACCAAGTTCATTACTTTATATCCAGATAAAGGGAGGCTGCCGTGAAGTATGAGCTTTTTCAACGGGTCGCTTTAGCGCAGGACCTGCCGGAGAAACGCCTCCGACGTGGGGATGTGGTGACAATCGTTGATCGCCACCCTCCAAACGGCGGGGAACCTGGCTACTCCATTGAAGTCTTCAACGCCTTAGGCGAGACGATTGCGGTGACGGCTGTTCCAGAGTCGTGCCTCCAGTCACTTACTGCAAATGATATCATCCACGTCAGATCTTTGGCGGAAGCATAAGATCCAGGCAAAAGTGGTACGGAAGCCCCAAAGATCTCTCATGTTCGATAAATGCCGCTGGGATTGGAAGAAAGCTGGGATGAGGCTCAACTTCAATGAGATCCTTACCCAAGTCACGCTGCGGCCAATCTGGACACAAAGCTCTTAATAAAGGCGTTCACTTGGTCCGGGACTTCGAGTTGCAGGAAGTGACCCGTGCCTATCGCCCGTGCAAGTTCGACCTGTTCCACCTGCTTGAAACAGGATTTGAGGTGCTCCGGATCAGCGGCTTGGGGGAAGGCCTCTGCCATCCAGGGCCCAACCATGACGAGGGTAGGCTGGCGCATTGCGGCCGCCGGAGTGGCGGAGTCGGCGGCCATCAGACGGATCTCTTTGACGCGCACGTCTACCGGGGTGCGACAGGCCTCGGCGACCGCTGTCTCGACGAGCGCTCGGTCGGTCTGGGCGCCAAAAAAGCTGGTATACAGCTCCCGAAAATACTGCTCTCCTTCCGGGGCCGTCAATTTCTCTATCATCTCTGCGTAAAACAGCTCGGACCTGTTCGTCGGGTTCTCCAGATCGGCCTCCGGCATCGCGGCAGAGTCGACCATGACGTAGGCGCGGACCAAATCTGGATAGTCGTGGCTGAGGGAGATCCCGGCTGGGGCACCGCCGGCGTGAGCAATCGCCACGGCGTTGGCGAAGCCTTCGTGCCGAGCGATGGCCGCGATGTCTGCGGCGTGCTGTTGGGGCGTATGGCCGGAACCAGGGGTGGTAGACTTGCCCATGCCCCGCCGGTCCATGCGGAGAATGCGATGTGAGTCCTGGAAATTGTTGGCCTGGGATTCCCAGTGATTCAGATTGGAGCACCAGCCGTGAATGAAGATCAGGCCGGGGTTGCCCCGTTCATTTCCCTCAACTTTGTAGTACAACTCGGCGCCGTCTTCGGTTCTAAATGTCGGCATAATTCCCTCCTCGCCATAACTGCGTCCTATAATAGGGTGGAGTGATGGAGCTGGCAATCTCGCCTTCTTTACAGAGAGCTGATGTTGACAGATAGGGAATGCACCTACTCCTGGGCCGCAAGGTTGATCGTGCTAGGATCGGCGTATGAAAACAAACCTGACATTGAAGCTTGATGCCAACCTCATTAGAAAGGCAAAGGTCCTGGCAGCAAAGCAGGGGATTTCAGTCAGCCGTCTGCTGACAGATCAGCTAGAGACCCTCATTCGGCGCGACAAAGTATACGAGCGGGCAAAGCGCCGGGCATTGGCGCGGTTAGAGTGCGGCTTCAATCTCAGCTGGACGCCTGCTGTCTCACGAGACGAGGTCCATGAGTGCTAGGTGTTTTGTCGATACTAATATCCTTAGCAAATCCTTGGCGCAGTGAAAGTCGTCAACCAATTCTTTCAGGAAAAAGGCAACTAGTCTTCGTCTGCCTGTGTTTGACCCTTTCTCCGAAATCGCTTATATCCATACATATAGTCTGGTCCCGCCAAGCTACGGCTAAATGTTCCAAAATTAAGAGGTTTTACAACATATTTATGGACTTTCCACGTATTAAGCGGCTGCCCCCATATCTGTTTGCCACTCTCGATAAAATGAAGATGGAAGCCCGCTGGGCAGGCGAGGACATCATTGATTTTGGGATGGGGAATCCGGACCATCCGTCCCCTCAGCATGTTGTCGACAAATTGGTTGAGGCTGCTGCAAAGCCTCAGAATCATCGCTATTCGACCTCACGTGGGCTGTATAAACTTCGCCTGGCAATTTGCGATTGGTATAAACGTCGCTTTGAGGTCGCGCTTGATCCAGAGTCCGAGGCTATCGTGACCATCGGGTCCAAAGAGGGTCTCTCCCATATGGCGCTCTCTATCCTTGGGCCGGGCGATGTGGCCATCTGCCCGGACCCAACCTATCCCATCCATCAGTATTCGATTGTGATGGCCAATGCTGATTTGCGAGTGGTGCCGCTTCGACCTGGAGAAGATTTCTTTGCTTCACTCCAAGAGACGGTTCGGCAGTGCTGGCCTCGACCCACAGTGCTCTTGTTGAGCTTTCCGCATAATCCCACGACCACTGTTGTGGATCTCGACTTTTTTACGCGTGTGGTGGATTTTGCGCGTGAGCATACGCTGTTTGTCATTCACGACTTTGCGTATGCGGATCTCTTTTTTGACGGCTATACGCCACCCAGCTTTCTGCAGGTAGCGGGTGCAAAAGAGATCGGTGTCGAGTTCTTCAGCTTGTCTAAGTCTTACGATATGCCCGGCTGGCGGGTCGGCTTTGCCTGCGGCAATCAGGAAGCCATTATGGCCCTGGGCCGCCTCAAGAGTTATTTCGACTACGGCATTTTTCAGCCCATTCAAATTGCTGCCATTCATGCCCTCAACGGGCCGCAGGACTGTGTTGAAGACATGCGCCAACGCTATCGGCTAAGACGCGATGTGCTGATCGACGGGTTGGAGCGGGTGGGCTGGGATATCCCCAAGCCCAAAGGCACGATGTTTGTCTGGGCCGAGATTCCCGAGCCGTTTCGGGCGATGGGCTCTATGGCCTTTGCCAAATTTCTCTTGACTGAAGCCAAAGTTTCTGTTTCTCCAGGCATCGGTTTCGGCCCATACGGAGAGGGCTATGTGCGTTTTTCTCTTATTGAGAATG
>CAXXHG010000004.1:0-12078 GCA_963666315.2 Binatia bacterium
GGCGTTCCTGGGTGAGAATGCGATGACGTTGCAGGTCGCGGTAGAGTCCTAAATTGCCAATAATATCGAAGGTATAATAGCCGTGTTCGAGGGCTCGACCGGGTTTATCGCGGCGATGCTGGCGCTGCCCAATATACTCGTCAAAAATCTGTGCCCGCTGCTCTGCAGAGAACTCTTTCACACGGGCGCGAAGTTGACTGAGAGGCTGACGCGTATGTGGATAGAGGATGGCCGCGAGAATCTGGTCTTCCGCGTCTTGGTCGTAGTCAATAAGGCTGACGGGTGGACTGGCTGCGATAGATTGATCCGAGAGCAGCGTATGTGTGAGCGCGCGAGTGCTGGCTGCTGTCTGTACCAAATACTCATTGCGTTGGGCGCGTTTCACAAACGACGGGATCAAACTATTCAGCTCGGTATGCATGCTCTCAGCAATGCTGTGCGCCTCAGCCAGTTCGAGCGAATAGAGTTTGTTGAGCAGATGTTCAAATGCTTGACCAACGCCAAAGAGGCCGACATTGGTCAGTGTGGCGGCCGGGAGATAGGAGCGGAGAATATCGCATGCCTGAGCTCGAACGGTTGAACGATAGGCGCCTTCCGTCCATTTTTTGAGTGTGTCGTCTTTCTGCGCCTCGTGGTAGGTCAGCGGCTCACCCGTCTGCGGGTGTTTCCACTCCACCGAGTCTATGGGCAGACTGTCGCGCACAAAGGCCAGCATGGGCTCGAGCTGAGCCGCATACGTTTCGAACAAAAGTCGCATGCCGGACAGATACGCCTCGCGGTGAGTCGAGGCCATTAGCGTCGGTTCTTTGTAGAACAGATAATCGCCGTCCGGACCTTTTGTATCAAAGCGCACATAGCGCGTAGACTTCTCAAGTGGAGCGATGCCGATGCGGGCATCTTCAAGAATCTTGGCCGCAACGTTCGAGATGTTTTCACACGCAATATGCGCTCCGCCCAGCTGGGCGACGGAGTCATCGCCATAGCCAATCAGGACGCGGTCATAGAACGCGCGTGCCTTTTGGACGGCCTCACTGCTCGCTGTTTCCGTAGAGGTGCTACCTGTGCCACCTGGGAGCTGGGAGAGCTGCAGGTCTGCGTTGCCCAGGAACTCGTCCAGAAAAATCTGACGCAGACTTTTTGCCGAACGGCTGTAGCGCGAAAAGAGAGCCCCGGCTACTTCTTGAGGCAGCTTGAGGCCAAATATGGGTGCAGTCAGGTTGGTGAAGAAGGGGGTCAGCTTCTGTCTGTCTATAGGTGAGAACATGCGTCCATTATCTACAGTGAATTATAGACGCGATCCTATGTGATCGTGCCTACGAGGGCAGGCAACCCGTACGGGCTAGGCCTCTTCAAGTTCTATGAGGAGTTGTCCGGATTCGACCACTTGGCCGGCCTCCACATGGATGGCTTTGACCGTACCGGCAACTGCGGCACGGATTTCATTTTCCATTTTCATGGCCTCGATAACGATCACACTTTGATCCTTTTCGACCTGGTCCCCCTCGTTCACCAGCAGCTCAACAACCTTGCCCGGCATCATGGAGCGGACATCTTTTTCCTCGGCTCCACCCAGACCCGCTTCTGCTCCGCCGCGGCGTGCCTTGCGTTCATCCAGGAGGTGAACGCGGAAACTCTTGCCTTCATAGGCCACGGTGTATTCGTCGTCTTTTTCTGCCACATCAACCGTGAACGACTGATTCTCAACGAGCAAAGAGTACATATGGCCGGTGAGCTGTCTGCCATCGATCAGGTGCTCTTCATCGTCAATCATAATTTTATACTTATGCTCGCCAAGTTCCTGCACGTCGATAGTATAGGTTTGATCCCCGAGCTTTGCTTTATAAGCCATAGGTGCTGTCGTCCTTGCTGCTAGCGCAGTCCCTCACGCCAACCACTGGCGCGCCATGCGGACACTCCCGCGCTGCTGCTCACACTGCCGGTTATCGACCGGGCCAATTCTTGATCTTTATGATACGCCGCGAGTGCGGCCGCAGCCAGAATAATTTCATGCCGCAGGTGGTCTTCTTCTTCCGGCAGTCCGGTGTATTCTTGCGGAATAAAGCCCGTGTCGATATCGCCGGCCACAAAACGTGGATGGGTCAGCGCCCAGCGGTGGAAGGGAATATTGGTGACTATGCCTTCGACTATGTATTCCTGGAGCGCACGCAGCATGCGCTGGATGGCTTCGTCTCGGGTCCGGCCATAGGCGCACAGCTTGGAGATCATAGGGTCATAATGAATGGGCACCTCCCAGCCTTCGTACACTCCGCTGTCGTCCCGCACGCCATACCCGCCCGGCGTGCGAAGAATTTGAATC
Source organism: Binatia bacterium (assembly GCA_963666315.2). Classification (GTDB taxonomy): domain Bacteria; phylum Desulfobacterota; class Binatia; order Bin18; family Bin18; genus Bin18. Next base: position 2,318 of record CAXXHG010000004.1, read on the forward strand.
TTGCCGGGTGAGGGGAAAAAGTCGCGATCCGGGTCTTCGGCGTAAATACGGCACTCGATCGCCCAACCGCGTTGCCGCACATCTTCTTGTTTGATCGTCAGCGCTTCTCCCGCAGCGATTTCAATCTGGGCTTTGACCAGATCGACACCAGTCACAAGCTCAGTGATCGGATGTTCGACCTGAATACGCGTATTCATTTCCAGGAAATAGAAATTCTGGTGTGCGTCTACCAGAAACTCTACTGTTCCCGCCCCAACGTACTGCACCGCCTGAGCCGCCTCGACGGCAATTTGACCCATTTGCTCCCGGACATCTTGGTTGATGGCGAGTGAAGGCGATTCTTCGATGACCTTCTGATGCCGGCGCTGGAGGGAACACTCACGCTCGTACAGATGGATAATATTTCCGTATGTATCGCCTAAGACCTGGACTTCGACGTGGCGCGGTTTTTCGATAAATTTTTCTATATACATGCGGTCGTCGCCGAATGAGGATTTTGCCTCAGAGCGAACGCTGCGTAAGGAGGAAATCACGTCCTCTTTTTTCTCGACCAGCCGCATGCCTTTCCCGCCACCGCCAGCTGAGGCTTTAAACATGACCGGAAAGCCGATGGTGTTCGCCGCCGCAATAACTTCGTCTTCGTCCCCTAAGACGTCTGTGCCCGGGACAACGGGCACGCCGGCCTTTTGCATAATGGCTCGTGCGGTCACTTTATCCCCCATCTGTTCGATGGCTTCGGGCTGGGGACCGATGAAGACAATGCCTGCGTCAGTGCACGCCTGGGCAAAAGAAGCGCGCTCGGACAGAAAACCATAACCGGGGTGGATGGCCTCAGCCCCACTCTGCTTGGCGACCGCAAGAATTTTCTCAACAACCAGATAGCTTTCGGCCGACGGCGCAGGGCCAATCGGATAGGCGTAGTCGGCGTATTGGACATGCAGCGCGGACCGATCAGCGTCCGAATACACGGCAACGGTTTCAACCCCGAGTTCACGGCAGGCGCGAATAACGCGGACGGCGATCTCTCCCCGATTTGCAATTAAGACACGTTTGAACATAGTTATACGAATCTCCGACCCCTAGGCCCCAGCCCCTGGGCCCCGATCCCTGGCCCCTATAATGGGATATTGCCATGTTTCTTGGGTGGATTTTTCTCGCGCTTATTTTGGAGCATATTGAGCGATTGGATCAGCCGAGGGCGCGTATCTGCCGGCATGATGATTTCATCAATATAGCCAAGCTCAGCAGCCTTGAACGGGTTGGCAAAGGTCTCGCCGTATTCAGCAATCAACTTGGTGCGCTCAGCGTCCGGGTCCTTGGCTTCTTTGAGCGCATTGCGAAAAATAATATTGACGGCTCCATCCGGGCCCATGACGGCAATTTCGCCGGTCGGGTAGGACAAATTAATATCGCCCCGGATGACTTTGCTGGACATCACCACGTATGCCCCGCCGTATGCCTTGCGGGTGATGACCGAAATCTTGGGTACGGTAGCTTCGCAGTACGCATACAATAGCTTCGCCCCATGGCGAATAATGCCGCCATACTCCTGGGAGGTGCCGGGCAAAAAGCCTGGGACGTCGATGAGGGTAATAATGGGGATATTAAAACAATCACAAAACCGAACGAATCGGGCGCCTTTGACTGAGGCGTCAATATCAAGCACGCCGGCCAGGAAGGCGGGTTGGTTGGCCACAATTCCGACTGGTTTTCCGCCGAGCCGGGCAAAACCGATGACGATGTTGCGGGCGTAGTCCTTTTGCACTTCGAAAAAGTGGTTCTCATCGGCCACGGAGCGGATGATGTCGGTCATGTCGTAGGGTTTATTGGGATTCTCAGGAATAATATCGTTGAGTTTTTCGTCACGCCGATTTGCATCGTCCGGTGTGGGTTGAAACGGCGGATCTTCCATGTTGTTGCTGGGCAGATAACTCAATAACTCGCGAATCGAGTGAAAACATTCATCTTCGTCCGGGGAGGCAAAATGGGCTACGCCACTGGTGGCGTTATGCGTTGCCGCTCCGCCCAACTCCTGCATCGTGACCTCTTCATGTGTCACCGTACGAATCACATCCGGTCCGGTGATGAACATATAGCTGGAGTTATCGACCATGAAGATAAAGTCCGTTATGGCCGGCGAGTATACCGCGCCACCCGCACATGGTCCCATAATTACCGATATTTGCGGTACGACGCCTGAATTCATGACGTTGCGTAAGAAGATTTCACCGTAGCCGGCCAAGCTTACTACGCCTTCTTGAATGCGTGCGCCTCCGGAATCATTAATGCCGATGACCGGGCTGCCGGTTTTGGCTGCCAAATCCATGACTTTACATATTTTTTCTGAAAAGGCGCTGGATAAACTTCCTCCAAAAACAGTAAAATCTTGAGAAAATACAAAGACTTGACGTCCATCGACGCTGCCATAGCCAGTCACCACCCCATCGCCTGGGATCTTAGTCTTGTCCATATCAAAATCGGTGCAGCGATGGGTCTTGAGCCGGTCTAGTTCGACAAAACTGCCTGGATCGAGCAGTGTCTCAACGCGTTCGCGCGCTGTCTTTTTTCCCTGCTCACGCCGACGTGCGATACGTTTCGCACCCCCGCCTTGCAGTGCCAGCTCATTGAGGCTCTCAAGTTTGTCGATATTGTCCTGTAGGCCCATATTTTTATCCTGTTCTCCGGTGTCCAACGTCGGGGGACCTCGGTTTTGTATTATGCGAGACGAAAAAGATCAAGGAAGGGGCGGAGATGTGTACCGGAAAGGGAGATTCGTTTCGACTCAGAATGACATTACCTTGTTAGAGATCTGCTGACGTCTTGTCCCGAAATAGGCGTGTCCATTCCATCGCCCCGCGCTGAATCAACGCCGGCCAGAGCGCGGCTGGATCGGTACCAAAAAGTGTCTCAGCGTCACCAGGCAGAATATACCAGTCCCCCCGCGCCACTTCGTTATCCAGCTGGCCTGGAGACCAGCCGGCATAGCCGGCGTGGACACGGAACTGGGCTGCAGCCTCTTGGGCTAATAGGGCTAAATGCTCTAGACCTGAACTGGCTGATATTTCTTCGGTCACGGTTAACGTATTCTCAAGTGAGAGTGTGTTTGATCGAATCAGCACGACCATGTGGCTGCGTCCCACTGGACCGCCGGCATAGATAACATCCTGTGCATGCGGTTGATCTGCTAAATGTGGCAATGCGCGCGCCAAGTGGACATCTGTGGGCCGGTTAACGACGACGCCCATAGCCCCGTGGGTGTTATACGAGACGAGATAGATAACCGTCTCAGAAAAATTCGAATCGCGCAGATTATTAGCCGCAACGAGAAACTTGCCCTGGGCGAGTGTTTCTTCAGGCTGGGCAAACGTGTTGGAGAGAAAATTCGGTATGAGCGATATCAGTAATATCAGCAATATCAGAAGGATCAGTGCAGCGGTCCCACTGGCTGTTTTGACAGCTCTCCTGGCGGGAGGTCGGGGCAAGCGGCCCATAAGGTCTTGCCGGTCTTGTGTTCGTGCTTGCTTGTGGAAAGAGGCAAAGTCGCTTGTCACAGTGGGGCAACCCTACCATTTTTCGCTTCTGCGTCAAAATTCTCGAGAATTCTTGCAAACTATGCACCCTAACTATGCGCATTTTCTGGGAGTACGGCCCGCATTATCTATCTGATCACTTCTCGGTAAATGAGATGGAGCTTGTCGCTGACTTTAACGACGAGATAATTTTCCTCAGGTTTTTGCACGAATTTGAGTTTGATGTTTTTTCTTGGCCTTCGCTGTCCTCGCCAAAGCCGTAGCTGAGAGTATTGACGAAGAGGTCTTTGATATTCTCTGCCCACTCTGCCTGCCAGTTGCCGTCGCCGGTGACGCCGTTTAACCACTTCGCTTGCTCTTGCATCAAGGCGGCAGTTGAGGCGAAACCGCCCCCGAGCATCATTAGAGCCGACGTTTTATTGGTGAAATTGCTCGGATCGCAGCGGAAGCGGTAGGGTCTATCGAGCAGCAGGAGTTTGGTCGACTTGAGGGTATACTCAAGCTTTTGGTCCCACTCGGATGGGTCGATCAACTCTTGATCGAGTTCTTCGCTATCATCCGTATGCTGAACCTCAAAGATTTGGGTACCGGCAAATTCACAGCTGGTATCGAGGAAAAGCTTCATGCTCTTAGCGCTCCGAAACGGAAAACGTCCGTCCGGGCTCTGCTGCATTGCCTTGCGGTAGTATGCGGTTGAAAAATTCGGCCAAAAATGGCGTGTCCTATGGACGAGGTAGAGCTTATTGTCTTTTCTCTCAGCTCGGAGATAGAGCAAACCCTCGACGCTGATCCGTTTGACTTCATCGTCCTCTCCGATCCGGAGCTGTTTGAGTTGCCAGGCATTGTTTAAGCCAAAATGGACGCCAATCTTTTCTCTTTGCAGCTTGCTCAGTTTGGCTTCACACTCGTCCGGATTGTTCGGTGTGACGGCAAAAACAATGGCAACCTCCTTATCGTGATGAAAGATCGTGGCTCGGCGATCGGTGATGTCGTCCTGATTGCCCCCCTCGGTGTCTAACTCAAACTGAACGAACTCTTTACCGGTGAGATCGGTCTGACGCCACTCGTTGCTTTGGGTCTTGACCATCATCTCAATCCGGGCACGGGCGAAATCGCCTGCTTCGTTGACCTGCTGTATGGTCCAGGCTGAGGGTTGGTATAAGCGGAAGAACATGGCGCTGTGCATAGACGGGACCTCAGGGTCTTTGTCTCGCAGCTTCCAGTAGTTGCTTGTGCGTAGGCGTGCAGCAACGAGTGATACTTCTTGCGCTTTCTTTCGGTGAGGCTCGATGGTCGTTTGTGGCACTACCGGACACACGGCCTGCATGGCAGTAAAATACGCATCGAGCAGCGCGTTGATACTTGCACCCTGAGCGACGGGGTAAATGGGTTTCTTGTACACGAGACTAAACTCAGCGATTTCCCATTTGTTTTCGCTGTGGACTAAGCTGTAGCGACCCTTACGGGTTGAGAACACTGGAGCGGCTCTGACCTCGTCTGACGGCTCGGGTTTGAAATGGACCATGCCGGGCAAAGTCTCCGCTCGATTCAAAATCGACCAACGCATACGGCATCCCGGCATGGGCTTTCAGGAACAGAAAATCTTTGCTGCTCCGCTTAGGATCGATCCATAGTGATTTTGCCTGGGCCCGCATCTGGTCAATGGCCCTGAGATCTGCGTCTGTCTCCGGTAAGGACGGGGCATACACGTCTTGAGCCACAGCAATATAGTCTGCAATCAGGCTGCGCACGGCGGCCTCATCGGTTCCTGCCGAACAAACGTTGGGGAAAGCAAAGAAAAGGCTAAAAAAGAAGACGGCGGAAAGATACAGCCTATGTCTTTGCAAGTGCCGCATCATAGGCCGGATACCTTTAAAGTGTAACTTGAGAATAGGTGGTATAGGCCGGGGTTGGCGTCAACAATGCGGATTATCTGGCCGGGCTTATCCGCCGCCATGGGCAGCGTAATGCTGGCGCTGCCTTCCAGTTGCGTGATTTTTTTAAGCGTTTGCCTCGTGTTTCGTCATATACTTCAATATGAAAACGGAACTCGGGATTGGGAAAGGCAATATCGATCTGTACTCTAACACCGCCTGCACCGCCTGATGATAGACCGGTGATGCGATAGCTGTCGGCTCGATCTTCAAGGCCGAGGTGAGCCGCGATCTCTTCGTCCAGTGGAAGGACCATGGCCTCAGACACGGGTTCGTCCACGGCGACCATGCCGTTATAACGATCGCCCGCCTCCTGGATGTCAAGATCGAACAGCGCATCGCGGTGGACGGCATTGTAGTTATCGCCCACAGTGAAGTAGAAGCCCCGGCCACTAGTATCCATGTAATGCATCATGGCGGACTTCCCGACCTTACCCCCGGCCCGTGCGACGCGGCCCTTAATCTTCTTGCGGTCGGGCCTGTAGATGTGGATTGAGACCCGATCCACGACGTAGTCGGCCTCTTTCACATTCCCGTCGCGGCCTCGGACTAAGGCGCGTGCTTGGAGCGTATCCCACACCACGCCGCGTTGGCCTTTTTGGGTCGGCACAAAGAAATAGGCGAACTGTACTTTGGGCAAATGGTTCTTGAGCGTATAGCGTCCCGGTTCCAATCGGACGGCGCTGTCGAAACCTGCGCCGCCTTCAATCGGACGGGTGTAGCGTGCATCGGCCTCGGCAATCTGTTCCCAGACCTCATCCACAATGGTTCTGAGGCTGTCGATCAGGGTGTGGTAATTGTTGGCATCGTAATAGTGTCCCTGACCAGCCTCGGCAACCGCCCGGAGTTGATCTCTTGCCTTGTCATCTAGATCAAAGCCTATGACGTGCACCCGCACGTCGATGCCGGCCGCACGTAAGGCTTCGATGGCGGCAACAGGGTCGCCGCCGCAGGTTTCGTCGCCGTCGCTGATGAGGAGAATGGTTGGACGTTGGTCTTTATACGGTGCCAGGTCGCTGCCCGCCAGACGTAAACTCTCGCCTATGGCTCTGTATAGCCATAGGCGGTCAGCCGTTGCGCTGTTGCCACGATCCGGTCTATATGTTGGTCTGGCTGCTTCCTGTCGAAATTCACCAGGAGTTCGGTATTCGGGCAGGATGCCTCTTTGGTCTTTTCGAGGCTCGTATCAAAACCACAGGCGCGAAAGGCGAGGCCGATCAATTCGCTCTCTAGCGCCTGGGCTGGTTCTTTCAGAGCCTGTTTGGCAATAGCGATTTTAGTTCTTCCTTCAAGCCGCTGGAGCATAGACCCCGAGGAATCCAGGATGATTTTCAGGTTTAACACCGGCTCAGCCGGTTGTTCTGATTCAGCTTCTTCTTCCTCTTGGTGTGGAGGAGTTTCTTCGTCTGGCGGAAGAGGGATAACTCTCACTAGCGCTGCGCCGGATTCAGGCACGTTTAACACGAGCTCTGACAGTTGGGGCGGGTCTTGTGTTGCGGACGGGACAACGTTCCGTCCCGCTCCGAGCGCCGTAGCCAGCGCCTGCTTGAGGCTGTCAAAATTCGAGCCTAAGTAGAATTTACCGCCACCTGCCAGCGCGATGCCGCCGAGTTGGACAAGACCTTCATCGCCAATACCAATCGCATCAACCGGAACTCCCATATCAAACAGCTGTTGAGCGACTTCTTCCGGCTCGCCGTCATACGTCTCCAGGCCGTCTGAGAGTAAAATAATTTTTCGGCTACCCGGTATTCCTTGCAAGTCGTCCAATGCTAATGACAACGCTCGACCAAGCGGAGTCTTTTGGCCAACGGGGTCACGTTCCGCCACAATCTGTGAGATTTGTATGCGGCCGCCGCTTTGCAAGGGCACGACCAACTCGCTCTCCTGACAGGCCATGTCTTCATCTCTATTCCTCTCATGGGCGAACAACTGCAGGCCAAAAACGGTGCAGGCCGGGATATCTTGCATGACTTCACTGAAGACTCGACGCGCCGCTTCGATCCGGGTCATATTCTCCAGCTTACGGGTCATGCTGTGAGAGAGGTCGAACAGGAAGAGAATATGGTCCGGATTGTCCGCCGCCCTAGTGGTTGCGCTGAGAGGGGCAAAACACAGCAGTGAACACAGCAGCGTGAAAAACGTATATTTCATATTATTTTTCCGATTTTAACTTGGATCTGATGCGGTCCCTCTCAGATGAATCGGCAAAAAACTGCCGCCTCGGCGGGCGAGAGGTCAGGGTGAGGTTGGGCTGATTGCATTGAACCCTCTTCGGACTCAACAAAGACAGGATTCCAAAGAAGAAAGCCAAAACAGAGCAGGATAGTGAGAAAGGGCCGCTTCTTCATCGGACAACCCAGCAGCCGTGCTGATGAATGGCGTCATACATAGCGTCGGGTGCAAGGTCTGCGCCATTTGGCCAGTGTACGGCACCCATTCGGAGATCGACACGGGCGAAGAAGTCTGGGGCGCGCAGGGCCTCGAACACTGTTCCTTCAACCTGGGGGTCCTGAAGAAACGCGCTGAGGTCTACTTGCCCTTGCGTACCGTCTACGAAGGTGACTTGTAAGTGCATCTCAGATAATGCAGTTACTGATAGAAGCCTCCACGGCGCCGTATTTCGTATCTGCGGTGCTACTTCAGAGGTTTGATCGAATTCGGGGGTTGTAGCTGACTGCATAGAGTCCAATCCTCCATAAGTTCGTCGCGGCGCTCTGCTGCCCATTCGAGAACAAGAGCCATGGCACGACGAGGCAGCGATCCGCGGAATACGCGAAGCTCACGCACATCTATGAGTGCTTCATGTTCAGCATACAGAGCATGAAAATGTGGCGGTCCGTGATCCAGCCAGAACATCTGAATCACGATACCATAAAATACGCTGATCGTTGGCATTGGGCATTCCATTGATATAGAGGGATCTCCATCTAGTTTATTCTCCTTCGTTCCTTTGGTGATGCCGTCCAAGCACTGATAATACGGATGTGTTCCTTACTCTCAGTATATGACACAACAAGAATGCAGTTGAGTGATGAGTGGCCAATATTGAGAAACCGGAATTCTCCTACAGAATGATCTGGGTCCGAACAAGTATGCCGCCAGGCGGTACCCAAGGTCAATTGAGTTGAGCTGTTGGTGTCTCGGTTCAAGACTTTGTTAGAGGGTCTTTGGAAAAGGGAGAGGAGGTGTCATCGCGAGGAGCCGTAGGCGACGAAGCAATCTCTTTTCCCGCTACTGTTTGCTTCGCTTCGCTCGCAATGACGTGTACCGCGACTTTCCAAACACCCTCAGGATAGGGAGTTTCATCGCAGATGATGGCGTCCTAGGATGGATGCAGACGCGAGATCTTCTGGCCGACTACATCGAAAATCACAGCCTGTGTCCCGGCGCCGGCACGGTCGATGAGTGGCTGGACAAGAACTGGGTCGAGGTCCGCGTCGGTCAGCGGTTGATTCCGCTGTGGGGTCTCAAGAAAGCGCTCACCGCTCACGACGTACATCATGCGCTGACCGCCTATCCAATCACTCCTACAGGCGAGTGCGAGCTGGCCGGCTGGGAACTGATGAGCGGCGGATGCCGCTGGAACCTGGTCTTCTGGATAGACCGGCTCGGCGCTTTCGCGCCCGGCCGCGAGCATCTCCCCCCGCGCAACCCTGCGAGCGCTTCGCCGCGGCCGGGGCTGCCGCAATCTCTACGGCATGCGCGAGCGAGAGATGCTCGCGGCCGACGTACAAGCTCTGCGTGAGCGAATGCGCCTCTCAGCGGATGGCACCGGGCGCATCTGGATTGGCCCCGTCAGCGTGAGCTTAGTGCCGCAATTTCGGCTTCCAGGTCTTCGACCTCGGGGCGGCGGCGACCGTAGTCCATGGCCTCGATCAGGTCCTTGGCTTTGTCGAAGGAGGAGGAAGGACCGACTCGACGAAGGCTGGCCCGAACCGGGCGACGGCTTCGCATATGTTGCGTGTTGCACTACACACCACTCTGGCCGGTCTCGAGCAGATCGAACAGTATCGCATCCATATATTTTTTTAATTGCGCGACTTCCTGTTTTGTCGTCGCGACGTGGGTGGATAGAGAGGCACGGTTGTAAATAGCCCGTGCAACGGCTCCAATTTAATAGGGCTAACGGTCTGCCGCTCATCAGCTGCGGGACGCAGTCCGATGCAGCGGCGTGTTAGCCGGCACCTTGGGGTTATTTTGGGCGCCGCACGGCATCTAGGGCCATGAAGGCGAACGCGACAGCGAGTAGAACGATTGTGGAAAGAATTTCCATGCCTATAGCTCCTCCAGCGCA
>CAXXHG010000005.1:0-100286 GCA_963666315.2 Binatia bacterium
TCTTATTGAGAATGAGCATCGCACCCGCCAAGCCGTGCGTGGCGTTCGGCGGGCCTTTGGCGGGACCTTATCTCCCGCCCTGAAGAACGCGAGCATAGGCTAGGCATGGCGGGGGAGGGGGTAAAACTTGGCCTGATCGGGCTCGGGACTGTTGGGTCCGGTGTTGTCCAGCTCTTGGACCAGCATCAAGACGCACTCACACGTAAAATTGGTGGCCCGCTCCAGCTTATCCATGTTGCGAGCCGGAGTATTGCAACAAAACCGCATGCGCCGCTCCCTGGAGTGCGGCTGTCATCGGATCCCTGGGTGGTGGTGAATGATCCTGATGTCGATATCATGATTGAACTGATAGGTGGCGTCGATCCCGCCCGTGACCTTGTTTTAGAAGCCATGGCGCAGGGGAAAGCCGTAGTCACTGCGAATAAAGCTCTGTTGGCGGTCCATGCCGATGAGGTTTTTTCCGCAGCGGAAGCCCATGGCGTGCGACTGGGATTTGAAGCCAGCGTGGCCGGCGGTATTCCGATTATCCGGACTTTACGCGAAGGTTTTGCGGCTGACCGGAATAAAGCTTTGTTCGGTATTGTAAACGGCACGTGTAACTATATTCTTTCGACCATGAATGAGCAGGGAGCGGACTTTGCCTCTGTCTTACAACAGGCACAAGAATTAGGGCTGGCTGAGGCTGACCCCAGCATGGACGTTGACGGCATTGATGCCGCTCAGAAGTTGACGCTTTTGGTCATGCTCGCTTTTGGAGTCCGTGTGCCGGCTGATGCTGTCTATACTGAGGGGATTCGACAGCTGGACCAGATCGATATGCTATTTGCCCGTGAGTTCGGATACGCTATTAAACTCCTGGCGATTGCGAAGGATGAAGCGGGGACGCTTGAAGTCCGCGTGCATCCGACTATGATCCCGCAGCACAGCTTACTCGCCAGTGTGAATGGCGCGTATAATGCGGTCTTCGTCCAAGGCGAAGCCTTGGGCTCTTCGCTGCAGTTTGGACAGGGGGCGGGCGGGTTGCCGACGGCAACGGCCGTGCTCGCCGATGTGGTTGATATCGCACGTACGTATCCGGCCTACACTGGACAGGCTGGTCTCAAACAGGCACCGCTTGGTTGGGCGTGGGCGGATTTACGTCCTGCGGTGATCCGACCGATGGAGGATCTCGCCGGTGAATACTACCTGCGCTTTATGGTGGTTGATCGGCCTGGAGTGCTGACTCAAGTGAGTGGTATTTTAGGCGAGCGGGAAATCAGTATTGCGTCCGTGATTCAGCGCGGACGCAGCGAAGGCGATAATACTGTTCCCCTCGTGATGCGGACCCATACCGCGCGCGAGCATAATATTAAGGAAGCAATGACCTTAGTCGACCGACTGCCTGTGGTACAGGGGCAATCTGTTTTCGTACGTATTGAGGAGAGCCTCGGTTAGCCGGAAATACAATAATGGAAAAAGCCCCAGCACCTCAGATCATGGCACCCAGTACGACAGCACCATCAGCCGCCGTTCCCCTGACCGCTCCCGCGTCTTCTCCGTTTCGCGCCTGGTTTAGATGTGCATCCGGATGTGCCGGGGAATACCCGCTGAACGAGATTCTCTATTATTGTCCGTCATGCGGAGGGTTACTCGATGTTCAGCATGATCTCGACGCCCTCAGAACACGCACGGCACAAGAATGGCGGCATTTGTTTGATGAGCGTTACCGGCGCACGCTGTATCCCTATGGCAGTGGTGTGTGGGGCAAGAAAGAAATCGTGTGTCCGGCCATTGCCGATGAGAATGTGGTCTCAACCTATGAGGGCGCGACCAATATGTATTGGGCAGAGCGGTTGGGCAAGCAGATCGGCATTGATGAGCTGTGGGTGAAACAGTGCGGCAATTCCCACACCGGATCGTTCAAAGACCTGGGCATGACGGTGCTAGTGTCTATGGTCAAGCAAATGATTGCAGATGGGGTGCATATTCCCGCTGTTGCGTGTGCCTCAACTGGTGACACGTCGGCAGCGCTTGCCGCCTACTGCGCTGCCGCCGGCATCCCGGCCATTGTCATCCTGCCGCGTAATCGTGTGTCGACCGCCCAGCTCATCCAACCCATGGCAAATGGGGCGCTGACTCTCTCACTCGATACGGATTTTGACGGCTGTATGCGTGTCGTGCGTGAGCTGTGTATTAAGGAGAATATTTACCTCGCCAATTCTATGAACAGCCTGCGACTTGAAGGGCAAAAGACTATCTCGGTCGAAATCGTGCAGCAGTTTGACTGGACAGTACCGGATGTGGTGATCGTGCCCGGCGGCAATTTGGGCAACGTGACTGCGGTAGGCCGCGGATTTTTACTCATGCGGGAGCTCGGTTTGATTGACCGGCTGCCCCGTCTGGTGTGTGCACAGGCAGAGCGGGCGAATCCCCTGTATCGTAGCTTTGCGAAAGATTTCAAGACCTATCGTCCAGTCAAAGCCAAAAGAACTTTGGCCTCGGCTATTCAGATCGGCGATCCGGTCAGCATTAATAAAGCCATTAGCGTGCTGAAGACCTTTGATAGTATTGTCGAACAGGCGAGTGAAGAAGAGCTCGCCGACGCTGCGGCGTTGGCGGACTTAACCGGACTCTTTAACTGTCCCCACACTGGAGTGGCTTTGGCCGTCCTCATGAAGCTGGTGCGCGCAGGACAGATTCAATCGCATGAACGTGTGGTTGTGATTTCAACCGCGCACGGCCTCAAATTTATCGACTTTAAACGACGTTACCACGAGGGCCGGCTGCGCGGGGTGGCGTCGCAGTATGCCAACCGACCGATTGAACTGCCGGCCGTCTATGACAGCGCCCGCGACGCAATTTTTCGTGCGCTTGAGAAGCCGCGGCTTGAGAAGCCCCTGGTTCCACTGGCCGAGCAGGAGTAACGCTTTAGAGTGGTAGGGCTTATGAAATACGTGATTCTCCAAGGCGACGGTATGGCGGATTGGCCGGTCGATGAACTCGGCGGGAAAACGCCGCTCGAATACGCCCGCACGCCGAATATGGACTATATTGCATCGCATGGTGTGTTGGGTCTCACCCAAACGATTCCCGAGGGCTATCCTCCTGGCAGCGATGTCGGCACCATGAGTTTGCTCGGCTATGACCCTCGCCAATACCACACTGGGCGCTCTCCGATTGAAGCTGCAAGCATGGGAGTTGAGCTGGGACCGGAGGATATTGCGTTTCGGTGCAATCTGGTGACGCTCGGACGTGCGGCAGACGGGGCTGAAACGATGGTCGACTTTGCGGCGGACCATATTCCCAGTCCGGAAGCCGCAGAGCTCATTCAGGCCGTCGGTGCGGAGCTTGGCGGCGGTGAGTTCGAGTTTCATCCTGGTGTGAGTTACCGCCATCTGCTGGTATGGCATGGCGGGCAGGAGGCTATGCAGACCACGCCGCCGCACGATATAACCGGCCGGTCGCTGGACGGGCATTGGCCGCACGGTGACGGCGGAAAGCGGCTGTGTGAATTGATGCGGCGCTCTCAGGAGATCTTTGCTGAGCATCCGGTGAACACACGCTGGCAAGCCGCCGGCCATAAGCCCGTCTCTTCGATCTGGCTGTGGGGGCAAGGCCGCCGTCCGGCCGTACCCACGTTTGCCGAACGCTTTGGGCTCAGCGGTGTCGTGATCTCTGCCGTTGATTTGGTCCGTGGTCTTGGCGTGCTGGCAGGTTTAGCAATCATTGAGGTGCCTGGAGCAACCGGATTTCTTGATACGAATTACTTGGGCAAGGCGGAATATGGCCTGGCTGCCTTACGCGAGAAAGACCTGCTGTTTTTGCATGTTGAGGCACCTGATGAGGCCGGGCATATGGGCGCCGCTGACAAAAAGGTCCAAGCGCTGGAGGATTTTGATGAGAAAGTGGTCGGGACGATTTTACGCGGGCTGAGAGAATTCCCTGAGTGGAAGATCTTGCTCATGCCGGACCACGCAACGCCGCTCGCGATTAAGACCCACTCGTCCGATCCCGTACCATTTGCCGTGCTGTCGTCTGAAGCTGAATCCCATGCAGATGCTGAATCCATGGGGTATAACGAGCCGAGTGCAAAAGCAACCAACATCTTCGTGCCTGTGGCTTGGAAGCTGATGGAGCAAGTCATTCGCGGTGAGGCGCAATCGCTGGGGCAATTGCTGGCGTGAAGAGGGAGCAGGCATGGATCGAAATCTGGCTCTTGAATTCGTGCGTGTGACAGAGGCCGCCGCCTTAGCTGCCGCGGCCCATATGGGGCGAGGGGATGAAGCTGTTGCCGATGCCGCCGCTGTGAGCGCGATGTATAAACTGTTCCCCGATATTGAATTTAATGGTCGCCTGGTCATCGGAGAAGGCGACGAGGACTCCGTCCCTATGCTGTATGCTGACGAAGCGCTTGGGACAGGAAAAGGTCCTGAGATCGAGGTGATCGTTGACGCGCTTGAAAGCACGACCTCATGCGCCCTTGGGGGCCCGAATGCAATTGCAGCGATTGCCATCGCTGAACAGGGTGGGTTTCTGCGCTGTCCACCCGATGTCTATATGGAAAAAATCGCTGTCGGGGCGTGGGGTAAAGGCGTTATTGATCTCGATATATCCATGGCGGATAATCTTGCCGCCCTGGCTGAGGTCAAAGGCGTGAAGCCACAAAACCTCCGTGTTGTGGTCCTCGATCGCCCACGGCATGCCAAGCTGTTGCAAGAGCTGCGCGATATTGATGTCCATCTCAAGCTGATCAGCGATGGTGATCTGTCCGCTGCCTTAGCAACCACGCGTGAAGAGTCGGGTGTTGATCTCCTTGTGGGTACTGGCCGGGCCGCACAAGGGATTTTGGCTGCGGCTGCCCTGCAGTGCCTGGGCGGAGAGATTCAAGCCCGGTTCCAACCCAGCACGCAGGAGGAGGTCGACCAGCTGCGTCAGATCGGGGTGGAAGACCTACGCAAAAAATATACGGCAGAAGACCTCACTCAAGGGAGCGTGGTGTTTGCGGCCACTGGCGTAACGACTGGAGAGTATCTGCGCGGAGTGCGGTTTTTCCCTGGAGGGGGCGAGTCACATTCCGTCGTTATGCGCTCAAAAAGTCGGACGATCCGTTTTCTCAATACATTTCATTATTTTGAGGAGCAGCCGGAGTATTAATATGGCATACGAAAATATTGTGTTTGAGCAAGAGGACGCCGTTGGCATTCTGACCGTGAACCGTCCGAAGAGTTTGAATGCGCTCAATCCCACAACGCTGGGTGAGATTGCCGACTGTTTAGAGACCGTACGGCAAGATCCGGCGATTCGCTGCCTTATCATTACCGGCGCGGGAGATCGTGCCTTTGTCGCCGGAGCAGATATCTCGGCCATGGTGTCGATGTCGGCCCTTGAAGGCAAGGCCTTTGCCTCTCTGGGCCTCAACGTGGCGCGTCGGCTTGAAGAGATGTCCATTCCGGTTATTGCCGCAGTGAATGGATTCGCCCTCGGGGGTGGAACCGAGTTGGCCTTGGCCTGCGATATGATTATTGCGGCAGAGACAGCCAAGTTTGGGCAACCGGAAATCAACCTCGGCGTTATCCCCGGGTTTGGAGGAACGCAGCGTTTAGCGCGTCGAATCGGGCTGCCGTTGGCGCGCGAACTCATCTACACTGGGGATATGATAACTGCGGAAACGGCGCTGCGTTACGGTTTGGTCAATCGGGTCGTTCCCTTAGTCGATTGCCTCAACGAGGCCAAAGCACTAGCACATAAGCTGACGACAAAGCCGCCGATTGCGATTCAGCAGGCGAAAGCCGCCATTAATGCCGGCATCGATATGGACATTATTAACGGCTGTCGTTTTGAGACCGAAGCCTTTGGACTCACTTTTGCGACAGAAGATAAAGCCGAAGGCATGTCTGCTTTTCTGGAAAAACGAGCGGCTCAGTTCGCTGGCAAATAGGAAAAGCACCCTATTCTGCGCGTGTCGGGCATGCTATGTAGCGTCAAATCCTTTGTATTCCAGAGGACTTGGACCTCAAGGCGGGTGTGTCAAGCAGATCTGCAAAATGAATATGACGGATAGCCGGTTTTTCAGGAGGAGTCATGCGTAAACAGGATTGGTTGAATGAGAAATATTCTCAGCAGAGCGAACGCGCCCAGCGGTTTTCAACCATCTCCGATATGGAAGTCGATCCGATCTACGCACCGGATGACCTGAATGGCTCCAATCTCGAAGGGATCGGCTTTCCTGGCGAATATCCCTACACGCGCGGGGTGTATCCGAGCATGTACCGCGGCAAATACTGGACTATGCGTCAGTTTGCCGGGTTTGGGACGCCTGAGGATACTAACCAACGCTTTAAGCTCCTCTTATCAGAAGGACAGACCGGTCTTTCAACAGCATTCGATATGCCGGTGCTTATGGGCTATGACGCTGACCATCCACGTTCGCTTGGTGAGGTTGGACGCGAGGGTGTCTCGGTCTCGACTATCAAAGATATGGAGCGGCTCTTCGATGATATTCCGCTGGATAAAGTCTCCACATCCATGACCGTGAATTGTACCGCCAGCGTCCTGCTGGCCATGTATATCGCGGTTGCGGATAAACAGGACATCCCTCGGAATCAACTCAGCGGTACCATTCAGAACGACATGTTCAAGGAATATATCGCGCAAAAAGAGTGGATCTGCCCGCCGGAACCTGCCGTGCGGATTGTGACCGATATGATTGAATTCTGCACCAAAGAGGTCCCCCGCTGGCACGCCGTATCGATTTCAGGCTACCACATTCGAGAAGCCGGCTCGACCGCGGTGCAGGAACTCGCCTTCACCCTGGCCGACGGTATCGGCTATGTCCAGGCGGCGATCGAGCGTGGGCTCGATGTGGATGATTTTGCCCCGCGCCTGTCCTTCTTCTTTGATATTCATAACGACTTCTTTGAAGAAATCGCGAAGCTCCGGGCCGCTCGGCGCATGTGGGCCAAGATCATGAAGGAACGGTTTGGGGCAAAGAATCCACGTTCTCTGCTCATGCGTACGCATTGCCAAACCGCAGGTGTCAGCCTGACGGCCCAGCAGCCGGTCAACAATGTTGTCCGGGTTGCTATTCAAGCTCTCGCGGGTGTGTTGGGGGGAACCCAATCGCTCCACACCAACTCTATGGATGAGACGCTGGCACTGCCGACTGAAGCATCGGTCATGGTAGCGTTGCGCACGCAGCAGATTATTGCCGAAGAAAGTGGCGTAGCAAATATTGTTGATCCGCTTGGCGGCAGCTGGGCAGTTGAGGCTCTGACTGATCGGATGGAAAAAGATGCGTGCGCCTATATTGACCGGATTGATGAACTGGGTGGTATTATCCCGGCTATTAATAAGGGCTATCCACAAAAAGAAATTGCGGATTCAGCCTATCGTTACCAGCAGCAACTGGATGCCAAAGAGAAAGTCATTGTCGGGGTGAATGCGCACGAGATTCCAGAAGAGCGACCGATGGAAACCCTCAAGATCCACCCTGAGGTCGAGCGTAGCCAGATTGCCCAGGTGAAGCAGGTCAAACAAGAGCGCGATAGCGTGCAGGTAGAAGAACACCTTGGCCGGGTGCATGCCGCTGCACGCAACGGCCAAAACCTAATGCCGGTCTTGATCGATGCTGTCAAAGCCTACTGTACGGTTGGCGAAATCTCTGACGTCTACCGTGAGGTGTTTGGGGTGTATCAAGATCCAGCGTGGCTGTAACGAAGAAAGGATCTGGGAGTTAGGGGCTAGGGATTAGTTTTTCCTCACTCTTGCCCCCAACCCCTAGTCCCTTATTTGGGAGGTCCGTGTGTCCGAAGAAAAAGTACTCCGCATCTTAGTCGCAAAGGCCGGTCTTGATGGGCATGATCGGGGGGCCAAGATTATTGCCCGGACGCTACGGGACGCTGGTTTTGAGGTAATTTATACGGGCCTACACCAAACGCCGGAAATGATTGCTGAGGCTGCGGTGCAGGAAGATGTGGATGCCGTTGGCTTGAGTATGCTCTCCGGTGCCCATATGACCTTATTCCCGGCCGTTATAAATGCGCTCAAGGAGCGTGGAGCAGAGGATATAGAAGTCTTTGGCGGTGGGATCGTGCCTGCGGATGACATGCCTGAACTGAAAAAAGCCGGGGTTCGAGAGGTTTTTACCCCTGGGGTGAGCACGCAAGAAATTGTTGAGTGGATTCGAAACAACATTGAACCGCGTACTGCTGTATGAGCAGTATGGGTGGAATGTAAAGGGCGTGGGGATGGTCAAACTTGTTGTGTGTGTGAAACGAAATCCTGACATGGATGTAGAGGAGTTTCATCAGTACTGGCGGACTACACACGGCACACTGATTAAGAGTCACCCTGGGCTGCGTAAATATATTCGGAAATACATCCAGAGCCATACAGTAGCGCAAGCGTATGAACGCAACGAAGCGCCGTTCGACGGCATTGCGGAACTCTGGTTTGATGACATAGCCGCTGTTGACGGATTTTTTGCCGACCCGGATTACGTGGCAAAAATTCGTCCTGACGAACTGAAATTTACGGACCACGCTAACCTGGTTTGGTTCGTGACCCAAGAAGAGCCCGTCCTTGAAGGCTAATCCTTTACCTTCTCAAGACGGTCTCAGGATGGCTGCGCAGCACTGTGGATTGCTACGATGTGATCATAATCGGTTCCGGCCCGGCCGGGACCGCAACCGCCCTGCACCTCCTCAAGGCTGACTCTGCTCTCGCCGGCCATATTCTTCTGCTTGATAAAGCGGTCCATCCGCGCGAGAAAATCTGTGCCGGCGGGCTGATTCCCCATACGCTCGATTGTCTCAATGTGTTGGACGTCCCGCTGACGGTCCCGCACGTTCAGGTGCATCGTGCTTTCGTGCGGGTACCACCAGGGCAAGTCGTCGAGTGTCAGGATGGGGGCATGTGTTCGATAGTCCGACGGAATGAATTTGACTTTTTGCTTGTGCAGGCGGCGCAGGAGCGCGGTGCTGAGCTGCGCCAGGGCGAAAAAGTGCGAGAGTTAGTTCGGGAACCTGATGGAATTCGGGTGCTGACTGAAAAGGAGACCTATCGCACGCGTGTTGTCGTGGGTGCGGACGGATCAGGCAGTCGTGTCCGGCGTCAACTGGTCGGCGAGGCGCGACTGCCGGTTGGCAAGGCAGTGATGTCTGACGTTCCTGTGTCGGAAACAGACTGGAACGGGTTTGCCCAGCAACGCTACGAGTTTAATTTCTTGCCGGTCCAAAACGGGCTGCGTGGCTATCTGTGGGCCTTTCCGTGTCTCATCGATCAAGTACCGCATGTGAATATCGGTGTGTATTCACTCGGGACGGCGTCTTTATCAAATACCGCCCTTCGGCAGAGCCTCACACAAGAGATCGATCGTATCCGTAGTCCCGATAGAGCAGAATCGGCACAATCGCCACGACGGCTGCGGGCCTTTCCCATCTATGGCTACGACCCTCAGCGCCCGCTTGCCGCACCACACGTCGTCCTGGCCGGCGATGCAGCAGGCGCCGAGCCGCTCATGGGTGAAGGGATTTCGTTTGCGCTTGAATATGGGGAGGTTGCTGCTCAGGCCGTGCTTCGGGCACTGCATACCCAAGATTTCACCTTTGGCGACTACACCCAGAGCATCACACAGTCTTGGATGGGGAAGAAGTTGGCGCGTCTTTCCTTTGCAACCAAGCTTTTTTATGGCCGGACGGCACTGATCTGGTTTACTTTGGCCGCCCGTAGCAGACGACTCCGGTCCGTCGGCCTGAAATGGTATAACGGTGTGGATGGCTGGCATCAACGCAGTGGCTGGGATGCCGTGCGGACGGTACTGCGCGGGCGTCCGATACGAGCGAGTGGAGGATAAATAATGGCACAACGGCGCAAGCGTCGGACGGTGGCAAAGCAGCACAAGAAACGACGTTGGCTTCTGATTCCGAAGCTCTTGCTCCTCCTGGCCTGTGTTGGGCTGGTAGTGTTTATTGGAGCGATTTTCGTGATGGAAGCAGAGTTGCGTCGGATTGGCCTGTTTGGCCCGGAGGGTATGAACGAGCCGACGCAGAGTGCAACGGAATCCGCTGTTGCTGCAAGACCTGGCCACACCACCGCCAACGTGGCTGAAGAGGTCACGCAAGAGGAACGACGACAATTGGAAGCCATTCTCCAAAAGCAAAGTGAAGGCGGAGCGTAGGGCTACACTTTTTCGGGTTCGGGTGAATGATGGAATTTCTTGACGACCACAAACGTTGCCTTGCTCTGCCACACGTGCCACGGCGTATTATCTCACTCGTTCCGAGTATTACTGAGACGCTGTTTGCACTTGGGGCTGGAAGCAGGGTTGTCGGGGTGACGACCTATTGTACGCATCCGGCCGAGAGCGTGGCAGGTATCACAAAGGTTGGCGGAACCAAAGATCCGGATCTAGAGGTGATTGAGAGGCTGAAGCCCGACCTCGTTATTGTCAATGACGAAGAAAACCGCCATGAGGATTTCAGTGCGCTGGAGGAACGGGGCTTGCCGCTCTACGTCACGGCGCCGCGCACTGTGCTGGCAGGCATTCGTATGGTTGCGCAGCTCGGCCCATTAGTTGGCTGTCAAGAACAAGGGCATGCACTTTCTCGAGGTCTTGAGCAACAGTATGGGGAAGTGACGGCGGGGCTAGGGCGGGTACCACGGCTGCGAGTTTTTTGTCCAATTTGGCGCAAACCCTGGATGTCCTTTAACGCCGATACCTATAGCGACGATATGCTATGGTGCTGCGGTGGCGAGAATATTCTTCGGACAAAAGAGGAGCGCTATTTCTCCCTCAGACTTGATGAGGTCGCTGCTGCGGCCCCTCAGGTTGTCCTTCTCCCGAGCGAGCCGTACCCGTTTGCGAAGAAGCATTTCGTACATCTCAAGCCGTTGCTGGATACACCGGCCGGACAGGCAGGGCACTTTTATTGTGTCGATGGCATGGCGCTGTGTTGGTATGGACCGCGGATTGCGGCTGGTTTGACTGAACTATCGCGTTTATTTGCTTTTGTATGGGAGACGATAGATGACTAGTCATTTCCTGTTTCCCGCCTGCGTTCTCGACGTCAAGGAGACTTAAACAGTGGCGATACTTGAAGATGCGTTGCGGAAAGTTCCTCCTCAGAGTTTGGAAGCCGAAGAATCGATTTTAGGTGCTATCCTGCTGGATGCTCATGCCCTGGACCGCGTGATTGAGGTCATGGCTGCGGATGATTTTTATCGTGAGACGAACCGGAAAGTTTTCCTGACGATGCTTTCGCTGTCCGAGCGGGGTGAGCCGATTGATTTGATTACATTGACCGACGCCCTCAAAGCACGTGACGAGTTGCAACAAATAGGAGGCGCAACCTACCTTGCAGAACTCATTGATAAGGTGCCGAGTGCCGCGAATATCGCCTATTATGCTCGTATCGTGAAAGAGAAGGCTGTTCTGCGCGGCCTGATTAATGTCTGCGGAGAGATCGTCAGCCGTTGTTACACCGGTCAGGAAGATATCGAACAATTCCTAGACGAAGCCGAGCGCCTCATCTTTGATGTATCCGAGAAACGGATTCGTCCCGCCTTTTTTAAAGTGGGCGATATGATCATGGATACGATCAAGACGGTTGAGCAGCTATACGAACGCAAGGAGATGGTGACTGGCGTACCAACTGGTTTTAAGGACCTCGACATGAAAACCGCCGGTTTACAGCCGGCGGACCTGGTCATTATCGCGTCTCGACCGAGTATGGGGAAAACCGCGTTCGTTCTGAATATCGCCCAGTATGTGGCGTTACACACGGACACCGCAGTGGGCATTTTTTCAATGGAAATGTCCAAAGAACAGCTGGTTATGCGTATGCTGTGTTCGGAAGCTCGTGTCGATAATGCCAAGGTACGTGCCGGATATTTGGCAGAACGAGACTTTCCTCGTCTTGCTATGGCTGCCGGACGGCTTGCCGACGCGCCCATCTATATTGATGATACACCGGGACAGAATGTGCTTGAAATTCGGGCAAAAGCACGTCGGCTCAAACGAGAAACCAATCTCGGTATCATTATTATCGATTACCTCCAATTGATGCGCGGACTGGCCTCGCAGGAAAATCGTACCCAGGAACTGGCAGAAATATCGCGTAGTCTGAAAGCGCTGGCCAAAGAGCTTGAGGTGCCGGTCGTCGCTCTCTCGCAGCTCAACCGTCAGGTTGAATTGCGGGGAGATAAGCGTCCGGTCATGTCGGATATTCGTGAATCGGGCTCGATAGAGCAGGATGCCGACGTCATCATGTTCATTTACCGGGATGAGGTCTATCATCCGGAGTCAGATCAGGAGGGGACTGCAGAGATCATTATCAGCAAGCAGCGTAACGGTCCGATCGGGATGGTCCGCTTAGCCTTCCGCAGTGAATATACGCGTTTTGATAGTTTGGTGGATAATTTTGGAGAACCGGATGAGGTCGCGGAAGAGGCTTAGGTAGACGGCTAGAGTCGTTGGAGTATGGCTTCCACTCTGTGCTGAATGTTTGGCGCGAGGACAATGTCGCTGATCATGGCGACCGCGTCTGCACCGGCCTCAAGCGCTGACGGCGCGCGCGCAGGGGTGATTCCCCCAATTGCAATAATCGGCAGACTGACGAGCCTGCGGACCTGCCGGAGTTGATCCAGGCCGCGCGGCGTATAACCGGTGGCTTTTGTAGTCGTGCCGAATAGTGGCCCGAACCCGATATAGTCAGCCCCAGCGTGCGCTGCCGCCAGCGCTTGCTGAGGGTCATGGGTCGAGACGCCGATAATTTTTTCCCGCCCGAGCACTTTGCGTGTAGCGGCGAGGGGCATATCGTCTTGACCCACATGCACCCCATCGGCATCAATCGCCCGCGCAATATCCACACGATCATTAATGATGAGCAGACACCCGTGCTGCTGACAGATCTGTTGCACTTCTTTGGCAAGAGATAAAAAGTCTTGTATTGAATGCTGCTTGACCCGGAGCTGGAGAAGTCGGACGCCGCCGGCACACAGCTGCTGGGTCAGTGTCTGGAACGATACGTCCGGCTGGCTCAGTGTGTCTGCGATAGCATAGAGTGGATTTGGGACGGAAAAAGCAGCCATTGCTATTTTTTGATGGAAATCTTCAGATCTGTCATTTTTTTTCGCAAGGTGTTGCGATCAATACCGAGTAGCTCTGCTGCTTTCAGCTGATTGCCGCGGGTATGCTCCAAGACCATCTCGATGAGCGGTTTCTCTACTTGGCTCATGATTCTGGCATACAAATCGCCTGATTCCAGTAACGAAGTCTGCTGCAGGAAGGTCTCAAGTTTGCGTCGGACCGTTTCCTCAAACGACAGGTCTGTCAAGTCGGCAGGCAGGGGGTGGCCTACCGACGGGAGGGATAAGTCGTCTGGGGTCAGGACAGGACCTGGGCTCAGTACGGCTGCTCGTAATAAGGTATTTTCAAGCTCACGCACGTTTCCCGGCCAGGCGTAATTCATGAGGACAGCTTGGGCTTCTGGTGAAACACGAGTAGCCGCAGTTTCCATTTCCCGGTGTATTCTGTCGAGAAAGTAACGAATCAGCTCGGGCATATCCTCGCGTCGCTGACGCAGCGGCGGCAGCGTGATCGGTACGACCTGAAGGCGGAAATAGAGATCTTCGCGAAAACGTTGTTCCTTCACCGCAGCGGTCAGATCTTGATTGGTCGCGGCGATGATGCGGATATCTGCCCTGATTGTCTCGCGTCCACCAACGCGGGTAAATTCGCGTTCTTGGAGGATACGCAAAAGTTTTGCCTGGAGTGGGAGCGGCATGTCGCCGACCTCGTCAAGGAAGAGTGTACCTCCCGCTGCCTGCTCAAACTTGCCGGCATGCCGTTCAAATGCACCGGTGAAGGCTCCCCGTTCATGGCCGAATAGTTCACTTTCTAATAGGTCGAGTGGAATGGCTGAGCAATTGATAGCTATAAAAGGGGCGCGCCAGCGTGCCGAGTGATGATGGATAACTTGTGCAACGAGCTCCTTGCCTGTTCCGCTCTCTCCCTGAAGCAGCACGGTTGCGTCACTTTTGACGATGCGACCAATGGTTTTATACACCTGCTGCATGGCCGCCCCACTCCCAATAATCTGCTCGTTGCGCCCTTGGACGGCCGGCAGGGGCTGCGCGACGGTGAGTCGCCTCGCTTCTAATGCCCGCGAGGCTAGCGCTTGTACGTCGTTCAGGTCAAACGGCTTTGGCAAATAGTCAAACGCTCCCCGTTTCATGGCCTCAATCGCATTCGTCAGCGTTGTTTGAGCAGTCATAATGATGACTGAAGTTTCCATGTGGGTTTCCTGAACCTTATGCAGCAGGTCCAATCCGCTCAGCTCCGGCATGCGAATGTCAATAAAGGCGAGGTCGAAAGGTCGGTTTTGTAACAATGCCCAGGCCTGTGCCCCGGTCTCTACCGCCTCGACCTGGTAACCCCGTCGGCTCAACGTATCGACGAGAACGCGCCGGATCAGCTCTTCGTCGTCAGCAACGAGAATGGTACCGTTCGCCATACGTATTACGCTGGAGGCACGGGCAAATAGACGTGGAAGCAGGTTCCTTGGGCTGGATCGCTTTCTACCCGAATGGTGCCTCCATGTTGGGCAATGATCTGCTGACTAATGGGCAAGCCCAGACCCGTTCCGTGACTCTTTGTTGTAAAGAGCGGAGTGAAGAGGTGGGGGAGATGGTCAGGGGCAATCCCTGGTCCGTTATCAGCAAAATCGACGCATAGGAAACGGCCCCAATCGCGTTTGTCCTGAAGCGTCTGCCTTTCTGCGCCTTGTTGTTGTGGACGTCTGTCGGGTGCAGGGGCTGTTCCTGGTTGGGGCGGTTGAGGACGATCTTCCGGAGACCGTAAGAGGTGAAAGTCGGTTGCCATGCGGGTGGCAATCCTCAGAACTCCCCCGCGCCGTCCGTTTAAGGATTGGAGACTGTTTTTCATCAAATTTCGAAAGACTTGGGCCAGCCGGGATTCATCACCAAAGATCGTGGGCAGACTGGGATCAAAATGCGTCTGGACTGTCACCCCTTTCGGAGCAGCTTCTTGTTCAAGTAGCAGGACATCCGTGAGGGTTTTATGAATATTGACCAATTGTAGATCAAGTTGGGGACGGGCCGATAATTGCAAGAGTTGTTCGAGCAGGGTACTCAGGCGATCAATATCGCGAATCATTGCGGTTGTATACTGAACGGCTGATTGATCAGTCTTGAGCCGAGACTGGAGAAGTTGGGTAGCGCCTCGAATGCCTGCCAAAGGGTTCTTGATTTCGTGGGCCAGGCCAGCCGCGAGAATGCCAAGAGAGGCGAGGCGGTCCTCTCGTTGTTCCTCCTCAGCAAGCTCTTTCCGGTAGCTCAGGTCGTGCAGGACGAGGACGAATCCGAGCAGCGTGTCAACTTTTTCGAGAATGGGGGAGCACGTCACCCGTACAGGAATGACACGCTGGAGGCGGTCTCGCAGCTCTCCTTCTCCAGCCGTGCGGCTATAGCCAGACGCCCGCGCGCGCTGGACAAGGTCGATAATCCATGGGCTTGCAGCAAAAATAAGGTCGTACGGCCTTCCCCAGACCTGCGTTTGTGAGCAACTCGTCAGTGACTCAGCCGCTGCATTAAAGAATACGATATTTTGCTGATGGTCGATGATCACCAGGCCTTCTTCTAGGTAGGTTGCAATGTGCTCCCAGTAGTCTGAAGGAAAGTCTGATAGAGGGAGAGTTGATTTGTGTATTTGTTGGGACACTCTAGCTCCCATCTCAAACCTTGTTTTTCTTGTCAAGACGGGGTTGCCAAACTGTGTAAGTGCTGGATATGCTAGGCACCGCATGCGAAATCCAGAAGCACTGTGCCGTTATACCGCTCAGATCTTAGTGGAAACGTTGTGTGCGAAGGGGATGGTGCGCCTTGGTGGGGAAAGACACAGCGTCACGGACAAGGTTGCGGCCGCATTGATAGAGAATTTTCGGCAAGAAGCAGCTCTAGAAAAAGAAGCCGAACGCTTAGCAGAGGAGCATGCTCAGGAATCGCCGGGCGCTGATCAATATAAGGTAGTACAGCTCATCAAGAGGCGATTGGCAGAAGAAAATGATTTTGCGCTATGAGCGGGCTGTCCGAAATCCGCATTACCGCGCTTGCTCGTCTCACGCTCCGGACCATAGCTACAGAAGGCGAGATCCTGAATCAACGCGGAGCGCTTGTTGAGAGTAAACGCGTATTGGGAGCCCATTTTCAACAAGGCGAGGCAATCGATGCAATGGTTCGGCGGAAAATTGCTTCCCTCTCTCGTAAAGTCGTACCGGGAAGTACGGAATGGGACGTCTTGTATCGGCGTTATTGTGAAGAAGAAGCTCGGAAGCGAAAATTCTGAGCGATCACGCTTGACAACACAAAAAGAGTGATTAATTTTCCCCCATCTTTTGGAGGAGGAAACGCTCCTACAGAGAGAAATTCACAGTAAAGAAACGCTCGTTGGAGAAAGGAGAAGAGGTATGAAAATTCGACCTCTACAGGATCGGATTATTGTGTTGCGGATTGCGGAAGAAGAGAAGACCGCTGGTGGGATCATCATTCCGGATACCGCAAAGGAAAAACCCCAAGAGGGCAAAGTGACTGCAGTTGGCAAGGGAAAGGTTGGAGACGATGGGAAGGTCACCCCGCTCGATGTGAAAAAGGGCGACAAAGTGCTCTTTGGCAAATATGCCGGCACGGAGATCAAGATTGACGGTGAGGAGCACCTGATCATGCGTGAGGATGATATCCTCGGCGTGATTGAAGGGTAGTCCGGTGTATTAAGGAGGATCAGGAATGGCTGCAAAGCTTGTAAAATTCAGTCAAGATGCGAGAGATAAGACGCTTAAAGGGGTGAATATTCTGGCAGATGCTGTAACAGTCACCCTCGGTCCAAAAGGCCGTAATGTTATTATTGAGAAATCCTTTGGTGCGCCGGTCGTGACCAAGGATGGTGTGACGGTGGCCAAAGAGATCGAGCTTGAGGATAGGTTCGAGAACATGGGCGCCCAGATGGTCAAAGAAGTGGCGAGCAAGACCTCTGATGTTGCTGGTGATGGGACCACGACGGCGACTGTCCTTGCTCGGGCGGTCTATGCCGAAGGTGTCAAAATGGTTGCCGCCGGCCATGACCCGATGAGCATCAAGCGCGGCATTGATAAAGCGGTATTATTTATGGTGGACGAGCTGAAAAGCTTGTCCAAGTCGACGCGTGACCAGGAAGAAATTGCTCAGGTCGGGACGATTTCGGCAAATAACGACTCGACTATCGGTCAGATTATTGCCGAGGCTATGAATAAGGTCGGGCGAGAGGGCGTTATCACGGTCGAAGAGGCCAAAGGGCTTGAGACGACGCTTGACGTGGTCGAAGGCATGCAGTTTGATCGCGGCTATCTCTCCCCGTATTTTGTGACCGACCCGGAGCGCATGGAGTGTGTCTTCGAGGACGTCTACCTCCTTATCCATGAGAAGAAAATCTCGTCGATGAAGGATCTGCTGCCGGTGCTGGAAGCCGTGGCCAAGAGCGGCAAGCCGCTGGTTATTCTTGCTGAAGACATTGACGGCGAAGCGCTCGCGACGCTGGTTGTTAACAAAATTCGTGGTACCCTGCAGTGTGTTGCTGTGAAGGCTCCAGGTTTTGGTGACCGTCGCAAGGCGATGCTTGAAGATATAGCCATCCTCACTGGTGGCCGGGTCATCGCTGAAGAGCTCGGGGTCAAGTTAGAAAACTTGACCCTGAATGACCTCGGACGCGCCAAACGCGTCGTTATAGACAAGGACAACACGACTCTTGTGGATGGTGCTGGGAAGAAGGCCGATATTGAGGGTCGTATTAAGCAAACACGCGCCCAGATCGACGAAACGACCTCAGACTATGATCGTGAGAAACTGCAAGAACGCTTAGCCAAGATGATTGGCGGTGTTGCGGTTATTCAAGTCGGTGCTGCGACCGAGATCGAGATGAAAGAGAAGAAAGCTCGGGTGGAGGATGCCCTCCACGCAACCCGCGCTGCGGTTGAGGAAGGCATTGTTCCCGGTGGCGGTGTCGCCCTTATTCGCGTGTCGAGTAAACTTGATAAGGTAAAAGCCGAGGGAGAAGAACAAGTCGGCGTCAATATCATGAGACGAGCTGTCCAAGAACCCCTGCGTTGGATTGCTGCAAACGCGGGTGCGGAGGGTGCCATTGTTCTGGACAAGGTTCAGCATAGTAGAGGCGCGAATGGCTATAATGCTGCAGCGGATCAGTACGAGGACCTCATCAAGGCTGGCATTGTCGATCCAACCAAGGTGGTACGTACAGCGCTTCAGAATGCTACGTCAGTTGCCGGTCTCTTGCTGACAACGGAAGCTACGGTTGCTGAGAAACCTGAAGACAAGGGCGCAGGCGGTGGTATGCCACCCATGCCTCCAGGTGGTATGGGTGGTATGGGTGGTGGTATGGGTGGTATGGGCGGCATGATGTAGACGCCGGTACATTGGGTTTATTGGTTTGGTAATAAAAAAGGCCCTGCGAGAAGCAGGGCCTTTTTATGTGTACGAAGTCGAAATCTGGTCAGCCTACCGCCCAGACAGTCCCGTAATCCGAATACCGGCTGAGTGAACCTTGTTCCTGATATTCAGGCGAATGAGGAGAGCGGTGAGAGGTTCAATCAAACTCGCCGCCGCGAGGGGGCCGACGTCCACAGTATGGATGCCGAGCTTTTCGACCAATTCAATGACTGTTGGTCTGGCATCTTTGTCTCCGCAAATCAAAACATCGCAATCAATTTCTGCCTTTATATCGCGCAGAAGGTAAGCAGAAATATTCTGCAGCGCACATACGACCTGCACGTCGTCTCCCAGGATATGCTTGGCCTCTTCCGCGGCTGAGCCTGCTGCCGGCATTATAACCCGGCGTGCGTCGTCAGGATCAAGCGGGACCGACACGTCCACAAAAATCTTGCCTTTGAGCTGATCTTTGACCGACTCTACCGTCTTCACGTGGGCTGAGTACGGGACCGTAATAAAAACGACATCGGCTTCTGCCGCGGCAGTTACATTGTCTGTCCCGCGCAGCAGGTTCTGACCGAGTTCCTGGTTGAGCTCGGTAGCAACCCGTTCCCCTTTTTCCTGTTGGCGTGAGCCAATAATGACCTCTTGTCCCGAGCGCGCCCAGCGTAGGGCGAGGCCCGGACCTTGTTCTCCCGTTCCTCCCAAGATGGCAATCTTCACGCTTGCTCTCCTCTCTTGCTTGCAATACGATTTTTTCACTGGCCGTTGCCAACCGAGGCCTTAATATACTTTTCCGTTATCGGAGATAAGTCGCGCGGCGGAACCATAATCTCAATGACGAGAAAAGACGAGGTCTGGTCGGCTTCTAATAATGCGAGGCGCAGTTCTTTTACGGTATACACCTGTAAGCCTTTTCCGCCCCAAGCCTCGGCAAGCTTGGCGTACGGCCAAGGCGGGGTGGTCAATAAGTCCTGGCGTTCTGCAACGGGCCGAAAAATGCCCCATCCGCCGTTATTCATGACAAGGACAATGGGGTTTAAATGGTGCCGGGGCGCATGCGAAATTTCCGGACCAGTCATCTGGAAGGCTCCATCTCCACACAACACAAGCGGCCGCTGACCCGTTCCGATCTGGGCGCCAAGCGCGCCAGGGACACCAAAACCCATCGACGCATAATACTCTTGGGCGAGATAAGTGCCGCGCTGACCGACTTTAATGTCGAGGCCGGCAAACGGCATATCGCCGGCTTCTGCCACGACCATATATCCTTTGCGTCCGTCAAGGAATTTATTGACCTCCCATAACATGTTGGAGACATGGATAGGTCGGTCCTCTCCTGGGGGTTGCGGATCTAGATTATCACAGTAAGCGATCTCTTCTCGATGCTTTGTCAGTGGCGCCTGCAGTAGCCCCGTGACGTAATCATGGAGCACAACGTCGGTATACGTATGAAAACTGATATGGACTTTGTTTTCTGCCGCCCAGATCGATTTGTCTCTGTGGATATATTGGGGCTGCGAGCCAAGATTCATATCAGTCAGGAGGGCCCCGAGGTGAATGACGAGATCAGCTTCCTCAATGCGCTGGCGAATAGGAGTGGGAGAAATAGCGCCAATATGAACGCCCATATATTGGGGGTGATCCATAGGGAACGCACCTTTTGCGAGGACTGTCGTCAGGCAAGGCACCCCCATCTTTTCGACCAGAGCGATGACGTCTGTCGTGAGTTTATGCCGGAAGGTTTCAATACCGACAATAACAGCCGGCTTGCGGGCTGCCTGAAAACGCTCGGCCGTGTCGCGGACATCTTCCTCTACTTTTCTAGCATCGGAGCTTGCCTCGGAAAAGATGCCATCCCACTCGCTGATATGGTCGGGGACGGCAATCTCACACTCGACCATGTCTTGATGGATTTCGATGTAGCCTGGCTGCTGATAGCGCCAGATATTCTGTACTACCTCGTCGATATCTGTGGCTGCGGTACGAGGGTCATCGATAATTTTGGCGGAACAGGTAATTTCTTGAAAGATGTGGAACTGGGATTCGATTTCTTTAGCCTGATGGTGGATGAGGACTCCCAGCTTCCGTTTTTCCTCGCCCGGGCCACCGCTTACGACTAAGATCGGAACGCGTTCGGAAAAGGAACCGGCAACTGTGTTGACGACGTTATGTCCCCCTGCTCCATATGTCACGCATAAGACGCCGATTTTTCCCGTGGCCTGGGCGTATCCATAGACGGCAAACCCGGCGCCAGGTTCATGCGAAGCGGTAATGACCTGCATATTATGAGGCTTACCGAATTTCATAAAGAGCTGGATGACCAAATCGCCGGGGATACCAAAGAGATGACTGACGCCGATCTTGCGCAAATACGCGACCAGGTAGCTCCCGAGCTGCATATGCGCTTTCATGGCACCTCCCTTCAATCCTATCGGCCCTATTGTACCAGACTCATACGGAGGACAAGTGATACTGCGGATCAGAGCATGGAACGACTGTTCTCCAATATCAAAAAGATCAAAGAAGCACGGTCTGTGGGTGATGACAGGAAGAGACGACTATCCAAAAAATTCTTCAACACTGACTGAAACAACAGGGATACTCTGGACCGCATTATTCCGAAAGACGCGAAATAATACGGTTTCTCCTGCAGGGCGACTCCAGAGTTGCTGATACAGTGCACGACGATCAGTCAGTTCTTTTTCGTCCAGAGCGAGGACGACATCACCGGCTTTCAGGCCGGCCTTTGCCCCAGGACCGTCCGGCAAAAGACCGGCAATCACAATATGCCCTTTGAGCGGATACGAGTACATGCCGATCCAGGCTCGCGACGAACGAGTCACCCGCCGACCATAGCGCAAGAGTTCGTCCTTATGATCCGTGAAATATTCGACCGGAATGGCGAGAGAGAACTTGCCAATTTCATTTGGGCTCAGTGAAACAACGCCGACCATACGGCCATACATATCGAACATCGAACCGCCGCCCAGACCCGGGTTCATCGCCGTACTCGTTAAAGCCCGCTCCAAGCTATACTCCCAGTATGCATCAAAATGGGACACTGAGGTCAGTCCGCCGCCATCGATGCGTCTGCCGTTTTCTTCTCCTGAACTTGCGACAAGAAAGACCTCATCCCCCGTCCGAAGTCCAGCGGAAGACTGGAGTGGGAGGGCAGGAAATCCGGTTTTCGAGACCTTCAGCACGGCAATGCCACTGGCAAAATCCTGAGCAACGACTTCAGCGTCGAGTTGTGTGTTGTCTGCCATACTGACCTTCACACTCGATGCGCCAATAACGATATAGTTGACGGTTAAAATATAACCGTCTGTATCAATAACAGCGCCTGACCCCATGCGCTCGGTTCCTAACAGTTGGGCAGATCTATGCTGTGAAGGAACGGTGACCCTGATGGTAACTGTTGACGGGATGACTTGCTCAATAAGCTTGACCGAAGCGTTCACACTGTCCTCTTTTAGGCTATAAAAGTCCACCAAACCTAATGCCTTGCCTGGATGAAAGCAAGCCCGGATATAAAGAGCAGCAGAGTGTCATTTTTTTGGCGGAATGTTACTTTTTTGCCGCCCATTATTTTGATGCTCTCTTTTCTTCTGAAACAACTACCATGCTGGATGGCGATAAACCCCTATTCTCTATGTAAAATTTCAATAAGTAAGAGATTCGAAGAGATATAGACCTCTTGGCCTAAAGTTTGCTGAATTATTTAACGGCTCCCAAAGCAAGAGGAAGGAAAAGCTGTCTAGTCGTACCATGGCAACTTCCTTTACAGAATTGCTGCTCCGCGATTATTTCTTCTCAGATCGTTGTCTCATGGGGCATCATTCTGGAGAAATTGTGCTGCAATGGGAAGTTTTTGTTGACGGTCTGAGGCAGTTTCGGGAACTGGCCGAAGATCATCTATGTCATGATTCTTTAGCGATGAAGGAAGAGGAACAATGGATCCTTTCTGACGAAAGCGAGTGGCCTTCTTCCTTTGTCCATCTCTGTGAAACGTTTGGAATGAGCCCTGACTCGGTACGTGATTCCCTTTTTGTCTGGAAGAGCCTTCAAGGGGCCACGGAAAGTCAGGCAGGACGGAAGAACAAACTACTCCGTCCCTTTCCTCAAACATAGTTTTTTCGTTTCCTGTCCCCGCGCAGACGGGCAGGGGATTCTCCTCCTTTCCTCCTGCCCGTCACTTTTCCTCAGCGCTGCTATTCAGCATGCCTCCATCGTAGCCTCCGCCGTCTCAGTCACGAGGCGGACGAACTCTCCACCTTCCTTTCCGTACTAATCCCATCCGAGATTCCTGTCGGTGGATGTCTCGCTGCCGTCTGCACGCCATCTGCACGATTGTAGGCTGTTGTGGTAGGATCTCGTGATCTTACGCGACCTCTTATCGTGATCGCGCAGGATCTCGCAGGACCTTGCAGAATTTTGCAGAATCTCATCTGATGTCCTCTTTATTCATAGACTACAATAGTCACAAGGGTTACGAGTAAGGATGCATGTATGGTGAAGAGCACGATGGAAGAGCAGGAAGACACTCTTTCCGAGTACGAGTCAAAGCAACTGCTCACAAGCTTGGGGATTCCCGTCTCCCGCGAGGTTCTGGTCCAACGTCCTCACGATGCCGGACAAGCAGCGACTGAAATTGGATTTCCTGTTGTGGTGAAACTGTGCGGGGAACGGATCGCCCATAAGACGGAACGCGGCCTTGTCCGGTTAAATCTCAGCGATGAGGCAGCCGTCATACGCGCGGCAACTGACCTTTGGGTCCAACGTTGTGCTGAAGATGGACAAGTCGGTCTGCTTGTCTCCGAAATGCTGCAAGGTAAACGAGAGCTGATTGCCGGCATGGTCCGTGACCCGCAGTTCGGCCCGTGCGTGCTGGTTGGACTTGGTGGGATCCTGACCGAGGCCTTGGGCGATTTCGTCTTTGGCGTTGCCCCGCTCACACGTGTGGCCGCCCTGGGGATGATCGAAGGACTTCGTTCCAGACATCTTGTGACCCAAGCGTTTCGTGGGGAAGCGCCCGTTGATCTTGTGGCCTTGGTCGATATCCTCATGGGCCTGAGCCGCTTGGCGCTTGAACGGCCCGATATCCAGAGCGTTGACATCAATCCATTGATTGTCGTCGGTAGTAAGCCGGTTGCGGTTGATGCGCTAGTTGTGACACACGTCGTCAATGAAATCTCGGAAATATCGCCTGCGACTCACTGCCGAGCTCCCGAAGACGTCCTCGAACGGTTTCGGCCACTGTTTCACCCACGTGGCATTATTGTGGCTGGGGCGTCCTCGCATCCTGGGAAATTCGGATTTGTGGCACTGCACAACCTGCGCCGCTTTGGCTACCAAGGTGAAATTTTTCCGGTCAATCGAGACGGTGCTGAGATCCTGGGCGAGCCAACGTACCGGGATGTGGCGGATATTCCGCCCGATAAAGCAGACTTGGTGTTTGTGTGTACTCCCGCGGCCGCAAATATTGAATTGCTCCGCTCCTGTGCAAAAATTGGTGTCCGGGCGGCGTTTGTTGCCAGCGGCGGATATCGCGAGACAGGAGAAGAGGGACGACAACGCGAAAATGGGCTTGTCCAAACGGCGGACGAACTCGGAATGCTGCTTGCCGGTCCGAACGGACAAGGCCTGATCTCAACGCCGGCTTCCATGTGTGCCCAAATCGTAGCCCCGTATCCACCCTCAGGCCGAATTTCGGTCGTCAGCCAGAGTGGCAACTTATTGTCTGCCTTCTTGAATTACTCCGTTCAAACCGGGGTCGGGATCAGTAAAGCCGTTTCGGCAGGAAACTCGGCCCAGACCAATATTGCCGATTATCTTGACTATTTTTCGGCTGATGCAGAGACCGACGTTGTCTTGGCTTATCTTGAAGGGGTACCCGACGGACGGCATTTTATTGAGGCCGTTCGTCGTCTCACCGTACGGAAACCCCTGGTGTTGATAAAAGGAGGGACTGCTGCTGAAGGACAACGCGCCGCGTTATCCCATACTGGGTCACTTGCCACCGATGATCGTGTCTTTCAGGGCCTGTGTCGTCAGTTCGGAATCTTGCACGCAGCGACGATTGAGGATGCCTTCGAATGGGCGGCAACACTCGCAACCCAGCCGATTCCACGTGGCCGGCGGGTCGTGGTCTTCACCACAGTTGGCGGCTGGGGAGTGCTGACCGCGGATGCCTGCGCCCATGCCGAACTCGATCTGCTCCCTTTGCCTCAAGATCTTGAAGCTACAATCAGCAGCATGGTCCCTGCCCGCTGGAGTCATAGCAATCCGATTGATCTGGCTGGCGGCGAAACACGAGACACGGTTCCCGAAATCCTGGACCTGGTGTGCGCGCATCCCGAGGTCGATGCGATTTTACACTTGGGCATAGGTATCCAGGCGGCTACCGCCCAGGTTTTTAAATCGGGGGAATTTTATCTACAGCACGGATTGGAGCGTATGGCTGACTTTCACGAAAAACAGGACCGTCGCTATGCGCGTGCAGCCGCTGAAGCCTCGCAACGGCATC
This sequence comes from Binatia bacterium, assembly GCA_963666315.2. Taxonomy (GTDB): domain Bacteria; phylum Desulfobacterota; class Binatia; order Bin18; family Bin18; genus Bin18. Next base: position 25,001 of record CAXXHG010000005.1, read on the forward strand.
ACAAGCCCATACTCACCACAACGGAGCTTGTCTATACCGACCGGGAGTACGGTAATGTCGGCCCGTTGGCAGTCCGCGAGGCGGGGCGGGTGTGTTATCCGAGCGCGCATCGGGCTGTAGCTGCCTTACGGGTCTTGATAGACTACGCGGAGTTCCAGCGGCGGCAGGGCGAAGTGACCCAGTAGGGTTTGTGTGGTGTGAGAGCTGCCTATTTTATTTTTTCATGCCCAAGATGGACGAGGAGGGAAACCATGCGACCTGAATACCCTGTTATTGATGCGGACGGTCATGTTGACGAGAAGGCTGTAAACTGGGTTGAATTACTCCCCGAGCGCTATCAAAAAGACGCGCCGTGTTGGGTGAGCTATCCCGATGGTCGTAAGCATCTTGTGGTCGAAGGAAAGATGTGGCCGAGCCGGCGCGATTTCTACGGCCGGCTGGGCATGTGGCCAGAGCCCAAGAAGCCGGCTCATCAATGGGGCTGGGACCGTGAAGGGATGCAGGACCCACACAAGCGTATTCCAGATATGGATTACGAAGGTATAGATATCGCAATGCTGTTTGGCACCTTTATCGGTTTAGGTGCGGCGGCTTCTATTGAAGATCGCGGCCTGGCGATGGCGGTCTCGGTTGCGTACAACAACTGGCTGGCCGAATATTGTAAAGCCTACCCTGATCGTCTGAAGGGCATCGCCATGATCCCGATGCAAGACCCACAAGCCGCCCGCGCTGAGATCCGCCGGACAGTCGAAAAACTGGGTATGGTAGGCGTCCAGGTATTGACCAACTTTGGCGGCAAACTGCTGCACGAAGCCGAGTTCGATCCCATATGGGAAGAAGCCCAGGGGCTCGGCGTGCCGATCTGCGCCCATATCATCTCCACCAACTCGGCGGCTATTGATCGATTTGATCGGTATGTGTTTAAGCATGCCTTTTACGCGCTGGACACCATGCTAGCGGTCGCCTCATTTACCTGCGGAGGAATTTTAGAGCGTTTTCCTCAGCTCAAGGTGGCCTTTATGGAGGCTGGCGCCGGTTGGGTGCCGTGGATGATGGACCGGCTGCACGAGCACTATGAGCTGTTACCCCAGCAAATGCCGTGGCAGAAACGCAGCCCGGCAGAGTGGATCAAGAGTGAGAATTGCTTTTTTGCAGTTGAGCCAGAAGAGACAACGATTCCGTTTGTGGCCCAAATGATCGGCGAAGAGCGTTTGATCTACGCCTCGGACTACTCGCATTGGGACTGCATGTGCCCTGATTCCGTGAAGGTCTTATACGAGCGAACAGATATCTCGGATGGTCTCAAGAAGAAAATTTTTAACGAGAACGCAGCCTGCCTGTTTAATGTGTAAGTGATAGGTGTAGCGTGCACGACTATATCACTCCCGAAGGCTGGAAAACCGGCATCGAAGAAGTTGCGCCCAAAGTCTACGCCTATAGGCGTATGGTGAACTCGGCGTCAGTAACGCCAGTCTTCTGCTGGACCGTGAAGGCACGATGGCGATTGATGCCCTCATGGTCCCTTCAATGACCCGCCGTTTTCTTGAGTTGATCAAGAGAGTCACCCGACGACCGGTGTCCCGGTTAGTGAATACCCATCATCATGTGGATCACAGCGGCGGGAATTTTTTGTTTCGCGATGCGCAGATCATCAGCCATACGTTCTGCCGTGAAGAGCAGCTGCGGACGGGCATCCCGATCAAGCAACTCCAGCAACGCATCCCACGCTTTGCCCAAGAGTTTGCGAAGCTCAAACCCCAGATGGACGGCATGCGCCAGCTCCGGGCCGAACGCTACGGTCACGCGGCAGGTGAGCCGGATTGGTGTTGTACCTAAAAATCCTCCCGCATCCAACACCACAAGGCTAAAAATCCCCTCCTCGGAAGGGGTGGCGCACAGCGCCGGGGTGGGTTCCGTGGGGCGATATCGGCGTCTCGTATGCCAATAAAAAAGGGCAGCCACATGGGGCTGCTCCTACATGTCCGCCCCATTCTCAGCCAAAGCCGCCTGTACCTGTGACTCGACTGCCGTGCCTTTGAAGAAGCCCGGGTTTAAGGCCGTCCATAATCGGACCGGATTTGCAAACACGAAATCTCTGAAGTTATCTTCAGTCATCACCTCATCTTCCACACTCTCATATGCCTCGGGTAAGACTCCGGCCATATCCGGCACATCGAAATGGCCGATATCGGAGCCAAACAAAGCATTGATCTTGGCTCCGAACGGATTAACTTTTTTATTAAACGCCCAGGCATTCAGCGGATCGTCGGCTTCACACCCAAAGTAGAAGTTTGGTACAAACAGATCGCGAATGTCTTCGGCTCGCTCAATCTTGCACAGGGCAAAGTCATCCAGCTGTTCGGGTTGATCTGTGAGCAGTCCCAAGTTGATTTTTTCGGCTAACTGATCCAGTTTTGCCACAACTGACTGTGAGCCGTATTTCTGGAATAAGTCGAGCAGTAATTTTTGATTGAGATTGGCCGGATTCACCGCATCTAGCGCCTGAGGATTGCGGATTTTCCAGTGACTAATAAGGTCGCTATACAGCCCGCACGCCCAGCCCACGCCACCTTCTAAAAAGATAAAGCGGAGTTTGGGGAAGCGCCGGGTGACACCGTTCATGAAGAGAGACTTACACACCGCCTCGCTGGCCTGGGCAAAATGCCCAATATGGTTGTACACAAAATTTGAGATCGAGGCGCGCATCCCTATCCCAGACGAAGCAGAATGAAAGCTCGGCGGGATGCCGAGTTCAACACATTTGGCCCAGACCGGGTCGTAGTCGTGTTCACTGTCTATCCCTAAGGTGTCATGCCAGATTGCATAACGGCTCGCCTCAGGCGCCTTCTTCGCCACAGCTGGGACAGGTCGACGTATTAGGCTCGACAGCATGACGGCCTTAAAGCCCCGGCCCTTCACAAACTCAAGTTCTTCGACTGCCTCCTCAGGCGTAAACATAGGCACCACAGCCGCAGGTGTGAGCCGGTCTTCTAAACCTGTGAACTGATCAGCCGTGTATGTGTTGAACGCCCGGCAGGCGGCGCGGCGGATTTCTTCATCGCGCAAAAACGGGGCAAACAGCGCCCCACCGGTTGGGTACATGACGGCAAAGTCCAAACCCAACTCGTCCATGCGTTCGTACAGCAGTTTGGGCAGCATGGCGGTCGCACGGTCGCGCGTGTTCTTCGTCGGTACACCCCACCACGCGGGCTGCAGCATACGCCGGTCTCGACGTTTTTCGGGCGAGAGCGAAGCGAATTTCTTGTTTCCGAACTGGTTGGCGGTTTTGCTGTAACGCTTGGCGACGCTATCGCCCGCGATTTCGTGTAGATAGTCTATGGCTGCCGGTTCAAACTCGATCCAGTGCCCATCCGAGTCTATGACCGGATGGCTCAAACCGGCGTGAACTTTTTGTGCGGATTGGTGTGCTGACATGGGTTCCCTCCTTGTCGTTTCAGGCTTGGAATGTAGCAGGATCGGAGGGAGGGGAAAATATGTTGCCTCAAAACTTAGTCCTCTCCGTGAATATAGTTTTGACTCTTCTCCTATCCGCTGAATTCCTTATAGAGATAGTAGGCTCCACGGAGATGGTTTCGATAATCTAGCACCCGATAAACCCCTCTTTCGTTAAGGTCCCCACGTACGCTAAATTGTACATGAGAAAAGATTGGAAAGAGTGTCTCGTGCTCTGAGAAGGTTTTGCCTATGTCGATGCAGCCGTCCTATCAAGAGGTCCTTCGCCTCGTCGAACAGCTCTCATCCGAAGAGCAGGTCCGGTTAATTGTCGAAATCCGAGAACGATCTCAAGGGTTTGGCATGTGGCAGAACCGGCCTGATGTCGCGAACCCCGAACTGTACATCCTGCGACTCCGCGAGGAGAACGCCAAAAACGAGAACGGTGAGCAGAAAACGCCGGAAGAATACCTTGCAGAAATAGAAGCGTGGGATGAGTGACGCCTCGTGGTCTGATGTGCGATCCACACTCGTCGATACTGGGGTATTCGTCTACTGGTTGCGTGGAGACCGTACGGCACAGCAATTCTTCCGCGATCCGGAAAAAATTGTCTATTATTCCAAGGTTACGCGTAAAGAGCTGCTAAGAAAACCAATACGAGAAGCAGAAACTCAGCGTGTTAAAGCCTTCCTGAGCCGTTTCCGGCTAATCAATCCCGATGCACAGATTGCCGCTCGTTTTTCTGAATCGTTGCATAAATATCCCTATCTGTAGGGCCATCCCGCGGATGCTCTTATCGCAGCAACGGCATGGGAGAAGAATCTTCCTCTGATCACAACAAATCTCCGACACTTTACTTCCCTTGAGGAGATTTCTACCATTCGATTTTTCTCCTCTCGCGAGGGGTTACCGTAAACGAGGAAATGACTCATGAACGAAATCCGTTTTGACAACAAAGTCGCCGTCATTACTGGCGCAGGAAACGGCCTTGGAAAAAGCCACGCATTATTTCTCGCTTCACGCGGGGCGAAGGTGGTTGTGAATGACCTTGGAGGAACGGTTGCGGGAACGGGTGGCTCGCAGGCTGTTGCGGACGCGGTTGTGGAAGAGATAAAAGCCGCTGGCGGGCAAGCAGTAGCGAACTATGATTCGGTTGCAACTGAAGAAGGCGGCAGAAACATTATTCAGACGGCGCTGGATACTTTTGGCACGGTGGACATCCTCATCAACAATGCGGGCAACGTCCGGGATAAAAGCTTTGCCAAAATGGACCTGGACGATTTCCGATCATTGATCGACGTGCATCTCATGGGGGCGGTGTATTGTACCCATGCCGCCTGTCCTATCATGAAAGAGAAAGGCTTCGGTCGTATTGTCATGACCACGTCATCCGCCGGCCTGTACGGCAATCATGGTCACACCAATTATGGAGCCGCGAAAATGGCCCTTGTTGGCCTCATGAATTCTCTCAAAGAAGAGGGTCAGCGGCATAATATCACCGTGAACGCGATTGCACCCATCGCTCTCACTCGGATGTCCGAGCAGGCTGTGATGCCGAAATTTGCTCCGCTCATGAAGCCCGAATTTGTCACTGCCGTAGTCGCCTGGCTGTGCGCGCCTGACAATACTGACACCGGCCATATCATTCAGGCTGGAGCGGGTTATTGCGCTAAGATGAAGTCCGGGAGGCAGCAGGCGCGTTGTTTGATACGGAGACTATACCAACGCCAGAACAGATTCGCGAGCGCTATGCGGAGATTGCTGATATGCGCCAAGCTGCGCCATCTGTGAACGCTGCAGAAGTGATCCGCAAGGTCTTCCGGATGGTGAAACCGAAGGGCTAGAAACGAGCGGGACGATCGTCCGGTCTCCCTTACAAATCCTCAACCAGCGCCGTACTCAGATAGCGTTCGGCGGAACTGGCCAGAATAACCACAATCATCTTGCCAGCGTTCTCGGGTCGGGCGGCAACTTGCAGCGCCGCCCAGACTGTGGCTCCGCTGCTGATGCCTGCGGGAATGCCTTCTTGCTTGGCAAGTTGGCGTGCAGTGGTCAGGGCGTCTTCGTCGCGGACTTGGATGATCTCGTCAATGATGTCCATATTCAGGATAGCGGGCACGAACCCGGCGCCTATGCCTTGAATCTGAGTCGGACCTGCTTGGCCACCAGAGAGAACGGCTGAGCTGGCTGGCTCGACCGCAATGGCCTGAAAACTGGGCTTGCGAGGTTTGATCGCTTCGGACACGCCGGTGATTGTTCCGCCTGTCCCGACACCGGTAATGAAAATATCAACCTGCCCGTCTGTATCGTCCCAAATCTCATTGGCCGTTGTCTGGCGATGAATGTCCGGGTTGGCCGGATTCTCAAACTGCTGGGGAATGAGCGCGTTGGGCATGCTTTTCGCCAGTTCCTCGGCTTTTCGAATGGCGCCCGGCATGCCTTCCCTGGCTGGAGTCAGGATCAATTCCGCCCCTAGAAAACGCAACAGATTCCGCCGCTCCATACTCATGGAATCCGGCATAGTCAGGATGAGCCGGTAGCCGCGTGCGGCCGATACAAAGGCGAGGGCAATGCCAGTGTTGCCACTGGTCGGCTCGATAATCACGGTGTCCGGGGTGAGTTTGCCGTCCCGTTCGGCTACGGCCAGCATATTGTAGCCAATGCGGTCTTTGATGCTGCTCAGAGGATTACAGAATTCCAGCTTGGCATACACCTCGGCGTTCACATCCTGGGTCATGCGGTTCAGCCGGACCAGAGGGGTGTGGCCTATGATCTCGGTGATGTCTTTGAACAAGCGTGCCATGCTGGACTCCTTGCCGTAAGACCTATCTGCACGGACGTGGGTGATACGTCAGCGCAGGCGAACATAGACCCCTCTGGATCCCTATGCGTCTTCCTTCTTGAGCTGAAGTGAGACCGAGTTCATGCAGTAACGCTGCCCGGTCGGCGCGGGGCCATCGTTAAACATATGGCCTAAGTGGGCGTCGCAGGTGTTGCACAGGACCTCGGTCCGGACCATGCCCTGGCTCTGGTCTGATTCCATGCGTACGTTGTCCTGGGCGACGGGCTCCCAGAAGCTTGGCCAGCCACTGCCCGACTCATACTTGGCTGCGGAGTTAAAAAGCTCGGCCCCACAACACGTGCAGTGATAGATGCCCTCGTCCTTGCAATCGTTGTATTCGCCGGAGAATGCAGGCTCGGTGGCCTTCATGCGGCATACGGTAAACTGCTCGGGGGTGAGTTCGGCGCGCCATTCCTCTTCCGTTTTCTTGACTTTGTCGCTCATAGTGTATGCTCCCTAGGTCGCCTTTTTTGGTTTGCCCTTTTTGGTTTGCACTCTTTGGTCTGTACTCCTTGCCCTTGTCTGATAGCTTCAACTATATACAGACAGTAGCAAATTTCGGAAGGGGTGCGGAGAAGCACTATGAGTAGAGTAAAAATTGGGATTGGCTTTGGACAATGGAAATACGGTTTGCCTGATCCAGACATGCTGTGTGCCTACTCCGAAACAGCGGAAGCGGCGGGTCTCGATTCCCTGTGGCTGTCCGACCACATTGTGACACGGAACCCAACGCTCGATATCACGTGTCTGTTTGCCATGCTTGCCGGACGAACCTCGCGCCTGAGAATGGGGCCGAGTGTCTTGACCCTGCCCGCTCGGCATCCCGTCCAGGTCGCGAAGACATATGCCACGCTCGACTACCTGTCAAACGGACGCATGATTATGGCCGTGGGTAGCGGCAGCGATACGCGCGACCTTGTTGCCTGCGGTATCCCGGCCAAAGCCCGTGGCCGGCGGCTTGACGAAGGCATTAAGATTCTGCGCAAACTCTGGACCGAGTCGCATGTGACCCATCACGGAGAGTTCTATCAATTTGAGGATGTGACGATCGATCCCAAACCGAAAAAGGGTGCTCTTGATATCTGGATTGGCGGCAAGAGTGATGCCATTCTCAAACGTGTGGTCCGCCTCGGCGATGGCTGGTTTCCGGCTTTGACGTCGCCAGAAGAATTTCAGCGGGACATGGAAAAGCTCAAAATATACGGGCAAGAATACGGGCGGAGTATTGATCCAGGTGAGGCCGGCGTGCTGCTCTTCGCGCATGTGTGTGACGACCGGGCTGCCGCCATGAAAACGGTCTATCCCTTTTTCCAAGGACTGCAGGTGGACCCAGAGAAAATAGCCCAACGTTCGCTCATTGGTTCGGCTCAAGAATGCGTGGAGCAGCTTGAACGCTTTGTTGAAGTCGGCTGCGAAAAATTTGTTTTACGTCCGATCTGCCCGCCCACAGAGATTGCGTCACAGCTTGAACACTATGGCCAGGACATCTTACCCCATTTTGTGTAGATGCAAGTCGAGTCAATAAGTGGGATCAATATGATCAAGGCCAAGCCTGAAATCGAGCAGCTTCAGTCCTATGTGGCGCCGCTTGAAGGCCGGCGGCCTATGCTGCGCCTGGACTTTAACGAGAATACGGTCGGCCCGAGCCCCAAAGTGGTTGAGGCGATTCGGAGTCTCCCGCCTCACGCGTATGCGACCTATCCGGAATACGCCGGGCTTAATGAGGCGTATGCGTCGGCTATCAATGTCCCGGAGCAGCATGTAGCAGCCTTCAATGGCGTAGACGCCGCGATTCACGCCGTCTTTGATGTGTATGGACAGCCGGGCTCCACCTTTCTGACAACGGCTCCGACATTTGGTTACTACAAACCCTGCGCTGTGCAGCATGGCATGCTGCAGGACGAAGTGCTGTATTTACCGGACCTGAGTTTCCCGATTCAGACGATCCGTGCACGTCTGAGCGCCACACCACGGCTGTTCTTCGTCTGCAACCCGAACAACCCGACAGGGACATTGATCGAGCCACGGCTACTTTTAGACTTAGCGCGTGCTGCGCCCGATACGTTAGTAGTCGTTGATGAGTTATACGTCGCCTTTACGAGGAAATCGGTACTGCCGGCTGCGCTTGAGTTGCAGAACGTTGTCGTCCTGCAATCTCTGTCCAAGGCCGCGGGCATAGCGGCGCTGCGTCTGGGGTTTGCCATTGGTCAGCCCGATGTGGTTGATCGTCTCAGCCGAGTGACCGGACCGTATGACATCAACGCGTTTGCGGTGACTGCCGGGAAAGCGGCTCTCGCTGATCTCGACTATGTGGAGGACTACGTTCAACAAGTCTACGCCGCCAAAGCGTGGACTGTCGAACAGCTGCAACGTTTAGAGGTGCGACACTTTGCGCAAGGCGGCAACTATATGCTCGTTTGGCCTCCACGACCGTGTGAGCAGGTCGAGCAAGCCCTGCGTGAGAGAGGCATCCTTGTGCGGAATATGCAGGGCAAACCCGTGATTGACGGCAGCTTTCGCCTCAGCATCGGCACGCTTGGACAAATGCAGCAATTTATGCAGGTGTTTGCTGAGGTGCTGGCGGGCTAGCGTCTTCGCTGCAGCCCGCCATGTCTTGGAGGTCTTCGTTTAGATGCCTTCGCCGTTCTGATTAAAGCTGGCACTATATTCGCGCTCGAAGCTGCCACTCTCAATCGAACAGTGCATGCCGCACTCTTTCATGGCTCCGTTTTCCCACCACCACCGACCTGCGCGAGGATCTTCACCATCTGTTGTTGGACGGGTACACGGGGTACAGCCGATGCTGGTATAGCCTTGGCTGTAAAATGGATGAGTGGGCAAGTCATACGTACGGACGTAGTCCCAGATTTGTGTTTCCGTCCAGTCGGCCAGCGGGTTGATCTTGATCAGTCCGCCATGATCGTGGTCGACCTCAATCTTCTGTGTCTCCGCGCGGGTGCTGGTCTGATCGCGTCGTAAGCCGGTTACCCACGCATCCAGCCCTTCTAAGACCCGGCGCAGGGGGAGGACTTTGCGGGTGTGGCAGCACAGCATGCGCAGATCGACATCCTGATAAAACAGATTCACGCCATGCTGGCGGACTATGCTTTCGATTTGTGTTGCCTCAGGAAAGTAGACCTCAACATCAATGTGGTACTGCTCTCGAACTCGATCGAGCAGTTCATACGTTTCTTGCGGCAAACGTCCGGTGTCGATGGTAAACACGTGGACCGCCGGATCAATGCGCCACGCCATATCAAGAATGACCATGCCCGCGACCTGAAAACTCGTACATAAGGCCAGGCGGGATCCAAAACGCTCCAGGGCCCACTGCAGCACCTCCTGGGGTGAGCGGCTTTCATAGGCGCAGGCCAATTGCGCAATGTCCTGTTGATCCAGATCGATAGGCGCCTGCATGGCGTGTATCTCCAGCTGCTGTGTTTTGTTCATGATGTGTAGCGGTATTCAAGTCTGGGCGTGTGGATGAGACCGCCACTAGGCCATGCATTCACCCTCGCCGCGCTCCAGCTTGTAGACTTGGTTCTGGTTCCAATCGATGAATTCTTGCATATGCTGGTCGTCGAAGGTGACCGGTAAGGACAGGTCCTTGATCAGTGCCTCAAAAGACTCGACCCCGACCCGGTCGACAAAAGCATTAAAGGCCTCGTCCGTGTTACGCTGGGCCTGGTAGTGGCGAACAAACCGTTCGACGGCTTCCGGCACCCGCTTTGAAGGGACGCGCACGTTGAGGCGCTCGGCCATCCGAACGTGGCCGTCGTCATACTGGCCGCCCAGCATGACGATATATGCCGGGACCTGGCGCTTATCAAATTTCATGGCGGCACCGTAGAAGCCAATATTGGCAATATGATGACGCCCGCAGCCGTTCGGGCAGCCGCTCATCTTAATATGGATTTTCTTCGTAAGTGCGTCTTGAATGGACAGGTGTTCAACCCGCTCTTGGATGGCTTTGGCCAGGCCCATCGAATTCGTAATGCCCAACTTGCAACTGTCTGTACCAGGACAACTCACGACGTCGTTGATCTGCCGTGCGCCCGCATCGCTCAGCCCGATTTCTTTGAGCCGGGACCAGACATCATACAGACTTTCATTGCGGACCCAGCGCAGCAGTACGTTTTGCTCGTCTGTAGTGCGTGCACTCCCGCCTGTAAAGTCGCGCATGATTTGGGCTAAGCCTCGCAACTGTTCTGTGCTGAGGTCGCCACGAGACACTTTCACCTCAGCCGTCGAAAACCCGTCCTGACGCTGTGGCTGGACGTTGGCCGCGGCCCAGGTGCTAAACTCTTGGTGGTCGCCGTTCGGACTGCCTGGATTGAGTGGTTTGGGTGGCGCATGTTCTTCCTCGTTGTCAATAAATTTGATCTGCTCAGGATCGAAATTCCGCCCCTTTATCCAATCACCCTGCATCTCTGCATCCACGAGTTCGCGAAACGCCTCCAGGCCGATCCGATCAATAAAAAACTTAATGCGAGCCCGGGCGCGATTTTTTCGTAATTCGTCTTGGCGGTCAAAAATGCGAATTACGGCTTCCACGACTTTAAGGTATTCGTTGACAGAAACAAAGTCGTACAACACCCGACCCACGCGGGGAAGGATAGACGTGCCGCCGCCAGTATAGATTTCGAATCCTTTTTGTTCGTTTTGTATGCGAGGGATAAAACCGAGATCGTGAATGCCGGTCACTGCCCGATCTTCATCCGTGCTGGAAAATGCCAACTTAAATTTTCGGGGCAAAGACTGGATGAGCTTGGTGCGCACAAAATAGCGCACCACCGCGCCCACATATGGAGTGGGATCAAACGCCTCGTCCGGATCGACTCCGGCAAAAGGGTCGCAGGTGACATTGCGAACCGTATTGCCGCACGCTTCTCGGGAAGACAGACCCGAGTCGCCGAGAACGCGCAGCGCTTCGGCTGCTTCGAGCAGTGGAATGAAATGAAACTGCACGTTCTGGCGCGTCGTAATATGTCCCTTTTTGAGCGGGGCATATTTTTCTGCTATTTCAGCAAAGGTGTCGAACTGGTCAGGCGTGATACCGCCGAACGGCAGCTTGACCCGAATCATTTGTACGTCAGGCTGACGCTGGCCGTACACGCCCTGCAGCAAGCGGTAGCCCATAAATTCCTGCGGGCTGGCGTCGCCTTTCAGGAATCTCTGCGCTTCGTTATCAAAATCGTTGAATTCGTGTTCAAGTATGGGGATGACGCGACCTGGGACATTTGAATGGAGTTCGGGATTATCCAGTGATCCCACCCGTCCATTGCCTTTATTCGCCGTTGTGGCTGATTCCATGTCCAGACCTCCTGACACCCGACTAGTAAGGGTACGTATGATTAATAACGACTAAATCTATAGACATCACTATCTTACTATGTATTTATGGTCTTTTCTGAGGTAGTGTCAAGGGCTAATTCTTTGATATTGGCAAATGAGGGAGGATTGACGAGCAGGCATATTATCTACTAAATAAGTAGTGATTTATGAAACTGTCGAAAAAAAGTGAATATGCGCTGAAGGCGCTGAGTTGTCTGGGGGCGCCTGGGGCACCTGAGGTGCTAGCGATCCAAGAAATTGCTCGCCGCGAACACATTCCCAAGAAATTTTTGGAGCAAGTGCTTCTGGCACTCAAGCGGGCGGGTATTGTGCAGAGCACTCGGGGAAAAGCGGGCGGGTATACTTTGTGTAGCGATCCGGAGACGATCACCCTACGCGAGGTGGTGTGGGCGGTAGACGGTCCACTTGCTCCTCTCCCTTGCGTGTCCGACACCAACCCGAGGAAGTGTGCCGACTGTGTGAGCTTCGAACACTGTTGGCTACGGGAGGTGATGTTAGAAGTGGGTGAGTCGATTGCCGCCGCCTTTGCTCAGGTGAGTTTGGCCGAGGTGTGCAGGCGTGCGGAAGAAAGCCGACGGCGCGGATCGCACGTGGCTATGTATGACATCTAGTTTCGTTCTGCTGCCAAGAGAGCCAAGGGAGCTGTGCTTTTATGAAGAATCAAGCGGGGAAATAAGACTTGACGTAGACACTCAGCTTTTCTAAGGTCAGAACACACAAGCCGCGTATACGACCGGGAGAGGAGCCGTCGATGAGCATCAAGAGAAAGTTGTTTGACTATCTGCCTTGACCGTTTGCTATGAGAACGAGGATCGTTCTCAAAGAAAAAGATCTGGACTTTGATCGCATCTTGGTGGATCTGCCGAGCAAAGAACAGAAAGAGCCCTGGTTCCTGGCCATTAATCCGTACGGTAAAGTGCCCGTGCTCGTCGAGGAGGGAGCCTGGATCTACGAGTCGGCCATTTGTAATGAGTATCTGGAAGACAAATATCCAACGCCGTCTTTGTCGCCGTCTGAGCCCAGTGCAAAGGCTGAGATGCGGTTGCTTATTGAAATGTGTAACAGCCGGTTCGTACCGCCCGTGATTCGTTTGCTCTACACCAGCCGTAAGCCCAACGCTGAACAAGATCCGGAGCGCATCGCGCAGAATAAAGACCAACTCAGCGAACTCTTCCCCCAGTTGGAGGAGCAACTCCAAGACCAGGACTACCTCATGGGGGAGTATAGCCTGGCGGATTTGACGTTTACGCCGTTTCTCGGTTTGTGTGACAAGGTCAGTGTTGACTTGAGTCCCTTTCCAAAAGTTTCAGCCTGGGCCGAACGGCTCAAAAACCGGCCCAGCTATGAAGAGGTCAGGATTGGGCTGACGGGTTAGCGACACGTTTTCATACTCGTATCTCCTCAATAATATGAGACCAGGACGAGACCAGTGGGGGCGGTTCATAAACCGCCCCTATTTTTTTGTGAGAATCTTTTCAAGCTGGACTAGATTTTCCCCGCTCCCTAGTTGATAGTAAGCCGTCGAGGCTCAGAATACATGAGGAAGCACGCAGGTATGAGTATCGATAGGCGTTTTGTTGTCGTGCTCCTCTCCCTGGCTTTGCTCTTGGGCTCTTCACCCGCATTCGCCCAACCTGCGAAAGTCTTTGTCAACTCGGCCGTGCTGGCTATCGGCGACCGGCCGGTGCTACTTGATCTCAAAAGCCAGCGTATTGTCAGCCACGGCGAAAACTTTGAACCCGACCAGAGTCTGCGACCGGGGGCTGAACCGCGTAAGGTTTCCTCGTTTCGGTGTGTACTACTGCGTGACCTGGAGAACGGCCGGCTGCGCTATGAATGGGAGCGTGAGATCGAGTATCCCTTCCGTGAAACGTGGCGATACACTGAGGTGATAAGCGGCCTGGATGGCGTCGTGCTCGGACAGGATGGCTTCCACAGTCCGGTCCGACGGGCGATGTCTGCTGCCCGTATTGCCGCACGCCAAAAAGAACTGCGTCGTTCGCCGGTGTCGGTGCTCATTCATGCCTTGAGTCGCTCGGGGTCCTTTTTGCGCTTGATGGATCAAACCATACACGGTCGTCGCCAGGTCGTGGTTTCGTTTGATGACAACGGCCAGCTCGTGCTGTTAGCCATTGATGCCGAAACTCGACTGCTCACCAAAGTCGTGTTTATCGAAGATGACCCTCTACACGGGGATGTGCAGAATGAGGTGTTTTATGCCGGTTGGCGCCAGGTCGGAAAACTCAAGCTGCCGTTTGAACTGACGTATCGCGTCCACGGCCAGACCGTCATGGTCGAGCATATCGAGGTCATTCAGAATGACCTCGATCTCTTTGAGGTTGATTTCGTCATCCCGGAAGAGATTCCGCAGCCTGAGGAGTGGGACGGTGAGCGCGGGGAGCGAAGTTCGCACTGGGTACACCGGCAGGTGGCGCAGGGACGGAGCGTCGATGCACCCCAGACCAGGATTGTCCTCCAGCAACTCGTACCTGGTGTCATGCATATTACTGGAGGTAGCCTCCAGAGTCTCGCCATTGAGATGGACGATCATCTGATCGTGGTAGAAGCGCCACTCGACGACGCACATTCTCTTGCCGTATTAGATGTCCTGGGACAGAGATTTCCGACCAAGCCGGTCCGGGTTGTGGTCAACACCCATTTTCATACTAGCCATGCTGGCGGGTTACGAACGTATGTCGCCGCTGATGCGGTGGTTGTCACCAGCGCGCTGAACGTTGAACTGTTCCAAGATGCCTTTCGCGCCCTGCATACCCAAGTCCCGGATACCTTACATCGCGACCCCAAAATCGCAATCATCGAGTCCGTTAGCGCTGAACGTAAATTCCTCGTTGGGGCCAACCGAGTGGTAGTCGTCTATCCCATTGAGACCCCGCGTGTGGACGGCATGCTGGTCGTGCATCTCCCGGAGGAGCGACTCCTTTATGTAGCGGACCTGTTTACGCCGGGTGCGGTCCGGCAGGTCTCGGCCTGGTGCCGCGAACTGCTCGACGCCATTGAGCGCTATGGCCTCGCGGTTGACATTATTGTCGGCAGTCAGGGGGGCGTGGGAACTCTTGATGAGTTGCGTCGCGTCGTCCACGGCGAAGACGTGCAAGAGAAGCTGGCAGTCGAGCAGATGCGTTAAAGAAGCGTTGAGCAAGCATGCGAGTTGAGAAAAACTGCTCTACTGATGATGAATCTTGCGATGCATCTTGGATGCGTGCCGCCCTTGCCGAAGCTGAGCGGGCGGAAGCGGCCGATGAGGTGCCGGTCGGCGCGGTTGTGGTGAGCGGTGCACGTATCGTTGGCAGAGGACACAATGCTCCGCTCTCCTCAAATGATCCGACTGCTCATGCCGAAGTCCTGGCTTTACGCCAAGCGGCTGGTGAGATGCGGAATTACCGTTTAGTGGATACAACGCTTTACACGACTGTGGAACCGTGTCTGATGTGTATGGGCGCGATGCTACATGCTCGGGTGAAGCGATTGGTCTTTGGTTGCTTTGATCCCAAAGCTGGGGCAGCTGGATCCCTGTACAATGTACCAATGGATACGCGCTTGAATCATCGCCCGGAAGTGACGAGTGGGATAGGTGCAGAAGACAGTCGGACGCTCTTACAACGCTTTTTCCGAACCAAGCGCCAGCGTGAGCGTCATCTTTGCGCCCCTATAGGAAATCCCCTATAGTAAGTGACAAGCCCGGAGAGGTGGCAGAGTCCGGTCGATCGCGCACGACTCGAAATCGTGTATACTTTCGGGTATCGGGGGTTCGAATCCCCCCCTCTCCGCCAGGTGGTTTCCCCGGAAGCTGGGAACGTTACTCCGCTTCTGACAGTTGATACAAGACAAGAGCGACCGCATTACATAAGACAGGCGGACTTATTATGGACATTGGACTTGGTATTGCACTCCTGGCAGGTTTTCTGTCTTTCGCCTCGCCGTGTGTCCTGCCTATCGTACCTGGTTATTTGACCTTTATTACTGGCATGAGCTTCGAAGAGCTGACCGAACGACAACGTCCGTCCCATGTGGTGACGAGTGCGGTGATCAAAAGCCTGCCCTTTGTCTGCGGCTTTTCCCTCGTCTTTATTTCCCTGGGTGCCTCGGCTTCCGCGGTGAGTGTGCTGCTGCGGTCCAATCTTGGACTGCTCAAAGGTGTTGCCGGATTTGGGATCATGGTCCTCGGCTTCCACCTGGCGGGTCTGTTACCTATCCCCGCCTTGCTCCGTGAGCGGCGCTTCTCAAAGGAACCGACAGAAACCGGGCATGCTGCGTGCCTTTGTCGCTGGCGTCTTTTTTGCTTTTGGGTGGACGCCGTGTGTGGGCCCTATTTTGGCCGGTATTCTGGCGATTGCGGCCACTACCCAGACGCTAGGCCAGGGTGTTTCTGTTGTTGGCGGTCTATTCCGTGGGACTCGGCATCCCTTTTGTTTTGTCTGCGGCCTTTTTGAACAGTTTTCTGTCCCTGTTTAAAGGCATAAAAAGCCATTTGCGGCAAATGGAAGTCGCCGCAGGTATGTTACTCGTCTTGGTCGGCTTGCTGATTTTCACAGATAAAATGGGCTGGGTGTCGTCCCGGTTGACGTTTCTGAACCCAGAGGCGCTCTTAGTCAGTGATTTTCAGGAAACAGGCGTTCAGCCTGTTATTGCTGCAGAAGCGAGGCCGGTGAGCAGTACCTATGGCGACTACGATTTTACCCTCACCACAGTCGATGGTGACACCGTGAGCTTGTCTGACTATGAGGGGCAGGTCGTGCTGGTAAACTTTTGGGCCACTTGGTGCGGTCCGTGTGTGGTTGAAACACCGGCCTTGGTCCGCATGTATCATAAATACAAACGTCAAGGGTTTGCTGTCATAGGCGTCGCCCTGCAGAGTGAGGATGTCGGAGTGCAGGACTTTGTTCGTAAGTATAACATCCCGTATGCAATTGGACGAGATTCGTCCGACGAGATCGGCCTGCGCTATGGGGTGTTTGCCTTGCCGAGTAGCTTTTTGTTTTCTCTGGACGGAAAAGTGCAACGTGCGTTTACCGGCTACGTGGCTGAAAACGTACTGGACAACGAGCTCCAGAAGATATTAGGATCGACGTCTGCGCCTCAGACTACGCCTCAAATCGAAGCGATCTTATACCAGGGGGGCGTGTCAGAATCGAAAACTGCTAGCGAATGATGCCAGCGGATATGCCTGCTTCGGGGTGCCTTGGGCACGGCGCGTTCGCTAAGACTGAGGCCGGCCACACAGAGACTTCTCATACACGCTCTCGGCTGATTCAGGCCCGCCCGCGCTGTTTTTGCCTACGCTGCCGTGCTATCCCCAATGCGCAATGGCTCGCGACAATTTTTCAGCTCAAGGTGGTTTGCGGTATGCGGTTGCCTTCCTGGCAAGCGACTCGTGTACCGTTGAGCTGCGTGCAGGACAGTACGAATGGACGCTTGATGAACCCCGAGAACTTGGCGGGAATGGGGCTGCTCCTGATCCGATCACGGCTTTTTTGGGCAGTTTATGTGGCTGTTTACTCATGTCTCTTGAGATCACAGCTAGTGCCCGAAAAGTGCCGCTTGACGATGTGTCTGTCTCAGCCAAGTCTAATATAAAAGGCTTCGTCAAGACGATAGACGTTGACCTGACTGTCCGGAGCGCTGCCCCTGAGGAGACCGTCCTGACACTGGTCGCCCGAGCGGAAAAGGGTTGTTACGTTCGGGGACTGCTGAAAGACAGTATTACCTATTCTCTGAACGTAACCGTCCTGCCAACGTGACGTGGTGAAAATTTCTCTCTCCTTTTTCTCATTACACACCCTCCTCAAATGGGGAGCGGGTTGTGGAATTGTGATTGTTTTGTTGCATAGCGTTGCCTCACAGGCACAGGCTGCTTGTGCAGAAGACCTTGAAGAAACCCGTCGGGCAGTGGCCTACGCCCTATACGGACTGCGCACTACGAGGGAAGTGGTGCGCGCAGCTGAAGCACGGACCCATGGACGTGAGGCCGTATTACAAGAATTGCGTCTGCATCCTCCTGAAGACTATGACTCGACGTTGGCGCGGCAGGTAGGGAAGCTCCGGCGCAGCATCGTTCGCCCCAAACGTGCCTTACTCGCGCAGTTAAGAGAGCAGCACGAAGACGCACGGCGTCACTGGGAGCGCGGCATTCGACTGATTCACGCGCAGTTTCTTGAAGCTCAAGCGGCCTTTCAGGAACAGCTACTGACACCGGAGGCCTACTGCTACGCTCGAGAGTCGTATCTCCGAGCACTGTCCCTATATCGGAACGGGCTCGAACACTACCGAACCGGACTGGCCCTGTATGCCGATGGCCTCAACGCATACCGGGAACGCTTTGTCGTGCCGTGTCTGCAAGGCTATACAGACCCATATCAATGGCAGGTGTTGGTTGAGCGGCTTGAGCGGGAAGATTTCTTGCAAGAGTTCCTCAGTCCACTCACGACAAATGCTTTGCGTAACGCACCGCAGGACATCCCGCCGGACGTCAATAAGCTGGTGCGTAAGCGACCTTGAAGATCGACACCACAACAAAGCGGTGGGGAAAAGGCTACCGGAGGGGAAAGTGTGAATCGACACAGTATACGAAAGCAGCACGCTTCCAAGCTTCCCAAAAAGCTAAAAGACTTGTTTTGGGACTATGACTTTGCGGCTTTACGCTGGGAACCCGATCGAGATCTCATCATAGCGCGAGTACTGACCTTGGGAAGCTGGGATGCTGTGACTTGGTTACGGTCTGCCGTGGAAGATTGTGCCTTGCGAGAGTGGATCCAGGCTCATCGTGGCGGTGGGATGAGCCCGCAGCGGCTTCGCTTTTGGGAGCTTATCCTAGGACTGTCGCACCATCAGGTGAATGCGTGGCTGGCGGAGGAGGGGCGGCGAACTTGGGATCGAAGAAGACACGTCTGAAATTCTATCCAGAGGGCTAAGAACCTGTTCAGGATCTTTTGAGCAGGAGGACGGTAAAAGCAAGCACGACCATTTGCAGACTGGTGTTCAAGTGCCTCTCGCAGTTCTTCCACAAGCGCCGGCATTTCTCCAGCCACGCGAAACTCCGCTCCACGACCCACCGTTTCGGGATAACCGTGAAGCGATGCAAGTCGCTCCGTTTGGCTACTTCGACCCTGGCCCCTAGCGCCGTCTGGACGGCCTGGGCAAACTGCTCGCCGCTATAGCCCCCATCCACCAGCAAGGTCTCAACCTGAGAGAGGGCAGACTCGTGGAGCGCAAAGGCTGCCAACGCCCCAGCTCGGTCCGTGACATTGGCGGTCGTCACATGGAGCGCATGCGGTAATCCCTGCGTATCTACGGCCAGATGCCGCTTGATCCCCGACACTTTCTTGCCCGCGTCATACCCTTTGTGTTTCGCGGTATCCGTGTTCTTCACGCTCTGGGCATCTACGATACAAAAGCTCGTCTTCTCTTTCCGCCCAGCTTGTATGCGGGCCGCCCCGATGAATTTTTTTTAAGCAGTCCTCTAGCAGGCTGGCCCGCGACTCGACACGTTGCTCACTCCAGATGCGAAAATATTCATGGCAGGTCCGCCACTTCGGGAAATCCGCAGGGAGCATCCGCCACCGACACCCACTCCTCAACACATAGAGGACACCACAGAAGACATCGTACAAATCGACTCTCCGGGGTTTTGTCTTCTTGCGCGCCGACTCCAGGAGCGGCCGAATGCGCGCGAACTGCTCGCGCGTGATATCACTCGGGTACCTATGGCTCATGATCCCCCCTCCTCAACACGGACAGCGTAACAGATCCGTCAGGATTAATCTTGAACAGGTTCTAAGGAGCGGATGAAGATTGTTAACCCATAAGGGGGGCGATGTCGCTGGAATATGCCTTGGGCTGGGGAAGAGTATCGCGAGAAGGGGTGTAGGTCGCTCAGAATTGGCGCACAGCGGCCTTTGTGCCAATTTCGT
The DNA here is from genome assembly GCA_963666315.2 of Binatia bacterium. Taxonomy (GTDB): domain Bacteria; phylum Desulfobacterota; class Binatia; order Bin18; family Bin18; genus Bin18. The sequence continues at coordinate 44,580 of CAXXHG010000005.1, forward strand.
GTCTCTTTTTGGACGCCCAAGAGCTTTACGGGTCCTTCTGGAGCTTTTCAGAAAGCAGCGGGTCACATTTGCGAGGTTCTGTTTTTTTTCAAACATAAAAAAATGAAGGTAAAACGCCCCAATTGGGGCCAAAACTCTTGAAAAATAAGGCTGAAAACGCATCCACTAAGAGCTAAAAATGCCTCGACTTTGCACCCTATGTCGCCATCCAGAGCGAGAATCCATAGACAAATCTCTATTGGCTGAAGAGCCCCTGCGGACCGTGGCGGACCGCTATGGGGTCTCGAAAACAACCCTAATCAGGCACAAACCCCACGGTACCAGAAGAGCAAAGGCGCCCCCCTCTATTGAAGAACTGCTCGATACGTGGCGTCGGGCAGATGAAGAAACGAAAAAGACGCTTTTCCGGGATGCAATCCGTCCCTGGCTAACTGGAAGAGGAACTCTCCCTATGGTGTGGCACGGGCGGTTGTGAGAGAGCCACTCCCCCTCACAGACGTAGTGCTCCCCGCGGAGGGGATCCCCTTCCTGGTTAGGTTGCTTCCCTTCGCAGAGACGGTCTTTCTCCCCCTTATAGGGGTGTGACAATCATGATTGTCACACCCCTATAAGGGTACGTGAGTTGGCAGGAGCACGACTGTCTACTCACGCCTTGATGTTAGTCCTTCTCGTTGACGGCTATACTCAGATCTTCAAGAAGGATCTGCTCATAGTTTCTCCATATTTTTGTTCCATTCTTGCCCATTCGTTCCTAACGAGCGGAGTCTTTCCTTGCCTCTCCTATTCTGCGCGTATATACGCTAGCCTTACACTTGTGAGAACACCTTGGGCCGCAGAGCGCCGTTGTTTTCTGTGTCTGATAACCGCGTTTATGACAAATTGCACCGAAAAAGCAAAAGTCACTGGGTGGTTATTTCCCCCGTAAATCGAACTCCTACGCAGCCGTGACGCCGGCATGGCGGCGTCTATCTATTACGGTCATTCTTTTATACAATCCCGCATGGCAGGTTGGCGTGTATGGATTTTCTGGAAGTTGTCAAGCAGGCGCGTGCCGCGCTACAGAGCGAGCGCCGGATTACCTACCGCGTGCTCAAACGGCAATTTGCGCTCGATGACGAGTCGTTGGAGGACCTGAAAGAGCAACTCATCGAGGCTGAAGAGCTCGCCATCGACAAAGACGGCAAAATGCTGGTCTGGGTCGGAGGCAGGGACCAACCGAATGACCAGCCGGCAGCCACCACGGCGAAGCCAGTTTCCCGCAAAGCGAAGTCTCCAAACCGAGAGGGCACTAAAGCTCGGAAATCGCCGGTCAGCAAACGCGGCAGCCGTTCGGCCAAACAGAGCACGCCGGCGAGTTACACTCCCCCTCACCTGGCCGAACGCATCCTGGCTGAACAATCAGCTATGGAAGCTCGCGGTGTGACTGACGGCGAGCGAAAAACGATTACCGCGGTCTTTTCCGACCTCAAAGGCTCGACAGCTTTGATTGAAGGGCTCGACCCAGAGGAAGCCCGAGCCATTATTGACCCAGCGCTCCAACTCATGATGGACGCTGTTCATCGCTATGACGGCTATGTGGCACAAGCCTTAGGCGACGGCATCTTCGCGTTGTTTGGTGCACCTATCGCGCATGAAGACCATCCCCAGCGAGCACTGTATGCAGCGCTGCGGATGCAGGAGGAGATGCGGCGCTATGGAGACACGCTTCGCGAGCAGGGCCGTCCCCCGCTCCTTATGCGTGTGGGAATGAATACGGGGGAAGTGGTGGTGCGCTCTATTCGTAAGGATGACCTGCATGCCGACTATGTGCCGGTCGGTCATTGCACGAACCTGGCGGCTCGCATGGAGCAACTTGCCGCGCCTGGTTCGATTCTGGTTAGCGAGCAGACGCATCGCCTGACGGAGGGCTACTTTGAGTTTAAGGCACTGGGGAAAACCCAAGTCAAAGGAGTTGAAGAGCCGCTCAATGTATACGAGGTGGTAGGAGCAGGCCCACTCAGAACTCGCCTGCAAGTGTCTGCTCGGCGTGGTCTTAGCCGGTTTGTGGGTCGCCATACTGAGATGGACCAAATGCAGCGGGTGTTGGAGCAAGCCAAGGCGGGCCATGGGCAGATTGTGGGGGTAATGGGTGAGCCTGGCGTTGGCAAATCCCAGCTCTTTTATGAGTTCAAGCTCACCTCACAGAGTGGTTGTTTGGTGCTCGAAGCATTTGCGGTTTCTCACGGTAAGGCATCGCCGTATCTACCAGTTATCGAACTGCTCAAAAATTACTTTCAGATTCAGCCGCAAGATGATGAACGGCAGCGCCGGGAGAGAGTGATAGGAAAGGTCCTGGGCCTGGACCGCAGCCTCGAAGACACCTTGCCGTATCTGTTCTCACTACTCGGCATCAGTGACCCTCAATCCAGCCTGCAGCAAATGGACGCGCAGATTCGCCGGCGACGGACATTTGAGTCCCTGAAGAAACTGTTCCTGCGAGAGAGCCTCAACCAGCCCCTCATTCTCATCTTTGAGGATCTGCACTGGATAGACACTGAGACGCAAGGGTTTCTCGATACGCTGAGTGAGAGTGTGGCCTCAGCGAAACTGCTGCTGGTGGTGAACTACCGGCCCGAGTATCGGCACGAGTGGGGAGGGAAGACGTATTACACGCAGCTTCGTCTCGCTCCCCTGGGCAAAGACGAGGCAGAAGAGCTGCTCACCTTTCTGCTTGGAAACGATGCGAGTCTCAAGGCGTTGAAGCAGCTCATCCTCGAAAAGACTGAAGGGACACCGTTCTTTATGGAAGAGGTGGTGCAGACGTTAGCTGAGGAAGGCACGCTCAGAGGAGAACGGGGGAGCTATCGGCTCGAAGGAACTCCGACTGAGCTTCGCATCTCGCCGACCGTGCAAGGCGTGCTAGCCGCCCGCATTGACCGGCTAGCGCCAAAAGAGAAAGAGTTCTTACATCAGTTAGCGGTAATTGGACGAGAGTTTCCCTTAAGCCTGGTCCGGCACGTTGTCTCACAGCCTGAAGAGGAGTTGTATCGGTTGTTAGCTTCACTACAGAGCAAAGAGTTTCTCTATGAACAGCCAGCATTCCCTGAGGTGGAATATATATTCAAGCATGCTCTGACCCAGGAAGTCGCCTACGGCACAGTGCTCCAGGAGCGGCGCAAGACGCTGCATGGGCGGACCGCGCAAGCCATAGAGGAACTCTATAGCTCCAGCTTGGACGACCACTACAGTGAGTTGGCTCATCACTATAGTCGCGGTGGAAACGCTGAGAAGGCAGTAAAGTACCTCCAGCTGGCGGGGCAACAGGCGGTGCAGCGCTCAGCCAATGTGGAAGCGATTAGTCACTTCACAACGGCTCTCGATTTACTCCAGGTCCTACCAGACACCCCTGAGCGCAGCCAGCAAGAACTCATGTTGCAAGTGGCCTTGGGAGCGCCCCTAATGGCCACCAAGGGCTTTGCGGCCCCGGAAGTAGAGAACGTCTACCTGCGGGCACGGGAGCTATGTGAGCAGGTGGGGGAAACCCCTGAGCTCTTCCCGGTGCTGTACGGGCTGCTTGCGTTTTATTTTGCACGGGCTGAGCACAAGAGGGCGCACGAGCTGGGAGAGCAAATGCTGCGCTTGGCCCAAAGCAGGCAAGACCCCGCTCTGCTGATGGTGGCTCATTTGGTGATGGGGGCCATCTTGTTCTTTCTAGGAGAGCTAACCCCTGCCCGCACCCACCTGGAGCAAGGGAGTGCTCTTTACGACTCCCCGCAGCACCACTCTTTGGCTTTCATCTATGGGTCTGTTGACCCTGGGGTAGACTGTCTGTGCAATACGACCACGGCCTTGTGGCATCTTGGCTATCCGGAGCAGGCTCTGAAGAGAAACCACGAGGCCCTGAGCCTGGCCCAAGAACTGTCTCACCCCTCTAGTCTGGCTTATGCCCTGGACTCCGCTGCCTGGCTCCATCAGTCTCGCCGGGAGGGGCAAGCAGTCCAAGAACGGGCCGAGGCAGCCATTGCCCTCTCGACCGAGCAGGGATTTCCATACTGGTTGGCGTGGGGGACAATGCTGCAGGGCTGGGGGCTGGCTGAGCAAGGCCAGGTCGAAGAGGGGATTGCCCAGATACGTGAGGGACTGGCTGCCTGGCAGGCCACGGGATCGGAGGCATGGTGGCCATATTTTCTTGCCCTGCTGGCAGAGATGCATGGAAAAGGGGGGCAGGCCGAGGAAGGGCTGAGGGCAGTGGAGGAGGCATTGGCTTTTGTAGAGAGAACCGAGGAGCGTGTCTATGAGGCGGAGCTGCACCGGCTGAAGGGAGAGCTAACGCTTCAGTGCAATGTTCAGAGTCCGGAGTCTCGGGCCAAAGAAGCCGAAGAATGTTTCCAGAAATCCATTGACATTGCTCCTCAGGTGCTCATCTGCTAATACTTTGAGACGGTGAAGGGATACACCACATATGCTTCACCTCTACGGACCTTGATGACGTTATACCCGAGCTAAAACGGAAAGGAATTCCTGTGACCAGTGACCCGCCACTTTCGGCCCCGGACTAACTTTGACAACGAGGAGCGGATTCACTGACTGTCAGATCAAGTCTTGATTTTACATTTTAAATGCCGGGGCGTGAACCGCGGCCAAGGAGGATCCATGATGGCTGGAGCACTAGAAGGCAAAGTGGGCCTGATAACTGGGGCAAGCTCGGGTATCGGCCGGGCCACGGCGTTGGTCTTTGCGAGGGAGGGAGCGAAGGTGGCGGTCGCGGACATCGCCAGGGAAGGCGGCGAGCAGACCGTCCGTATGATCGAGGACCTCGGGGGGGAGGCCATATTCGTCAGGGCCGACGTTACGAAGGCATCGGAGGTCCAGGCGATGGTGGACAAGACCGTCCAGATCTACGGTCGGCTGGACTGCGCCTACAACAACGCCGGAGTCGCGGGCATTGGGGTGTCCACGCACGAGCATACCGAAGAGGATTGGGACCGGACCCTGGTAGTCAACCTGAAAGGTGTCTGGCTATGCATGAAGTCTGAGATTCCACAGATGCTCAATCAAGGCAGTGGAGCTATCGTCAACACCGCGTCGATGCTGGGGGTGATAGGCATGGCCGGGGTGTCGGCATACGTTGCCAGTAAGCACGGGGTGGTAGGGCTGACCAAGGCTGCCGCGCTGGAATACGCTCGCAAGGGGATCAGGATCAACGCACTATGCCCGGGAGTTATCCGAACACCCTTGACCGAGAAGGACTGGAAGGAATTCCCCGAGAAGGAGGCGCCGCTCCTCGAAGGGGAGCCCATCGGCCGGTTCGGGGAGCCGGAGGAGATGGCCGAAGTAGTGATGTGGCTGTGCTCTGATGCGGCCTCCTTCGTCACCGGCCATGCCATGCTGGCGGACGGCGGCTACGTGGCTCAGTAGGGCCTCGTCCTACAGGCGACGTCGTTTGGTAACTGGCCGGGACCACCCGCAAGCGGCGGCCACCCGCGCAGGCGAATAGTAGTGGAATGCTGAAATACCCCTTTGACTCGGGCCCGACTCCCTCCTTGACACGTAAGGGGGAAGAATTCATATCTGAGGGACACCCTCAGACTCCCGGCAAAGGGGCGTCGCCCCTCTGCACTTCCATTTCCTCATCACATTGCTAGATACGGAATCGGTGCCAGTCCCGCTCGAAGCGCTCCTTGGCTCGAAACCCCTGCGCACTGGGCGGTTGAAACCTAACTTCCGGCTTCCTGCTGGCGAGAAACTAGCCGCCGACCGTCGCTGCCTGCCTTCCGCTGTAGGAGATAAAGCAGTAGCCGACCCCGGAGGATTCGTTTGGCTGGGTGTCGTTGATGGCGGCGGCGAGGTTCCGTCCCACGGTGTCACCTTCAGAGGTGGCGAAGACGCCCGCCTTGGGTATTCCGCGTCCGTCGGCCATGGTGCGTCCTCCGGCCGCTAGAGCAGAGTCGGTGATCGCCTGGGCAAGCGCCTCCTGGTAGCCCCAGGAGGTAGGCTCAGGCATATCCTCGGGCACGCACACCAGCGCGGCCTTGGAGGAAGGGCGACCCCAGCAGCAGCTCCTTTGCATCGGCGAAGCCGGTCCGGTTGCGGATGTGGTCGAAGCTCCCGTTGGCGCTAAGGGTCGCGCTGGTAAGTATCACCGACTGCTTCTGGGTGAACAGGTTCTTATCGAGGAGCTCACCCACGTGCAACGGAGCGGAGTGCAAGCTTGTGTCCCCGCTTCCACTCGTATGTGTCGTCCAGTAGATTCCGTCCTCCCTGGGATGAGGGATGAATTCTGCGAGCTGCCGGCGCAGGTCTGAATTGAACTCAAGGGCGCCTCCGATCTCAAGCATCAGACCTTAGTGACGCTCTCGCGCCGGCGGCGGTTGAAGCGAGAGCGTTCGAGGAACTGTGGGAACAGCGCCCGACAGTTTTTGCGCACAAAACCATACCACGCCTTCTCCGAGTCCATGCCCAACAACTCCCCGAGCAGGGCAATGGTGATCACCTCGCTATCCGAGAGGGTGGGAGGACAACCATTACGCTGCCCCCGCTCGCGAATCGAGGCGGGCACGGCCTGCTGGTAGAGATCATCGACCAGGGTGTAGACGATGGTAAAAAGCATGTCCAAAGTGAGCCCCGCTGTGCTATGCTCTCCTTGCTCCGGCATGGCGCGTCCTCCTTTGCAAAAGGTGGCAGTTTGCACCACTATTGTAGAGGAAGAGACCAGCAGGAGCACTATTTTTTGACGTCACCGGTTCACTAGTATAACGCCTACTTGACATATTTAAATATTACTTTTATGTGGAGCGATATTCTCTGTCCGGTTACTGTCGGAACCCCGGTAACTCAAACGTTTGTATTGTTCTGTCGAGGGTTCTTTAACCTTATCGATGAAAGGAGGACGTACCATGGCCAAGTTTGAGGACTACGTAAACAAGTACAAGCATGTCCGAATGGAGCGGCGTAACGGGATTCTGCAGATCTCGTTCCACACCAACGGCGGGACCCTCAAGTGGAGCGCCGCTCCCCACGCGGAGTTCGGCGCGTGCTTTAACGATATCGGCAGCGATCCCGAAAATAAGGTCATTATCATGACCGGGACCGGTGAGAAGTTTAACGCAGAGTTCGATGAGGGTGGCTTTGGAGATATTTCGCCGCGCTTGTGGGACGTACAGCAAGTGCACGCGAAACGCCTCTTGATGAACCTGTTGGACATCGAGGTGCCGATGATTGCCGCCGTGAATGGCCCGGCAATCGTTCATGCCGAATTGCCGGTGATGTGTGACATCGTCCTGGCGGCTGAGCACGCGATATTTCAAGATGTGGTGCACTTTCCCAACGGCATTGTCCCGGGTGATGGGGTCCATGTGGTGTGGCCGTTGGTGTTGGGTATCAACCGGGGGCGCTATTTTCTGCTTACCGGCCAGAAGCTCTCAGCCCAAGAAGCGCTCAACTTGGGGGTGGTCAACGAGGTGTTGCCGCGCGAGCAACTGCTGCCCCGTGCGTGGGAGCTGGCGGAGCAGTTGGCCAAACAGCCCCCGCTCACGCTACGCTATTCTCGGGTAGTGCTCACCCAGCAGCTCAAGCGTCTCATGCTCGATAACCTCGGATACGGGTTGGCGCTGGAGGGGCTGGGAGCAAACGATTACTGGCTAACCGGCAAGACTAAATAAGGGTGAGAGACCTGGGGGGGCAAGAGAACTCCATGCTCTTGGCCCCCCCCTCGGCTTCTTCCTCACGCCCCAGCTCGGCGTTGTGCCGAGATACGCGCAAGATTAGGACATAGGCCCCACACGCGGCCTCCTTCGCGTTCGTTTAGGGGTAAACTCCTGTTTTATTGATCTCCTGAGCGAGAGCCGCATGATACTTGAACACGGGTACCAATCAATATATAGACCTGGCCGGCACTCTCATGCGGGGCCTTGTGCCAATTGTTCTGTCTTCATATCCTGTCCTATAAGAAACGATCAAGAGGACCGTTTCTCTTGTCAGGGGAAGGGGAAAAGGAGTAGAGATGAGGAAGTACCGCACAACCGCCTTTTGTTTATCAAGCGAGGTGACCTATGCGTAGGCAGATGCTGGCGCTAGTGCTGCTCTTATTGGTTTCCCCAGCAGGATGCGCAGTTCCCCAAGGCCAGAGTCCTGGCCTCTCCCGGGATGAGGATGCGGAGTCCCAGAGGACACGTGTGTACCACCGGCCCCGTTGGGGGATGGTGTATCCTCATAACATCGGCGGGTCGGGCGTCGTGGGTATAGGAGGAATCGGTGGCGTGGGTGGGGTTTGCCGCTAAAGTATACTAGAGAGAGCAAAGATCATAAGGGGAAACTATGAGCAGCCCATCGTCCCAATTGCGCCATATTTGGAGCCCCCTTACCATTGGCAGCACGGTGGAAGCCGGTTTGTGTGATCCCGAAAGCCCGCTGGCCTTCTTAACCCAGGGGGACAAGCTTCTACTATCCCCGAAGCAGCCTACCGCTACTGCAGATATGAGCCTGGCGTACATGTAGTTTTGACTGGAACCGGAAACCCGGAGTATTTAAAAGCCAACGTAGGGTCGATTTTAAAGCCTCCGCTAGTTGAGGCGGATTTAGAGCGGCTTAGGAAAATCTTTAGCCAAGTGGACTCGGTTTCCGGGAATTAGTGGATGATCTTAGGGTAAAGTGATGTCTACCCATGAAATTGAAACGGCTCGGTTACGATTACGCCCGTTTTCGCCGGACGATGTGGAAGACCTTCACCATCTAAAGCCAGGATGACGTTCGAGAAGCGAGTATGCATTCATAGCTCGGATCTGATATTCTACACTATCTCGCGAGAAACTTTAAGGAGGGAGTCATGAGCGTAAAGCCAATTATTCAGCTCTATCCGGTTATCCCGGCGCCGGGAAAGGAACGTGAAACCCTGCGTCCCATCGGACGCAACAGCGAGCGCTACCAGCAGGTTATTCGCGACTGGGCCAAGCTGGCTCAGGCCGCCGACCAGCTGGGTTACTGGGGCTTTAGCACCATCGAGCACCACTTCCACTCTGAGGGCTACGAGGTCGGCCCCAATCCCGGTGTGCTGAACGCCTGGTGGGCCGGGCTGACGAAAAACCTGCGCATGGGAGCCCTGGGCTATGTCATGAGCACTCAGGACCCGGTGCGGGTGGCCGAGGAGTGCGCCGTTCTCGATCACATCCTGGAAGGACGCTTCTTTGCCGGGTTCGCCCGCGGCTACCAATCCCGCTGGGCTAACATTCTGGGCCAGCACTACGATTCCAAAGCCACACTCTCGGATGGTTCTGGCGATGATGAGCGGAACCGTGAGATTTTTGAAGAACAAATGGACATTGTTCTGAAGTGCTGGACCGAGGACGCAGTGTCGTACAACGGCAAGTTTTTCAAGATCCCCTATCCGTATGAGACCGGGGTTGAGGGCTATCCGGCCTATGAGCTGACGCGCAAAAGCGGCGCCCATGATGAAATCGGACCGAACAATGAGGTGCGCAAAGTCAGTGTGGTCCCTGCGCCCTATCAGAAACCTCACCCTCCGGTGTTTGTTGCCACCAGCGCCAGCAAGGACTCAGCCATCTACTGTGGGAAGAAGGGGTTTGTGCCCTGTTACTTTGCGCCGATTGACAAGGCGGTGGAACACGGCCAGGCCTACTGGGAAGCGGCGCAAGCGGCCGGGTATAACATCCGCTACGGCGAGGGACAGGCCCTGGTGCGCTGGATCCACATCAACAATTCGTGGGAGGAGTACCGGCAGTCGATCGCCAAGAACGACGTGGATATTTATGTGGACTTTTACTCCAAATTTTTCCCCAAGGCCTTTGACATCAGCAAGATTATGGCCGATCCCATACAGGCGGTGATCGACTGTGGCTTATATGTAGGGGGTACTGTCGAGGACGTGCGCCAGCAGCTCCAGAGCCAGCTCGACCGTTTCCCGGTGGAGTACCTGGTGTTGATCTGGCACTGGGCTCAGCAGCCAACCCAGGATGTGCTGCGGGAGATGGAGGGCTTCGCCAAAGACGTGCTGCCCAGGCTTGATAACACGGGCGCGAGGGTGCAGGTAGCTTCAGCATAGGCTTCGGATGAGGCTAGGCTGAACAAGTAGAGGTGATTGGAGGTCAAACGAGAAAGTGACCCAATAACTCTATAGGGGAAGCAAAAAAACTATGGGCTGGGGAACTACAGCTCGCGTAGCATCCTTATTGGCGGCTCTGCTGCTTTAACGGCCGCGCGAGAGATGGATGAGGGGTTTATTAACGATATGGCGGAAGCAGCCTATAATGCAGTGGTACAACCGACTTCTGAGCTGCACGCCGATGGCGAGTATAAGCAAGAGATGGCTCGGGTGTTCACTCGCCGGGCCCTCAGCACGGCGTTCGCGCGGGCGTCCCCCGGGAGCTAAGACGTTAGAGCAAGGCCAGCCCACAGAGTTTTGCCTCTCTCTCACCCCGCCCACGCCTCTGAGGTTACACTGCAACGGTGGGCCCCTGAGCGCGACCCCGGTCATTCGCCATACTCCCCAGGGCAGGACACTGGCGGTGATCTTTGTCTGTCGCGCACACTCTGGCAGGGGCGCGAGGCCCGAGGGGTGTACGAATTCTCCGAGTGGAGAAGAGAATAGGTTTTTTCCTACTTCCTATCCCCGACGAGATCGAAGTGGACTTTGCGGGTCTTGAAGAGCCAGCGGTTCCCCTGTTTGACCAGTTGGTCTTCGTAGCGTCCGGCCAGACCATTGACCAGGACGCCTTCGCCCTTTGAGCGGAGGTGCAGAAGGTTGCTTTTTGCGGTCGCCTCATTACCGTTCACCTTAATAATCTCATTCATCACGTAGTGCTTCACCATCGGCAGGCCGTTGGTCAGGGGGATGGTCTTGAGGAAGGTGCGCAGAGCCTCTTTCCCTTTGTGCACGCCGTCCTCCCCGGCATCAAGAGTGCAATCCTCGGTGAACAGGTCCACCCACTTGTCGAACTCTCCCCCATCGAAGTAATAACAGTAATTAGCGATGGTTTCACGGATGGCGTCTTTCTCTTCTAATACGGATGCCACAGTCAACCTCCTTGGCGGCGTAAAATGTACGCGATGTTGTGACCCTTGCCCGAATTATCGTAACGCTAAAAATCGCCAGCGATGCTGTGAACCCTTTGCCGCCTGAGCACACAGTCAAGAACTTTGCACTGTTCAGTAAAAAAGTATTTACATTTTTGTGATAACAAGTATGTTGTTGAAAATCAAACGTTTTCCCTAAAAATCCCTGGTGGCTTGAGGTATCTGGACAGCAGGAAGGTTTGTGCTGTCCTAATACGACTTTGTTGACTAACGGATAAAGCGGTGTATCCTGCCTTCTGTGGGTACCCGGTGGGGCTTAGGCCAACAAGGACTGATGGAGTGTTCGATATGCTGTTCTGTCATCAAACCATCACCCCAATTGATCTACAAAACCTTGCATGAAACTGTTACCTATGTGTCCGGTACATTTGTCACCCTTGACTCCGGTCCGCACACGGGGCGAGGGGAAGGATTTTCTCTCCTCTTTGAGAGGAGAGGGCTAGGGTGAGGAGTTGTTCTAGTAACGATGATCGAAGTCGATAATGTAACCAAGCAATTTGGCCCTGTTCTCGCGGTCGATCGGGTCTCCTTTCATGTTGCCCGGGGTGAAGTTGTTGGCTTTCTCGGCCCTAATGGTGCCGGCAAGAGCACGGTCATGCGCATCCTTGCCTGCTTCTTTCCGCCTACCTCGGGGAAGGCCAGGGTAGGGGGGTATGACGTGACCTCCCACTCGCTCGAAGTCAGGCGGATGGTGGGGTATTTCCCTGAAAAGGCTTCTGTTTACTCGGACCTGTCGGTGCGAGCCTTTCTCGGTTTTGTGGCCGAGGCCAAGGATGTGCCGCGCAGGAGGCGGGCGCAAGAGGTAGGACGAGTAATAGATAGCTGTGGGCTGAAAGAGGTACAGAACCGCATCATCGGCCAGCTCTCTAAAGGCTATCGCCAGCGGGTGGGTATTGCCCAGGCCCTTACCAGCGATCCGGAGGTCCTCATTCTCGATGAGCCTACCATTGGCCTCGACCCAGAGCAGGTGGTGGAAATTCGCAAGTTTATCCGCGACCTTGGCAAGGAGCGAACGGTGATCCTTTCCACCCATATCCTGCCCGAGGTGAGTACGGTCTGCGACCGTGTCATTGTGATCAACCGCGGCAGGATCCTCACTTCGGAGTCGCTCAAAGAGTTGCGTGCCCAGCTTCAGCGCACCCGCCGGGTGCGGGTGGAGGTCGAGGGGCCGAGGGATCAGGCGGTGGAAGCGTTCTCCCGGCTGCCCGGGGTAGTGCGGGTAGAGGAGGATGGGCCGACTGAGGACCGTGAATTGCCGGCGGCCGGCGGCGGTCCTGTTAGCTTGGTTGTGGAATACGAGGGAGGAGATATCCACAATGAGGTGAGCCGCACGGTTCTGGAGCGAGGCTGGGGGCTGCTGGAGGTCCGCTCAGTGGAGCTGACCCTGGAGGACATCTACCTTAAGCTTATCCATGACTCCGGCAGAGCACGGGAGGAGTGAGGTCTCATCATGAAAGTGTGGTGTGTTTTCAAAAAAGAACTCCGCCTTTACTTCGGCTTGTTTATTGCCTATTCCCTGGCCGCCTCTTTTCTTGTCCTCTCCGGCTACTTCTTTTACACCGATATGATCTTTTATGACCTTTTTGGCACCTTCATGGATATCACCTCCTCACTCTGGCAGTATTACTTCCTCGACCTACGCTTCGTTGCCATGCTCATCATCCCGCTGCTCACCATGCGGCTGTTCGCCGAGGAGAAAAAGTTAGGGACCATCGAGCTTTTATGGACCTACCCCCTCAAGGACCTGCACATTATCCTGGGGAAGTTTCTCGCCTGCGTTTTTATCTTTGAGCTCATGGTGGCCTGTACGCTGGTTTACCTGGTAATGTTTGCCTCCGTGTACACATTTGACTGGGGCCCACCGCTGGCCGGATATCTGGGAGTGGCTCTCCTGGGAGCGACGTTCATTGCCTGCGGCACCTTTATTTCCTCACTCACCGAAAACCAGGCGGTAAGCGCCATGTCTACCTATGGCTTGCTGGTTTTTTTCTGGTTCCTCACCTGGAACGAAGAGGCGCTGGGGCCGCAGCTCATTGGAATCGTGAGCCGCCTCTCTCTCTATGACCGCTTCGAGGACTTTGCCAAAGGAGTCATCAACACCAAGGATATCGGCTTTTTTGTGCTGGTAACGCTGTTGTTTCTCTATCTTACTCTGCGGTCGCTTGAGTCGCGCAAGTGGAGGGGCATGCGATGATGTGGTTTGGCCGCGAGTCGGTCAGACGGTCCCTCCTTCTTGGGGTGGAGGTGGCGCTCATCTTTGCGATCGTCGTCTCGCTGGAGGTCCTCTCGGCGCGCGGGAATCTGCGCTTTGACCTTACCCCCACCAAAAGGTATAGCCTCTCTCCGATCACCCAGAAGGCACTCAGGGCCCTTACCCAGGAGGTGGAGATTACGGCCTTTTATCGCCGGGGGAAGCGGTCGCAGTATGATGAACTCCTGGGTCTCATGGCCCAGGAGACTCCGTTCCTGAGCTATCGGCTGTTTGATCTCGATAGAACTCCGGGACTGGCGCAGCAGTATGGGGTCTACGCCTATGGATCCGCGATAGTGCAGGCCAAGGGAGGCCGCCGGATCACGATTCTGGTTACTGATGAGAAGAGGGTGCTCAGCGCCATCCTGCGTATCAGCCAGTCGATAAAAACCGTCTATTTCCTTTCTGGACATGGGGAAAGAGACCCCACCGATATGGGGGAGCGGGTGGGCTATGGGGTAGTGAGAAAAGTGCTGGAGACAGAGAACTACAGAGTTCGTTCCTTTCTTCTGCACCAGACAGGCAGGGTTCCACAGGATGCTGACCTGGTGGTGGTGAGCGGTCCCAAGGAAGAGCTGTCTGCAGCCGAGCTTGAGGCTCTCTCTGCCTACTTCTCTGCCGGCGGGAACGCGCTTTTTATGATTGATCCCTACACTGTGCCGGGGCTATGCCAGTATCTGGCCCGGTTTGGCTTTATTTTGGATGAGGGGGTCGTGGTGGATACCCGGACCCACCTCGCCGGCGGGGATCCGTTGATGCCGGCCATCCCCACCTTTGCCGCAGAGGTTTTTCCCCGCAAACTCCAGGACTTGCCCATGATGCCGGTAGTGCGGCCGGTGCGTGTGCAGGATGGCAGGGCGCAGGCATTTGCCTTCTCAGGCCCGGAGAGCTGGGCGCAGAAGAGCCGGGAGCGGATAGAAAGGGGCGACCTGACATATCGCGCCGGGGAAGATCAGCGTGGCCCGGTGCCCGTTGCTGCAGTAGCCACGGTTGGCCGCACGGCCGATGAGGAGAGACGGGGAAAGATTGTGGTCTATGGTGATTCAGACTTTGTTGATAACGTCTACTGCCGTATTCCAGGCAACGTGGATCTCTTTATGAACACGGTGGGGTGGCTTTTGAGGAGAGAAGAGCTGGTCTCGACCGGCCGGTCGGTGAATGTGCCAGTCTCAGGAGGAGCAACCCTGGCTCAGAGTCTTTACCTCTCTCAGGTCCAGGCACGGATGTTCTTCTGGACCATGGTCGTCCTGGAGCCCAGCCTTATTTTCTTGGTGGGGATGGTTGTGTTCTTTCGTCGGAGAAGAAAAAGATGAGTCTCTCGGCTGAAGGGCGCCGCGTCGCCCTGTTGATGGTGGTAGCATTGGCGCTGGGGGGCTACACCTATCTCACTGCTCCAGAGAAAAAAGCGGCTGGCGGACCAGAGGAAGGTCCCGCCTCGCGCCGGGTCATAGAGTTTAACCCCCAGCGAGTGACGAAGGTGGAGATCTCCCACGAAGGAGAGAGCCTCATCTGCCGGCGCACCGCAGAGGGGTGGAAAGTAGAGCCCGGCATGAAAGCGCTGCGTGCCGGAGCGGTGGAGGATTTCCTCCAGAGCATTGGGGAGCTCGTGGAGATAGGAGAGATGGGGGAAGGGATGGAGAGACTCTCCGAGTATGGGCTTGATCACCCAACCTCACACATCTTACTCCAGATCGAAGGGGACGGCACACGCACCATTGTGCTGGGCAGCCATAACCCGGTGCAGACGAGTGTTTACGCCCGGGTCGGCAACTCCCCACGGGTGGTGCTGATTGGGTCGGTGATCCTCTGGGACATGCGCAAGCTGTTTCTCACAGCTGGCACCAGGGGCTAAGATTGAGCCAGGGCCTGCCTCGCCTCTCCGCTAGCCGTTTTGGGCTCTCGAAGGCAGTCGGCACGGGGCCGTTGGCGCAATTCTTGACTTCTCAACGGCCATGCCTCGGAACTTCTTAATCATCTTGGGTTTACCTCTGAGTAGGTTGACCCTAGGCGGTGGGCTTACTCTCCACCCCGCTCCAACGGGGAAATCACGCCGAGTTGTTGCAGAAAGCCCAGGTCGTCACGACTCGTCCAGAGTTCCACAATCTTGCCCTCGGCAAGGCGGTAGATGTATATCCCCGTCAACGTGACGCGCTTGCCGGTCGGGGCGATGCCCATGAACGCCCCTTGATGGGTGCCCACCGTTGTCCAGCGGGTCACCACCTTATCGCCTGTGACAATCTGGTCTTCAATGGTGATGTGCATATCAGGAAAGGCCGTCCGAAACCCTGGCACCGCTCGCTTGAGAGCCTCACGTCCACGCACATCCCCGGCGGGCTCGTGGAACACGAAGTCGGACGCAAACAACTCGTCCACGACGGCGAGGTTGCCCTGGTTGATGCCCTCTTCAAACCACCGACGGATGATGGCCGTGTGCTCTTCCGCGCTCCGCTTTGGGGCTGCCGTCTGTTCCCCAATCAAATGCACGTCACCATAGACGCGATTCCTTTTCACCTTGCCTCGCTCATCAAATTCAAGGAAAAAAACGATGGGCAGCTTCACAAATGTACCAGCCTCTTTGTGCGTTCCCTGCGCGACGCCCTCCCACACAGCACGCCTACCTTGAATCGTCCTGCTGTGTTCGATGTGTGTCCAAGCAGCCCGAAAGTTCTCAAATCCTGCGAAAAACTTTTGTAACGCTTCTCTCCCTCTTTGAGTCCCTGACGCGCCAAATGGATGGTATTGCACACCGTCTTTAGCGAATAAATGGGCGACAGCGACCGGATCATTACGCGGTGGCATATTGGCATTGAGAATCCCAAGCCACTTGGTGGGCATGGCGTCAGTAGTCTGTGCACGGACCGTTGTGGGCGTAACAACAGCCATGAGGCATGCGCAGGCACCAATCAAGGTTATGATTGCCAGATAACGCGTACATTTCATAGTTACCTCCTCGGAACGGTCTACAACTTTTGCACCCCGCACGCCAGCTTGCAGTGCACTGCCCCGTCTGAGGGGATTGACAACATATCAGTCTTTATCTTATTGTACAGCATATTGACTTAATAGACTTAAAAATATATCTAGTAGATATCCAGTGAGTCTCATAATTATACTGTAAAGAAGGTGGGGGTGGGAGTTTTAGGAGTATGTTCTTAAAGTACCTGGTGGCCTGAGAGTAGGTGGACGAAAGGAAGCTCTCGTGTTGTTCTCAGGACATGCAGCAGCACTTTAAGATGTTTGTTTCCCGGGTCCCCATGAGAGTATTCACGTAAAAAAACTAATTTGACAGTCCACTTAGGAACGACAAGAGGGTAAGGGGGAAAAATTTTGCGTGCAACAGTACTTAGGGGAATTATAATCTGCCTTGCTCTGGGAGGTCTGCTGTTTGGATCACAGACCTGGGCGGCGGAAACCGCCCAGGTCAAGTCCATTATGGGGAAAGTGAAAGATACCCAGGGCAATCCCGTCTTTGGCGCGATGGTTACTCTAGAAGGCAAGGCCCTCCTGGCCGATGCGATAACAGTGTTCACCGATCGGACCGGTACATACCGGTTTCCTGAACTGGGCAAAAATGTCTCTATAGATCAGATCGAGATAAGAAGCCGAAAGGTGGGGTTTAAGACTGAGTCGACGAACATAGGCTCAGCCTCTGCTGATGGCCTGGCCGAGGTGGATTTCCTCATGGCGACGATTGATAATGTGGCTGAGCAAGTTCCGGCTTCTGCCTGGTTAGATCCCGCACCAACTACGCCCCGGATTGCAACGGGCCTGTCCATGGTTTCCAAACTGTGTTATTCTAATTGTCATCAGCTTCCGATTGTTGCATACCGCCCGCAAGTTCAGCGGTTCATCGAGAACGTAGGCCGCCTAGCTGTGCCGGAACGTGAGCAGGCCTGGATAGAACACCTAGCGCGGCATCGTGCGCTGCATGCTAAAGTGGGTACTAGGACGAGATGGGTGAATGTAGATCCTAAGAACCGTGAGGATCGAGAATTTCTGGAATTCCATCATATGGCTCCAGGCGAGGACGAGACACTCATGGCTTGGTTCCTTGCAAAGTACCTGCCTAAGAACTTCAAGAAGTTTAGTGTTTCTGATTTTAAGGAAGGCGACGCTCCGATCGGCGTTAAGGGTACGGTCATTAAAGAATATCAGTTGGAGCCCACGAGTGATGGGTGGTATCGTGAGGTGGCAGTTGCGAGAGGGTCTCCGTACGTCTGGGGTATAGACCTAGGTGGGGATAGGCTTGTGCGGCTGAACCCAGAGGACGGCTCCCACAAATGGCTGAAGATTCCTGGCGAGGGGCCGTTCGGCCCGCATACGATCACCCCGGATGCTGCGGGCAACCTGTGGATTAGCTTGGAGGAGATAAACGGACTTGGGGTATTTGACCCTCGCACGGAGAAGTGGACGAAGATTTTCCGAGATGCCCTAGAAAAAGGGGCCATATCTCATGATTTCGCTACCGATTGGCGTGGCAATATAGCATTTGACCTAAAGGGCCGCTTATGGCTAACCATTGTAAATCGCAGCAGGCTTGCAGCCGTGAACTCGAAGACTGGTGAAACTAAGGAGTATGACCTGCCGTTTCGGAAGGGCCATAGGGGGGTTGCGATAACCTACGGCGCGGTTATGACATCCGACAAGAAACATGTATGGTTCACCCAGTGGGGGGACGATGTGCTCGGGTCATTTAATACAGAGACCCTAACGGTCGACACTATGATTCCTTTTCCAAACGGCACTGCCCCTCGGCGTATGTCCATTGACGACAACGACGTGGTTTGGGTAGCTCTGTGCGGTGCTGGTCAAATTTTGGCGTATGATACGAAGACTGGGACGCAGAAGATCTACGACCTGCCAGACAGGAGTGGCTCGACCTATAACCTGACGTGGGATCCTAAGAGGCGCGTCGTATGGGTGGGTACCACTAATAGTGATAAGATTTACCGGTTTGACCCAAAGGCTGAGAAGTTTACGCAATACCTTCTGCCACATCGTGGTGCCCTCTTACGTGTCCTACCAATTGACGAAAGCGGTGATATATGGACTACATACACAACCATGCCGGGAATGGGGCCGACAATGATCGCGGTGCTGCATCCTGGTGAACCGGATGAACTGGATGAAGAAGGCATGAAATGAGCCTCGATTTCGTAGGGGGGTTGTCGTCGGTGGGGTAATGTGAGATTGTCAAGTTAGCGAGTCGGTTTGGAGACGCCACTGTCCGTCGGTGTCTCTTAGCAGAGAAAGGAAGGAAGGAGCTTATGCGTAGAGGAGAAAAAAGGTGGTATGTGTTGGTAGGACTTGTGGGGTGGCTTGTCGTGAGCTTCCTCACCGTGCGACCTGTCGCTGGTGGTATGTACCTTGACGAAGGGAACACACTGTTTTTTACCTCGGTATTCACCAACCAGTATCGGCTGCGCACGCAAAATCCGCTGAGCTTCAACGCGAAAGTAGGCGACTGGACCATGATGCAGCACCGCACCCTCGTGGATCCTCAGCTCATGGCTAATGTGCTGCCATGGATTCGGAACCAGCGCTGGGGCGCCAATCTTATAGAAGGTCTTAATATAGAATCGGCGCGGTTCTTTTTCAATTACCGCCTCGAATACGAAGGTGCGTACGATTACGGGCCGAAAGTGTACCGGGACGACGTGCCTCCCTCACTGCAGAAAACTACCCGCCAGCAGATTTTCGAGGCGTGGGGGGATGTGCGGATCTTCGGCGCGCTCAACCTACGGGTGGGCCGGCAGAACCTCTCCTGGGGACAGACCAATGGCTTTCGCTTGCTCGACCAGATCAACCCGCTTGATAACTCATTTGGCGGATTTCTCCTTAGCCTTGATGAGCGGCGTAGGCCGCTCAACATGGTCCGCGCAACGCTATCGCTACCGACTTTCCCCGACTGGGGGATCTACGACCTGGCCGTACAGGGTTTCATTGCGCCCGATAGTCGTCTCCCCGTCGCAGGAGCGGCTCCGCCCACGCCGTGGGGGACGGGTGGCGCACCACAGCCGGCGGAGTCGATTCCGACCCTGATCTCGAGTATAGGGGAGTTCGGTGCTCCTACCGACACAGTGCTCCAGCGTCCGGACAAATCCTTGGAAGACAGCCGTGCAGGGGTGCGGCTGTTGATGACTAGGAACGATGCGTCCTTTTCCCTGGCGTACCTCTCGACATATTCGGATGCTCCCACAGTGTCTTACGAATTCGCCCCCAATGGAGTAGATCCGGTCATAAAACTCCGCTTCCCGAATGTCCAGATCCTTGGTATGACCGGCTCGATGCCCATCCCTGGCACGTATGCCGTCCTCCGCGGCGAAGTGGCCGGCTTTTTTGGCGAGCCCTTCTTCATCGAAGAGCAAAATTTCGCCGCAGGAAAGAGGTACCCCAAACGGGACGTGATCCGGGGAGTGATTGGCCTTGATCACGCCCATTGGATACGGTTCCTGAATCCCAACAATACCATCAATTTCGGTTTTCAGCAGTTTTACTCTAACATTCAGGGGAACATGGATGGGATCAAAGCGCCGATTCAAGAGATACCCGGGCGCTTCCTTGATGTAGATAGAGAGAGCTTTTTGACTACCTTCCACTTCCTTACCGTCTATTCGGCCGCATACTTCAAAAACCTTTTCCAGGTACAGCCCATCGTCGCCTTCTTTTACGACTGGGAAGGAGCGTGGCTCTTCCAGCCTAATATAATCCTTATCCGCGATCCCTTCCGCTTTCAGATGCAGTACACCCGTATCTGGGGACGCTTTGCCGGTATTGGTACTCTGAAGGATAAGGACAATCTAATGTTTAGCTTTAGCTATCTAATGTAGAAAAGAAAGGAAGGTTTTATGGCGACAGGTATGTTGCGTTGTCTGAGTGGGGCGTTGCTGGTTCCGGTCTCCTGCTGGGTTGGGTGAGCAGCGCACAGGGAGCGGATATTCCGACTCCGCCGGAGTTGACGGAAAAGTATGGACTGAGCGTGGGCATGAATATTACCGCGGAGAGCGCCAATCTGATCAAAGACCTGGTGCCTGGGCTGGCGTACGAGCGGACCACGAGGGGAGAATACTCCTTTACGATCGGAGAGTTCGATCCACCCGATCTGCTGCTTCGTCCCGAGAATCATTGGGACGAGGAGTTCGTGCAGGCAATCAAGCAGAACGCCGGAAAGTTTGACGTGGATGCGGATGGTGGCATCATAGCTAGAAGCACCGGGAAGCGACCCTGGCCGATGCCCATGGGTCAACCTTTTCCTAACATAGATCTCACAGAAGACCCCGCGAAGGTGGGGGCGAAAATAATGTGGAACGCTAAGGCGATGCAAGGATCATGCGGCGAGGAAGAGCAGTACGGCGCCCTGCAAGCTTCCATGCCTCTGAAGGGCGCGTTTGATCGCTGGCTTACAGTCCGGGTTCTTCGGCAGCGCATCGATTTTCACCGCCCCCCCGTCCCTAGGATCAAGCGGCCGCTCATATTTCAGGAAATCTTCTTTCTCACTGGGCCGGCTGACTCCTTTGGCGTCGCGACCCTCAGCTGGCGCTGGCAGGACCCCAAAAAGTGGGACAGCGTGTGGATCTACGCCCCCGCGAACCGGCGGGTATTCCGGGCGACGTCCGCGAACCGTTCTGATTCGGTGCTGGGTACCGAGTTCACGCCAGACGACGGCACCCCATTATATAGTGGCAAGGTCGAGATGATGAAATGGAAATATATAGGAAAACAAGATGGCCTGCTACCCGTTTGGCGCTTATGGGGTCAGGCGCCTGATGACTATGTGGCAAATCTTACGTCCTACGGGGAACCTTCTTTACGCTATCCCCACGTGCCCAGTGCGTTCCAGCGGCCGGACAAAGATTTTAAATCTGGCTACCAGGAAGACCCGCAGGTGCACGCAGGGTGGTGGAACACGGGTGTCCTGTGGGTGCCTGTGCGAATGCTCGTTGTAGAGGCCATCCCGAAGGATCCCTACTACGCCTACGGCAGAGAGATCCTCTGGTTTGAAGAGGGTTCGAACACTCCAACCTGGAAGACGGTTTTCAACCGCTCCGGGGAGCAATGGCGCCAGATGATCCATCTGTTCGATTATCTACACTTCGATACTGGGGATAAGATAACTACGTGCTTCGACGGTAATGCCGGATTTTTTGCCGATGAGATTGTCAACCGAGGGACGACGTCCATAGGCAGCGGCGATCAAATGCTAGGAAAACCGCACGGCAGCAAAAATCGCCGAGTCGGAACGGCGCACTTCAACTTTGGGCGCCCCGGCTTTGATCAAAACTTTCGTGTTGGGAGATTTCTGGAATATGGGAAATAGGCGTTCTTCTGCGCAGAAAGCGGCCAACGGGCATTCAAGTCAGCGGGGTCGAAGTTGAAGGAAGGAAAGAAACATCTCTGCGGCGGGGATCCGCCCCGCCGTCATCTACCTGGCAAGTTGTCAAACGCCCCGGCTCTCTGCGCCTCGCGAATTTTCTCTTCGACGATCCTGTGAAAGTAAGACAGCGACACCTTGTCCTCCCCTGGCTGGTCTCTCGGGCAGACCCGTTCCGTCACCATAGAGGAGGGGAGATTTTCCCGTCAACAAGGGTTGCTCCCACCTCCCTTTACGGGTTATGAAGTGCCGGAAAGGCGGAGAAATATGGTGAGGATCGAGTTCGGGGCGGTGCTGTCATCGTCAACGGGTATCCCGGAGTTTGCCAGGGAAGCGGAAGAGCTGGGGTTCGATTATCTGGCCTGTGGGGAGCATGTGATGTTCCACAGGCCGATTCCTAACAGCTTGATCGCCCTCTCGGTGGCAGCGGGAGCCACAGAAAAAATTAAGCTGCTCAGCTCGGTTATGCTCTTACCCCTCTACCAGCCCACGCTCGTCGCTAAGATGTCGTCCAGCCTGGACGTCGCTTCCGGGGGCAGGTTTAACCTGGGGGTTGGCACCGGCGGAGAGTTCCCTAAAGAGTTTGAGGCCTGCGGGGTGCCGGTGAAAGAGCGGGGAGCCAGAGCAAACGAGGCACTCCAAGTTATTAAAAGGCTCTGGACGGAGAAAGACGTTTCTTTTAACGGTAGATTCACCAAGTTCTCTGGCGTGACCCTGGAGCCTTCCCCGGTGCAAAAACCCCATCCACCGATATGGGTCGCAGGACGAAAAGAGCCGGCCATGAAGCGTGCAGCGCTTTACGCCGATGGCTGGATCCCTTACATGTACACGCCGGAGCAGCTCAAGGAGAGCATCACCACCATCAATCGTTTCGCCAGAGAGCACGGCCGGGACCTGAGCCATTTTCGTCCCGGTCTTTACATTTTTAGTGCCATCTACAGAAGCAGAGACGAGGCCAGGCAGGTGGCGGTTGAGCGTCTAAGTCAGAACTTTGCGCAGGACCTCTCCCGCCTTGTCGATCGCTATGCCCTGTTTGGCACGCCGGAGGATTGTCAAAAGCGGCTCCAGGAGTACATTGATGCCGGCGCGCAGATGATCCTCTTCCCCTTCGCCTGCCGACAAGAAGATATACAAGAGAACGTTCGTTTGTTGGCGAAAGAAATCATTCCAGCGTTTCGCTAGAAACGATATGACGGATTATGTATAAAGGTCCAAGGATCGCTGAAATATCTACACGCACCAGAAGGCAATGCTAAACGGGAAGTAGGGGGGAGGAGAGAGTAAGGTAGGGGTGGGAGTTTGGATAAAGGGTTGCAAGGTTGCTCGATCACTGTGATGACACACTTGCAGGCGGATCTGTCAGCTCTTACGACCCAAGACGAGAGGAAAGCAGAAAGGAGGTACGGCTTATGGAGCTTCCCAAAGAGAAGCTGCTTCAGATGGACCGCACCATGCAGACGATCCGCCAGTTTGAGGAGCGTGTGCGGGACATATTCCGGACCGGGCAGATCCCCGGTTTTCTCCATGTCTCGATTGGCGAGGAGGCAGTAGCCACCGGGGTGTGTGCTGCCCTCACGGACAAGGACTACATCACTAGCACCCACCGGGGCCATGGCCACCTGCTCGCTAAAGGCGGCAAACTCAAGCCCATGACGGCCGAGATCTTTGGCAAGAGAACCGGCTACTGCAAGGGCAAGGGAGGGTCCATGCACATTGCCGACCTTAGCCTGGGCATCCTCGGCGCCAACGGCATCGTTGGGGGCGGTATCCCCATTGCCACCGGAGCAGCCCTGGCGGCGCAGCTGCGGGGAAGCAGGGAGGTGGCGGCGTGCTTTTTTGGTGATGGAGCTGCTAACGAAGGAACCTTTCACGAGTCCCTTAACCTGGCCGCCATCTGGAAGCTGCCAGTAGTCTATGTGTGCGAGAATAACTCCTTTGCCGAATTTACCCTCACGCGGGATGTTACCTCGGTGAAAGACATCGCCGATCGGGCCCGAGGGCACGACATGCCTGGAGTCGTGGTCAATGGCAACGACGTGGTTGAGGTCTATGAGACCACGCTCCAGGCGGTGGAGCGGGCAAAAAGAGGGGAGGGGCCTACGCTTATAGAAGCCAAGACCTACAGGTGGGAGGGCCACGTGGTGGGAGAAGAGGCGTTTCTTGGCAAATGGGGGTATCGCTCACAGGAAGAGATCGAGGAGTGGAAGCGGCGCTGCCCAATTGCCACGTTTGAGAAGCGCTTTACCGAGGCGGGGATCTTCACCCAGGCGGAGCTCGACGCAGTCAAGGCTGAGGTCAAACGCGAGATGGACGAGGCTGTGGCTTTTGCCCGGGAAAGCCCGCTCCCTAAACCCGAAGAGGCACTGGAAGATATATTTATTAACCCTTAGAGGAGGGGGAAATATGCGCAAGATCACTTTTGCCCAGGCGATCAACGAGGCTTTGCGGGAGGAGATGCGCAGGGATCCCGCTACCTTCATTATGGGAGAGGACGTAGAGGTTGGAGTCTTTGGTGCCACGACAGGCCTGGTGGATGAATTTGGTCCAACTCGGGTGCGCAATACCCCCATCTCCGAGGCGGGTTTTGTCGGCGCCGGGGTGGGAGCGGCAATGGCCGGGGCGAGGCCGCTGGTGGAGATCCAGATTGCCAGCTTCACCTACTGCTGTTGGGATCAGCTCTGCAACCAAGCGGCCAAGCTTCACTACATGACTGGCGGGCAGGCCAAGATGCCCATTACTTTCCGGACACTCTATGGGGCGCTTGGCTCTGCCGCGGCCCAGCACTCAGTGACGGTCTACGCCCAGCTTATGAGTGTGCCGGGGCTAAAGGTGGTGGTGCCCTCTGGCCCCTACGACATGAAGGGGCTGCTGAAGTCTGCCATTCGGGATGACGACCCGGTGATTGTGTTTGAGTACGGCAGGTTTGGCCAGCTAAAAGAGGCAGTGCCAGAAGAGGAGTACCTTGTACCCCTGGGCAGAGGAGCGGTCAAGAAGGAGGGGAAGGATACCACCGTGGTGGCCATTGGGATTATGATACAAAAGGCCCTGGCTGCGGCTGAAGCACTGGAGAAGGAGGGCATCTCGGTTGAGGTGGTGGACCCCCGTACCCTGATCCCCCTCGATGAGGAGACAATCCTCAAGTCGGTGCAGAAGACCGGCCGGGTGGTGATAGTGGATGAGGGACATCGGCGCGGCGGCGCGGCGGCAGACCTCGCCGCTATGATTGCCGACAAAGGATTTGACTATCTTGACGGGCCGATAAAGAGGGTCACTGCGCTTGATGCCCCCATGCCCTTCAGTCCCCCGATGGAGAATTTTGTGCTCCCGGATGAGGCAAAGATCCAGGCGGCGGTGAAGGAGCTGGTAGGGTGACAGGCTTCAGGATTCCTGACTTCCCGACCCTCTGACTGTCTGTCTGCTTAGGGAGAATGCTGTGGCCGTAGAGGTTGTCGCGCCTAGTGAACTAGTTATTATAAATAGAACTTTGTTGTCTTGCCTGGAAACATCGAGAGCCCTTTTTCTTTCCCTGCTCTTTTTCATGTTTTTGGGGAGCGGGGGAGTAGCGGTTTCTTCAGCCCTAGCTCAAAAAGAACTGGCGCGTCTCCCGGTCAACCTGCATGGGGTTTCCTTCCTCAAAAAGGAAGGATGGGTAGTAGGCCGCCTGGGGAAAATTTTCCATACCACCGATGGAGGAGAGAGTTGGGAAGAACAGAAGAGCGGAACCGACCTCCTGCTCACTGCGGTGGATTTTGTCGATCGCACGCATGGCTGGGTAGTTGGAGAGCGGGGAGTCATCCTCCATTCTGAAGACGGGGGAGCGACCTGGAAACAGCAGCAGAGTAGTGTTCCCTCTGTTCACCGAGGCACGAGTTACGGGGCGCCAACGCCTAAAGAGATTGAGCCGGCCAGAGCGATTGGCGGCCCACACTCTGAGTCCTTCCCGTCCCTTAACACTGAAAGCTCGATCGTCACGCAAGGAGCCCCATTGATGGCAGGCACCGAGGCGACGATGACCGCGGCCTATCCACTCTTTGACGTCGAGTTCATCGGCCGGGAGAGGGGCTGGGCGGTCGGGCACTGGGGCACTATCTTCTTCACCGAAGACGGAGGCAGGCATTGGGTTGAGCGATCGCTGTCGCTCGATCTCGAGGAACGACGAGGGCCCGTCGAGCCTGCGGCGCTGCACGATGTGATTGATCCCGAGATTGGAGAGGCGGTGGCGAAGGCAGGGCAACTCCTCACAAAAGAGCTGATCGCGGAGATTGCTCGGCGTGGTATCAGTGGCGTGCGGATCCGTGAAGACGTGGTGCTGAACACGGTCTTTTTTCTCGACCAGGCGCACGGCTGGATCGGTGGAGAGGGCGGGCTGGTACTCCGTACGGAAGACGGAGGGAAGACCTGGGAGAGGGGGATTCTTCCCTACCTTCCCTTCCGGGAGGATGAAGAAGCGTCGGAGATAGAGATGAGTCCGGCAGAGCTAGCGAAGTATGGTGTTATAACTCCCCCGCCCAGTGTGTACGACCTTTGCTTTGTTTCTCCGCTCCAGGGCTGGGCGGTCGGTCAGGATGGGGCCATTGCCTATACCCGGGATGGGGGGCGCCAGTGGGAGTTTCAGCTGAGCGGTGCTCGGGAGGCCCTCTATAGTATTGGTGTTATGAAGGACAGAGGATGGATTGTGGGAGATAAGGGCACGGTACTGGTCTCTACGGATAGCGGAATGCAGTGGGAGAGGATGAACCTGGGTTTGGAGTACCGCTTCTTCTGGCTAAGACGGCTGGCGGTGGTCTCCGGGAACCACGCTTTTCTGGTCGGTGCCGATGGGCTCGTCCTCATCAGCAACACCTTACCGGAGTAGGGTTCCTAGGTACAAAATTCGTAACTACTCCGCTCTCTGAGACACTACTGAGACACTATATGTGGGCAAAACTGAATCGCCGGTACCTGACGCAACAATACCTCTACTTTCTCCTCCGTCACCGGTCTAGTGTGTGCGTGTTCATTCTGCTTGGCTCTCTGGTGTTTGGGTATTGGGCCCTTCAAACCCGCGTCCATACGGACTTTTTCGATCTCTATCCCCCGTCTCACCCCTATATTCAGCTCTATCAAGAGTATCGTCATATGTTTGGTACGGCCAACGTGCTGCAGATCGTGCTGGAGGTGAAGGAAGGCGATATCTATACGACCGACACGATAAAGAAAATCGATGGTCTCACCCGGGCCGTCATGGACACTAGAGGGGTCAACCCTTGGCAGGTGACCTCACTGACGCACCCCAGTGTCAAAAACGTTGTGGTCACCACGAATGGCGTCTCTAGCTTGCCTCTGGTCATGAATTTGCCGGAGTCGGAGGGGGAGCTGGAATCCCTTCGCGAGAAGGTCTATACAGCCACCGGCGTGCGAGGGGTGCACGTCTCACTGGACAACAAGGCAGCCTTGATCACGGCGGGCCTGTGGGAAGAGGGGACAGACTTTGATTACCTCTGGGAACGGATCAATAAGATTGTGGAGACCTACCAAGACAACAACACCCGGCTCTATGTCAGCGGCTATCCCATGCTCTATACTTGGGTGCACTACTATTATCCGGCCATCCTTATGGTCATTGGGCTGACCACCGTTGTCATCTGCCTGCTACTGTGGTTTTACTTCCGCACCCTTATTGGCGTGCTCGTGCCCCTCTTTTCCGGCCTGTTGAGCGCGCTGTGGGCCATAGGCTTTGCCGGCATTGCTGGCTTTGATCTTGACCCGTTGGTGATGGTGGTGTTTGTGCTGATCACCGCTCGGGCGCTCTCGCACTCGGTACAGTCCATGGAGCGCTATCATGAGGAATATGCCCGCTTGCAGAACAAAGATGAGGCCATTGTCTCCTCCTACCTGAGCCTTTTTGATCCGGCATCGGTGTCGATTGCCACGGACGCTCTAGCCATTCTGACGCTAGCGGTGGCTCGTATTCCCGTAATTCAAGGCATTGCCTATGTAGCGAGTTTTTGGATTGTCACCATTACGGTGAGTGTGATCACCCTGCACCCGGTGCTGCTTAGCTTTATTCCCCCGCCCCGCCATAATCCCAAGGCAGGCATCCGGTTCTCGGATCGCTTTTATGCGGCCATATGCCACTCCTTGGTATGGCTGAGCCAGGGCCCTCGGCGCTACATTGGCCTGGCTACGCTGGGACTGCTGTTCGTACTGGGGATATACTACGCCCAGCAGTTGCAGGTCAGCATGGTTTCGATCGAGGAGGCCCTCATGTACCCGGACCATCCGTACAGTGTTGCCTCCCGGAAAATAAACGAGAATTTCTTAGGAGCCAGCCAAATGCTGGTGGTGGTGGAGGGGAAGGAGGAGGGGGCGGTCAAAAATGAGGACGTTTTGCGGGCCATGGAGCAGTTCCAGTGGCATATGGAGCAAGAGGGAGGATCCACCGGCTCCACCAGTGCTACTTCACTCCTTAAACGGGTGTATCGCATTTTCCACGAGGACGACCCGAATTGGGAGATTCTCCCCATGAGCCGGGCGGACGTTGGACGCGTGTTTTTCCTTGTCGTTAACCAGATCACGTCCGAGGATATAGGGCGGCTCTTTAGCCATGACTACCGGGATGCCATTGTGAACCTCTATTACCAGGACTATTCCAACGTGATGATCAAACACGCCTTGTCTTCGGCAAAGGATTTTATTGCTGCTAATCCCCAGGATGCAGTCACCTTTCGTCTGGCGGGCGGCCTGATTGGCGTTCTGGCGGCAATGAATGAGGAGATAGAACGTTCCTACCAGATTAATCTCACCCTGATCCTCACGGCCATCTTCATCCTCAGCTATTCGATTTACCGCTCAGTGCTTGGCGCGCTCATTGTCATGCTGCCCCCGCTCGTTGCCCAGCCGGTCATCGAAGCTATCATGTACCTCAATGGCATCGACTTAAACATTAACTCTCTGCCCGTGGCAGCAGTGGGGATCGGGATTGGTATTGATTATGGCTATTATGTGCTGAGTCGTATTACGGAGGAGTATGGGAAGTGCCACGATTTTGACCAGTCTAACCGAACGGCGCTGCTAACAACCGGACGGGCCATTATCTTTACCGGGACCACGCTGGTCGTAAGTGTGGTTCTCTGGATCTTCTTCCCCATGAAGTTTCAGTCGGAAATGGCCCTGCTGCTGAGCCTGATTTTGTTTTTTCACTTTGTGGGCGCGTTGATTTTCATCCCTATGGCAGTGTCGTTCCTCAAGCCGCGTTTTATAATTATTATGGGGGAACGGATCGCCCAGGAGACCGCGGCGAGAGAAGCGACTCTGCAGCCTACTGGCGCTTGAGGCTAGTCGTCCACCACGGTGGGTTTGATCGTTGTTCTTCTTATCCCCAACCCGCCTCCGCTGGCTGATTGTTGCCTTGATCTTGTGTAGAAGGCGTTGAGACAGATAACAGCCATCATTCTTCTGGTGTCGGTCTTCTGGTCCGCCACGGCTTTTGCTCAGGTTCCTCGGCTCGAACCTCCCCCACTCGTGCGCTTTACCGGCGCGCTTCTTCCCCTGGAAGAGAAGAACCGTAGCTCTCTCAACACACTCATCGTCTCCATCAAGGGAAAAAAATGGATCTTCAGCATTGCAAAAGTAGAGAAGCTAACGGGCGGTAGTTTCGACGGCTGGCGGCTCCTTCGGGATATCTTTCCTCCTGAGGTGCGCTTTTTAGGACCCGAAGAGCTCCTCTCTCTTCTGCAGGAGCCAGAGATTATGGGTAAGCTCCTCACCCTCGAAGGTCACCTCTACATTGGGAGCAGGATGTTCTTTGTCAGGATCGTGGAGGAGGCCGCAAAAAACTTAAGCGGCCAAGGCCTGAAGGGGTTCTCTAAGCTATCCATGGCAGTCTCTCTGTCAAAAAGTTATTTAACCTATAGCAAGGTCCAGAACATTTTTGAAATAGGCTCTTAAGGTTTTTTGTCAAGGAGGAATCTGAAATGCGGAACTCTCCCGCTATCGCTGCGGTGACTGAGATGAATCCCGGTCGTTACCCGCACTATGACGACATGGAAATGTACAGGCAGGTCCTCGTTCAGTTCATCTCTGAATGGGGAATAAACCCCAAAGATATTAATGGCCTTCTAGCCTGCCCGGCAGGAATGGTGCTGGGTGGGAGTGCAGAGATCTTTACCCACGAAAAGCTCTACGACGAACTGGGTCTCCGCCCTGTTTTCTCTGACACCATGAACGGCGGTGGAGCAACTCACGGCTTGATGGTTCAACGAGCTACTTTAGCCATTGAGGCGGGAAGGGCTGATGCGGTGCTCTGTATTGGCGCGGGAAAGTTCCCCAAAGTGAGGGCTGGTGGCGCAGAAGCCATGGCTAAAATGGTCAGCCATTCGGAGTTCGAGTTTATTTATGGAACCTTTATCCCGGCCCTCTACGCCCTCACGGCGACCCGCCATATGGCCGAGTACGGCACCACGCAGGAGCAGCTTGCCCACGTGGCCGTTTCCGCACGCCGGTGGGCACTCAAGCATCCGAAGGCTTTGATGCGCGGCAAGGGTGGGATCACGGTCCGTGACGTTCTGGCCTCTCGTATGATTGCCTGGCCGTTTCACATGCTGGACTGCTCGGTACCGTGCGAGGGTGGAGCTGTCCTCCTCGTAACCTCCGGTGAGGTCGCCAAACGGATCAACCCGCAGCCCGTGTACGTTCTGGGTATGGGGGAGTATCACACCCACGGCTACATCAGCCAGGCTCCCAATTTTGCTACCATGGGGGCCAAGCAGTCCGGGGAGCAGGCTTTTAGCATGGCCGGTCTAAGCCCTAAAGACATGAACGTGGCCGAGATCTACGATGCCTTTACCATCAATCCCCTCATGTGCCTGGAGGATCTGGGCTTCTGCGAGAAGGGCCAGGGCGGGCCTTTCATCATCGAGGGTCATACCGAGCCTGGTGGCGATTTACCCATGAACACCTACGGCGGGCTCCTGTCCTTTGGCCACGCCGGTGATAGCGCCGGGATGTCTATGATCGTTGAAGGCAGTCTTCAGGTCATGGGCCGGGCCGGTGACCGGCAGGTCGAGCACGCCAAGCTGGCCCTGGTGCATTCCTACGGCGGCATGATGTGTGAGCACAGTACCCTTATCTTAGGGAGGCAGTCATGAACAATAAGCCTGTACCCGAGGTGTCCTTGAGTACCAAACCCTACTGGGATGCAGCCCAGGAGGGTAAGCTTAAGATCCAACGTTGCAGTTCATGCGCAGCGTACGTTTTTTACCCGCGACCCTGGTGCCCTGCTTGTTTATCTCTTAAGTTGGAGTGGACAGAAGTGAGCGGTCGCGGGGAAGTGATAACCTACACCATTATGTACCAGCCGTCCTTCGAGGCCTATGCCTCGTCTGTCCCCTATATTTTAGCCGTCATTCACCTGGCGGAGGGACCGCAAATGATGGCGAATGTGTTGAACTGTCCACTGGACGCTGTGCGGGTGGGCTTGCCCGTTAAGGTCACCTTTGAAGAGCGGCAGAGCGGTTTCAAGGTACCCCAGTTTGAGCCAGCTTAAGAAGATATCCCGGCAAGTCCCGCATCACCACGATATGTTGGGGTTTTCACGGAAGTTATCAAAAAACCAAACTTTCTGTTTGTGGTTTCTGTTCCACTTGAAGGAGGAAGGAGAAAGATATGTCAGAGCTCAAGCACGTCCTAGATGGCTATAAGATCCTCGACTTTACCCAGGTCCTGGCCGGGCCCACCATCACCCGGCTGATGGCCGAGATGGGCGCGGAGATCATTAAGGTGGAGCTTTCTCCAAAGGGAGATTTCTCGCGCGGGCTGCCGTTCCTTAAAGACGGCCGCAGCGCCTATTTCATCCAGCAAAACCGGGGCAAGAAGAGTCTCTGCATTGACGCCAAAAACCCCAAGGGCCTAGAAATCCTTAAGGCCCTGGTGGAAAAGGTGGACGTTTTGGTCGAGAACTTCGCGCCGGGCACAATCAAGCGCCTGGGTCTTGAATACCATACGGTCAGAGAGATCAATCCCCGCTTGGTGATGTGCTCGGTTTCGGCCTTCGGCCAGACCGGGCCCCTGGCGGACCGACCCGGCTATGACTACATTGCCCAGGCCTACGCCGGGGTGACCTATATGACCGGTGAGCCGGACGGTTCGCCTTACTTCCCCGCGACGGCCCAGGGGGATGTAGGCGCCGGGGTCCATGCGTTGGCAGCAATCGCCTGTGCGCTGCTCTATCGCGAGCGCACCGGCAAGGGACAGTACTTGGACATCTCTCTGCTGGACGCTTACTTTCCTTGTCACGACTTCAATGTGCAGATTTACAGTGCCAGCAAAGGGGCGATTAAGCCCAAACGGTCTGGCACGCAGCACTATGCCGCATGTCCCGTTGGTCTCTTTAAGGGCAAAGAGATTTACCTCTTTATCATTGCCCTGGACCACCAGTGGCCGTTCCTTTGCCGGGCGATGGGCCGGCCGGAGCTGGCTGAGGACCCGCGCTTTGCTAATAACGCCAAACGGGTGGAGAACATGGCGGAGGTGATAAAGGTGATTGAGGAGTGGCTGGCTTCCACGCCAAGCGATGACGAAGCCATGCGGGTTCTGGAGGAAGCGCGAGTTCCGGCGGCGCCCGTTTTGTCGATCGAGCAGGCGGTGAACCATCCCCATCTCCGCCACCGGCGCACGGTGCGCCGGATCACGGACCGGGCTTTTGGTGAGTTCGACATTCCGGGCATGCCGCTTAAATTCTCGGAGTTTCCCGAAGAGCTACCCCTGGAGGCGCCGTTTCTCGGTGAGCATAACGAAGAAGTCCTCTGCAAGTATCTATCGTACACCTCTGAGCAGGTCAGGCTGCTAGAGGGCGAGGGGATACTGTCCTTTAACCCTAAATAGAAACGGAGGTGACGTGATGCTAGACATCCTCGGTGGAACCTACGAGTGGCAGAATTGGGGGTGGAATGCTCTCACTATTGGGTCACTCGGCACCATCGTCTTCACCTTTGTTCAAGGGTGGGGACTTTGGAAACAGAAACAGGCAATCTGGAACGCGGAGTCGGGAGAATCTGTCTCCGTCAGTTGGTTTTCTTACTTCACCTTCTTCTTCATAGCATTCCTGTTCTACGGTATTCACATTGCGAGCGTGGCAGTCATTATGAACGGACTACTTGCGATTCTCCACGTTCCTATACTCGTAGGTTTGTGGAGGTTCAAGGGGTTCACTCGCTACGAGAAGATACAACTCGTTCCCTTTGCGGGAATGGTGCCAGCAATGGCACTTCTCCCATGGAAGGATGAGTTGTTTCTTATCTTCTCGTTCGGAACACTCTACTCGCTTGGAACCCAGCCGTGGGAACTCTGGAAGACGAAGAAGACGGGCGTGGTGGAAATACGGCTTGTCGGTGTCTACTTCCTCGCAACCTTTTTCTGGGTTATCTACTCATTCGCCGTCGGAGAATGGGTTTTGCGAATCACCACACCAACGTCACTCATTCTTCTCGGCTTGACTTCGGTGCTCTGGTTTAAGTATCGGGGCAATAAGCGGGACTAGTGTAAGCTAGACCCGCTTTCTTTTTTTATTCAACTACCACAACATTCCGCAATAAATTATGCCAGTTATTCTGGTTTTTTTATCGGTGTGCGTATTGCGAGGGGGGGCCGACCACCCCTTAGCCCCTTCTCTTGCGAAGAGCTTGGCCGTGGCCTCGCCAATGCCCGATGCTTCGCCTGTGATCAATGCGACTTTGCCATCGAGTCTGCCTGGCGTGTGTGTCCCCCCTCCCCTGTCACTGCGCCGTGAACCCACCGTCAATGACCAGCTCCGCCCCGGTAACGAACGACGACTCGTCTGACGCCAGGTAGAGCACGCCGTAGGCGACGTCTTCCGTTGTGCCGGCGCGTCTGAGCGGCACGTCATTGAAAACCCTCTGCCACACCTCGCGGTCGATGTCCGCGGTCATCGGCGTGTCGATCAGGCCGGGGTGGACAGCGTTCACGCGGATGCTCTCCTTGGCGTACTGTATGGCCGCCGTCTTGGTCATGATTCGCACCGCGCCCTTGCTCGCGTGGTAGGCGATCTGCGAGCCGGTGCCGATCAGCGCGGCTGCCGAACAGATGTTGATAATCGAGCCGCCGCCGGCCTTGCGCAAGGCCGGCACCACGGCCTTCATGCCCAGCCATACACCGGTCTGATTCACCGCGATCACCCGCTCCCACACTGCCCGGGTGATATCCTCGACCCCCTCCATCTGCAAGATACCGGCGTTGTTCACCAGGATATCGAGCTTACCGTAGCTGCTCACCGCCGTGTCTACAGCTCGCTGCCAATCCTCTTCTTTGGTCACATCGAGTCTGACGAACGTCGCCTCCCCGCCCTGGGCACGAATCTCTTCGGCCGTACGCAGCCCTTCGGCCTCCAACACATCCACCAGGACTACCTTCGCTCCCTCCTGGGCGAACAGCTTGCCCTCAGCCGCGCCCTGACCGCGGGCACCGCCGGAGATAAGCGCGACCTTGCCTCTCAGTCTGTCTGTCATATTCCCTCCTTTTTCAGTGAGCCCTCAGCCCTTACAGGACCGATTCCGTTGATGCTGGCCCAGCTGGAGCTGATAATTGATAGTTCCAATTACTGTCCCCTACTCAGGGGTGAAAACATGATAGAACATCACCCCGTCGACACCACCCCTACGAAATCGAGGCCCATTTCATGCCTTCTTCATCCAGTTCATCCGGTTCACCAGGATGCAGCCTCACGATCATTGTCGGCCCCAGTCCCGGCATGGTTGTATATGTAGTCCATAGATCACCGCTTTCGAGATCAATTGGTAGGACACGTAAGAGGGCACCACGACGTGGCAGAAGGTATGGACATACGCCGAGGGGCAGTCCCTACTTGCCCCTTCTAATTCGGGGACTATATTCCCTTTTCTTCCTGAAAGTCAAGGCTTTGCTTTTACTTACAACTTGCCCTTGGAGGGAACCTGTGATAGCGTCAGGGCGCCTGTTAGAATGTCGCAATACTGCGGGGTGAACCCCGTCAGGACTTATGAGGAAGTCCTGTCCTAATCCGCCTGATGCCTTGACCCTTACGTCAAGGCATCAGGCAGCTTGGCGGTGAAAAGGTGCCCTGTGAGGCGAAACAATCTAGCCAAGATGGGGTATTTCCCAACAAAAGGGGAAGAAGTTTCATAGAAATTTGGGAAAGCCCTGCGTAAATAGGCACTTCCGGCGATTTTGTGTCCCGCTTTTTCGCCCGAAAAGCACCCAAAAAATGGGAGTGCGATTTTTCTCTAAGCTCCGATAATTCCAGTACTTTTCCAAAAAGTATGAAACTTTACGTACCTTTGTTGGGAAATACCCGATATCTTGTCCCGTTAGGATTTTCACGTTCGATATTGAAAAATCATCACCTTTTCAACCAACGAGACAAAAGAGCCTTTTTGTCCCGTTCATATATTATCAAAAATTTATTGTTAAAAGCTAACTTACCTTCACTTAAGTCACTTATAAAACCATCGAACAAGACATAATTTTACTTACACCCTTCCACCCACCCACCCCCCCCCTCACCATCCGCTTTGAGCGTGGGGAGAGCCAAAATTGAGCGCTTCTGCGCGTCCTGGACGTATGAGTTGATTTGCCCCTACCTAGAAACCGAACTGGCACCATTGGGCACCGAGTGGAGTCATGAACTGGCGGATTGCATCGAAGACGACTTTGAACTGCGAGTCGTATTTCTTCTCCATCGCACTCAGTTTGCGTGCAAGTACTGTAACTAAACTGTAACTAAAAAGTAGGGATAAGTAGGGATACTGAGAGATAATCAGAGAAATTTTACCTGGAAAAACTATAGTATTTATCTCTACTTATCTCTTAGTATCTGTTCTTATCTCATCCCTTATAGGGGATTATGAGACCCTCGCTCTAGCCACCTGAGCTACGCCGCCACACAAGTGAAATCAATGACTTAGAGACGATTGCAACTCGGGTAATACAGCACGGGTAGCTAAAGTGGTAGCTGTTTGAGCCGTGAAAGCCGCTTCTAGCTTCTGAGCTGCCTCCTGAAGATCTCCATCGGCTACGATGTGGTACCGATCAAAGATCGCTCGGGTTTTATGCCCAGCTATCGCCATTGCTACCCTTTCGGGAATCCCTGCCCGTACCATATTCCTGATAGCAGTCCGTCGAAAGTCGTGCGGGATCCTACCAGGTATTCCCGCTTCCCTACAAGCCCTGTGCCACGCCTTGTAGAATGAATGGATACGTTGACCGCTTCTGTGGAAGACCCAAGGACACTCTGGGAGAGTTTTATGCCTCGATATTTATTGTCAGTGTTCGCTTTGGTCTCCTATCTGGCTTGCCCCCAGGCCGCTTGGGCAAAAGCGAAAGTGGTCGTCCTCTTGGATGGGTTTACATGTGACGGGAATATCTCTTTCGAGTCTATCAGAGTGGACCGGTACGACCGGATAGCGGTTCTTGGACACTCAACAGGTGTTTTCACCGCCAAATATCGTTTTTCGAATGTCCCCACGACTTGGCTTAATACTTCAACTCCAAGATTGTCAGGTGCTTGTAAGGTTGATGTAAACGGAGTCACTCAATGCAGCCGCAACGCTATGACTGGTCCGCAGAACACGGCTACTGGGGGTCCAATTGAACAAACCGTCAGAAAGTTTCATAGCTTTTCGCAAAAGTGCTGGAATTCTCAGCAGTTAGGATAAAATAGCGTTCGCATTTTTTGCGGTCATTTTGGGGATAAAAATTGCGAACTCAAAATTGCCAGAAGTGCCTATTCATACAGGGCTTTCTCAAAATCCTGTGAAACTTTTACCCCGTTTGTTCGTTTCGACCCGTTGATGGGCAACCCGTAGAGGGGATGCTGCTCACCAATCTCACGATAGAAACCTTTGAGCAGGCGTATGAAAAAGTCCAGTGGTACTGTCTCAGGTGGCGAATCGAAATGTATCACAAGGTGCTCAAATCCGGCTTCCACATTGAGCACTGCCGCCTTGGCGAGGCCCAGCGCCTCATCCGGTATGTGACGGTCATGAGTATCATCGCCTGGCGCTTAGTCATGCTCACGCTTCTTGCCCGGACTTCCCCAGAGGCCCCCTGCACCACACTGCTGACAGAAAATGCCTGGAAGGTGCTCTACTACACGGTCAAGAGAACAACGGCTCTCCCTCCACAAACACCCTCGCTACGTGAGGCGGTCATCTGGATCGCGCGGCTCGGCGGATTCCTGGCAAGAAAACATGATGGGCAGCCAGGAACGATCCCGCTGTGGAGGGGGTGGAAACGACTGACCGACTTAACCCAAGGCTGGCTCTTGGCAGCCGGGGGGGAGACTTGTGGGTAATAGAAAGGTGGTGTGGGAGGAGGGAAGTCGCAAGGCTTCCCCCTATCCCGATTTAGAGCTTAAGTGATGGATCTTTCCGAAACGGATTGCCAAGATCTTTTTCCTCTCAGCTTTCAAGACTACTGGCTCAACCTTTCCGATTTCACGGAACGGACCCGCCCAATTTCAGTGAAGGGACAATGTATCCGACGAAAGTAGCCGAGAACATCCCCGTCCACGGTTTGCGGCAGATTCGAAAGGCGTCTGAAATGGCTAGGTCCAAACTTATTCGATATCACCTGGATATCCTGAGAAGCACTGTGTCCAAGCGCGAAAGCTGCCGTTTTCAGCCAGTCCGATACCTGTGGATTGATACTCGGGTCTGAGTATATTGGCACGATGCGAAGGAGACTGCATCCATAGGGCGACAGTCTGGTCAATACTGGTGAGACTCTTGCTGCCACAAACGATATTCTCGCCGTGGACCACTCCACCCAGTTTTCCATGCACACAGATTTTGTTATCGGCATTGTTTTCCGAGACGGCCTGAGCCCTGGATATGCATTCACCAAGAAGATACAAAGGGTTTAGTCCATTGTTCAAACGAATTTCGTTGATCACTTTGTACATCTCACAAGCCAGGCTAGACAAATTTCCGCATGTTTTTGGCGGCGGGGGTGGTGGATTCGTATAACTGAACTGAAACTCAAGGCTATCGAGTATACTATTCTTGCCGCCATAGGCCACCACACTAAGCCAATGAGTTCCCTCTGTGAAGGCCAGAGGTTTCCTGGATGAAAGCGCAAATGGCGCGGCTCTGCTGGTGGACTTCTTTTTGCCGTCAATAATAAATTGTAACTTCTTCACTCGGGAGCCAGGGGCTAAATTGGCCTGTATATTAATCTGATCCGTGCCCAGCTCCGCTGTATTAACTTCCATACCCGATGTCAGTTCCCCCAATGACCCACCGCTTTGGGCGTCTATTAACTCAAGTGAGTCAATTTGAGCCTGGTAATTCGCCCTAGGTGGATCGATGGGATTTATAACTTCAAGGTTAAGAGTAACTTGGCCCACTATAATAAGATTGGTCGCACCGAAATCGGTGTTGATTTCTAAAGCCCGAATCAGCAGAGAATAAGTGCCTGCTTCCTTAATTTTCCAAGCTCTTTTGTGCAGGGTATAGGGCGCTAGTTTATCCTCCTTTTTCTTTCCATTTAAAACGAAGCGCATAATATGGATTTTTGTCGCATCTGCCTTCATACTAGCCTGTATGTTGAGTCGACTGGCGCCCAGTGCTTGCATGTCAATGATCGTATCGCCTTCATACAGTTGCATAAGTTCTTCACCTGAATCGGCATCGATGAGCATGATTTTCTCAAACGTATCGGAAGGCGGAACGGCGCCTTGGGAAACATCCAGCCCTATGATGAGCCAGACACAGACCAAAAGCACTTGGTGGATTTTTAAAGAAAATAAACGTGAATAATTTTGTCGAACCCTTACCCGATTAAACATACCCCTACCTTTCTTTTAAACTATTCATCCAAGCCCTCATCCTATATTGATGGATATAACCGTGGCCAGATCTGGCAAATACCATGCCAGTACGTTTCCCTTCATAAGCGAATGTTTATCGCCGAGCGCCGCCAGGACTGACATTATTTGTCATCCAATCGAGACCGTTTTGACCCTCTTTGGCCAACATTCTTAGCCGAGGAAGGAGACTGAGGCTTGGCACCACTTTTACCCGGCTAATCAGTAAAGACGTCATATGGGACGTTGCTTCCTAATATTGGGTCAAATCGAACAAACGGGGGAAAAGTTTAATATTCCTTTCTGTCTTGCCGTCTGTGATCAGCCTCTCCCACCGGCCCCGAGCGGTGCGGCCGCGTTGCGCAGCCCGGTAGACCGCCGAGGGACGCACCCCCAGCAGGGCGGCGACGGCGCTGCCTGTGTACCCGCAAATCTCCAGGGCAAGGTAAGCAAGGCCCTCACGGGCACGCGCTGCACGGGTACGCCGACGATGCGAATGACACCTATAGGCCCAATAGAAGGGTTGCTGAAATGAGCCGCCAAATTTTCTGAGTCTATGCCGGTATGCGGTGAGGAAAATTGCCTTGTCTCGTTTACTGGTGATGGTGTCAAAAAGGGCGAGGGCCTCGTCTTGGCCAGAGCGTTAGAGAGGGCTATCAATGCTGATGTATCTGCAAGTAGTGAGAGCCTTAGAGTCGCCCTTGAAGAGCAAAAGGTCGTGCAGCAAATAAATGAGGCAAATCAAAAGCGTTAAGCAGCTCGCGCTTAAAAATTCTAATAGGCAAATTAGGTACCAAGTGGTAAACGAGCGGACTGGGGGCTCAGGGCTATTTGATTTTGATCACCCCGGCCAACCTCTCAGGGAAGACGAAGCTGACGCAACCGTCAGGCCCTCCTCCAGCTACGCACGGAAGGAGGAATTCGCCCACGCCATCTGTATGGACTTGGCCCGTTGCTCCCTCGTA
Organism: Binatia bacterium; assembly: GCA_963666315.2. Classification (GTDB taxonomy): domain Bacteria; phylum Desulfobacterota; class Binatia; order Bin18; family Bin18; genus Bin18. The sequence goes on from CAXXHG010000005.1 coordinate 84,071, forward strand.
GGCCCCGGTTCCTCCTGTAATCTTCCCTCTGCTGGTGAACGTGTCGAGTAGGCAAAACTCTGCCACAAAATCGAGCCCTTCCGCCCCGCATTTGGTCTGTATGTTATTACGTCGCGCAATGCTCACGCAATCGTCAGTCCCAGAGCAGAAGATGTCAGTGGATTTGCCATCACAGTCCCCGTTGTCACAGACGCAGCTATCGAAGGGCGCCTCAAAGTCCAAACAGGTCGGAAAGTTGGTGTGAACTACATGCCCATCACTCTGGGGATTAGATATGAACGGATGAAGGCCAGGCGCTTGGCCCCCATCAACACCAATCAGTTGTCCAACTTTCTCCTCGCCACCGACGGTAAAAATATACTCGACAACGCATGGCGATACGGTTGCGTCGAAGCACTCTCCGTCGCCTACGCCATCGACAGTGAGCGCTGGAGAGCCAGCATGGACGGAGGGGGTCAGGGCTAAGAACCTGTTCAGGATCTTTTGAGCAGGAGGACGGTAAAAGCAAGCACGACCATTTGCAGACTGGTGTTCAAGTGCCTCTCGCAGTTCTTCCACAAGCGCCGGCATTTCTCCAGCCACGCGAAACTCCGCTCCACGACCCACCGTTTCGGGATAACCGTGAAGCGATGCAAGTCGCTCCGTTTGGCTACTTCGACCCTGGCCCCTAGCGCCGTCTGGACGGCCTGGGCAAACTGCTCGCCGCTATAGCCCCCATCCACCAGCAAGGTCTCAACCTGAGAGAGGGCAGACTCGTGGAGCGCAAAGGCTGCCAACGCCCCAGCTCGGTCCGTGACATTGGCGGTCGTCACATGGAGCGCATGCGGTAATCCCTGCGTATCTACGGCCAGATGCCGCTTGATCCCCGACACTTTCTTGCCCGCGTCATACCCTTTGTGTTTCGCGGTATCCGTGTTCTTCACGCTCTGGGCATCTACGATACAAAAGCTCGTCTTCTCTTTCCGCCCAGCTTGTATGCGGGCCGCCCCGATGAATTTTTTTTAAGCAGTCCTCTAGCAGGCTGGCCCGCGACTCGACACGTTGCTCACTCCAGATGCGAAAATATTCATGGCAGGTCCGCCACTTCGGGAAATCCGCAGGGAGCATCCGCCACCGACACCCACTCCTCAACACATAGAGGACACCACAGAAGACATCGTACAAATCGACTCTCCGGGGTTTTGTCTTCTTGCGCGCCGACTCCAGGAGCGGCCGAATGCGCGCGAACTGCTCGCGCGTGATATCACTCGGGTACCTATGGCTCATGATCCCCCCTCCTCAACACGGACAGCGTAACAGATCCGTCAGGATTAATCTTGAACAGGTTCTAAGGCGCTGCGCAGAATAGGGTTCTGCGGCAGCTTGGACCCATCATGATAGACCGACACTTTTACTTAGGTGGCGGGACGGCGATTGCTCTCTATTTTGGCCACCGCCGTTCAGTAGACTTTGACTGGTTTACTGGAGACAGGATGGCTGATCCTTTGCGCTTAGCACAGGACATCCGAGATGAAGGAATTCGTCTTGTATTGGATCAAATGGAGCGGGGTACGCTGTACGGGACAATATCTCGGGTGCGCGTCAGCTTCCTGGAGTACCGCTACGCATTGCTGAAAGAGCCAAATCGCTGGTCGGAGTTTGGAAGTCTTCTTGCCTCATTAGACGACTTGGTGTGTATGAAACTTTCGGCTATTGCCCAACGGGGGTCTAAAAAAGATTTTATCGACATTTATATACTAGCCCAAAGGTATTCCTCACTTTCTGAGATGCTTCGTCTGTACCAGCAAAAATACTCCATTCAGGACATCGGCCACCTGCTGTACAGTCTCGTATACTTTGATGACGCGGATCGGGAGCGGATGCCTATAATGCTTTGGGATACTGACTGGCGATCTATCAAGAAAGCCCTTCTGAGCTGGGTACAACAGATAGCGGGGTAGAACGTGGAGAATCATGATGAGCGTGACTGCCGTTACCCTTTACTTAGTCCGCCACGGCCAATCCAGCGCTGGCTTCGATCAAGCCTATGATCCTGGGCTTGATTCAGTCGGGCTCGTACAAGCTGAAGTCATTGCCAAAGAACTCGAATCGATAGGTCCATTGCCCGTCGTCAGTAGCCCCCTCCGACGGACGCGAGAGACCGCTGCGGCGTTCGAAAAACGCTGGAATGTGCAAGCCACGGTTGAGCCGGCTGTTGCGGAGATACCCTCGCCGACCGAAGACCTTCAGGCTCGCGCGGCCTGGCTGAGACGAGCCATGCAGGGCTATTGGGCGGATCTCCCCCCCGCTTACCAACACTGGCGGGATCAGGTGATTGTTGCGCTGCTAGCAACGAAAAAAACAACAATCGTGGCAACGCATTTTATTGCGATTAATGCCGCTGTCGGTTTTGCCACACAGGATGATAGGCTCGTCTGCTTTGAACCCGACAACTGCTCCTGCACGCGCATGGAAGTGGAGGATGGCACGCTCCGCCTTGTCGAACTGGGTCGTCGGAGAGAGACACGCGTTCTCTGACGGGAGACGCGCGTTCTCTGCGTGGGTAGAATTACGGTCTTGCGTTGTGCCTGCGGGAGTGTTTGAAAAGGGGCACAATTCTTGAGAGCCTCCGGTGCGAGTATTTTGTGCGAGGACCTGGGAGAGACAGTATGACACCATCCGAATCCGACATGATGATGACGCCGCGCACGTCTTTGACTATGGAGACTGCGCCAGTCCTTGACCAACATCGTTTCGACGAGGCTGCACTTGAACGCTATATGGAGCAGTACGTTGAAGGCTTTACTCCTGCACTGAGGGTCGGCCAGGTCCGGGGCGGGATGTCGAATCCGACTTTTGTGTTGACCGATGGTGCAGGCAAACGCTACGTCCTGCGCAAAAAGCCGCCGGGCAAACTCCTCCCGTCGGCACATGCTGTGGACCGTGAGTTCCGCGTGATCTCTGCCTTGTGGGAGACTGAGGTACCGGTCGCAAAACCCTACGTTCTTTGCCAGGACCCAAGCATCATGGGCGTGGATTTCTATATTATGGATTTCGTTGATGGCCGAGTCTTTCGCGGCTATGAGTTGCCCGAGTTGGAACCGGCACAGCGGCGTGCCATTTATGCGGCCATGGTGGACCTGATGGCAAAACTCCATCAGGTGGATTTCCGGGCTGTGGGCTTGGAAAATTATGGGAAGGTCGGGGGCTATATGGAGCGCCAAGTACGGCGCTGGTCTAAACAGTACGAAGCCAGCAAAACCGACGAACTACCCGCTATGGACAATCTGATGGCCTGGCTGCCTGAGCATCTGCCCGCTCACCATGACACGACCATTGCGCACGGAGATTTTCGTCTGGAAAACATGATTTTCCATCACACTGAGCCTCGGGTATTGGCGGTGGTGGACTGGGAGCTGAGCACCCTGGGCGCTCCATTATCCGATCTGGCCTATAACTGTCTGCCGTACTACGTGCCGGACGATATGCGCGGCGATCTGGCGGGGATAGACTACGCTCAGTATGGCATCCCCTCTGAAGAGGACTATGTCGCGCAGTACTGTAAGAAGACGGGCCGGGAAGATATTCCGGAATGGAAATTCTACGTCGTCTTTTCCCTCTTTCGACTGGCTGCCATTGTGCAAGGTGTGTATAAACGCGGCCTCGAAGGCAACGCCAGCTCACCTGAAGCCATCACGCGGGGCGAGAAGTGCAAACAACTGTGTGTTGCCGGGTGGGATCTTGTTGCGCAGGGGATGTAAACGACTGTCGCATTCATTTCAGCCGAGAAACGGTGACCACTGGAGGCGAGAGAAAAAAGGCGGCGGCTGACTGAATATCTTCCGAGTCGGTTGTATTCAGGTGTACGCCAAAGATAGACATTCGGTAGGTCCCGGCATCTAGTCGGGACAACTTGGAGAAATGAAAGCCAAACGCAGGCTGTCCGCCGACAGGCTGCGTTTTATTCTCAAAATAGACGCGCTGATCAAGTTGCCGGAGCTTTCCTTCAAGGCGGGTGATGAGTAGCAGCGTTTTCCCGGTCGGCAGGAGTAGCGCCGCCCAACGTGCGGGCTGTTGAGTCAACGCTCTCTGGGTTTGAGTCCTGCGGCCGTTTCCAGGTTGGTTGGAAGCGCTGCTCGCGAGCAATACATGCGCTGCGCTGAAATTGAGGAAATCGAAATAGACGCTCAGCTCTCCGTCGGCCAATACAAAGCGAGGCGGGATCTTGAGTTTGACTAACGCCGTGCCCTCAACGCAGTCAGGATAAAAAATGAGATCAATGCGGCCGGTGGCCCGGAGTCCAAAAGGCAAGGGAAACCAATACCGTGCCGTGCGGATGATGCGTACCGGCCCCTGTCGATAGCCGTACAGGCGTGACTGCAGGTCTTGATCTGTTCGGCGAACTCTGAGTAGTCCACTCAGGAAACGAATCTCGCCTGCAATGCGACTACCGGTAATCGTGGCTGGACCGAAGTCGACAAGAGCGCTGACAAAGGCCAGATGCGCGGGCAAGGGAGCGCCAAACTCAAGAGTATAACGTTCGGTACAGACGCGGTCCTGATCGGGCATGTAACGAACACGGGGTGGAGCGTCTGAGCGAGCAAGGGGTCCCCCAAGCCCGATATACACAAAGCCGAATGGGCTAGTCGGAGGACCACGACGGATCTCGTGCCACACGCTGGGTGCCTGAGGGAATGTATCAATGGCTGTCTGGCCCCCGAGGTCTCGGCTGAGGAAAATGAGGACATCGTTTGCGTCAAAGATATCGGGCTTATTATCGCGACTGGGACGTGGCCCGGCAGTGATGACCCAGCGGCCCCGCCGGTCACGCTCGTCAATTTGAAAAGGGATCGGGGTGAGGGTGTTAGAACGGCAGGCAAAGACCTGAATTGCTGCGAGTGGTTGTCCGTGTAGAAAGGGAATCTCTCTGCCCTCAAGGAGGATAGCTCCAGGCAAAGAGCGTGGGATACTTGAGCCCAGGCTGCTCGCCGCTGTGACAACTCTCGGGAGGACGGTGAGGACAAACAGCATGCCCATTATGCTCATCCTGCTCACTTGGCATAGGCGAAGAAGAGGACGAATAGTTCCCTGGTTGAGAGCGTGCCGCATGGGGGTGAGGCTAGTCTTTAAACTGGACGGTTTCCCTGAGTAGCGCTGTCCCCAGGCGCGGTAACAGCGCCCCTCCAATATTCTTTGCATTCTCTGCATTCTCTAATCGTGCAGAAAGACTTTATTCCTTTTGCTGCCAGGCTTGGTCGGTTTTCTGATACCACCAACCCGGTTGCGCATTCGCGATCCAGCGCCGAGCGAATGTTGATCGGATGCCGGCCTCCCATTCCGGGTGTTTATTCGCTTTGGCGATCTCGTGATACAGGGCGTTTCGGTCTGTGTTTTCATCGCTGACCAGTTTTTTGACGCGGTTACGGTCTTTCAGTGGAAGGAGCTTGGCATCGCGAATCGAGACGAGAGCGGTTGCCGTCGGTCCAACCGCTCCACTTGTGTAATAGGGCGCCAGTTGCGCATGCCGGGCTTTCATAGAGGCTGTGAGTGTATTAATTGCTGGAGTCGAAACGGTGAGATCGGCTTGGGCATAGGCTGGAGTCACAAGGAAGAGGTGTGACAGGGCCTGGCTGCCGACTTGGCTGATCCCTCGGCTAACGACCCGGCTGACTGTATTATTCGTAAATGCGGATTGTGACTGTTCCTCGCCTGAGGACGTTTGCGGAGGTCTTTGTGCCGGGCGTTGGGGCACATCCCATACTTCACGGATGATCCGATCAGCCGCCTTCTCTACCGCTGCGGCAGGGAAATAGACGTTAATCGTCACGCATGCGCCTATGCTGCAGACTGGTATGAGTGCGAGGGCTCGTGTCCGCTTGCTCGTCATGTTTTCTCCTTTTTTAACGAATTTCCGGCGTACCACTGATGAGTGCAAGTTGTAAGCGTGCTAAGAGCTCAGCCCACGCAACACGACGCACCCGGCCAATCACATTGATACGCGGCGGAAGACCGCCCCCTTTGACGATATAGTATCCGTCGTCCACTGACTCAACGCCGTCCATTTCACACACATTCCGCTCAAGGCGACAACTGAGCCCGAGTCGCGTATATGAAAAATCGTCGAAGAAACGCAATACACTGCGGGACAGCACTCCGCTGATCCCGCCTAAACTCGCCAGATTATCGACGGCCTTTCGACTGATTCGGTGTGACGCATCATCTTCTTTTGGGGTCGCAAAACTTGCCTCAAAGGAAACCGGCTGCCAGTCTTGCAACGAAAGTTGACGAACTTGCCCGCTCAGTCTGCCTTGGACCCGGCCAAAAGCAAAGGTCTCCGTTAGCTTTTCCAAGTCGAGTTCGCTCACCTCAATATTCGCGTATAACAGCGGAATACGGCTCAACGGCTGTTCCAGCCGAAGATCTCGTATGGAGATAGCCCCATCAAAGACGCGTATGTTGATATCGCCGTCAACCTGAACGATCCCCGCACGATACGTCACGCGGGGCGTGGCCCCGGATAGCGTACCCGACAGCGCTGGCCAACCTACGGCTTGACTAAAAGCTCGTAAGGAAAGCTGTCTGAGGCTGCCTTTAAATTGCCATCCCATTTCCGGGCTACCCAGTGACTCAAGATGAAAGTGGCCGATCTGTACGGTACCATCGAGAACCGGCACGCTCGTCGGTGTGAGCAGCGCAAGGCGGCGTCCTTGAGCAGATACTGTGAGCGTACTTTCCTCAAAGGGAATTTGGTAAATCTGTCCACCTTGCCAGGTGAGCCGTGAGGTATGAGCCGGTTCGTGAGGGCTGGTCCAGACCAGTGTTCCGTTCAGCCCTTCAAGGGCATAGCGGTCTTGCTGGTCACGCAGGCTTACTTGCTCCAGTGCGATCTCAGCCGATGCATGCTCCTCGCCCTGATTCTCGCGTTGATAGGCGAGTGTCAAGCTGAGCTGCCCGGCTGTGTCCAGCGTGTCGAGTTTTGTTCCAATCAGAAAGGGCTGGAGATAGGTTTGGTATACGCTGTCGAGTGCGGTTTTGTTGAGGTGCAGAGTGGCACTGTGCAGTGGTAGCTGGGCTGGATTTTCGAGTAGTACAAAAAAGTCTTGCGGCGGCTGCCAGACTGACAGGGCCTGAAGGTCTGGGTGGATATGGCCTGTCAGCTTCAGAACTCCTGGGTGAGTAAAGGCGAATTTCGATATGTGCAGATTCGGCGGATTCGACTGCCAGCTTATCTCATTCACAAGGGTGACGGGTTGCTGTGAGACCTCAAAAAAAACGGGATCAATATAGATTTGTCCCTGTCGCAAGGCGATATGTGTACGTATTTTTAAACCGGCCTGCAAACCAACCTGCAAGCTGACGGGTGATGTCTGTGTTTGCGTTACCTGGATCGAAAAGTGGGCTCTCAGTTGCTCACCTGCGTAGACGCCTTGCGCATCGCTAAAGGTGAGATCGAAAAGATCTCCATTCAGGGCAGCCTGTATGAGTCGTCCTTCATGTCCGGACATGCGCAGGCGGGCGTTTAGAGTGCCCCAACTCTCAAAATTGGTGAAATTCACGAGCCAGCCGAATTGGTCTTTGAACGTTTGTATAAGTTGCCCTGTGAGCTGGCCAATCTCAAGCTGTGTCGCGGTGAGGGTAAGTTGCCACTGTCCCTGGTCTAACCGGCCTTCTACTGCAATGCGCCCAGCCGCCAGAGGAAGCTGGGGAAGCGAGAAGCGCAGACGTCCGAGATGATGCTCATAGGTAAAGGAGAATGGTGTTGGTTGTTGGTCGAATAGGGGCAAACCGAGTTGTAGGCTGCCACGGGAACAGCCGAGCTCTTTACTGGAAAAAACAACGTGCGAGCAGGCGACTGCAAGATTTGTCAAACGACCTAGTGGTGCTGGCAGTGTCAGGTGCGCAATAGTGAGCTGCAGACCTGCTGCGCTGGCTGACAGCAGTGCAAGTTCAAGCTGCAAGTTTTTAATTGACCAGCCTTCTCCAACAACGCTGTCCAGCTGGAGCTGGACCACACGACTGGCACCAGCCGAGCCGGGGATCTGCACGGCCAATACGAAGACGAAGACGATGACCAACCCCTGGCGGGTACGATCCCATACGGACATGCGGAGCAGTGTAGCATGTCTTTTGGGTCTTTTTGCTGCTGATGGTAGAGCTGCCCGATTGCAGACATATAGTCAGGCAGCGTATGGTGCGAGAATGTAAGGAGTTTTTGCAGCGGTGGGCACGCCTGCCCGTTTTGGCTGTTCTGCATGGGAAACGGCCTTGTCTTTGTTCGCCCTGACTAGCCAAAAAACACTGATTTTTCAGAGAAGTAGCGGTTGTTGCGACGCTACCCTCAGCTTGGCCTTTCCTTTGCAATGTTCGTCCTGCACCGGTGCGTGCCTTGCTCGGCGAGGTAATCCGAGGGCTCGGGTATGGATTTCTGGCTTCCCTCATTGCAGCTTTATATATTTTCTCGTTTCCGAAAGTCTTGACCAGCCTATTGGGGGTCGTCGTCTTTGGCGCCGTTCACCAAGCTGACTACGCGCACGCCTGTCCTGCTGAGACGGAGTTGGTGGTTGAGCAGATCCCCAACGGGGGACATTTTTATTACTGCGAGCGCGTTGAATCTGACGGCAATCGGATCAAGCACGGGCTATGGGTATACTGGGGTAAATTCGGCGTCAAACTGCGTCAAGGGCAGTTTGAGAATGGGAAAAAGATGGGCTTCTGGTACGCCTGGAAAGGAGTGGATCGCGAAAATTACCGGGTTGACGAATACCGAGACGACGAACTCCTTCTTATCCGGCAGTATCATTTGGGCAAACGGGTGCGTGTATTCACTCTCCACAAGGGAAGACTGCTTGTGCTTTGACGGGCAAGAGGGCGGTCTGTCCTGCTTGCCTGCCATAGAGATTTGAAAATTCGAATACAGATTTGCGAAAATGCAGGGACAGTGCTGAACTGCCCCTGCGAGTAGATTACTTTCCGCTTGCCAGTTTCCACTCCCCGTCAATTTCCGCAGCGACGGCACTGATGGCATTCCGGAGTGTTGTGATCATTTCATCGATCTGCTTTTTGGTAATAATCAGGGGAGGGCACAGGGCTATATTATTCGCCCCTGCTACACGGGTGATCAGGCCGTTGTCGAGCGCTTCTTCCCACACCCTCTGCGCGAGGCGCAGGTTGGCGGGAAACATTTCTTTGGTCGTTTTATCTTTGACCAACTCGATCGCGGCGAGCAGACCCTTACTGCGCGTATCACCGACAATCGGCAGGTCGTGCAAGGACGCTAATTTCTTTTCAAGATAGCGACCTTGTTCTCGTGCTTTTTGGACTAACTTCTCGCGTTCGATAATCTCGAGATTCGCCAGCCCAGCAGCGCAGACGGTTGGATGGCCGGTATAGGTATAGCCATGCCAAAAGACATAGTCGTCGCCGGTGTCTAAAAAGGTCTGGAATATTTCTTCCTTAAAAAGCATCAGCCCGAGCGGCAAATAGCCACTGGTCACACCTTTGGCCGACACCAAGATATCCGGAGTCACACCAGCGCCGGTAGAGGCGAACATTGCACCCGTGCGACCAAAACCCGTAATCACCTCATCGCACACCATCAGAATATTATGGCGCGAACAAATTTCACGGATCTTCGGCAGCCATTCTTTTGGCGGCACAATCACGCCGCCCACGCCTTGAATCGGCTCAGTCACAAACGCGCCTATAGTGTCTGCCCCTTCGCGTTTGATCATCCGCTCGAGTTCCTGCGCACAGTCTATTTTGCAACTCGGATAGGTCTTGCCGAGCTCACACCGATAGCAATACGGACGCGCCATATGCAGCACGCCGGGTAGACCGGGTGAGACCTGGTCATTAAACAACGCAATCCCGTCCAAAGCCGCGGCTCCGCTTGAGGTGCCGTGATACGCCTCGTTGAGGGTGATGAACTTGGTCTTCTTGGGCTTGCCTTTGGCTTTCCAGTACGCACGTACCAGGCGGATCATGCTTTCGTTGGCCTCAGAGCCGCCTGAGGTGAAGACCACACGCGTGAGGCCCTTGGGCGCAATCTTGGTGAGCTTAGTTGCAAGCTGTACCGTAGGCACGCCCGTCGGGCCAATCAGGGTTGGGGCGAAGGCGAGTTGGTTCATCTGGGCAGTGACCGCACGGTTGATTTCCTTGCGCCCGTGTCCGACGTGGACGTTCCACAAGGAAGATAGCCCGTCGAGATACTTTCGGCCCTCCGTGTCCCACAAATAGATGCCCTGGCCTTTGACAAAAATAGGTATGCCTTTGTCTTGCTGCAGGTACAGCGGAACAAATCCATGCACGAGATGATCCGCGTCCTGTTTGTGCAAGGCTTTTGCCTGACGCGAGTCGAGGCCAGGTCGTGCAGTCTTACTCCGCGGACGTAGCGGGCGTAATGGAACGATTTTTGCCCGGGCTTTCGTTTTCTGTGCCATGCGCGTACCTCTCCGTGCTGTGCGTGAACGGTTCCTTCTATGGAGTTTCTTCTTGGCCGTTCCCTGTTGCGGCGTAGGGTGAACAGGATCATATACGAGTCACACAAAAAATCCCAGGCTAACGCGGGCGGAACGGAATGCAAAAGATGGTGGGTATAAGGAGGAGTCATGCAAACCAAACGAATGGGGCGAACGGGCTTACACGTTTCTGAGATCTGCCTGGGCACGATGACGTTTGGTCGCCAATGTGATGAGGCCCAGAGCTTTGCGATTATGGATGCTGCGGTTGAGGGCGGCATCGATTTCTTCGATACCGCAGACGTCTATCCCGCCGGCGGCGGAGTTGAGACAGCCGGACGAACGGAAGAGATTGTCGGCAAATGGTTGAAAGGCCGACGTGAGAACATCGTCCTGGCCACAAAATGCTGGGGTGCGATGGGGGATCGGCCCAACGACCGGGGATTGTCACGTAAGCATATTTTCTCGGCGGTTGAAGCTAGCTTGCAGCGCTTACAGACTGACTACATTGACCTCTACCAAGTCCATGCCCCGGACCCGAAAACGCCGATAGAAGAAACCTTGGGCGCGCTGGATGACCTCGTGCATCAAGGGAAGGTGCGCTATATTGGTTGTTCAAACTTCCAAGCCTGGCGTCTGGCCTTAGCGCTGTGGCAAAGCGACACGCTCGGGCTTGCGCGCTTCGATTGTGTCCAGCCCCGCTATAATATGTTGTTCCGCGAAATCGAGCACGAGCTGTTCCCGCTGTGTCGCGCGCAAGACATCGGTATGATCCCGTATAACCCGCTGGCTGGTGGCTTTCTAACAGGCAAGCATAAAGCGAAAGCAGAACCGGCAGCGGAAACACGTTTTGCCCTTGATGGTCGGGCGGGAGAGATCTATCGTCAGCGCTATTGGCAAACGGCGCAATTTGCCGCAGTCGAGCAGCTCAAAGAATTTTTCGCCGCACGCGATAAGCCGCTTACTCAAGTCGCCATCGCCTGGGTGCTTGCCCGGCCCGAAGTCACCGCACCTCTTGTGGGCGCGACATCGCCTGAACAGCTCAAACAATCACTCCCCGCCGTGGACCTGACCCTCGACGCAGAAGAAATGGACGTTTGTAATGATGTCTGGTTCTCTCTGCCACGCTCACGGGATAGAGCGGTGGCGTTGCGCTGAGATTGGAAGTGTTGAAAATCCTCGCATACTCTTTCGCATTTCACTCCACCAAGGTCTGATCCGTTCTTCGTGGCATAAGGTCCGTCCATTCCATAGCATCTTTTTCTGTTGACCTTTTTTTGTGCCATGGTGTGACATCTGAGACTTTGGTTATTTGATGTCTTGCTCTTTCTCCTCCCCCCTTTACCAAAGGGGAGCCGGGGTGGATTTTCCTTTTCGCGAGCCGCAGCCTACAGGCAAGCAAGGGTAGCCTGGATGGAACGAAGTGAAATCCGGGAGACCGGGCACCGTATCTCCCCCTCCCTCTCCGAACTCACTGAGAAACTGCTTGATTCGTGCTAGTAAGCAGCCTAGTCTGTGTAGTGACGTAGCTACATAAAAGAGGCGAATGATGAAATCCGTCGGTCTCCGAGAAATTAATCAGGCTTTTTCTCGCTATATGAAAATCGTCAAGTCTGGGGAAGACGTGCTCATCACTGAGCGTGGACGTCCGATAGCCGTGATTAAACCCCTTACTTCTGAAACGGATATGGACGCGAAAATCCGTGATTTGGAAGCGGAGGGTCTCTTGTCTCCTCCGCAGAAAAAGGGACAGCCCAAAAACCGTCCGCCTATTTCCCTCTCAGGGCAAGGCATGACCCAAACCGTTTCTGATATGCGCGCCGAGCGATAATCTTTCATGAAGCACTGGGCGTATTTTGACACCAGTGTCATTGTTAAACTGTATGCGGAAGAGGCCGGTACCCAAGAGGCCAAGGCCTTGGTTCGGAAATACCGTCTTCTCTCTTCCGTTCTGCTCCCCCTTGAGGTCACCTCTGCCTTTGCCCGACGGAAGGATGCGGGTGAGCTATCTCCAGGAGATTTTTCAACAGCCTTGGGACATTTTCAGGAAGACCGGCAATTCTTTGAATGGGTCGAGCTGACTCAGGCTGTTCGATAGCGGGTGGAGTCGCTCTTACAAGTCCGGACCATACGGATGTTAGATGCCATCCACATCGCTTCGGCTCTCGTCTTCAAAGAGAGTGCTGAAATTGCTGCGTTGCCCTTTATCACCGGGGATCGGCGACAATTGCTGGCCGCGCAGGCATTCGGGTTAGAAACAACTTGGGTGGGCAAGTAGCCGGACGCCTCTGTCTGCGTCTTATCTCGGTTTCTTCAATAGTGATCGAGGTAATTTTTACGGTGATAGAGGAGCGGATACGAGAGAGGGGACGCGGGACAAATCCCCTCTAACCCCGTTTGATAAAGGGCGGGATTGGAAGGGGCCTTTGGGCAAGGGAGAGAGTGAGTCAGGCTGACGACCTGCCCATTTGCAAAACAGTCATCTGATCTCTGTCTGTAGTTGAAGCAGATCGTCCGGCGTACCGGGCAGTTGGTGCATGGGATGCACCCTACAGAGCGATAGTTTTACATCGCGTCAATAATTGCGTTAAAAGTAGCGCTGGGACGCATCTCTTTTGTTGCCTTGACTGGATCGGGCATGTAGTAACCGCCAAGATCAACAGGCTTGCCTTGCGCGGCGAGCATTTCTCGCGTGATTTTGGCTTCATTCTCTTCGAGTGTTTTGGCGACTCCGGCAAAACGAGCCTGCATAGCTGTATCTTTATTCTGTGCAGCCAGCGCCTGTGCCCAATACAGGGCGAGATAAAAGGTGCTGCCTCTGTTATCGATCTCGTTTACCTTACGCGAAGGAGACTTTGCATTTTCAAAGTATTTGCTGACTGCCTGGTCCAGCGTCTCGGCTAAAATCGCTGCTTTTTCGTTCTTCGTATTTCCGGCAATCATTTCCAGCGAGGGAACGAGGGCACAGTACTCACCCAGGGAGTCCCAGCGCAGGTGGCCCTCTTTTAGGAACTGTTGCACATGCTTGGGAGCGGAGCCTCCGGCGCCTGTCTCGAACAGTCCGCCACCTTTCATCAACGGGACGATCGACAGCATCCGCGCGCTGGTGCCCAGTTCGAGAATCGGGAATAAATCAGTTAAGTAGTCCCGTAAAACATTGCCTGTCACGGCAATCGTATCTTCCCCCCGACGGATCCGTTCCAGAGAAAACCGCATCCCTTCCTGCGGATTCATGATGCGAATATCGAGACCAGTCGTGTCATGCTCCGGCAAATACCGGTTGACCTTTTTGATGATTTCTGTGTCGTGCCCTCTGCGCTCGTCCAGCCAGAAAATAGCCGGTGATCCGGACGCTTTTGCTCGTGTAACAGCAAGGCGGATCCAGTCTCGGATAGGGGCATCCTTGGCCTGGCTCATTCTGAAGATGTCGCCAACTTCTACGGACTGCTCAAGGAGCGTGGAACTGGCAGTATCAACGACGCGAATTGTGCCGTTAGTGGGTGCCTCGAAGGTCTTGTCATGCGAGCCGTACTCTTCCGCTTTCTGTGCCATCAGGCCGACGTTGGAGACGCTGCCCATGGTCGAAGGATAAAATTGGCCGTTCTTTTTCGCGTCTTCAAGAATTTCTTTATATATGGTCGCATAACACCGATCGGGCACCATGGCGATTGTATCTTGTAGCTGGTCTTCCATATTCCACATCCGCCCGCCGTCACGCACAACGTTGGGCATAGACGCATCGACGATGATATTATTGGGGACGTGCAGGTTGGTGATGCCCTTTCTTGAGTCGACCACCGCGAGCGCAGGACGATTTTTATACACCGCAGCAATGTCCGCTTCGATCTCGACTTTTTTATCGGCGGGCAACCGGTCGAGTTTGGCAAGCACATCAGCCAGGCCGTTGTTGACATTCGCCCCGATCTCTTTGAGGGACTCGGCGTGCTTGTCGAGCGCCTCTTGGAAGTACACGGACACGCAGTGGCCGAACATTATGGGGTCAGAAACTTTCATCATGGTCGCTTTGAGGTGCAAAGACAGCAACACCCCGTCGTTCTCTGCTGCGTCGATCTGCTCAGCATAGAATTTGCGCAACGCAGTGACATTCATGACGGACGTATCGATCACTTCGCCTTCGAGAAGAGACAGCTTGTCTTTCAGGATAGTGATAGTGCCATCCCCAGCAACAAATTCAATTTTGACGTCACAAGGCTTTTGTATGGTAGTGGATTTCTCGCTTTCGAAGAAATCACCGTAGTCCATGTGGACGACACGTGCTTTCGAGCCCGTCTCCGGCCAGTCCCGCATCATTTTGTGAGGATTCTTTTGAGCAAACTTCTTGACTGAGGCGGCGGCTCTGCGATCCGAGTTGCCTTCCCGTAGGACAGGATTGACTGCGGAACCAAGCACGACGAAAAATCTTTTTTGTAGCGCTTGCTCCGCATCGTCTTTGGGCTCTTCAGGATAGTCGGGAATATCGTAGCCCTTCTCTTGAAGCTCTTTGAGGGCGTCTTTCAGCTGGGGAATGGTTGCACTAATATTCGGTAGTTTGACGATATTCGCCCCTGGTGTTTGTGTCATGTTTCCCAGTTGCGTCAGACAATCAGAGATTTTTTGCTCCTCGGTCAGGTTGTCGGGGAAGTTTGCGATGATTCTGCCTGCAAGAGAAATATCGCTTATTTCAACCTCGATACCGGAACCTTTTGTATAGGCCTCAACGATAGGGAGTAATACAAATGTTGCCAATGCGGGGGCTTCGTCAATCTTTGTCCACGTAATTTTCGATGTAGTCATGTTCTCATGTTACCTCTCGTATGTATACGTATTCCAAAGCGTAAAACTATACCAAATCTCAGGTCTATCGGAAGGGTGGTCTGCAAAAACAGGCTGAATTAGGACAAAACTTGCCGGCAGGCGCATTGCAAAGTATGGATGAAGATAGTAGACAATGAGGGCTATTCAGCCCGTAGGAGTAGGACTCGCATGAAATGGACACTCAGTCTTTGGTCTTTGGTGTTTGTGTTGAGCCTCTCCTCAGCTTGCAAGGAAGCAGTTGAGGAGGTGCCGCTTAGCACGAATATTGTTGCTATCACTGATAAATTTTACGATGTAGAGGCATTTTCGGCAGACAAGGCGCTCGTGGTCGGTTATGCCGGGAAAATTATTCTCACCACTGACGGTGGGCAAAGCTGGCAGGCCAAAGACAGCGGCACGGATGCCGCCCTCTATAGCATTGCCTTCCCCGATGAACATAACGGTTGGATCAGCGGTCAGGATGGCATCCTCCTCCATTCCAAGGACGGAGGCGAAACCTGGCAGAAGCAGGATAGCCAGATCGGTTATCCGATATTTGCCCTGTCTTTCATAGATGCAACCCGTGGTTGGGCTGCGGCCGATCGTGCGACGTATCTCAAAACGACAAATGGCGGAGAGACCTGGGAGTCGGGCTATATCCAGGCTTCTCTTGAAGGGGTGGGGGCGGACGCGACCTTAGCTCTGGCTGATCCCGTCTTTTATGATATCCAGTTTCTTGACGCCAACACCGGCTGGATTGTTGGTGAGTTCGGTAAGATCTACCATACCACCGATGGCGGCCAGAACTGGGCTGAGCAGCAAAATAGCTTGCTTGGGCAGGCCGGATTTACCGATGCGCTCAACCTGCCTACTCTTTTCGGTGTTGCCTTTACGGATGCGAGACACGGGGTTGCCGTTGGCCTCGAAGGAAAAATTGTTACAACAACAGACGGTGGTCAGCAGTGGAATTTTGTCGGTCAAGGTGA
>CAXXHG010000006.1:0-28734 GCA_963666315.2 Binatia bacterium
CACCCGCCCCTGAGCCCCCCTTAAAAATTACTCCCTCCTTACGATACCAATCCAGGATGGAGTCCATAGTGTCGTCGACCGAAAGAATAAAACAGGCTGAACATTGAGGGTGGGGCTCTACGCCGACGTTGAACCAGACCGGACTATTGAAGGCCAATTTTTGCTGAACGAGCAAGTGGGTTAATTCGTCTGAAAAGGTTTTCGCGTCTTCTGCACTTGCAAAATAGTTACCCTGTTTGCCCCAGGTAGTGATCGTATTGACCACGCGGCCGATCATTTGGCGGACGCTGGACTCGCGTTGTGGGGTCCCGAGCGGACCACGAAAGTATTTCGAGACAACGACGTTTGTCGCGAGTTGAGACCAGGATTTCGGAATGTCTACATCCCGTTGCTCAAAGACGACCTCTCCATTTTCGCCCGATATCACGGCCCTCCGCTTTTCCATTCAACCGCCTCGAACGGGTCAACGTTCGGCTGGGTAAATAGCGCTGAATCGTAATGCCTTTGTTTTCCCGAGCTACTTGTCGTTTGGGTTGTTCTGCCACGGACGCTCCCTCTGCCTCGGCCGTAAGCGTTTCCTCCATCTGGTCTCCCCTCCGCGCCTTCTCTGCCATGGCCTCCTCCTCTCCCTCTCCAAATATAATGAATAGAAAACTGAATTACATACTATATATTGTATTGTCAAGTTCTTGAGACGCAAGACTTGGTAGGTCACGAAATCTCTTCTGTTTTCGCGGGTTTTCCTCTATCCTGGTGCAGAGATGGGCAGTCAAACAAAGAATTCGCACTGGAATTCCGTTGCCGGGGTCTTACGGACAGTTTTTCCTGACAGTGGCGAGCCTGAAAAGCTGCGAGCGTATCGGGCGTGGGAAGTGTGGTCTGAGGTGGTTGGCCGGCCAATGCGAGAGGGGCGCAACCGACCAAGTTTCGGAGCGGAAAACTTTTTGTGACTGTCTTTCATCCCGCCCTTATGCAAGAGTTGCAGTTTGTGAAAGAGCGTATCCGGCGTCGGTTGAATCAGCGCATTGGGGCAGAGGTGATTACCCACATCTATTTTGGGCGAGGGCCAGTACGACAGGAGGATGCCGTAACAATACCCCATCCGCAACGAACACTGCCGCCGTTTCGTGATATCCCCATTCCGCCTATCGACAATCCTGAGATCAGAGCAGCGTTTGAGTCACTCCTGACCGCCCGCCGTCGC
Source organism: Binatia bacterium (assembly GCA_963666315.2). Taxonomy (GTDB): domain Bacteria; phylum Desulfobacterota; class Binatia; order Bin18; family Bin18; genus Bin18. The sequence continues at coordinate 1,205 of CAXXHG010000006.1, forward strand.
CGCTTGGAAAATCCGTCTTCAGAGGGATAAGAGTAAAGAGGCCAGAGGCCGTCCTTGTGTCACACTGTCTCAGAAACAGTTTTCTTTTCGTTCCGTAATTCCTCGGTTGCCGTTGCCTCAATCGTCAAAGCCTCCGGGTCAATAACGACACCATAATCTCGCCCTGTACGCGCAAGCGAAATATAGGCATTCTGCACATCATCGGGAACTTTAAAGGCGAGAGAGCGGCCTACGAGGGGGTCAAAAAAGCAGGCATAAAAAAACGCCGCGTGAATCGCGACGTGGTTCACCCAGTATACTACACTTCAGCCTCCTAAGTCAAATGGAAATGGAAGTTGTTGATTTTACTCGTCTTATTATTCATCTTGTTGGTTGAAGGTTTGGAAGGGTGTTCAAACGGGTTTGTTTTTCTTATGGGGGTTTTTACAAATATATAGTTGACTATAGTCTAAAACGGAGATTCCGGGTATTTTTTCTATCCATTTGCCTAAAATGGACATTTCCGAGGTGATAAAAAATATTGCCCCCCTTCATTTCATTATACACCGCTAGTGTCTCACTTTGAAATTTCTTCTCCTCGCCGCTGATTGCCTGCCCATCTTTTTCGACGCCCTCGTCATTTTTCTTCACTTCCTACCAATTTTGGTAGGGACAAGGGCGGCAAATTATGCGTAGTATCCCCTCTTATAAGTGAGGCCAAAACACTGCGGCAGGCGGAGTCAAGGTCCGTCATACGAGAGCGAAATCCAAAGGATTCAAACTGAGACACTACCAAACTTTGTGAAGCAGATTCCGAAAAAGGTACCATCATGATTGACAGTTGCCAGTCGATAACTCACGCCTGCAAACCAACAACTCGTGCCCAGCGCACACAGAGGTTGACCTTCCTGTGGAGCGTGGTGGTCCTCCTTGCCGCCACTTGCACCTCTGGCGGGCAGGCGTACGCCCAGACCCCTCCTCCTCCTCTGACCGTCACGTCCGCCGGCGGGTTAGACTTATACTTCAGCATTTCGAGAGACATTTGCTCGTCCTCCCCCCTGAATCCAAGACATACATGCTGACAAACAACAGCCGCACGGGTCTGCACTTCACATTCGATCCCTCAGGGAACCTCGCTGACAGCCCCGCCTTTCTGGACGCGGATCCACCGGAGGGCAGGCTTGAAGCCAATGAGACGGTGACGGTGACCGTTACCCTCAGTAACAGCGGCAAGTGGGCATCGGAGGGACCAACACGAGAGGAGGCCCTGGTTTGACTACGTCTCGAGCACCTTCGGCTACGGCGTGGTGGAGTTTGCCTTCGCGCTGACGATGACCGATATGGGGACCGGGTGTCGTCCGTCCGTGCCCACCAATGTGAAAGTGACGGCACTCAACATGCCGGAATGTGAGGGGTGGAGAAGCCTCAGGGTTGAGTGGGATGCGCCGTCGAATCCAGGCAGTTCGCCCATCACTGCCTACTACGTGATCGACGGGGGCTTCTCCTGGTCTGGGGCAGACACCCTTACCGGCACGACTATCAGATGCCTGCTCCCGGATACAGAGTACTTCGTGGGGGTGCGGGCGAGAAACGACCATGGGTACAGCCCGTGGTCAGAACCAGTCAGCCAGTGGACGCGGATGCCACCCTCGCCGCCCCAAAATCCCGGTGGCGGCGGGAGCGGTAGCAGCGGGAGTAGCGGTGGCAGGAGCGGGAGTAGCAGCGGCGGGAGCGGCGACGGGTCGTTGGAGGATCTCTCGGGGTATCTGGAGAACCCTGGGGCCGACTCGTTCCAGAGTGGCATTGGCGTGATCTCCGGCTGGGTATGCGAAGCTGAGACGGTCGAGATCGAGATTGAGACGGAGCAGGGGGAGGTTCAGCGGCAGCCGGCGGCGTATGGCACCGAGCGGGTGGACACGGAAGATGACTGTGGGGATACGGACAACGGGTTTGGGTTGTTATTCAACTGGAACCTGTTGGGTGACGGGGAGTATGAGGTGGTAGCGCTGGTCGATGGCATCGAATTGGACCGGGCCACGGTGACGGTGACGACGCTGGGCAAGGAGTTTCTGCGGGAGGGGACGGGGACGTGTACGGTGGAAGATTTCCCGACCAGGGACAAGACGGTGACGTTAGCGTGGCAGCAGACACAGCAGAACTTCGTGATTGCAGACGGTCCCGCCCCGAGCGGAGAGTACCGGGCGGGCACCCCCGGCGTGGGGTATCTGGAGAATCCGGGACCCAACTCGTTTCAGAGTGGGATTGGGGTGATTTCGGGCTGGGTGTGTGAGGGGGCCGAGGTCATCATTGAGCTGAACGGCGAGCCCCAGCCGGCGACGTATGGCACCGAGCGGTTGGACACAGAGGAAGCCTGTGGGGACACAGACAACGGGTTTGGGTTGTTGTTCAACTGGAACTTGTTGGGTGACGGGGAACATACGGTCGTGGCGTGGGTAGATGGGGTTGAGTTAGGCCGAGCCGCGGTGCGGGTAACGACGCTGGACGAGGAGTTTGTGAAGGATGTGACGGGCGAGTGTGTGGTGGAGAACTTTCCGATGGCGGGTGAGACGGTGACGCTGGGGTGGCAAGAGAATAGTCAGAATTTTGTCATTACGAACGCCGAGAGATAGGTTTAGAGGTGAGGCTATCGGGGCTTGAGCCTTTGCCTAAAGATGCCGGGGGGTCGGGGGCCTGGATTCCTGCTTTCGCAGGAATGACGGGCGGCTACACAGCATCGTGATTTGCTCTAGTCGAACGGGAAAAGATCATCCTGGTCGTTCTGATCATTTTCCTCGCCGCCTTCAACTGGTGGTGATGCAGCTTCCTTCTGAAGCAGTAATTCGGCTTGCGTCTCGCTGCCAGGCATATCAAACCCAAACCCCTCGACACTCAAGAGCTGAAATGTTCGCTTGCGCGGAGTTAAGAAGCCCACAATGGTTAGCGGAGTTCCGGGGAGAGACTGGGCTACTTCAGACAGCAGGTCTTCGGGGCCGACGATATCGAAATTGAGTCGCCATTTTTTCACAATCTTGAGCAACCGGCGGGGAGTCAGCCGGGGTAAGTCCACGGCTTCAATCGCGACGAGGACAAACGGATACTGCTCGCCATAGCGTGTAATCCCCAAGGTGACGACATCGAGCTCAGGTCGTTGGCTGACTGCCGGCATATACCGGAGGAATCCTTCCAGTCTGACCTTTATGGGGAAGCGTGAGTTCTCGTCACCTGCGCCCGGCCTCCCCGTCCCCAGCCTCCAACTCCAGTACCAACCCCTATGGGATAGATAGAAGCCGGGAAAAGCACGCATAAGGTGACAACGAAAATAACGAGAAGGGACGATTTCAGGACGGCGGCATATGTTTTCATCGTTGCTCTTCCTCAACCTCATACCGTCTTCAGGCTGCCTACCGCTTTGACTTTGATCCGCACCGCATTGCCCGGCAAATAGGCCAGGGGGACTTCTTCGAGGTCAAGTATTTCAACTCTATCGATAAGAAGACAGTCCGAGTGTCCATGGGTCCCGTTCTACGGTTGGGCGCTGTGTCTGTCAACCAAAACGCGCCTCACCGGTCCTTATTTTTGTTTGCCCTGACATCTGAAACCTGATAACTGGGGACGTATGAAACCAGCACCCTTCAGGTATGCGTGTCCCCGCTCTGTTGATGAAGCCTTGGCTTTGCTTCAGGCGGGTGGTGATGAGACTAAAGTACTTGCCGGTGGGCAGAGTTTTGTTCCGTTGCTCAATCTACGCATCGCGTCGGTTGAGTCAGTCGTCGATCTGAACCGCCTGGATGATCTCGCCTATATCAAGCGAGACAACGACACCCTGTGCATCGGCGCAATGACGCGGCATAGACAGATGGAAGTGTCCGATGAGATTCGGGCCGCCCAGCCGTTACTGTGTCGGGCCGCGGCTGAGGTCGGCCATTTGGCGATACGAAACCGGGGGACCATTGGGGGCAGCCTGGTCCATGCTGATCCTGCGGCGGAATGGCCCTTAGTTGCCGCGGCGTTGGATGCCCAGTTCGTGCTGCGCTCTCAGGACAACTCTCGTACGGTTTCTGCGCGTGAATTTTTTCTCGCTCCGCTCATGACCGCGATTGAGCCGAACGAAATTCTGTGTGAGGTCCGTTTCCCAGTCGCTCCTGTGGGGGCGGTCTGGGGCTTCCAGGAGTTGTGCCGACGACCGGGAGATTTCGCCATCGTAGCCATTGCGTGTCAGTTGACGCTGGACGACGGCGGAACGTGCTCGGCGGCGTCATTGGCGGTTGGGGGAGCACATTCCACACCACTCCACGTTGCCGAAGTGGAACCGATCCTCATCGGCAGTCAGGGCGATGCCGCGGTGATGACTGCCGCTGCGGAAAAAGCCGCCGCCGCGGTCGATCCGTCAGGGGACGTCCACGGTTCTGCCGACTATCGACGCAGAATGGTCAAGGTGCTGACCCAACGCGCGTTGAAAGAAGCTTGGGCTCAAAAGAGTAAACGTGTCCTCCAATAGACATGCAGATGCTGACACGTTTACTCTTCGGCCGCATAAACAGGGAGAAGGAATATGGCAGAAGCACAATTCGCCGAGAGTCAAACCATCCGCGTCCGCGTCAATGGCCGCGAGTACGAGCATGAAGTTCCGGTGCGCCGCCTCTTGGCCGACTTCATCCGGCACGATCTGGGTCTGACCGCGACCCATCTCGGCTGCGAACACGGCGTGTGCGGTGCGTGTACCATTATTATGGACGGCGAAAGCGTACGGTCCTGCTTGTTATTTGCCGTTCAGGCCGATGGGGCGGAACTCCAAACGCTTGAGGGGCTCGCCAATGGGGATGAAATGCATCCGCTGCAACAGGCCTTTTGGGACAACCATGCGCTCCAATGCGGTTTCTGTACGTCCGGGTTTCTGATGAGTGCGGTCGATTTACTCCACAAGAATCCGCATCCGAGCGAGGAAGAAATCCGGTACGGACTGTCGGGTAATCTCTGCCGTTGTACCGGCTATGCAAACATCGTCAAAGCCGTTCAGGCCGTCGCGGAACAGTCTCAATCCTAGGACACAGGAATACCCTATGGCATCGTCCCAAGGTGGAACCGGCAAGATGGTCGGCGCGCAGGTACGCCGGGTCGAAGACCCCCGCTTCTTGTTGGGCACCTCGCAGTACGTGGATGATCTCGACCTCCCCAACTCGGTCGCGCTGGCCTTTGTCCGTAGCCCGTATGCGCACGCGCGGATTCTGTCTATTGACGTGAACACGGCGCAGGATCGGTCCGATGTGCAACTCGTTGTAACGGGGGCAGACATTGCGGAAGCAATTAAGCCGCTCCGAGTAGTATACGATCCAAACAAAGCGCCTACGCATAAGTCCTGCGATTGGCCCGTCCTGGCCCAAGGACAAAGTGCGTTTTGTTGGCGAGGCGGTGGCCGTTGTGGTCGCCACCGATCGCTATGCGGCAGAAGACGCCGCCAGTGTGATCGATGTGGAGTACGAGCCGCTTGATCCCGTGTGTGATGTCGAACAGGCACTCGCCGCAGACGCCCCCCTCGTGCATGAGGAGTGGGGCGATAACGTCATGCAAACCCTCCGGGTCGAGATTGGTGAAGTGGCGAAAGCTTTCCACGTTGCCGATTGCGTTGTTTCAGAACGTCTGACAACCGGCCGGCATATGGCGCTGCCCATGGAGACGCGAGGGTGTGTGGCGTCTTTTGAGCGAGGGACAGACACCCTCACCGTGTGGTCGTCCACGCAGGTGCCGCATATGCTCCGCTCGCATCTTGCCCTGGTGCTGGATTTCCCTGAACATCATATTCGTGTCATTGCCCCGGACGTTGGCGGCGGGTTTGGACAAAAGGGCCATCTCTTTCCCGAGGAGGCCGTCGCTGCCTATCTGGCCCGTCGTCTTGGCCGATCGGTCAAATGGATCGAGGATCGACGCGAAAATCTGTCAGCCTCCCTTCACGCCAAACAGCAAACCGTGCAGGCAGAACTTGCCTTACACCAAGACGGAACCATCCTGGGAATCAGAGGGCGGTTTGTTAGCGACGTGGGCGCGTATTCCGAATACCCGTGGGGGTCGGCGTTTGAAGCCGGCCACGCCGCCTCAAGCATGCCCGGACCGTATAAGACCCCGGCCTTCGGCTTCGAGGCCGTGTCGGTTGCCACCAACAAAACCACGATTGGAGTGTATCGTGGGGTGGGCCTGCCTATTGGAGTGCTGACTATGGAGCGACTCCTGGACCTGGCCGCCCACAAACTGGGACTCGACCCGGCAGAGATTCGTCTCCGCAATATGATCCGCAAAGAGGAACATCCGTATACCACCATTATCGGCGCGGAAGTCGAGAGCGGAAGTCATCGCGAATCACTCCAAAAAGCGCTGGACATGCTGGGCTATCAGGCGTGCAGAGCCGAGCAGCAGCAGGCCCGAGCGCAGGGCCGTTACCTTGGTATCGGTATTGGCTGCTATGTGGAAGGTACGGCGCCGAGCTCGGCGGCTTTTGCCTCGATGGGTCTTGATCTCGGTGGATATGAATCAGCAACGGTGCGTATGGACGTGGCTGGCACGGTGACTGTTCTGGTCGGGACGCACTCCCACGGTCAGAGTCACGAAACAACCCTGGCCCAGGTTGCGGCCGACGAACTTGGCCTGCCGCTCGCCGATATCAGAATCATCGAGGGTGACACGAACGCCGTTCCCTACGGCATGGGCACCTGGGGCAGTCGGAGTGCCGTCACCGGCGGGGGGGCGATCTCCAAGGCGTCCGAAAAGCTGCGCAGCAAGATGTTGCGTATCGCCTCGCGTATGACCGAGGTGCCGGACGAGGACCTTGAGTTGGCTGCAGGGATGATCCGACGGAAAGCGGATGCCACCCCGCTGCTGCCTATCAAAGAGCTGGCCTATCGGGTGCTGGTGCAGGCCGGCAGTCTCCCGCCGGATGAAGAGCCCGGTCTGGATGCCACGGCCCACTATGAACCCCCGCCGTCCACCCATGCCAACGCGACCCATATCGCTCTGGTCGAAGTGGACCGTGACACCGGCAAGGTGGCTATACTGCGCTATATCGTGGTTGAAGACTGTGGCACGATTATTAACCCCACGGTGGTAGATGGTCAGATTCAAGGTGGCGTTGCTCAGGGAATCGGCACAGCGCTGTATGAACACGCCATCTACGATGAGAACGGCCAATTCCTGACGGGTACGTTGATGGATTATATTATTCCAACCGCAGTTGATGTGCCGCAAGTGGAAATCGGTCACATTGAAAGCCCATCTCCGTATACACCGCATGGCATCAAAGGCATGGGTGAGGGGGGCGCGATTGCCCCGCCGGCGGCGATTGCCAACGCGGTTGCCGACGCCCTGGCTCCGTTCGATGTGCGGGTCAATGCCATTCCACTCACTCCGGAACGGGTCCTGGGCTGGATTGAGCAGTACTCAGCCGCAGCCTGATTGGGCTTCCAGCCCGCAAAAGAAGGCTGCTCTTAACCCTGACCTTGGAGGGTCGTGCATGCGTCGTGAGGGAACCGGGAAAATGCTGGGCGCACAAGTTCGGCGGGTTGAAGACCCACGCGTGTTGCTGGGGAAAACCCAGTACGTTGATGACCTGGTGTTGCCCGACATGCTGGCCGTAGCCTTTGTGCGGAGCCCGTATGCCCACGCACAGATTGCGCATATTGACGCGCAGGCAGCGTTGGCCGAGCCTGAGGTGCAGTGTGTCCTGACCGGACACGATATTCTGAACACGATCAAGCCGCTCCGGGTTGAGTTTGATACGGAAAAAGTCCCTTTTCACAAATCGTGCAATTGGCATGTCTTGACGCCTGACAAGGTCCGCTTTGTCGGCGATATGGTCGCCGCTGTTGTTGCGACAGATCGCTACGCCGCCGAAGATGCCGCTGCTCTCGTCGAAGTCGAATACGAGCCGCTTGAGCCGGTATCTGATATGGAACAGGCGCTGCAACCCGACGCTCCGCTGGTGCATGAAGAGTGGGGTGACAATGTCATGGAGCGGCTCGAAGCCCAGTTTGGGGACGTGGGGAAAGCCTTTCACGAGGCAGACTGTGTAGTGTCGGAACGTTTTGTGACGGGCCGCCACATGGCCTCGCCCATGGAGACACGCGGTTGTGTGGCTCAGTATGATGTGGCGACCGACGCCCTCACCGTCTGGTCGTCAACCCAAGTGCCGCATACCCTGCGCGCCAGTCTGGCGACATTGTTAGGTCTGCCCGAGCATCGCCTGCGTGTCATCTCCCCGGACGTGGGGGGTGGTTTTGGCCTCAAGGCGCATCCTTTTCCCGAAGAGGTCCTGGTGACCTATCTGGCCAGAGCCCTGCGCAAGCCGGTCAAATGGATCGAAGACCGACGGGAGAATTTATCGGCGTCCCTCCAAGCCAAGCATCAGATTGTCACTGCTGAACTGGCCCTCAAGAGCGATGGGCGTATCCTCGGTCTCAAAGCGCGCTTCTTGAGTGACGCCGGCGGATATTCGTCCTATCCCTGGAGTTCGGCCTTTGAGCCTAAACATGCCGCCGGGACGATATCCGGCCCGTATAAGATTCCGGCCTTTGGGTTTGAAACCTGTACGGTCGCCACAAACAAAGCGTCCATTGGTGTGTATCGGGGCGTGGGTATCACGATTGCGGCCTTGGCGATGGAGCGCCTGCTGGACATGGGTGCGCAAAAGCTCGGTCTTGACCCCGCAGACATTCGGCTGCGCAATATGATCCCGCAAGAAGAGCATCCGTATACGACGCTTATGGGTGCGGAGATTGAGAGCGGGAGCCATCACGCATCGTTACAAAAAGCACTTGATATCCTTGGCTATGCGGACTTTCGGACCGAACAGCAACAGGCCCGCGAGAACGGCCGCTACCTTGGCATGGGGATCGGCTCGTATGTGGAAGGCACGGCGCATAACTCGGCTGTGTTTGATTCCTTTGGCGTCAAGATCGGTGGTTATGAGTCGGCGACCATGCGTATTGATGAGTCGGGCAAGGTGACGGTCTTTGTTGGTACGCACTCGCACGGGCAGGGCCACCACACCGTGTATGCCCAACTGATCGCGGACACGCTTGGGGTCGGGCTCGGGGATGTCAGTGTTGTCCAAGGCGATACTCAAGTCACGCCACGCGGGTGGGGAACGTGGGCCAGTCGGAGTGCGGTGACGGGCGGGGGTGCCGTTACGTCTGCTTCGCAAAAGTTGCGCGATAAGCTGCTGCGGATTGCGTCGCGCCTGACTGAAGTCCCAGCAGACGACCTTGAGCTTGCTCAAGGCATGGTCCAACGCAAAACCGGCGCCGTACAACTCCTGTCCATCCCCGAACTGGCGTATCGGATTATCGCTCAGCCCAGTAGCCTTCCACCTGACGAAGAACCTGGGCTTGATGTCACCGTGACGTACGAACCGCCACCCATCACCCACTCAAACGCAACCCACGTATCTACGCTTGAGGTTGATATCGAAACCGGTCAGGTTCAACTCCTACGCTATATCGTGGTCGAAGACTGCGGCACGATTATCAATCCCATGATTGTTGATGGTCAGATCCAGGGTGGGGTGGCCCAGGGAATCGGGTCGGCGCTGTACGAACACGCCATCTATGATGAGAACGGCCAATTCCTGACCGGAACATTCATGGACTATCTGATTCCGACTGCCGCGGATGTGCCGCAAGTGGAAATCGGTCATATTGAGACGCCGTCTCCCTATACGTTGCATGGGATCAAGGGCATGGGTGAGGGCGGCGCGATTGCCCCGCCGGCGGCGATTGCGAATGCCGTGGCCGACGCGCTGTCACCCTTTGGCGTGCGGGTCAATGAAGTGCCTCTGACCCCGGAACGGGTGCTGACCATGCTGGACCGCGCGCGACTAGGAGGCCGGCATGAGTGAAAGCAACCCCCCCTCAATCCCCTCTGACAGGGGGGACGTGTTGGTGTCCGACTACCAAGAGACGATAGGCAAGATCGGCACGCATGGCCCGCGTCCCTATGGTCTTGGGCTGGCGCACGGCTCGATGTTTACTTTGGTCTATCGTCCACCCAACCCGGACGACCAAGAGCCCCATGACCAAGATGAACTGTATATTCCCATGAATGGCAGCGGGACGCTCAGCGTCGATGGTGAACGCCACCCGTTCAAGACCGGTGATATGCTCTTTGTCCCAGCCCACGCCGAGCACCGCTTTGAAGACTGCACTGAGGGTCTGATGCTGTGGGCGATTTTTTATGGACCAAAAGGCGGGGAGTAGGGAAACCCACCCCGGCGCTATGCGCCACCCCTCCACGGAGGGGATTTTATGCAATTGCGATCTAAGCCCATGCTTCTCTTGACTCTTTTTCTCTTCTTCTCCGCCTGTAACCTGACCAACTCAATTGAATCCACTCCACCAACCGAATGCTCTAAAATCGGCGTACAGTGTCAACTGCCAAACGGTCCGCTCGGCGTGTGCCAATCGGCCCCATGTTCCGAAGGTCAGGCTCCGCCCTGTTTCGTCTGCACCTCGCAGCACTAACCTCTCCTCGCTTGCATTAGCTAGTATTATCCGGTGTGATGAGCGCCGCTACAGCGTGAAGGGGTGAGAAGAGATGAGTCGCTACGATTATGATTTCTTTGTTTTAGGTGCGGGTTCCGGTGGGGTGCGGGCGAGTCGGATTGCGGCCTCGTATGGGGCCAAGACCGCGGTTGTTGAAGAACGCTATCTTGGTGGGACCTGCGTCAATGTCGGCTGTATTCCGAAGAAACTCCTGGTGTATGCTTCAGAGTTTCGTGATCATTTTGAGGATGCCGCCGGCTTTGGTTGGAGCGTTGGAGAGCGAACGGTTGATTGGAAAAGGCTGATTGAGAATAAAGACAAAGAAATCAACCGGCTGAACGGCATTTATCGTAATTTGCTTGAAGGTGCGGGTGCGGAAATAATTGAAGGGACAGCTCGTCTGGTTGATGCCCACACCATAGACGTGGGCGGCAAGCAGTACACCTCTGAGTATATTCTGGTTGCCACCGGAAGCTGGCCGGCATTTCCCCGGATTCCGGGTATTGAGCACGCCATTACGTCAAATGAAGCCTTTTATCTGGATGCGCTGCCCAAGCGCGTGATTATTGTAGGTGGTGGCTATATCGCGGTTGAGTTTGCGACCATCTTTCATGGTCTTGGGTCAGAAGTGACCGAACTCTATCGGGGTGAGCTGTTTCTGCGCGGCTTTGATACCGATGTCAGACAAGTTCTGGCTGACGAAATGCGCAAACGTGGTGTAGATTTGCGCCTTCAGGCGGATGTGAGTGGTATTGAAAAGACTCCGCACGGAATCAAAGCCACGCTGAACGACAAGAGCGAGCTTGAGGCCGATATCATCATGTACGCCACCGGCCGGTTGCCAAACTCAAAAAACCTCGGTCTTGAAGCAGCCGGTATTGAGATAGACAAGATTGGCGCGGTGTGTGTGGACGCCTACTCGCGGACGAACATTCCCCATATCTATGCGGTTGGAGATGTCACCAATAGACTCAATCTTACGCCCATGGCGATTGCTGAAGGTCATGCCGTGGCTGAAACATTGTTCAATAACAACCCGACTCGACCGGACCACATGAATGTGGCAACGGCAGTTTTCAGTCATCCGAACATCGGTACGGTTGGCCTGACGGAAGAGGAGGCGCGTCAAGAATACGGCGCTATAGATATCTACAAGTCCTCGTTCCGGGCGCTGAAACATACCTTGAGCGGGCGGGATGAGAAAACCTTCATGAAAATTATTGTTGATCCGAAATCAGACCGGGTGATTGGCTGCCATATGACCGGCCCGGAGGCGGGAGAGATTATTCAGGGTCTGGCCGTCGCCATCAAATGCGAGGCCACTAAAGCGCAGTTTGATGCCACCATCGGTATCCATCCGACCTCAGCCGAAGAATTTGTCACGATGCGACAAAAGGCGGCCTGAACTGAGAACCTTCCGCTCCGAGTCTCTCTCGCTGAGAGGGTAGGCTGCGGCTCTATCCCTCATCCAGAGGAAATATGAGCCAAATTTTCTTCTTGAAGTACGATTGGGTTGCATTTTTTGTCATATTTGCTATATTAGCAATATGACAAATATGAGTTCGATAGCGTCCACACTGTACGCTATCCGCGCTAATCTTGATCTCACACAAGAGCAGCTTGCAGAACGGCTAGGTGTTTCCTTCGCCAGCATCAACCGCTGGGAGGGTGGTATCAATACGCCTCAGAAGGCGGCACGGACTGCCATTGAGGCGCTTGCAGTGGAGGCGGGAATCAACACCACGGACTCGGCTGCGGACGAAGCTGAGTCCGCGGCACGCGTGACTCGGCGCCGGTCCCGTCAGCGCCGGACGGCCGTTCCTTCCACCAAGCCCATGGAGCAAATGCTGTGGGATGCGGCCTGCTCCATCCGCGGAGAGAAAGACGCGGCAAAGTTCAAGGACTACCTGCTGCCGCTTCTCTTCCTGAAGCGCCTGTCGGACGTCTTTGACGATGAGATCGAGCGGCTGGCCGAGGAATACGGAGATCGGCAGATTGCCAAAGAGATCGCCGAGAGCGACCACGAGTTGTTGCGCTTCTACTTATCCCCGGAAGCGCGCTGGGGCGTCATCAGCGGTCGCGAATCCCACGAATGGCCGCTCGACGACCAGGGACGAAGCACGCAGCCTAAAGACATCGGGGAACATTTGACCAAGGCGGTGCGGGCGGTCGTCCGCTATAACCCGTCGCTCTCGGGCGTCATCGATCTCGTTGATTTTGCGGCCGAACGCAACGGCGAGCGCGATATCAACCCAGCGAAGCTCGCCGCCGTTGTCGAGACCTTTTCCGACTCGCGTTATCGGCTCGGTCTTGCCGACGTGCAGCCCGATTTCCTCGGGCGTGCTTACGAATACCTGCTGCGCAAGTTTGCGGAAGGTTCGGGCCAGAGCGCGGGGGAGTTCTTCACGCCGACTGAAGTCGGCTTCCTGATGGCCCACATCGTGCGCCCGAAGCCTGGTGAGGACTGTCACGACTACGCTTGTGGCTCAGCCGGGCTGCTCGTCAAGCTCCAACTCGTGGCCCGCGAACTCGACCCCACCAGCCGCGTGCCGCTCAAGCTCTGTGGGCAGGAGCTTCAACCCGAGAGCTACGCCGTCGCCCATATGAACGCGATCATCCACGACATGGAGGTTGAGATCGTCCGTGGCGATACGATAATCAACCCAAAGTTTAAGACCGCCTCCGGCCAGATCAGCACACACGACATCGTGGTCGCCAACCCGATGTGGAACCAGCCGTTCATTCCAGACGTTTTCGCCAACGACCCGTTTGACCGCTTCCGTCCCCGGGGCGGCGTGACCACCGGCAAGGGAGATTGGGCGTGGCTCCAGCACACTCTCGTCTGCCTGAACGAGCGCGGGCGGGCTGTGGTGGTGCTTGACACAGGCGCGGTAACGCGCGGTTCGGGCAGCAAAAACGAGGACAAAGAGCGCAACATCCGCAAATGGTTTGTTGCCCATGATCTGATCGATGGCGTGATCCTGCTGCCGGACAACCTTTTTTACAACACCAGCGCCGCGGGCGTGATCGTCGTCCTATCAAAGCGCAAGCCAGCGGCGCGGAAGGACAAGATGGTGCTACTGAACGCCAGCAAGCGTGTGCGCAAGGGACGGCCCAAGAATTTTATCCCAGAGGAGGACATTCGCCCGCTGGCCGCCGCCTACCTCAAGGGTGAGCCTGTGGCGGGAGAGATTGCCGTCATTACGAGGGAGCAGGCGGCAGAAGCTGATTACAATTTGAGTCCGAGCCGGTGGGTTTTAGGACAAGGGGCCAATGAAGTATCCTCCGTCGGTGATCTAATTGCTCAACTGAGGGTGCTGTCAAAAGAGCAATTCGAGCATGACGAAAAACTACTCTCACTCTTGAAGCCGCTAACTGATGGAAAGCCCAATGTTGCCACCGATTGAATGGAACCAGTGTCGCTTGGGTGACGTAACGGTTCCCGCATCGACGTGGAACCCTCGCCGCGATCCCCGTCCATCAATCCGTTACATTGATGTTTCGGCCATTTCGCGGGATGAACTCAGGATCGTCTCCGAGGCAACATACTCGGCAGACGACGCCCCGAGTCGAGCGCGCAAAATCGTCGAGGCCGGGGATACGATCTTCGCTACAGTCCGCCCCACGCTGCGGCGGATTGCACGGATACCGACAGCTCTTGATGGTGAAATAGTCTCTACGGCCTTTTGTGTCCTACGGCCCGACCTTCGGGCGATTGACGCGAATTTTCTATACTTCGCCATACAGCTTGAGTCCGTGATGGAGGGCATCGCCGCAATGGAGTCGGGGGCAAGCTACCCGGCGGTGCGGGATGTTGACGTTCTAGATCAAGTAGTTCCACTCCCACCCTTGCCTGAACAACGGGGAATTGCTGCTATCCTCAACACCATACGCACTGCGTTGCTTCATCAAGCCCAGTGTGAAGTGAACGCAACCGCTCTCAAACGCGCCGCAATGCGAACCCTGTTCACACGCGGCTTGCGGGGCAAGGCGCAGAAAGAAACCGAGATCGGGCCGGTGCCGGCGAGTTGGGAACAGGCCACACTTGGAGATTTGTGCCAAGAATTTGGCGGAGCACTTCAAACAGGACCTTTTGGCAGCCAACTTCACAAGGACGACTATCGAGAAACCGGTGTCGCCGTGGTGAACCCGACTCATATGGACGCTGGTCGAATCGTTCATGACAATGTTCCCCGCATTAGCGAGGAGGACGCACACCGTCTCCAACGGCATCGCCTTGAAGATTCAGACATCTTATTTGCCCGCCGCGGAGAGATCGGTCGGCAAGCACTGGTAACGAAACTCGAAGAAGGATGGCTTTGTGGAACTGGGTGCTTTCTGGCCCGCGTTAAGAGTATTTCCATAGACAACCGGTTTCTTTCGTATCAGTTTTCGACCGAGGCTTCGGTAAATTGGCTTCGCACCCATGCAGCCGGTGCGATCATGCCGAACTTGAATAACGTGGCTCTAGGGCGTCTTCCGGTATTTTATCCTGAAGTATTTGAGCAGTGTGAAATTGTCACTATCCTTGAGGCAATTGACCGCAAGATTGACCTGCACCGAAGGAAACGGGCGGTGCTGGAAGGGTTGTTCAAGGCGCTGCTGCATAAGCTGATGACGGGAGAGATTCGGGTGGGAGAGTTGGATTTGTCAAACTTTAGAGGCGTTCTTCCTGAGTCGCCGTTGGCCATCAGCAAGGTGTACGCATGAAACTCAAGATGATCAAAATCAGAGACTTTAGACGCTTCACTGATCTGACTGTCCCAAAATATCTCGGAGACGGCACGTCTTGTCATGCTCGCTGGACCAAACGGTTGCGGGAAATCCTCATTCTTCGACGCGCTGCATACTTGGCGAGGAGCAAGGTCAGGTCATGGATTGAACTGGGATCCTGATTACCATGAGAAGGGTTATTCACCAAACGCTGGTAGTTCGAACTGGCATGATCAGGTCCAGGTAGAATTCCACGATTATGTTCCAGAGAATGCGCAATACAATCGGAAAATCTTCTACATCAGAACTGCATACAGAAATGATCCAGAATTCCAGATAAATCAGCTTAGCCGAACTGGTGACCTGCTTGACGAGGTCCGTATTCAACGGATGATCGACAACGATGCTGCGGTCAGCAGGAATTATCAAAGATTGGTGGGCAAGGCGGTTGAGGATGTCTTCGAGCGCGGGGACGGCTCTACTACTCTCGATGCATTTCGTGAGCAAGTCACTGATGAAATCCGAGATCCCTTCCGTAAGTTGTTCCCCGATATGGAATTTAACAGTCTGGGAAATCCTATGACAGATGGTACTTTCCGCTTCACAAAAGGAACCAGTGCCCGCTTCTCATTCAAAAATTTATCGGGGGGAGAGAAGTCCGTGTTCGACCTGATTCTCGATTTGGTCGTCGCACAGCATAGTTACGACGACACCGTGTTCTGCATCGACGAGCCCGAGTCGCACATGAACGCGCGCCTTCAGGCTGAGCTTCTGTCCGTGCTCTACGACCTCATCCCCGAAAACTGCCAGTTGATGCTGGCAACGCACTCCATCGGGATGATGCGCAGAGCACGGGATATCGAGAGCGAGAAACCGGGAAGCGTTGTTTTTCTTGACCTCAGCGGACGCGACTTTGATGGGCAGCAGGTTATTGAGCCCACGGTGCCCGATAGGGCATTCTGGAACAGAGCCTATGACGTAGCACTTGACGACCTTGCCGAGCTAGTCGCGCCTGAACGAGTGGTCATCTGTGAAGGCGAGCCGAAGAATAAAAACACTGGAAGCAATTACTCACATGATGCGCGTTGCTATGAACATATCTTCAATAGCGAATTTCCAGAGACGCAATTCGTTCCCGGAGGTAACGCTTCAGAGGTAGCCGGAGACAAGCGTGGTATAGCGTATGCGATTGGCTTGTTGATGAAGGGCTCGGAAGTAGTGAGGCTTATCGACCGTGACGACCGAACTCAGGCAGAAATCGAAGAAGAAGAGGAGCAAGGTGTTCGGGTTCTTTCGAGGCGTAATCTGGAATCTTATCTGTTCGACGACGATGTGCTGCGAAAGCTCGCCGTAGAGGAGGGTAAGGAAGACAAATTCGAAGAGCTTCTTGCAGAGAAACGATGTATTCTTGCCGCCAGAGCCGACGTGGCCCAGGACGACCTGAAACCGGCGAGCGGACAGATTTACATTGCGTGCAAGACGATATTTGGCCTCACTCAATGCGGTAACGACACAAAGACTTTCATGCGTGACACACTCGCTCCGCTGATTAAACCAGACATGCACGTGTACAAAGAACTGAAACGCGACATCTTCGGCGCACAGACGGATTCATGATGACGATGAAAGGCGTAAACGAAATGCAGAACGGAGGTAATCAAATGACTCGACTGCTTGAAGAGGCCTTCGAGAGAGCTTCCGAGCTACCGCGAGAGGAACAAGACAAGTTCGCGCGGTTCCTGTTGGCCGAATTGGATGCTGAGCGGAGATGGGCTGAATTGTTTAGCCGTCCAGAATCGGAGGATTTGCTGGAACGCCTAGCCGATGAGGCTCTATCGGAGCACCGGGCGGGACGGGCGCGGCCCCTCAAATTAGAGGAGCTGTAGGTGTGCGTTCTTTCACGCAGAGGAGCTTCTGGGACGCGTATCGGCGTCTACCGGACGAGGTGCAACGACGAGCCCGTGAATCCTACCGCTTCTTCATGTCGGACCCCGGTCATCCGAGCTTGGACTTCAAGCGTGTGGGACAACGGCGGCCCGTGTACTCGGTGCGTGTCAGTATCGACTATCGCGCTCTTGGTGTCATGCACGAAGGTGACATTGTGTGGTTCTGGATAGGGCCGCACCACGAATACGACAAGCTCCTCAAGGGAACGTAGGCCTAGTCTTGTGGATGACCAAGCGTCGGATACTCGGCATGACTGAACTCAATATCTCCGAAGCCGCCACCGTCCAGTTCCCGATGGTCCGCCACGCCGCGGAGATCGGCTGGACGCCGCTTCCGCCGCAAGCTGCGGTGCGCAAGCGCGGGGGCGAGGCCGGGATGCTGTTCCGCGATGAGGTCGAGGGAGCCCTGGAGCGGTTCAACCCCTGGATGACTATCGACACCATCCGCGCCACCGTCGAGAAGCTCGAAGCGCTCCCGCCGACAATCGAAGGCAACCGCGAAATGCTCGTATGGCTACGCGGCGAGCGACAGGGTTATGACGAGACTGAGAAACGCCACCGGCCCGTCCGGCTCATCGAATTTGAGACGCCAGGCGCCAACGTCTTTCACGTCACCTGGGAATGGAAGATCAAGCCCCCGGCTCGAAAGGGCAACCGCGCGGACGTGATGTTCGTTATCAATGGGGTGCCGGTTGTCATAGTCGAGCACAAGAACCCGACGGATGCTGACGCTATTGAACGGGGTGTCACGCAGTTGCGACGCTACGAGAAGGAGACGCCCGAGTTGATAGGTGCGGCGCAACTCTTCAATGTCACCCATCTCCTCGACTACTGGTACGGCGTCACCTGGAACGCTTCGCGCCGCTTCATGGCGCGCTGGAAGGAGCGGCAGGAGGAGAGTTACCGGTTTGCCGTTCAGTCCTTCTTTGAGCCAACCGATCTGCTGCGCACACTGCAAGACTGGATACTGTTCTACGTCGAAGATGGCGAAACGCAGAAGTCCGTGCTGCGCCAGCACCAGCGCCGCGCGGTTGACCGTATTGTCGAGCGCTGCTCCGATCCGGCGAAGCGGCGCGGGCTTATTTGGCATACCCAGGGCTCCGGCAAGACCTTTACCCTGCTCACCGCCGCACGTCTGATCTTGGAACATAAGGACCGCTTCCACGCGCCAACGGTGGTCGTGGTTGTGGACCGGGCGGAACTCGAAGGGCAGCTCAAGGGCTGGGTCGAAAGACTGCTTGGCGAGATGCAGCAGCAGGACATCGCGGTCTGGCGCGCGAACTCCAAGGCCGAACTCCGGGAGCTGTTCAAAACCGACAAACGTGGCCTGATCCTGTCCATGATCCATAAGTTCGAGGGTATCGAGAAGGATGCCAATACCCGCGACAACGTCTACGTGTTTATCGACGAGGCTCACCGCTCGATTGCCAAGGACCTGGGAACCTACCTGATGGCGGCCGTGCCCAACGCGACGATTATCGGATTCACTGGTACGCCGATTGACCGAACCGCGCACGGGGAGGGGACTTTCAAGATATTCGGCGCTGACGACGAGCAGAAGTATCTCGACAAGTACCCCATCATTGAGTCAATCACGGACGAAACGACGCTGCCGATCCGCCACACGATGGCGCCGAGCAAGATGGTGGTGCCGGCGGAGCGACTCAACAAGGAATTCTTCGCCTTGGCCGAGACCGAGGGCGTCACCGACATCGACGAACTCAACAAAGTCCTCGATCGAGCGGTCGGCCTGCATACCTTCCTAACCGCCGATGATCGTATCGAGAAGGTCGCCGCATTTGTCGCCGGGCACTTTAAGGAGAACGTGGCGCCGCTCGGCTACAAGGCCTTCCTCGTCGGTGTGAATCGCGAAGCCTGCGCCAAATACAAGCGCGCGCTCGACAAACTCCTGCCCCCGAATGGAGCACGCCGGTCTATACCGAGAACGCCGCTGATATCGTTGACCGTCCGCTCGTCGCGGAACTCCAACTCTCTCCAGAACGCGAGGCGGATACGCGCCTTATGTTCAAGAAGGCGGACGAGAATCCGAAGATACTCATCGTGACGGATAAGCTGTTGACGGGCTACGACGCGCCGCTCCTTTATTGCATGTATCTCGACAAACCGATGCGCGACCACGTCCTCTTGCAGGCGATTGCGCGCGTGAATCGCCCTCACGTAGACGCGAACGGTGTCCGCAAACGTATCGGCCTCATCGTCGACTTCGTGGGTGTGCTGCGTGAATTAAAAAAGGCGCTGCGGTTTGACTCGTCCGATATCGACGGTGTGATTGAGGATCTCGATCTGCTTTTGCAGGATTTTCTGAAAAAGATCGAAAGAGCGAAAACTGACTACCTTGCTGACGAAGGAAGCGGCAGCGCAGACGAACGTCTCGAAAGGATGGTCTATGGACGCTTTTTCGACTCAGAGCCGCGCAAGGCGTTCTTCGAAGCTTACAAAGAGATTGAGGCGCTCTGGGAGATTTTGTCACCCGCGCCGGAACTCCGCAACCATATTGCGACCTACAGGCGACTCGCCCATCTGTATTCCGCTGTGAGAAATTCCTACGCAAACCGCGTCAACTATGTGGTGGACTTGGCCAACAAGACGCGCTTTATGGTGCAGGAGAGCGTGATTCAGGAAGGACTTGGCTATTCAACGAAAACAGTGACATTCGACGTGGGCACCCTCAACGCGCTTCAAGGCGAGCGAGGCTCGGACGAGGCCAAGGTGTTCAACCTCGTGCGCGGTCTGCGGCAGGAAGTTGAGAACGACTCGGAAATGGAGTCCGTGCTGCTGCCTTTGAAGGAGCGCGCCGAGCGCATCCTGAAGGATTTTGGAGGATCGCAAAACGACTGGGCTGGCAGCGATGGAGTTGCTTGCTGCTCTCGCCAGGGAGAAGGAAGCCGCCGCTGCGGCCATGAGGGAAAGTGGGCTCTCGCCACGCGCATTCGGGGTGCACTGGGCGCTGAAAGATGACCCTGTTCTGAAGGCCGCCGGCATATCGACATTGGACATGGCGCGGGAAGTGGAAACGCTTCTCGACCGCTTCCCCAACGCGGCCGTCAACGCTGAGGAAAAGAAGCGGTTACGGGCGGCCCTCTATCGCCCGCTTCTGCGACTGAGAAGGGACGAACGGAGCCGGGCTGTAGAACGCATTTTCACAAATTCTTCTAGGTACAGACGCCGATGCGGGAACGTGACGAACGGCGTGAAGCCATCTGCGCCCGCGTTGAGTACTGGGCGCAGCGATTGAACGTCCGGCCGCGCCTGGTGCGGGTTCAGCGCATGACGCGGAAATGGGGGTCTTGCTCGACATCGGGAATCATTACCCTTGCCACTGATCTAGCCAACCAGGAAGCGGGATTCCAGGACTTCGTCATTGCGCACGAATTGCTGCATCTGCGCGTTCCCAACCATGGGAAGCTTTTCAAGACAGTGCTGACGGCGCATGTTCCCGATTGGAAAAAGCACGACGTACGCAGGCGTCGTACTTGAATTGCAGACTCTCCGTGCGCGACAAAAGGCCGCCTGAGGTGAGCGGATCGGAATGGGGTGGGGTGCTCAGGGCCAAATAATGCGGATTTCCTCGACCAACAGACCAACTGAATTCTTGAGGTCAATGAAGTTCGGCACATCACCCTGAATCTGCTCGATTTGCATCTCGTCCGACTGCCAGCCTTTTTCAAACGCGGCCATGTCAGCCCAAGAAAGCTCAGCCACACCGTCGAAAGCGGGCGTCGCGGTGTCGTAGGTCTCGGGAGCGACGTGGCATTGGACGTAGCGCCTGAGCCCCGGCGTTCTGGGTACGATGGGGGCGTGGACGGTGCGCCAGTGCTCTTGAAACTCGGCAATGCTGAGCCCTGGTTTTCGTTTGAGCAGAAAGAGAGCCTTGACGCCCGGCGCGTCTTTGGCCAACTCGGGCCCCGGGACGACAATATTTTCCCGCGTCATCAAAAACGACGGACCCTCGTCAGCAATGAAATTCGGCTCATCCGCGTAGGCCCCATTAATATAATCGGGGTTGTCTCCAAGTCCCCGGCCTGTTTCCAGGTCTTCAAACCAGATCTCGGCCAGACCTTCGTATGGACTGGTCGGGACTCTGGGGATGTCGTCTGGCATGCGATGGCTCTGCACGTAGCGTCTCAGGGCTTTGATGCGGAGCGCCAGGGGAGCGTGAATATCGCGCCAGTGGCGATGAAACTGCTCGGGACTGATGTCCGGCTTCTTTGGTATCAGCGCAAATCCTTTGATCATTGGAATACTCCTGTAAGTTAATCTCCGGCTTTATACAGCGTTGGTTTCGGGGCTACTCCCGAAGGCAGATCGTGCACGGGGACAAAGCGTGAGGCCTCGATAGCCTGAAATCCGCTCGGATTGCCTTTGTATTTCTCTACGGCAAACGCCACTTCTGTCATGCTGAGGGTCAGGTTGAAGAGGTTTTGCTCTTTGGTTGGCATCGTATCCAAAGAGAATTGGTCCAGATAATCCAGGGCTGCTTCAAGGCGGGGCCGAACCGTGGCGTAAAATGCGCGTAGCGTTTCGGGTGTACTGGTGCGCCGTTTTTTGGTGCGTTCTCGTTCGGTCGCCAAGCACCAGCCGGCTTGGGCCAGCGGTTCCAGGTCGGCAAATTCTTGTGGTAAGAGTGGTTCGGCCATTGTCAATTCTCATCGGGTCCTAATCGAACAGGGAGTCTCGCATACCATCGCGTCTGGCGCGAATCTCCTGCTCGACTGCCCAGTAGGAGTGCCGGACAAAGAGTTCTTCGTCTTGTAGGTAGATATGCTCAATCGCCCCGGTCTCCAGGGCATCCTGGGTCTGTTCATGTGTGGCGCCGTCTTCGAGCAGGGCGTCCCGCAGGAGAATTTTATTGTATTCCTGCCCGAAGCGCTCGCTGGGGGTCGCGGCGCTCGGCATGTGGATCTTGAGTTCCCACAGGGATTCGTTCTCCGAGACGGGCCAGAACTGATGCGTATGCCATACGCCGGGCAGAATGAGGATATTGAGATTCGGAAAAATGTGGACAATATCAAAGCCCCAGTCGTCCGCGTTGGTGACGTTGATACCCTGACCGGTGGGAAGAACGAAATCGTTGTCTCTGGAGGTGATGGCGGCCGATTTGCCGAGTGCCAGTCCCTCAACATCTTTGGGCTGAAAATACTTATTGCCCGGCCAGTTGCCGACGCGGTGGCGGTCGTACAGGTCCAGTTCATAGGCATGACCGTAGGGGTTATCCGGGCGGGTAAAGATATCCGGCCAGGAATGACTGTGCAGATAGCGCACGTGATAGATTTCAGACTGTGCGTCCTGCATCAGTTTCCAATTCGCACGTTGATAGGACTGATAATGAAATTGGAGCGGGACGCGTTGAAACGGAAAGTCCTGCATGCGTTGGCCGGCTTCTCCCAGGTACTCCTCTAATGTTTCGGTTGGATGGGGGTCGAGATTGACGAAGATAAAGCCTTCCCACACGGCGGTATGCACTGGAATGAGGTTGGCTTGGCCCTCAAGATTCTCGTAAAAGCGTTCGCCGTCGGGCACGTTTGTGAGGGTGCCTGTGGCGTCATAGACCCAGCCATGAAACGTGCAGCTCAAATAGCACGAGCTTGAGCCTTTATGGTCCCAGACCAATTTGTTGCCCCGATGGCGGCAGACGTTGTAGAAACCCCGAATAATATTGTCTTTGCCCCGAATGAGGACAATGGAGGCCTTGGCAATAGCGATCTCATGCACGAAATAGTCGCCCGGGTTGGGAATGGCATCCACCGTTCCGACGTGCAGCCAACACTTTTTGTAAATATATTCGCGTTCAGCCTCAAACCACTGCTTGGAGACCAGAGGTTCGATGGAGACCGGCCCGGTGCCGAGTTTTGGATATTTCTCGTGCCAGCGGTGTACGCCGGCATCGAAGTCTTTCTTCAACGAGATATTGATACTCTCAGCCGGCTGGATAGGAAGTGCAGCATCCATGCGCGTACTCATTCGACTCTCCTCATTTGCTGGGAACACGGCTTGAAAGATTAGCAGGTACCAAGACGGAATCAATCAGCAGGCGCGCATTTATTCAAACAAGCTTTCAAACCAGGGCAGAATAATTGTTTCGTTAATAGAGTAGGTATAGGCGTGGCCCCACTCAGGCAGCTCCGTCAAGGTCACTTCTTTGAACCCGTTCTCCATTAGCGTGGCGTGTGCCAAGCGAGCTGCCATCACGGGAAAAATAAAGTCCTGGCCTCCGTGGATAATCAGAAAAGGCAAGGTTTTGGCCTTTTGCATATCAAGCCAGGGAGGCAGGACCCCGGCGACAGGAGCAATCGCTCCAAAGAGATTAGGACGACTGGCGCTTAGCGCATACGAGAACGTGCCACCGTCTGACAAACCGGTGACAAGAATCCGGTCGGGGTCGATGGCATAGGTAGCTCGTACAGTTGCAAGCAGTGCGGTAATGGACAAGACATCGCGCTCTGGTTTCTCAATGGCCCACGTTTGACGGTGCGATTTTGGGGCGAGGATAACATAGCCCTTGCTCTTTGCCGGTCGCAGCCAGGTGAGCAGATATTCGTCATTTGCTCCGCCGCCGCCGTGCAGGGCGATAATCAGAGGTAAGTGTTGTGCCGGGTCATAGTTCTCCGGCACATAGAGCGAATACGCCCCATGATTGCTTGACGGTGGATAATGGGAAATACCGACCTGATGCTTCATCCGGGCGACGCTTTCTTCCAACGCAGGCAGGTTGATGACCGTGTCCGGGAGAACCCAGTAGGGTTGGAGCGTCGGCGTATTCTGCCGGATGCTGTACAAAAGATAGCGCGCGCGGGTGAACGCTGAGCGGCTTTGCATAAATGCCCCGATAAAACCGGACTGATCGCTCCGTACAAAAATACCATAGGTGGTATCTAGCAGGCCGACGGCCTTAACCCAGGTCTGATGAAAATCTTGCCGTTCCGGCGGTGGTTTCAGCGTGCTCAATTCCGACTGGAGGTGAATAAACAGATCTCCGATCGTCTGGCTGAGCTTGGCCTGGAGTTGAGTAAATTTTGCCGGGTGTAACTGTTCCTGTAGATTTTCAAATACTCGGAGGAAACGGAGCAACTGTTCTTCCTGCCGCGCAATGACTGAGCGGTAATCATCTTCTACCGGCTCTGCGGCTATGGGCAACGGAACGAATATGACGAAAGGGCAGACGAGCAGACAGCAGAGGAGGGCAGCCAGCCGAGTGTGAAGCATATTCAGCTCCAGGAGCCTGCGGGGAGGTAACGCGACTCCTAATGCTTGGCTTTTTTCTTCTTTTTATTTTTTCGTTTGGCCGGGGTAAGGAGCGAGACATAGCTGATCCCGTCTCTGTTATCTGCCGTGACCGGCAGGTTGGCGGCTTTCCAGCCGGCATGGCCGGCTTCCATGAGGTGAACTTTTTTATAGCCCGCGGCGGTAAGTCGCTCGACCGCTTGCTTTGCCCGGGGGCCTTTCTCACAGCCGACAATCAGCGGGGTCTCTTTGGGACATACTTCGCCCATGACCAGATCAAAGCTTTCATTGTGAAAGACTTCATCCGTGGTTGGATGAAAGAAGACAATAGGGACGTTGATAACTTTCCCTGCTTGTCCTTTTGGATGGCCTTTGGCGAATTCAGCCACCGTTCGCACATCGACATAGGTAACGGCCGCGTCCGTCTTCAGAGATTCGTTGGCTTGCTCTGGGGTGAGAGTCTCGACGCTCATGAGTGGCCTCCTGAGGCGGATGGAAATTCCGGCGGATCAAACTCACGGACAAAAGGTGGAATAATCTGACACCGCTCCCGTTCAGCTGCTGGCGGCGTACGATTCATAGTGTAGAGAATCTCGCCATCGGTTTCTCCACCACGCGCTTCAACACTGACTTCTTCTATATGATGGTGTGCGTATTTCCCTGTTGGTGCCAAAGCAAAAATGCAATCTAAGACTTTCCGGGCAGGTAAACGCCCGTGTTCCAGATGCACCAGGGTTTCTCGCTTTTTCATACCTTTTCCTTCCCTGCTAGTATGGTGTCTCGATACGTGAAATCTCTATTATATCCCGAGAGTTTCGCTTGACAGGCTAACGGCATCAGGCATGGCGTGCAACAGCAATAAGGAGGGCTCATATTCCTATGGAGGAAACCAGACAAAAAGAACTCGTCAATGGTGAGGTATGGTACCAGCCCGGAGACGAAGTTCCGAATGTTCCGACCAAACTCTTTGCACTCCAAAACCTGTGCACCGACTGTAAAATGTGTGAGGTGGTGTGCTCCCTGATCCACTCGCCAGAGGGTGAACTCAACCCGGTGTGGACGCGCATTAAAATCGACCACGCGCCCCAGGTCTCGCGCGTCTCAACAGACGGCTTTGGTTTTATGCCGGCCCTCTGTCACCACTGCGCCAATCCACCCCCGTGTGCCGAGGTCTGCCCGACGGATGCGTTTTATTATGATCCCAAGACCCTGGCGGCGGTGATTGACCAGGACAAATGCATTCAGTGCATGGAATGCGTTCCCGGTTGTCCGTTTGACACTGTTTTTGTTGCGCCGACTGGTGAGCTGCTCAAATGTGACCTGTGCGGTGGGGACCCGGCTTGCGTAAAAGCCTGCTCAACGCGGCCCGAGATGCTCAACGCGGGCAAACAATACTCCCGACTGCCGGTTCTTTTTTATGAAGACAAGGCGGCCTTCGGTCAAATTCTACGCCAAAAGCCCGAAGCGAGAGATGAAGTTGGGATCATGCAGGCCATGTTGTCAAAAGGAAAAGTGAGTAGTGCGGCGTAAGCCGAAGGGTGTTGTCGCAATTGGAGTGGAACACAGCGGACGGAAGACAAAGGAGTCAACAGCATGGAAAGTGGCTTATTACGAGTCGATCTAACAACAGGGGAAATTAAACGCGAAATACTCCCGCATTCCATGTTTGAACGCTGGGTTGGCGGCTCGGGGATTAACGATTGGCTTTTGTGGGAGCATTTTCTGAAGCATGACATCATGTGTGATGCGCGCAGCCCGGAAAATGTCCTTATCTTTGGTGTGGGTCCACTGGCCGGTGTCGGGTCGGGTATTGGGGTGAAAGGCCGGCTGACGTTCAAAAGCCCATGTTATGGGTCTTTCGGTGATTCGACCGGTGGCGGTAAATTTCCTTACGTCGTGCGCTTTAGTGGCTACGACTATATTGTTGTCACCGGCAAAGCGCCCCGACCGGTGTATATTCATATTTGCAATGGAGAAGTGACCATCTGCGACGCGACGCATTTGTGGGGAAAGGATAGCTCCGAAACCCATGAAACCCTGAAAAAGGAATTAGGCGATTATCCGTCAGAAGCCTATACGC
Source organism: Binatia bacterium (assembly GCA_963666315.2). Taxonomy (GTDB): domain Bacteria; phylum Desulfobacterota; class Binatia; order Bin18; family Bin18; genus Bin18. Next base: position 27,688 of record CAXXHG010000006.1, read on the forward strand.
TCTCGATTGGTCAGGCGGGTGAAAACCAGGTTGGCATTGCTGGTGTGATTGCTGACGGCTGGCGCATTCATGCGCGCTGTGGTGGTGGCGGAGTTATGGGCTCAAAGAATCTCAAGGCCATTGTGACCCAAGGTACTCAGGGCATTAAAATTAATGACCCATCCAGTCTGCTCAAATGGTCGGATGGATTTCGCCAAACGCTCGACGCCAACGAAGCCGCCTATGGCTTTAAGCGCCGTGGCACCCTGGGTGCTGTCGAGATGTACCAAAAGATCGGCGGCAATTTTTGGCGTAATAACCAAGGGGCGATGTTTCGTGGTGAGGAAGTGCGCTCCGACAACTGGGTCAAGAAATATCATAAGTACTCGGAAGTCTGCTCCTCGGACTGTTATATTGCCTGCGATGGCCGTTATAAGATCGAAGGGCACGAATCCGACGCAGCTCAAAAGTATGTCGGCGAGTCTTTTCGCCACCCGGAATATCTGACGACGGGGAGTAGCGCAGGCGCCCTGGATGTCCGGGATTGGGCCGAGGTCGCCCACTGGGGCAAGATCACCAACGACTACGGCATCGATAATCAAGATTTGTCCTGCTCGATTAGTTTCCTCATGGAGCTCAAACAGCGTGAGATCATTTCCGATCGTGACGTGGAAGAACTCTTTGGCAGACCCCAAAGTCTGGAATGGGGCAAGATGGAAGACATCGAAGCCTTGGTTGAAGATGTCGTCTATCAGAAAAATACTTTTGGCTGGCTGTTCCGGGATGGGGCCTATCATGGCGCCCTGCGCTACTCGGAACAACAAGGCCAGAATTTCATGAAGTATGCCATATATGGCAAAGGCGGGGCGAGTTTCACCGAAGAGATGCGGCCTTTTCCCACCTGGATGAACAACATGGCCGTGGCCTCGCGCGGTGCCGACCACCTCAAAGGCATTGGCCTGATCGAGAAATTCCAACGCAGAGACTTGTCGAAGGCATATTTCAACGGCAGGACCGAAGCCGGAGATCCGACGATTCCGGATCTCAAGGGCGCGAGTACGGCCCTCA
>CAXXHG010000007.1:0-120019 GCA_963666315.2 Binatia bacterium
GGCGATCTCACGGCGGCTGAGGTCGGTCATCTTGGCATTCTCCGGGTTGGTTAAGGGACCGAAGATCACCCGCTGATACATGCGCAGCATATATACCGCACTGAGAATCACGCCTGAAACAGCGACCACTGCGGCTACAGTGTTGGCCTTAAACGTGCCAAGCAGGATAAGGAATTCTCCGACAAAGCCGTTCAACCCCGGCAGACCGATGGAAGACAGCATGGCCACCAGAAAGATAGAGGAAAACAGAGGGAGCTGTTTCCACAACCCGCCGTAGTCACTAATCAGCCGAGTGTGGCGGCGCTCATACAGAACGCCGACCAGCAGGAAGAGTGCCCCGGTTGATAAGCCGTGACCGAGCATCTGATATAAGGCGCCTTCGATGCCCTGCATATTGAAGGCAAACAGCCCGAGCACGACAAAACCAAGGTGGCTGACCGACGAGTAGGCGACCAGTTTTTTGATGTCCGGCTGGACCATGGCAACCAGTGCGCCGTAGACAATGCCGACAACGGCAAGCGTCATCATAATCGGCACGGCGGCAAGTGCTGCATCGGGAAACAGGGGCAGCGCAAAACGGAGAAAGCCATACGTACCCATTTTCAGCAGTACGCCTGCCAAAATGACGGACCCACCGGTCGGGGCTTCAACATGGGCGTCCGGCAGCCAGGTGTGAAAAGGGAATAACGGAACTTTGATGGCAAAGGAGAGTGCAAAGGCGGCAAACAACCACATCTGAGCGTTGACAGGAATGTCGAGCGTATACAGCCGGAGCAAGTCAAAAGAGCTCACTCCGTACTGGATATGATGCAGATACGCCAAATACAGGATCGCAACCAGCATCAGCAAGCTGCCGAACATAGTATACAGCAAGAATTTGAGCGCGGCATAAATCCGACGGGCGCCACCCCAGACGCCGATCAGGAAGTACATCGGAATGAGCATGACTTCCCAGAAGACGTAAAACAGAAAGACGTCGACGGCGACGAAGGTCCCGATCATGCCGGTTTCAAGAATGAGAAAGAAAAATAAATACTCTCTCACTCGGCGCTCAACGTTTCCCCAGGTCGATAAAATAACAAGAGGTGAGAGTAAGGTAGTCAGCAGGACGAGAAACAGGCTAATCCCATCGACGCCAACGTAGTATTCGATCCCGAAATCGCTGATCCATGCGTAGCGTTCAACAAATTGAAACTCTGCGGTTTCACTGTCGAAGCCGGTGAGCAGGCCAAGCGAAATAATGAAAGTGAGAACCGAGGCGCCCAATGCGGTGCGACGTGCGAGCTCTTCCTCATCCTTGTTGATCGTCAGCAGGAAGAGGGCGGTAAACAGTGGGATAAAGACGATTGCACTTACCACAGATAATACCCCAAAATCACAATCGCCCCACAGCTCAATGACAGTGCATACGTCTGGACGTTGCCCGTTTGCCAGAAACGGAAGAACAAACCGTTGGCTTGCACCACCTGTGCCGTGCCGTTCACCAGCCCATCAATGACAACCGCATCCCAGACCTTCCACAGCCAATCGGAAGCCGCCAGAATGGGCTGAACAATCATCGCTTCGTATATCTCATCAATATAATATTTATTGAGCAGTAACTGATGCAGGCCGGAGAACCGCTGGCTGAGGCGGTCTGCCAGACCAGGATCTTGGACATACAGACGATAGGCCAGACCAATGCCGCCGAGTCCAAGCATCGTTGGCAGATATTTCACAAGCGCCGGTACGTGGGGATGATCGTGACCATACAGCGGGCTGAGGAGTTCCGGGAGGGTAAAATATCCGCCGATCAAGGAGAAAATGGCCAGCACGACGAGCGGCATGGTCATTGCCTGGGGGGATTCATGGATATGATGGGCGATCTCAGGATCTGCTCTATTTTCTCCCCAGAAGGTAACAAACAGCAAGCGAAACATGTAAAAGGCGGTTAAGCCTGCGCCGACCGTTCCGACAATCCACAATGCAGAAGACCCGTGCGGGCTGCCAAAGGCGTATTCGAGAATCAGGTCTTTACTAAAGAAGCCGGACAGTAGCGGAAAGCCGGCAATAGCCAGACAACCAACGGCAAAGGTACCGTACGTCGTTGGCATCTTTGTCCTGAGCCCGCCCATTTTAGTGATGTCCTGCTCGTCACTCATGCCGTGGATGACACTGCCTGCGCCCAAGAAGAGCAGGGCTTTGAAGAAGGCGTGAGTCATGACGTGAAAAACGCCGGCGGTGTAGGCGCCCACGCCGAGACCCAGAAACATATAACCGAGCTGACTCACTGTAGAGTACGCTAGAATCTTCTTAATATCGGTTTGGACCAGGGCAATCGTGGCGGCGAATAGTGCGGTGCCTGCACCCACTGTTGCGACAACGGCTAGGGCCGTTGGTGAGAGGGAATACAGGAAGTGCATGCGAGCAATTAAGTAGATGCCGGCTGTCACCATGGTTGCTGCGTGAATTAAAGCACTGACTGGGGTCGGACCGGCCATGGCATCAGGCAGCCAGACATAGAGCGGGATCTGCGCGGACTTTCCAGCCGCGCCAACAAAGAACAATAGGCAGATGATCGTCACGGTGCCAACTGGGAGGACGGATACATGTGCTTCTATTTCGCTGAAGGTGAGTGTCCAGACCTCGTGCGCCCCTAGGCTCCAAAACAAGAGGAAGAGACCCAGGAGAAAACCCGCGTCACCAATACGATTGACGATAAAGGCCTTCTTCCCTGCACTGGCCTTTTCAGCGTCCGTATACCAAAAGCCAATGAGCAAATAAGAACACAGGCCGACGCCTTCCCAACCGACGAAGAGTAACAAAATATTATCGCCCAGTACCAGCAGCAGCATGGCTGTGGTGAAGAGATTGAGATAGGCAAAATAGCGCACCACGTCTTCATCGTGGGCCATATAGCCGACTGAATAGACGTGAATGAGAAAGCCGACCCCGGTGATGACCATAATCATCACGCCGGACAGCGGGTCGACCCGTAGGGCAATATCAACGTGCAGTGCGCCGGAATAAATCCAGGGATAAACCGTATCGATCAGAGCACCTCCGTCCGGCAGTTGGACAAAGGCCGCAAAGGCGAAGCAGAACGCCAGGAAGATCATGCCCGGCGAAACCCAGTTGACGACGCGCCTGCCGTAACGGGGGCCGAAAAACAAGTTGAACAATACCCCAAGAAAGGGAAATAGCACGATATAGCGGAGATACGAGACGGTGTAGACGGCGACCTCAGCCGCGTGGGCGTGTTCCATAGCTAAAGAACCAATCCAATCAGCTCAATCAATGCCGCCAATCTTGTCCGTGTTCGTGCTGCGGTCATGAGTGGTTCTTACCACCGCATCAGATTGAGTTCGTCAGCATTCACTGTTGCTTTGCCACGGAAGACAAGCAAGATAATGGCGAGTCCTACCGCAACTTCAGCTGCAGCCACAGACATGACAAAGAAGACAATGATCTGCCCGTCCATGGACCCAAAATGGCGGGCCAGGGCAACAAAAGACAAATTGACGGCGTTGAGCATAAGCTCGATAGACATGAAAATGATAATGATATTGCGGCGCAAGAGAACGCCTGTCACGCCTATCGTAAACAGAATGCCGCTCAGAATAAGATGGTAACTTATCGGGACCATGTTTTCGTTCTTTGCTCTCTTTATCGTTTCGCCAATACCACCGCTCCAACAACGGCAACTAGAAGAAGAATTCCAGTGACCTCGAAGGGCAGTAAATACGTGGTAAACAGCTGTGTTCCCAAGGCTTCAACCGTGCCGAATTTGTCGGGCAAGGGAGTGTCTGCCGCACCAGAGGATGAACGCTGAAGGAGCAGGAGAAGCTCGGCAACCAGAACGACTCCACCAATAATAGCGATTCTGCCCAATCCTTGTTGATGTAAGCGCTGCGGATCACTCTGCAAATTGAGCAGCATGATAACAAAGAGGAAGAGGACCATGATGGCGCCAGCGTACACAATGATCTGCAGCGCAGCCACCAGATGGGCATCGAGAAAAAGAAAGTAGACCGCCAGCAGGAAGAGGGTCAGTACCAGGAAGAGGGCGCTGTAGATCGGACTCGGATGGGCAATGACCATGGCCGCAATAATGACCAGGGGAATGGCGAGCGCGAAGAATGTAACAAAATCCATGCGACCTACTCGAAAAGTATAATAACCAGCGCTGTTGCCATGACATTAAAAAGGGAAAGCGGCAGTAAAATTTTCCAGCCCAAATTGATGAGTTGATCATACCGGAAGCGCGGCAGCGTCCAGCGGATCATGATTTGTAGCCAGCAAAAGAAGATGACTTTGATGCTAAAAGAGCCGACCTGAAGCAAAGTCACCAGGAGCGAAGGTAAAGCGAGGGTGCCTCCCCAGGGGAAGTGGAATCCATCCCGCAGGAGGAACGGCACCTGCCAGCCACCAAAAAAGAGGGTGGTGATTAAGCCGGCGACAATAATGGCTTCGATAAAGTCGCCCAGCATGAACATGGACTGCTTAGACCCGGAGTATTCCGTGAAATAGCCGGAAATCAACTCGGATTCTGCTTCGGGCAGGTCAAACGGAATGCGTTTGCTCTCAGCAATCCCAGCAGCCAGGAAGATCAGAAAAGCCAAAGGCTGATAGAAAATGCCCCAGGCAGGAATCCAGCCGCCGATGAGCTGACCCTGGGCGCGTGCAATTTCCTGTAAATCAAGGGAGCCAAAGGTCAAAACAATGCCGATGAGCGAGAGTCCTAACGGGATTTCATATGAGATCATTTGGGCTGCGCCGCGAATGCCACCCAGCAGCGACCAACGATTGTTAGATGCCCAGCCGCCGAGCACAACGCCGTACACGCTCAGCGAGACCATGGCCAAGACGTACAGAATGCCGACATTTAGGTTGGCCGCCTGCAGCCTGATTTCCCGTCCGCCAATAACGAGGATGTCGCCGAATGGAATGACGATAAAGGTCACTAACAGCGGCAGCAGACCGATCACTGGTGCGAGAGTATGCAGGAGTTTATCCGCACCTAGAGGAACAAAATCTTCTTTGGTGAACAGCTTAATGGGATCGGCAATCATGGTGTTCACAATGCCGAGGTTAAAGGGCAGTTTGCCGAAAATCGCTGCTCGATTTGCACCAATCCGATCTTGCAGAATCGCGCTACCTTTTCGCTCGACCCACAGCAGCATAACACCGAGATTGAGAACCATCACAATGGTTAGAATGGTCAGGGTCAAGGTAATGATGAAATCCGTCATAGCGGCTACGACTGTTCCGCCAGCTTGTCGATGAGGGTGCGCATGCCGTCTGGAGTCTGGTTTTCATGATAGTCGTCATTAATCTGGACGACCGGAGCCGTTCCGCATGAGCCCAAGCACTCGACTTCACTCAATGAAAAGACCGCATCTTCGGTCGTCTGCCCGACTTTGACGCGGAGCTTGCTTTCCAGACTATGCACGATCTCCTCTGCACCCAGCAGGGTGCAGGACAAATTCGTACAGACCTGTACGTGAAATTTTCCCATCGGCTCCATGTAAAACATGGTGTAGAAGGTCGCTACTCCGCGGACATTGGCAGGCGAGAGGTCCAGCAGCCCGGCAACATACTCCATCACCTCAGGGCTCAGATAGCCGAATTCTGTCTGGGCCAACCAGAAGGTGGGGAGCAGCGCGGCCTGTTTGGTTGGATAACGGGTCAGCACCTGTTCGAATTTTTTATAGGTCTCGTCTGAGAATTGTACCGCCATAGTCCTAGCAATCAGCCTTCAACAATCAGTTTTCCAGGTTTCTCCAGCCCCCAGCCCCTCCCCTACCGATCGCACTCCCCCCCAATCATATTGACCATGCCGAAGGTCGTAATGATATCGGAGATCAGATGGCCCTGTAACATGTCGCCCATGGCCGCCATGCCGAAAAAGGATGGTCCACGAACCCGGACCCGATACGGACGGCCACTCCCATCACTGACCAGGTAAAAACTGAGTTCCCCATTCGCTCCTTCGACACTCCGAAAGGCTTCGCCGGGCGGAATTTTGACTCCCTCAATGACAAGTTTGAAGTGGTTCATCAGACCTTCGATATTCCCATACACGTCCTTTTTCTCAGGCAGTGTAATCTGCGGATCGTCAATGCGGATCGGGCCGCTGGGAATGCCGTTCAGCGCCTGTTCAATGATGCGCATGCTCTGCTTGAGTTCTTCAAAACGAATAGAAAAGCGGTCGTAATTATCACCCTGGGTGCCTGTCGGGACATCAAAGTCAAAGTGGTCATAGACTAAATACGGTTGAGCCTTACGCACATCATACGGGACGCCGGTTGCTCGCAGGAGTGGACCGGTCAGGCTGTATGAAATGGCATCCTCTTGAGAAATCGCCCCAACCCCGGACATGCGATCAATAAAAATGCGATTTTTGGACAGCAACTTGTCGCAGTCATCGAGAATGCGGCGCATGTCAGCGAATGCCGCGCGAACTTGAGCGGCGAAATCGTTGGGAAGATCTTGTGTCACCCCCCCGACCCGGGCGTAGCTCACGGTCAGGCGCGCGCCAGTCACGGCTGCGATCAAATCGTACAGGGTCTCACGCGACTCCATCATATAGAAACCGACCGACACCGCACCGGCTTCTACGGCTGCCATGGCTAAGCAGGTCAGATGGTCAGTAATCCGTGATATTTCACTCATAATCACCCGGATGTACTGGCAGCGTTCCGGGACTTCTACGTCGAGCAGTTGTTCCGCCGTCAGGGCAAACGCCACATTATTGATGAGCGGAGATGCATAATTCAGCCGGTCGGTATACGGGACACAGTGGTTCCAGGTCCGTTGTTCACACATCTTCTCGAATCCGCGATGGAGATAGCCTATCTCCACATCGCAGTTGAGAATTCGTTCGCCGTCGAGGGTGAGCGTGAACTTAATCGTACCATGCGTCGCCGGATGGGACGGACCCATTTGCAGCGTCATGATTTCGGAAGTCGGATCGTGTTCTGCAACTATTGGGGCTGCGGCTTCCGCCATAGTTGTTAGCCTTTATTCCACGGATTGGTGATCGGATCGCGTTCTTCGACCAAGGGTTGGCGTTTATTCACCGGATAATCTTTTCGGAGCGGATAGCCGCGGAATTCCTCATACATCAGGATGCGACGCAGATCCGGGTGGCCGGAGAAGCTGATGCCAAACATGTCCCAGACTTCGCGTTCGAGCCAGTTCGCGGATTTCCACAGCGCGGAAATCGACGGGGTTTGGGCGTCGTCTTCGGGAAGTCGAATTTTTACTCGAATACGATGATTATGCGTAAGCGAATGGAAGTGATAGACGACCTCGAATCGGGGCTCCTTGCCAAAGAAATCTGCTGCAGTGAGATCAATCAGCAGGTTGAAAGCGAGATCCGCATTCTCCTTGAGTCCCCCCAAGACCTCAAGCGCGTCCGCCCGGTCGATCACAATCGTAGCATTCCCATGCAGGGAGTGCTGCTGTTGTATCTTACCGGGAAAAGCTGTTTCGATCTGAGAGAGAATGTCTGCTTCGGCCATTTCCGCCTAAGTGCTGGTCAGGTAGACTCCAGCCCCCCCTTTTTCACCTCGTAGATCAGACCGACAACCAGAACCAGGACAAAGAGCAGCATAGCCATGAATCCGAACAGCCCTAATTGGCGGAAGACCACGGCCCAGGGGTACAGGAAGACGACTTCTACATCGAAGACGATGAAGAGGATGGCGGCCAAATAGAACTTTACGGAAAAACGTCCCCAGGCCGAACCGCTTGGCGGATTGCCGCACTCAAAGGCTTCATCCTTTACCGGCGAGTGTGTCTTGATGCCCAGTACCGTGCTCGCAAAGGTCATGGCCAAGGCGATCACTCCACCAAGAATCAACGCAATGAGAACGGGGACGTATTGTTCCATACGAAAAACATTTTGCAGCGTAACAGGTATGAGGGGCAGAGTGCTATCTTCGGCACAAGATACAGAGGCCCGGCATAGTGTCAACGACCCCGAATCAGGCCTCTTCCCTTCCTTGCGGGAGGAATGCGGAGGTGGTAAACCTCTTGCACGAATACTAACCCCGAGTATGCGTGGATGTTTTATTTTCTCGGGAGAGGTGCCAGAGCTGGCCGATTGGGCACGATTGGAAATCGTGTGTACCCCTAACACGGGTACCGAGGGTTCGAATCCCTCCCTCTCCGTCAGTGGTGATAGCTAGGTCCTGCGCAAGGGAAGCTGGGAAATCCGTCAGGTCCGGAAGGAAGCAGCGGTACCGGAATTCTCCCTGTGCCGCAGGGTAGCCTAGCTATCACCAGTGGCGGACTTTTGGACACCTTCTAAAACGTAATTGTATGAGCTACCTGGTCCTTGCCCGTAAGTGGCGTCCCCAGACTTTCGATGAAGTGGTGGGGCAAGAGCATGTGACGCGCACCTTGCGTAATGCGATCCGCAGTAACCGCGTCGCGCATGCCTTTCTCTTCACCGGCCCCCGTGGTGTGGGCAAAACAACAACCGCCCGGCTCCTAGCCAAGGCCCTTAACTGTGAAAACGGGCCGACCCCAGATCCGTGTAACGCTTGTATCCATTGCACGGAAATTACCAACGGGAGCGCTATCGATGTGCTGGAGATCGATGGCGCCTCCCATACGGGAGTGGACAATGTTCGGGATCTCAACGAAGGGGTGCAGTACCGACCGGCGAAAAGCCGCTTTCGGATTGTCATTATTGACGAAGTCCACATGCTGTCTAATGCAGCCTTCAACGCTCTTCTCAAGACCCTGGAGGAGCCTCCAGAGCATGTGAAATTTATCTTTGCAACGACCGAATCGCACAAGATTTTGCAGACCATTCTCTCCCGCTGCCAGCGCTATGATTTTAAACGCATCCCGTTGCGTGACCTGATGCAGCAACTGCGACTGTTGGCAGAAAAGGAAGATTTTCAGTTTGATGAGGCTGGACTCGCTCTCCTTGCACGCGAAGCGGATGGCAGCCTGCGAGATGCAGAATCTCTACTCGATCAAGTTGTTGCCTGGGGTAATGGGAAAGTCGATGAGCAGACTGTGAGAGATGCGCTCGGTGTTGCCGATCGTCAAGCCCTATTCCGCGTGGTGGATGCCGTGCTGGCTGAAGATCCGGCCCAAGCGCTACGGCTGACTGGCGACCTCTACCAGTATGGCTATGACCCACGTCGATTGTGCCGAGATCTGCTTGAGCACTTTCATCATCTGGTGATCGTGAAAGTGAGTGCCGATCCGTCTTTGCTGGCCGACCTGCCGGATCATGAGGCTGCGGTGGTGCAAAAGCAGGCCGCCGCCCGCACACGTGAAGACCTGCAACGGTTTTTCTCGCTTATACTTGAAGCCGAAGAAGATGTGAGAAAATCCGCCTATACCCAACTCGTTATGGAGATGGTCCTCGTCAAACTGGCCAGTCAACCGCCGGTTCTGCCTATCGCGGAGGCATTGGCAAAACTGGAAGCTCTGCAACGTCAGTTGGGAGGTGGGACTGCCGCGCAGGCCGTAGCAGCACAGCCAACAAATCCTTTGTCGTCTCCGTCTTCTACGTCCGCGGCTCCAGTGCAACCTGCCGCCTTGGTTCCGAACAGACAAGAAGCGCCCACATCCGAGCGGTCTCAGAAATATAATCCTCGCCCGCCTGTATCGCCTCAGTCCCCAGCCCTGTCTTCCACAGATCCTATAACTGAGTCCGCTCCAGCTGTAGTGAGCAGCGCACTGGAACAAGGCGAACAGTGGGACGGGTTTCTCGCTACCGTTCAGAAACAGAAAATCTCCCTCTTTTTTGCCCTGAAGTCAGGACATTTACTTGACTTGACGCAGACAACTTTGCAGATTGGAGTGGATAAGGACCCATATCTGAAGGAGCTCGTTCGCAAAGAAAATCGGACGGTCCTGGAATCTGCGGCGCAGCAGTTTTTCGGACGTCAGCTGACAGTGGAAGTGCAAAAAGGTGGCCGGCCGTCTGCCCTCCAAGAACTTTCCGCGTCGTCAGGGGTGAAGGATCAAAAACATGAAACAGCCGAAGACCCGTTAGTCAAAACCGCATTGGACATCCTTGGTGGAGAAGTCCAGGAACGGCGGTCGCACCGAACACATTAGGGCTGGTTAGGCATTGCTAGACATTCCAGCAATCACTTATGCCAGCGATCACTTATGGAGGATACAGCATGGCAAATATGGGGGATATGATGAAGCAAGCCCAGCAGCTTCAGTCAAAATTGGCCCAGATTCAGGAGGGCGCTGGGAAAAAAACTGTCGAAGCATCCGCTGGTGGCAATATGGTCACTGCGGTTGTCAACGGCAGGCTGGAGCTCGTTTCACTACGCATTGATCCTACTGTCACTTCTGCTGATGATGTCGAAATGCTGCAAGACCTCGTTATGGCGGCCGTCAATGAGGGTATTCGTCAAGCGCAACAAATGATGGCGAATGAAATGGGCAAAGTCACTGGCGGCCTGAAGATTCCCGGGCTGAACGCGTAGGGCAGGGCGGTATACAGCGAGTTGTGTATGATGCTGACACCTGCGCTGGCTCGTCTTGTCCAAGAACTGGGCAGGCTGCCTGGCATTGGAGAAAAGACCGCCACTCGTCTCGCCATGTTTATTCTTGGCGCTGGGCGGGAGTACGTGGAAGGTCTAGCCGAGGCGATCTGGGCAGTCAAAACAGAGACAACGCTGTGCAAAGAGTGCTTTGGGCTGGCCGAGGGCGACCTGTGCGTTATTTGCAGTGATCCCCAGCGCAGCGTTGAGTCTATTTGTATTGTTGAGGACCCGGCCGATTTGATGGCGGTTGAACGGTCGCATGAATATAAGGGCCTCTACCATGTGCTGCATGGAGTCTTAGCGCCGCTTGACGGTATAGGTCCTGAGGACTTGAAGATTGCACCGCTGTTAGAGCGGCTCCGACGTGACGGAACCAAAGAAGTCATTGTCGCCACGAACCCTAATGTTGAAGGAGAAGCGACTGCATTGTATCTAGCCAAGGTCATCAAACCGTTGGGGATCCAGGTCAGCCGTATTGCTTACGGTATTCCCATGGGCGGTGATGTAGAATATACAGATGCGGTGACGCTCGGCCGAGCGATTGAAGGCCGGCGGGAGATGTAATCTCGACTTTACACTCGCATTCCCCTTTGCTACAACGCCCTGCTAATATTGTTCTTGTGTCATTCTCAGTTGCTCGATCCTCGGTAGCTCAATTGGCAGAGCGATCGGCTGTTAACCGATAGGTTGTTGGTTCGAGTCCAACCCGAGGAGCTTCGACAAAAGAGGGTCGCTCTATTCTGAGCGACCCTCTTCTTTTTAAACGATGTTTTATGTAGATCAAGCGATCTTAACCAACTCGAGATCAAAAGTCAGATCTTTTCCCGCCAGCGGATGGTTTACGTCTAGGGTAGCGGTCGAGTCAGAAAGATCGAGCACAGTGACGGCAACTGATTGTCCACCGCGCTGTTTAAGTTTCAGACGCTGCCCGACTTTTAACTCGGCAGTGTCAGCGGGAAAGCGGCTACGAGGGACTCGAGCAATCCTATCTTTTCGGTGCGGCCCATAGGCTGCATCTACTGGAATAACAACAGTTTTGGACTCGTTGAGGCTCATCCCAATGACGGCTTGTTCAAATCCTGCGATAACCTGCTTCTGGCCAATCGTAAACTCAAGTAATTCTTTATTAACCGATGAATCAAAGACCGACCCATCCTCCAGTTTCCCCGTATAATGCACCCAAACCGTATCGCCGTTTTTTACTTGAGCTGCATTGCTCTTCTTTGCGGCCCTTTTTCGCACTTCTACCTCTCGCTAGCAGGCTAGTGTCGCCCATTTTATGCTGCCGGGTGCATGTTGGTGCATTTTAGTACATTCGTCCGTTTCGCCTCATTCCCTGCATTCCCTACCAACGACGATCGTCGTCTCTTCTGGGCGAGCGTTCTCTCTGAGGTCGAGCTTCATTCACAGTGAGCGGGCGGCCTTGGAACTCATTTCCATTGAGGCGCTCTATGGCGGCCTGGGCTTCTTCTTCACTTTCCATTTCGACAAAGCCGAACCCGCGAGATTTGCCTGACAATCTATCGGTAATAATATTGACCGAGGCGACTGTTCCGGATTCACCAAAGAGCGTTTCAAGTTCGGCGGTCGTTGCTGCAAAGGGCAAGTTGCCAATAAAGAGTTTCGTCACGTCCAGACCTCCTGAAAAATAAGAAGAGCTCTGAGGGAATCAACTGAGGGGGTCCCCAGGGCTTATGATTTTGTGAACCAGCCCAAAACACCAATCAAACAATGTCGTTTGGAATAGACACTATCCTCTGTAAACCCTATTTCTTTTTTGTGCGAAACGCAACTGGGTGAAGCTCGTCGGGGCTCAGCGGGTAAAGCCAAAAGTGTCCGATCGGGCCTGTATGAGAGCCTCCAAGTCCGCACAGGAAGTCTGGGATAATACGGCGCCCCATCATTCCGGGTCGCTTCTTCTCACCAGGTTTGGCCGCTCTTCCATCCCTGCAGCGACTATCTTACCATGGAAAAAAGACGAAGAGGTTTTTCTGAGCAGAGGAGGACTGACTATGTTTATTGTGACGAATCGTATTCCGGTTGCTGCAGGGATGGAAGAAGAGTTTGAAGATCGTTTTCGAAACCGAGCCCACCTTATCGATAAGTCTCCTGGGTTTATTAGAAATCTTGTCCTACGACCTGTTCAGCGTCGGTTCAATCACCAAACCGGCGAGTGGGAAGAGAAAGAAGAGCAGGGGTATTACCTGGTGCAGACCTATTGGGAAAGTGAACAGGTTTTCTGGGACTGGACCAAGAGTGAGTCCTTTCGTATCGCTCATAGCAACCGTCCACCGGCAGAAATGTTTGCCGGACCCAATGTGCTGGAAATTCATGAAGTCATTTTGAATACTGAAAGAAGTGATGGATAAGCAGCACAGCCAGATAGCGGAACGGTTCCAGCTTGTTATGCCGCAGGTGGATTTTTGCTCCTTACGGGTGGTGCAGGAACGCTCGGAGTCCCTGTCCGTACGTCAGAATATTTTACAACCGGTCTCGAACGGGGACGATATCGGCGCGATGGTCACGATTGTCGATAACGGGGGCTTGGGGTATGCGGGCAGCAGCGATGTGACTGAAGCGGGACTGCGCCGTGCGGTCGAGCAGGCGTTGGACTGGGCTCGGCGGAGTGCTACTTGCAGTGTGACGGATTTCTCCCACATTGCTTTTGATCATCCACGGGGAGAGTATGAAACGCTGGTGACCACGGCCTGGAATACGCTGCCTCTCCAAGACAAGATTGGCCTACTGCAGACCGAGAGTGCCCGACTGAAGACGGACGAGCGGATCGTGGATTGGGAAGCCGACGTGTGGTATGCGGAGTGTGATACGCTCTTTATCACAAATGGTGGAGGCCGTGCGCACCAGCGGCTTTGCTACACCGTGCCGATGTTAAGCGTCACAGCAAATGCCGGAACGGAAACCCACACCCGGACATTCGGCGGGCGCGGCTATTGTCGCCAAGGTGGCCTTGAGGTGCTGGATCAAACAGGCTTTCGTGAGGCTGCGCCACAGCTGAGCGCTGAGGCACTCCAGCTGCTCAGCGCTCCAGATTGTCCGCACGGGGTGATGGACGTCCTATTGGCAGCGGATCAAATGATGCTCCAGATCCACGAGTCCATCGGCCATCCGCTTGAGCTGGATCGTATTCTGGGTGATGAACGCAACTATGCGGGAACCAGTTTTGTGACACCGGAGATGTTTGGGTCGTACCAGTATGGCTCCGCGTTGCTGAATATCACCTTTGATCCAACTCGGCCGGAGCAGTTTGCCAGCTATCAGTTTGATGACGAGGGCCAGCGCGCGCACAAAGAATATCTCATTCGGCAGGGTCTGTTACTGCGCGGTCTCGGCGGGGTGACGTCCCAGGCCCGTTCGGGCCTGCCCGGCGTGGCAAACTCCCGCTCGACAACGTGGAACCGACCGCCGATTGATCGCATGGCAAATTTAAACCTTGAGCCTGGACAGTCGGATTTCGACGCCATGGTTGCTGCGATAGAGCGCGGAGTGTATATGCGAACAAATTGTTCGTGGTCCATTGATGACTCTCGGAACAAATTCCAATTCGGCTGTGAATGGGCCCAGCTCATCGAAAATGGCAAGCTGACTACTGTCGTCAAGAAACCGAATTACCGTGGGATTTCCGCCACGTTCTGGCACAATCTAAAAATGGTCGGAAACATGGATAGCTTTGAGGTCCTTGGGACGCCCTTTTGTGGTAAGGGCGAGCCGAATCAAATCGTTCGCGTTGGCCACGCCGCTCCGGCCTGTGTGTTTACCGACGTTGAGGTTTTTGGCGGGGCCTAAGCCATGCAGGACTACTTCTATCGGCTGGTCGATTTCGTCACAGAAGACCTCAGCGCTGAGGAAATAGTGCTGTATAATTTTTCTGCTGAAGATTCGGACTTTGTGCGTTTCAACCGAAGCGCCATACGCCAAGCCGGCACTGTTGCGCAGCGGTCATTGGACATCAAACTCATTGTCGCACAGCGCCAGGCCGACGGAGACATTGCGCTGTGCGGCGACTTTAGCGTTGATCGTGAACGAGCAGCCATATTGGTCGAGAGGCTGCGTGCTCAGTTGCCGTATCTCCCCGACGATCCGCATCTACTCTACGCCTCTGAGGTGGAGTCAAGTGAACACCTTGGAGAGAATCGGCTGCCTGAAGAACGTGGGGCCATTGTCGAGGCCATCTTGCAGGCCGGATGCGGGCGAGATCTGGTGGGGATGTATGCAGCTGGGGGTATCCATACCGGTTTTGCGAATTCCTTCGGCCAGCGCAACTGGTTTTCTACTTATACGTATAACGTGGACTGGAGCTTCTACCTGAGCGGCGATAAGGCGGTGAAAGCGGCGCACGCCGGATTTGTCTGGGATCCCAAAGAATTCCAACGCAAAGTGGACCAGACGGTCCAGCAACTTGATAGTCTCTCATTTCCGGCAAAGACGATTTCCCCCGGTCAATACCGAGTCTATCTTGCGCCGGCTGCCGTGGGTGAAGTCATTGAACTACTGAACTGGGGAGGGTTTGGTCTCAAAGAGCAGCGCACCAAGCAAACGCCGCTTATCAAAATGATTGAAGAAGGTGTGCGACTGCACTCTGGTATTACGCTGCTCGAAAATACACGCGCTGGTGTGGCCCCGAACTTTCAGGAAGATGGCTTTCGCAAACCCGATCAAGTCCGACTGATAGAAAACGGGACGCTGGGCGACTGCCTTGTGTCTCCTCGGTCAGCCAAGGAATATGGGGTACCCACGAACGGATCGTCCGGCTGGGAAGCCCCCGAGTCGGTTGAGATGGCATCGGGCGAGTTGACGCAAGACGCACTGCTCGAACGTCTCGACACAGGTGTGTATATCAATAATTTGTGGTATCTGAACTACTCTGATCGAGAGGCGTGCCGGATGACCGGAATGACGCGCTTTGCAACGTTTTGGGTGGAAAACGGCGAGATCCAGGCACCACTCAACGTGATGCGGTTTGATGAATCCGTATACCGCTTTCTTGGCACTGAGGTGATCGGAATCACAGCTGAGCGGGAGTTTCTGCTCGACCCAAATACATATCACGCCCGGTCAACCGGTAGCAGCCGGTTGCCGGGGATATTGATCCAAGATTTTACCTTTACCTTATAGGAACGCTGCACCGAGGGAGTGGGGGGGATGGAGGCTGGTTTGTCAGGGCTTCCCGTTCGTGACATCGGCTGTAATTCGGGAGGCGTGTTACAGCCCTTGCGGTTTGAGCCATTCCTTAACATGGTCTGCGGTCGAGCTTGGGTGGCAGGTGTGACACACAGGAATATACTGCAGGTTGATCCACCAGACTCTCTGGCCGCAGTGAGGACATGGGTCGGGATCAGTGTGGTGGACAACCGTATACTCCTGCTTTGTCACGTGGGCCATACGCAGGCTGCGTAAAATTTCGCTTTTGTGTGCTTTGAGTAATGCGGTCAGCTCCGGGGTCAACTTGCTCGCTGGGGCGACCGCGAGCTTGTCGCCCCGAGGGGTGAGCTGAAAGCCGCGCCGCTTGAGATCTGAAATCAAAGCATCGATATTCATGCGATATCCTTCCTTCCTACGCACAGCGTGCAAAGTTGCTTTATCCTCCGGTATTGGCGGTATTTGATGGGTCGAATGCCTGTAGGTGTAGATCCGCTGGGGGCTGGCGTCCAGCCCGGGTTGTGTCTGAGCGAGTGAGATGTAGCGGGGAAAGCGCGAAGAGCAAAACGATCAATAAAAGTGAGACCATCAATGCAAAGCGCATCTCCGCCCTGCCTCTACTTGCCACGTAAGCCAGCCCAGCGATGGCGATAATGCCGATCGAACAGGTCATAAAAAACAGCGTGGTGAATGGGGCGAGCATGGGTCTTTTCTACGTGCGTATCTATGACTCTGACAGAAAGCAAGTCAGGTGCCAGCATGTAAAATGTACCAGGGGAAGTACTATCATATTGAAAAGATAAGAGTTTTTCGGATTACGAGTCTGAAGATCCCAAATCTTTTCGGGCGGGTCAAGCAACATCAGGCGCAGACGCCTGACCTTGTCTGAAGTGGGCTTGCCTGAAACGGGCCCTTATTGAAACGGGGCGTTGTTTTCCACACCGAGGAGATGTTTCCCAACTAGTTCGGTCACACGGTCCGGATGAGCATTAATATGCAGCGGCATGGCCTGAAAGTCGCGATAGCGTCGCTCAAAAGAGCCGCCCTCGCGTAAACCATTCCCACCCTGAACGCGCAGTAGCAGGCGCATGGCCTCATCACATAAGCGGATGGCGGTCATACTATAGCTGAGTTGGCGCAGGTAATCGGTTTCCGTTGGGGTGATCTCGGCTTCAATGCGGGCGTCAGTTTCAGCACAGCCGGTCAGCACAGCCGCGCGCGCGCAGGCAATGGCGGCGCCGGCCTGACCGATATTGAGTTGAACAGCCGGCCGGTCGGCGACTTTGACCCCGAATATAGCCACTCGGTCATGGAGGTCTCGACACGCTTCGTCAAGCGCAGCCGCAGCCACACCAACAGTCTGGGCACCAAGCCACAGATCGGATAGCGCAATCCAGTCCTCGCGATAGCGCTGCGCGACCATAGGCCGATCGGGGTCTCGGAATTGCACCCGAAAGTCCAGATGAAAAGTCCGTGTCAAGGAGGCAGGGACGGAGACTTCTTCGTAGTCAATGTGATCGGTTGCCGATGCGCGTAGGCTCATTGAGAGCCATGTCGGGTCAATCGATACGCCTGGTGCATCAGTCCGGACAACGGTAAAGCGCAAGTCCGGCTTTTCTGCAGGTGGATGTGTAGCGTGAGCCATGGCAAACAGACAGCCTGCCCAATCGCCATACCGCGCGCCCGAGGCGAAGCTGGCCCGTCCGTTAATGACGACCCGGTCTCCGTCCGTCGTGCCATGCACGTTGGTCCCGGCGCCGGCAGGAAAACTGACCCATTGCCGGTTCATAACGATCTGTGTGAGTGTGTCGATCCCATCCGGGCCGAGCTGACCACAAAAGAAATGAAACACACACAAGTGGTTCCACAAGCACCAGGCGGTTGAGGCGCACGCCCCGGCCATTACCTCAAGCTCTGTGGCAATTGTTCCGACGCTGGCTTCCACACCGCCAATATTGCACGTGGCTGAGGCGCGAATGAGATCGGTCTGTTTAATGGCTTGGATAACAGCCGGGTCAATACTACGCGTTGCATCCGCTTGTGCCGCCTGCTCGGCCACAAGGGGCAGAATGGAGTTACATATCAGATCTTGGCTATTGTTGAGAAAGGTTTGCACCGTATTCATAGGAACTCCCCATTTCCGGTGCCGGGCATGGTTACAGCCGCCAGTAACGCTGTCAAGCAGCCAAGCATCTAAATAGAAGGCAGATCAAAGCAAAGGGCCTTTTTGGGGAGGGCATCAAGACTTTCCAAAAAATTTCGTCCCTTTTGCGAAAAGGAGATCGCATATGAAACAAGTGTGTCTATCGCTCACCACAGCAGTAGTGTTTCTTAGCAGCGTCTTGACCACGGGCGCGTCCCCGGCGTGGGCAAGACCATTCTCCGTGACCATCACAAATCTGACGAAAGGCCAGACCTTTACCCCACCGATTATAGTCAGCCATAAGGCGGGCTTTCAGGTTTTTGAGGCGGGTACCCCGGCAAGCGTAGAACTCGAATCCATCGCGGAAGGCGGGGATACGAATCCTTTAGCAATGTTCCTCCAAGGGGCAGCTGATGTGAGAGATATCGTGCAGGGAGATGCTCTCATCGGACCGGGCATGTCTGCAACGTTCACCATCGATGTGCGGTTTTCGAGCAGTTCGGACAAAAGGTTCAACCGTGTCAGTGTGGTGACTATGTTGATCCCCACCAATGATACTTTTATCGCGCTTGATGGCTTCAAAGTCAGACACGACCGGGCGGAAACGGTCTTCCTGCGCGCCTATGATGCCGGCACAGAAGTCAATGATGAGGACTGCGACAATATCCCCGGTCCTCAATGCGCGGCAATCGATACGGCAAGTGCGGGGGAAGGCTTTAATGCCGACCGATCCGGTGCAGAGGGTGTCATTTATGTCGGGAACGGCATCAATGGAATAGGGGATCTTTCTCAGGCCACCTATACGTGGAACAACCCGGTCGCAGGGATTGTTCTAGGCCAGCCTTAAAAGGCTGGCGAGAGAAGCGCATGAATATCTGGTCGGTCGGGTCGCCCGACCTGACCGATCGGGGCGCCGGACTCGACCTGACCAGCATGCTCAGGTCTTGCCTATAGCGTGGTCTTCATTCTGTTCATCTAGGATGACCAGGCCGTCGCGAAACACAATGCGCCGCTTAGCAAACCGAGCAATATCCGGCTCATGGGTGACGACCAGTACGGTGATACCTTGTTGATGCAGTGTGGTGAAAATATCCATGACCTCTGCACTGGTTACGCTATCCAAATTGCCGGTTGGTTCTTCAGCCAAAATCACGGTGGGATTATTCACCAAGGCCCGGGCTATGGCCACCCGTTGTTGTTCTCCACCCGATAACTGGCTGGGTTGATGATGTTCGCGTCCTTCCAGTCCGACCGACCGCAGGGCAGCAAACGCTTGCTCTGACTGATCTTCTGGGGGAAACGAGCGGTAGACCAAAGGCAGTTCTACGTTTTCTAAAGCACTCGTACGGGACAAGAGATTAAAATTCTGAAAAACAAATCCAAGCTTGGCGCTGCGTAACTCTGCCCGTTCATCAGCCGTGAGTGTGGCTACATCAATCCCATCGAGCCGATAGCGGCCGGCGGTGGGTCGATCCAGGCAACCCAGAATATTCATAAACGTAGATTTTCCCGAACCGGAGGCCCCCATCATGGCGACAAACTTTCCTTGTGTAATGGAAAGAGAGACGCAGCGCAGCGCATGCACCCCGACCTCACCAAGCTGGTAAACCTTGGCAAGATTTTCAACGACGAGAAAGTTTGCTTGCCGCACGTATTGATTTGCCCGGGCGCCTATTTTTTGAAGCTATTTCTTTTAGGTCCGACGCCAACGCATCCCAAGGCCGGGTAAGGTTGTGCGCTCGTCGTCTCCAGTGTGGCGCTGTATACCAATGACAACCTGATCGCCCTCACTCAGGCTGCCATTCAGCAGCTCGAAATCGGTTTCGTCACTCACCCTAGGTTGGACCCGAACGGGCTGGAGAGAGGGGTCATTCGCCTGAATCCATATCTGGGGGTCGTCCAGTCTTGGAGCCAGTCCGTCACGCTCACGAGACGGACCGGCTCCATTTGTGTCAGGCGGTCGAAACCGTAGGGCGGCAAGTGGGACTTTCAGGACCCCCTCGCGGTGGGCGCTGATAATCGAGATATAGGCCGTCATGCCGGGCTTGAGCGCAAAGTCCGCATTTTTGACCGTTACAACGACATCATAGGTCACCACATTCTGGACCGTCTGAGGTGCGTTGCGGACTTGAGCAACCTGGCCCCAAAATTGGCGGTCTGGATAGGCGTCAACAGAAAAAAGGCGCGCTGGCCTTCTACCACCCCCCCAATATCGGACTCGCTGACATTGGCATTGACCTGCATTTTGGTCAGGTACTGGATCTGAGGCGGGTCACTGTCCAGATACCACCACGTCCCCAGTGCGAGACTGGCACTGAGCAGCAAAAGGAGTGTGAGCGGGCGGGTCAGAACACGCATTTTATTCCAAGGCTTTGCCGATGGCGCGTTCCAGATCCGCCCGCGCGGTCTTAAAGGTGTAGAGCGCCTGAATCTGATTCGCTCGTGCTGATGTGAGTGACACCTGGGCGTCCGTTACTTCGATAATATTGCCGACCCCGGTTGTATAGCGTCCCTCAGCAAGCCCCATATTCTCCTGTGCCTGGAGGACGGTTTGTGCATTCACCCGGATGCTCTCCTCGGCTTGGCCCAGAGTCAGTAAACTTTGGCGTACCTGAAGCGTAATCTCAAGTCGCAAATTTTCTTCTTGGGCCTTGAGCCTACGCAGGTTGGCTTGGACTTCGCCAACCTGCGCAATCGTGCGAATATCGTCGAATAGCGGAAACGTTAACGTCACGCCCAGCTGCCAGCCGTCTTGCAATGGATGCTCTCGCCCGGTCCAATTGTACTGGGCATCACCAGAGACTAAGGGCAGGTATTGTTTCTGTAAGGATGCTACACGCTCCGCTGTCATGCGTTGTTGGGCTTGAATGCTCTGGAGTTCTGAGCGGCTGGCGTATGCCAGCGTAAGGATCTTTTCAGCGTCGAATGTGCAGGATCGCCGATCAAGTGTATCCTCAACAGTAAAAGTAAACGGCTGCGGACTGCCCAAGGCCGTGCGCAGAGTTTCGTGGGATAAGGAGACATTGTTTTTGGCGATGAGTAGATCGAGCTGGGCATTGGACAATTGGACCTGAGGTTGGGTTACGTCGAATCGCGGCGCTAATCCAACCTCAAGTCGGGCTTGGGCCTCTTCGAGCAATTGTGTATTTTGCCGAACGGTTTCTTCAGCGACCTTGAGCAAGCGCTGGGTGGACAGCAGGCTATAATACGCCTGCTTGGTATTGAAAATAACGGTTTGCTTTAAGGTTTCCAGATCCGAGCGACTGGCATCAACGTCTGCTACTGCTGAGCGTATGGCGTGCAAGGTTCGACCAAAGTCAAACAATAGCTGGCTCATCCCGAAATTTGTTCTGTGGAAATTGAATTTTTGTGACGTTGTGCGTTGTCGAATACTATCGTCTGTCTCGATTCCGCCCACAGCGGTGGTGACAGGAATCTCCTCGAGGATAAGTCGATACGTATACGCGCCGCGGGGTAGATAGCCTGCGGTTTTCTGCCATACACGTTGCTGAGCTGCCTCAATATCCGCTTGTCCGATCCGTAAGAGCGGGTGCTGTTGCAGCGCGATGTCCAGCGCATCCTGTAGGGAGAGCGGTGTGTCGGCAACTGTTTCGCTTTGGACGGTTCCAGCTAAAGACATGCATATGAGCAAGCTCAGCAGTCCGTCCCGCACCGTACTCCCCCAACATAGATTCATAGAAATATTGTCACCCATCCGGGCGGGGGATGCTACATCCCCTGTCGGCGCAGATAGGACATAGCACGAACTGTCATTCTCGTGGAAACCGGAATCCAGGCGGGAGGGCCCGGGGCGCTGATACCGCACTCCTGGCAGTTTTGTTATGCGTTCTTAGCTACGCCGTATGTTCCAACGCCCACATGATGAGATCGACGCTGCCCTCGTCGCCCCAGCGGCTGGAATCGATCAATAGATTATAATGGCTCGGGTTGCGCCAGTCGTCGTGGTAAAAGGTGTGGGCGTAATCCGCACGAATCTTGTCCATGCCGGCGATACGTTCCTTGGCTTTGTCTTGGTCCAGATCTTCGGCTTGCATGACCCGCTCAAGGCGCGTTGCTAAAGGCGCATGCACAAATATATGCAGGGCGTCGGGATGGTTTTCAAGGATGCGGTTCCCGCCTCGGCCAATCAATATCGCCTTACCCTTCTGAGCAACGTCTTCCACAATGGTCTTGGTCATACGGACAAGTTGGGCGTCGTTCAGCCACAGCGGTGGCGGAACGTCGTAGGCGGACTCAAAGCCGCCTAAGCCGAACAGCCCGACCATGCGTTCGATAAACGAATCGACGCGCTCGTCTTTGGCCTCGATATACTCTTCGGACACTTTATACTGTGAGGCGATCTGGCGTACGATCTCTTTTTCCCAGACCGTCCAATCCAAGCGGCGCCCGAGATCGCGAGCAATGACACTGCCGCCGCTGCCGTACAAATGGGACAAGGTCAGGATAGACTTCCCCATAGTCGCCTCCTTTTGTTCACGCTGCGGGGAGTGGGCGCATTCTAGAAATCTTGTCCCACGTGTATCAATTCTCCCAAATTCTCCATAGTAGCCCTATCGGTTGGAGACAAACATATATACGCGGCCCGCAGCCGGTTTGCCCATAATGTGCTGGCCCGGCGTACCAAAGACAAACTCCGGGGTTCGATCGTCATTGATATCCCCCGGCGAAGCAAACGTATACCCAAACATCGAACCCTGGTGGGGGTGGGGATTGTCAAAGGTAGTCAAATGCCGTCCGTCTCGGCCATTATACAAAAAGACCTCGCCTTGGACGTGATACTCATCAACAGTTTGAAATGGTGCGCCGACCAGGATTTCAGGTATCTCATCCGCATTGGTATCTACGGTTGCTGAGACTATCAAGCCAAATCCCGCATACGGTCGCGGCACCGGATCGTGTAAGGTCATGAGCAGTGAGCCGTCTTTCCCACTGAAGGCAAAGGCCACCCCCTGTGCAGCCTGGCTGCCGACATCCTGATACGGCCCCCAACGAGCAAATCGGGGATGTTGTCTTTATTGAGATCTCCGGCTGATGTGACGTGCAAGCCGAATGCCGCACCTGCCTGGGGCAGGGGGTTATCGATGACGGACAGCAAACCGCCGTTTTTGCCGCTAAAAATGTAGACGCGGCCTTGAACGGTCCTTCCCTCGACTGTGGAGTAGGGTGCGCCGACCACAATATCCGGGATGCCGTCTTGATTGAGATCGCCGCCGGTGGAGTCAACCACCCAGCAAAATCCTGCTGCGCCGGAAACCGGCGGTGGAGCAAGGGTCCGGAGCATGGTTCCGTCTCTGCCGTTGAACACAAAGGCTCGGCCTTCGCCGGCTTGACCGTGGGCGCCGACAATGAGTTCGGGCATGGCGTCCCCGGTCAGATCGCCAACCGACGCAACGGACCAACCGAATCCTGCCCCGGCGCGGAGTTGGGGAGCTTCGAGGGAATACAATAAGTGCCCATCGTGACTACTAAAGACAAAGGCTTGTCCATTTCCGACGCGTTTCCTCATCCCGTGCTCGCCACATTGCTCATCTTTCCAGCCAAAAACTATGGATTCGGCACTATCCGCCTCGCCTTGGCCAAAGGCTCCGACAACGATATCCGGGATCCCGTCCTGATCGATATCGCCCGCTGCAGCACCAGAAAATCCGAATGCTGCGTCTGCCTGGGGATGGGGGTTGTCAAATTCTAGCAGGAGCTTACCGTTCTGGCCGTTGAACACAAAGGCTCGCCAATGGTGATCGTTACCGTCCCAGGCCTGATTGTATGAACCCGCAACATAGTCGGGAATGCTGTCGTCATTCACATCCCCAATCGTCGCCAAAGCAGACGAGAAACCGGAAAAGAGTAACCTATTGGGGTTGTCCATGATCCGAATATCAGGGCCCGGGAGAAACACTAGACTGATCAAAACACTGAAACAGAGAAACCGACCTGTATGAATACGTCGCTGCATAACCGCTGTCCTTTGCATTATTATTTGACAGTATTGTTTGAATAGACCAATGAAGAGTAAGGGCTGGAGTAAGGCTTTTCTACCGACACTCCTCAAGAAGCGCTCGCAACTCATATCTCAGCCCCTATGGGCTGTCAAACCATATTTTTCTTATCGGTTGCAAGGAGGTAGACTTCAGTTGAGCCCTTACGGGTGGCTTGCGGGCGGGAGGTTTTGACGTGGCCGAAAGCCGAGCGCAATTCAGCCACGAGAGGCTGATATTCGTCGTTCATAAAAGCTTTAAGCAAGAGGTTGCCACCCGTTTTGAGCAGGGCATGGGAGCAGGCGAGTGCCGTGCGGCACAGGGCTGTTGCGCGGGCTTCATCCGCCTCGCGCACGCCGCTCAGTTTTGGAGCCATATCGGACAAGATCGCGTCGGCGCGTTGTCCTAATAATGAAAGGAGCGATTGCTGTTGATTCGGATCTGTAGCGTCGCCTTGGACCAAAGTCACGTGGGCGAGGGGTAAGGGATCGAGCTTGACCAAGTCGATGCCGATCACTCGTCCGGTTTGCCCAACGATCTCGGCAGCCACCTGAACCCAGCCGCCCGGCCAGGAGCCGAGATCAATGACGCGGGCACCCGAGCGCAGAAAGTGCCAGGAGCGGTTGAGTTCAAGCAGCTTATACGCTGCGCGTGAACGATAGCCTTCCTTTTTAGCCTTTTTGTAGAAGGCGTCCTTACGATTATATGCCACGAGCGCACTAAGAGTGTTCGGATATGCTTATTTCGGCGCCATGCGAATGGCGCCATCAAGCCGAATGGTTTCGCCGTTTAACATGGTGTTCTCGATAATCTGACAGGCCAGGGCGGCATACTCCGAAGGACGGCCTAACCGTTGCGGAAAGGGCACGCTGGCACCCAGCGCTTGACGCGCCGCTTCCGGCAGCCCCAGCAGCATCGGCGTCTCAAAGATTCCCGGCGCGATGGTGCAGCACCGAATGCCGTCACGAGACAGGTCCCGAGCGACCGGCAACGTCAAGCCGACCACGCCGCCTTTTGAGGCAGCGTAGGCTGCCTGACCGATTTGCCCATCAAACGCGGCAACTGAGGCGGTGTTGACAATAACGCCGCGCTCGCCGTCGTCACCTGGCGCGTTTTTGGCCATGTGTGCGGCGACTAAACGAATAACATTAAACGTGCCGATGAGATTGACCTCGATCGTCTTGCGAAACGGACCCAAGTCTAGCGGCAGGCTCCCCTTGCCGAGGGTCTTGCCTGCGGTGGCAATACCCGCACAATTGACCGTCACATGAATGGCCCCAAAGGTCTCGGCCGCCTGCGCGATGGCGGCTGCCAGCTGGTCGTCATTGGTCACGTCGGCTTCTACAAAAATCGCATTGGCGCCCAGTGCTTTGGTAACAGCGGCACCCCTGGATTTGCCCAAATCCAAAACGGCTACCTGCGCACCTTTGGCTGAAAGCATCTGCGCGGTTGCTTCGCCCAGGCCTGACCCCCCGCCAGTCACAACAGCGGCACTATTTTTAATATCCATGTCTTTCCTCCATCATTAGCGTGATATTCTCTCCTTATGCCCGCCACGGCCGAATGTACCGTTGATATACTTTTGGCAGTTCCGTGGGAAGGGACGCCACGTCTTCAAGCACCATATACCGGGACGGCTCGCACATCTCGCGTAAATAGTCGTGGCCGGCTTTATCAACGGTGAGACAAAATGTCAGTACTCCGGCCTGATCGGCCTCGCGCAGCGCCATCATGGTGTCTCGAATGCCATACGTGGTCGAGCGCCGGTCGGTGCCGTAATCCATATCTTGCGGAAAACCGTCACTTAGGAGCACTAAGAGTTTGACCCGACAGGCAATATTTTTGAGCTTTTCAAGCGAATGGCGGATGGCTGCGCCCATGCGGGTTGAGCGCTTGGGCTCAATCGCGCCAATCCGGCCCTTGATGGTCGGCGAGAGCGACTCGGTAAACGCTTTGATATGGTAGTATTCGACATTGTCCCGGCCTTGACCGGAAAAGCCGTATACGGCGTAAGTATCGCCGATCTCTTCCAGGGCTTCGGTCATCAAGACCAGCGCCTCTTTGGTCACATCGATAATCCGGCGTGGCTTAGGCTGGGGTGCAGCGGGCCTTTTCTTCCATGCTGCCAGCCAGTCGTCGGTGTCGTCGTCACTATAGTGAGTTTCGAGAGGGACAATGGGTTCGTCGGTTGAGGCGCTCATATCGAGCAAAAACAACGCGGCTACGTCGCGTTCGGTTTGGCGCTTAGTCGTATACACCTTGGGCGAAGGCGCAAGCCGCGCACGGCGGTCACTCACAGCGGTAATCACGGCATTGAGGTCAAAGTCTTCCCCATCCTCAAGCCCACGTATGAGGCGATATTGCTCGGGCCGAATACGCTGAAACTCGGCTTTGATAGCGGGGGTCAGGGCAACATAGTCCTCCAGCGTCTGGGCAAAGAATTCGCCGGCGTCGCCACTAAGGGTTATTTCACGCAGCCGGCACCAACGCGAGCGGTAATCGGCAATGTTATAGTCCCATTCGTCATAGAAGAAGGTGAGCGCCTCTTCCCGATCGTGACGGCGTCGGCCACCGACCACGGTGCCATTCTCAGGCAGAAGAGTATCCGGGTCGGCTTGGGCGGGCAGCTTGCCCGCTAAATCGGTGATATAGAGCCCCTGCGGGGTGAGACTGTTCGGTTTACCTTGGCGGAGTTGGAGTTCTACACCGGCATCGATCAGGGCTTTCAGCTCTTCCGCCGAGAGAGGCGACCCACCGGAGTCGTCGTCGGCTTCAGGTTCGAGTGCTAACTTGGCCAATTCCGGCGCATCCGGGGGTGGCGGGCTGTCGTCGTCCATATCCGGATCAATGAGTGCGTCGCCCGTCATTTTTTCAAACAGAGCAGCCTCAAACGCGGCGGTGTCTTGGTCCTGGCGTTGCACCCTGACTAGTGAAGAAAGCATGCGCTCATACATTTCGGCCGCCCACTGGGCGGTGTCGTACACGGTGTCGTGCGCTTGTGTAGGGATGGCAAGCGTCGAAAAGACCGTGCGCAGTGCGTCGGGCAAGAGCGAGGGTAAAGACAACGTGTTCAGCCATTCGATATCACACTGCAGCCCCCGGTATGCCCGTCCGACACGATGCGCTATCCGTTGCGTTTCCGTCAACAGAAAGAGGGCTTCCACAACATTGGGATGCGGAAAGCAACAGAAGAAATCGTACAATCCGCCGGACGGTTGCGTCTCGCCGTCTTTGCATGGCCTGAGTTGCCGGATCTGCTCAGATAGCTGGGGCCACAAGTGCTCAAGGCTGAAGGCGTAGGTGCCGAACTCCCGGCGACCTGCCTGCAGCATGGCCAAAGCACGAAACAGCCGAAAGTTTTCCTCATAGGTCGAAAAAAGGTCAATCCGGGCGGGCAGCGGAATCGCGTCTCCAAGCACCGGGAATTCTTCTAACGGCGGCGGATAGGAGAAAAATTCCTGGCGCTCGATGCCGGCAGCTAAGCCGGACAGCATCTGAATATATTTGCGCAGGACTTCTTGTATTTCCTCTAAATCAACGCTGGTAGCATCACGGCGTAGTACGCGCAGACTTGTGCGGGATTGGAGCGCGAAAAATGCGACGCCGGCCTCCGTGTTGTCTCGGCCAATATCCGCTCCTATAGTGATCCACTCTAAGAGACGTTGTTCTCCCGCCTCCTCAAACGCCCTGGGTAAGGTCCGAATCAGCGGCGGAATCCCCGGCGTAAAGTCCTGGGCGAGGGTAGCCAGCGCGTCGCGCAGGGCCGGGCGCTGTTCGATTTCAAGTGTTTTGACACACGGTGCAATGAGAGGAAAGAGCGCTGGTAGTACTTCCGGGTCAGCCCGAATGACGGGCGACAGCATGGAAAAAAGAAAAGTTTGCAGTAGTTTTGGAAACATCGCCACAACGGCCGGGAGTTGCACAAAGATAGCTTCAGCAGCCTGGGCCGAACGGCGTACGGCAGTCTGGCAGTCCAGCAATAAACCGAGACGCATTTTGCCCGTCAACTCGGCAAAGCCGTTCGGCAGCGTCGCATAAAACTTCCATGGTCCGGAATCTTGAACCAAGACACCTAAGGCTGCCCATTCCTGCATTTCTTCCGGATGTAGTACCGACAGGGCTGTCGGAGCAGCTGAAAAATATGAGACCGCCAGAAATTCACCCTTCCAGCCCTTTTTATTCAGCAATGCGCTGCCCTGCACTGCCCAGGCGCGCAGACGCGGTGCCAGGGGCGGAGGCAAGGAGGAAAGCAAGGGCGCTGAGGTTTGTAAAAACTGAGAACCCAAACGGCGCGAGACCTGTAGGATCTCTCGCCCAATGGCGGCCCAGTCTTCGGCCTGATCGAGTCCCAGCCGGGCAAGATCGGGTGGCGGAATGGAAAAATATGCAGCCGCGCCATCGCGCGAAGTCGGCTCTTCACGCACCAATCGTCCGCCTATGTCCGCCCAACGAGAAAACGTTGCTACTCCAAAGACTTGCCAAGCTGTGGGTGCGTTGCGGCAAAAGACTTGGGCCAGAGTCAGTGAGGTTTCCGCCAGCTCATCTCCTGCAGCCAAAATGGTTGCACGCGCTAACTGTGGCAAGGCATCCAGTTCGGCCCGCAAGGCCAGGCCCTGGCCGTCACCCAACAAATGGTGCGTATCAAACCAGAGGTTCCGAATGGATGACATGGAATGGCGATTAGGGGTTAGGGATTAGGGGTTAGGGATTAGGGGGTAGGAATGGGTGGAAGAAGCATAGCAAGAAAAATAGTAAGACCCCAACCCCGATCCCCCAAGCCCTAGTCCCGGAATTTTTTAGACGTAGGTCAGCCAATGAGTATACTTCGGGTCAGCACCCTTGATGACGGCCTCAAAACGCTCTTTGAGCGCCTGTGTTATTTTTCCAGGCGTCTCCCCTCGGATTTGACGGTCATCTACCTCACGGATCGGGGTGACCTCTGCCGCTGTGCCAGTAAAAAAGACCTCATCTGCGAGATAGACTTCGTCGCGTGTGATGCGATCTTCTTCTACAAGCATATCCATATCGTGTAAGAGGCTGATTGCCGTGTCGCGCGTGATGCCGGGCAGAAGCGAGGAGGAGAGCGGCGGAGTTTTTATTTTCCCTCTCCGGATAATAAAGATATTTTCGCCCGGACCTTCGGCCACATAGCCATCGGTGTCGAGCAGCAGCGCTTCATCATAACCGAGCGCCCAGACTTCCTGGCCGGCCAGGATGGAGTTGAGATAAGTACCGACCGCCTTGGCCTTCGTCATCAGCGAATTGACGTGGAAACGTTGAAAGGAGGACGTCTTGACCCGGATACCCTTGAGCAAACCTTCTTCGCCCAAATACGCGCCCCACGGCCATGAGGCAATCGCAACCCGAATGGGATTTGTCCGGGCGTGGAGGCCACGATCCCCTTCGCCCACAAAGACCAGAGGCCGGATATAGCATTCCTTGAGCTGATTGGTCCGGACGGTTTCCAGACACGCGTTCCGGATCTCGTCTTGTGAGAACGGAATCTTGAGATTCAGAATATGGGCAGAGTCGAACAGCCGTTCAATATGTTCGGTTAAACGGAAAACGGCCGACCGCCCATCTTGTCCGACGTAGCAGCGGATGCCCTCAAATACACCTACGCCATAGTGGAGGGTATGGGTGAGGACGTGGACTTTTGCCTCGTCCCAGGGAACGAGTTCGCCGTCCATCCAAATTTTGCCATTTTCCACAGCAGCCTCCTTGCCAAAAGACGTTTCTGCAAATCAGAAGCCCTGAGGAAAGTCAACTAGTGGAACTCTCACTTGCATAGACTCTTTGTGTACACGGACCCTTCTCGGGTTTTCCTCACCCCTCCGTTCCCCGCAGTGTTGGGAAAAACTGTACGCATCCTTATTCTGCCCTGATGTCAAGAGAAAAAACTAAAATGGAAAGTCCATGCTAATAAACTCTTCGCTGTCGAGCACGATAGCTGCGGCCGTCGTCCCTTTTTTAAGCACGGCAGCCTCGGTTGGGCCGATGACCAAGCTCTCACCAAGAGAGAGGGAACTCAGTACCCCCGAACTCTGGGTGCCCGTAGAATGGGCCTCATAGCCCGTACCGGTGTGAGTTAACCGGCAACGGACGAATTCGGTCAGACCCCGGGCCTTAGGAATGTCTTCCCCAATAGTAACCTGGACGATGGGGAAAAAGAGCTTGCGATGGCCGGCCATGCGGCGTAGCGCCGGCCATGTGTACAGATAGAAGCAGACCAGGGCAGACACCGGATTGCCGGGTAGACCGAAATAGGGCCGATCGCGGAGTAAGCCGAATGTCAGCGGCTTGCCCGGCTTTTGAGCGACCTTCCAAAACAAGCGCTGAATCCCGAGTTCATCCATGGCTGCTCTGACAAAATCAAATTCGCCGACAGACACCCCGCCTGTGGATAGCACGACATCGTGGCGTACGGTTTCCTCAAGCGCGGTCCGCGTTTCTTCGAGCGTATCGCGTGCAATAGCGAGGGGAACGGGATAGCCGCCTGCCTCACGAACTGCTGCGGCCAATGTGTACGCGTTCGAGTTGACGATCTGACCCGGTTGCAGCGGCATGTCAACTTCGACCAGCTCGTTCCCAGTACTCAAGATGGCCACTCGCGGGCGCTGGTGCACGAGGACAAACCCCCGCCCGACCGAAGCCAGGAGGCCAATGTCTGCAGATCGCAGGACACGGCCTTGTTTGAGAATGAGCTGTCCACGCTGAATATCCTCGCCGCTCAGACGAATATTATTCCCGTGTGGACCCGACTGCTTGACGAACACCTGTCCGTCGCGTTCTTCGGTATCCTCGACCTTAATGACAGTGTCCGCCCCTGGTGGTAGGACTGCGCCGGTCATGATTTTGCTCGCTGTCTTTTTCTCAACGGTACGGGTTGGGACTGCGCCGGCTTGAATCACCTCTAAAACCGCCAAAGAAACCGGCTGGTCAGCCTGGGCGTGCTGTATGTCGTCATGGCGGACGGCATAGCCATCCATAGCCGAGTTGGTAAACGGGGGAACCTCGCGTTCCGAATGGACGTCTTCGGCCAGAACCCGTCCTGTCGCCTCAAGCAGGCTGATGCGTTCTCCGGCCAGAGGAGAGACCGTCTCTAAAACTGTTGCCAATGCGTCATGGACCGAAATCATACGAGTATACTCCAGGAGTTCACTGCTGAGTCACGTGAACAGTTCTCCGGCTGAGACACGTTCCTGCAGGCGACGGTCTTTGTCGTGCGTTTTCTGTACGAGCGCTGCTTTAAATACCTGAAAACGATCCAGCAGTCCGGCATCGCCGGTTGCCAGGATTTGGATAGCCAGCAGACCAGCATTGCGCGCGCCATCTATGGCCACTGTGGCAACCGGAACTCCCGCCGGCATTTGGACGATGGAAAGCAACGAGTCTTGTCCACTGAGCGCCGCACTTTTGATGGGCACGCCAATAACCGGAAGGGGCGTATGAGCGGCTATAACGCCAGCCAGATGGGCGGCCCCACCTGCTCCGGCAATAATAACTTTCACCCCCCGCTCATGGGCTCGACTGGCATAGTCGGTGGTATCGTGTGGGCTGCGGTGGGCTGATAGGATCCGAATTTCACACCCGATGTCAAATTCTTCGCAGACCTCGGCCGCTGTCTTCATGATGTCAAGGTCTGAGTCACTACCCATGACGATGCCGATGACAATGCCGACTTGAGGGGCCATGTGATCTCCTTACTCTAGCGTATCTCTAGCGTATCTATTCCGTGTCTATGCCTGCTTATGCCTAGGGGGCTGCTCAACAAGAGATTCTACAATCTGCTCCAAATGGACGCCGCGTGATCCCTTGACGAGCATAAGTTGAGGACTTTCCGTTTGCAGTACAAGGGAAAGGACCATGGGTGTCGCAGCTTGCGCGTCAGGAAAGACGTGGACTGGAATGTTAGCCTGTGCAGCGCATTCCGCGAGTGGCTGCGCGTATTGACCTATTGTCACAACAGCGTCTGGTGGCGGGGTGAGCTTGGCCACATATGCGCCGATCTCTTGATGCCGCTGTTGGCTTATGTCACCCAACTCCAGCATATCACCTAGGACGAAGATGAGGCGTTCGTCCGCTGCCCGAATGGTGTGTGCGGTCAGGATAGCATGGTACATGGAGGCTGGATTGGCATTATAGAAGTCGTCGAGGACAGTGAGCTGGTGGGCCGGTACCTCCACGACCGCCAGCCGATGCGGGGCACCGTGCGCGGCTTGGAGGACGGTGCAGGCGGTGTCTAGGTCCAGACCAGTCTCTACTGCTGCAGCAATCGTGGCAAGCGCGGCCAGAACGAAATGACTACCGATGAGTCTCAGCTGTACAGGTCGAGGCTGACCACAAGTACAGAGTTGGAAACTCGTCCCTTGCCGTGTAACCTGAATATTTGACGCCCGGAAATGATTGTTCGCGTTTTCACCAAAGGTAACGATCCGACTGTGGGTTCGGCGGCGGACGGCTGTCAGCAAGGCCGGATCGTCTCCATTGACTATGGCAATCCCAACTGCCGGGAGTGCGGCGATCAATTCGGTTTCTGCCGCCAAAACACCGTCGAGATCTTTCAGTGTCTCCGTATGCTCTTCTGCAATAGTGGTAATGACGCCGATATGCGGCTGGGCAAAGCGACACAGGGTGGCGAGTTCCCCGGGTCTACTCGTTCCCATCTCCAAGATCAGGAAAACATCTTCCGGGCTGGCACGCAGGACGGTGAGCGGCAGTCCGATATGATTATTCAGATTGCCCTGGGTGGCCAAGGTTGGGCGCTGGTCGGTGAAGACCTGCGCCATGAACTCTTTGGTGGTTGTTTTGCCGTTGCTACCGGCAATGCCGATCACTGTGGCTGGCAGCTGTTGGCGGTACCAAGTCGCCAAGTCTTGGAGCGCAGTCAGGGGATCGTCGACGCTAATACCGACTGCCCCGTTGGGCGGCGCGATGCGCAAGTTCTTTGAAAACAAGAATCCCGCCGCACCGTGCTCAATGGCGGCTGAGATATGGGCATGTCCGTTGGTTCGTACGCCTGGAAGTGGGACGAACAGCGTATGTGGAGTGACCTGCCGAGAATCAATACAGACGGAGGTAAAGACCGTATCCGGGCGACCCCACGTCAGGGTGCCCTTGGTTGCGGTGCAGATGTCCTGCGCACTTAGTTGAACTCCCACGGTCCCAACTCTATCGAGGCTCTAGGCTGGTCGCAAGCGCTCACGCTACGCTCCATTGCTCCGCCCCGCGCTGCGTGTCACCATAACAATGTGACCCAGAAAGAGCGACACGCCAGGACGATTATTCAGACTTTGCGTCAACGTGGCTACACCGCGTATTTGGCTGGTGGCTGTGTGCGTGATCGGCTGCTCGGGATAGAGGCCCGGGATTTTGATGTTGCGACCAATGCCCGCAGCATGGATGTCCAAGCCCTCTTTCCTCATACCATTCCAATCGGAATCCAGTTTGGTGTCGTCGTTGTCTTGCTTGACGGCATTCCATACGAGGTGGCGACGTTTCGGGCCGATGGGACGTATCATGATGGTCGTCATCCGGTTGCCGTCCGCTTTAGTGACGCACGTGAAGATGCTCTGCGGCGTGATTTTACTATTAATGGCATGTTCCTTGATCCTCTAACGGACGAGATCATTGACTATGTTGGCGGGCAGCAGGATCTCAAAAATCGAACGATCCGTGCTATTGGTGACCCTACGGCGCGGTTTCGGGAAGATCGCTTACGCATGATCCGCGCTGTACGCTTTGCTGCTCGGCTTGATTTTCAGATCGCTCCGGAGACTTTCTCCGCAATTCAGCATTTCGCTCCGTCTATCTGCGATATTGCCTGGGAGCGCATTGGGGATGAGGTTGTCAAAATTCTTACTGAAGGCGGGGCTCGTCGGGCCTTTGGACTGCTTGCCGAATCTGGATTGTTACAGATTATCTTGCCTGAGATTGCGGCTATGCGGGGAGTGCAGCAATCGCCCGATTTTCACCCTGAAGGTGATGTGTTCGTGCATACCTTGTTGCTCCTCAGTCAGTTGGACGAACATGATCCGCCCAGTGAGACATTAGCTCTCGGGGCATTACTCCATGATGTGGCAAAGCCACTGAGTCAGGGCCGTAAGGGAGAACGCATTACGTTTTACGGCCATTGTGAGCGAGGCGCTGATATGGCGGTCGAGATCTGCCAACGTTTGAAACGCTCTCGTGCAACCTGGGAGCGTGTGGCTTTTTTGGTGAAAAACCATTTGCGCCTCCTGGATGCGCCCCGTATGCGCACGGCTACGCTCAAACGCTTTCTACGACTTGATGGAATTGAAGAACTCTTGGCGTTAGCCCGACTAGACGCATTGGCTTCAAACGGCGATCTGAGTCCGTATGAGTTCTGCCGGAAAAAACTCAAAGAGCTGGGGCCGGAGGGGATAGCTCCAGCCTGCCTACTGAGCGGACGAGATCTCATCCAACTTGGTTTTCAACCCAGCCCGCAGTTTACCGTCATCCTTGACGCCGTTGAAGAGGCACAGCTTGAGGGGCAGGTCCGAACGTATGAAGACGCCGTCTCCTGGGTCGGACAGCATTGGCAGCCAGAAACGCAGGACGCGGTCGAGACTAAGGCGTACCTGCCGAGAGCGAGGAATCGGTCGGATGGGTAGGCTGACGTGGATTGGCCATATGGGCTTGATGAGGCATAGGCGTTGGGGACGTGAGGGGCAGCGTGACACGTACGGTTGTGCCGTGGTCGAGTCGGCTTTCGATCTGCAGCGAACCGCCATGCGCGAGGACGATGTGCTTCACAATAGCCAAGCCCAGCCCTGTTCCCCCCAGTTCGCGAGAACGGGCTTTATCCACCCGGTAAAAGCGCTGCGTTAGGCGTGGAATGTCCGTCTCTGGAATCCCGCAGCCCGTGTCTGAGACTGCGATTTCGAGCCAGCCTGGCTGTGCGGTCGTCTCAGTACTGGCCTGGCCCGTAGAGCTGGATGTTTCTCCCAATTCTCTTAATTCGTTCCGTCCATCCTGTCCGTCCTGTCCCGCGTGTTGAGGCAGGACCTGAACGGACACTGTCACCTGCCCCTGAGCGGGCGTATATTTGACCGCGTTATCAATAAGATTAATCAGCACTTGGTGGAGGCGATCACGATCGCCGTTCATCATTGGTAGAGAAGGCGGGAGATGCCGGGAGAGTCTGACTGTCCCCCGCTGGGCTTTCTCCCGCACAACGTCAAAGGCTGCATCGACCAGTTCGGAGAGATATAACTCCTCGCGTTGCAGTTCCGTCCGCCCCAGTTCCAAGTTGGACAAGGTGAGCAAGTCGTCAATGAGGCGACTCAGGCGTTCAGAGTGACGGTCAATAATCGTCAAAAACCGTGTCGAATGTTCAGGATCCTTGGCCGCGCCGTTTAAGAGAGTTTCTGCATAGCCTTTGATCGCCGTCAGCGGTGTACGGAGTTCATGTGAGACATTGGCCACAAAGTCTGCCCGAATGGATTCGAGCTGTTTCATTGGCGTAAGGTCATGACAGTCCAACACGTAGCCACTGGCTGGGGCGCCCCGTGTTCCGCTTTGCGACAGGCGCATAACGCTGACGGCAAGCTGGCGCGTTTCTTTCCCTTCAATCTCAATTTCTTGGGTTATAGCCTCGGCTGAGGTCGGTGATTCAGCACCAAGCCCTTGCTCAGATAACAACTGGTGTAGGACGGGATGGCGAGAAAACTCGTGAAACGGTCTGCCCAGCCAATCTTTAGCCGGGTCGAGACCAAACAGGTGTAAGGCTGCAGGATTACAGCGTACGATATTCCCGTCCAGATCGATCACGACAATGCCCTCGGTCATGCTCTGTAAGATGGCTTCGAGTTCTTTGTTTTCGTCCTGGAGCTGTTGGAGCTGCTGGGCTCGAAAAGCGACAAATCGGTGCAGATAGTGCTCCACCGTTCCCAGCTCGTCGTCTTTTCTGACCGGGAGGGTGGGGAGGGTATCTCGGTCCGGGGCAGTAGCCAGAAAGGCGCCGAGTTCTTGCAAGCGACGTTGGAGTCGAGCATTCTGGCGGAGCGCACTGCCGATAGCGGCAATGCCACACCCAAGAGCGATAAACCAGACCCAGACGGGACGCGCGGAGGCGGGGAAGAGAAAGAAGAGCTGGAGGCTCAGCAGCGCCAGGATGGCAAGGCCGACTGGAAAGAGTATGGAAAAAGCGATGCTGCTCTTCGCGTGCATGCGATACTACTCTTCGAGTGCGTCGGGGTTGAATTTATAGCCTACACCCCGGACAGTGAGGAGCAGGGTCGGGTTCGCGTCGTCTTGCTCAATACGCTGGCGCAAACGGCGAATATGGACGTCAACAGTACGGGGCTCAACGTAGACATTATGCCCCCACACCAGATCGAGGATTTGCGTCCGGCTAAAGACGCGGTTCGGGGACTGGACAAAAAATTTGAGCAGCTCAAACTCGCGCAGACCAAGCGCAGTGGGTTTCCCGTCAAGGACTACTTCATAGGTGTCGTAATCAATCCGCAGCCGACCCCGCCCATACATGTGATGCGGCCGGTCCAAGGGTGGTCCAGCGGTGCGACGCAAGACGGCTTTCACCCGGGCCACCAGCTCGCGCGGGCTGAACGGCTTGGTGACGTAATCGTCTGCGCCCATCTCGAGTCCTAACACTTTGTCGACCTCTGATGCGCGTGCGGTCAGGATCAGAATGGGCAGACTGCGAGTTTCGTCTCTAGCCCGTAGCAGCCGGCACACTTCAAGACCGGACAGGCCGGGCAACATGAGGTCAAGAATGACGAGGGCGGGCTGTTCTGCAGAAGCCAGCTTCAGGCTGACTTCACCATCATCTGCTTCGAGAACGATAAAGCCTTCGGTCTCCAGGTTGTAGCGCAGCAGGTCTCGAATATCTTTTTCATCTTCGACGATCAGGATTTTGCGTTTGGGCTCCACCGCAACCGCAGGGGCATGTTGGGCATATTGGGCCGCCATAACATCCTGGTCCTCAGACCGAAGTAGGCAGGGGCGACATATGCCGGATGCTTTTCCCCTTCGCCATATAAATAACCATCTCAGCAATATTTGTGGCGTGGTCGGCGACCCGCTCAAGATATTTTGCAACAAACAGGGTACGGGTTGCGCGGCTGGCATACTCCGGTTCGTGTTGCATTCGAGACAGCAGGTCATCAAAGATTTTGGCGGTCAGGGCATCAATCCGGTCATCGCGCTGGCAGACACTCAGCGCGAGATCGGGATCCGCACGCACAAAGGCATCTAGGCTATCACGGACCATAGACCGTGCGCCCTCGGCCATTTCCGGTAGTTCATGTTGCGATTTGAGCGGCGTTTCTTGGTTCAGTTCGATAGCACGCTCGCAGATGTTTTCAGCGATATCGCCCAGGCGCTCCAGGTCAGTCGAAATACGTAGACTGGTAGTAATAAAACGGAGATCTTTTGCCGCTGGTTGGTGCAGGGCGAGTAGTCGAATGCACGCCTCATCAATCGTTACGTCGAGATAATTGACCATATGGTCTTGTTTAATGACTTTTTGAGCCAGGGTTGAATTACGCTCAATGAGTGAGGCCACCGCATCCCCGATTTGTTTTTCGACAAGGCCGCCCATTTCCAACACCTTGGCGCGCAGCTGTTGGAGTTCTTCCTCATATTGTCGATCAGTGTGTAGCGGCATGGCGTCCCCCGTTTTCAGCCGATTCGGCCGATTTAGCCGAATCGGCCCGTAATATAGTCCTCTGTACCTTGTTTGTCGGGTGCTGTGAACACTTTTTCGGTCCGCCCGAATTCTATCAACTCACCCAAATATAAAAAAGCCGTATAGTCTGATACACGTGCGGCTTGTTGCATATTGTGGGTCACGATGACAATGGTGTACTGCTCTTTGAGTTCATGAATGAGTTCTTCGATCTTTGCCGTCGCAATGGGGTCGAGGGCCGAGCACGGTTCGTCCATCAGCACAACTTCGGGTTCTACTGCAATGGTCCGCGCAATACAGACGCGCTGATGCTGCCCACCGGACAGCGCGAGGGCACTGTCGTGCAGGCGGTCTTTGACCTCATCCCACAAGGCTGCCGCCCTCAGGCTGCTCTCGACAAGTTCATCCAAGCGAACCCGGTTCTTAATGCCGAGTACGCGCGGGCCGTAGGCAACATTCTCATAGATTGATTTGGGAAACGGATTGGGTTTTTGAAACACCATGCCGACCCGTTTGCGCAGGGCCGTGACATCAAGGGTGGGATCGAGAATTTCTACACCGCCCATGGTGATACTGCCACTTGTAGTGCAGTTATCGATCAAATCATTGAGCCGATTTAAACAGCGCAACAAGGTCGATTTACCGCAGCCTGATGGACCAATAAAGGCGGTCGCCTGGCTGCGAGGAATGTCCATAGTGATGTGCTTGAGCGCAGGGGCGTTGCCATAGCTGAGGCACAAATCTGTAATTCTGACCTCCGGCGTCTGGTTTGATGCCGATACAGGCGAGACGCGGCTGTTGCCGGTCTCCGGACGGCGGGGGAACGTCACGGCATGGCCGGATGAAGCAGCGGTCGATTTTTCTCGATCTTCCATACCAGGCTCTCTAAAACACACCAAAGCGCAACCGGCTGCGTAGCCGGTTGCGTATGGCAATGGCCACAAGATTCAATGCTATCACTATCACAATTAACAACAAAGCGGTCATAAATACCATGGGTTTTGCCGCTTCAACGTTGGGCGACTGAAAACCGACATCGTAAATATGAAACCCGAGATGCATGAATTTACGCTCCAAATGGAAAAACGGCCAGTGACCGTCGATGGGCAGCGTTGGAGCAAGTTTTACGACTCCGGTGATCATAAGCGGGGCCACTTCTCCGGCTCCGCGCGCCATAGCTAGAATAGTACCGGTGAGAATGCCTGGCAATGCGCCCGGAATAACAATTTTCCGCAGGGTCTCCCATTTGGTCGCCCCGAGTGCTAACGACCCCTCGCGCCACTCTCTGGGAATGGAGGAGAGTGCTTCTTCGGTTGCCACAATGACAACCGGTACAGTCAGGAGAGCAAGGGTGAGCGAGGCCCACAGGATCCCGCCGGTGCCATAGGTCGGCGTTGGCAATACATCTTGATAGAAAAGCTGATCAAGCGTCCCGCCCACACCATAGACAAAAAATCCTAAGCCAAAGATGCCGAAGACGATAGCAGGTACCCCAGCCAAATTGTTCACCGCAATCCGTACCGCTCGGACGAGTGGCCCTTGCTTGGCATAGTCGCCCAGATATAGGGCCGCGACCACGCCGAAGGGTACGACCACAATACTCATGATGATCACCATCAAGACCGTCCCGAAAATGGCAGGAAAAACCCCGCCCTCGGTATTCGCCTCACGCGGATCTTCCCAGAAAAATTCCCAGAATCGAGTAATATACAAAGCAAAGCGCTCAAGTCGGCTCATAGTATTAGGCAAGTAGGCACGCACAACGCCGGCGATAGCAAGCTCTTTTTGCTTGCCGTTGATATCCTGCACGACGATGTGATAGCGCGCGTTTTCTTTGTATAAAGCGGCCAGCTCTTGGGCTTTTGTCTCATAGGTTTGTTGCCAAGAGGCTATTTTTTTCTCTAATGCAGTAATTTCTTCAGCTGCCCGGATTGGATCGGTCTCTTTGCGTTGGGTACTCTTTACTGCGATGCGGAGCTGCTCGAGTTCATAGTTGATACTGCCGATATCCTTCTTTTCGATGGCGTGAATTTTGTCCAGGGTTGCCTGGGTACGGGTGTGGAGCTCCTGAAATTTCGGCCAGGCCTGCACAAATCCCTGGGCGACGCTTTGGCCATCTTGCCGAACTGTGGTGAGGAAACCAAAGAACGGTCCCCACTCCAAACGCTCAAAGTAGACGACATCTTCTGGAAAGACATGAGCTGTCATGCGGCGGTCATCTACCCAGCGAAAATCCGAGCCATACAAATCGCGGTTCGCAACCTGGAACTGGGTCCGGTACTGCGCAGGCGCGTCCGATCCGTCTTGCTGAGGGATTGCTTCTGTCGCGCGGACTATACCCAGGAGCTTTTGCCCATCCTGTAAATCAACGGCTCTGAGTTGATCAGGCCAGAAGAAGCCAAGCGCGTTTGCCGCAACGATCCAGATAAGAGCCGCGATCATAAGCAGGCTAAAGGCCAGCGCCCCGCCGGTTAGCCAGATGAATGGATCGCCACTGTGCAAAAGCCTTTTGAGCATGCTGCCTCCCGATTGGCACGGTGTTGAAAGTTGTGACGATCTAGATGCAGCCATAGCGTTTACTCAGGCGTTGGCGCACAACCTCAGCGGCCGTATTGACTAGGAAGGTCAAAACAAAAAGCAGAAGTGCAGCCAAGAACAGGATCCGGTAGAGTGTTCCGCCGTGAGGAGCCTCAGGGATTTCCACGGCAATATTGGCTGAGAGCGCGCGAAAGCCTGTAAATGGATCAAAGTCCATGATTGGCGTGTTGCCGGTCGCCATCAGCACGATCATGGTCTCACCCACCGCCCGCCCGAACCCAATCATAATCGCAGAAAAAACACCTGGACTTGCGGTTGGTATCACCACCCGTAGAGCGGTTTGCCAGCGTGTCGCACCCAGGGCTAAGGAACCAGAGATGAGATGTTGTGGTACGTTGGAGAAGGCATCTTCACATATGGTATAGATAATGGGGATAACGGCAAACCCCATAGCAAAACCCACAATAAGGGAGTTGCGTGGGTCATAGCGTACGCGGGTTGTGTCAAACAACCATTGCGGAAAATCGCCGCCAAAAAAAGCGGCTTCGATTGGGCCGTTCAGGACAATACAACCGTAGACGGTAAACATGATGACCGGCGTCAAAAACAGTAGCTCTACGCCCGGTTTGAGATGGCTGCGGACTGCAACAGGAATCCCCTGCCAAGCCACGGATGCAATCAGAGTCACAAGCGGTAGGGCGATACACATCAGGACCAGAGCCGGGACCATGTCGGCCACGAGTGGGGCGAGCCACAGAGCAGCAAAAAACCCCAACACCACGCTCGGCAGTGCTGCCATCACCTCGACCGACGGCTTGACGATATTGCGCAAGCGTGGATGCATGAATTGCGAAGTATATAGTGCAGCGCATAGACTCAGCGGGATGGCGAACAGCAGGGCGTAAAATGTGCCCTTCAAGGTGCCGTAGGCAAGCGGCATGAGACTGAATTTCGGCTCGAAATCGTCGGTTCCACTACTGGACTGCCAGGTGTAATCTGGCGCGCTATAACCTTCGTACCAGATCTTTCCGAACAGGGCTGAGAAGGTGATTTCGGGGTGCGGGTTTTCGACTGCCCAGTTATACATCCGACCGTGTTGGTTAAGGGCAAGAATGCCGTTTGCGCGCGGCGCATAGGTGATGAATGTAATCGGGCTCTGAGCGCTATCGAGCGTGAGCAGGGTTGTCTCGGTCGTGGCATACTGCAGGCGAACAGCACCCGTGGCATCCGCGCTGACAAAACCTTTATTTCGAGGCGAGGCAGAAATAGCTGTCACCGCTGCTTGGTGCGATTGCAGGACGTGGATTTTGCGAAAAGGTAACTCAGCTGGATTGTCTTGGTCTCGCACTTGGAACCAGACACTCACGCCGCCCGCGTCGTCACCCATAACCAAAGAGCGGTCGCCAATCAGCCAGGCCATTACGCGAATGGGCGTGTTCTCTTGACTACTGCCGAGAAAACGACGTGCGACCTGAGGCTCCTCCCCGTCACTAATGTCCCAATGGATGACTTCGCCCGTTTCGAGTGCGGCAAATAAATTTCTTTGTTCAGCGTCCAGTGCAAGCGCTGTTACCTCGGCGGTGAGAGCCGTAGAGAGATCAATCGTATATTCTTCGACTTCCGCCTCACCCAGAAAAGATTCTCGTGCGCGTTGGGTCAGAAAGATAAGCGTGCGAGGGCCGACGAGAGCAGCCAGCGACATTATTTCTTCCTCTTCGTCCGTATACTGATACACGAGTGCGCTAATCGCCCGGCCTTCCCGGTCGAGGGAAATGGGCTCTCCTTCGGTAACTCGTGGCGTAGTAATACGCTGCTTGCCTTCAAATGAAATAGGGAAAGAGATGACGAGCGGAATAACAACACCGTCGGCCGTCCCTATTGCAGCCGTGTGGGTGAGGTTGTGAAAATACACCGCAGTTGGCCGGCGTCCCTGAAGAGCCTGGATCTCGTGGCGCTGCAGCAGCTGATTATTTGTTAAGGAAATAAAGTCTACTGTTCCCGCCTGTGTAATCGTGTATGCAATCTCCCGATACTCATCGATGCCAAGAGCCAAGGGTGAGGGCGAGCCTTCAATCGAAACAAGATCGGTGAGCGGAGTCACAGGAGTCTCAAGTTCCGCACTCGGTGCGCTCCAGAGAGGGAGGGTCTCCGCCACGATAACAAAGAGCAGGGCTGTAATGCTGAGAATAACTGCAAAGCCACCAAAAGTGATGATTATCGTCGCAGCCTTGTCGGCCAACTTCTTGCGCTTAGCGCGGCGTTTGTCTTCAAGTGTAGAGAGGCGGCCGTTAACGGGCTGTGAGGCCGGGGGTTGGGTCATTATTTGTGGTGTCTCTCGTCTTTCCGAATAGGTCCTATTCTAATTGAGTTCGATCAGCTGCGACCAGCGTGGCCGACATTGGATAGTAGCCGTCTTTGACCACAATCTCTTGGCCTTCTTTACTCAAGACAAACTTGAGGAATTCCCGGACCAATGGATCAAGGGGCTTATTGGGTTCCTTATTGACGTAGACGTACAGGAAACGGGCGAGAGGATATTTGCCGCCCAGTACGTTTTCGTAGGTTGGCTCAACATAGCGCATGCCTCTTTTAGCTAAGGGAACCGTCCGAACGCCAGAAGTTGTGTAGCCGATACCACTATAGCCAACGCCATTCTTGTCTTCGCTAATGCCCTGTACGACCGAAGCTGATCCAGGTTGCTCCTTGACGGTGTCTTTGTAGTCGCCTCTGCACAGCGCCTTCTTCTTAAAGAAACCATACGTGCCCGAGGCCGAGTTGCGACCATACAGACTGATAGGCGAAGAAGCCCAGGCTCCATCTAGGCCTAGGTCGCCCCACGTAGCTGCGTCAGCTATCGCACCACAGCTGCGGTTCTTTGAGAAAAGGGCATCCACTTGCTGGACGTTCAGGCCCTGAATCGGATTATCTTTGTCGACAAAGACCGCCAAGGCATCGAGTGCAGTAGGGATCGGCGTGGACTTGTAGCCGAACTTGCTCTCAAAGGCATCTTGTTCTTTATTCTTCATTTTGCGCGACATGGGGCCGAGCTGGGCAGTCGCTTCGATCAACGCGGGTGGGGCCGTGCTCGAGCCTTTGCCTTCAATCTGAATATTCACGTTTGGATATATTTTCTTAAATCCCTCCGCCCACAGGGTCATCAGGTTGTTCAAGGTGTCAGAGCCAATACTATTGAGATTACCGGAGATGCCGCTGACCTTTTCGTACGCGGGGAGATTGGCATCAACTGGGATGGTTTGGGCGGTAGCCAGAGAAGCACTCAGCACTACTGCCCCGCATGTTGCCAAATTTTTTTTTATTTGCATAGTGTTTCCTTTGGGCCGCATTGTAGACGCTGCGAGCGCTTTTTGTGCCAAAAACTGCTCTGGATGTAATATTTTCCAAACTCCTGGTTCGATGGGCTCGGGATTGCACAGGCCGTTAGTAGAAGACCATGAACCTGCTCTGGAGGATGTTCGCTGCTCCGGAATCCTTGAGATCTGCATGGATATAATTAAACGCAACGCGCATATTGGGATTCAAATACCAGTTGATGCCAAAGGTAAGATTCCCTAACTCGCCTCCCTGAATATTATTATCGCTAAGATCGAGGGTGGAGTACCGACCCGCTAGTTGCCAGGCGCCCCAGCCGCCATTCCAGTCGAGGTTTCTTAACGGGGTAATTTTATCAAATGAGCCAACTGTTGGTCTGTATGAACGATGCTCACCGGTGAGGAAGTAGGTGCCAAGAACATAGAAACCGTGAAAGTGGGCATCAGTCTGCTCGGGACGGTTAACGAAGGCGCTTATCCATTCAAATTGCATCGAGGCGGGCCCGTATTGGAAGCCGAGCTCTGGATTGAAGATATTGACACCTTCCGCAGCAAATGTGTCGGTGTCAACAAAACGAGGGCTGAGGTGGGCTTCGGGCCG
The DNA here is from genome assembly GCA_963666315.2 of Binatia bacterium. GTDB lineage: Bacteria > Desulfobacterota > Binatia > Bin18 > Bin18 > Bin18. The sequence goes on from CAXXHG010000007.1 coordinate 43,951, forward strand.
GGCACGGTAGCGTATGCCCCGTCCATCGCGAAATTGATGACTGTACGACAAACCAAGGTGCAGGAGCTTCCGGCCTTTTTCTTCATACCACGGCACGCCGGAAAAACGAGCCGTGATGTTGTAATTGCTGTCCGGACCGAAGGAGTTGCCAGAATCGTCAGCGTCGCGAAAGACGCCGACGCCCCATAAGGCGCGTTTGTCGAAAGCTGTGTTGTGGAGCATGAAACCCGTATTCCGTTCGGGGGAAAACGTATTTGGCAGACCTCGCTCCATAAACGTAAAATGTGTCCGGCTATTGGCCTGTTCGAGCGAGAACGGCTCTTTGTAATGGCCGACCCGCAGATTGCCAAAGTAGGGGATCTTGGTGATTTCTATATACACATCTTTAAAATCGGTGTCCGTGCCCTCAAAATCGAGCTGAGATTTATACTTCATATTATTGTAGACTAATCCGGAGATCATGATTCGGGCCTGTCGAAATTCGGTCCCGTCGCCAATCGCTCTGCCGCCGTTCACATCGCGATCGGTGTCAAAGAGTGCCCAATCACTCAAGATCCGGCCCCCAATTTTGAGCTTAAAGTTCCCGTCAAGCGAATCGAGTCGCAAACCACCTTTCCAGTATGGCATCAGATAATTTTTGGGTCGGTCGTTGACGTTCTCCTCCAGGTGGGAAACGGTATCCCGGAGGTCCGATACTGCTTGCGATTGTTCTTCCTCGGCTCGAGCCTTATTTAGTAAGTCTTTATACTGCTGGTCACTGATCTGGCCGCTGGCTTGAAGAATGTCGAGAATATCTTCCGCTACACTCTTCCTGGCCTGTGCCGTCGTGATGCTCCACGGTCCAGCCAGTAATAGCCCTATACACAGGGCCGTCCCTAGTACCTTCATGTACATCCTTTCCTTCCTCCTATGGGATTTCTCCGATCGAAGGTAAGTCGAGGATGTTACAAGAAGATGACAAAGCAATGATATATCGATGACAGATGGCGCCCCTGCCTATGCCGAGGCAGGGGGCGTAGTTTTCATTCGGATGTGTTCAGTCGCTTTTTAAAACACTAGCTGCAGCTGAATACGCGCTTCGAGTTCATCTCTGGCTCGTCGTTTCTTGCGGGCAGTGCTGATCGTGCCAATATCCGTCTGTAATTTGATATTCTGACCGTAGAAGTAGTAGTTCAGCGCACCACGAATTTCATCTCGTAACGTAAAATCAAGGGCGTTGTTGTTTGGATTAACAAAGGAGTACCGAAATGCGGCTTCCAGGTGGTGGGGAATGAGGAAGTAGCCGGCTTGACCATACCAACCGTGAGCATCAAACGTGCGATTTGGGCTGCCGCTGCCGAAGTCGAAGGCCCGATCCACCGTAATTTTACCGAAGTAATATTCACTGACAAGACTAAAGCCGCGCCATTTAAAGGCCGCATCCGCCGTGGATGTCCAAATATCGATATTATCACCGCTGAACCCTGGACGAATGATAATGTTTTCTAACGCATCGTTGTCGGCGTTGAGGCGGGGGATGTCTTTTTTACCCACTTTGTTGAACTGACTTGATAGGCCGAACGACACGCGTGGATGTTGAAGATCGTGGATCTCTGGCTCCCCGGCTGGAAAACGGCCGAGCGGGTCAAATTGGAGGCGTCCCGTATATAAATAATCGGTCGAGCGCTGACGCTGGTTCAGGCCATTCCCGTTAAAGATACCAAACCGATAGTGCAGCCGCTTTTCCCACAGGCTACCCATCAGCTCCGCCCCGGTATCGCGGCCGACATTGAAGAAGTCATTGGCAATGGACCGTTCGGTGAACTGTAAAACGCCTATCGGTGTGATCTCCTGGCGCGACTGACCGGGCCAAAACTGGCCAAGGCGGAGCCCCAGCCAGGGCTGATATTGATAATGGAATATATAATCGATCAGCCTGACATCACCATTGAGCATCTCGGTTTGGAAAAAGTACCGCAGCTTTGGGGAGAAGGCTTGCCCTTGCCACCACAGTCGAGCCGCCGCGATCCGAAACCCACTTTCGTCTGACTGGCCAGTCGCACTCCCATCGCGGTTGGTATACCCCCACCGCGCGAGTACGCGCCCGCCAATAGCCAGTGAGTGGTTGCCATCTGCCGATTCAAACTGAAACCCTCGGCCAGGTTTGTAGCCGACCTTGGCGCGAGCCGGCGAGGTCGGCGAAGCCTGAGAAGAGTCGGAGGTGTCAGCTTTCCCTTGCAGCTCTTGATATTGCTGTTCAGTAATCTGCCCATTGATTCGTAAGACCTTTAACAGCTCTTCGACCGTGGGATTGTCGTGGGCCAGCCCAGATGCGTGCCACGCACTGCACAGAGTCAACACAATCAGAACAATGAGTTGTTTTTGCCACTTCATTCTTCACCCTTCTCCTCATTAGAAACTCGCTCATTATGCCTTAAAGTCATCGCCCGACAAACTCTTTTGAAAATAGACAGGGCATACATTGACTTTTAGCTGGACAAGTGGCGAATCCGTTTGACACTGCTGCTAAAATGTCATAGTAGTTCGCAAGCCATCCAGATCCAATTATCGTTTTATAGGTGTTAATGACACTCAAAGCACGATCAACAACATGGCTGACTTTCTCACGATTCGTATGTGTGTCGATCTGCCTTTGTGTCTTCGCCGTCCTATCAGCTCCTCAGCTTGCAGTGCTGACATACGCAGCGCCGGCTGAGGCGGAACCTCCCAGACACGAGGGCTCAGAGAGCTCTAAGGAAGAATCGGTGGTTCACGTTGCGGCGCGTCGCAACGTGAACCACCGATTCGGCAGTCATCTCAGTCGGTCTTATGATACCTGCGACCTGCTCCGCCAAGTCGCGTCGTACGCCGGTCATTTCCCAGCGATCGTTGGCCATCAGCTTCCCAAGGGCTTCCACGCGCCTTTGCTGATTTAAGCGTCGCGCACTCTCTGGGCGTCGTGTCTCTAGGGATTCTTTGCAGAATTCTAATCAGAATATTGCGGCCGAACTAGCCAAGAAACTTGTGGCTGGACTGACTGTTACTTTCGTGGCGATCAGTCAGTTCGTGGTACAGGATGGATGAGGGTCCACATCAATGACTCAAGAAGCAAACCAGGTGCCGAGAGGGACACTCGAAGGACTTCGTGACGTTTGGAAGTTCGACATCCTTTCGGGTTTTCTTGTCTTTCTGATTGCGCTGCCCCTTTGTCTTGGAATCGCCCTGGCGTGCGGATACCCGGCTATTGCTGGTATCTTCACTGCGATTATAGGTGGAATGCTGGCGACCTTTTTCAGTAATTCAGAACTCACTATCAAGGGGCCGGCAGCGGGCCTTATTGTTATAGCGATTGGCTGTGTCACTGAATTTGGTTTTACCGGGGGGACGGATCCGGTTGCCGACATGCAAGCCTATCGACTCGCCCTTGGAGTCGGTGTAGCCGCCGGTATTCTTCAAATTCTCATTGGCGTGTTTCGAGCTGGGATCCTTGGCGAGTTCTTCCCTACTTCGGCAATTCACGGGTTGCTTGCCTCAATTGGCGTGATCATCATGGCTAAGCAATTCCCGGTTACCTTGGGCTTGGGACCGGAAGGCGCGCCGTTGGAACTGCTTGCAAGGATCCCACAATTCATCATGGATATGAACCCCATTGTAGCGCTCATTGGGATCATCAGCCTGGTCATTATGTTCGGCTGGGAACATATTAGGATTCCGCGTCTTCAGGTGATTCCTGCCCCTGTGGTGGTCCTTCTTATTGCCGTCCCGATCGGATTATATTTCGATCTTGGTCAAGAGCACACCTATTCGTTCGGCGGCCGCGAGTATCCTCTTGGAGGAAAATTTCTCGTCAATGTCCCCGACAATATAGTCAGCGCCATCGCATTTCCAGACTTTTCTGGCGTGGCCACTACCACAGGGCTGAAGTACATATTGATGTTTGCGTTGATTGGGAGTTTGGAATCTCTGCTGAGTGCGAAAGCAATCGACGAGATTGATCCATGGCGCAGAAAAACCAACCAGGACCGTGATCTGTTTGCCGTCGGGGTGGGGAATACCGTCTCCGCTCTCGTTGGTGGGTTGCCAATGATCTCGGAAATCGTGCGGAGCAAAGCCAATATCGATAACGGGGCGAGGACGCGATTCGCCAACGTGTTCCATGGGCTCTTTTTGCTCATCTTTGTCGCGCTCTTGCCGGGATTGATCAATCAAATTCCACTTGCTGCATTGGGCGCGATGTTGGTCCGCGTTGGTTTTCGTTTAGCGGCACCGCAAGAATTTCTCCATATGTACAAAGTCGGGCGCGAACAGTTGGTCATCTTTGTCTCAACGATTATCGGTGTCTTGGCAACGGATTTGCTCAGCGGGATTGCCATTGGCATAGGCGTCAAGGCAGCCTTCCACATTTTTAATGGCGCGCCCTGGATTTCTCTTTTTCGACTAAGAGTCAACGTCGAGCGGGGAGAGAATGACGGGGTAACGGTTGCCGTGAAAGACTCTGCAATATTCAGCACGTGGATCGGATTAAAGAAAAGATTGGAGCACTTGAAGGGGGAGCCCAAGGTGGTTCTCGACTTATCGGAGACCTCCTTTGTTGACCACACCGTGATGGAACGGCTGAAGGAGATGCAAAATGAATTCAAGGAGAATGACTCTATATTGATCATAACCGGATTAGACCAACACCGAAAGCTCTCGGATTATCCCACTGCCGCCCGGAAAATGTAAGGAAGGTCTTGACACAAGTAATAGAGTCGGAACGGATTTCATTTGAACCGACTTCAAAGCGGTTTCGATCGCTTTCCTCGGGAGAGCGAGGGCGAGTGCGCGATGCGGTCGCTGAGGCGTGTAAGCCGATTGCCCAGTCATGGCCGATGAAGACGTTTGCTTATCGCAATCCTCTTCGCGGCTGGGAACACTTGCCGTTTGACGAGGCCATTCGCGAAGCCAAATATCTGCTGGGAGGAAACGGTTACATCCCGAACGACGACTACCGTCAACTGTATCGGGAAGGACGTGTTACGGAGGATGCCGTCAAGCAGGCTCTGCAGGTGGTCGCCTCAAGCGTCGGTGTGCAGACTGTCACCGTAGGCCATCGTCAAGTCGTGACATCGGAAGTGTTGCGCCTGCATCTTGTGTTCGGATTCGATTCGCTGGACCCGACCCTGTTAACCTGGCAGTTTGGCGGCGGATGCGCAACAGAGCAGTTTCGAGATGATCTGCCGCCGGAGTCTAGGAAGCCACAAAACGGCGACGCGTCTTATTTGTCGAAACTGTGGAAGAGCACGTTATCCGCGCTCGGCCTTTCTGTTGGGACCGACGATCCGCGGGCACAGGTCAGCGAGGAAGGAACGAGTCCCAGCGTTGATTTGCCTTCCGGAAGAACGCTCAGTGATTGGCTGGGATTACTGGCCGGAGCTTCTTTGGTCGATGAGATCAACGATCAGATGATAAAGTGGACCGGAGCCTTTCTTGATGAAGGAATGGCCGATTGGGAGATGCCCGGCCGGAAGGCTGGGTTTTATCGCGCGTGGCGAACGCTCGCGGCAAGGGACTTTTCTGGACGTTTCCTTGGCATCAAACAGTTCGCGACGAAGGTCCGCGATTTGCCGGACTCACCGGAAGATGCAATCGCTCGCAGCCTCCAGGGGCTTGGGATTCCCGAACAGGGATGGGCGGATTACCTGTCACGCCAGTTAGCCCAGTTGCCGGGTTGGGCCGGATTCATTCGCTGGCTGGGCGAAAACCCTGGTTATGCTGCTCAAAAACAGCATCCGATCGACCCGCTTCAATATCTGGCAGTTCGCCTCTTCTATGAAGTCGAACTCGTCGATACGTGCTGCCGCCAAGAGTGGGGTATTGACGGGACGCTGCCGGCCCTCGTCTCCTCTTGGGAGGGGCGCAGGGATGAGTACCAGAAGCTCGGAGGGCGTGATTCGCGTGCGACCGGCCGCTATGTTCAATCCGTGTGTGACGATGCGTGGCGCCTCTTTCATCTGGCGCAGTTTCTGCAACTGTCTCCCGACGATGTGGACACGCTTTCCCCCGCCGATGCGCGGACTCTGCTGTCTTGGTTGGACGCACTTCCCAGCGATGAGCACGGTCGGGTGTGGTTAGATGCGCTGGAGTCGAGCTATCGCAAGCAACTGATCGAGCGGCTCGCCAACCATAATGCCGAGCCAGGCACCAATGAAGACCGGACCGAAAACCGTCCGCGGGCCCAGCTTGTCTTGTGTATCGACGTGCGCTCGGAGTCGTTCCGCCGTCACATTGAGGCCCAAGGGCTCTATGTGACATTCGGCTATGCGGGCTTCTTCGGCATTCCCATCAGCTTTCAAGCGTTCGACAGCTCGGCACGGGCCGCTTTGTGTCCGGTCATCGTGCCGCCGGGGTTCAACGTCGATGAGGTTCCGCGTGGCGGCGAAGAAGGGCCACTCAACCATTACGCGGTGGGATCGAGGTGGAACCAACTCGGCGAGCACCTGTTTCATGCCTTAAAGAGCAATCCAGTCTCGTCGTTGATGTTGATAGACGTGCTGGGCCTGTTTTTTAGCGCGCGGCTGTTCGGAAAAACGTTTTTGCGCATGCCGTACGAAGCGATCAAGGCGCGTGTACATGACTGGTTTATTGGTTCGGTGGCGACCCAGATCCCCGTCGATCGCACGGAAGATGGACAAGACGGACACGCTGAACCGCCCGCCGGACCGCCGCACGGTTTCACACCAGAGGAACAGGCGACGTTTGTTGAAAAAGGACTGCGGGCGATTGGACTGACACGGAACTTCGGCCGGTTCATCGTGCTGTGCGGCCACGGTAGCACGTCAGACAATAATCCCTTTTTCGCCGCGTATAACTGCGGCGCGTGTGGCGGCGGTCATGGCGATCCGAATGCGCGGGTGTTCGCGGCGATGGGGAATCGGGGGCACGTCCGGCGCGCTCTTAAAGAGCATGGACTGGATATTCCGGACGACACACGGTTCCTTGCCGCCAAACATAACACAGCGACCGACCGAGTCTCGTTTTATGACGTACAAGATGTGCCGACGAGCCACGCCGACGACCTCCGTCGGCTCACCGAGGACTTGGAAGAGGCCGGCCGCCATCAGGCGCTCGAACGATGCCATCGCATACCGCAAGCGCCCACGGACATTTCGCCGCAAGCCGCCACGGACCACATGCTGTCGCGTACGGTCGACTGGACGAATGTTCGGCCCGAATGGGGCTTGTCCAGCAACGCTGCTTTCATTCTAGGACGCCGTTCGCTCACCAAAGACCTTGATTTGGGTGGGCGGGTCTTTCTGCACTCCTACGATCCGGACGCTGATACTGAGGGGGCTATCCTCGAAGCGCTCATGAATGCACCAGTGGTCGTTGCGCAGTGGATTAGCATGGAATACTACTTCTCGGCCGTTGATCCGGTCGTCTACGGAAGCGGCAGCAAAGTGACGCACAATGTGGTCGTTGGTGTCGGTGTGATGCACGGCAGCCACGGTGACTTACAATCGGGCTTGCCGTTGCAGAGCGTCAACAACGGCCCGCGGCACTATCACGAACCGGTCCGTCTGTTGGTCATCGTCGATGCACCCAGGAGCCGTATTGCCGCTGTCATCGCCAAGCACACTCAGTTACAACACTTGTTCCAAAACCAATGGATCGGCCTGGTGGCGATGGATCCGGTGACTCGAGATTTTCACCGATTTCGCCCAGACGCGACGTGGGAGGTGTGCCAGTGAAATCGAGCCGCAACTCTACGCTGACGATCAAGACCTGTACCTTTTTCCTCATCTGGCTGCTCTTGTCTGAGAGCTTTGCCGGACTGCATGTAGTATTGGGGGTCGTCGTGGCCTTCGGTGTCGCCTGGTTGAACACCGACCGCTCCTCAACTTGCTCGTCTATCCGCGGCTGGCGCATGTTGTGGTACTTCCCCTGGTTGGTGGGCCGCATTCTGCAGAGTGGTTGCCATCTTTCTATGCTCATTCTGAATCCGGCTCTCCCCATCGACCCGAAGATGATTCGTCACCGGACCGAGTTGCAAGACGACGATCACATTGTGCTGCTCGGCAATTCCATCACGTTGACACCTGGCACGATCACCGTCGAGGTCGATTCTCAGGATTTGGTCATCCACGCCATGGACGACAGTTCCGCCGCCGACGTTACGAGCCGGCGAATCGAGCAGCGGATTGACAGCGTATTTATCGCGAGAGGTACAAAATGAACGCTTTTTTCCTGTTCGTGCTGATGACCATCACCCTTCTGATTGCCATCTACTTATACCGCGTTCTTCGTGGACCGACGGTGTTTGACCGGGTGTTGGGTCTGAACGGAATCTCGACCAAGGCGATCATCCTGCTGGTCGTGATCGGCACCTTCTACGAACGCGTCGACATGTTTGTGGATATTTCAACCGGCTATGCTTTGTTGAACTTGGTTGGCTCGCTAGCCATCGTCAAGTATCTGGAAGAACGGAAGGAGATCTTTTAATGTCTCTGAATAAACTATCTGAAGCAGCACAATGGGTCATCACGCCGGTGTCGATCGGCTTGATTCTGGTTGGCTTGTTCTTTCTGTTCGTGGCGGCAATCGGAGTACTGCGCTTTCCGGACGTCTATACGCGGTCGCACGCCGTCTCGCTGACCGATTCATTGGGTGCGTTTTTTCTGCTGGGCGGATTGGCACTGTATGAAGGTTTGAGTACCAACCTGGTCAAGATCCTGGTCGTACTCGTCCTGTTGTACTTGCTGAATCCGGTTATCACCCACGCCACGGTTCGATCGGCGTATCGTTGCGGCCTTCAACCTTGGAGCAAAGACGACGCATGATCTATTCGATCGAGATCCCGCTCTTGATTCTGCTGCTTATGACCGCTGCAGGTGCGATCATTGTAAAGGACTTGATCAGCTCGGTTTTTATTTTGGGGACATATAGCTTTCTGCTCGCCCTTGTGTGGGCGTGGCTGGGGGCGGTGGATGTGGCTTTTGTTGAAGCCGTGGTGGGAGCTGGTTTGGCGACGGTGTTCTTTTTATTGACGCTTTTCGGAACGGCGCCGAAAGACATACGCATTCGGCGATCCGCACCGCCGCTAACTGCCTTTGTCGGGCTGCCTGTGCTCGGACTGTTGTTGTTATACGCGGCGGAAGATCTTCCTAAATTCGCGGACCCGCATTCGCCGGCCAGCCTCCATGTGTCCCCTGCGTACCTTACAAACAGCCTGAAAGAGATGGACACACCAAACGTCGTGACGGCGGTGCTGATGGATTATCGGGCGTTCGACACGCTGATTGAAACCGCAGTGATCTTTATCGCCGGCCTCGCCTGCGCTTTGCTGTTGCGGAGGAATCAAGAATGATCCACGCACACGACAGCATCATAGTCCGGACGACGAGCCGGATACTGATTCCGTTGATCCAGTTGTTTGGGCTGTACGTCCTGTTCTTTGGCCAATTGGGACCGGGTGGCGGGTTCGCCGGCGGAGTCATACTGGGCACGAGCCTCATTTTGGGGATCCTCGTATTTGGTCCGGATGCTCCCGTGTGTCGCTTGGCGAGCAAGGTCATTCATGGTGAGGGGGTTGGACTGATGATCTTTGTCGGCGTCGGAGGATTGTGCTTGATCGGAGGTGGCGAATTTTTGAACTACGGGAACCTGGACATCCCTTGGATCGATTCCGCCGCGCGGCGACGTTCCCTGGGTATTGTGTTGACCCAAATTGGGGTCGCCGTAGATATCGCCGTCACGGCAATCTCGATTGTTATAAGTTTGTCGCTCATTAACAGCGAGGAATCTCATGATTGAGTTTATCGAAGCGGCCCTGCAAAGACCCAACTTCATCGCCTTTGTGGTGCTGTTTCTTTGGGGTCTTTTCATCATGAACACCCATCCAAACCTGGTGAAGAAACTGATCGGCATGTACATTGTCCAGACAAGCATCCTGCTTTTGATCGTCACAATTGGTGTCAAGCAGGAGGCAACCGTTCCCATCCTGCAGGGAAGCGACGCGGTGCTGTCCACAGCGGACCAGATGTCCCCGCCCAATTACACCAATCCCTTGCCACACGTTTTGACCTTAACGGCAATCGTGGTGCAAGTCGCGACCTTGGGCGTCTCGCTGGCTTTGGTCACCGCACTCTACCGGAAATACGGCAGCCTGGATGAAGACGAGATTCTGCAGAAGATTGAATGAGCGACCATCTTCCTGTGATCCTGTTTTTGCTGCCCTTTGCGACGGCCATCTGCCTGCCGATGGTTGGTGCGAGACGGTCCGCTTGGTGTCGTCCAATGGCGTTGACGGCCTTGCTTGCCATGTGCGTCGTGGCAGTGATCAATGTTTGGATCGTTGTCGAGCATGGGGATACGCGGTACGCATTTGGCGGCTGGCCCATCAGTACAAGTCTGCCAGATCACCCGCTTGGCATCGAATGGGTCAACGATGGTTTGGCGAGTGCGATGCTCGTCGTGCTCAGCTTCCTGGCCTGGTTGTGTTTGTTCTATAGCGGACCTCTCACGCCACGGTCACTGGGTGCGCGCGAGGTCCTGTACTACGCCTTGCTGCTGCTCTTGATTTCTGGTTTGACCGGGATTGTGCTGGCTGGGGATATCTTTAATGTCTTCGTGTTTCTGGAAGTTGCGGCACTGTCTGCCTATGGGCTGGTCGGGATTCCCGGCGGTCGAGCGCTGATTGTTGCGTTTCGATATCTCATCCTGGGAACGCTCGGTGCTTCGTTTTACCTGCTGGGGGTCGTTTTCTTTTATGCATCAACAGGCACCTTGAATATGGCGGATCTCGCGCAGCAAATGGCCGCCAAGCCGGAATTGATGGCCTCGAAAGCGGTCATCGGCGGGACCACGTTTATGCTCATCGGTCTCGGAATCAAGATGGCGCTGTTTCCACTTCATGGTTGGCTACCCGGCGCCTATACCCGCGCTCCAGACTCGATTTCGCCGCTGCTCGCTTCCCTGATGACAAAAGTTGCCCTGTATGGATGGGTCCGCATCATGTTTTGGGTGCTTGGCGCTCGTGCGGAAATTGGGCAAGTCCACTTGCTGACATTACTAAGCGGACTGGGTTCCCTGGCGGCCGTGGCTGGTGCCCTGTTGGCATTACGCCAACAGGACGTGAAGCGGATGTTTGCGTATGGCGGCATTTCCCACGTCGGCTTGATCCTGATTGGAGTGAGTCAGGGGAACCAAACCGGCTTTGCGGGGAGCATGTTCTACCTGATCAACGACGCCGTCATGCAAGCTGGACTGTTCTTCATCGCAGGGGCGGCAATTCACCAGTATGGAGCGCGAACGGTGGAAGACCTGTCGCGTTTGCGGCGATCACCCTGGATGATCGGTGCGATCATTGTATTGGCAATGTCCATGATTGGCATTCCACCAACCGGCGGGTTCTTTGGGAAATGGTACATTATCCTGGGTGCCATCGAAGCGGGCAACTATCTGGCTGTTGCAGCCGTCGTTGTCGCTACGTTGTTGACGATGGCGTATTTTCAACGCGTGTTCGTCCGCATTTTTGACGACACTCAAGAGTCGTCAACCACGGACGATGCTGACATGCATCCGGCCCTGAAACTGAGTATGGGACTGACCGCGGGAGCGGTCATTGCCTTGGGGTTCTGGAGCGACCCCATAATCAGGTTTTTCCGGGAAGTGGCTGCAACCGCTGGCCTGTGACAAATTTTTATATCGAATTATATTAATGGAACAATTTTAATGTCGGTTGTGTATGTCCTGATACCCCTTTTACCCTTGCTTGCCAGCATCATTATCGCGTTCGCCGGGCGGCGCTTGGGGCAAGACAGTGGTAAGCTCGGTGTGCTCGCGATCGGCATCTCATTTGCTTTGTCGGTCGCAGCCTTCGTTCAGGTCGTCCTCCAAAGTGACCCAATTGTCATCAGTCTGTACGAACTGCTTCGGTCTGGAAATCTGAGTGTCGAACTGGGCTTGTATGTTGACCAACTTGCTGTATTGCTGCTGCTGTTAGTGACCGGCGTGAGCCTTGTGGTTCACGTGTACTCCTCCCGCTACATGATCGGGGACGCGCGCTACAGCCGGTTCTTCGCTGTGATGGCCCTGTTTACTTTTGGCATGCTGACGCTAGTCATGAGTAGCAACCTGCTCATGATGTTCATGTGCTGGGAAGTCATGGGCATCTGCTCCTATCTGCTGATCTCCCACCAATCCGATCGAAAGGCGGCTTGCAACGCGGCGACAAAGGCCTTTCTCGTCAACGCCGTGGCCGACATTGGTCTGTTGTTCGGCATCATTCTGACCTTTGCCACGTTCGAGACGCTGGATGTCCGGCAGATCCTCAGTCAGTCCGCGAGCGTCAGCGGACAGACCATCAACCTGCTGGCATGGGTTGGCTTTGAATGGCACGTTCGTACGGTCACGTTGATCACGCTCTTGCTGTTTATGGGATGCTTGGGTAAATCGGCTCAGGTTCCATTCCATGTGTGGTTGCCTAACGCAATGGAGGCCCCAACCCCCGTCTCGGCACTGATTCACGCTGCCACGATGGTCAATGCCGGGCCTTATTTGTTGGTTCGATTCAGCGACTTGGTACTACTGTCGCCTGCGGCGATGATGGTGATCGCCATTATCGGTGCAACGACCGCGCTGTTCGCCGCGATGGTCGCTCTGACGCAGAGCGATATCAAGAAGATCCTCGCCTATTCCACGATCAGCCAAATCGGTTTCATGATCATGACATGTGGCCTGGGGGCGTTTATGGTGGCTATCTTTCATATGTTGGCTCACGGATTCTTGAAGGGCTTCCTGTTTTTATCGACAGGCAACGAGCTCGCATCAGCCGGCTCGCACGCACACCACGTACCCACACGACCGAAACTGTTGTCGCCGGTATCCCTCGGGGCGTTGATCCTGGCCTGTGCTCCGCCCGCGCTGATCTTCTCGGGTCCATATGGGGCACTGTGGACGGTCCACAATTCGAGCGCCGCTCAGATCGCTTTCTGGGTGATCGGCTTGCTGACCGTCTTCTTCACGGCCATGTATCTTTTTCGCGGACTTACCTCGTTGTTTCAGCCAGCCACATCCGCGCTCGTTCAGCCGCGGTTCTTTTCCCCTTTGCATCTCGTGGCTATCATCGTCGGATCGCTCGGGTTGATCAGCACTTTGTTGGCGCTCTGGGTGTGGTTTGTACCGTTCCTGGCACCGGCAATAGCGACGCCATATCCACTCGTCGAGGGCTTCTGGCAGACGAGTCACGTGCCGTTGCTCGTATTGGCCCTGGTGGCGGCGCTGGCTGGCTGGGGCTTGGCGGCGCTGCTTCAGGCAAGACCCATGCTGTCCGCCGTTCCTCGCTTGCACTTCGCACAAACGATGTACGTGCTGTTTCTCAACAAATTCTATTTCGATGAGGCGTATAGCCTGTACATCGTTCAGCCCATGGTCCGAATGGTCAAGTGGCTGTGGCGTGAGATCGACGTTGGCGTCATCAACGGTCTGATCCATGGGATGGCTGCGAGGTTGGTTCGCTTTGGCCAGTGGCTGTGGGAGACAGTCGACGTTCGCGGTATTGATGACGTGGTTCGTCGTCTTGCAAGGAATACTGTCCTTTTTGGCCGGTGGCTGTGGGAGACAGTCGACGTTCGCGGTATTGATGACGTGGTTCGTCGTCTTGCAAGGAATACTGTCCTTTTTGGCCGGTGGCTGTGGGAGACAGTCGACGTTCGCGGTATTGATCGCATGGTCGTCGAAGGTGGTCAACAGAGTGCGGGGCTATCCCAGTGGCTGTGGGAGGCAGTCGACGTTCGCCGAATCGAGAAAGGCGCGGACCAAGTAGATCGTGCAGCCGAAGCCAGCGGGAAGAAACTGAACGAAGTCGAACCACGGCCGATTCAAGACCACTTGGGTGTGTTGATCGCATGGTTAGTCGCGGTCATCCTGTTTTTCTATTGGCTCGTATTATAACAATTTATAACAAGGCGCCCTGAAGAGTTGATGCTATGAATGAACACCTGCTGTCTTTGATTATTTCCGTTCCTTTTGTTGGCATTGTGGTCCTGGCATTCGCGCCAAGCGAGCCGTGGATGCGGCGAATTGCGCTTGGCTGCACGCTGCTGGCCTTCGGGCTCTTCCTGATTCTCTGGTCCGGGTTCGACCCCAATGAGCAGGGCATGCAGTTTGTGGAGCGTATGCAGTGGATGCCGACATTCAACATTCAATATGCGGTTGGCGTAGATGGCATCAGCATCCTCTTGGTGTTGCTCACAACACTGCTGTCCCCTCTGTGCGTGTTGTGTTCGTGGACTTCGATCACCTCGCACGTGCGGGCCTTCATGATGCTGATTCTCCTGGTCGAAGGCGCCATGCTGGTGGTTTTTACGGCCCTGGACCTGTTCCTGTTCTTTATGATGTGGGAAGTCACGATGATTCCTATGTACTTTATGATCATCCTCTGGGGCGGACCCGGACGGATTGCCGCGGGGTTGAAGTTCATCCTGTATAGTTTGACGGGAAGCCTACTGCTGCTCGTGGGGATTCTGGGACTTTACGTCCAAGGCGGACATACTTTTGACATGATTGCCCTGGCGGAGCAGACCTATTCTTCCACATCCCAGTTTTGGATGTTTCTAGCTTTCATGTTGGCCTTTGCCATCAAGCTTCCGATGTTTCCGTTTCACACCTGGCTGCCTGACGCCCACGCTGAGGCGCCCACGGCCGGCAGTGTCATTTTGGCCGGCGTGCTTTTGAAAATGGGCGGATATGGATTCTTGCGGATTTGTCTGCCGATCCTTCCCGATGCGTCAGCGAGCTTTGCTCCCTTTATGCTCTGGTTGTCGGTTGTGGCGATTCTGTACGGCGGGTTTATGGCCCTCGCCCAGGACGACATCAAAAAGCTTGTCGCCTATTCGTCGATCTCTCACATGGGGTTCGTTACGCTGGGTATCTTCGTTTTCAATAGCCAGGGGATCCAAGGCGCGATTCTCCAAATGTTCAACCACGGGATCGTCACCGGGGCGATGTTCCTTGCGGTCGGCGTGTTATACGACCGCACGCACAGCCGACTGATCGGGGACTACGGCGGGCTGCACAAACAGATGCCACGGTTTGTCGCCCTGTTTTGTGTTTTCTCGGTGGCATCTTTCGGGCTGCCGGGGACGTGCGGTTTTATTGGCGAGGTCCTGGTATTGCTTGGCACCTCAGAGGAGAGTTTCGTTCTGGTCTTACTCGCCATGGGAGGCATCGTACTGGCGGCGTCTTACATTCTATGGATGTTCCAACGAGTGGCGTTGGGACAGGCTGGCACGCAAGTCGCCTCGCAGCTTTCTGACATCACCGTCCGTGAAACGGTAACTCTCGCGCCGCTCGCCCTGGTGGTGTTTGCTGTCGGCGTCTATCCACGCCCACTTATGGAATTGATCGACGCCGGCGTCACCAAACTCGTGGAACTGACTCGTCAGGGACTGCCGCCCGAGATAACGGGCCTTTTCTAGTTGGCCAGCTCACTCGTCAACAAAGACCAACTACACGGTGAAGCCATGCAGCGGAGAGATTGGGAGCGGCTGTGTGAACTGAACGCGGTCCAACAGGTTAACGAGGATCTTTCATATCCTGTCTGAATGGGCCCCCTGAATCCGCCCAGAGCAGGAGTGCGAGAGAATCTGTCAAGTGTCACGCGTAAATCACATGCCTGTCAGTTCCCCCGCAACATTGTGTTCTATGTCCTTGCTGCCAGGCGGCTTGACATGGTCTGATTAGCCGCTCTTCTGCGTGAATCTCAACAGCTATTAGCAAGGGTATGGGTCACTCTCCCCGCAGGCAGGTAAGACAGCGTTGAGATAAAACAGCCCTGTTACAAGACAATGGCAGTATTATGATGTATGTGAAAATCCCGGGCTGGATTTCTATTCAAATCCGAGGATGCAGCCCGGTAGGGAGCTCTAGCCTGTTGCCTGAAGAGCCTCAGCGGCAGGAGGGAAGAAGGCTTGCTGCACGAGCAGTAACAGTTCCGCAACGGAAAAAATTTTGCTTAGTCAGTGCTAGACGGGAGGTGTTTGAGTTCCTGTTGCTGCTTTTGCGAAGCCAAGACACCGACAACAATGATTGGGACATCACGGATACGGGCATTTTGATGGGTACGGATCTATTCGAATATCTTCTAGCCGCTTTTGAGGGGCAGCCGTGGTTCGAGGGTCGCCAGGTCGGGCACAAATGATTCGATGAGCAAGCAGGCCTGTCCCCCGTCTCCGGCCGCTTTAAAACAATAGCCGGCTTGCTCAAAGTTGTAGGTGATCAGGCTGGCAATACTTACCTCATTCTCCATCACAAGAATCTTCTTCAATGGTGCGATCCCTTCTAATGTGATCCAAAAACAAAAAGATCAATTCGAGACCGCCAAAAGATTTCATTGAGGTGACGGGTCTATGAAGAAATTATGACCATGGCTTGTCGGCTGTTTCACAAGACCGTCATACTCTTTTCATCTATGTGAAGGAGTCAAGGCATATAGTTCCAAGAAAAATGTATAGAGGAGAATATGCGCAACAGGACCGTTTACCCTGCGGGCGGTGTTCTTGAGTCCTGAGTGGCATGAGCGTGTGCAACGTGTTGCTGGAGCCCGTGGTCCCCCACCCCATGAATTTATGCGTGAGGCCATTGAGCCTGAGATCGTCAGACGTGAGATCCTGATCGGCAAACAGAAGACCGGGAAAGCTAAAGAATCGCTGCCGATCATTCTTCACTAAAGAAGTTGAAGGCTCCACTAGCATAGCCTGGACAACAACTCTTTCCTTCCTTCACCTGAGGCTCGACGAGGTGTACGCACATTTCGCACCTCGAACAGTAGAGGGCGGTTCATTGAAAATGACTTCTTGAACAAGCCCTGCAAGGTTTTCACGAGTTGCGGGGAGGCTTTCTTTCCCGCAACTCGTCAGTTCACAATAACGTCTAATCCGGCCACGGATGATCGTGGCCGGACTTCTCAATAATGTTGCCTGCTCTAACGAGTGGAGCAGAGGATACAGGCTGCCTGGGCTAATACGGTAGCCCAACCGGTCAAGGGTTTTGCTGAGCAGTCCACCATATGTCTCGCCCGGGCCCGCTTTGTAAAGGACGAATACCTTGACCATGCCCGAGTGTAGATATACAGCACGACCCACATTTTGATGAAGGAAAAATCAATTCTGTGTGACAGTTGTGTTACGGAGAGCTTGTATGATGGGAAGGAAACGCCCATCAGTGCTAGCAGCTACTGGCCAGCGGCTTGGTCTTCTTGCGCGGCGCCTCCAAGAGCGGAGGAATGCGCGCAAATTCCTCGCGCGTGAGTTCACTCGGGTACTGATGCTTCACGCTTCCCTCCTCTTCAATCCGGAAGGACTACCACATCACCCAAAATTCATCTTGAACAGGTTCTTAGATATCGGTGAAAAATTTATAGAAAAGGGATGGGCTGGATTATTGAGCCGTTGTGACCGTTGCCTGCTGTTCGAGATGTTGAAGTGCCTTTTGCACATCTTCCGCCGATGCCTGAAAGCGTATCATGAGGGTACGGACATCGATCAAGTCATGCGGCTGGTGGCTAAGGTGTTGGATGAGACGTTGCGTCGGTTCGGAAGGACTATCAGAGCATACGGTCTGTTTCGGATCTTTATGTGGCATGTGTTTCAGGGCTCTCCTGTCTATTTTATCCATTCTATCTGAAATAGTTGTGGCGGAGAATAAGCGGCTTGTTACAAGAGTGTTACAAGATGGTGAAATCTATGTGACGTAGAAAGATCGCAAATAAAAGAAAGGCCCGTGGGGTAAAGGAGGGGAAACCCACGGGCCTTGATACACGCTGAGTCGGGGAGACTCAACCGTGTAAACGTTCATGACAAGATTCTTATAGCATGTGAATATGATGTATGGAAGATAAGTCATACTAAATTATTTATTTTTTTATTATTAGATATATTTATAGTTCGAGCAGTCCGTACTACGAGGAATCTTTGTATCATCGCGATTCACACAAAACGCAAGAAGAGAGTCAAAATTCCCAGAAAGGACAGAAAGCCGCAGATATCGGTACAGGCCGTCACAAACACGTTTGATGCCACGGCTGGATCAATTCCCACGCGTCGCAGGGTGAGAGGGACGATACTGCCGACGAACGCGGCGACTATTAAGTTGACCATCAATGCCAGGGCCAAGACTATGCCGAGCGTTGGATTGCCCTTCCACAAATAGGCTACGAATCCTGCAGCACAGCCGAGGGCCAGCCCGTTGCCCAGCGCAATCGTCAATTCTTTGACTAACACCCGTTTGGTCTGGGTCAGGGGCACTTCGCCTAACGCAATACCGCGCACAATGATGGTCAGCGTTTGAACCCCGGCATTACCGCCCTGGGCGGCAACAATTGTCATAAAGGCGGCGGCAATAGCGACTTGCTGAATCGTGCCTTCAAAAAAGGAAATGACTACAGCGCTCAGCGTGGTTGTGACCAGATTCAGGGCAAGCCACGGGAGGCGTAGGCGGATGGACTGCCAGGCCGAGTCAAGAACCTCTTCTTCTTCGTCAAGACCTGCCAGCTTGAAAATATCTTCGGTTGCTTCTTCTTCGAGTACATCAACCACATCGTCAACGGTAATGCGTCCCAGCAGCAGGCCTTCGACGTCGACCACGGGCAGAGAAATAAGGTCGTATTTTTTGAACATGAGCGCGACCTGTTCCTGGTCGAGATCAGCACGGACCGAAATGACCTGTTGGTCCATGACGCTTTCAACCACATCACTCGGACGGGCGAGGATGAATTTACGCAGGGGCAGAACGCCGACAAGATGACGGGTTTGATTCACAATAAAAACGATATTGATGTCAGGGATGTCGTCGATACGACTGCGGATCATTTCAATGGCCTGGTCTATGCGGGTGCCTTGCGGCACGGCCATATACTCGACCTGCATAATCCCGCCTGCCGTATCGGGTGGATACTGCAAGAGCTGGGAGACTTCCTCAGACAGGTCCTGGGGCACCTCATCGAGGACGGCCTTGGCTCGTCGGGCAGAGAGTGAGGCGAGTAGATCTGCCGCGTCGTCGGAGTCAAGATATTCGACTAAATCGCCCAGTATGTCGTCAGACAGTCGCTCAACCAGCGTGTTTTTGGTGTGGGGGGAAACCAGGCTGAGGGCTGCTGCCGCATGGCGTAACTCCAGAAAAGCAAAGACTTTGTGTTTGACTTCGGGCTCTTCCAGAACGTTCAGCAGCTCCGCCGTATCCGCCGGATGCAGGCTCGCGACTCCGGTCCGCACGATCTCGTCTTGACCCAGCTCGGCTTGGATAACGAGGTGTTCCAAGGACGTGGGACGATCCGGAATTGGTGAGGAGGTCACTTGAATCGCCATAGCTATGTTCTCGTATAGGAATCGATCCGATGAGACGAGAGCGTACGTTCTTTTCTGCCGTCTTTGATGCGGGCGTGCAGTTCATACGGGGGTGCAGTGAAAAGAGTGCTCACGGCGGAGACAGGTCTAATACGGACCCCTTTGTATTTGTCCGTTCTCCGCTCTGACATCGGCAACCAAATGCACCGTTCCATCCGCGTGCGGTTGGGTGCGGACAAAGCCGAAATTGAACAGGTCGCCCTGTGCGTATAGTAGTGTTGGGTTGAGGGTTGGATCAAGTTGGGTTTGGGTCACGGCTGGAGCCATGCCGGCATTCAGTGGTCCAGTGATCAGTTCATGAAAAATGAGCAGATCGCCGTCTCCGTCGGCATCAAGTGCGTATCGAATCTGGGCTGCAAAATGAACGTCGGTGGTGATAAAGACAATATTGTTCACATTGGCTTCATCTAGGAAGTGTAGGAGATCTAGGAGTTCTCGCTCAAATCCAGTCTGACCCGTCTGGGCAGAAAAGTCCGGACTGTTTCCATTCGCCCAGCCATCTCGACCCAATATGTGGGCTAGGCTTCCGGTCGGAACAGACAGGGGGACATCGCTACTGACGATTTTCCAGGTCGCTTGTGAATCCTGAAGTTGCTGTTTCAGCCAAGCGAGTTGCGCCGAACCGAGTAGTGCCTTCTGGTGTGTTTGCGTATCGGCCAGATCGTTCCGGCCTCGATATGAGCGTGCATCCAGGAGAAAAAGGTCGAGGTGCTGCCCCCACTGGAAGGCGCGATATATCCGCTGGGACCCGTCTGGATGTCGAGCGATGGGCGAGTACAGAAAAAATGTTTCCCGGCCAATAGTGACAAGGTTGGGATAGCCTATTCGTTCTCCTGTCGTTTGCGCCCAGTATGTCCAGCGCGCCCCAAAGTCGTTCAGTACTTCATGATCGTCCCACTGGGCATACATGGGCACGTGCTGGAAGAAGTGCTGCACGGCAGGATCCGCGCGATTGTATTGCCAATGCAGGCGATAGACTCGCCGCAGCTGGCTGAGATCGGTCCAATCCACTGTCGGCGAGAGTACGCCGGGAAACCGGCCTGGAATATTCTTCCAGACCGGAGGAGGTGAGCTGTGTGGTTCGTTTGCTCCAGCTCCAAGTGGTCCAAGCAGCCGTTCAGGGGGACAACCATCATCCGCATAAATCATATCGCCATTGGCAACAAAGAAGTCGGGCTGTAACGCGGCCATCCGGGTAAAGATGGCATAGCCTGTCTGTTTTTGGCGACACAGACCTTGTCCGCCCAAATCTCCGCCAAAGACAAAGGTAACAGGCTTGGGAGATTCACCATCTGGAGCGGTTGTCAAGCGGCCTTGCGTAGTCGCTGACTGCTCACGCTGATTTCCTGCCGGCTCGGCTGTGAGCCAGACGCGGTAATAGTAGTGCGTGCTGGGCTGCAGCCCGGTCGGTGCGACCTGGCCGGTGTAGTCCGACTCTTGGGTGACGAAGATTAGGTTGTGCAGTCTGAGGATGAGAGAAGTCCGGACTCCTGTCGTATGCGACACGGAGATAGACCTCGTGATTGGCTCGGGACCAGATAACGACACTGTGTGATGTTACATCACCACGCGCAATACCGTGGGTGAGCGTCGCCACGTCTGCGATTTGGGCAGACTGGCCACCGGGGAGGGCATACAGTAACAAGAACATGCTGATTAAGAGCAGACGGACACCCATTCGCAGCCGAGGCATAGTTTTTCCTCTCGTTCTTTGCACTGGCTTACAGCATACACAAACAAATAAGCAAATAGGCAAATAAGCAAATAAGCCCGGAGAGGGGCAGCGCCCCCTCGGGGCAATGCCCCTTCCTTGTCAGGTCTGCCGACTGCTATCGTGTATCAGTTTCATATTGCTAGCTCGCATGCGACGATTCAGTGTCATCTTTTTTGTGATTACAGCCTTTCTCGTCTTAACCGTCGCTATAGTTTTGCAGAGCCGGGGGCAAATTGATGCACCCGCCCCGCTGTCTTCGGTTGTGGCGATCACGCACCCCGAAGGAAAGAATATTGCTGAATTCGTCAAAGCACAGGTCGCCCAGGTTTCCAATGTTGCTAGTGGCAAGGCCCCCGCTCGTTCATTCCCGCTTGCCCCTGCTACATCCGATACGGTCCGTGTACTGGACGGCCTACACAGTCACGTGGTGGTGAAGTGGCTTGATGCGTTAACAACACAGCCGTCATCTGTACCCCGCTTTGGGGCGAATAATGATTATCTTGCCTATTTTGGTGATGACTGGGATGCCGACTGGCAGGGCGATGTGCCGGGCAGCGCGCCGCAGTTTAACGGCAGCGGGCAGTCGGGCTGGCTGTGGGTGAATCATGAGTATGTATCAAACTTTTCACCGACCCTGACTACTGCGCCGACCGGCCAGCACCTGATTTTTGCAAAATTTCTGAAAGCCCAGGACATCTTGCAAAACAATGTGGACGCGCCACTCTGGCCGCAGACTGCGCTGGACATCTATATTCGGTACCACAAGCAGCAACTTGGCGGCTCATGGCTGCGGATTGTCCGTAACGCCCAAACCGGTCGCTGGAGTGTGGATCGTTCAGCCCAGGCGGTCCGATTTAATGCGACCAGCCAGACGCTCGTCACAGTGACGGGCCAGACATTGCGCTCCCGTGACCATGATGACACTGGGCAGCCTCTCCCGGCTGGTGTGGTCGTTGGCATCTTGGCGGATTGTTCGGGCGGGCAAACACCGTGGGGAACAATTATAACCGCAGAAGAAAACCAGCGGTGGTTTTACGGAGACCTAGAGATTTGCTGGGATCAAAACCAAAAATTCATAACAGAAAAAGGGTGTGATCCTGGGGCGCCCATCGCCGTACCGACTGACCCGAGTCCTGCCTCTATATTTGGCCAGACTTCACATTGGCAGGAGCGTCATAGCCGCGAAGGCTACGGCTATCTTGTGGAAATAGATATCCGGAGTGCCCCCAATATTTTCTATACAAGTGTAGCTGATGGAGGCAGCGGGCGGGGGCATCGCAAGATTGGCAGTATGGGTCGCGCGCGCTGGGAGAATGTGGCCATCGTGGTGGACCGGAATTGGCAGCTTCAGTCCGGCAAACGAATCGTGCTCTACGCCGGCAACGACCGGCGCAGTGGCCGTATCTATAAATGGGTCAGCAAAGAACCCTACTCTGCAGGCATGACGCGAGCCCGGATTCGGTCATTACTCGATCAGGGCACGCTCTTTGTGGCCCACTTTGCCGGGCTCGATAACATGACTGGAAAGACACTTCTGGGTGGGACGGTGCCGACGGAGCAGCAGCCTGGCTCCGGACGGTGGATACATCTCAGTATTGATAGTCTCGATATTGCTCCGAACGCTGAAGCTCTGGGTGATGCAAAAAAGACCGTGGGCGCCGCGCTTCAGGATATGGGCTGGAACAAGATGGGCGGCTTTCAGACTGATCACGACGTCAGACGCACGCTGTTCACTGCTGTGGCAAAGGTCGGTGTGATGGAGCTGAATCGACCGGAAGACCTGGAATGGAATCCTAAAGATCCGAGCGGAACGCCCCGCTTATATGTCGCCTTTACCAATCATTTCCAGGGAACCCAGCTTGATCAGCACGGGGTGATATTAGATCCGTCTATTGTCACGGTTCGCAACGATGAAGATGGGGCCATTTTCGTTATCCAGGAAGTGGACGTTCAGAGCCCAGCTCAATCAAAGACGTTTTCCTATTTCTCTGTATGGCGGGGTTCTGTGGACCCGGCTGATGCGTCCGCTGCCGCCAACCCTGATAACCTCATGATCGACCGTGAAGGCGGCGTATGGTTTGGAACGGACAGAAATTTTATACGCACTAGAGGCAGGGCCGCTGACGGTCTGTACTATCTTGATCTTGATCCCAGCCATCAAGCGGGAAAGCCTGGTATTACCGACCCCAGCTTTGGCAAAGCCTTTCGTATTGCCACCGTCCCGAGTGACGCCGAAGCCACCGGGCCTGCGTTTAACTCGGATATGACGACCATCTTTCTGAGTGTGCAGCATCCGGGCGAACGCTTCCCCAGCACCTGGCCGCAGGCGCGCTGATAACCGCGTTCTTGCTGAGACCAGCGAGCTGAGTTTTTTACTGATGCGCTAATCCGAACAGAATAAACTTGGACTCATGCCAGGTCTCATATTTCCCGCGCTGTAAGTCTGAAAATCCTTTATATAGCTACGAGCTTCTCCTCCTCCGGGGTCAGGGTCTAGCCTTCACAAAACCGCTCAAACACCCCTGCATCAATCTTCTTCTTTTTTCCTTCAAAGAAATTTCGCTCGGTCCATTGGGCCAGAAAGCAGAGCTCGACAAAGGGCAAATACCGCTGAAAGTCAGGAGCGCCTTGTGCGGCAAGGTGTTCGTAGAAGAGCGGTTGGAATTCTCCAAGCCAGCGTACACAGGCTTTGATTGTCCCCATGCCGATGAGCTGATCATCGGCTATGCTTTCCACATCGATGGTGTAGAGTTTGCCGCCTTCCTGGCTGACCACAAAATTCTTGAGCACCGGGTCGGTGTAATCAAAACCAAGCCAGACCTGCTGCGGAGTGAGGGGTTCGATGGCTGTGCAAAGCCGCTCGTAGAGTGAATCGGAAAGGATGCCCACTTGGTTCAAGAAACGGAGATCTTGCGCAAGGCGAGCGGGAAATAGTGTGTCGGCTGTATCCACCAGTTCTGAACGTTTTGCATAGATTGTGGCATAAAAGTCTGCGACCTGACGGACGACCTGTTCCGTAACAACTCGGGGACGATCACCGGCTCTGAAGTCCACCCAGATCTCGTGTTCGTAGCGGGTGACGAGACGCGGGAAGATGTCATCAGCGTGGAAGACTTCGAGATTATGCTCTATATCCGCAGCGATAGCCGAATCGGCCAGCTGTACCCGCTTGAAGCGCTGTCCGTTTATGGTTACAAAATGCAGGCTTTTTGCTTTTCGTAACCGCAGGCCGAAAAGACTTGGGAAACGCGTTTGGATACGGCTGAGCCAAAGGGGCCTGGAGAAACTTTGCTTCACCATCAGCTCCTCTTGTTACAGTCTCAGAGACGCGTGTTGTATATCCACACCGGGCGGCAAAAAGCAAGACAGGAGTACTCCGGGCTATGACAATCACCGATCCGCCCATAGTGACTGTCTTTATCCCGGTCTATAACCGAGAGCATTATATCGGCGAGGCGATTGAGAGCATCTTGTCTCAGAGCTTTCCCAATTTCGAACTCCTGCTGATTGACGACGGCTCAACCGACCGCAGCGTTGAAGTCATGCGTTCGTACGGCGATGCTCGCATTCGGGTGGTGTGCAATGAACACAATCTCGGCATCCCCAAAACGCGCAATCGCGGCTTAGAGCTGGCGCGAGGTGCGTACATCGCCTTACTCGACAGTGACGATCAAGCCTGTCCAGACCGGCTGATCAAGCAAATGACCTTTTTGGACCAACATCCGGACTATGTCCAAGTCGGCGGCCGGATAAAATTTATGGACGAGCACGGGCAGCCGCTGAAAAAGAGAAAACGCCAGCCTCGCATGTTCCAGGATATCCAGGCTCAGCTCTTATTTCGCTGTTGTTTGACCAATACAACCATCATGGCCCGAACCGCTATTCTACAGGAGTATAGATATCGTGAGAGCTTTCCGCGCTGTCAGGACTATGACCTGCATGTGCGTCTCGCGAAGCGCTATAAAATGGCCAATTTCTCCGACGCGCTGACCCGTGTTCGCATTCACCCTGCTCAAATCACAGCGCTGACCCCAGAACTCGGTGATACCAAAAAAGGAGAAATTGTGAGTGGCCAGCTTGCAGACTTAGGGGTGGCGTTTCGCCAAGAAGACCTTCTGTCGCACCTCACGCTGTCTCGCATGCGCAAGTTCCGCTTTACTCCGGATCACGCCTATCTGGACTGGGCGGATGTCTGGTTGCAGGGCTTGCTAGCAGCAAACCGGAAAACCCAGCGCTATCCGGCCTCCGTCTTTCAGCGCACAGTGAGTGCAAAGTGGGCCAAAGCCTGTCAGGCCGCAGTAAACGGAATGGGCGGAATGGGCTGGATCGCGTGGAAAAGATTTCTACGCTCACCACTGCGGAAAGGGATTACCTCCCATATTCTCCGAGAACTCCGGGCACTCTCTCGTTGCTAAAGACACCCAGCCAGTGGTATGCGTTATGCGCATCAAGCCATCATGCAGAAACCATTGGGGAGAGAGGCAAACGCCTTACGTGTCCCAGGGATGTTTTCCACCCTGCTGATAGTAGTCAAATAGCTCAAGCCAGAGCTGTGCTTTGTCACTGTCTAAACCTACCATCATCGACTTGAGATAGGCTCTATAGACAAAATGCAGACGGAATAGGGGAGCGATAATACCGGTATCATACCCCAGCTCTTGGCAGTACTTCTCCACCGCTTGCTTCGCATAGCCGATGCCCGCTGCGTTAGATGTAGAGCTGGATGCATAGAAGGTTTTGATAGCCTGGGCCTTCTTCTGCCACGGCACCAAGCCGCCAATATACGCGTAGCGGGTGATGAAATAGAACAGATCAATAAGGGGCAGCCCGTTGAGATTGGCAGTCTCCCAATCGATGAGTCCACACGCGTCATCGGGTTGCATGATCAGGTTTCCAGGCGAGAGATCGCCATGCACGACAATACTCTCGAAAGATCCCCGAAAGCCCGTTTGCAGGCTATCGAATAATGGATCAAGCTCTGCAGGGCTTCGACCGACTTGCGTGAGAAAGACGCGTAGCGGCCTCAGCTCTTCAGCCAAGAATTCCTCTGTGCTGATAGCGGTTCGTGTCCCGCGTGCAAGCGTAACAAGCAAGTCAGTCGTGCGGCTGAGGTGGCGGGGAAAGCATTGACCCACATGCCAAAAGCGACGCGGGATTTCTTCCAGCATCTTCGTGCCGCGTACTGCCCGTTCAATACTATATTTCTGCTTGTGCAGTTCGCCCAGAAGACAGGGCTGGGGAAGATGAGTGGCCAGACCCGGTTGGGACACAAGCGAGACCAGCAGGTCATACTCCTGCTCCAGCGGTGTATTTTGCTGTGGATCGCGCACGACTTTGACAAAAAAGAGGGGCTGTCCGGTGGGATCTATGACGGCAAAGTGAACCCGGCTGGCCTTCCAGTCCGTCCCCCGGATCTGGAGAAGGGACAACTGTTCGGGCGCACGCGTCTGACCCGTGAGGCTACTCCAGTTTTTTTGGAGTTCCTTTTCAAGCACGTGTCTCATCGTTTTTGGGCCAGCATTATTTTTGAGCCAGAATGATAAAGCTGGGGCTGAAGAGCCAGTCCAAACCGAGGCGAGCAAGGCCCGAGCAGAATACATATTCATCAAAACGCTGCGCCCTGAGCACCGTCTTGCGGAAGTAGCGCGCAGCGGCAGCATCTCCCCAGCGCGAGATGTAGCGGGGATCTTGGTAACGCGGCCAGGGGCAATAGAATTCCAAACGCGAGTAGCCCGCCTGCCTAAAGAGACGCTGATAGCCACGCCGAGTATAGGTATAGGTACGATAACTCTTGTGCTTCAAGAGCCGGGTCACGGCCGAAGCCAGCTTGCGTGGCAGCAGGCTCGTAAAATAGAGCTTGCTGTGAGGGTCACGGCTGCGGTACAAAAACTCGAACCCGATGCGGTTCTCGATGGCGACAAAGAGGGTGCCGCTCGGCTTGAGCAACTCCCGACAGCGTTCGAGAGCTTTGCGCTGCACCTCGCGTGGACTGCGGTCAGCGAGCCACTCGCCAACCCATTCCAAAACACCATTCATGACAATGCAGTCGAAGCTGGACTTGCCAAAAGGTAGGTCCCACACACTTGCGTGGATCGGAATAATGTTTGCCAAGTCTTCACACTCGACGCGCCGGGCCAAAAAATGCACCCGCTCAAAGGTGGCGTCCACGGCAAACACCTCCTTGCACACTTTGGCGATGGGAATGGCTAAGGTGCCAAAACCACAACCCAGGTCGAGCACCACACTTGTCGGATCAAGCGGCAGGAGAAAGCGTCCGTCGGCATGATTTGCACGAAAACTGTTCAGCAAGACGCCCCGACCACGGAGCTTGTGTGTATTCAGATACGCTGTGAGCCCAGCAACTCCTTTGTTTTGGTATAAATCAAGCAATACCGGCATCTCTTGTTGAGGCAGCTTTCCGTAGTAGTAGTCATGCTCTACAAACGAGAACACACCATCCTTTTTTGGGAATTGTCGCGGGCACGAGTCACACACATAGGTCTTACCGGCGAGTCGAAGTGGGGAGAGGCACTGGGGACAATGGAGTTGCAAAACGGAGCCACCCACCGGAGCAAAGGGAGACCGATTACGGCTGAGACTGCTCTTGTTATGCTTCGCCGACTGGTAACGGCGTCTCGTCTAACGACGCGGTCTCATAAGAGCTGAGCGTAGACTGGTGGGGTCCAAAATGGGCGCGTACTTGTGCAAGGTCTTCTGGAGTATCGATTTCGGCCCACCACAAGCCCTCGATTGAGGCCACCTCGACAAGGGAGAAGTCAGCCAGCGTATCAATAACCGACAAATACCAGCGCTGCAGGGAGGCAGGCTTACGCATGGCCGTCTCAAGGGCAGTACGAAACGCCTCAGCCCCGCTGGCACGGAAACGCATCAGGCCGATGGACTCTCCATGCACCTGCGAAGGAGGGAGTCTTTTCCCCACTGCGGTCAGGCTGCGTTCATCTCGCATGGAGACTTTCATATCATCTGCGTCATAGACAGCTTTACGGTCGATAGCGAGCACAATGGGTGCCGAGGGGGCCCTGAGCAAACGCTGCAAGACGGCAGGTTCAAACAAGGTGTCGCCGTTCAGTAGTAGAAAGTTCGCATGCATTTCCGGAATAGCCGTCCAACACGTTGCCAGGTTATTTGAGACGGCGAAGAAGGGGTTATAGCGGATCGTTATGTCTATTCCACGTACGGGGCACGTTGCCAGAAAAGACTCCACCTTTTCCGCCCCAAATCCGACCATGATCGTAGCCTGTTGGATGCCGCACTCAGCCAGGGCATGGAGTTGGATTTCTAGGGCAGGCCTGTCCGCATCGACCGACAACAGGCATTTCGGCGTGGTTTCGGTCAAAGGCAGTAGCCGTTTGCCCTGGCCTGCACTTAAAATAATGGCTTTCATATGCTTTTGCTTGGGAGATAAGGGACTGTATTCAATTTATCCTGCCCGGTATAAGAGAAAACCACCAATGAATCAAGCAGGATGAGCAGAATGAGTGGAATGAGTGAAATGAACAGAGTGAGATCATCCAGGGTCAGGACCGGCCGGCGATAGGCGGTAATGCTGGCTCTCCCCTCTCTTTTTCGGCGACGGCTGGGAAAAACACTCAGTTTCTATCTTGCCACAGAATTCATCACCCCAACCTTGTTCTCTTTGTTTGGGTTGACCACGCTGGTGTTGACCAAGGATTTACTGGGATTCTCAGACTTGGTTATTAATCGCGGACTAGGGCTTGCCGCAGTTGGTTGGATTGCCTTTTACGAGATTGTTCCGCTTCTCTCGCAGACGCTGCCCTTCGCCGTTCTGGTTGGGACGTTGGTTGGACTCGGTCGTCTCAGGGCAGACCGTGAACTCCTAGCGATTGAAGCTGCAGGCGTGGCGCGTCAACGCTGTGTTCTGCCAGTACTCGGTTTTGCCCTCATCATGTCCGCCACAGGTCTCGGCTTTTCTCTGTATTCCGCTCCTGCGGCGATCCGCACGCTGGATGTCACTTTGCGGGACATGATCCAGGAGAATCCCGGCATCTCCCTGCGCCCCGGGACAGTGCATCAGTTTGGCGGATCGCGCATGGTTGCACGGGAAATTTCTGCTCGCGGGGACCGACTGCGCGGCGTCCTCCTATGGATTTCAGATACTGCTCAAGAATACTTTGCCGGACAAACCTTGTTTGCGGAACGTGGAACCCTAGAGCCACTTGCTACGGGCACTGCTCGTCTGGTTCTGTACGACGGCGTTATTCTCCTCTCGCCCCAAGAGGGCGGAGGGGAGACTCGATTCCAAACCTTTGAAACCATCCTCCAGGAATCGCAAAAGACCCTGGCTCGGAGTCCGCGGTCACTGGCCGGCCTTTCCCTGCCTGACTTAGTGACACGGGTGCAGGAAACGCCTCAAACGCCTCTGGGTGCCACACAAGCCCGTCGCGCCCGGACAGAGCTGAATCGGCGTTTTGCTGCCCCGCTGGCAAGCGTTGTCTTTGGCCTTTTGGCAATACCCCTGGCATTCATGGGACAACGCTTCTCGCGCGCCGCAGGCGGAGTGTTGGGTTTAGTGCTGACTGTTGTCTATTATGGTCTCATCCAGCTCGGGGATGGACTGGCTCAGGCGGAAGTGGTCACTGTTGGGCTCGGAGTGTGGCTACCAAATATCGCGGTTGGTCTGCTGGCTCTCAGCTTACTCTGGTTTCAGGGACGTACACGTTTTCGGTGGTGGGCACTCGCACACCCGCAGGCTACGGACCCTACGCGAGCGGAGACGGACGCCTTTTCTCCACGGACACGGCGCGCCCTACTGCAGCGTTATGTTGTCCAACACTATACGCTGATGGTGCTGCTCGCTTTCGGCATTTTGTTCGTGGGTTATCTTCTGGTCGATATCCTCGAACGGCTCGAATGGTTTGCCCGCCACAATGCAACGCCAACCGAGGCACTCAGGTTCTACGCTGCCCGTATCCCACTGCTGGCATCGCGCATCGTGCCTATGTCACTGCTGCTTGCCACCGCCCTGACGGTCAGCGTGTTGTCTTTCCACCGAGAGCTCATCGGCATGCGCGCCAGTGGTATTTCGGCAACCCGTACGCTGTCGTGTATTCTCATTATTGCCAGTCTGATCGCTCCGCTCTCCTTTGTGTTGAATGAATATATCGTGCCCCGCACGAACGCTTTAGCCGATCGACTCAAAGAAACAGAAATCAAAGATCGTTCAGAGACCGGTGTGCTCCAAAAAGTGGTTTGGTATCGAGCCGGGAGCCATGTCTCTCAGGCAACACAGCTCGACCCGACACTGGGGGAAGCCACGGATATCTCTATCTACGAGCTCGGAGAGATGGGCCTGCCACGCAGCCGGACTGATGCCCGACGTGCTACATACGTGGGTGATGGGATGTGGGAGCTAGTTGATCCAGTCCGTATTACGATCTCTGAAAACGGGCTTCGGCGTGAGCCAGCAGAACGGCTCATGCAATTAGGCCAGGCTCCGGACACGAATATCGACACCATGCACCTGGGCGTCTGGCAGTTAGCTCAGACCATCGGTGACACACAAACGGCGGGCTATGATGTCACTACCTACCGCGTTGATCTGCACGTCAAGCTGGCAACCCCGCTGGCCTGCATCCTGCTGCCTGCGATTGCCCTGTTCTTTGCCCTGAATGGACCGCCTTTCCCTGGCCCTGCTGTTACCCTGCTCATGAGTAGCCTCCTCGGGGTGAGCTATATTCTTTTCACCGGTGTGTGTGCATCCCTCGGCTACGGCGGGACCCTCTCTCCGCCACTTGCGGGCTGGGGACCAGCCATGAGTGCTACTCTCTTGGCTGGAGTCTTTGCGTGGCAAAACCAGGGCTAGGCAGCGCCTCATCTCTGAGTTCAGCTGTGGAGTCTGTTGGACTTACCACTCAGTCTCGTGCATGCCCAGGAGTTCTAAGAACACGTCCCCAGGTAGCCGCGACACGAGCGTACAAAAATGGTCGGAGAATTGGGAGACCAGTACCGCGTACCCATCTTGGTCATATAGATACACATCTGCGCTTACCCGTCTTGCCCCGAAACCAGGCGACGGCATGCTTCCTCGTTGTCGGAGACAGACAATGGGTTGGGTATCGGACTCCAATCCAGCATAATATGCCACAGCCATAGGATGCCCCTGGACAGCGGCGACAGTTCCGCCCTGGAGTTGATAGCCCGCCTGCTGCAAATCCGGCACATGCGTCGAAAAATCGAGCTGACCGGACTGATTAAACGATTCCTGTAATTGCTGAACTGCATGGGTCGTATACGTGAGGGCCACGCGGCCCTCCGTTACTGCGGAGTAATAGGACGTTGCAGTTGTCAGGAGACGTGAGGAAGGGCGCAGGCCAAAAAGCTGAAAGAGCGCGATCAACACCAGACAGGAGGCCAAGGCGGTTCCCCAAGCCAGCCGTGGCAGACGAGATCGGACTGGAGCGTATGCAAGCCTGGCTCGCATACGCTCCCAAAAGGCCAGCGGTGATGCGGTTTCGGCACTCAGAGCGTTCCGTAGCTGCCGCTCGACCGCCTCGGGAACAGGGACAATAAGTGTATGCACGGTAACCATGCGCGCAGCAAAGGCGGACTGGAATTGCTGTGCGTAGGAAAGCAACTGGCTGCACGTCGTACACGACGCGAGATGACGATCCGCTTCGTTGCGTTCATCAGACGTTAGACACCCATCAACATGGGCAGCGACCAGCTCTTGATAGGTCTCGCAGTTCATAATCACCGCAGTGGTAGTGTTATTCTTTTTCGCATGCAGCTGCAGATATCGTGATTATACAGTGATATGCACGGCTACGCGTGTACTGCTATGAATACTCAACAGCTCTAGGCAGTGAGAAAGTTCCTCATATGGTCGGCAGGCTCAGAAAATCAGTGAGATTTGGCCTCTCCGCGCACCTCCTTCTTATCATGCTGCTGACACACACCGGCTGCGTGCCAGGCGGACATACCGGCCAAGAAGACACAGGCTACACGTCCGCTCGGCACGCAATGGTGACACAGCAGATCAAAAAGCGGGGTATTCAGGATGAACGGGTCTTACACGCGCTCATCCACGTTCCTCGTCATCTGTTCGTTCCCCCTGTGTACAGGGACCGAGCTTACCAGGATGAGCCGCTGCCGATTGGGCAGGGCCAAACTATCTCCCAGCCGTATATTGTCGCCTTGATGAGTGAGCGTTTACTCTTGACCGGAACAGAAAAGGTGCTGGAAATCGGCACGGGATCAGGCTATCAGGCGGCGGTTCTCAGTCATCTAGCCAAGCAGGTCTACTCGATTGAGATTCTGCCTCAGCTTACGGACACGGCTCGCCAGCGGCTTCAACAATTAGGCTATACCAACGTCACGGTTATTCAGGCAGACGGAAATCTCGGCTGGGAACAAGAGAGCCCGTATGACGCCATCATCGTCACCGCCGCCGCCCGGCATATCCCGCCTGCACTCATACAACAATTGGCGGAAGGTGGACGCATGGTTCTCCCCGTTGAGCGCAACGAACAGCAACATCTGCTCAGACTGCATAGGCGGGACGGACAAATTATTGAGGAAGACCTGGGACTCGTCCGGTTTGTGCCCCTGGTGGGGGGAGATTCGTAGAGAAGGCGCCCCGCACTCTGGAGCGCGGGGCGCACGTAAGTAGCCGCTCGCTATTTCCGCCCTCCACGGCGCACGAGCAACTGGGCATGCACATGGGCTGGATGAAGCTGGCACTTCACCTCAAACAAGCCTGCTTTGTCAGCGGTGAACTCGACCGTCTTGGACTCCCCACTATTGACCACTTCTTCGATGCTAAAGGCTGGAATAGAAAAACCATGGTTAGGTGGGTCGCCGGGAATCTTATTAATGATCTTGATCTGGACTTTCTCACCTTTCTCGACAATCAGCACTGAAGGTACAAACAATTTTGAGCCTTCATACAGCACGTTCACCACGGTGAACTTTCGAACCGCTGGCTCCCCAACTGCTGCGGATTGTAGTACGTCTGCCACTGCTTTCGTCGCCGATTCCGTCATCTGGTTAGCCGCCGTCTTGGTGGCTGAATCCTTCACTGCATCCGGCATAGATCCGACCTGTGCTTCGACCTGTCCCGCAAAACCACTGGCACTCAAAACCGTCGCAACAATCATACTTCCCGTTGTCTTCCAGCATTTCTGGATCATGCCATCCTCCTTCACCGAGATAAGATAATTTTAGTGAGCCACAACCACCAACGGATTGCAACTTTTGGGTCATTTGACATGTTTGTCGCCATTGTTGGACGAGGGTCGGGAGCCGCCGTAGCGGGCGGGCGACACACAAACGCGCCCCATCTCACAGGGAAAGATGTGAGCGAATTAGAGCAAGCCATCGAAGAAGCGCCCAAACCCTATTGATTTGACCCCGTCCCAATCTCGGTACTGCAGCCCCGATCCAGCGCCCGGTACTGGACAGCCTGAGCAATATGCGCACTGGTGCGGGCGCTGAGGCCGAGGCGTTGCATGGCCTGCTCTAACAGTTATCCAGTCCGACACAGCCAGCGACTAAAAAACTGCCGATTCCGCGCCACCAGCCAATAGCCACCCTCGATACACCAAATCAGCAAAGGCAGGCTTCCGAGTCGAGCCAGGCGGGAATACCCAACTTTCTCCAGAACATACAAACAGGCTCGCCCTGCCGAAAGCATATTCCCTTCTGGCGTCAAGACATGCACGGCACGTTCACACCGCTGGGCAAGCGTGTCTGTCATGGGCGGCCGAGGGGCGTCTTGATACGGCACGGCCTGAATCTGATCAGTCGAATCACGCTGCTTGACCCAGGCAATCGCCTGCTGGCAAAAGCCGCATTCTCCGTCCCAGAAAAGCCAGATGGGTTGGGCCACAGAAGATTCCATCTTTCTATTGCTCTTCAGCTGAAGCGGGTTCTTCAGCTGAAGAGTCCGCTTGAAGAATGCCCAACTGTCGCAGCTCCTCTAATACCCGTTCTCGGTGGGTTGCTCCCCAATACACCCGATGACATTTTTTGCAGCAAAGGAAGGTGGAGTGTGTTTGCCACACATATTCCGGTACGCGCTGCTGGACATGCGCCCGCTCTACGGCTGCTAATTCCTGGTTACACACACTACAGCGAGTGAGCAGATATGTTGAGACATCAAGCTGCAAGTCTGTACACACCTGCTTGAGCTGATCGCGGAAACGATCACTTTGAATGAAAACGAACGGTGGAACGTCTTTCTGGTTCAGAAAACATGTACTCCGCGTCAGCAGAAGGCGGCCCTGACGGCGGGCTTCACGTTTCACACCTTCAGGTGAAAGCTGCGGCAGATAGACGGTGTCATACCCAATAATACGGAGCCATTTCGCTAATTTGCCGACCATACGATCCGCCAAAAAACGGGGAGGTATAGCGGCAGACGTGTCTGGGCTTGGCCCGGACGTAGCTGAGCCAGGCTCAGGATTCTGGTCAGAAATCATGATGAGAAGACCTCAAGGATTTGTTCCGCGACCCGATTTCACCGTAGAGTAAGAAAATAGGCAAGACAAGGGTTCCAGACTGTATGAAACGTGTCATTAGTATCAGTATTGTATTGTTCTGGCTGGTCATGATCGGCTTACTGGTTCAACGCACCCAGGGTACCCTGGGCACCGTGCGCAGCCTGCCGACAACTGGGCGTGTTCAGGCAAAACTGCTGTCCCAGGTAGTCGAGCCTATACTACAGCCGCAAGAAAAATGGATGGGCATCTACCATCAGGGCCGCAAAATTGGCTACCTGCACCGCCGGCTGACACCCGCGGCCTCCGGTTATCAATGGACCGAGCAGTGGCGGATGAAACTCCAGGTCCTGGGCACGCCACAAACGATACAAACTGACGTGCAGGCCAATACCGACCAGCACTATGCGCTGAACGATTTCTCCTTTCGCTTGCGAAGCGCTGGAACCGAGTTTCATGTTGCAGGACAGGTTACTCTGACACAGGCTAGCCTCACAGAAGAAAGCAAGACCACAGCACCCTCCACCTCTCGCTCCCTGCAGGGCACGCTGACAGCCGGGGGCGAGCCGCCCCATTTTCTTTCGTACTGCACGAGCCCCTCTATTCGCCTTCTTTAACCCAGATGGCTCTGCAAAATGTAAAACTCGAGCCTGGAGATGTGCATGAGTTTTCAGTTTTCAATCCGCTCTCCAGCCGGCCCGACACTATCGCCCTGACAACGGTCGGACCGGAGATACTGGCCCTCAATGGCGCGCCCCAAGAAGTCACAATAATTGCCACCCAGTATGCAAGCATGACCGCTCACGCCTGGCTCGACCAGGCCGGGAACGTGGTCAAGGAAGAAGCGGCGTTCGGCCTCGTGCTCCTGCAGGAAAATCAGCAGACTGCCTTAGCCCAGGGCTGGCAGGATAACACGCCGCTGGATCTGGTTGTTTCGACCGCAATTCCTGTTCACACGGCTCTGCCGTATCCGCGGCAACTGACCCAGTTGCGTTTTACAGTGAATGGCCTAGACGAAGACCGAGCCTTTGTCTTCCCGCCCCGCCAGCGATATCAGGATGCAGTCTTGACGGTCACACAAGAGGACGTGGCTCGTTTCTCCACCTATCCATTGCCCGCCACTGATCCCGCGTTTCGCGCTGAGCTGGAGCCCACGCCGTTTCTGCAGAGCAGACATCCAAAAATCATGGCCCAAGCCCAGCGTATTGTGAGAGCGGAAGACGACGTACGGCAGGCTGTTCAACTCTTACTTGACTGGACGCATCAGGCGTTAGAACAAGTGCCGACGGTGAGCGTCCCGACCGCGCTTGCCGTGCTGGAAACGCGCACGGGCGACTGTAACGAACACGCTGTCCTCTTTACCACACTGGCCCGCGCGGTCGGCATTCCTCCGCGTGTTGTCGTCGGCGTCGTCTATCTTGAGCGTACATTTTACTATCACGCCTGGTCTGAGGTGTGGCTGGGCCAGTGGGTGGCCGGTGATCCCATATTCTATCAGTTTCCAGCGGATGCCGCCCACATCAAATTTTTAGCAGGCGGTCCGGAAAAGCACCTCGCGCTGCTCAAAATTATCGGCCGAATAGGAATAGACATCGTCGACTATCAGTAGACTATCAATAGT
This sequence comes from Binatia bacterium, assembly GCA_963666315.2. Lineage (GTDB taxonomy): Bacteria > Desulfobacterota > Binatia > Bin18 > Bin18 > Bin18. The sequence continues at coordinate 80,125 of CAXXHG010000007.1, forward strand.
CTGGACTATCAGTAGTCGGACAGACAGATTTCACAGGAAGGCTCTCTCTCACATGATACACATCGACCATCTAACCAAGTGGATCGGTTCCTTCACCGCCGTCGACGAGCTGTGCCTCGACATTCGTGAAAGCGAGATTTTCGGCTTCCTCGGCCCGAACGGCGCGGGCAAGACCACCACCATCCGCATGATGATGGGTCTCCTCAAGCCGACTGCCGGGCGGATTGTATTAGGCGACTACGATTTGGCTATTGACCCGATTGCGGCGAAAGCGCAGACCGGATTTGTTCCGGACCAACCGCATGTCTACGACAAAATCACCGGTCGAGAGTTTCTCCATTTTGTGGGTGGTCTCTACCAGATGCCCGCTTCCAGCCTGCATCAAAAGACTGAGGAGTCGCTCAGCACTTTTAGCCTCTTAGAGTGGGGCCGGAATGGGCTCCGGCGTCGAGACCGAGCCGGGCGCCGCAAGGCAGTGATCTTGAGTTCTGTGAAGAGCAGCGATTACAGCCGTTCAAAGGCATTGTTAAAGTACGCGGCAAATTGCTGCGGTTTCCTGATGACATGGAACGGGACGATATTACTCGGTCAATCGAGCATGAATTTTTGCCGATGATCGAAAAGGAAAAGACGGACGTACCGCCGCCATCGGAAGGGATGATGCTGGGTGCATCTTTTGGGACACAACCTTTGGCGCCGGGAGAATATGTGATCGAGTTGGACACGCCCGGCACGATTATCAGCGGTGACTATGACAATGCGCCGTGACTGACGCAAGTAATCGTAGTTTCTGGGTCTCAAAAAAAGGACATGGTTCTGGCTGAGAGCAATCTGATTCGATTGAGTGGCCTATGGGCGCATGAGCAGGACGATGATTCCATGGTGTTAACCGGCAACCTGGGTGGTGGTGCTCGGGTCGTCGTATTGCCCATACGGGACAAGGGTTCGTCTAAGGAACCGGCAGGTTGGGTATCGATCCGAAGCTTCAGATAAACCCTACACCCGCCTGAGGACCTATCTGGGAAGTAGTTTGGATATAGACCTGCCCGAGATCGTGCCATAGAGGGCGAATATGGGCGTCTGGGATGGGCTGGAGGGCGTGTGCCTCGATCGGCATGAGCGCTGTATCCATATTTTGTCCTCTTCTCACTGAACGCAACAAAAAGGATATTTTGGGAACGTCGTCCATCGTGTGCCGGTAATGATTACGGCATGAATGCCTGTCGCTGGTTGTCTTATCTTGTCCTGCTTATTGGTACGTTGTGATCCTCTTCGCTCTTTATAGCGGCGAGCGAGGAAAAGCAGCACGCGCAGGAAGCAGACTCGGCCCTTGTCCAGAAACCGGAGATCGCTGACGAAAACCCTGGTCCCGATGTCCTGACTCACGAATATTGCTCTGCCTGCCATAGCTTTCGACTGGTCGAGGCGCAACGACTGAATCGGGCCACCTGGGCGTGGGTGATGGAGGATATGGTCGAGAAGTTTGGCGCAGGTTGGATTACGCTGGATGAGCAAAAGATCATTATTGATTATCTTGTGGAACAGTACGGACCGGAGTAATAGAGACTGGCAGTTTGTTAGAGCTCAAATGAGGGGTCTGTCATTCTGAACCGAAGCAGCGCGAAGGTGAAGAATCTCTCAGGCGTACAGGACGAAGAGATTCTTCGTCGCGAGGCTCCTCAGAATGACAGGCATAGAATCGGTACTGAAAAAGTACGAGAGCAACAGCAAGGATCTGAAAAGGGGGGCAGTATGGTAGGACAGTTAGACGGGAAAGTTGCCCTGATTACGGGCGCAAGTTCTGGCATTGGCCGGGCGTCAGCCCTGGCCTTTGCGCGTGAGGGAGCGAAGGTTGTGGTTGCGGATGTCGACGTTGCTGGCGGAGAAGAAACCGTTCAAATGGTCAAGCAGGCAGCGGGCGAGGCACTTTTTGTGAAAACCGATGTCTCACAGGCAGCTGAAGTTGAAGCCCTTGTGAATACGACAGTTAATATGTATGGCCGGTTGGACTATGCGCACAATAATGCCGGCATTGAGGGCATGGTCCTGACGCCGACCGCCGATTGGACTGAAGAAGCCTGGAACCAGATCATTAGTATTAATCTTAAAGGTGTGTGGTTAGGCATGAAATATCAGATCCCTCAGATGCTCAAGCAGGGTGGGGGGGCTATCGTAAATACGGCATCAATAGCTGGATTGGTGGGAAGTCGTTCGGCTGGCTATGGGGCGAGTAAACACGGCATTGTCGGGCTCACGAAAACAGCGGCGCTAGAATATGCAAAGTCCGGCGTTCGAGTGAATGCGGTCTGTCCAGGTGTGATCCGAACGCCGATGGTTCAGCGAAGTTTAGATCGTATGCCCGAGCTTGAAGAGCGATTTGTTGAAGTGGAACCCATAGGACGCATTGGCCGACCCGAGGAGGTTGCAGAAGCTGCAGTCTGGTTGTGCTCGGACGCGGCGTCGTTCGTCACCGGACACGCTATGACCGTAGACGGAGGATATGTGGCTCAGTAGTACCGCGTCAATATAAACCTGCGCGTTATGGGATGCATTCTGACGGAACCCGTTCGGTCTGAGCGTAGTGTGAGCGAAGTCGAAGACCCGAGCCCGTGCGGAGGACGCCCTTTGACTTTGCCGCCGGCGCGGCGACGCTCAGGACGAATGTTGAGACCACACCGTACAGCTTTAGATTGGACATGCTGGCAGCACCCTTTTTAGTACTACCGAAATTGACGAATCAGCTCAGCGCCCTTTTCTAATATGGGCCATTGGATCTCTGGAGTGGCTGGCTCAATCAGAAAAACAATCCGCGTAAAGCCCAGATCAATGAGTTCGTGGAGCCGCTTAATGGCATTCGGTGCGGCCTGCGCGTACGCGGTTAAGACCCAGGTGATCACCGTCAAGTCAAATTCATCCATTGTCCGTCCGACTCTGATCGCTTCTGTTCTGATGGTGTTGAGACCATTCGACAGTTCATCCAGTCCTTCGACCAAACCATCTACCGGAAACCAGCCATCGCAGTATTCGACTATGCGCTTGGGTGACCACTTAGAACTGGCTCCCAGGAGTATTGGTGGCCCTCCGGCTTGAAGGGGCTTCGGCCAGCACCACATAGGATCAAAGTTCAAGAACTGTCCGTGGAACTCTGCAACCTCTTTGGTCCAGATTTCGCGCATAGCAAGGACATTTTCGCGAGTGACCTTCCATCGATCTTTGAATGCTACTCCGTGGTCGGCCATCTCTTCTGCGTTCCAGCCTGCTCCGATGCCAAACAAGAAGCGCCCGTTGGAAACGTGGTCTAGACAGGCGACTTCTTTGGCCAGGGTAATCGGATGATGTTCCGGGACTAGACAGACTGAGGTACCAACCCTGAGCTTCTGCGTTACTGCCGCTGCGGCAGTCAAGCCGATAAAGGGATCAAAAAACTCACTATAGTAGCTTGGGAGGTTGCCGCCGCCGGGAAACGGACTGATGCGGCTGGTCGGAATATGAGTATGTTCTCCAAAGAAAAGAGATTCAAAACCATGCTCTTCCAGCCAGCGTGCGAGATCTATGGGTTGGATCGTATAATGAGTCGGTATGGTCACAATTCCAAAATCTGCCATCTCCGTCCCTCCTTTTATGTCGACATGGCTGGCTGATCTTTGGCGATGCGATCACGCGAGGGTGATCGCGTCGCCAATCTTGTCAATCTGCAATTTAGCTGAAATGATACAAAATGTATTGCCTACGGGGGCGATCATTATCTAACTAGTCCCGCAGCGGTAGAGCGTGGGAAGCAAGAAAGGAACGACTATGCGGCTTGGAATGTCGATGGTGTTTCAGAACCATAAGCAATACGACGACCGGGAAATGTACAAACAAGAGACTCGCTTGGCAATCAAAGCCGAGGAATTGGGTTTTGATATCATATGGCCGGTCGAGCATCATTTCTTTGATTACGCGATGTGTCCTGACAACATGCAATTCCTGAGCTATCTTGCTGCGCGAACCGAACGCATCCAACTCGCAACTGGCGTAATTATTCTGCCCTGGAATGATCCTTTGCGGGTTGTTGAAAAGATGGTCCTGTTGGATCATCTATCGGACGGACGGGCAGTCCTTGGCCTGGGTCGTGGGCTCGCCCAGCGCGAGTACCGTGGCTTTGGCGTAGATATGGCCGAAGCGCGTGACCGATTCAACCAAGCGGCTGAGATTATTCTCACTGGTCTGGAAGAAGGCGTTGTTGAAGCGGACACCACCTATTATAAGCAGGCTCGCGTTGAGGTGCGTCCCCGTCCGCTTCAAAGTTTCAAAGGCCGTCGGTATATGGTCTGTATGTCTCCGGAGTCGTTCGAGGTAGCGGGTCGGTTGGGCTTAGGCGCAATGATGTTCTCCCAAGCCTCGTGGGATCAGGTTGCTGACAATATCTGGAACTACCGTGAGCTGTATCGGAAGCACAATAATGGGGAAGAAGCGCCTCCCGTGACTTGTGGCGATTTTGTTGCGTGTTATGAGGACAAGAAGAAAGCTGAGGAAGTTGCCCGTAAACATATCGTGGGCTACTACTGGGCCGTGATGGAGCACTACGAAATGCTGAGTGATCACTTTGCGAAAGCTGGCAAGTCCTATCAACACTATGCACAGGCAGCAGAGATGCTGAAGCAGCTTGACTCGGACGTGGTTGTTGAGGGCTTTTTGAATGCCAACTTATGGGGTAGCCCAGACATGCTGCTGAAGAAGCTCGAACAGCGCCGTGAGATTATTGGTGACTTTGAGGTTATCGGCTGTTTTAGTTATCAGAGTCAGCCGTATGATCAGGTTGAGCGTTGCATGCAGTTGTTCGCCAAAGAGGTCGGCCCAGAGCTTAAGAGTTGGACTCCTCAGACTAGCTCAGCGCCGGTCAATGTTAATGCTGTAACAACTAGTGTCGGTAGGTAATGCAAGAATCAATACTGCGATAAAGGAAGAGAAGGAGGCCATAAAATGGCGGGACAGTTGGATTGAAAAGTTGCGTTCGTCACGGGTGCGGGGTCAGGCATTGGACGGGCGTGGCGTCGCACAGGATAATAGCCAAGCTATCTTCTGGTACCGTAAGGCGGCAGCCCAGGCCCATGCGGCAGTACGGAAAAACCTAGGGTGGAGGTAGTACTTTGGACATGACCCTTGGATGAACGCCTAATGCCGAAGACGCAATGGAACCTTGGGTAATGTATGACTTCGGTGCGCTGTTCCTCGATGCCCCGGAGCCGTTCTCGTCCTCAGCACCCTTTGATGTCGTGCCATAACGGGTAGTAAGCATTTTACTGCGCTGGTACACGCTAAGGTGTCCCAGCTTTCGCTTGCGCTGATGGAGCCGTGGTGGGAAACGTGGCCGTGCAGGGGCTGCAGACCAACACGGCAGATGGTTTTGTGTGCGTGGATGGTATCGCGGGCAACACGGCGACATGTACGTTTCAGGGGAACATCGACACGTCCGCCAATTCGCTGCTTTCCAGTATCGCCACGGCAGATGATGTGAGTACGGTAACGCGTCCGGTTACGGCTGCGTTAGTGAAGCGTCTGAATGCGCAAATCGCCCGCCTACAAGAGCAAGAGCAGGCGCTTCGCGTCCGAGCAGAGAGCATAGACAATGAGCAGTTGCAGTAGCAGCTCCACCAGCTCTGTGACAAACTCAGCGCCTTGCAAGTGAGGCTGGCAGCACGCCGGGATGGGCGGTCACCGTGGGAAGAATACGTCAGTATTGATTAGGCGGGCTCCTAAAAAGTCAGGGAAGCTGCGCCAAATAAAATGATTACGCGGCTTCTCCCACTTCTCATTCCAACAGTTGATTCATCGCCCTAGAGCAGGCCCTTCCAAGTGCGCCCGTCTAATCCAGCGCCTTGACCATCTCAACCCTTTCTTCGAGGGTGCGGTGGATATAGCGTCGAGTCGTATCATAGCGCGCATGGCCGAGTTCACTTTGGAGGGCATCCACGTCTTGGAATTTCTTCTAATGCCGGGTCGCAAACCCATGCCGGAAACCCTGGCTAATTGTCAATGATGTCCAGCTCTTCCGGTGCGGACATGTAAGGACAGCGCCATGCATGCCGTTGTTAGGCCGCCTCTTCGCTCCCGCGAACTGTCCCACCAACAACAAGGGCAGCAGATATGATCATCAGGTTCTTGATGATGTACTGACCCTCCATCGTCGGCCCATATGGCAGGTGGCCTGCCTGGAACGTGACTGCAGGAAGGAGGATCAAGGGCATGAATGTCCCGACCATCTGTAGGGCTAGTAACGCGATGGCGACTCGGATTGTCCTGCGAAAGAGAAACGCTATTCCGATCGCAACTTCCCACCAACCTATGATGACCACCCACAACCCCCCATCGAATAACGGCAGCCAACGCACCGTTGCGATGATGAGAGGTTCCGCCGCTGACAGGCCAAGCGGTTTGAGAACGCCGAACCAGATAAAGATGATTCCAAACGAAAGGCGCAAGGCGAGAATTCCCCAACGACACATGAAGGTGGATATCGAACGGTCAATCTCATCGAAGTTCATATGAGCCTGCATCGCGTACGTCAGTTATGCAGCCTGATACAGCGGGTTCTCCAGCAGGTAATTCACGGTGGACGCGTACCAACGGCCGCCCTTCTTAGTTTCGACCTCCCGTTGATTCAGTTGTGCCGCAATCCAACGTAGCGACCTCCCGGCCTTCCGCTTCCTGCGTATCCATTTCACGCGCTTGAGTTCTGCATCTACAGGGGTGAGCGTGTCGCCGGTCCTGGCATACCCGAATGGCGTAGTGGGATACACTTCTCGCCGGCGCTTCTTGTACTGCAGGGCAGCAGCCGTTCGCTCGGCAATCAGATTCCGCTCCAGCTCGGCAAAACCTGCCGACATGGTCAAAAACATCCGGCCCATAGCCGACGCCGTATTGATGCTTTGCCCGCCCATATCGAGCAGATGCAGACCAATACCGGCCTTGTCCCATACCTTCGTCTGCGTGAGACAATCGGACGCGTCTCTAAACAGCCGGTCAAGCTTCAGCACAATGGCATGCTTGACGGCTTTGCCTTTTCCTAGCGCCTGCAACAGTTCCGCCCCGCCTGGCCGGTCCGCTAGGGGAACCGTGCCGCTGATACCTTCCTCGCGGATAATGTTCGTAACCTTGATATTCTGCGCAGTCGCATAGGCGCTGAGCCGTTCGGCCTGCGCGTCCAGCGAAACGCCTTCTATGGCCTGTTCTGCCGTACTAACCCGCGTGTATGCAATACCTTGCTGCATTTTTGTCCTTCTCTCCCGTACGAAGACGCTCCTCTTTGTACAAAATATACACTCGTCTGAAGATGATTTCAAGTTTTAAAGCGTAATTTCCTATCTTTATATATTGTTTTGCGTTAGTATGAAGGGAACGGAGGTCGCTATGTCCATCGAAAAAAGAATTAGCCCCGAGTCATTAGCCGAACAGTGGGACGTCAAAGTTACGACGATTCGCAAATATATCCGCGACGGCAAGCTGCGAGCCGCGAAGTTCGGCCGCGGGTATCGCATCGCAGAAAGTGACGCCGAAGCCTTCGCAGCAGCGAACACGGCGAATATCCAAACGACCGTTTATGACCCGGCAGCCGGCGGTGACGGCACGAACATCAAGGTGACGAAACCATAGCGCAGAGGTATGACAGCTACCGCACTGATAGCGACGCTGGAATCATCGCATCACACTAGTAGTGATACCGGGCAGATTCGTGTCGATGTGCTCAGACCTGCGCAAAGCCGATACGAAAGCGTACCCGACGAACTCAAAGGATTAAAACAATGGGTGGCCTGGAAACGTGAGCCCGACCCGAAACATCCGGGAAAGCCGCGCAAGGTGCCATACAATGCGCATACGGGACGACGCGCTTCTAGTACTGACCCTGCCACTTGGACAACGTTCGACCACATGATGACCGTCAAGGGCTATGACGGCATCGGCTTTGTTCTGGCAGAAGACGATCCGTACACCTTTATCGACCTCGACCACTGTCAAAACGCCGATACGGCTAAGCCTGATCCGTGGGCGAATGATATCGTTGGCCAGTCTGCTAATTTTTACTGGGAAGTGAGCCCGTCGGGTACAGGACTGCATGGCCTGGGCAAAGGGTCGTGGCCGACCAGGGGCAATAAAAAAGGCAACGTCGAAGTCTACGTGGCCAGTCGGTATGCGACCGTAACGGTTCGTTATCACGCTGGGGAGCAGTTCGAGCTCGGCGACCATACAGAAGCGCTCGAGGAGCTGCATAAACAATACTTCAACGACCCCAAGCCCGCGCCCAAGATATCTAATGTCAAAGGGTCGGCCGGGGGCGGATTCGCGGGTACCGATGCTGACCTGATTGTCAAAGCTCAGCACGCGAAGAATGGGGCGAAATTTTCCAGTCTTTGGACGGGCAATACTGATGGTTATCCGTCGCAGTCTGAAGCAGATCAGGCCCTAGTCAACATGCTTGTTTTTTGGTGCGCGGCGGATCCTGAGCGCATTGACCGGCTTTTTCGCGCGTCTGGCCTGTATCGGGGAAAATGGGACGAAAAACATGGTGACGATACGTATGGCGCATTGACGATCGCAAAGTCTTTGAGCGGCCAGCGTGAATATTACCGGCCGTCTTGGTCGGCCGGCAGGGTGAAGGCGGTCGACACACCTGCGGACGATTTGGAGTCCATCGTGATAACGGCCCGACCGTTGCGGGATATATCAGACGATGCCCTCAACGCTTTAGGCAAGCGCAATATCCCGCCGGCACTCTTTGTTCGTTCGAACAGACTCGTACGCTGCATAATGAATGAATACGACACGCCCCTCATCGACATGCTCTCAGAACACGCCGTGCGCGGCAGGCTTGCCCGAGTGGCCGACTTCCTCAGAGTTAAATCGGGAAGGACAGAAGATGACCCGCCGACCCACATTCAATGTTCGCCACCACTGGATGTAACTCGAGATATTCTCGCTCTGGGGGACTGGCCATTCCCTGTTCTCGAAGGCGTCACGTCATGCCCCATCCTGCGGCCGACGGGGGAGTTGATGCGATCACCCGGGTATAATCCCGAGACACGCTTGTTCTACTGGCCGCCCAAGAATTTCAAACTCGGGACAATTCCCGACGCGCCCGCACAAGAAGACGCGCGTGCGGCCCGGGATTATATATGTGACGAGATACTCAGCGATTTCCCATTTAGCCAAGCCGCCGATTTGGCGAACATGATCGCCACGCTGCTGACCCCGGTCACGCGGTCCGCCATTCTCGGCAATGTCCCACTGTGCCTTATCGACAAGCCCACCCCGGGGAGCGGCGCAACACTCTTAACCGACGTGGTCGCCCTTATCGCCACCGGGACGACCGCGCCCAAAATGCTCATACCGGAAGGAAGAGGCTCAGACGATGAATGGCGCAAACGCATTACCTCAACGCTTATGGACGGATACACGATTACGGTTTTTGACAATGTTGATGCGTCTCTTTCTTCCAATACGTTGGCCATGGTGTTGACGACGGAATTTTGGCGGGATCGTATCTTAGGTCGAAGTGAAAATATCACGCTACCCGTGCATAAAACGTGGATTGCCACAGGGAATAATGTGCGCATTCGTGGTGATCTTGCGCGGCGATCCTATCGGATTCGCATCGACACTCAGCAAGAACGTCCCTGGGAACGGCACGAATTTCGGCACCTCGAGTTGTTGAAATGGGTAGAGGAGCACCGCGGAGTCATTCTCGCGAAACTGTACACCATGATCTTGGCATATTTTCAGGCCGGCTGTCCGCCTCAGAAAACACCGCCCATGGGTGGGTTTGAATCGTGGGTCCAATTGGTTGGCGGGATCCTCGCCTATGCAGGCGTTGTCGGATTCTCAGAGAAACGCATGGACCTCTACGAACTCGTTGACGACGAAGGACCACAATGGGCCGCATTTCTTTTGGCGTGGTCTGAACAATTCGGGACTCAGACCCGCACAGTTTCTGAGTTTTTCGTGCTGGCCTCTTCTGATCTGCGCGCTGCTATTCCCGAGTGTTTAGCGATCGACCTAGATCGTTTGGATTCAGCAAAGAAGAAGCTAGGCAGAGCATTAGCGAAACGGGTCGACCGCATTTATGGCGAATATCGCATTACCAGATCGAAAGACGAGCACAGTAAAATATGGCGATGGACAGTCAGCGAAGCCTAATTGAGTTGCGGAGTTTTTGTCAATGCTAACATGTATCAGTTTTCTCTTTTATCCAGGTGAATTGATATAGAGGAGGGCCGACCCGATACCCCGCAAAACCCCGCAAGAATTCTAAGTGCTTGATTTTCCTAGACCTGCTGCGGGGCTTGTAAATGGGAAACCCCGCATGAGGAGCACGAAATGGCGACAAATAAAGACGTTCTTGATGTCTTTCCGGGCGCAAAAGTGGTCGACCCAAAGGACGTGGCCCGGCGCTCGAATATACCGGCCAAGGTGGAACAACCCCAGGAGCAAGAGGTTCGCACCGCCAAAGTCGACGCCGAGAGAAAAAGTCGCATTGAACGCGCATTAAAAGCCGGTGCCCGGCGACAACAAGGCCGGCAGGGCCGACTGTTTGAGTGAGGAATCATATGTTTAAGTATTGGTCTTAACAATAAACACGATGCTCAAGACCGAGAATGCCCGGCATGCGAGTGCCGGCTGTGGTGGGTGGATGGCCTTGGTCATGCGCATTGCGCGGAATGCACCCCGCCTGCTGACCGCGCACTGGTCATACGATGGCTTCGACCGACCACACCGAGCTACGACCGCCACTGGTTGCAGGATGCCGCATAAGGGTGAGGTTGAGTATCCGATTCGACATCCCAGATCCTGGTCTTCACTTTGGGTCCATCATTCACCGAGATGCAACCGGAGGCTCTCGATCTGAATCGGCGCATCCTCTTTGTCATCCAAACCCAGCTCACTCCGACTGGGGCTGTGCAAGATCAACACCTTCTGCTCGATGCTGACGTTGGCCTCAGGGCTGAACATGCCCAGATGCTTGCCGAGCAGCTCAGCCGATCTGTTTGCTCCAGCGGCATCGAAACGCCAAACGCCAGTCGTCCGGCCTTCGCTATCCATGACCGGAGTGCCCTGTAGCCATCGGTCGTTGATCTCGAGCAGACGTTTCAAGACCTCATCCACCGTAATCTGTGTCCGAACAGAGGCCGCTTTCTGCGCTTCCTCGATCGCAGCCTGAATGTCTGGTTTCGAGAGGTTCTCCGATCCGATCTTCCGTGCTGTTTTTTCACCATATCCCGCCCGGATCGCGGCTTTGGTCGCGCAGAGATCGATTAGATACTCGTCAACAAACTTCGCCTGCTTAGGCGTCAATGTCGCCATCAGTGTCCTCGCTGTCCCGCTCAACCCACCGGGCAATTCTGCGCGATCAACATCACGCGCCGGACGGTTCGAAAGTCGGCCGACGTAAACTCCCATTGCGCTTTGCCCACAAATCCGGGTTGGAAGAGCCTGAGCAAAAAGTCGCTGCGGTGGATCTCGTCGCCGGTGAGTGCGTCGGTCAATTCATCCAATGTCGTCGGCTGTAATGGCAAGCGCGCTTTTCGAGGGGCGTGGTCAATGCTGCGCATACAGTCGTTGTTCACGGTGCGAACATACGCCGGCTGACACGTATTTCTAAAATAATGTCGTCGGGGCTCACGGTAAGACCATTTCGCTCGAAGATGCCAGGATAGACAAGACTCTGTTTTCGTGTCAGTAGCGAGACAACAAACTAACCTTTAAAGAGTCAGTCATGTTGATTACAGCTGTATTGTTCTTACTTGTAGCCTCCCCTGTCTTTGCGCAGCTCGATCTTGATAATGCGGGCAACGTCGGGATTGGGACGACGAGCCCATCGCCAATTGTTGAAATTGCCACTGCAATCAGCTTGATCGGTTTTATATCCACAGAATGCTGCAGCGAGTGGCTGAGAAGGCCGGGGTGGAAGATCACGTCCATTCCCATCTCTTTCGACACGGCTTTGCTACCCGGCATTGGAAGAAATTCCAAGATGTGGATGCCCCACAAAGTGAACTCGGTCACTCGCGGTATGATACGACCAGACGATATATTCACAGGACTTTGGTAGAACGGGTTCAAATGGTCAAGGCAGTGGATTAAGCGGGCTCACGTGACATTCGCCTTTGGTATGCGAGATCCTTTGCCGTCGAAGAGATTACCAATAATTGTCCTCGGTGTCATCCGGTCGGGACATTTCCGTTTCTAGTGTGTGTGTATGCGAATCCGCACTTTCATCATCGGTTTGATATTGTTAGCCCTGTCGTCAACTTCGGGTGTGTCGGGTCCGAATCCCAGGTCGCAGGTCCTACGGATTCCTGATAAGTCACAAGCCCATTTAACGCCAGCCCAGCATAAGATCAGTCCGCATCTGCGCCACACCTGCTCGGAGCTGGAGGAGGCCGGGGCTACCGCCTACAACGCAAAGACTTTGCGTATAGCCGAGCGCTTCTCATCCCCATTGGTCAAAGTCGACGACGCAGCGCGGGTGCAGGTGTATCTCAAAGTTGACTCCGTTGACGGCGACATCCAGGAAATTCTTAAATCGGTTGGTGTCGAGATTGAGATCGCGAATGAAGAGTGGAATCTCATTCAGGCTTGGATACCTTACGACTACATTGAAATCATTGCGGATTTTGAGTTTATTCACCATGTCCGCCCACCTGATTATGGAACATTCAACTCCAGTCTTCTGAACGCCGACGGCGGTGACGAACTGAGTCTGCCACCTACAGGTGGGGAATTCGATATCGATGGCTCTGGCGTTCGGGTTGGTGTGATATCAGGCGGCGTGAAGAGCTTGACGGATACGGTTGAGCGAGGTGATTTGCCGACTGGGATTCTGGAGATGGGATCCTGCGCCACTCCGGGCTGTGATGAAGGGACGCTGATGATGGATGTCCTGTACGCCACCGCTCCAGGGGTAACGGCGGGTTTCTGTGCACCGGGTCCGACCCTGACAACGCTCTCCTTCATCTATTGTGTGACGTGGCTCACGCATACGTTTGAAGCGGCCGTGATCGTGGATGATGTGGTCTTCGTCGCGCCGCCCTATTTCGAAGATGGCATGGTTGCGCAGACCGTGGCGCAGACCGTCGTTTCAGGTGTGACCTATGTCTCGACGGCGGGGAACTTCGCGCAGTGGCATTACGAGGCGGACTTCGTTGAGAATGTCGACTTCACGGGAATACCCGTCCATGATTTTGGTGTCGCGGCTGGGGGGGGCGGGCGATGTCTTCGACACGGTAGGGAACGCCACAAACGGATGGATGGTGTCTCCTGGTGAATGTGTCACCGCCGATCTGCAATGGAGCGATCCCTGGGGCGCCTCAGGCAATGATTACGACGTACTCATTTTCGACTTCGAGCAGAATCTGCTCAATGCACCGGGCGCCGGACAGGCCGTTCAGGATGGCGATGATAACCCCCAGGAAGCAGCCGAATACTGCAATCAGAGTGCTGTCCCAGTGAGCGCGAGCATTGTCGTCCAAAAGTTGAGCGGTCAGGATCATCGTATCGAAATGTTCGTGCAGATCACAGATGTTGCCGATTCCATACCCCATCACGAGCATACAGTTGTTGCAGGGAGCATCATCGGGCATCAGGCGGTCCAGGGTGTCCTTACGGTAGCAGGGGTGAGAGACAACGAATCTGGACTACCGGAGGTTCCCTCATCCACCTCACGTGGGCCGTCGGACATCTATCATCCCGCCGTCGAGTCCCGCAGCAAACCAGACTTGGCTGCGCCCGAGTGCGTCCGATTGACTCGTACGGGCCGATCGCGCCAGAGCGTCTGCGACGCCTCTGCTGCCGCAGCACACGTAGCGGGGATCGCCGCGCTCCTCCTTGACGCCAATCCTGACCTGACGGTGGAGCACGTCTATGACGTTCTGACCTCGACTGCCACCGCCATTGAGGGAACCAGCGTCGACGTGCAGTCTGGATTTGGCTTGGTAGACGTTGTGGCGGCGCTGAACGCAGCGATCAGCGGGATGAAACTCATCGCTCCGTCTGAGATCAACAGGCTGGAGACGGCTACGGCCCAGGCCGTGATCGAATATACAGACAGCTCGCAGGCTCTCATCATAAAATTCGAGGAGCGTTTCGGCGAGATTGGGGATACGGGTCCTGGCCCCTCCGTAGAAGTCTATGGGGACGGCCGCGTCTCTGTGTATTACCCTCACTATATGAAGCGGGCAGGCACGTACCAGCTGCAGTTGGCTCCGGAGGAGATCGAGCGTCTGCTCCAACTTCTGTCTGCGCAAAATATTCCGGCTTTCGACAGCGCTGCGGTGAGACAGACCAGAGACCTGGCTGTCGCGGCCGAAGAGGTGGGCTCAGGCATTCTTTTCAGCGTAAGTGATCCGTCCACGACGATCCTTGAACTGCACCTGGACCAGTACGCGTCAGCTTCGCCACCGGGCCAAGTGCCGATCGCCGTGCAGCAACGCATCGTCTGGCAAGGACTGAGAGCCGATGCACGGCGCTTGCCAGACGTTAAGGCCATCCAGAATCTGTTCACCGCGCACCAGGAATTGCGCTCACTCATGGAGCACCCGGCCTTAGAGCAACTGGACGCACCAGCGGAGACCCAATGAAGGCTTTTTGTCACGGTATTCTTGTTGTGGTGTTCCTACTCGGCCCAGCGCGGTTGGTGCAGGCCGGAGCGTTTATCTTTGCCGGTGAGGCAAACGGTGTTAATTTGATTCTCCATCCGGCCGGCTATACGGGCGTAGGCGGCACGCTCACCGTCGGCGTATGTATTGACGCCACAAGCGCCAATGCAACCGAAATGATCCAGCCGGTTCAAAACATTGTGGCCACCTTTAATCGACGCCAGGCTGTTGCCCCGAATCTTATCTTTGGCAGCAATAACGACATCGGCTCTTCTGAGTTTGATTTCGAGTCCGTCGCGTTGCACGAGGTCGGGCACTGTATAGGACTGGGGCACGTAAACGCAGCGTCGGAATCTGGCCTGTCTGGAGGTAATCTGGACTATACCAAAGCCACGGATGGAGTCGACAATACCTTCAATCTGAACGACGGAGCAGATAACATTATCGGCTCAGCCGATGATATCCGCGGAGACGACGCCAACCTGCATTGGTTTAGGAAAACGACCAATAATCCGTGTGCTGTCGATAACGCTACTTCCGATGGCACAACCTACAGCCGGGACCTGGCCGACCTGCCGGCGGGCGAGACGTTTGCGGCGAACGCCGATCGGGACGTTTGTGCCGATCGGAGCTCCCCCAACACTGAGGCCGTCATGCAACAAGGTACCGGCTTCGATGAAGACCAGCGCGCCCTGACCCAGGACGGCGTGTCCACGCTCGAACTAGCGATGAGCGGGCTGGATGAAACAGCTGGGACTGCGGACGATTATACCTTGAACTTGGTTTCGCATGGGATCGTCAGTAATGCCGCTGCGGATCCCAACTGCGATATCGTTCTTGCTATCAGCGGTGGCAGCTTCGCATTCTGTAGCCCTCAAGCTGTCTTTATTACATTTCCTACCCACGCCCGCATAACCACGGCCAATATTTTCTTCGGCACCGGCTTCAACTGGTTCTTCAATACCGGAATCTGTTCTGGTGGGCCGCAGACAACCGGAACCAATCTGAATCTCAGCAATACTTCTATGAGCGATGCCGGGCGCTTCCGGGCGACGCAGACCATCACCGCTGGTACTGCTTTCGCAGTCACCTCTACAGGCTGCGTGAACTTCTCCGCGGGTCAATCGATCCGTTTAGAGCCCGGTTTTTCGGTCGCTGCGGGTGGCAGGCTCAGACTCTCGATAGACAACTAGGCGGGGCCGGCTAGAGGCAGGTTTTTTCGCGCCGGTTGGGGCAACCTTCACAATGGAAAGTTCTCTGTTTTCGTGTTAAGTAGCGAGACAACAAACTAACCTATAAGGAGTCAGTTATGTTGATTACAGCTGTATTGTTCTTACTTGTAGCCTCCCCTGTCTTTGCGCAGCTCGATCTTGATAGTGGGGGCAACGTCGGGATTGGGACGGCGAACCCAGAGGTGAAACTGCATGTCAATGGGCAGATATTGATGGAGGCGTCTAACGGATTCCTGAAGTTTGACCGTGCCTCGACAGGGGCAGATCTTTCCATGCGGTTCTCCACAGGCAATACGATGCAGTGGCAATTTGTACAAGAGGGGAATTCGTCGCAAGATTTGCTTCTGCAGCGTGCTGGCAGTATCGCAGTCATGACCTTTGACCAGGCGCAGGGCCGCATTGGCATCGGCACGACCAACCCTACGGACGAGCTTCACGTCAACGGGCACATCCGTGCCGAGGGCAGCTTCATCTCCGGAAGTACGGTCCTGAACGTGCCTGACTACGTCTTCGAGCCCGACTATCTGCTTATGCCACTGCCAGAACTGGCTACATTCGTTGCACACGAAAAACACCTGCCCAACGTTCCGTCAGCAGCGGAGATAAGCGAGACGGGCGTGAATATGACGGACATGCAGATGAAGCTGTTGGCCAAGGTGGAGGAATTGACGCTGTACACGATTGAGCAAGATAGGATGATCCAGGAACTGGCGGCGCGGGTGGCCGTCATGGAGCAGTCCGGGTCACGATTAGGCACGGTCAAATAATCTGAATGAACTCGCGCGATGTCTGGTGCTATCGGCTCGATCATTTCCGTTGCGCGCGTGTCGAGGAACGAATCGGTTATGGGTCGCATCGAGATCGTGCCGTACAGGGCGAATATGGAGCCACTGTCGCCGCAACGCATCGGTAATCAAGTTCGGATCGATCAAGCAGTCCTGCTGGCGTTCAAGCCAGACCTCAGCGTCGTGCGCCGCTCGCTCCAAGTCCCGCCGCCCTTGTTCACCTTTTGTAATGGGATTCTCCTTTCGCAGATCAGCTTACTACAGCAGTTGCCACAACCCCGACACAGGAGAATGAACCACAAGAGAATGGAGCAATTCACCGGTAGATAGTAGGCAAAAATAAAAGCCTGGAGTTGCAGCTCCAGGCTTTTATTTTTCTCGGCGTGGCGGGAACCATCACGAGAACAACGCCCTTGGTGCGTGTACAATAACTGATTGTTCTTGTGCGGTCAAATCCCTGCCAGCACCGAGAGGTGGAAGGTGGTGTGGCTGTGGCAGGATCACTAGCAGATGTGGGGCGGTTGGCGTGGAGTGACGTTCGAGTTCTCGAAGAAATTTGCTACCTGTGTAAGCTCAGGAAGCGGAAAGGGTTGGCAGCCTACTGTATCCCTGGACGCAAATACCTCAGCCGAAAGACCGGCTACGCAATCCGGACGATCACCAGAGCCACAGACCGCTTGGAAGCCGCAGGACTCATCCAGAAGCGGCAACGGCGGCCGGTCCAAGGCAAATGGGCAACCAACCTCTACCGGCCCGTGCAGAAGCGATTTTGGAAGCTGGCGGGGCGATCGGCAAAGCCTTTTCACCACCTGATGCGCAGTGTCACCGGATGCCGTTCAGCCGCCTGGCTGCCTATTGTGGGCGCGAGAGGGGCAAAATCAGCGGGGCTCAGAACGTCGATATGCGTCCGTTTCGGACTTTCGCCCCCAGTGCGGCTTAAAAGACCTCCGTCACCAAATTGGGATACGACTCTCACGCCGGCGCTGAACATCCAATTTTCTCAAAAATAAAGGGTGGTTCCGTTGTTGCATCCCGGCGGCTGTCAACACTCTTTGGTAGAGTCGCTTGTAGTCGTATTCCCTCCTATTTCTGTCTGAATTCCAGGCCTTCGGTATCCACTTATCGAGATATTCCGCGATCTTATGCCCTGCAGCAGGGGCATCTTCGTCAACGGCCGCATATGCCGCGATATATTTTGCTTGGAGCTCCTTATCCTTGCCCAAGTGTTCGAAAATTCCAATCCTGATAGAGGCCCAGGCATGAGAAACCTCACCCCATTCAGACGGAGGTGATTGTACGAGTGGTTCAATTTGCCGTCGCATCCAATTGCTCGCTTGACTATGTGGATCAAAACCACGTCTCTCCAGTTCCATAAAGATAACAATGTGCTCCAGCTGGTTCGTAGTATCCCCTGCAAAGAGGTTAATATGTTGGTCTACAACACTAGAGGCCAGGATCAGTGCTCCATCATGAAAA
Source organism: Binatia bacterium (assembly GCA_963666315.2). Taxonomy (GTDB): domain Bacteria; phylum Desulfobacterota; class Binatia; order Bin18; family Bin18; genus Bin18. Next base: position 98,248 of record CAXXHG010000007.1, read on the forward strand.
CGGCTAATGTGAAGCCAGTTCATGTACGAGTGCATGTTCATCGAATTCCCGTGGTATCCGGGCATTTCTGGTGACGTGAGGCTGCCATTGCTTAAAACCACCACTGGCCGATGCATTGTCGTCGACTGCATCAAACTCCTCTTCGCCAAACCCTATTTTACAGTTTGTCCTATGCTCGATGTCTGCAATTAACGTAAGCGTATCTTCGCTAGGCTCGAATCCGAACAATGTAGTGTCCATTTGAAATAGCTCCTTTCGAATCTCCGGCGGTGAAAATACATTCGGATTTGGCCTGCCTTGGTCAGCATAATCCGCCTCCTGCTGCTTGGCAAAATGCGACCAAAATTATCCTGTCACTATTGTCCAGACCAGTCAGGATTCCGTCCTCCTGCGCCGTGGCTGGATTGGCAATATCCCTGTCCTAATGTGGAACAATGAGTCCTGGCACATTTGACCAAATACCAAAAGGCGAGTAGCCTCATTATGTTAGGTGGCTGTTGGTATGAGGAGGTGGAGGATGGACGAGCAATCTTATCGTGACTGGCCCGCTGCTCCCGAAGCAAGCCAAAGGGCTGGTGTTTCCCAAAGAACATTACGAAGAATGGCTGACCGGGACGAAGTGCGTCGTGGGGTTGTTCGCATATCTGGTAGGAAGCCTCTACCGGTATTCTACCCAGACGATTTGGACCGGGTGCGCAAAAGCATGGCCCCATCTGATGCGGTCAAATTGCCCCAAAAACCGGCTAAAAAGCGTCCCAAGCCGCATCCCCTGATCGTTGACCTGAAGGACCGGGTATTTCTCAATTTGAGAGAAACTGCGGCCCTTAGTGGGTTGCCTAGAGATGTTGTTGTTAAGCTTGCCGACACAGGAAGCTTGTACGGTTTTCAGCGTGGGAACCGTTGGTATATCAGCCGGGAAAGCGTGCAACTGTTGGGCACACCGTCAGCGCAAATACCACAAGCCCTCTTGGCCAAACCTGTCCAAAAGAACCCAGGCCAGATTGGCACAACGGTAAATGATGAAGCAACAAATGGAGTGAATAATAGCGCGTAAGTTTTGACCAAGAATAAAGCCATGTGCTGGAACACGTGGCTTAAAATCTTTCTCGGCGTGGCGGGAACCATTACGAGAACAACGTCCTTAGTATCTTCAAAATTAGCATGTTGTTCTTGTGCTTGTCAAATCCCATCCAGCTCCGAGGGAAGTGGGGGTGGTGTTGTGGCTGGACTGCAAGACGTGGGGCGGCTGGAATGGTCGGATATCAGAGTCTTTGAAGAACTTACCTATCTTTGCAAACTGCGAAGACGAAAAGGGCTTGTGGCCTACGTCATTCCGTCTCGGAAATACCTATCCAAGAAGACCGGCTTCTGCATTACCACGGTAAGCCGGGCGACCAATCGACTTGTATCTCAAGGATTGCTCAGGAAGACTCAAAGACGGCCTGTACGGGGGATCTATCAAACCTACGTTTATAAGGCCGTACCGCGCAAATTTTGGCGTCTAGCGGCCACATTGGGCAAACTGTGGAGCTCGGAGTCAGTGGCCAGGGTAGGGTGGCCAACTCGCCGTGTGACAGGTGTGGCACTCAAACATCTAAGAGAAAAGAAAATAACTCTTCACCCCCCAAAGGAAGGGGAATTGTCTCAATCTTCCCCTCTCCTTGAGCGCCTGCCGTTACTCCAAACCTGGTTAGCAAGAGGAAAAGGTCGTTAAAGGCGGAATCTTGGGTTTTGACTGTAGTTCGATTCTATAGTTCCGGGTTCCACTCCGATGTCATTGTGAGGATCCTTGGAACAGAAGGGGAATCCCCTGAATAATATCGTCCACGAAGAGTGTAAGCATTGTCGGCAGCTATACCTTGTCATGACCGTCTGGAAGGACGTGGATCAGTCTGGCGAGACCTTTGAAAGACCCGCGCGTCGAGATGTGCAGACCTGTCTCCCATGCGCGACACGCGGCCACCGGTTGGCATATCGTGGACCATGTCCCTTGTGTGGTGAAGGGACGGACGGTTGATCGGTCCCAATCCTCCGATTCCTTCGCAACCGTTTGTCGTCCTTTGTGGAACGTGCCGAGAAGCCATAACGAACACTACTACGGAGCTGGAGAGGAGCCCGCATGGGAGCAGCAGAGACACGCGGCGAAAGACATACAAGACCTGGCACAGCGACAGTACGCGCTGGGACCACTACAATCCGCGAGACGGGGACATTATTATCGGGACCTCCTGGAAGTGTGGCAGGGCAGGGCGACGACGTGGACAAGGAGGCCCTCCAGCGCTATATGGGCGCGACAGAGGCAGAACGGGCCGAAATAGACCAGGTGGCCGCCGAGCCGGCAAAGCCGGCGTTAGTTGGGGTCGGGAACGATAAACACGCTGGGATTATGCTCCAAGCCCGAATTGCGGTGGCTCGGGAGTATTTTCACAATCAGGAGACAAAGGGGTAGGGATCGTGTCCCGGAAGAAGAAGCAGCTCTCTGCCACGGCATTTGATCGTAAAATTAAGATATGGGGCGTGATTGCCCCGGTCCTTATTGGCCTGCTCATTTGCTCAACCGCTCTTTTTATCCACCTCCGTCCGCCCTCCCGCCAGGGAATCGTCGTAGCTGACAAAAGCTCCGTGGTCCGAGATCTGCCAGGGAGAGTGACGGCGCTCACCCGGGAAAGTGAGACGAGCGAGTGGCAACAGGTAGGCATCATGCTCATGAGTGCATCTGGAATCTTGATGCTCCTGCTGAGTCTCGGCCGCATTTACGTCCACTCACGGTACAGACAGGTAGAGAGCAGTGACGTATGAAAAGCAACAAAAGGGGAGTTCGATCTGTTGTGAAACATCCCCGTGAAACATGAATATCGAAATACGGAGAATGCTCCGTCTGCCCCCGGAGATTGCATTATTGCTCACGGTTTCAAAAAACCCATTTGCTCCTGCTCGCCGTCGATCGGTAGGTTGTCATCTTTGCGTGAACTTGTTGGCTCTACAAAGCGCTTCGGTGGACGGTCCATGTGGAAGAAACTTCGACCAATTTACCGTAGAATCCACGCTTTATTGGGCGCGGTGAAGAAGACATACAGATTCGTCAGCATCCCAGTCAGGGCCAGGAAGACGAGACTGATGAACACCAGCATCAGCCATTTGGCTTTCCGCGGCCCGACATTTTTCTGTATGCTGAAGAGGCTGAAACAGAGCGCCGTGTAAAGCAAGCGGCTCAAATCGATGCCGGGTGCCAGGATGGGCCGCACGAATTCCACAAAAGCGATGCCCAGTCCCAGAGCGGAGCAATGGCCAAAAACACCGTGCTGATAATGAAACCCACGACGAAGGAGTTGGTAATCACCGTAACCATATTTTGCCACTACCGAGCGCGAGGACTCTAGACTTTCGCTATTTATCTCTATCAGCAGTCTCAGCCAAGACAGGTTTTGCCCCATAAACCGGCTGAGAGCCACTTCACCCTAGCGGCACATTGAGAAGCTTTGCGTAAATGGTGTATGGCATCGGTTCGGTGGCCCCGTTGAGATGAATACTGATATTGGTCGCGTCAAAATACTCGTACCACCGCGCCGCAACGATGACCTTTTCGAACTCATGCACTCGGCTGGCGCTGCCAAACCCAAATACCCCAATAAATCCTTCCTTCGGCGCCTTGGGGAGGGTTGCATCGATTTTGCTCCACCCGAGCACGACTGCGCCGCCCGCTCGCCCGTCGTTGATGTAGTCGTCCAGGGACTTCAGGTACGCGAGTTTATCCGCCTCATCCAGCGCGTCCCAGCGCGTATTCGGATGCCAAACGATAGCTAGGATATGCACGAACTATTCTCCTGCTGCGACCGTAACGGTGGCCAACCAGGAACTCGTTCTTTTGATCGCTGTTACCGTCTACTGTAGCCCGCCTTCAATCACGAGCCGTGCCTGACGATAATGGCCGACGAGCCGGACCTGGTAGCCGCGCTTCCTGAGCCGGTTGAAGGTGAGATATAACCGCCAGAGATAACTGAGGGCAGGGCTTCCGCCATTACGCCCAGCCGCTTGGATTTCTGCAAAGAATTGATCTTCTGTGGTCTGAATCTGCGCAGGCATCGCCTCTATTATAGCAGGGACGTCGTTACGGGTGAAATGGGGAAAACTCTGTACCGGGGATGAGGCGCCCGATATCAGAATGGTTTTTTGCAAGGGATGCTCCTTAGAGGCAAATCAGGTTAAGCTCGGTGAATGACATAACGCCTGTTTACTCCGGGTTAACAAGAAGATGTCTCTTGAGCCTGGCACTCTTGAAGAAGCGCAGTCACGGGTACGATCAATTGCACGACGCATCATTACGGAACAGGCGTTCCAACCGCACGAAGGAGCGTGGTGTACGACCTGTGATTATGCCGAGTTCTGCCCGGTGAAAAAGCGGAGCCCGAAGCCCGTTCCGGCTGGGCAACGGGCGATGCAGATTCCGTTTGACTTTGGGTAGGCTCGTTGCAGTTATCGCCTCACAAAGCGCTCGTCATAAGGGTCCAACGCATGGCACATCGACAGACGACACCACGGTTTGCGGTCGCGCAACTCCCCAATGGCCTGTGGTCAGTCCACTATAAAGGGGTACCAATCCGCAGCTATGACAAGCGTGGCTGGGCAATACGTATGGCGAAAAATCTCAACAACAAGGAGAACGTGGGGCGATGGTTGCGCCACCAGGCCGCCAAAATTGCCGCCTCTGTAGACAGCTGATTGAGGGACGCCCTATTGTCAGGAAAGAAAGGAATCATCATTGGCTTTCCCGAAGGCGCCGGCGTAATCCTTCAAAACCCTTAATCGGGCATATGTGCCCGATTGGAGAGATTAGGCGGGTTCACGCGTCCAGAAAATGCCACGGATATATAGCCATCTTAGCTAATTTCTAGCCGATTTGGGTCAAGTCCATTACATATATGCCGATACGTATTCGTAGCGGTGTTTGTCATGATCCACCGCTCTTCATTCTGAGGCCGTAGGGTTTTCCAGGTGGCTAGAGAGGGATATCTGGCATATGGGCCTCCCTACGGCCCTGTTCTTCACGATAAAGTGAGGCGGAATCGGCGTGACCTTTCTTCTGGCTCAGCCGTCCCGGGTATCACGGCGTATTTCTTCAGCGGCCGCGCCCGCAGGAAGTCAGGATCAATGTGCAAGGTGTCACAGATAAATATGAAGCTACCGAGTGCGGTGTTCTCGGACTCGAGCCAGGTCAGCGACTCGTTCTGCAGGGTCCGCTTCTGGTGGTCTATGTTGTCTTTCCCGTAGGTGAAGATACCGCGCTGTTCGAGGCCCATGACGGCATTGCCCAGGACCGCCGCCCACAGCAGCAGCTGTCCGGTCAGGCGCTTTGGGGGCAAGATTGTCGCCAGCCGCTGCTTGGACATACCGTGGTGATACAGAATGTTCCGGCGTTTACCAACCCTCTGAGACGCACACGCAGCGAAACTCGTCGCGTTGCGCCCCTACACGAAGCTGTCATCGGTGCGACTGCGGAGCTGGATGGTCCCCGCTTCTTCGAGTGCCGTGGCCGTCTCCAAAATGGCCTTCTGGGGGGCCTCTACCACGCTGAGCCGCACCGGATCTACCGCGTCCATGTCCTCTTTCAACAGACCGGTGGCGCGCTCGGACATGTTCCGGAAGAGCGGTTCCTTCAACCTGGTACTTGCCGTTCGAAGGGCCACAGCCCATTGATTCCGGTCGATCCCCCCCGCCAGCGTTTGGAGGCTCTGGTCATCCACCGTTTGCAGATCCTCGAACGCGAACATCTCGGCGCGCACCTGCTCGGCCAACTCCGCGTCTTCTGCCTCCAGGCCGGTCAGTATGGCCTCTTCTGTCCAGTGCTCCTTGGTTAAACCGGTGCAGAGGTAATCGCTGCTGCTGTCTAGGCTCAGGCCTGCGTTCGCCGCCTTCTCCATCAGATCGTCGAAGACTTCAGTGATGTCACCGTGGGCGATGACCCCAGCCTTGCCAAGGCCGTGCAGCTGCAAGAGCTCGTTCGGGGCCAATTGTGCCACCAGCTCACCGGCGACCTCTTCCCCGACTAACCCCAAGAAGACGACGACTTTCTCGGGACCCGTCATCGTCCTTCGATGGCTAACACGCCGTTGGTAGTCTATACCAATTCGGCCATGTGTTCGGTGCAGGGGAGGTAGTTAGGACCCCGTGACGCGTCCGGTTTTTACACTAGCCTGACACCAGTGTCATCAGACAGTTTTACCCACGCGATCTCGGTGTACGTCCCATCTTGGGGATCGTTCTCAAAACCGCCCACCGTGCGGCGCGGATCAACGGTCACATTCTGCGCGGCCACCGGATTCGGGTAGATCTCGCGTGCTGCCTGCGTCGCTTCTGATTGATCCACGCCCTGATGGACTCGAATCAGAATATCGCGGGTCGCCTTATCTTTGAGCCATACCGTGAATCGAGCGGCAGCCATGAACATCGCCTCCTCACCAATCAAACCACACCAGAGTCCTACCCGGCGACACGTTTCCTGTCCGCTCTCTTTTTGAGAACTGCCTGACGATATCTTTGCCGCCTATCTTCTAAAAGTTTCTCGTGATTGCTCTGGTAATAGTTTTTTCGATTGCATTGCGGTGAGCAATACTTCTGGCTCGACCGTCGTGGCTATTATCCGTGAGGAAGGAGTGTCCGGGACTATTTCGCTCGCACAACGCCTAGGTGGAAACAAATTCTTCTCCTCCGTCGGGAAGGGCAAAAAGATTCAGCATGTGATTGCGCTCAAGCTGGACCGCTTATTCCGAGATGCGAGCGATTGCCTGGTGCAAACCAAGCTCTGGGACAAGACTGGTATTGGTCTGCATCTCCTTGATATGGGCGGTCAAAGCATTAACACGGCCTCCGCTACGGGCCGGATGTTCTTAACCATGAGTGCGGGATTTGCCGAGCTGGCCCAACAGGCACGTCGGTGCCACTGAAGTACGTTCTGTGCTAGGTGACTAAAGTAGAGGGAGTCCTAATCTGACACGTGGTTTCGCCTCACCTCTCGCCCCATCGTATTGGGCGAGACGCCGAAGAGTTGGGCCACTTCCCGTTGAGACTTTCCGGCATTGAGCAGCTCATGGGCATGGGTGGCTTGTTGGGCAGTTGGGACGGTGGCAGTAGGACGGTAAATTCGTGGATACCAGCAAAAACTGTTTCCCGAAAAAAGTGAGATGATGGGAAATGAGATGGTTGGGGTGGATTAGTTGGGTGATAACTCCACACCGATATAATCAAAAACAGATACGGGGTTTTTTATGCCCCACATGCCCCGGACGCGCATGGAGGTAATTCCTAACGGGTCAACTTTGTTGACGCGGGCAATTTCGCGGGTGGGGGATAGGTCAACATCAGAGCCGGTAAGCGCGGTCCGGACCGCAGTAAAGAGGGTACTAAGCAGATTACTGCGCTGATACACGCTAAGGGCGGATTTCAGCTATCGAAACACTGTCAGGTTGGTCAGCTCAAGAGGTCTTCCCCAATAATGTGTAAATAGCAGCAGACAGCTCTACTCTTGGGTGACGGTCTTGCTTTACTGTAGCTCCGCCAACAATGCCTTCGCCGCTTGCAAGTCTTTCGTATCAAACCCCTCGGTGAACGCTGGCCCAACCGATCCAGGTACGCATAGGCATTCGCACCGGCGCCGCATGAGGTTATCGATGATCTCACCCACACTCTCAAATACTAACGAAGTTGGGACGATCCCTTCGCGGCAGACACGGAGGCTGAATGTCGGCAAAGAAGCGCCCACCCGACCGCAAGAGAATGGTATCCCCCACGTGACCCTACTCGCGAAGAACATTCTTATCCTCGCCGCCGCCCTGCTGTTCGGCACACCTCCCGCAAGCGCGCAACAGGTCCAGGTGCTGGAGCACGGCACGGTGGAACATAAATCCAGCTCGTTGGTGCAGGTCGATGCCGACACCTACGCCCTCGCCTACCAGGGGCGCCGACACCGACGGGTTCCTCAAGACCTTCACCATCAGCGCGGACGGCATGACCATCACCCAGGTCCAGGTGCTGGAGCACGACACGGCCCAAGGGACACACAACTCGTTGGTGCAGGTCGATGCCGACACCTACGCCCTCGCCTACTCTGGCGCCGACGAGGACGGGTTCCTCAAGACCTTCACCATCAGCGCGGACGGCATGACCATCACCCAGGTCCAGGTGCTGGAGCACGACACGGACCGTAGGGCGCCGCCAACTCGCTGGTGCAGGTCGATGCCGACACCTACGCCCTCGCCTACCAGGGGCGCCGACGGCGACGGGTTCCTCAAGACCTTCACCATCACCGCCGACTGTCCGACCGATCTCGTGCTCTCCAACCAAACGATGAGCGGGACGCAGGTCTTCAGATCCGAGAGCACGATGACGGTCGGGCCGAATATGACCGTCCCGAGCGGGGCCGCGATCACACTGCGGTCGAGGACAATTCGTTTGGAGGCGGGGGTTTCCATACAGTTGGGGGCAACGTTCACGGCTAACACGGACCCGGACCCCTGTGAGAGTGCCATGGACACAGTGCGCAGGCAGGACCGGGAGTTTGTCTTTGCGGCAGGCGCCGCGGGGGACGACGAGGGGGACGGCGTATCGAATGCGCTGAGGAATGCGAATGGTGTCCCTGCCTCCGGTGTGGGGGGCCCCATCAGTGGCTCTCCGAACAAAGCCGGCGACGATCCACTGCTCGACGGCACCCACACCTTCTTACTCATCGACGAGGACTCCATCGACCACGCCACGCCGCCGAACTTCTTCTCGGAGTTGGACGTGAATGCGGACATGGCCGAGATCGGGCTGCGCGAACGGCTCCTGTTCTTCGCCGACAACCCAGGGGCAATCCTCACTCTGCATACGGGCGCAGTCGGGGATGAAGGCTGGTTCGCGCTGAAGACGATCCCCGCCTCGTGGGCCGCCGTGGGGCGGACGGGCGAGGGGCTGCGCAATTACCTCCACGCCGATCCCGGCCTCGGCACCCCCGACCTCGATGGGGACCGGGAGGCACTGCTGGTTCAGATCCCCGATGTCACTCCACTGCGCGCGACCGGCCTCCGGCTGTTGGAGGGGCAACAGGTCTGCGCCGTGGTCTATGACCGCGATGTCCGCGTGACCTACGCCCCCTTAACGCGGCAGCCTCCACGGGAGCGAACCTCGGGATTGTGGCCTTTGAGATCCTGGCCGTGACCGAATCGACAGCCTCTTCCCCAGCCGCCCTCCCGCAGGTCGAAATCCAACTTTTGGACGCCGATCGATTGTGCGCCAAGGAACTGGCGCTGTTCCTCGATGCCCCAGAACCGTCGTCGTCCTTAGAGCCCTTTGATGTCGTGCCGTAACGGGGGCCGCGCCGGCCATCTGGACCTGACCGATGATAAATAATGAGGCAATCCCCAACTGAGCATGACAAACGGAAAACCCCCTGCAAAAGCAGGGGGTTAGAGGAGGCCACCCATCGGAGTCGAACCGACGACCTACTGATTACGAATCAGTTGCTCTACCAACTGAGCTAGGGTGGCAGAAGGTTTTGAAGGGATAAACGACCACGTAAACAAAGTCAATCGTAGCCGGTTTGGGGCGTAGCAATCAAGCGAAGCTTCTTCTCAGAGCTTACGGTTCAATTCGGTGCAGGAGCTCTCGGGCCGCCTGGGTAGGATCAGACGCAGCACTGATAGCCGAGATCACCGCAACGCCAAGCGCACCGGTCTCAAGAACCTCGGCAACCCGTTCGGCTTTGATACCGCCAATGGCAAAAACCGGGACTGCACTTTGCTCTACAGCTTCGCGCAAACGGTCGAGCCCTTGGGGTTCGCCATAGGCCGCTTTTGACGGCGTGTAATACACTGGGCCAAAAATAATAAAGTCTGCGCCTTCGGATGCGGCAATTTCCTGCGGTGTATGGGTTGAAACGCCGATCAGTTTGTCTGGCCCAAGGAGTTGTCGGGCTTCTGCAACAGGGAATGCGCTTTGTCCCAGGTGGACGCCATCTGCTTCGGTAGCCAGAGCGATATCAATTCGATCGTTAATCAAAAGGCTGGCGTGGTAGCGCAGTGTCAGCTCGCGTAACTGCTCTGCCAGCTCGTATAGTTCGCGGCCTTCGAGATCTTTCTCTCGGAGCTGGACGGCGCGTACGCCGCCGTCGAGGGCGGCGTGAACAACGTCGACGAGAGGACGATCGGCCGTTTGTTTGCGATCGGTGACAAAGTAGAGCCGGAAGTTGAGCAGAGGAACTCCCTTACCTAGCCACACGGCTTAATACAGCCAAGTTTTCGGGCAAGGGGGTGTAGCTAGAAGGCTTGGTCTCTGTATTACGACCTGGCAAAACCCACCCCGGCGCTACGCGCCACCCCTCCCAAGAGGGAATTTTCTGAACGGAAGGGGCCACCGAAGGAACCTTTGGCAATCAGCCCCTACGCGCTCTACTCGATAAGGTCACCGAGCGGGCTAGAGGCTGTGGCGTATAACTTCTTGCCCATACGACCGGCCAGATAGGCCTTTCTGCCCGCGTCAACGCCCAACCGCATGGCCTCGGCCATTAGAATGGGATCTTTGGCTGCCGCAATAGCCGTGTTCATTAACACCGCGTCACAACCCATTTCCAGGGCAACGGTAGCGTCGGAAGCCGTCCCGACCCCGGCATCGACAATCACTGGGATCTTGCTGTGTTCAAGGATAATGCGAATATTGTACGGGTTGCATATCCCCAGCCCGGAACCTATCGGTGCAGCCAACGGCATGACAGCCGCACAGCCCATGTCTTCGAGCTTTTGGCACGAAATCGGATCGTCGTGAATATAGGGCAGGACAATAAAGCCATCGTCGACTAAGAGCTTGGCCGCCTCTAGCGTACCCGGAATGTCGGGGAAGAGCGTCTTGGGATCTCCAATGACTTCCAGCTTGACCATATTGCCGACCCCGGCCTCGCGTGCCAACCGGCAGGTGCGGACTGCATCCTCGACAGTATAACAGCCGGCCGTATTGGGCAGGATGGTGTATTGCTTGGGATCGATGTAGTCGAGCAGATTCTCTTTGTTCGGATCGGTGATATTCACGCGCCGGACGGCAACGGTCACAATCTCGGCACCCGAGGCCTCAATGGCCTGTTTGGTTTCCGCAAAATCCTTATACTTGCCCGTCCCAACAATCAGTCTGGAAGTGTATTCTTTCCCTGCGAGTACAAATGGATCCGGTAAATCTGGCATGGCATCCTCGCTGTATAGATCTCAGTAAATCAGCAGCCGCCGCCCACGAAGTGCACGATCTCAACCTCATCACCGTGCTTTAAACCGTGGTGCACGTATTCTTCATGCGGGATAATATCCTGGTTGACTTCGACGGCGATCCGCTTTTTTCCGAGGCCCAATTCTTCCACTAAATTCGCGATAGTTGCGCCCTCTCGGCACTCACGCTCATCGCCGTTGAGCCTCACTGTCATCGCGGCCTACCATATGCCCACGGGTTTGCCTTTACAACCCAGGAGGCTTCTGGTATTTCCCTGTCTGCCCATCCTGATGGAGATCTTTCCGACGCGTCAAGAACTATCAATGACCCCATCTCTGAGAAACGAGATGTCGAAACAACAGAGGTCATAATGGCGCTGCATAACCAAGGAGAAGGACATGGCTACCGTCACGCGCGCGCTCATTAGTGTGAGCGATAAACGCGGCATTGTTGACCTGGCTCGCGGCCTGGTCGCGCTTGACATTGAAATTCTCTCAACCGGCGGTACGGCCAAGGCGCTCACTGAAGCCGGCATTGCCGTCACGCCGGTCGAAAAGTTTACCGGCTTTCCCGAAATGCTCGACGGGCGGGTAAAAACTCTGCACCCGCGGATTCATGCCGGCATTCTTCACCGCCGTAGCGACCCGAATCATCAGCAGGCTATGGCCGCACATGACCTCAAGCCGATCGATCTGATTGTGGTCAATCTCTACCCGTTCGAGCAAACCGTTGCGCGGCTTGACTGCACCTTTGCCGACGCCATAGAAAACATTGACATCGGCGGCCCGTCTCTCTTGCGAGCCGCAGCCAAAAACCATGCGGACGTCGGCGTGATTGTCGATCCGGACGACTACCCAACCATCCTTGCTGCGCTCAAAGAGAAGGGCGTACTCTCCGCCGAGCAAAAGCTCGGTCTGGCCAAGAAGGCGTTTCGTCTGACTGCCCGCTATGACGGTGCAATCTCGGATTATCTGGGCAGTCTCGATGGCGAGGAACGGCTGCCCTTCGGCGAGACACTGCATTTGCAGTACACCAAGGCTCAAAACCTGCGTTATGGCGAAAACCCGCATCAGTCGGCGGCCTTTTATCGGAGTCCGGTTATTCAGGAGCCCTGTATCGCCAATGCCAAACAGCTTCAAGGCAAGGCATTATCGTATAACAATATCGTGGATGCCAACGCTGCGTTTGAGCTGCTCAAAGAGTTCGATGAGATCACAGCTGTGGCTATTAAGCATACCAATCCGTGTGGCGTAGCCACCTCGGCCGACTCACTGGCCGATGCGTTTCGCAAAGCACGCGCGTGTGATCCTGTTTCGATCTTCGGCGGGATTGTGGGTTTAAACCGCGCAGTCGATGCAGCCACGGCCCAAGAAATCCTCAACCTTTACGAAAAGGGGTTTCTGGAAATCATGATCGCACCGAGCTATGCGCCAAAAGCGTTAGACATGCTGGCGTCGTCAAAACGGCTGCAGAATATCCGCCTCATGGAAATCCCGGATATCGCGGACGCGCATCCGGCCCGTTATGAGGCCAAGCCGGTTGTCGGTGGATTGTTATATCAGGAACGTGACACCGGCCACGTGAACGTCAGAGACTGTCAGGTCGTGACCAAACGCCGACCAACGGACGCCGAGTACCAGGCCCTCGCCTTTGCCTGGCGGGTATGTAAACACGTCAAGTCCAATGCCATTGTATTGACCGCCAGCGACCAAGTTATCGGCGTAGGAGCGGGACAAATGAGTCGGGTGGATGCGGCTAAAATCGCCGTCTCTCGTGCCCAACAGATTGGCCTGGAAACACTAGGATCAGTTGTTGCCTCGGATGCCTTCTTTCCATTCCGTGACGGACTCGATGTGGTTGCCAAAGCCGGGGCAACTGCGGCCATTCAACCCGGTGGAAGCATGCGGGATAAAGACATTATCGAGGCCGCAGAGGAACACGGCATGGCGATGATCATGACCGGCGTGCGCCATTTCCGTCATTAAGATGCACTAATTATGAAAATCCTCGTTATCGGCAGCGGCGGCCGCGAACACGCCCTGGTGTGGAAAATCTGCCAGAGTTCACGTGTTTCCAAAGTCTACTGCGCGCCGGGTAACGCCGGCATTGCCGAGCAGGCCGAACTGGTTGCGCTTGCGGCGGATGATATTGACGGGCTGTGCCGATTTGCTGAAAAAGAGCAGATTGATCTGACCGTGGTCGGGCCCGAAATACCGCTCAGCATAGGCATTGTGGATCTATTCGAAGCACGTGGCCTGCGTGCCTTTGGGCCAAACCGGGACGCGGCCCAGCTCGAAGGCAGTAAAGCCTTTAGTAAAGAACTGATGCGCCAACAGGGCGTACCAACTGCAGCATTTGGCGTTTTCAGCGACCCGGATGAGGCGAGTCGGTATATAGAACAGGTTGGTGCGCCTATTGTGGTCAAAGCCGACGGCCTGGCGGCTGGGAAAGGCGTCCTCTTGTGTGCGACGCAAGCTGAGGCCCATGACGCCGTCACAGCAATCATGCGCGACCGTCAGTTTGGGGCAGCCGGCAATCAAGTCGTTATTGAAGAATTTCTGCAGGGCGAAGAGGCGTCGTTCCTGGCCTTTAGCGATGGCAGCCATATTCTTCCCCTGGCATCCTCTCAGGATCACAAGCAGGTGTTTGACGGAGACCAAGGGCCGAATACGGGAGGCATGGGCGCCTACTCCCCGGCCCCGGTTGTGACTCCGGCTTTGGCTGATCAGATTGTCCAAGAGATTCTCACTCCTGTCGTGCAAGGCCTCAGACAGCGCAATATTGTCTATAAAGGCGTCCTGTACGCCGGCCTGATGATCCAGGACGGCCTGGCCAAGGTATTGGAGTTTAACGTTCGCTTCGGTGACCCGGAATGTCAGCCACTCATGCTGCGGCTGCGGTCCGACCTGGTAGAGGTCATGGACGCGGTGATTGATGAACGCCTCGACCACGTCATCCTCGACTGGGACGAGCGGCCGGCGGTCTGTGTGGTCCTGACCGCCGCAGGCTATCCTGGCAGCTATGAGAAGGAGAAAACGATTTCAGGTCTTGAGCGGTTCTCTGACTGGCAAGACGGTGCGGTTTTTCATGCCGGTACGAAGAGGAAGGCAGATGTGCTTGTGACCAACGGCGGTCGTGTTTTAGGCGTTACCGCAACCGGCACAGATATCGGTCAGGCATTGAGCGCGACCTATCAAGCCGTTGAACGTATTTCGTGGTCGGGCATGCACTATCGCCGCGATATTGCTCAACGCGCTCTGAAGCGCGACCCATAGGAAAATATATGGCCCACATTCGCCCCTTTCGTGCAATCCGTTATAATCCAGCCGTCGTCGGAGGCCTGCAGAAGGTGGTGGCCCCGCCGTACGATGTGATCAGTCCGCAGCAGCAAACGCTTTTGCACATGCAGAGCCCTTATAATGCCGTACACCTGGACTTTAACAAGGAAGCAGATCCATATGCGGCGGCGGCCCAGACTTTTCAGACCTGGTTGTCGCAACAAGTCGTGCAGCAGGATCCTGAGCCGGCTTTCTACTGCTACTCACAGGAATTCAGCCTCAAAAACGGACAGCAACGGCGACGCATCGGTATCTTCACCGCGCTGCGTCTCGAAGAGTTTGAGTCCGGTATTATCCGCCCGCACGAGCGCACGTTCGAGCCGGCCAAAAAAGATCGCCTCGCCCTGTTGCGTGCCTGTCAGACCCATCTGAGTTCGATTTTTTGTCTTTACTCAGGATCAACTGGATCGGCAGGGTCGGCTGGATCAGCAGGGTCAAATTGGTCGCTTGAACAGACCTTGCAGGCAGAACTCGCCCAGCCGGCTGCGGTTGACATACAGGACGACGCCGGCGTAACCCATCGCCTGTGGCCGATTACCAATCCGGACACGATAGCAGACTTGCGTACCCGACTTGCGGATGCACCCCTGATTATCGCGGATGGGCATCATCGCTATGAAACTGCTCTGCAGTACTGTCGAGAGCGTGCGTCTCAAGCATCTGAAGCAGAGCCGAATGGCTCAAGTGACTCAGCCAGCTCAACCAACCCAACCGGCGAGGAGCCATTTCGCTATGTCTTAGCCTATCTCACTAATGCGGAAGACCCAGGTCTCACCATTCTGCCCACCCATCGGCTTATCCAGCAGACACGTTTCCCGAGTGCGGCCAGTCTTCAGGCTGTCCTCAAGCGTGACTTTCGGCTGGCCCGTTATGCGCTCAGACAACGGGAGGCCTTTATGGCTGCGCTCGCCGCCCCTGTCCAAAACGGGCGATATGGACAGGAGCGGCGCATAGGCTGTGTGCTAGCCGACGCCGAGCACTACTGGCTGTTGTCCTTTGATGACCGAGTGACCCACGGTCTGCCGGCATCAAAGGCGATGATAGAGCTGGATGTGACGGTCCTACACGACGTAATTTTCCAACGCTTTCTTGGCTTGCCGCCAGAAGTCCAGAAAGGGGCGGTCTCATATACAAGTGACGAGGATGAGGCATTCCGGCTCGTTGCCGAGCGGCAGTGCCAAGCCGCATTTCTGCTACGCTCGGCCACGTTCGAACAGATCAAGCGGGTGTGCGACGGAGGAGAAACGATGCCCCAGAAGTCAACCTATTTCTACCCCAAGCTTCTGACCGGCCTCGT
This sequence comes from Binatia bacterium, assembly GCA_963666315.2. Lineage (GTDB taxonomy): Bacteria > Desulfobacterota > Binatia > Bin18 > Bin18 > Bin18. The sequence goes on from CAXXHG010000007.1 coordinate 114,103, forward strand.
TTTCTACCATCTCGGAAAAGAGTAATTTCTTAAAAGCGTCGGCCACCACCGGCACCACCGCCACCGCCGCCGCCAAGTCGGCGTCGTTCCGGCGGGCGGGCTTCGTTGATCTTCAGGATTCTGCCTAGCACCTCTTGGCCGTTAAACTTTTGGATAACGGCCTGAGCATCCTCCTTTGAGCCCATCTCAACAAAAGCAAAGCCCTTCGATTGTCCGGAGAAGCGGTCCGATACAACCATGACCGAGCTGACCTCGCCAGCCTCGGCAAAGACCTTTTCCAAGTCGGCGTTGCCCGCCGTGTAGGGCAGATTCCCCACAAAAAGCCGTGTGCCTGAGGAGGCTTGGGGACGCATCGGAGGTCTGCCCGCAGACGAAGGGCCTCTGTCACGGCCACCGCGCGCGAGCATGGGTCCGCCGCGGCTGGGTTTCGCCTCATTAACCGTTAGGGTCTGGCCGTCCACTTCTTTCCCATTCAAGCCTGCAATCGCAGCCTGGGCAAACTCCTCGGTCTCCATTTCGATAAAGCCGAATCCCCGTGACAAGCCGGTCGCAGGGTCGGTCATAAGTTCGGCGGATTGGAGCGTACCAAAAGGGGTGAATAAGTCCTCAAGGTCGGGAAAACATAACAAGGGGGCTAAATTGCCAACGTATAATTTTATAGCCAAAAAGAAATCTCCTCTATTCCAGACTACCGGTTGCGATCATCTCCATAATCTCCGCCACCTCGCCGCTCCTGAGGCTTGGCCTCATTGACGGTCAGCGCTCGCCCCTCGAATTCGTATCCGTTCAATCGTTCGATCGCGGCTTGGGCCTCTTCTTCACTGCCCATTTCAATAAAACCGAATCCTCGCGAGCGACCGGAAAATCGATCCATAATAATCGTCACTGAAGAGACCGAGCCAGACTCGGCAAAGAGGGTTTCAAGTTCCCCCTCCGTTGTTTTGAACGAGAGATTGCCAATAAAAAGTCTCAGCGCCAACTTTCACCTCCGTAGTGCATACACACAGACCCGGTGAACCCATAAGCAGGTTCCGGGAGTCTCAAACGAGGCTTGCCAGTCTTGCGACTCTTGAACCAACTTAGGCAACACACGGGACAATTTACGCGGACGTAGTGGGGGAGGGTAGCAAATTCTAGTTTTGATTACAACGAAAAAAGAAACGGGCCCAAAAATTTATTGTCTGGAGTAGCGAGGGATGATAGCATTTCCGCTCATCAATGCAGATCTCTTCACACACTATAGGCGTCCAACCTCCCAGTACCGATCTGTCGGCGGTCATCCTCGCCGGAGGAAAAAGTTCCCGTATGGGCAAGGCCAAAGCTCTCTTGCCCTTCGATGGAAAGCCCTTGATCGCCCACCTTATTGATCGTCTCGCCGAGCGGTTTGCCGATATTGTTGTGGTTGCCGCACCGGACCAGACACTGCCGGCTTTACCCGTTACCGTCGTTCAGGATGAAGTCGCTCACCAGGGGCCGGTAGGTGGCATCTGTTATGGCTTGCAAGCCATACGGGGGACAGCGGCCTTTGTCACCTCGTGCGATGTTGCTTTCTTACAGCTGCCTTTAATCGAGTATTTGACTTCTCTGCTCAAAGACTATGACGTTGTTGTCCCGTTCTGGCAGGAGCGGCTCCAGCCACTGCACGCGGTCTATCGCCACAGTGTCGTGCCTCGCTTACAGGAACAGCTTGCACACAAACGGCTGCGCCCGATCTTCTTGTACGACACGGTACCGACACGAAAAGTGTCTCCGGAAGAGATTAAACGGTTTGACCCCGAGGGCTTGAGTTTCCTCAACATGAACACTGAGGCCGACTACCAAGATGCGCTGGCTCGGTGGCGCACGTTATATCCACCGGTGTCGTGTACAGTTGAGCTGTTTGGCGTGGCGCGCCTCAAAGCGAACACCACCCAGGTTGCGCTCATTCTGCGGGCTGAAGCAACACTCGAGGACGCGCTTGCAGCTTTGGCGGCCGCATGCCCGCAGCTCGTTGGCCCGGTTCTTTCTTCGGATGAGGCAGGCTATCCTGCGCTCCTCAGTGGATACGCCTGCAATATAAACGGAAAACACTTTATCAGAGACGCGCATACTCCCATTCAGGCCGGAGATAGTTTACTCATCTTATCGAGTGATGCCGGAGGATGAGTCAGGTGAGGATGAATGTACGGATTCCACGCACGACTGCTGCATATCGACCTCACGGCTCAGGCCTACGACTGGCGGGATATTGAAGAGACCCGTCTCCAGGCGTTTTTGGGTGGTACCGGCTTGGGAACCTCCTTGCTGTACGATTTTACACCGCCTGATGTTGAACCATTCGCGCCGGCAAATCCGTTGATTTTCACGAGCGCGCCTCTTGTCGGCACAGGGCTGACCACCACCGCGAAGTATGCCGTCGTTACCAAATCCCCTCTCACAGGTTTTATTGCGGACTCCCTCTCTTCCAGCTTTTTTGCCCTGGAACTGAAGCGTACCGGACTCGATGCCATAGTCGTGACAGGCAGAGCCACACAGCCGATATATCTCTGGATTACAGACAACACAGTCGAGTTTAGAGATGCAAGACACGTATGGGGCAAGAGTCCACAAGAGACCGAAGCGGCAATTCGAGACGCACTCCAAGACTCGGAAATCCGGATTGCTGCGATTGGCCAGGCTGGCGAGAATCGCGTTCGTTTTGCCACGCTGAGTAATGAAGGCCGCCACGCCGGGCGGGGTGGCATCGGAGCGGTTTTCGGCTCGAAGAACCTGAAAGCAGTAGCGTTACGTGGGCATCATCCGACCGCTGTTGCTGACAAGGACGGTGTGGAAAAAATCGCCCGTGCGCTACGCGAGCGAAGTGTTGGTCCCGAGACGGCGAAGTACCGCGAAATTGGGACTGTTGCGAATCTGTCGGTGTTTAATCGTTTAGGCAGCCTGCCAACGCGAAACTTTCAGCATCCGACCTTCTCACACGCTGAGGCATTGAGTGGCGAGACTCTGGTCGCAAATAGCTTCAGCCGAGTGCACGGCTGCGCATCGTGTACGATACGCTGCGAACGACTGTTTCGATCACTAAGCGGCGACGAGCAGCGTCTCGAATATGAAACGCTCTTCGCCCTAGGTCCGCTCTGTGGCATCGAACAGCCCGAGGATGTCCTGCAAGCGGCCCGGCTGTGCGATCAGTACGGATTGGACACGATTAGCACCGGCGGTACGCTTGCGTGGGCTATGGAATGTACGGAAAAAGGGCTGCTGCCTGAGGCGCGTGATGCCGGCCTTACCTTTGGAAATGCAGATGCCGTCCTGACTACCATCGCGGATATTGCACACCGGAAAGGTCTGGGAGAGCTACTGGCTGAAGGGTCCCGACGCGCTGCCGCGCAAATCGGGACGGCGGCTGAATTCTTCGCCATACAGGTGAAGGGCATGGAGCTGCCGGGCTATGAGCCCCGCAGCCTAAAAACCATGGCACTCGGTCTAGCCGTGAGCCCACGTGGCGCCTGCCACAACCGCTCCGGTGCATATGAAGCAGATTTTTCAGGCCAGGTAGACCGGCTACAGGCCGATGCCGGGCGGGGCGCCCTGGTTGTAGCATCGGAAGACTTTGCCGCAGTGCTGGACTCGCTCATTGTGTGTAAATTCCTCAGGAAATGTTTTGATGATTTCTACTCCGAATCCGCAACGCTCTTGAGCCATGTCACGGGTTGGCAGTTTTCCAGCACCGACCTCAAACGGGTCGGCGAGCGCATTAATACCCTCAAGAAGCTCTTTAATATGCGGGCAGGCTGGCAGCCCGGTGATGACTGGCTCCCGCCTCGGCTGTTGAACGAACCTCTCTCCAGCGGTGTTGCCCAAGGTGTCCGCTTAACGCCTGACGAATTGAGAATAATGATACAGGGATATTACGCAGCGCGGGGTTGGGATAAGGATGGATTTGTACCGGAGGGGAAAAAGAGCGAACTAGGTCTCTAGAATATGGAAGAAGAGAGGCGATATGGGTCTCGTCAATCCAAAAGTAACGTTGAAAAGCCCTGGCCAACCGAACCTCGCACCTATCGAAGTCGATGCGTTAGCTGACTCTGGATCTGTCCATCTTTGCATTCCGGAGCATATTCGCATTCAGCTTCAACTTGATGAAAGCGACAAAAAAGAAAGGATCTTGGCAGATGGAAGTCGAAAGCTCGTGCCGTATGTTGGTCCCCTTGAACTCCACTTCGCAAATCGGGTCGGGTTTGCTGGCGCGTTGGTCATAGGAGACCAAGCATTACTCGGTGCGATTCCAATGGAAGATATGGACTTAGTTATTATTCCGAGCACGCGCTCTTTAGAGGTCAACCCGAAGAGCCCAAATATCGCATCATCAATAGCGAAGTAGAGAGCTACCTAATCATGCACGAATCAACAAATGTCTTAGGTGAAACACTGCAACAGTGCAGCTCCCGGCCGTTAACCGGCTTCTACCGGGATGGCTGCTGCAACACGGGGAAAGAGGATGTCGGGTTGCATACCGTCTGTATAGAAGTCACTCACGAGTTCTTGGAATTTTCCAAGGCCAGGGGCAACGACCTTAGTACACCCCGGCCGGAGTTTGGCTTTCCTGGATTACAGCCCGGTGACTGTTGGTGTTTATGCGCGCTACGCTGGCAAGAAGCCTATGAGGCCAGCGCCGCTCCGTGGGTTCTGATGTCTTCCACCCATGAGGTGACCTTAGAGCATATTCCGCTAACGCAGCTGAAAGAATACGCCCGGGACTTGCATTAGCGCTTCCAGGCGCTCCGTTTATATTTCAGCCGTTCGGTTTACCTCGACTTTCACCGCGCAGTACTTGAACTCCGGAATCTTGCCGTACGGATCAAGAGCGTCATTGGTCAATAGGTTGGCCGCGGCTTCTTGATAGCAGAATGGAATGAAAATCTCGTCGCGCTGAAGGCCATCGTCCGCTCGCGCATATGCCGTCAGCTCACCCCGCCGCGAGGAAAGAGTAAGCAGATCACCTGCCGCGCCTCCTATAGCGGCCAAGTCTTCCGGGTGCATGCTGATAACAGGATGCGGCTCAAGAGCATTCAGCACACTCGCCCGGCGCGTCATGGCTCCGGTATGCCAGTGTTCGAGCTGTCTTCCGGTAATCAAGACATACGGGAATTCTTTATCCGGCAGCTCGTCAGCACTGATCAGCCGAGCGGGAACAAAGCGTCCGCGTCCGTCTTGAGTCGGAAAGTCTGCTTTGAAAACAACAGGCTGGCCCGGATCGTCTTCACTCAAGCACGGATATGTCACAGAGCTGTGCTGTTCGAGTCGCTGCCAGCTCATCCCGCCTATGCTGGGCATGGCCTGGCGCATTTCTTCAAAGACCGCAGCCGTATCAGGATACTGCCAGTCTAATCCCAGCCGCCCTGCAATATCTTGAATAATGTCCAGATCCTGACGGGCTGCACCTGGTGTATCCAGGGCTTTACGGCCAAGCTGTACGCGCCTATCGGTGTTGGTAAAAGTGCCCGTTTTCTCTGGAAAGGCGGAAGCCGGCAAAATGACATCGGCAAATGACGCAGTTTCCGTCAAAAACAGATCTTGCACCACAAGGTGATCGAGAGCGGCCAGGGCCTGTCGGGCATGATGCAGATTAGGGTCGGACATGGCCGGGTTCTCGCCCATGATATACATGCCGTGCAGCTTGCCATCCAGAATGGCATTCATAATTTCGACGACAGTGAGGCCGGGATTCGGATCAAGAGAGACGCCCCATAATTCTTCAAAACGCTGCCGCGCAGCCTCGTTGTCAACCCGTTGATAGTCAGGGAACATCATAGGAATCAGGCCGGCGTCAGACGCGCCTTGGACGTTGTTCTGCCCACGCAATGGATGCAGCCCCGTGCCCGGGCGACCAATTTGTCCGGTCATGAGGGCCAGGGCAATCAAACACCGGGCGTTGTCCGTG
>CAXXHG010000008.1:0-206968 GCA_963666315.2 Binatia bacterium
GCAGGTGTCGAGGACCAATTTATATACTTTGTAAAAGGCACCAAAATAAAAATGCATGGGCGTGTCGTGCTCCAGCGTCACTAGCCCGGTGCCTATGAATAAACCGAAAAATGCCACAAAGAGGGTCAGATGGAACAGGCCGCCCGGTTGCTCAGACACGACATTGCCTTGACCAAAGGCTTCGAACACAACCAGCTTGATCCGTTCCGGGATATTATCAATACGCATGGTTGCTGTCCCATGCCGAACCCGCTTCCAGCATTCATACGCAAGATAGAGCGGTGCACCAAAGAAGGTGGTGAGCAGCAGCATATACATAACGACTTTGCCCGCCAGTGAGATATTCCATAAAATTTCTCTGGTGACCTCTTCCATGCGTGTCCTCCTGTCCTGCTCTTAGTGCGTTCTGCCCTACTCTTTTTTGTGTCAGCTTCGGGGCCAGGCCGCAAGGGTGTTTGTCTGTAAGAGAAGACGGCAGAAGGGGAGAAAGGGGACGGTGGGGCGGGATGATCAGACGATCTCGTCGTCTTTGAGTCCTGCCAGGTCAGCCGTGGTGAGTCCCAGGAGCGCTCCCAGGATCTCTTCGTTGTGCTGGCCCAAGAGAGGCGCGGCCCGGACTTCTGCCGGAGAGTCCGACATGTGGATTGCACAGCCTGGCATGGTGAAGCTGCCCCGGGTCGGATGCTCGACGGTGGTGATCATGCCGCGCTCTTTGAGATGCTGGTTGGATAAAATGTCGCCGCTATCAAGAACCGCACCGCAGGGAATACCTGCCGCGCCTAGCGTCTGCATAACCGCAAACTTATCGCGCTGCTTGGTCCACGTCGCGATAATCTCAAACAGTTCGTCAAAGTGTTCGTTACAGCTCTTTTGGTCGGCAAAGCGCGCATCGTCCTTCAGCTCTGGCCGCCCGATAGTCGTGAGTAAGCTCTCCAACACGGCAGTCGTCGTCGTAATGATATAGGCGTAGTCATTCGTCCCGCCTGGAGCACACGGATACAAGTCGGTGGGCGCCAGGGCGGAGAGCCGATTCCCCGTCCGCTGGGCAGGAACGGTCCCGTAGTAATGGCCCATCATGCCGATACGGGTCAGGTTCACCACGGCATCTTGCATCGCGACCTCAAGCCGCTGACCTTTTCCGGTCTTTTCGCGCTGTAAGAGGGCAGACAAGATGCCGACCGCGCAATGAATGCCGGTCCCGGTATCGCCTATCGTCGGGCCGGGCCGCAGTGGCTGTGTGTCAGCCGTGCCTGTCACGCTCATCGCCCCTCCTGTTGCTTGGGCGATCATGTCAAAGCTCTTAAAACCGGAGTAGGGGCCGTAGGTCCCAAAGCCTTTCACCTGTGCGTAGATAAGGCGTGGATTGATTGCTGACACAACGTCGTAACTCAGACCCAACTTCGCGATAGCCGCAGGCGCATAGTTTTCGACCAGGACGTCAAAGTGCGGGACGAGCTGCTTAAAGAGCACCAGCCCTTTTTCGCTTTTGAGATTGATCGTGATGCTCTTCTTACTGGCGTTCAGCAACAAAAAATACGGGGAGTCGAGGCCGGGTTTATCGGTGATGAGATAGCGCCCCTGATCGCCTCTTTTCGGCGGCTCTACTTTCACAACGTCCGCGCCAAGAAAGGCCAGAATCTCGGTGCATGACGGCCCTGCTTCAAACTGAGTCAGATCCAAAATTCTGATATGATCTAAAGCGCTCATGCGTGTACTCCTCTCTTTGCTTGTCACGACTGTTGATCAACATCACAGTGTGACGTGACCCGATCTTAGCGCTCTTGGGCGTATTCGACCAGACCTGAGTGGAACGTTCTCAAGTGGCAAGGGGCAAGGGGGAGGAGAGATCTAGCCTCCCCAGCTTGCTGGTGTCCAACTTGGCTGCTGGGCTTAGTAATCGTCAAGCGGCGCTTCATCGCCGCCGTTATCGCTCTCGACTGTGTCGAATGGTCCGTCCTTGCCAAGGGCAGAGTCCTCTTCCCATGCGGCCTCCTCAAACTCTCCTTCCCCCGGTGCCAGACCATACCCCTCTGGGTCAGCGCTATCCGCTTCCATACCCTGTACGCGTGCTTGGGCTTCATCCGAGGTCGGTGTTCCTGGAGGTGGGACTGCGGCAATAGGTGACGGAGAAGCTGCGGGAGTGCCGAAGCTTGCGGCGGGTGGGAGTTCGTCGTCAACGGCGCGGGCCTCGTCCGTGGGTGTGTTGGAATAATGGAGCTTGCCAGCGCTATCGACCCATTTGTAAATGGTGCCCTGTGCAAATGCTGCGGCACTCCAGACAAGAGCCCCAAAACTCAAAACTAATGCAGATGCGGCAATGTGTGTTTTCATACAGAGGCCTCCTGTACAGCATACAATAAGTGTGGCCTAGGCGTTGGCTAAGATGCAACCAGAAAAGACCAGGCTCACTTGTGTTGCTTGAATTGTCATAAAGCAAACGCTAGCCTCGGATTGATTTATCGACTAAAAAGAGAAGTTCTGCAGCGTATGAAAACAGAAGAAAAGTTTCCAAACGGAAGGACCTATGCCGCCGACTGATTTGCCACGCCGTACGACTAGCAATTCCCGGGGACAACTCTACTCCGTCTGGGCGGTCGTATTAGCAACTTTCCTCGGCTCGCCGCTTGCCGGGGGAGTCGTCATGTCCATTAACTGCCGGAGATTGTTGCAGCCGAATGCGGCCCGGGACATCTTACTCTGGACTGCCATACTGACTGTCGGACTGACTGTCGGATCGCTGCTCTTGGGAGGACTGATTCCTGAGGAAATGCGTCTGGTTAAGGCCATGCTGGTTGGCTTGCAGGTATTTGTCATGTATTTCTTGGCTGCTCGTCTCCAGGGCCGGGCCATTACCTTGCATCTCGAACAAGGCGGGGAAATGGCTTCGTATTGGAGTGTAGTCGTCATAGGCATCGTGTGTGGCATTATTCTGCTGTGGACATTGGTGGCCCTGGGTCTGATGCCAGCACCCGGAACGATGTTAGAGCCCAATAGCTCTCCGGTACTGTTGTAGCTAGCGTACGTGTCATTCGGAGACATGACTCGCAAAACTTCTACACCCAAAACAAAACGGCCAAAGCGTCCTCCGCCGCGTCATCAGTTGACCTTGGATGAGGCAATTGCGCGTTTGGGCCTAGACGGCATAACGCAGCGGCGGATGTTCGGCGGGCTGTGTTACTACGCGGCAGGCAAGCCGTTTTCGTTTCTCTTGGGCGAAGATCTGGCGTTGAAACTCCCGGGCATGCAGCTGGTAGCCGGGTGTGCGAGCCGTGCGGGCGATCTCTTTCATCCCGGCGGTGGAGACTTTGTCATGCGTGAGTATCTCGCCCTGAGCCCGGAGGCGCTGATGGACGAGGGCAAAGTTGATGAGTTTGTCTTGGCCAGCTACCGTTTTATGAGTGGTCAGGCCAGTTCGGAAGAGGGTCTGGATCAGCGCGATTTATTAGAAGGCCGAAGCGGGCTGTATCAACGCGAGAAAAAACAGGCAGCTAAGGCGAATAAAACCTAGGGCCGGAAGTTGTGGCCCTAGGGTGACCCTGCCCCTACTCACCTATCCCCAACAGCTCCCGTGCCTCAGCCGGGGTTGCAATCTCACGGCCCATATCACGCGCGAGTTGGGCGATGCGTGTGACCAGACCCGCGTTTGTGGGGTATTCGAGTTCACCATACGGATAGTCGCCCAGGCCGATCGAAACATGTCCGCCGCGTTCCATAGCCGCTGCCGCAACAGGAAAGAGATTATCTCCGTATGACAGCACCGACCACTGCCAATTTGCATTTTGAGGAAAGAACTCAAGCAGGGCCTGCATGCCTTTTACCGTGCCGGGGTGTCCGGCCAGCATGCCGCCCTCGGTCAGCACGACCTCGCAATACAGCGGCTCTTCAAAAAACCCCATTTCCACGAACGCCTGCGTTGCACGCACAGAGCCGATATGCCACAGGGCTTGGACGGGTTTTACCCGGACGGACTTCATGGTCTCGGCAAAGAACTGCCACGTCTTGGTGGTGTTCACATAGACGGTTTCGTTGGTCTCAAACTGCTTGGCCTCAGGGTCGAATATGTCGACATTGCTCGTAGCCATATCGATCGGGCCCAATTCTGGCTTGGTCATGGGGTCTTTTGCCATCTCGATAATGTGGGCAATGCGGTCCTCGGGCGACGGCATCCACCACGCGCCCAGCGTCGGCATAGTAATGAGATCACTCTTATCTTTGATACGATGCACGGTATCCGCGTAGAGCTGGGGGTCGGCCGCAGGCGCCCCTGTGTGTGGATCGCGGGCATGGTAATGGATGATAGATGCGCCCTCGCGCCAACACTCAAGCGCCTGGGTTGCAATTTCTGCCGGACTGTAGGGAATGTTGGGGTTGGTATCCCGCAGGGTGTATTCGTTAATGCGGACTTCGATGATGACTTTATTGGACATAGAGTATCCTCGTGCTGTAGAGAAAGTGCATATAATAAAGACCTTGTGTCTCAACACCTTGCGTCTTATTTTGCTGCTCGGCGTTATTAGATCGTGGGGCCGGATGCATTGTCAAGCGAAGACAGCCGCATAAGCGAAGGCGGTCGCACAATAGAACGAATAGAATGGACTCTGGCATGAAACACGTTGTCGTTGGCTGGGGCGCGCTTTTTGCCACTGTTCTCAGTGCGCCTATTGAGTGGTTCAAGAATGCATTGCTTTTCCACCCCAATACCGTAGTTGATGCCACGCCTGCGGACTATGGACTCGCCTACGAAGACGTGCGCTTTGGTGGGCAGGACGGCACGCTCTTACACGGCTGGTATATCTCTGGTCCGGGCGAGATGGTCTTTGTCTGGTTTCACGGCAACGCCGGAAATATACGCACCCGATTAGAGCATGTGCGTGTGATGCATGATCGGGTGGGCGGCAGCCACCTGCTATTCGACTATCAGGGGTATGGGCTGAGCCATGGCAGTCCGTCGATTCCCGGTATCCTGGCGGACGGTCGGGCTGCTGTGCGTCTGATACAAGGGCGTGGCTGGGCGCAGGGAAAACGGGTAGTATTCTTCGGGGAATCCTTGGGATGTGCGGTGGTCATCTCGCTGGCGGTTGCCCCTGGTGCGGTTGCACCAGGGGCGGGACTAGCACCTGATCGCATCATACTGGAAGCTCCATTTTATTCACTTCATGCTATGGGCCGCATCGTCCTGCCGCCACTTGCCTTTCTAGTCAAAGATACCCTGAATTCCGCGCGCTTGATTACGCAGCTCACCGTTCCGGTGCTGATCATGCATGGCAAGCAGGACGAAACCGTTCCCTTTCGGCAGGGCCAAGAGCTGTACAACGCCGCGCCTCAGCCCAAACGTTTTTACGCCGTCTCCGGCGGCAGACATGCCGGTTTATTTGAAGTTGGTGGCCAGAAATATTTTCAGACGATTCAGGATTTCGTGGATTTCGTGCCAAATGCTTCGTCGATCGGCTCCGCAGAGTAGCCGCGGGTATGGCACGTTCTGTCACGTCTAGCCATGCTGCGTTGCCGCGCAAGCCGCCTCCGCTGCTGCGTGTATGCCGCTGGCTTGTGGTCAGCCTGATCGCCGTCGTTCTTGGCGGTCTCTTGCTGCTTGGCTGGTTCTTGTCTGAACATCGCTATGTCGAGTTCATCGAGCAGGAACTGGAAGCCCTCCTAGCGGCAGAGGTAGGTATTGCTTCTAGTACCCTTTCCTTCAAGCAGGGGCTCGGGGTGCAGCTCAAGACCGTGACCATGCAGGAGCCGGCCGGTAGCGCTCCGTTTTTTAGAGCCGAACGGGTTGATGTGCTACTCGATATGAAAGCGCTCCTCCGGGGGCGCCTGCTCTTCCGAGAGCCGGCCTGCATAAAACCACAGGTGCAGTTTTACCAAAAAGAGGGCGCAGTGGCCCTTAAAGTGGGCGCAGCGACTCTTTCGTCTCCGGTCGCACGGGTTTTCGCCCGAGCAGCCGCAAAAGCCCGCGCTGTTGCATCTTCTGACGCATGGTTTTCTCCACACCTGGATATCCAACACATCACCTTGGACGAAGGCCAGCTCTCCTTTCTCCGGCCCGGAGCCGGGGAGCCGTTTGTGTTGACGCAAACGCATATGCGGATTTCCTTTGATGCTCAAAACGGCGTGGAGGCGCATCTAACCGCAGACCTGGGACAGAATGGCACGGTCAGACAACTCACCCTCCATGCTCACGCCGCACAGTCGGATCGTACGGCGGACTCGGCCAGCATCGAGTGGCAAGGCGCGGTACGCATGCACAACGTGGCCGTGCGGACACTGGGTAAGTGGCTTGGAGCGGACTGGCCCGCGGCACAAGTCGATTTTTCAGGCAATTATATCGGGCGGGGGAATGCGACAACGACAGTGACCGGCCTGGTTACTATTCGGCAGGCTCAGGGCACCCACCTCACCGTGAGCGAAGGAAAAATAGGGATCACGCGGTTGAGTTGGGATAATCCGGAAGACAGCTCGGCCTGGTTTGTCCTGGCTCCTATGGCGGGTTTGTTGCAGAATCCCGCCGCTCGTCTTGCATCGTTGACGTTTGAAGGCGACATTAAGCAGGTTTCCGCTCAGATCCGGGAGCGGAACGTCCCGATCAGGCTCACTGCAGGTCACCTCCATTTGAAAAATGGTAAGCTCAAAGTATCCAAGCTCGCGGGCGCATATGGGTACGCATCGTCGCGGACGAACGGGAACGCGGACTGGCCGCAGTTGTTCTCAAAGCGACGGTCTGAACTGACGGTACAGCTTGCGGCTGACCTCAGCCTGGTCGATGATTTAGCGTCCTTGCTGGCTTTTCTGCCGGCTGCGGAGCGAGAGACTTTCTCGCAGGTTATGACCCATCCGTCGGGGCATGCGGCTGTTGAGCTGAGCCTACATCTGCCCGCGCAGCAAAATGGGCAAGTTTCTTACGCTGGATCGCTGGAATGGCGGCGGGCCGGTTTTATGCTCCCGGAGTGGAATCTGGCCGTATCCGACATGCATGGAATCGTACGTGTGACCCAGGAAAAGGACAGTCTCCTCTTCATGGATCTAGAGGACGTTCGTCTGAGGATAGGTGAATCGGTTGCACTCGTCGAAGGACACGTGACCGCCCCACTGACGGCCGCACGTCGTGGCCGAATGCATGTCGCTATTCCGGAAGCCAGGGTGCAAGATTTCATGCATCTCCTCCCGGACACCCAGATCCGTCCACTGTCCGGACGACTGAGTGGGGCGGTCACTATTCGGTTTGAACCGGAGCGGGTTAGGCCTGAAACTCAGGGAAATTTAGTGCTCGATCAGGTCCGCCTTACGCTTCTCCCCTTTCTGCAACCGCTAGACGTGACAAAAGGAAAATTCGTCTGGCATGGACAGACCGGCTGGTTCGTTGTGGAGGAGGGCCGTCTTCCCGGCGGCCGGCTGACTGGCAAGGGCGAGATTTCCCGATTCGAACCATTGGACATGCGGGTGACAGTCGAATGCACGGATCTCGATCTTGGGCCGGTATTGATGCTTGATGATCAGGACAAGAAAGAGGCGGACGGTGAGGTTCGCGTCGACGTCCGCTGTGAGCGTCTGCGTTATGGGACGTTCGAAGCAACTCAGGTCCGAGCGAGCGGCCATCGGCATCACCGTCAGGTCGATTTCACTGTGCAGGAAGCCCATGTGACGCGAGGTCAGTTGACCGGGCAGGGGACTTTCTGGCTGGACTCGCATGCCTTGTCTTTTCAGCCACAACTCAGGCAGGTTGCCGTGCGTCCGTTTTTTGCTGCCTTGGGTCATCCGACTGGTACGCTCACTGGAACTCTGAGCGCAACGGGCGAAATCGGGATTGCTGATTGGGATTACTGGGACGATCCTGAGGAATGGGATGGACAGTTGTCTGTCTATATACGGGACGGGATAGCCCGGCGGATTCCGATCCTGGTTCGATTGTGGTCGGCGCTGAGTCTGCAGAGCATCTTCAGTTTTTCACTGCCGCAACTGCCACGGGCAGGCTTGGCTTTCTCCTCATTGAGTGGAGATCTGATATTCGAGCAGGGAAACCTCCGAACTGATAATCTGTCCCTTATTGGAGCAGCCGTTCGCCTGGACACTCGCGGCCAGAGTGATCTGCGTCGGAAGACGGTTGATTTTATCACCAATGTTGTTCCGTTGCGGGGGATTACGCGTGTGGCGGAAAAAGTTCCGTTAGCCGGCAAGCTGCTCACGCGCGGGGCCGATCAACTCACCACCCTGCCGTTTCAAGTGCAAGGCCCGTATGCAGATCCACGGGTCAGACTGCGCCTGATCAAGAAGATCGTGTCGTAAGTAGCAATGCGGCTCCATTGTCGGATATTTCTGGTCGGATATACCTGAACAGCCCTGAGGCGCGCTTACAGTATGGACGCGTCTGCCTTGAGGTCAAATAACACCCGCCCGGCAAGTTCATAGATGGGCGGGGCGACGACTGCGTGTTGGGTCAGGACGTGGATATCGCGGAATGCGCGCTGCAGCGGGCTACTGTCCCATATCGCGCTGCTGCCCGCCGTATTATACATCGCGTCAACCACCTTGGCCGACTCGCTCGCCACATGATTTGCTGCGAGCCGAATATGGGCGCGCTGGCGCAGAGAGACGGCTTCTCCCTTGAGCAACAGACTCCAAATCTCGTGTGCGACGTCCAACAGCAGTGCGCGTACGGCTCGAAGCTGCGCCTCTGCTTGCGCAACCTGTATGTGGGTCATGGGGCGTTCGCTCAGATGCCGCCGTCCACCAGTCGGAATCTTCTCACGTGCGACTTCTATAAGGCAGTCCAGGCTGCCCCGGGCGATACCCAAGGCAACGCTGGCAACACTGATCGCCAGCAACCCAAAGGCTGGAAACACGTAGAGTGGACCCGGCTGGGTGGGTGGTTCCAACCCAAAGGCCGTTGTTCTCTCTTGTGGGACAAAGATATCGTGGACGGCAATGTCGTGACTGCCGCTGCCGCGCAATCCTGACACCGACCAGGTGTCGATGATCTCGGCCTCAGCCGCCGGAAAGACCATCATTCGGATCTCAGGCCGACCGTTGGCGTCCAGGTAGGGTGTATCGGAATCACCGATAATGCAGTTGCCCATGAGCCAGGTGCAATACTGGCAGCCGCTGTTAAATGGCCAGCGGCCGGTGACGCGATACCCGTTTTCAACGGGAGAGGCTTTGCCACGCGGGGCTATCGCTCCACCCGTGACCACGTTGGGATCGCTGCCATAAATCTCTTGCGCGGCGGCTTGATTGAGATAACCGCTGGTGATCCCTCCGGTTGCGCCGATCATGGTTGACCAACCCACGGATCCGTCTAGGGCGGCAGTCGCTTCAATGACACGGATGAGGGTGGTGACATCGACCTCAAGGCCACCCAAGACGTGGGGAATCAACATACGGAATAAACCTGCATCGGCCATTGCGTCCACCAGGGCTTGGGGCAGACGCCGCTGCGCTTCAATCTGATCGCTCAGAGCGCGCACCTGCGGAGCAAGATCGTTGATCGCTGCTAGCAGACTCGTGGTGTGATCGGAGGTGTGCATCAAAATCACTAAAATGCAAGCACTGATAGTGTAAGAATTAATAGTGAATAATAGACCTGATGCTCTTGCCTGCGTGCATCAGGTCAAAGGCTGTGTTTATCTCGTCCAGTGGCATGGTGTGGGTGATAAAATCGTGGAGCGGAATCTCCCCCGTCATGGCCCTTTCTACAAACCAGGGCAGTTCGGATCGGCCTTTCACCCCACCAAAAGCCGTGCCTCGCCACACCCGCCCGGTGACCAACATAAAGGGACGGACTGCAATTTCCTGGCCTGCACCAGCCACCCCAATAATGGTCGATTCTCCCCAGCCTTTGTGACAACACTCCAACGCGGCACGCATGGTATGGACATTGCCGATACACTCAAAGGAATAATCGACTCCACCCTCAGTCATGTCCACAATGACGTCCTGGACGGGGGTGTCATTGTCCTTGGGGTTGACCACGTCTGTAGCCCCGAATTTTTTCGCCAGATCGAACTTGCCAGGATTAGTATCAATCGCAATAATGCGCTCTGCTTTGACCATCGCCGCGCCCACAATGACGGCCAGGCCAATACCGCCTAGACCAAAAACGGCAACCGTACTGCCGGGTTCTACTTTGGCCGTATTCTTGACCGCACCTATGCCGGTTGTGACCCCACAACCCAGCAAGCAGACCTTCTCCAGGGGTGCGTCTTTTTGAATCACAGCGGTACTGATCTCGGGCAGCACGGTATACTCGCTAAACGTGCTGGTGCCCATATAGTGATAAATCGTTTTCCCGTTTTTCGAAAAACGACTGGTCTCATCCGGCATGACGCCACGGCCCTGGGTGGCACGAATGGTCTGACACAGGTTGGTCTTGCCGGATTTGATGTAAGGACAATTCGGATCCTCCGGTGTGTAGAGCGGGATGACGTGGTCGCCTTGTTTGACACTGCTGACATCCGTACCAACTTCCACAACAATCCCGCCCCCTTCGTGGCCGAGAATCGCTGGAAAGATACCCTCCGGGTCGTCGCCGGACAAAGTGAAGGCATCCGTATGACAGACGCCGGTGGCCTTGAGCCGGACCAGAACTTCACCTTTTTTCGGGCCTTGGAGCTCGACTTCTTCAAGTTCCAACGGCTTGCCCGCCTCCCACGCAACCGCGGCTCGGGTTTTCATATGCCCTCTCCTCAAATCGATCGCTAATACATCGCCAATAGATCGTCTTATGAGCACCCGCTAACTATAGCCCCGTACCACAGCCCTTGGAGATGGACAAGCACAGTTTTGGACCAAGCACAGAGGGGTTGAGGGCCAGCGGCTGTACATTGCGGCAGGATGGGCGATCTGGTAGGGGAGAAGGCCCGATTCTCGATACATTCCACTCGTTTGCGTTTCGTTCGCGATTCGTTTGTGATAGTGGGGGCCGGCAAATGCGGAGGGCAGTATCTTTCATGGCGCGACAGTTCAACATCCCGATTTTTTACAAAAGCTCGATGATTTCCCGGGTAAAAAAATATCGTCAATTCCAAGATCCCAGGAAGCAGGACCTCACGCCGTCGGTGCTCGACTTCGGACCGGTCCGCTTTATTCTCGCCCGCCATTTCGGTTTCTGTTTCGGTGTAGAAAATGCGGTCGAGATTGCCTATCGCACGCTCGAAGAGCATGCTGACCAGCGTATCTTCTTCCTCAGTGAGATGATCCACAACCCGGATGTGAATCAGGATCTGCAAGATCGTGGGGTGCGTTTTATTTTTTCGTCGGCGGGTGAGCATTTGATCGGCTGGGAAGAACTCACGCCGGATGATATTGTGGTCGTCCCGGCCTTTGGTGCGAGTGTTGAGATACAAGACGCATTGGCCGCGCGGGGGCTTGATCCGTATACCTATAATACCACCTGCCCGTTTGTGGAACGGGTGTGGAAGCGCAGCGCGCAACTCGGCAAACGGGGCTATGCCGTGGTCGTGCATGGCAAATCCTCGCATGAGGAGACCCGCGCGACCTTTTCGCATAGCATCCAGAATGCTCCGACGGTCGTCGTGCGCAATTTGGAAGAAGCGCACGTCTTAGCCGACATTATAAGAGGGACACAGGATCGCGAGACATTCTTTGCACACTTCGGCCACAAGTGCTCTGAAGGGTTCGATCCTGATCGAGATCTCAAACGGATAGGCGTCGTGAATCAAACAACAATGTTAGCCTCGGATACGAAACAGGTCGCGCAAATCTTGCGCCAGGCCCTGGCTGACAGATATGGACAGGACAACTCCGGACAGGACGAGCTGGATGAGGCGTTTGCCGACACGTCAGACACGTTGTGTTATGCGACGAATGAAAATCAGCATGCAACCTATGCCTTAATCGAGCATGGTGCGGATCTTGGACTTGTAGTCGGGGGGTATAATTCGTCAAACACGTCGCACATTGTTGAGTTATGCCAAGAGGCCATGCCGACCTATTTCATCCAAGGCGCGCAAGATCTTGTATCTGGGGATCGGATCAGCCACTTTGCCCTGCGCAGCCAGGAGGTCGTCACCACGGCACCCTGGCTCCCGAAGCAGCGTCCGCTCGATATCGCGTTGACGTGCGGCGCGTCGTGTCCGGACGCGATTGTTGATACCGTCCTGCTGCGGGTTTTGGAGTTTTTTGCTGCAACGCGGACCCTGGAAGACGTGTTGCAACCTTATACAGGGACCCAACAAGCGCTAGGCTGAGTTGTCCCGCCCAAGGACGAAGTCGTGCAGCTTGAGGCAGCGGATTATATCATCTTAATTGTCGACGATCTGGATCGTGCGCTCGATTTTTATACGCAGGTATTAGGACTCAAATTGGGCCATCGCTCCGGTGATTACGCGCAGCTGAATACGGGAGTGACACGGATAGGCTTTTATACCCGGCTAGCTATGGAAAAAGTCGTTGGTTTCACGCTTGAACCAGCCTCGCAATCTGCTCCTGGTTTCGAGCTTGGATTTAAGGTTCCGGACGTTGACGCAGCCTACGCCGAAATGCTGGCCGGGGGTGCTTCGCCGGTCACCGAACCAATAACGCGACCCTGGGGGCAACGGACTGCCTATATTCGAGATCCAGACGGATATTTGATCGAACTAGCGCAAGATCTCCCCAAGTCGTGAATGTGTAGGGGCGTTTCTAGCAGAAGAGATGACCCTGTCGGGCCGGCTCACTGTTTGACGCACAGCGGGCAGGTCGAGATCCGCTGTGTCCTCGTGGCCTGGGCAGAAATTTTCGCTGTTGAAGCGTCCGGATAGGTGATCTGGGCCCAATAGCGTAGCGGGGCTTTTTCATTCAGTCGAGTTTCGTATATAGGGCAGTCTGTACGGTGTACGGTTGCTTGGTTTTGTGCACGATTGACATACATGGTATAGGCCATTCCCGGCCTCCGTAGGTCCAGCTAGCGCTCGATGAGATTGGTGTAGGGCGTTGCCCAACCAATCGGCCCTTTATCGAAAAACTTACCCTCTTTGATTTCCGTTTTACGCTTGGCGAGGGCGAGCTCCGCACGACGTTTGGACGGGCCGATGGCTTCCCAGCGGTCTTTGCCTTGGTACGAGTAACGGATGTACTAGGTGAAGTCACCGCGTTTGTTGGTCCGTTTGACGGGGCCTATGCTACTTCGTCACAATCTCCATGGGCCCAAACCGTTGCGCCGCCTCGTTCCATTCAAGAATGACTAGCTGACCATCCTGGGCCTCGTATTGCTGGGTTTTGGGCTGAGGAACGAATTTGAAGAGGTGCTTACATAGATTAAAAGCCTCGTCCATGGCGTATACGCGATACGGACAGACTACGAGGATAAAGATGCAGAGCTGTCTCTACTGCAGATGGCGGAAGAGTGGGTCGACGGGCTTCGGAATGTTGGGGATGAGTTGTACACCGTGTATGCGGCGCTCAACAAAGCCCTAGTCAGGCATTGAGGGGGCGGGACAATGGGCGGTTCGTTGAGTTGTTGGGCCCGTCGAGGCTGCGCTTTTTCAGAATCCCGCCCAATCCTGTGATAGCCTGGCCAAGTTTGTCAGCACTGGCTGTAACCTGCTGAAACGCCTTCGTGAGCTCCTCAAACGTTTGGTCAGATCGTTGGCGTGCGAGATCTATAACCCCTCATGACTGTCGTTCGCTCTCTCGATTATCAAACAGCTCGTTCACTTTTCGGTAGTTCTCTCGCATAGGTCCTGAGCACTTACTTGGGTCCCGTCGCCTCGGGGACGAATGAATCTAAGGAATTACTCAGAGCCTGTTACCCTGCTACGCCAAATTTCAATCAATAATACTGGACTATAGTCAGAATCAATAGTTCCACCTTTCCCGTAAGCCTCTAACCCCACAGTCAAAACTTCCACCGAGCAGCGGCTCGGCCGAATACGCGGTTTGTCAGTAATACCTCAACTACTGACTTGCGTTTCCCATCCACGCTGCTCTTGAGCCAGCTCTAAAAGTGGCAAGAATCCACGCTGACAACAGACTGTCAAGCCAGAGAGGAGGACAGTATGAAAATCAAAAAATCGTCGGGCGGGAAATCCTTTCGCCTGTCCTCGTCTGGATTGTTCTAGCGTAGAGAAAGCGAGGAACAGAGGCCACGACAGAAAGGAGAACGGCAAAGCGCCGCGTCCCCTGCTCCCGCCTTATTATGATATGTCGGCAAGCGGGGCAAATTTTTAACGAAGCTCGACAGGGGATGAGGGCTGGTTATGGCATCAGTCGGCTTCTGGTACGGAAGGAAAAGTGACACCGCAGGGTGCCCCCTCAGTGAGATTTTAGCCTTGCTTACGTAGCGCAAAGAATGACGTGAAATTGCCCCGGCGGGCGAGCAGTAAGAGCGTTTCTGCATCCTTTACCTTTTTGACCGCAGTAGTGAAGTCGCTCACGGAACTCACGGCTTGTCGGTTTACCTCCTCGACCACGTCGCCAGGGCGAATGCCGGCTGCCTCTGCCGGGCTGCCCGGCTCGACCTCGGTGACAACAATGCCTTTTTGATCGTCGGGGAGTCGATAGCGCTGGATATATTCGTCCGAGATGTTGGCGACCGTCATGCCCCAGCTCGCTTCACTTTCTTCCCGCCCGCTCACGCGCGCGATCTGATCCGGTAACTCTCCCAGCGTGACGGGAATCGTTTTTTCTTGCCCACCGCGGAGAATGGTGACCTGCACTTTTTCTCCAACCGGACTCTGTGCGACCATGGCGGGGAGATCGTGCGACTTGGGAACTTGTTCCCCTTTAAAGTGAGTAATAATATCCCCTCGTTGGATGCCTGCTTTTTTTGCCGGTCCCCCTTCGGTGACTTCAGCAACCAGGGCGCCCATGGGTTCATCCAGATCAAACGATTTTGCGAGCTCGGCTGTGACTGTTTGAATAGCGACGCCTAGCCAGCCGCGTGTCACCTTGCCCGAGTCTTTCAGCTGAGCAATGATCAATTTGGCCATGTCTATGGGAATGGCAAAGCCAATCCCAATATTACCACCGCCTTGGCTGAAAATAGCTGAATTAATGCCAACCACTTCGCCCTGCAGATTCAACAAGGGTCCGCCCGAGTTGCCGGGGTTGATGGATGCATCGGTCTGAATAAAGTCGTCGTAGGGGCCCGCTCCGATGACGCGCCCCTTGGCGCTGACTATCCCGGCGGTCACCGTTTGCTCGAGCCCAAATGGATTCCCAATTGCCATGACCCAGTCGCCGATTTGTAGATCCGACGAACTTCCCAGAGAAATTTCCGGGAGAGGTTCTTTCGGGTCTATCTTGATCAGCGCAATATCAGTTTTATCATCTGAGCCTATGACTTCCGCCTCAAGCTCATGTTCATCCGAGAGGCGTACGGTAATCTTCTCCGCATCTCCGATCACATGTTGATTGGTCACAATATAGCCGTCTTTGCTGATGATAAAACCGGAACCTAAACTGCGTTGCTGACGCGGGGAAGGACGATCACCGAAGAAGCGCCGAAAGAACTCCTCAAATGAATCATTTCCACCAAACGGGTTCGGACCGGGCGTAGGCATTTCTCGACGCCGCGGACGGCGTGACACTTTTTGGGTGGTCGAAATATTGACTACCGCCGGCATGGCTGTTTTGGCAATGTCGACAAAATTCGGCAGTTGGCTGACTTGCCTGACTGGGGTCGGCTGTTCTTCTTTTTTTTCTTTTTTCTTGGAACCAAACAGATCGAGAGCGTGCACAGGCGCGTGCTCCGTTAGGAGCAATCCCGACAGGACGATAGTGCCGACCATGAAGATTAGGCGGCGTAATTGCACTCTATTTCTCATGCATTCCTTCCCTTCCCAACAACGGCATACCCATAGGTAAAGGCTTTGTGTCGTCCAACTCAAGGTGAACATACTCTCGCACTCTCCGGTGAGCGGACCGGACCTGAGGCTTAGGGCTCTGGTCCCTGATTCAGTTTCTCGCGGAGTTCGACTTGCTTGACAAAGGATGGAACAACAGGCGCGAATTCGGGCGAGAGGCGATGACGGATATCCATGGCCGCATCGGCGGCCAGCCGTCGGAGCGGGACGGATTCTTCGACGCGCGAGAATTCGTCGAGAAAAGGCAAAACATCTTCCGTGCCCACTTCTCTGAGGGCAAACAGCGCGGTTCCGGTGGTTGGCTCGTCGAGTTTCCGTTTGAGAAACTCCATGATGGGCATGGCTCCGCGGGGGTCGCCGATTTTCCCGAGTGCAATGAGCACTTTCTTTTTTACGCCAGCATGAACGTCGCGCAGGAACAGTTGTTGCGCCAGTGCCGGAGTAGCGTCGGTTGCGCGCAGTTTGCCGAGGTATTCAATAGCTTTGACTTTGACCCGAATATCGGCATCAGCCGTGGCATTCATCAGGTAGTCGACCACCTTTGGGTTTTGCATATCTCCCAGGTCTTTCACTGCGGCCATGCGAGTTTCGGGACGATCATTACCGAGCCGACGGACGATCTCTTCCAATGCCGGCCCCTCGCCTTTCTTTTTCTTTTCGGTCCGCAGACGTGTCCGACTGTCCCTTGTCAGCCGGCTCCCCAGTCGCGCACCTTGACCCAGGAATTGGGCTTCTGCTGGGTCCGGTAGGGCGAAATCAAGGCTACTCAATGCCAAGGCTACCGCAATACTGAACAGCATGCTCCGTCCGCTCGTTGTAGGATACCTCATGAATGTCGTGCTCATTACGGCGGCTTGTCAACGCCGTGACTGAAGATGCCCTAGGTTTGCGCCAGACGCAAGACCGTTGGCTCGAGAGTTAGCTTGCGAATAAGGGATCTTGCTCTTCGCGTCGAAACACCTGGATTTCTTCTGGGAACAGGCCGCCCTCGGGGATATCCTTCAGCGGGGTGCCATCCTTGAGACGCCCCTCGATAATCTCACGATAAGTGCAGACCAGATAACGATGACCGTCGCGGGGTTTCGTGGGCAGCCGGGCCTTTTCTACACGGGTTTCGCCTTTGGCCTCCGGTCCCAGAATCCGGACGACATAACGTTTTTTCATAAGCCCCTTGAGCGCCCGAATAATCGAAGCGCGGGACAGTCCTGTCATCTCACCTATTTCTGCATAGCCTGCGGTGATCAGGGGCGTACGGCGTAACCCGATGGAGTGCCGCCACAACGCCCGATAGGTTTTCCACTCGCGCGGGTCCATCAATTTGTTGAGCTCATCTTCCAATAGATAGTCGGGCAGACGGGGGGAGGGTTGCCACGGTGGACGCCGGGTGAGGCGAATCTTGATCTCCGCTGCCTCTCCCGTGGCGTGTTCGTCCGTTAGGGTTGTCGACTCGTCTTGCTTCGCCGTCTTCTCCATTTTGGCCATAGCACTGTCGCTCTATTTTTCCTTTGTATAATACTGATAAATGGAAGCCGTGCAAATGGCGACCTGGGTGAATGAGGAATTTCGACGGAGCCTGGAGCGAGAGTCGGTTGCGGAGATAAAACCATGAAAATTCGATCCATCACAGTCGGACTCGATCCCGGATTCCCGCTCGATACAGCGCGCATAGCACGGGCCGGACGCTTTGTGACGCGAGCCAAACAGGCCTGTGAAGAGGGCGGGCTAGAGGTGCAAACAACACGATTGGCAACCCCACCGTTTCCCCGTTTTCTTGCCGGACAATCGCACCGCGCGGTCATACGTTTTGCCCAAGAACTCGAAGCGTGTTGTCTCTCCTATGGTCTAGACTATTGTGCCCTTGGTCCGGTAGACCCTAGTGCCCCCGAAGAGCGCCGCTTCCTGCAGCTTCTGCCGGATCTTATTGCCGATACCGAGCATGTCTTTGTGAGCGCCGTCCTGGGGAATGGAGGACAGGCGACGGCTGGGGCTACTGCGCATGATATTGCCCAGACGATGGTACGCATTGCCCGTGCAACGCCGGACGGATTCGGTAATCTTCGATTTGCCGCAGGCGTCAATATTCGCCCGCATACGCCCTTTTTCCCCGTGGCGTTTCATGCGGGCGAACCGGCTGTTGCCCTCGCCTTAGAAGCTGCCGATGTCGTGGCTGAGGGTGCGAGCGTGGATCTCACGCCGACTGAGAGCATAGCCCGGTTGCGGAGGGCTTTTGAGCAGCGGGTACGCCCACTCCAGCAGTGTATGCAGCACGTAGCAGAGCGAGAGTTTCGATTTGCCGGGATTGATATCTCTCCTGCGCCTGGACCAGGCCCTGATGGGAGCATCGCTCAGGCGATAGAAAAAATGGGTACGGGCCAGTTCGGCGACCCTGGTACGCTGGCAGCTGCGGCATTAGTCACAGCGGCTTTACAGACAGCTGACCTCACGAAATGCGGCTACTGTGGGTTAATGCTGCCGGTACTAGAAGATGCTGGATTGGCGAAACGCAATAACCAGGGAAAACTCCGGCTGTCTCAGCTGCTCACCTATTCGGCTGTGTGTGGAACGGGACTGGATACAATTCCGCTGGCGGGCGATGTCTCAGAGCAGCAGATCGTTGGGATATTATCTGACGTCGGTGCCTTAGGCTGGAAGCTGCAAAAACCCCTCTCCGCTCGGCTGCTGCCTATCCCAGGCAAGCGGGTTGGAGAGATGACGGCGTTTGACTTTCCGTTTTTTGTGAATACAAAAGTGATGGCTGTAGAATAGCGACAGCCCGAACGGCTGTGGTTGACGCGGGCTACGGACTGCTGGCAGGTTGGTAGTCTTGACTATTGGCAGCCTGGTAGTCGTCAACAAAGAGCGTAATCGCTTGTGCGATGATGGCGGCGACTTGTCTGATCTCTGAGGTGGGCAGCGTCCCAATTTGGCTATGGCTCCAGGTGTTGCCCCAGGTCACTATCTCAGGTGCGCGAAAGAGTAAAACGAGCTGAAGAAACTCATAGTTCAGCGCATAGCTGTACGTCCCCTCCGTCGGTGAGGTGGTCTTGAGATGGATATACAGCGCATGCTCAGCCTGCTGCTCGATAATGATGCCTGCCTGAATAAGCTGTTCCTCAATCGCTGTTTTTAAAACATCCCGGTCCAAACCGTCCTGTACGACATCAGCTGCGAGATCCTCTATGACCACCTGAATGGAGCGCAAACCTTGCAGACTCGCACGTTCAAACAGATCACCTGCGGCAGGAACGTTGCTCGGGTTGCCGAGCACGAATACAATTCCTAGCCACCCAAACGCAAGCATCCGAAAAAGAAAGCCCAATTCTACCTTCTTGACTCTCGTCATGATAGCCTCCACCCAATACCCTCATACAGAGACGGACGTTGTGGCCGAAGAAAACTTCATCTCTGTTTGCACGGTGGCACGATGGTATTGATCTGCAGCTCAAGTCTTTTTATAGTCGGAAATCCGATCTGACGGAACCCCAGGTTATGCATGTGGAGGAAGAAAATGTCTCTCAACACAGAGAGGCACAGGGGGAGGCAAAGCTGGTTGGGGAGACTGCGTCCTGGCAGGACAGACTTCTGGCATGGGGCGCCGTGGCAAGCCATTGCGCACTGATCTACTTCCTGTCTGCGCAATCCAACCTCAATCTGCCCGAGGTCGTACCATCAGACAAATGGGCACATCTTATCGAATACGCGGTTTTAGGCTGGCTTTGGACGTGGGCAGCCAGAAGCTCATGGCCAGCATCGACTCCACGAACCATGCTCCTGTCGGCGCTTGTGTTTACGCTGAGTTATGGCGTGAGCGATGAATGGCATCAGAGCCATGTGCCCGGACGCTGCGCGAGTACTGCGGATGTCGGTGCTGACATGACAGGCGGCGGGTTAGGCGCTGGCGGCTTCCTCTTCTGGACTCGGACCCGCATGAAAAAGGATCGATAAAGGGTCTGCGCCCAGAGAGGGAACCCTGTTTACTCCTATTGCCACGGAAGCGGCATATGTTCGTTTTCCGCCGTGCATACTTTGACCGGCGCCTGGCCGAGTGCCGCGATCAGAAACATATCTTCGGCGCCAGTATTGACAATTTGGTGAATGGCATCGGATGGGATCTGGAGGGTTGAGTTTGGGCCAAAGTCGATGTCTTCTCCCGCTACAGTCAGCCGCCCCGAGCCGCGTAGAATGACAATGGCTTCCTCACAAGCGTGCCGATGGACCGGCGTCCCGCTTCCGGGTTGAATCGTCTGCATCCACATCTCCAGGGTTTTCATACCGTGTTCCGACCCGGCCAGGGTTTGGTGCTCTAGGCCAGGGATGACAAACTTCTTGAGTGTATCGTTTTGTACAACCGGCATATGCAACTCCTTCTCTTGTAAGATATTTAGGCGTCAATGGCATAAAAGCGTAGTGTGTTTGTTCTGAGAACCTCGCGCTGATCCGATTCTGAAAGCGGCGCGATGTGTTCCTTTGCCAGGTGTTGACCGGCTCCAGCACCTGGCCGTCCGCATCAACAACTGGAGCAATGTCTGGTGTGGCCACGCCGTGCCTCCTCTGACTTCTTTTTCTCACCTTTTCTCTTTAGCAGCTGGGAGCGCCAGCTGCCAGCCGCTAGCCAGTCCCAAAGCTCGACCTGAATGCAAGAGTGTGTCACAATGCCGGTGTTTGACCAAATCACACGAAGGTGGGAAGAGGCGAGGTGCCAATGAAAGGGCACGCCCGACAACTCATGACCCCCAATGATGTGGTTGTCTCGCCTGAGACGACCTTGGCCGAGGCCGCCCGAGAATTGGCCCGGGTAGAAATCAGTGGGCTACCGGTTTCCGATGACCAAGGCCACGTTATCGGCATCGTAACCGAGAGCGACCTGCTTGGCGCCCTGCTTGGTACGAGTCGGAACAACACGGCCGTTCAGGCTCTGATGACCCCACATATAGTGACTGTTGACGAATTTACACCGGCCGACCACGTCGTACAGCTCTTGCGTGAACATAAAATTCATCATCTACCCGTTATACGCCAAGGTGTGGTGGTTGGGTTGATCACTCCCCAAAGCGTTATCCAATACTTTGTCACCCATGAGTTGCCGTCTCCGCCTGAGGCCGCCTAGCGGTCCGCCTCAAACGCTTTCCTAACTCATAGGCACGGCTGATACAGGCGAGGAGGGTCTCATGCTCAAGGGGCTTCTTGAGCGAGGCTACCACCTTTAGGCTCAGCTTGTGCCCCACAGCGGGTGAGAATGAGCGCTCAGAGATAACAATAATGGGCAGATCGGGGACAATCTCGGGCAGTTGCGTAAAGAATTCGAGGCCAAAATTTCCTGGTATCAGCATGTCTGTGATGAGCAGGTCATAAGTATTGAGACACAGCAGGAAAGTCGCTTCTATAGTACACTCGTGGCGGTATCACAGCTGTACCCGTCTTTACGTAGGAGTGCCGCAGTTTCCTTCAGAAATACTGGCTGATTATCGACTAGAAGCTGCCTGAGAGTTGTCATAAAGGCTTGCCTATGACTCTGGGGAGAATGATGGTCTTCTCTGTTTCATCCATGGCATGTGTCTGCATACGGCATCGCTCGCAGCAGTTGGCTCGCTTCGGGCTGGTACGTCTTGGGGATGGCATCCAGGATGTTGAGCAGCCGATGATTCCAGCACCGCTGTTCGGCCACCTGAGGGTATTGTTCGCCCAGCGCGGCCCATAAGCCTAAGTGCCCATCGGCTATCGTACACCGCCACGGCTTGAGGCCCCGGTTGCGCAAGTCGCGCAAGACCGTGCCCCACGACTCTTTGGATTCCCGCACGCCGCTCTCCACCGCCAGCACGACCTTCTGGCCATTGGTGAGCGCCCCAATCATCACCAAGAGCGCGGCCTTCGTGTCCTCTAATCCGGCTTTGACGTAGAGCCCGTCGGCCCAGATGTAGACCACTTCGAGGGCATCGAGGCGCCGGTTGTTCCAGACTGCATACTCCTGTTGCCACCGGGCTTTGAGCCGCACCAGAGACGAGGGGGATAAGGGTGCCCCGTCGCCCAGCAAGCCGCGTAAAGCCAGGTCAAAGTCGCCCAACGCTAACCCATGTAAGTATAACTCAGGCAGCAACTTGCCCACCTGCTTGGTGTGGCGTTTGAACATGGGGAGGACTCGACTTTCAAACCGCTCCGGCAAGTCTCGGACACGCGGACGGCGGACCGTGATCGTCCCGATTGGTGTACCTAACTTCCGCGGCTTCCCGTGGCCATTGCGATACCCCATGGACGCCGGGCTGGTCTTGCGGCGGGCCGATTTAGGCCGCCCTAATAGCTCAGTAACCTTTTCTTCCAGCAGAGTTTGGATGAACTTCTGGATATGCTCACGGACATACTCTTCCAGGTGGTCCCAGGATGGGCGAGACGATGACTGTAACGATGTGACTGGCCGTGTCATGGTGGCTCCTCTTTACACTCCAGGGGCAGTTCGGTTTTATCCAATCTGGATATGCCACCTGGCGCTACTTCCACACCGTTTGGTATTACCTCCTCACTACTCCACTGCATCCTCAGATAGCCCCTAATTGGGGACACGCCCTAGATATTTCATCTTGTGATTAAAGTTTTGGTCTTTGCTCCCGACGGAGATAAACGCCAAAAAATACACAAAGGCGGCGAGGACTAATGAACTGGGCCCGATACCGATGATTCCGTATCGATTTCTCCTATGAGGAGGTAGCACATGCTTGAAGTCCACCACCACTTTCGCTTGTCTTGGTCGCAGATGCGCCAGCACTGGGTAGCCTTTTTCACCCAGAGGAAGCGAAGGCTCTTGCCTCCGCTACACGCGCTGCGCGGCAACGAACGCGGTATGAGCCTGGTCGAATTGCTTGTGACTCTTGGGATGGTTGCCATCGTCGTAGCTGTGACTCTCCCCCGGATCAATAGCGGAACCTAGAATGCGAAGTTGACGGTCCAGACCCTCTTGGGCGATATCCGCATGGCGCGAGCGAGTGCCACAACGCGCGGGGCCCATTTCCGCGTCACTCTGGAGAGCACTTCTTACACGGTTGAACGTCTCCAGGATGATGATGGAGATGGGAATTGGGAATCTGGGGCCGGACTGCAAAAGCGCACGGTCGATCTGCTGTCCGGTATCTCGCTCACTATCAATAATGGAGACGGAATTATTGAGTTTACGACGCGTGGACTCATTGCCACCCTCCCGGATGGGACGCCGCCAGAGATCGAAGACGTGACATTGAACGACTCCGTCCATGGCAAGACGCGCAACATCCAGGTCTGGCCATCCGGTCAGGTGCAGGAGGTGTAAGTTTGCACCCTAAAAAGAAGCACCCACACGCGGGATGGCCTGAGCTAAAGTTTATCGATTTTTCCCGACTTCCTATTCCAGCGTCGAATTACCTACTGATCGAAAAAGGAGCCCGTTATGTCGGCTCGAACCTCGCTCCGGATAGGCTTTATTTCCACCTTAGGCAGGCGGGCCTTTGCTCTCCTCTTCTCCAACAGATCCATGCGCATTGGGCGGTGCGTTGATCGGTGCATAGCTCGCCAACACGTCGTCTCTCGGTGGTGTCGTTATTCTGTGTCCGGACCACAGCCTTATCTTCTAGCGAGCCAAGCCGGCATCACGCTGATCGAGACCCTCATCACCCTGGCTACCCTGGCAATTCTGATCAGTATGACGAGCGTTACGCTAGGCAGCCTTGCACCAAAATTCAATTTGGATAATGGCAGCGGCTTGACGGCCATGGCATTGCATCAAGCCAAAATGCAGGTCGTGATGCGCGGGCGCTCCATTGCTGTGGCATTTGATTCGGATGGGTTCTCGGTTTTCGATACTGCGGATCCGACGGATGTTTTGAGCGAGTTGGATATGCCGACCGGGGTCAGTCTCACTACGGATGGAGATGTCGAGTTTACATCGCTGGGAACGGCCACTTTCCCCCATTCAATCACTGTGAGTAACGGACGGAACTAACGGATCGTGAATGTCGGGTTTACGGGTGAGGTGCAGATCCAATGAGGTCGTATCGAAGGGCGCTGTTTCAGAACAGCAAGCAGCGGGGCTTTACGCTTATCGAGGTGCTGGTTGCCATAACCATCATGGCCCTCGGGCTGACTGGGATTGCGACCATGGGTGTTTCGACTATTAAGGCCGATATACAAAGCCAGGGGGCCAGCGTTGCGACTGCCTTAGCCAGGGAGAGGCTGGATCAATTGCGGATCTTGGGTCGGAACGAAGCCGACTGGACGCTAGGTAGTAATCATATCGAAACCGGACTGGACGAAGATGGCAGCATGGGCAGCGGGCCGTACACGCGGACCTGGGTTGTCGAAGAGCTTGACAGCGTCAATTATCCGAATTTATGCGGGTTGAGGTCACTGTTTCCTGGTACGACGGTGCCGTCAGCCTTGCCTCGTTGTACTGGTAGCCAAGGAAAGCGGATATGCGTCCTCATCCCAAATTGATGACAGCGTGTCAGGGTTTTACGCTGATAGAGCTCTTGGTTTCGCTCCTGATGGTCTCGGTTTCCATGACGCTTTACTCTCATTTTTTCAAACACAGAATGTGAGTATACGGGTTGAAAATTCTCGCCGCGCTGCGCAGACGACAGCCCGCGGCTGCTTGAGTTTCATCGTGCGGCATTTGCAAAACATCGGCCGCGATCTAACGCTGGAAATGTTCAGCGCAGCGGCTCCCGCGATTATGACCGCCGAGCTGGACGACCTCCGGTACCAAACAAACCTGAGTGACGATGATCCCAATGGGGCGCCCGGTCCGGATGTCGCCGATGACTGGGAAGATGTGACGTTTATAGACGACAATATCGCACAAGCGATTATGGTGACTATGCCCGCGGTTGGTGGTGGGACAGAGACCTACGCCCTGACCGACGACGGAGCATCGCCGCAGTCGTATGTGCCAGCCGGTGGCCTCACGTTCACCTATTTTGACGAGGATGGGAATATTATCCCACCCGGCGGTGGTGCGGCCAACCGGGCGGATATTCGTCGTATCTCGTATCAATGTGGCCGTGACTGTGCGTGGCCTCCCGCCAGGCTGCAACGCGGAACCTGAAATGACATTGTCCCAAGACGTATTTCTCCGCAATATGTCCTGACAACAAAGAGAATGATAATGCTAAAGACGTTGCTCTGCCGTTTCCCGGCTGTGCCCGGACTCAGTCATGAACGCGGGATTGTGCTTGTCATGGTGCTGGTGATCCTGAGCCTGTTGATGGGTGTCGGCTCAACCGCGATTTATTCCGGATATACGAATCTCTGCATGTCAGCCAACCTCAAGCTCACGGCTCAGGCCAAGGCCGAAGCCGAGGCAGGCATCAATGAAGCCCTGTACTGCTTGTCGCGGCAGGAGGGGCAACCCGGAGCTTTGGCTGTCGATATGACGGCGGCTTTTTGGAACGATGCAGACTGGAACGTACAGATTCATTTTCTCTCGACTCCGGATACTGATCCGACCGATGACAACGAGGTCAGCTCTATCCGTCCAGGTGCGGACTGGCCGGACGTTATACCGACAACTCAGTCGTATATAGCCATGCAGTATAAAAGGCCCAATCCTCCCGGTAATAGTGTCATTTTCTATGACGCAAACTCGGGCCTGAACCCACCGTTTCGGACAATTGCGCTCCCTGCTGCGGTTGGGACTATTCCGGACACGGCGCGTCCAGTGATCGAGATCCGGGCGGTCGGATTAACCGACCGGGAGGCTGAACGAGAAATTTTTGCCGAAGTCGCGGCCACTGTGACTTTTCCACCCCCGGCGGCGCTGTCCTCAGGCGTAAACATAAACATGAATGGCTCTGGATTTATTGACGCCGCAAATCACAGTGAATTGAGCGCTTCGACACATTATGGTAAGAATGCCGTCAACAACTGTTCAAACTGGACCAGACGAGGCAAACGCTCAAGAAGAAAGTTCGTCGTCAGACAGACCCGAATATGCTCCCCGCCTGGGCACAGTAGGACGGTTATCTCGCCCCTGCCTGCTTCCAGTGAAGCGCCTGCTTCCGCCCCTTTTTGTAGTTCGTCACTAAATATTCTCACCCATCTTCCGATGGGTGAGGAAGGTGTAGTCTGCTCAGTCAGAGAGAGCACTACCGCAGGCCGATAGTATGATGAGGAGTTTGCATGATCTGACACTCCAGCTGTCTCCGTAATGGTGGAGCAGCGCTTTGGGCATACTATGAGTTACATCGATACTATATCCCACGTAAATGAGGATTTTATTGCCCGCTGGCACGCACGGCAGCTGCGCGTCTTGCTGCTCATCGGTTTGAGTGTCATAGCTGTTGCGAAGACGTGTGGCGGCATCTTGCCTCTGTCCATTCCCGAAGGACTGTGCCTCTACCTCCTGTTCTCTGGCGGCTATTTCGCGCTAACGGCGCGGCATCGCCTAGAGCACCGCTATCAAAGAATTTGCACCTTTGCGTGCTTTCCCGGCGCGTTTGTGACCAGCGTGCTGCCGGTCTATCTGGCTCTCATATTCGCTGTGAAGCTGATTATGCCCGACTAGGAAGCTGGTAGGAATGGTTGACCTCAAACACTAGCGTCTCATTTTGATCTTGTCTTCTCCGGCCCAGCCCTCGCGCAGCGGCACCATAAAGAAGGGCACGAGCGTCATCTTGCGGAATCTCCACTGGCCGTTCTCTCGGACGTATTCATCGTCAAATCGGGCCGCCACCAAAAAGCTTTCTCCGTTAAAAATCGGTTTGGCCTCTAGATAGCTCAGCCCGGTGCCGGTGTCGCCATCTAAGGTGATCACATGGTTGTGAATGAATTGCTTGACAAACGGGACGAGGTCGGAGAGCGCCTGCTGATAAAAAGTGTTGATCTGTGTTTGTCCCTGGGCTTTGCCCAGGTGTGCAAAGTCGATTTCCCCATCTGCGGCAAACAAATCCTTGATCATGTCGGGCGTCTTCTCGTTCACCGCGATATGGTAGCGAAAACGCAGCTCTTGAATTTCGGTCCGGTCGCGCAGTTCTTGCATCTGGGGTTCAAGTTCTTGCACCTGAGCCTCAAGTGCTTGCACGCGTGTCTCTAGATCCGTCATGGCGCGGCCTCCTCTTTTACCGGGATCTCAATGAACTCGATATTATCCCGGGCGGGCTTTGATTTTGTTGGTTGCGAAAAATTAATCAGCAAGGCGTCGGGAATATCAAGCACTTGCAGATAATTCTCGATTTGGGCGTATTCCTTGTGGCCGACGCTTTCTACGGCTTTGAGTTCGATCACAATACGATGTGTTGTATCTCCGACAATGAGATCGGGCCGGCCTTCACCAATATGAAAGCCTTTATAAAAGATCGGGATGACGTGCTGCGACTCATACGGAATATGGCGTAAACGCAAGCCGACCTCAAAGGCCCGTGATAGACCACTTCGTCAAAGCCGCTACCGAGTGTGTCGTAGATATCCTGGGCGAGTAAGCGTAAATCATCAGCAAGCACGCCGCTGGCCTCCTCTTCTTTAGATCAAGGCTGCATCAGTGCTAGACTCGCCTTCTCCCGGTGGGGTGGCCCGCTTTGTTGCGCGTCGTTTTCTGGACGTCTCTCTTCTGCCTCGGCGCGCTCTTTTGGGTACGGGGTTCGATTTTGGTTTTGGGCGGAATTCTGTCACTTCGATTTCGTAGTGTTCGGCGTGAAAATCCGAGACGACGCGAAAAAAGAAACGCGTGCGCAGCTGGGTCTCAAGATCGTCGAGCCATTCTCCCTCTTCTTCGTACAGAAAGGTGATGACCTCTGGATGGGCGCGGACTGTGACTGCTAGGGCGTTCGGCTGGAGCGCTATTTCTTTGCGCAGTTGACGCACGAGATTATAGGCAGTGGTGGGAACGGATTGTATCTGACCTCGCCCATCACAAGAGGAACACGGGGCGCACAGCTGGTGCTGCAGACTTTCGCGCGTTCGTTTACGGGTCATTTGAACCAGGCCCAGCTCGCCTATTTTCCGCATATTACTCCGGGTCTTGTCCTTCTTGAGGGCTGCTCGGAAGGCTTCCGTCACTTTGTTGCGGTTGACCGCGCGCTCCATGTCGATAAAGTCGATGATAATCAACCCGCCAATATTGCGTAGCCGCAGCTGTTCGGCCACGACGGTTGCCGCATCCAGGTTGGTCCGCAGCATGGTTTCTTGTTGGTCGCGCTTACCGACAAACCGGCCTGTATTCACGTCAATGGCCGTAAGCGCTTCGGTATGGTCAATGACAATGTGTCCGCCGGATTTGAGATATACGCGTCTTTCGAGCGCCTTGGTAATTTGTTGTTCGACCTTGTAGTGCTCAAAGATAGGCGTCGGCTGGTCATGCAGCTTCACCCGGTCGGTCAGGCGCGGCATGAAGGTCGCAATGAATTCATTAATGCGTTCGTAATCGCTCGCGTTGTCAATAATGATTTCATTAATATCTGGAGTGAACAGGTCGCGAATAATACGCAGTATGACGTCCATGTCGTCGTGAACGAGGACCGGCGCGCTGTGCTGATCCCGTTTTTTGGTGATCCTGCCCCACAGTTTGAGCAGGAATTTCATATCATCGTGGATTTCTTTTTTGGTGAGTCCTTCACACGCGGTGCGTACGATGAAGCCGCCCTCTGCGGAGCGGAGGCTTTGGACTGCTTCTCGGAGGCGCCTCCGTTCTTTCCCGTCTGCAATGCGCCGCGACACCCCGATATGGCCCATCGTCGGCGTATAGACGAGCTGTCGTCCGGGCAAAGATAAATGCGCGGTGAGCCGTGGCCCCTTGGTGCCTATGGAATCTTTGGCGACTTGGACCAGGATCTCTTCATTTTTTTTCAGCTTGTCCTCGAGCGGAATGCGTGGTGCTGAACGAGATCGTCGGCGACGGCCGTTCGTGGTTGCCGGCCCAGCACGGGGAGAGCGCAGACTCTCCTCGGCTTCCTCTGCCTTTTCGACCTCTTCGGCATCGACATCTGCAAGGTCGAACTCATCCAGAGAGTTTCCTTCGTCAGGGGCCGATTCTTCTGCATCGTCGAACATGCCCTCGGGCAATGGCCCGCCAAACACGTCCGAGGCCTGAATGAAGCCCGCCTTCTCTTGTCCGATATCAACAAACGCGGCTTGCATACCGGGTATGACACGATTGACCCGACCCAGGTAGATGTTCCCGGCAATGCTGCGCTGCTGCGCGCGTTCAATATGAATTTCCACGAGCGTCTCGTTTTCGAGCAGCGCAACGCGGGCCTCTTGCGGAGTCGAATTAATAATGATGTTGTGGCGCACGAGTATTAACCTGTTGTTGAGAGCTGTTCCAGCTCATTTTTGTTTTCATTATAATCTTCATTGCATTCCTCTTGATGTTCTTCTTGTGCTGAGGGGGCGGGATGAAATTGGGTGGCTGTTTTCGTGAGCCGCATAACTTTGACGTCTTCGGCAGACAAATGGAGCAGCACACCGATGAATTCATGCGGCTTCAGCGTTCCCGTATCTGTCATAGCAACTTCGACTGTCAGTGTTGACGGCGTTGTCAGGGCCAGGACGGTAATCAAGTGCTTGGCGTCGATCATCCGTTCGCGATGACGGGTCCGTTTGAGCATCGGAAATGTTTCTGCCTGATGGAACGCGCTTAAGCGCTCCGCCAGGAATATTGGGTCCCGCTTGTCCTCAGGCAGCGTATCGAGTGCGACGAGGTAGCGCTGCGTTGCTATACAGACATCCACGCTGGGTCGATCAAGAGCGATAGCCTGTGCCTTATGTATATGAAAGCCGCTCGGAAGCTCGGCATTGAGCCGGCGCTGCAACTCTTCTGCCGGGATCTCCTCCTTCAGCAGCATATCAAGAAAATCCTCTTCGCTTTCCATGCCGACCGGTAGGGCAGGGCCGAAGCTGATTCGGGGTAAGGGGTGAAAGCCTTGGCTATACGCAATCGGGAGACGCGCCCGACGACAGGAACGCGCAAAGAGTATGGCTACTTCTTTGGCGCCAAGAAAACGCGCCATATCGAGCTTGTTATAGCTCAACCTGAAGCGGGCTACTGCCTGGCGCTCATGACCTTGGCTCACCGCGATGGTATTTGCATCACCTGCGAGCCATTCGTCTGCATTGCCTGAAACCGGGCTAGGGAGATCTGGGGAGAGGGAGTTGGATGGTGCTGAGTGTGTCTCGGCTAGGGGTATCGATTCGAGCTTCGCCTCATTCAGTCCATCCTCAGGGTTGCTTTTTGACCCTTCGAGTTTGCTCAGGGCAGGCTTTTGACCTTGAGCTTTTTTCTCCTGCATCAGCTGCCACTGCCGGGTGCCCCAGGCGCTGTGCTCGGGCAATGTATCCTGAGCCCACGCATCGACGTCCGGTCCTCTGTGGTCCGCCCCTTTTGCGCCATTCAAGTGGTAGGTTACATTCCGCACGCTCTTAAAGTCGCATGCGCCGCAATAGGAGCAGCGCTCTACGCTACAGTCCGGTGTGAGAGTACCCTCGAAGGCTTTGGCCAAGTCGCGTTGGAGCCATTTTTTTGTCACGCCGCTATCCAGATGATCCCATGGCAGGGGTTCACCCAGGAGGCGACGACGCAGGTAGAAATCAGGATCAATGTCGTGTTCGTGAAATGCCTGCTGCCACAACTCGAGCCGAAACTGCTCTGTCCAACCGTCGAACCGGCAGCCGAGACGATACGCAGTCAAGAGCGGAGCACCCAGACGCCGATCGCCTCGGGCAAACACCCCCTCAAGGAAGGACATCCGGGCGTCATGCCATTTGAATTGAATACCATACCGTCGTAGCTCGCGGCGCAGGAGCCGTTGTCGCGCTTCGGTCTCTTCTAAGTTTACTTGTGCCGCCCACTGAAATGGCGTGTGCGGCTTGGGAATAAAGGTGGACACGCTGGCGGTGACCTTGCGTTGGTGCTTGCCAACAGCCGAGACCTTGCGACACAGGTCCACGATACCGAGCAGGTCCTCTTCGGTTTCGGTCGGCTGACCGAGCATGAAATATAATTTGACGCTTTTCCAGCCCAAACTAAACAGAAGGCGAGCCGCCTCAAGCAACTCTTCTTCTTGATATTCTTTCTGAATGACATCGCGAAGGCGTTGTGAGCCGGCTTCGGGGGCCAGGGTAAAGCCGGTCTTCCGCACGCGCTGAATTTCCTCCAGAATGTGGGGCGAGAGGGCATCGACGCGCGTTGATGGCAGCGAGACTGACACTTTGAGGTCTGAGAAGCGATTCATGATAGCGCGCAGCAGCGGATTGATACAGCTGTAGTCTCCCGTACTGAGACTGAGGAGCGAGACTTCTTCATAACCGCTTTTTTTGATGAGATGGTCGATCTGCTCCTGCAGTGCACGTGGGTCCCGTTCGCGTAGCGGACGGTAGATATAGCCGGCTTGGCAGAAGCGACAGCCTCGTACACAGCCGCGCATGACCTCCACGGCAACGCGGTCATGGACAATATTGACATTCGGTACGACCTGCGTGGTGAGTTGGGGGACGGTATTGAGATCGGCTACAATACGCTTTTGCGCACCGGTGTAGTCTGCATGTTGCGGACGGTTTTCACGCAGGGTTCCGTCAGCAGCATATACCGGCTCGAAAAAGGCGGGGACGTATAGACCTTGAATCTTGCTTAACTTTCGTAACAGGTCCGCTCGATCTCTTTTATCCCAGGCTAAATAGGCATCGCAGATGTCAAATATTGCTT
This sequence comes from Binatia bacterium, assembly GCA_963666315.2. GTDB lineage: Bacteria > Desulfobacterota > Binatia > Bin18 > Bin18 > Bin18. Next base: position 31,453 of record CAXXHG010000008.1, read on the forward strand.
CTTCGCCATCGCCCAAGAGAAAAGCGTCAATAAAATCGGCAATAGGCTCAGGGTGAAAGGCGCAGGGACCGCCGGCGATAATCAGGGGATGCGTCGCGTGTCGTTCACGGGAGAGCAGCGGGATCCTCCCCAGCTCCAGCATGCTCAGCACGTTGGTATACGTCAATTCGTACTGGAGGCTGAAACCAACGATTTCAAAAGCATGCAGCGGCCGGTATGTCTCGAGTGAGACCAAAGGCAAGTCGTGCCGGCGGAGCTGCTGCTCCATATCCGGCCAGGGCGCATAGGCCCGCTCGGCTTGGATGTCCGGACGGTTATTGAGCAGGTTGTAGAGAATTTGCAGCCCAAGGTGGGACTGCGAGATTTCATAGACTTCGGGGAAGGCCAGGGCAAAGTGAAGACGTATGGCTGCCGGGTCCTTGATAATCGTTCCGAGTTCACCGCCCGTATAGCGGGCGGGTTGCTCAACCAGGGGTAAGATCGAAGCATAAGCCTGTCGAAGGTCTGTCTCTCCCTCAGTTCTCATACTCAATGCATGCCTCCTTCATCCAAAACCATTGTCTATCTGCAGAACCATTGTATATCTGAAAGGTTGACAGCCACGCAAGGAGAAAGTGGCCATGCTTTGCCTGGCTGTTCGGTGACCTTGGTGTGAAAACCTTGACTTCCTCACAGCGGCTGGGTATAGGGGGCGATAACTTAGTCTAATGGAAAACCTGCTGCTTGTGTAAGGGTTTGGAGTACATGAGCGTTCTCAACAGCAAAGTGCTCGTTCTTAATCGGTCTTACTTTCCGGTGCATGTGACATCCGTTCGCAGAGCATTTTCCTTGTTATATCAGGGTATTGTAAAGGTCGTTGATCAACACTACCGCACCTTTGACTATGAGAGTTGGAGCGCCCTGTCTGCATCAGTTCATGATGAGACCATCGGTCTTATTGATCGCGCGATCCGTGTACCTCGGGTGATCCTCCTAGTCTCTTATGACCGTGTACCACGCCGACGCGTGCGGTTCAGTCGCTTCAATGTCTTTGCCCGGGATAATAATACCTGCCAATACTGTGGAAAGCGCTTTGCGCGGCACGAGTTAAATCTCGACCATGTGATCCCGCGTTCTCAGAACGGACTCTCTACATGGGAAAACGTTGTCTGTTCGTGCTTTCACTGTAATCGCGTAAAAGGCGGACGCCGACCGGAGGAAGCCGGGGTGAAGTTGATCAAGAAACCCGTCCAGCCCGAGTGGACGCCCTTTATGCTGGAGACCTTCAGTTTTAAGCGCTATCGCGAATGGCTGCCTTTTCTCAACGAAGTCGACGCAGCCTACTGGAATACGGAATTGCTGGAACGCTAGCTTTCCGGGTGGATCTCTTTGGATCCACAAGATATAGTAGCCGCATGATCTCAGAGCCCCTTCCCCTTGGGTTGGTTGCCTCAGGAAGGGGGTGGGGAGGATAGGAGGAGTTGTGGGGCAAATGCGGATCAAACAGCTTGAGCTGCTCGGCTTCAAGTCCTTTAAAAATAAGACAACGCTGACTTTTCCTGCTGGGATTACAGCGGTCGTTGGACCGAACGGGTGCGGTAAGTCGAACATCGTTGACGCATTGCGCTGGGTCTTAGGTGAGCAGAGCCCTAAGCAGCTGCGCGGCCAGGAGATGAGTGATGTTGTCTTCGCCGGAAGCGAGGGGAATGCACCGCTCGGCATGGCCGATGTGACCTTACTGTTGGAGAATACCGATGCCCCGGGTCACGTTACGAATGGTAAGGGCCATAATGGGGGCGCTCAGGACTGGACGGAAGTTATGATCTCGCGCCGGTATTTTCGTTCGGGTGAGTCGGAGTATCTGTTCAACAAAGTCCCCTGTCGTCTGCGCGATATTGTCGAATTCTTTCTTGGGACCGGCGCGGGAACAAAAGCCTACTCTATCATTGAGCAAGGCCGTGTAGACGCCCTGGTCAGTGCAAAACCGCAAGATATTCGTATATTTGTTGAGGAAGCGGCCGGCACCAGTCTGTATCGGAGTCGTCGCCTGGCTGCCGAACGCAAGCTCGAGCGTACCCAAGATAATTTATCCCGAGTGGCTGATATTCTGCATGAGATGGATCGCCAGCTTGCCTCGCTGCGCCGTCAGGCGAAAAAAGCCGAGCGGTATCGCAGCCTGCAAGACGAGCTGAAGACGGTTGATCTCACCTTGCTGTGTCATGCCTATCAGACCCTGGCTGAAGAGTTGAGTATCTTGAGTGATCGCCTGAAGGCCCAGGGGCAAGAAGAAGGGCAGCTGAGCCAACAAGCCGAGTCGATGCAGGCTGAACGGTCAGCGACTAGTGCGCGCATAGAATCAGAAGAGGCGACGCTGCGAGAACTAGAGGAGCGTTTGCATGCGTTAGAGAACCGGTGCGACCAGGGAGAGCAGAAACACGAGTTTTTGCTTCAGCAAGAAGAGCAGACGCGGACGAGAACACGCAATGCTGAAGACGAGCGTCGTCTGATGGCCGAGAAGAAAGACGACGTACGACGGGAGCTGATCGAGCTGTCGGGTACGGCTAGAGATATGCTCCAACAGGCTGATGACGATAAAGCCGCCCTGCAGACGCAAGAGCAGGAGCTTGCGACGTTGCAGGACGCTGGCGTGCAGCGAGAGACGCAGGCGGAAGAACTGAAGACCGAGATCGTTGATTTGCTGACCCAAGAGGCTCAGATCCAAAACACGCTCAGCTACTCGAGAAAACGGACGAGTGAGGTCACCCAGCGCCTTGATGTCCTGACCAAGGACGCGCAGCAGGTTGAACAGCTGCGCCAAGAGACTGAACAAGCGCTCAGTGCACTGCAGGAAAAATCTATTTGGCTGAGCCGACGCGTACAACACGGGCAGCAGCAGCGAGAGGAAAAGAGTGGCGGGCTACGTGAGACCCGTAGTGCGGGAGAGCAGCTCGATACGACGCTCTCTGGGGCCTGGACCAAACAAGCCGAACTCCGCGCGCGCCTGACAACGTTGAAAGAGCTGGAACACGAATATGATCGCTACGCTCAAGGCGTGCAGTCCGTCATGACTGATGGTGATTTTCCGGCGTCTGTGCTTGGCGTCGTGGCCCAAATGATTGAGGTGCCCCAAGCGTATGAGCGCGCTGTTGCAGCGGTGCTGCGCGATAAACTCGAATATATGGTCGTTGCTGATACGGCGACTGGGGTGGTTGCCGTAGATTATTTGAATCAGGCGCAGTCCGGACATGGGAATTTCGTACCTATACGTCTGAGGGAAGGGGCGCAAGTTTCTTATCAGCCTGACTCTAATGGACCGGTTTTGGCTACGGTGGGGGAAGGTGTCTCGCCGCTCATGAGCTGTGTTGCCATTTCGTCAGAGTATCGGCAGATGATCGAAGCGCTCCTGGGTGATGCTGTTCTGGTCCCAAGTCTGCAAGTCGGTTTGGACCTCTGGAACGGAAATATGAATCCCCACACCTATGTCACTCCGCAGGGAGAAATGATCTCAGCCCTGGGTGTGGTCAGCGGTGGCAGTGGTGGAGTAGCCGAAGCGGCTTTACTAGAGCGGCGGCGAGAAATACGGGGGCTGACACAAACGATAGCTCGGCAAGAAGAAACGGTGGCCGATCTCGTCCAACGGCGTCAGACGGTGAAGCAGCGTCAACACGAGCTGGAGGGAGAGTTAGCCCGGTTTGAAGCTGAGGCGCGGACCCTGGGCCAAGAGAACGAAGCCCTGCAGCGAGAAGTCGGCAAGTTGGAGGGAGAGCTACGGCGTTTGTTGGATAGAGGCGAGGGGATTGGGTACGAACGCAACGTTTTGGAACAAGAGTACCGAACTTTGCGGGCCGAAATGTTGAACGCGCAGATCCAAGAACAGGAGATTTCCACACAGCGTCAGGAGCGACAGAGCGTGCTTTCCTCTCAGCAGGCTGAAGTCGCCCAAGCCAAAGTAAATCTTGATCGTCAACGCGCCGCTATCGACGATCTGCGCGTCCGAGTTGCCGAACAGAGAGAGCGCCATGAGGGACTTCAGACCCAGGTGACCCGACTAACGAGTCAGATCCGTGAACTGGAAGAGCGTTTGCGGGCCAGCCAGGCTGTGATCACAGCGGGAACGGAAGAGCTGCAGCAGCTGCAGACTGAAAAGGCGGCGTTACGCTCTCACATCGAGCAGACCCAGGTTGGTCTGGATGCGGCAAAAGAAGAACAAGCCCGGCGACAAAGCGCATGCGCTGCACTCCGTGTTACATACCAGACCTGCGAAGAGCGCGTCGACGAAATCCGACAGGCAACAACGCAACTGCAGGAAGAAAAAACTCGCATTGAGGTCAGGAGTGCGGAAAAGCGTGTCAGCAGCGCACATCTCGAGTCCACGGTGCGAGAACGCTATGACTTAGCCTTGACTAGCGTACTCGGGCAGTATGCGACTGAAGAGCTGAATCAAGCTGAGGGCGAAACGCAACGCCAGGAATTACGTGAGAAATTGACACGACTCGGTGAGGTGAATCCGAGTGCGGCAACGGAGCTCGCCGAGGTCGAGGAACGTTTCATATTCGTCGAATCCCAAAAGGGCGACCTGCTCCACTCCATTGAGGATTTACAGAACACCATTCATAAGCTTAATCGCGAGTCTCATGCGCGCTTCCGCGAAACATTTCACCTTGTAGATGAGAAGTTTTGTGAGGTCTATGCGCGCTTGGTTGAGGGCGGAAGGGCACAAATATCGCTCACGAATGAAGCCGACTTGTCTGAAAGTGGAGTCGAAATTTCTGTACAGCCGCCGAACAAACGACTGCGTTCTATGCAACTTCTCTCGGGTGGAGAGAAAGCACTGGTTGCGCTGAGCTTTACCTTTGCACTGTTTTTGATACGCCCCAGTCCGTTCTGCATTCTGGATGAGGTCGACGCTCCGCTGGACGATGCGAATGTTGGCCGATTTAACCAATTACTCCGAGAAATGAGCGAGACCACACAGATCGTGCTGATTACGCATAATAAACGCACTATGGAGGCAGCAGATACGCTCTATGGCGTCACGATGCAGGAGCCCGGCGTATCGACCATGGTGTCGGTTCGTGTGTCCTAATGGCTGTCCTGTTTTGGCGTCGAAAAAAGAAGCCTCCGACCAGTCCTGCATCGTCTCAGACACCTGCCAGTGGCCATACTGAACCCTCGCTTTCAACACCCGTTTCCAAAGAAGCCCGCTGGCGTCGTGGCTTGTTTCGGTTGCGGAGCGCCTTGGGGCGTCCTTTTGAACATATTGGATATGCGGGTGAGACCCTCTTCTCCGAATTAGAGGAAGTGTTAATCGGGGCGGATGTTGGCGTACAGACTGCATCACAACTTATCGATCAGCTGCGTGACCGCTCTCGCCGCGAACAACGGGCTGACAGTGCTGCGTTACGGTCGTATCTACAGGAAGAAATGTGCTCTGTGCTCCAGAAAATTTCGTATATCCCCCCCCAGACTCTGCCTCGTCCCTGGGTCATCTTGGTTGTTGGCGTAAACGGAGTCGGAAAAACGACCTGTATAGCCAAACTGGCTGCTCGGCTGAAAGGAGAAGATAAAAAGGTATTGCTGGTTGCGGCTGATACCTTTCGCGCGGCGGCGATCGAACAACTGAGTGTCTGGGCGGAGCGACTCGGTGTGGACATCGTTAAACATCAGCATGGCGCATCGCCATCAGCCGTTGCCTATGACGGCGTACGAGCTGCCGTCGCACGCCAGGCCCATGTGGTTCTCATTGATACGGCGGGGCGTCTGCATACCAAAGCTCCGCTCATGGAAGAACTCAAAAAAATGATCCGGGTTATTGACCGGGGAATTCCCGGTGCGCCCCATGACGTTTTTCTGGTCCTGGATGCGGCGACCGGTCAGAACGCACTGAGCCAGGCACGGACCTTTCAGACTGCCCTGCCGCTGACTGGGGTGATCCTTGCCAAGATGGATGGATCGGCAAAAGGCGGAATAACTCTGGCGGTGAGCGGCCAGCTGGGCGTTCCTATTCGGTATATCGGGTTGGGAGAGCAGGTAGAAGACTTAGAGGAGTTCATTCCTGAGGATTTTATTGCCGCCCTCTTTAATGAGAATACACAGGAAATTTCCCTTGACGACATGCCTGAGAGGCAATAGAGTGAAGGTGAACTTTTACTTTATTCTAGGGTGGTATGGCGCTGGAAAGCCTAAAACTTCTTGAAGCAAAATTGAGTGGATTCTTAGAACGCCACGAACAGGTCCGAAGTGAGAACGCAGTGCTCACTTCGCGACTAGATGAGCAAGAGCGGGAAGTGTCGCTCTTGCTCGAACGTGTCCAGGAATATGAGACTGAACGGGATGAGGTTCGTGACCGTTTAGAGAAAATCCTTACTCAATTCGGTAATTTAGGTCTTGCTTTGGAAAATGGGGGCTAGCATATGAAACGCTTGATAGAAGTGGAGATCTTTGGACAAACCTTCACCGTTAACAGTGAAGATGACGAGAAATATGTCCGGAAACTTGCTTCTTTCGTTGACCAGCGCATGCGTGAGATTACGGGAAGTGCGAAAGTCACCGTGCCCCTTCGGGTCGCAATTATGGCAGGCCTGAGCATTGCAGACGAGTTGTTTAAGATCAGTCAGCAAGAAACAGACCTCAGGCAAGAAACAGAGCTGATTTCTAGTGGCTTGCTCCATAGTCTAGAGCAAGCGCAAGCCCTCGAAAATAGGGCAGCGACGGCGGCAACGGCCGTTGCGACGACGGCGGCAATGGTTGCTGATGGACCGGACTCACAATTAGCTCCTCACTCGCCCGTGACCCTTGACGGACAAGAGAAAAAAGCGACTCCCCTTGCCTCCTGACAGGGAGCTGCTCCGTACGCACAGCCCCCCTCTTGCGCTCCTTCCCACCCATGAAGAAGATGGGAGGAGATCGCCTGTATAGGCGAAATGCTGGTTTCATATGCATATCAGATGGAGATCCCGGTTTCGGGTGGTCTCTGGAGAGGTATATAAATGGCACAAGGCGACGAATACGCACGAAGAGGATGAGTATGGGGAAGTAGATACCGGGGCGAGGTTTTTAGACTTTGCTGTGGTAGGGAGGTCAAGGGTCATGATGGAACTTGTTATTGGACTGCTCATGGGTGCAGCAGCTGCTGGAGGACTCGTCTTCCTGCGCCAGAAATGGAATCAAGAAACCGTACAAAGCGCAGCGGAGGCTGCGCAACAGATTATTGAAGAAGCGAAAAAAGAAGGCTCGGTCGTCAAGCGTGAAGCCCAGGTGCAGGCAAAGGATATCATTCTTCAGTCAAAATCAGAAGTTGAGAAGGAGATTAAGGAGCGCCGAAAAGAAACTCAACAGACCGAGCGACGCATCCAGGGACGTGAAGAGACTCTAGAGAAACGTGCTGGGGCGCTGGAAGGACGCGAAGATGGGCTGGCTCGGCGAGAGCAAAGCCTCAAAAGTAAGGAAGACAATACGCACAAGAAGGAGCAGCACTACGACAGCTTGATTGACGAGACGCGCCAGCAGCTGGAACAAACGGCCGGGCTTAGTCGTGACGAGGCCAAGCAATTGCTCATGGACCAAATGGTTGACGGTGCCAGGCAAGACGCTTCTCGACGTATTATGACTATAGAGGAAGAAGCGCGGGAAGAAGCCACGCGGCGCGCGCGGAAAATTATTAGTGTTGCGATTGAGCGCTTGGCTGGAGAATTTATTTCAGAACGCACGGCCGCCGTCATTCGCCTGCCGAGCGACGATATGAAAGGGCGTATCATCGGCCGTGAGGGGCGGAATATCCGGGCGTTTGAAGCTGCGACCGGGGTGGACCTCGTCATTGACGATACCCCGGGAGCGGTTCTCATTTCGAGCCATAGTCCGATCCGGCGTGAAATTACCCGTGTGGCGTTAGAACGCCTGATTGCAGATGGTCGTATTAACCCGGGCCGCATAGAAGAAGTGGTCAAGAAAGCGGAAAGTGAAGTTGAAGAGTCCGTCCGTGAAGCAGGACAACGCGCTGTGCTCGAACTCGGTATTAACGGCGTGCATCCTGAAATCATCAAGCTCATCGGGATGCTCAAGTATCGATATAGCTACGGCCAGAATGTCCTCATGCACTCGATAGAAACAGCCTATATATGCGGTATTATGGCTGCCGAATTAGGGCTGAATGAGAAGCAGGCGAAACGGTCCGGATTATTGCATGATATCGGAAAAGCCGTCTCGCATGAGATTGAAGGATCACATGCCATCATCGGTGGAGAAGTGGCCCGAAAGTATGGCGAGTCGGCAAAAATTGTCAACGCGATTGCCGCCCACCATGAAGAAGTTCGGGCGGAAACCGTTCTTGCGCCGCTTGTTGATGCCGCCGACGCCCTGTCCGGAGCTCGGCCCGGGGCGCGGCGAGATGTGCTGGAAAGTTATGTGCGGCGACTCGAAGACCTGGAACGGATCAGTGGATCGTTCAATGGGGTCGAAAAGTCGTTTGCTGTGCAAGCCGGACGTGAGATACGGATTATGGTCAAACCAGGCTCAGTAACGGACGGGGAGGCCTCAAGTTTAGCGAGAGAAGTCGCCAAGAAGATCGAGAGTGAGATGACTTATCCCGGCCAGATTAAGGTCATCGTCATTCGTGAGTCTCGGTCAACGGAATACGCTCGGTAAGGGGTGCGTATGTCCCCGTCAGTGGCAGAACAGCTTAAAGAAATCGAACGTGGAACGGTTGATATCGCTCCGCTGGAGGAATTGAAACAGAAATTCAGGCGTGGAAAGCCTCTGCGCGTTAAGTGGGGGGCGGACCCGTCCGCCCCGGACCTGCATCTCGGTCATACGGTAGTGCTGAATAAACTGCGCCAGTTCCAAGAACTGGGGCATACGGTTATTTTCTTGATTGGCGATTTTACGGCCATGATAGGCGATCCTACCGGCCGATCCGAAACGCGTAAGCCGCTCACCCGGGAGCAAGTCAAGCGCAACGCGGAAACCTACACCGCACAGGTTTTTAAGATCCTTGATCCGGACCGCACGGAGGTGCGCTATAACTCGGAGTGGCTCGACGCGCTCTCCTCTGCCGATATGGTGCGGCTGTGCGGCCACTATACGGTTGCCCGCTTGCTTGAGCGGGATGATTTTGCCAAGCGCTTTAAGACCGGCGTGCCCATACACGTGCATGAATTTCTGTATTCGCTGTTTCAAGGCTATGATTCTGTCGCCCTGCGTGCCGATGTTGAGCTTGGGGGAACCGATCAGCGCTTTAATCTGCTTGTCGGACGAGAGTTGCAGCGCGCGTTTGATCAAGAACCGCAAATCGTCGTCACAACGCCGATTCTCGAAGGCACTGATGGGGTGCAGAAGATGAGTAAGTCGCTCGGCAATGCCATCGGTATTACCGATCCGCCGACTGAGATGTACGGCAAGCTCATGTCCATCTCTGATGAACTGATGCTGCGCTATTATCAACTCCTGAGTGCACTGGATGCGGCCCATGTCCAGGCTATCACGGACGGCCGTATTCACCCTATGGAAGCTAAGAAGCAGCTTGCGACTGAACTCGTCGCCCGCTTTCATGACGCAGGCGCGGCTGAGGGCGCGGCTGTGGACTTTGCCCTGCGTTTTCAGCGCCGTGAGCTGCCGAGCGAGATTGCAACCTTTGTCTGGTCAGCTCCGGAACCAAAAGTGTGGATTTGTCACCTGCTGCGCACGACCGGATTAACACGTTCGGCGAGTGAGGCCCGTCGTCTCATCCAGCAGGGCGGCGTCCGCGTCGATAGTGAACGGGTGGTAGACTCGGACTTGAAAATTCAGGCTCAAGGAGAAACCGTTGTCCAAGTTGGCAAACGTCGCGTCCTCAAGATCGTCTTTGGGGCCGCCGAGATTCCGGCGTCCTGATTGTCCCCATGCTGTCCCAGTCTGACGCACAGCACCCAGAGTATCGGTGTGGTTTTATCGCCCTGGTCGGGCGACCCAATGTCGGCAAATCAACCTTGCTCAACGCCTTAGTGGGTGCTCGGGTCGCCATAGTCTCGCCGAAACCTCAGACAACGCGTACCCGTCTAACTGGGGTAAAAACGGAATCTGACACGCAGCTCATTTTTGTTGATACGCCCGGAATTCATGCCCACGCCGGCTCATTGCTGAATCAGCGCATGGTCGATGGTGCGTTCAGAGCACTGCAAGAAACCGATGTCGCCCTTTTCCTGATCGATGCGGCGCGTGGCATTACCCCCGCCGACGAGCAGATAGCTCGGCGGGTCACGCAACTGAAGACACACGTCCTTATTGTTCTGAATAAGATAGACCTCATTCCGAAGGTCGGCCTCATTCCCCTACTGAGCCAGTTGGGGACAGTACTGCCGGAACGTGAGGTGATCCCTGTAAGCGCCCTGAAGGAAGAAAACATCGACGAGTTGCTGTCCGCTGTGAGTCGGGTCCTGCCTATAGGCCCGGCGCTCTATCCGAGCGACGAATTGACCGACCAGAGTGAGCGTGTCTTAGCCCAAGAGATGGTTCGGGAACAGCTTTTTTTTCAGACTCAGCAAGAAATTCCGTATGAGACGGCCGTCTTGGTTGAACACTTTGAGGAGCACCCGGATAAACCGTTGCTGCGCATTCATGCCACGATCTATGTTGAACGGCCGTCACAAAAGGCCATTGTGATTGGACGAAGAGGTATCCGCCTTAAGAAGATCGGACAGTCTGCCCGCCAGCGCATGGAAGCGTTTTTTGGCTGCGTAGTGTATCTGGAACTTTTTGTCAAGGTATCAAAAGGGTGGATGAATAGGCTGGCGATGCTGCGAGAACTCGGCCTGTCGCGTTAGGGAGACCACGATCTTCCGTTCCAATGAGGAGGCCGGCCGGGTGACACACGAGCGGCACGAGAACGGAGTACCATAATGGGCTGGCTCGCCCGCTGGGGAATGATCTTGACGCGCTGGACCGAGCGCTGGGTACCCGATTCTTGGGTGATTGCGGTGATGCTGACGCTTTTTGTGGCCCTGCTGGCGCTGACCATAGGCGGGGCATCCCCGAGCGCAGCATTGATGGCCTGGGGAGACGGATTGTGGGCGTTACTGAGTCTGACCATGCAATTTACGGTCATGATGGTGGTCGCCTATGCCTGTGCCGTATCTCCGCCTCTTAAGCGGGCGCTTATCTGGATCGCCTCTCGTCCAGATCCAGATAAGCCGCGCCAAGCCATTATGTTGATGGCCTTGTTTTCTATCCTGACGGCATGGCTGAACTGGGCCCTGAGCCTGGTCATCTCCGCTGCTTTTCTGCCTTTTATCGTACGCTCTAACCCGCGCGTTGACTTCCGCTTGGTGGTGACTTGTGCCTATTTGGGCGTGGGAACAGTTTGGCATGCCGGCCTATCCGGATCTGCGCCGCTCATCATTGCGACGCCGGATAATTTTCTGATCGAGGCCGGCGTTTTAACCGAAACCATTCCGACCACCGAGACCATGTTTGCCGCGTTTAATCTGTGGTACGCCTTCCTGGCCGGGCTCAGCGGCATTCTCATTGCCGCTGTTCTTGTGCCACCGACTTCAGATGCAGTGACGGCGTCGCCTGAGCAAGCCGACCGCCTGGAATCTATGCATGAACCCATAGTGAAACCAGAAGCCATGCGGCCTGCGGAGAAAATGGAATGGTGGCCCGGCTGGTCCCTCATGGCGAGTGGTGCAATGTTCCTGTATTTCGTCCTGCAGGTTCGAGAAAAAGGTTTTGGACAGACCTGGACGATTGATAATTACAATCTGCTGTTTCTCGCTCTTGGCCTGCTGCTGCACTGGCATCCAAAATCATTCCTATATGCGTGCGAGCAGGGGATTAAGAATACCTGGGGCATTGTGATCCAGTACCCCTTGTATGCGGGTATTTTTGGTCTGATGTCGTACACCGCACTCGGTGAGGTTTTGGCTGAGTTTTTTGTCAGCGTAAGTTCGCCGCGCGCTTTTCCCTCTATTGTCTATCTGTACTCCGGTGTGCTGAATTACTTTGTGCCGTCAGGCGGCTCAAAGTGGATTGTCGAGGCGTCTTATCTCATTCCTGCGGGCCAGGCGCTGGGGCTGTCTATTCCTACTGTTACGCTCAGCTACGCGTACGGTGACATGACAACCAATCTGCTTCAGCCGTTTTGGGCTATTCCGATTCTGACCGTGGCTGGCCTAAGGTTTGGCGACATCATGGGCTACTGCTTTCTTTTTGCCGGTTTTATGCTTATCTTTAACATCCTGGCGTTATTGCTGATTCCGCTTCAGCTCTAGTCCTGAGTGCGCTGAGAGCGCTCTCTGTTTGGGACGAGAAGACCGGGCGGGTTAGGAATCAGTTTTCGCCGGTGTATAGATGGGGGTCGGGAACTGGGTGACCTTGCCGTCGGACTTGGAAGCCGGATGAATCTTGCTGGAGCCGCGCTGTTCCACTTCATCGATACGGACGACCGAGTGGAGCGGAATATAGGTCCGTTCAACAGCGGAGAATTCGCGCTGCAGGCTCTCTTCTGCTGGATCGATCACCAGGCTGGATTTTTCGCCAAACAAAAGACCCTCGACTTCGACAAAGCCGAACATTCCGCCCTGCCCGACGCTTTTGGCGTAGATTTCGTATACCTTGCCTTCATTGACGAAAATGACTTTGTAAACCCTTTTTTTCCGAGATGTTCGTGTCGTTGTCATAGCGTTTGATTCTACCTTTAGGCACAAAGATTGGTCCTCGGTACGTGATTGTCAACCCGTCAGCGAGTCAAATTGTTAGCGGCTTCGTATCCACAGGGTGATCAGCGCGCGCTCAAACCTCTTCGCTCGTTCTGTCCACGCGCGCGCTCGTGGTGGGGTGCGGGTATCCCCAATATCTAACGCCACATCAAAAGCTGAGCGTTTAGCAAAGTTTGTGACCAGGATAGCAAATCCCAGCCGGTGTCCGGTATGTGTGGTGAGTGTCCCGGCAAGGCCATCGGCATAGCTCATAGTTCCCGACTTTGCTTTGACTTTTGTTCGGAGTCGAGTCTTATCATCACCCCAAGCCGGATGCGGCAAGAGGTCGAGGAAGGTGCTACCGTTGTCTTGCCCCACCGGGAGCGTTGCGCCGTGGCGTATGGCTGCGGCAAGCTGGCGCGGCGAGTGGCGTGAAGCACTACTCAAGCCCGAGTGGTTTATGCTCACAAACCGAGTCCAATCCGTCTCCGGCAGGCGACGACGATACCAATCCGTGAGCAGGGCGCTCGAATCGGCAAGCGATAACGGCAGGTCTCGTAATGCGCGGGCCGTGACTTGGCCAATTAATTCAGCGGATAAGTTACTACTATAGCGGAGAACGTCGGCGATAATTTTTGGCAGTGGCTTGCTGTAGTGGGTATACAGCAAGCGGGCGTGAGGCGGTGCTTGAGCCGCTTGGGGAGTCGGCAGCTGAATACCACGGGTGCGACAATAGGTCCGAAACAGGGAGGCCGCCAGCCGTCCTGGTGCGTGCTTCACCGGCAGTTCCTTCACCCCCCGAGCCGGTAACTGGCGCGACAGGAGCCAGCGATCCATCTGGCTGCCATCCAGGAGGAAGGACGTCTTCGCAGCATGTCCTGCGGGCAGCAGGCCGATGCTGATCCCAGACACAGGTAGGAAAACGCCATCGGCGGGGGAACGCAGTCGCGTCCGAAAATTCTTGGTCCCCGGCTTGCCTTTCCAACGTAACTCAACACGATTGTAATTGAGCGAGAGGGCACTGACTCCTGGGTTGTACACGGCTGCGACCGGCTGGGTGACGTCGATCTGATCTGTCGCCGCGGTGAAGCTTTCATCAAACAGGAAAAGTCCGCTCAGCTGTGTAATCCCGGCGGCTCTGAGTGCATCGACAAAGCCCCCCAGGTCGGTGGTGGATAACGTTGGATCACCACCCCCAACGATATACAGGTCTCCGTCCAAGGTTGTCTGGTGGACTTCTCCGGTTGCCAACAGCAACGTCCCAAAGCGGTAGTCCGACCCCAGAATTTCTAGCGCGGCAAGCGCGGTAACGAGTTTTGTTGTGGACGCTGGGATACGAGGGGTATCCGGATCATGGGCTGAGACAACGCGGCCGGTGGCGAGATGAAACAAGATGTAGCTGACATCTGTGGCTTGGAGTGTATGCCGTTTCAGAAGACGGTTCAAAGACGGCAGGTGGGGCGTGGCTGCAGGCGCGACAGGCGCGACAGGCGGGAAGGCCCAGGCGACACCCAGCAGACCTATCAGCACGAGAGAGACACTGACTGCTGATAGCCCGCGCGTACGGAATCTCAAGGAGAGTGCGCAGAGGCGCATCCGATTTCCGATTGTCTATCCCTCCTTTAGCGTAACAATGCCCGCGCTATGACCATGCGGTGGACCTCGGACGGTCCCTCGCCAATACGGCGCACACGCGCCTCACGATACCAGCGTTCAAGCGGGAACTCTTTTGAGACGCCGTATCCGCCATGGATTTGCACCGCATTATCGATCACTCGACTGAGCATTTCGCTTGAGTATAGCTTGGCGATAGAGGCTTCGACCCGGGCGTCTTCCCCCCGGTCGGCTTTCCATGCCCCGTCCCAGATGAGCCAGCGGGTGGCGCGTAGTTCTACTTCCGCATCGGCGAGCATCCATTGAATGGCCTGGCGTTGGCTGAGTAACTCACCGAATGTCTCACGTTGTTTTGAGTATGCAATCGCCATCCGATGCGCGGCTACTGCCACGCCAAGGTTAGCCGCAGAATAGGGAAAACGGGCTTTGGTCAATAAATCGAAGCATAAATACAACCCTTGGCCTTCTTCGCCGATCAGGTTCTCCGCTGGGACACGGCAGTCCTCAAAGGAGACTTCATTCGGAAGAGAGACGGTGCGAATTGTCTGGAACGGCCGGGCAGTAAATCCAGGCGTGTCTTTGTCAATAATAAAGCAGCTGATGCCTTTGCGCCCTTTGTCAGGATCGGTTCGGACAAAGACAACGCCCCAGTCAGCTTCATGGGCGTGGGAGATAAAAGTTTTTGTACCATTAATCACCCACGAATCCCCATCTCGTACCGCCCGGGTGAGAATCGCTCCGGCTGGGTCTGAGCCGCCACTCGGTTCGGTGATCGCAAAAAAAGTATACCGCCCGTTCTGGAGTGTGGGCACGGCATATTTTTGGATTTGCTCGGGAGTGCCGGCGTAAATGGGACTCGGCGGGTAACGCCCGAACGTGCCGCAGCCGGGATTGTACAGACCCATGCGATGTTGTGCCATCTCTTCCAGCACAATGGACATACTAAAGGTATTCATCCCGCCGCCGCCATACTCTTTGGGCGCGCCAAGACACCACCAGTCTGCGGCCTTCGTCTTCGCAGCCAAGCGTTGATACACGTCGGCCGGCAAATCCGCCGCGTCCGGGTCTATGGCTTGCTCGGCTGGAATAACTTCTTCTCGAACAAAACGCCGTATTTGATCTTTGAGCAGCTGTAGTTCTTGAGGCAGGGTATAACCCGGGAAATCACTCATAGGCAGTCCTTGCGGTTAAGGTAGGGGCGAAGCATTCTCTCTCTCACTACAGGAAACGTCTCGGCCGCACAGGAGAATGCTTCGCCCCTACGATAGGTGGTTAACCAGCGCGTTTGAATTTTGGAAGGGTCACCTCTGGGGTGACATCGTCAAAGACGACCTCAACTGGGAGGTCAAGCTTCAGCTCCTCTGGTGCGACATCAGTCAGCCAACTCAGCATCCGCACGCCTTCTTCCATTTCAATAATCACCGGACTGTATGGAATCAGATCCGCAAACTGCGGCAACATAGGCTGCATAGCCGTCGTCCACGAGAACAGCTTCCCTTTGCCGGATGACTGCGCCCATTCCCAATCAAATGAGCTACACTTGGCGCACATATCGCGTGGGACATGCCGCCAGGTTTGACAGCCCGTACAGCGCTGAAAACGGAGTTCGTGCTTTTTGCAATAATTATAGAACTCGCCCGCGAAGCCGCGCATCTTTGGGAGCGGCCGTGTATATTCTTGTGTTTCTGTTGGCATGCTTGCATCCTCCGCAGTTCCTGTGTATCCGCTCCCTCTTTAACGGCGTAAGATCGCCAGACTCCCGTCACCAAAATCTCCCCAGCCCGTAACCAGCCCGAGCTGGGCGTCTTTGACCTGGCGTTTGCCTGCCTCGTGACGTAACTGATGGGCGGCTTCCACGATGTGGTTCATACCCCATACATGGGCTTCTGAGTGCAGACCGCCATGCGTATTCAGCGGCAGCTCACCGTCGAGTTCAAATCGATTCCCCCGTGCAAAGTCGCCCACCTCACCACGTTTGCAAAATCCAATGGCTTCCAGCTGAAGCAGGACGACATAGGTAAAGCAGTCATAGATTTCGGCAAAGTCGAGGTCTTTGAGGTCAACTTGCGCCATGTGGAGCGCTTTTGGGGTGGCGAAGCTGAGCCCAATCTTAAACGGGTCAGGACGGGCGGGAATGTCATCTGCCGGGTAGGGGTGGCCTTCGGCAATCCCGGAAATATACACCGGGTCATGCTTGAGATCGCGCGCGCGCTCAGGAGACGTAACGACCACTGCTGCAGCCCCATCGGTTTCTAAGCAGCAGTCAAAGAGGCGGAAGGGTTTGGACACCCAGCGCGCATTGAGGTAGTCCTCCATAGAGAGCGGACGGCCCTGCATATAGGCTTTGTCGTTCAGCTGGGCGTGTTTCCGCGAGGTGACGGCAATGGTACCCATGGCTTCGTCCGGGGTGCCGTACAGCGCTTTATGCCGAGTGGCCAGCCAGGCGTACCATTGGACCGGAACGTTCGCCCCGTAGGGGAGATAATATTCTCCAATGGTGTTTGCCAGTGCCCCTGGAGCGCCGCCGCCGCCACCATTCGCCTTCTTTTTCCCACCCATATCGCGCACGCGCATAGTGGAATAGCCGTTCCAGCCGAGCGGGACTAAGACGTTCTTTGCCACGCCGCAGGCCACGGCCATGGTTGCGCTCTGGAGCGAGGTGATGGGACTCGCCCCACCCATATGGACGGTGACGGCGTAGCGGAGGTCTTCTATGCCCAGGTTGGCGGCAAAATGTTCAGACGTTGCGGCCAGAGGCGGGGGGATGATGCCGGCGATATCATGCGGGCTCAGGCCTGCATCGGTTATCGCGTTTACCGATGCTTCGAGCATGAGTGCTAGGTCAGTCTTCCCCGAGCCGCGCGTATACGCGGTCTCCCCGACGCCTACGATACAGGCTTGATCTTTCAGCGCGTACATAACTGCCTCCTTGTTTCTGTACTCACGGCGCAGATCGTATACTGGGGATGGGCGGATTGTAAAGCCGAAGTTGTAGGGTCGGCTTTGACTCGTATTGGTTGGGTTGGTAGGCTGCTTGTGTTGATGATACGTCACTAAAAGTTTTTCAATATGACTAATGTGATTTAGGCACAAGGTGAGAGACCGTATGAAGATTCGTGACCTTTTTCGCTCCCAAGAGCAAACATTTTCCTTTGAATTTTTCCCGCCCAAGTCGCTTGAGGATGTGGACGCGCTCTTTGATCGCGCGTGGGAACTTCAGCAGCTTGGTGTAAGCTTTTGCTCTGTCACCTATGGTGCCGGCGGCTCAACTCGCAAAAATACGATAGACCTGGTGTGTCGGTTGCAATCCGAACTCGACCTGGTCGCCATGGCCCACCTCACCTGCGTGGGTCACACTCAGGCTGAGCTGCGGGAGGTCCTGCACGAACTCCAGGACCGGGGGGTGGAGAACCTGATGTGTCTGCGTGGCGATCCGCCCCAGGGCCAAACCGAGTTCATTCCCACCCCAGACGGATTTTCGTACGCAGCCGAATTGGTACAACTGGTCCGTACTGTTGGCGACTTTTGTATTGGGGTGGCAGGCTATCCAGAGACCCACCCTGAATGTCCGGGTAAGCAGCTGGATCTGGAGCATCTTCAGGCCAAAGTCGATTGCGGAGCCGATTTTGTTACGACCCAGCTCTTCTTTAACAGCCAGGATTATTTTGATTTTGTTGATTGGGCCACACGCGTCGGCATTCAGCAACGTATTATTCCCGGCATCATGCCGATCACGAACTATCGGCAAATTGTCCGTTTCACCGGTATGTGTGGCGCCGCCATTCCACCTGAGTTGCATGCACGCTTAGGGCCGGTGGCGGATGACCCTGATGCGGTCTTAGAAATTGGGGTCGATTGGGCGTGGCGTCAGTGCGAGGCGTTGCTGGCCGGTGGTGCACCGGGCATTCACTTCTACACCATGAATCGCTCTCGGGCGACGCAGCTTATTTTTGAGCGTTTGCGCAACAGCAGCGTCAGCTCTCTGTTGCCCACGGCTGCGGCGTAGGGATCCGTTTTTTTAGAGAAAAGACGAGCCTGCCGGATCGAGGAATAGGCTGCATCTCTACACTCATTTCTGCCACATTGACGCTCGACTCTTGGGTAGGCTATGGTCCGGCCTAAGAGGGCTTCGTTATGGCTAAACGACGAGCAATGCTCCTCCTGACCTATAAGCTGGGTGCGCACGTTGACCAGCAGGAATACGAACAATGGCTGCGTGAGGTGGATAATCCATTTTTCAATAGTGTACGTGGCGTGAAGCGCTACGCCAATTGGAAAGTGCTCGACGAAAAGCTCGGTGCGGTCGCGTTTACCCATTACGACTTGCTTGAGCTCGACGATATCGACGCGTGGGAAAAGGTCTGGGGGAATCAAAAGCTACAGGAATTTGCCCAGGGATGGACCCAGCGTTGGTCGGTTCACGGGACCGATCAGCAATACGCGGGCCTCAATTTCCAAGTCATCCTGTGCGAAGAAATCGCAGCTCCAAATTGAGAAAAACTAAGCGAAATTGGGCAAAATAAAGTGCTGCAGAGTGGTGCGGAGTGAACACCCATGACACAAACGGCTAAGCAATCCAACCAAGTCGAAACATGCCAAGTCGAAACATTTCTGGCCGGCCTGGCCCAATTCGACATCGGGCCGTTGTGGAAAGTGCTGGGCAAGCAACTCACCCCGACACCAGAAACTCCAGTCAAACCACACTTGTGGCGCTGGAAGGACATTCGTCCGCAGCTTTTGCGCTCGGGTGAACTGGTGACAGCTACCGAAGCTGAGCGACGCGTGCTCATGCTGCTCAACCCCGGACTCAAAGGCCGAGTTGCCACAACACATACTTTATACGCGGGTATTCAACTCATTCTGCCGGGTGAGGTGGCTCGCTCCCATCGACATACCCCGAATGCGCTCCGCTTTATCATGGAGGGGGCAGGTGGGTATACGGTTGTTGATGGGGAAAAGCTGCCTATGCTACCCGGCGACTTTGTCGTCACCCCAAACTGGATGTGGCATGAACACGGCAGCGAGGGCGAAGTGCCGGTGATATGGCTAGACGGTTTGGACTTACCCCTGGCCGGCATGCTGGCGGGGACGTTCTTTGAACCGTCTGAAACGGAGTCACAACCGTTGACCAAACCCACGGACAGCTCAACTGCGGGCTATCAACACGGGGGCTTGCTGCCTACGTGGCAGCGCCAAGAAAGCGGAGCGTCGCCTTTACTCAAATACGCCTGGAGTGAAGCCCGTCCGGCCTTGATGGATCTCGGCGCGGGCGACGAAAGTCCATTTGACGGCACGATGTTGGAATACGTGAATCCCGTCACCGGCGGCCCGGCACTCACCACCATGGCTAGTTTTCTGCAACGCCTGCGACCCGGACAAAAAACCCAGGCGCATCGACATAGTACCAGTAGTGTTTATTTGGCTGTCGAAGGCCATGGGCGGACGGTGATCGATACACAGGTCTTTCCCTGGGGACCGGGCGACGTGTTTGCCCTCCCCACCTGGGCGGTGCACGCGCATGAAAATAGTTCCATCTCGGAAGATGCCATTCTCTTTTCTTTTTCAGATGCGCCGGTGATGAAAGCCTTCGGTTGGTATCGCGAGCAGGCGGTATAGGAGCAGCCCGTCATGAGTGCGTTATATGACCTCTTCTCAAACAGCCCCATACTCGTTGGTGCGGTGATTGGTGTCATCATCGCCGGCCTCGTCATCGTCGTGACTGAGGGCAAGAAGGGGCTCTGAGGCTTACGATATATGGCCCATATTCTCAAAGAAGATTTTGTTGCCCGCTTAGTCCAAGGGCTGGATATGCCGGCCTCAGCTGCTGGATGCCATGACGGAGTCGTGCCAGTGTGGCTCGACGCAGTGTGAAGGCTGGAAAGTCACCCGTATGCCCGACCTGGATGAAATTAAAGAGTATGGACTGGAGCAACGCTTTGCCATGTCCGGCTGGCGCACATCGTTGGCCGCCATTATCGAAGAATAATTTGCCTGACCGGCAAGAGCAGATGCACACGCGATGAGAGAACAGAGTGAACAAGATGATGCGCCTGAACGGCTAGCAGGCGCGCTCGATGTGGACGCGGGAGATCTCAAAGATGCGTATGAGCGTTTCATTTGGGAGCATCGCCCAAAGCTTGGAGCCTTAAGCTGGAGCGGTTTGTTGCGCTACGGCCGGGGTATCGTCCTGATAGATGCACGGAGCTGGAAGGACGAGGATACGGAGGAGGACAAAGCAGCCCAACTCCGCTATCTGCCCGAAGAGCGCATTGCTGGACTGTCACACACTCCACAGAAAAAAGATGCGCTGACGATGCTGCGAACGTATAATCCCCGCGAAGAAATCATTGTCAATGTCCTGCGCGCAGATGGGAGCGGGAGTTTCTTTCAAATTGCACTCAAGGACTGCCCACCACCGGATGCGTATCGTACGTTCATGGCCGGTGCAGACTTCCAGCCCCCAGGGAAGGAAGCTGAAGAATAAGGTTTCCGAGGGAAGCCCTTTCTTTTGCCTTTACCGTTCCCAGGCATGCTGCTGCAGTGCTTCTGCCACCTGCTCCATCACCCCAGCCCAATCATCCGTGCTCGTTTGACGAAACAGACGCATGCTGGGATACCACGGGGTCTCAGCGCCGTTGAGCAGCCCGCGCCAGTCTGAGATGTGGCTCAAGAGAGTCCAGACTGGTTTGCCGAGCGCACCGGCGAGGTGGACGACCGACGTATCGATGCTGATGAGCAGATCGAGCTGATCTGACAGGACTGCGGTATCGCTATAATCCTTTATCAGAGCGTCGAGATCGTGCATTTGCAGTCTGTGCCCTGGCCGGGGTGACGGCCCTCCAGCGCGGCGCCCACCACCAGGCGACCAAGGGCCTCAAGCTGCTGGAGACCTTGCCTCCCAGTGCCACCCGACGCACGCACGAGCTGCAATTGCAGACGCTGCGGGCGCGGGAGCTGTGTACCCAGGCCGGGGACATGCCGCGCTTGCCTATTCTCCTCTTAGGATTGTTTCACCTGTATCACGGGCGGGGCACCATGGCGCCGGCCAAGGAGCACGCCGAAGCCCGTCTGGCCTTGGCCACGCAGCAACAGTATCCGCCCTTCTTCCTGGGTGCCCACTATGCCCTGGGCGTGAATGCGCTGTGCCGGGGGCAGCTCACCGAGGCGCAGACGCATTTGGACCAGGTGGGGGCGGGCTACGAGTCCGAGCAACATAAGTCATTGGTGCGGCTGTACGGGTTTAACCAGGTCGTCATTTGCCGGTTGTTTGGGGCGATTGCCCTGGTGTTGCGCGGCTATCCGGACCAGGCCGCGCGCCAGATCGAACAGACGCTCGGGCTGGAGCATGAGATGGCAAGTTCTTTTACGAATGTCTATGCGCAATGCGTGGCCCCACTCGGCTCGCAGTGCCTACGCGATGCGCAGGCGCCGGCAACCCAGGCCGATGCCGGCGTTACGCTGGGCACGCAGAAGGGATTCCCGGTCTGGATCGCGTTCGGAACCGTGTTGCGCGGCTGGGGGCAATTCGCCCAAGGTGTCGTGACGGCGGGCATTGCCAAGATGCACACCGGCCTGGCTGCTATGCAGGAGTTAGGCGCGAAGAGCCAATTGCCGCACTATCTGACGATGCTGGCCGAGGCTGTCGGGACAACGGGAGACTCTGCGCAGGCGTTGCAGCACGCCGACGAGGCGTTGGCCGAAGCCGGCCGGGGCGGCGAGCGATTTTATGAACCCGAGGCCTGGCGGGTGAAGGGGGAACTGATTCTCCAGTCGAAAGCCTGTCCTGAGCCAGGTCGAAGGGTTCAAAGGGGAAGACGAAGCGGAGGGATGTTTTCAGAAAGCGCTAGAGGTTGCCCGCCAGCAGGACGCCAAATTATTAGAGCTACGGACGGCGATGAGTCTGAGCCGGTTGTGGCAGCAGCAGGGGAAAACGGGAGAACTGCTCGCTCCGGCTTATGAGTGGTTCACAGAGGAGTTTGACACGCCGGATTTGTAAGACGCCAAGGCGTTGCTGGAGACGCTCTAAGTGTAGATCGGATAAGCGTAGCGTAATCCGATCTACACTTAGAGGCTTGAGAGAATGTTGCGAGAAGCGATGAATAGAGACCGCTTGCCTGCCTACGCTAATAGCGTATAGTTGAGGGAGTGGAATTTATCGAAGCCCCTGCCTTCTCCCGAAACTTGGATTCGTATTTCGATGACGAAGGATATCGGTTTTTTCAGCAGTCTCTCGTCCAGAATCCGGGGCCGGTAGGGTCATTGTCGGAACAGGAGGATTGAGGAAGATTCGCTGGAGAGATCCCCGACGGGGAAAGGGTAAGCGGGGAGGTCTGAGGATCATTTACTATTATCTTCAAGAAGCCTCCCACATCTGGCTTCTCACCGTATACGATAAAGATGAGGCTGATGATCTGACGGCTGCTGAGAAACGTGCCTATCGGCAATTTATCCAACAGGTCAAAATGATGTGGGACCAGACACGAGGATGAGAATCTGACCCAGCGTTTGGAAGGAGACATGACAATGGCGGCTAAGAAAAAAAGGAATATTGGAGAGGAGATCTTGGAAGGACTGAATGCTATCCAGGACCACTATGAAGGAAAAACGACGCTGCGTACGTTCAAGGTCGATCTCCCTCCACTGCCGGAGGTTGATGCGCAGCTCATTCGGGATACCCGTGAGCAGCTAAACGTGTCGCGTCGTGTATTTGCTCGCCGGTTGCGGGTGAATGAACGCACGCTGGGGAAATGGGAACAAGGCCGCGCCAAACCGAACAAACAGGCCGCCGCCCTTATTCTGCTAACCCGGAAATTCCCCGACACCCTCGACCGCTTAGCCCGGCTCGCCGCGTGAGCAGCGGCCCGCGCCGACTGTGCTCCTAACGCCCTAGCACAAGATGTCGGATTACGCTGCGCTAATCTGCCCTACCGGGTTCAAGGAAAACAAGTGAGTGGCAATGCGTTATGACAAGCTGGATTCAACCTTCCTTGCCTTCATCGCTATGGCTGCTATCAAAATATTGCTCAACCTCACACTTTAATAACGAAAGATATAGATGATCGTGTAGCCTGGAGGTAGCGAAGCGGAGTCCAGGAATGCCCTAGGTGTCGAGGGAAGCGTGCGCTCGGATTCCCCGGATTCCACTCCGTTCCATCCAGGCCAGATAGTCGAATTTCAACACCTCCTGTCTATTGTCCGTTAACGCGAGGAGTACATGAGACAGATCCTGCCGCCGTACCCGTCCCCTCACCACGCCATCTCATCAGCTTGACAGCCGCTGTGCCAATCTACTACATTACGCAACATACTCACACTTGGTCCCGATACCGCCGAGGTCACATGCACCGCCGGCCGTTGTCCTACTCCGCCCGTCCTCAGCGCCTGGCAGCACCAGCTCCGCTAGGCGCACAAGAGTCCGTGGCTACTCCAGCAGTTGCTGGCACACAGTGGGGAGCTGTTGCCGCGCTTTGCGCACTACTCCCAAAGAAAGGTAGGTCAGGTTAGCATACGTAACCTGACACCCCACCTTCGGTACGCAGGGCGCACCCTACGGGGCTCCGTTACTGAGTGTCGATAATGGGGGAGATGTTTGTAGCAGCTTCAGGGGCCTCTGAGGTAAGGTGGGTCTTTCAGACCCACCAGCATTCGGTGGGTTAGCGGAGCGTAACCCACCCTACGATACTAAAAGGCGGAGCCCGTCGGGGCTCGGTAGATCGAGCCTGACCGTAAACGGCCAGGCCGTTGTGGTACTAGCCGTCCGCAGAAATTAGTCAATCCCAAGCTTCTCTTTGCCTTCAGGAGAAATCATGGCTGGGGTCCAGGGCGGGTCCCAGACAACTTCGACGTTGACTTCTTCTACACCTGGGATGCCTTCAATCCGTGTTTGGGCATCCATAGCAATGGCAGGTCCCATGCCACAGCCCTGTGCCGTCAGCGTCATTTTTACATCCACGTTAGCTCCGCCTTCCGGCAGGTCGCTCAGCGCAAGGTCGTACACTAAACCGAGATCGACGATGTTGACCGGGATTTCCGGGTCATACACATTTTTGAGCTGAGTCCAGACCTGATCCTCAGAGACCTTGCCGCCCGTACTCGGAGCTGCTTCCGAAGCAGGCCCTTTGCTTTCTTTTCCAATCGCATCTGCGTCACTATCGGAGACTCGATATAAGCCCCCCAAAGTAGGCAGTTGGAGGGTATAGGTATCGCCTAAGGATTGAGTGATCACACCAGCGGTACCTTTGGGAATCGTGATCTTGATGCCTTGTGGAATTTGGACGGCATCACAATGACGAGTGAATTCGATTTCTTCGTAGCTCATGTCTGACTCCTTCTCTCCTACCTAGCACTAGAGCTTTTAATTCGCCTCCAAATTAGACTGCTAAGGTCTATCTTGTCAATTAGCTTTTGAGTTCTGCTGAGTGCTGGTCAACCTTAGCGTTGGTCGATCCAGTCTTTGAGTTTTTGCCGAACATCTTCCGGACGGTCTTCAAGGATATAGTGTCCGCTGCGTGTAACGACTTGTAAATCTGAGGTTGAAATCGCCACATCCAGCTCGCGTGCGACATCCATGGGGGTGAATGGATCTTGGCCCCCCCACAGGAGAAGGGTGGGCATACTGAGTTTGTCGAGATGAGGCAAGAGCTCGGTTTCCACCGCTTGGCGCAGGCCGAATTCGCGTAAAAACTTAGGTAGAGCCTGGCGGGCTCCAGGATCATCGTGAAAGGGTTGCAAATACTCTTGGAGCTTCGCCTCACTTCGCTCATCTTCATTATGAATGCCCTCTTTGAGGATGCGCTGTAAGAACCAGTCGCCCGTAAGCATATTCCCGATGACGCGCGTACCAAGCAGACGGAAATTGATAGGAAGAGGGATAGCCGAGGAGATGGGGGCACTCATGAGCGCGAGTTTATAGACTTTGTTTGGATTGTGTATGGCGTAAGCAGCAGCAATGACAGCACCAACATCATGGCCAACAAGGACGATGTTCTCGAGATGAAAGTTTTCAATATAGGTGCTGAGCTGGGAGACGTAGGTGTCCATATCATACGTGCGATCTTGGGGTTTCTCTGACAGGCCGAATCCCATCAGATCGATCTCATACACGGTGTTGCCATACGTCAGCCCTGGTGTGACATGTCGCCACATACGGGAGTCCTCAAGCAAACCGTGCAGAAAAATAAGCGGACGACCTAAACCTATTTGTCGATAATGGAGATTGACGCCGTCGATCTCGGTATAGGTCTCGTCAGCGTATTTTTCCTGAAGTTCAGTCCCGGTCAAACTGGGCGGCGGACCGCCGCATCCCGCGAGGAGAAAAACGACCGCCAGCACCACACCACTTCCCATTTCCCAATGCTTCATCTGTTATTGACTCCTTTTCTCATCGGATCTGCTCTCATCAAGATCTGATGGACAACGGTATCTCATTTGACACATAACAGGGTGGCGCGCACTATGATCCGGCACACGATACGCTGCCCTATCCCCCCCGTGTTGGATTATGTAATTCTGGCACGTCACCCTAGCGTTGCTGTGCGACTCCGACAAGAGTGCAGGGCAGAAAAGGAGGTTCTTATGGCAGAAGCTGAGCTCTTTGGCATTATGTTCTCAACCCGGAGCATGCGGCGACTCAAAACCGATCCTGTACCGGATGACGTCATCTATAAAATTCTGGACGCGGGGATACGCGCCCCGAGTGGCGGAAACACCCAACACTGGCGTTTTATGGTGGTGAAAGACGTTGAGGTCAAGTGTAAAGTTCAGCAGGTTTACCAAAAGGGTTGGGAAGAGGCGCGGACTATATACCAAGGGCGGTCTGGGCCATCCCATATGGCGGAGGGCAAGTTTCAACGCCTCTTGGATGCCGCGAGTTATCTGGCCGATAACCTGGCTGAAGTGCCGGTCCTGATTTTTGCTTGTCTGAAGGCGCGGCCTATGCCGCCGGGCGATGCCGGTGCCCAGTTGGCTACCAAGCTGGCACGTCTGTCTGGGTCGAGTATTTATCCTGCCGTCCAAAATATGTTGTTGACCTGCCGTGCTCTCGGACTCGGAGCCACACTGACAACCGTGTGTTCACTGTACGAAGACGAACTCCGGCCCATTCTTAACCTCCCGGACGATATGAGTACGTATGCACTGATACCCGTTGGCTATCCGATGGGGAAATTCGGACCGGTTCGTCGTGAGGCGGTGGAAGAGGTCACGTGTGTTGATCAATGGGGGAGGCCGCTGAGACGGCCGGCGTAGTGGGTAGGGGCGAGGTCACCTCGCCCCTACCTCAAGATCTCGCTATACACGTCGGGATGGAAACCCACGACGAACGTCTTCCCCTTCCGGAGCGCCGGTGCGCGTAGATTCCCCGAGGGGCCGAGAATTGCTGAAAAAAGATCGTCTGTGATCGCTGAATCCTTTTCAGTCGAGAAACGCAGGACTTTTTTCCCTTTGACGGCAATAACGTGTGAGACGGTTTGGATGAGCTGCAGGGCAGCGTCACGATCAAACTGCTCTTTGCGTGCGTTGACTACGGTGTTGACCGGGCAATCTATTTGCGCAAGAAACTCTTGCGCTTTTTTACATGTCACTCAGCTCGGTCGGTGATAATACCAGTCTACTGCCGTTGTCCCTTTTGCCATTGCCGCTCCTATCTGTGTGCGTGTGTGTGGTAAAATTTTGTAATCACCCATTCATACCCGTCAATGAGGGCCAGCCAGGCTGATTCTAATAGATCGCGCGACTGACGCATGGTACTCCACTGCCGCTGACCATCGCTAAATTTCATAATAGACACGACCTCAGCCGCAGTCCCCGTTCCCCCGCGATGGGTATACAGTTCGACGAGTTCCACCCCCTCAACAAAAGGGAAGTGTTTCACCAGCACTTGCCGCAAGGCTAAGTCGAGGGCATTCACCCCGCCGACACCTTGAGCGGCGCCGAAGTCGGTTTGACCGTTGATCTCGACCAGAACGACTGCGTCGATGGCGCTTTGTCCATTCCACACTTCATCGATGACGCGCCAGCGGACAATCCCAAAAGGGGGAATATGCTGAGGATCTTTGCGCCACTTTTCGACTTCTCGTGAGGCCTGCGGAATGGTTGCCTCTTCGAAAAACTCTGTATCGTGTTCCGGTTGCTGCGACATAGTTGCTCCGCTACCGCCTCATATCTGCACTACCCGCCGGGCGGGCCTGTCCTGTATGCGTCTTATTCTCCATGGCCCACTATATAGAAAAGGAATATCTATGCTGTTCTACTCACAGGAAACAGGGGGGGCAGGAACTGAAGATAGAACTGGGGATGTATACGAGAAGAAATATTCATGTTTTTGCTACTGTTCCCCAGTGCACGTCCCAGAAGTCCGGGAGCGGCGCTGCCAGCTCAAAATGTCCCCCAAAACACTGGAAACTGGGCTGGTGTGAGAGCCGTTCTTTGAGGTAATGTAAATGGTCTTCGAGGTTCCCGTTCTCTGGCGTGCCGATGTCCACGAGCTTGCGCTGCCCACATTTCTTACAACTCACATCAACGTGCATACCTACCCCTGGATTTGTGTGGCCGGACCGGATAAATATCTGCCTAGCATGAAGGCGAAGGAGGCTGCAAGCGCATGCCGTTAGTGACATTCATTAAGCAAGATTTG
Organism: Binatia bacterium; assembly: GCA_963666315.2. GTDB lineage: Bacteria > Desulfobacterota > Binatia > Bin18 > Bin18 > Bin18. Next base: position 59,347 of record CAXXHG010000008.1, read on the forward strand.
ACAATAGAGGTCCCAAAAGGTGCAAACCTGCGTGAGATCGCACTCGAAAATAAAATTGAACTGTATCCGCTCTTTGGTCCTGACCCTTTCACGGGCATGCCGTTCCCTGCAAAGCTGCTCAACTGCCGGGGAAATGGCTTCTGCGGGACGTGTCGGATTAAAGTGAACGATCATCGCGCGCTCTCTCCTCCCACGCGTAAAGAGGAGAAAAAGGTCGCCTGGGAGGGGAAAGTCTACCGTTTGGCATGCCAGACTCAGGTTCTTGATGATGTGGAGGTTGAGACCAATCCGCGTAGGCTCTCCTCGGGCTGGATGAACCACGCGACGTATGAAGGCATGAAAGAGATTTCCTAGATGTCGCCTGGTCCTCGTTACGTTCACCTTGTTTTTAGACGATGCTGAGACGGCGCAGCCTGGAAATGGAGTCGATCGATAGACTGCATGAAGAATGCCGTACCCACAATATATTGTGTTCCGCAACACGGCTTGCCAAAGGGATAGCGGTTTGATAGGGGAAGACATGGCAGTACCGACTGTCTGAGCGAACAGTAAATGGAGCCCATCTTGTGTGTCGACGAGATGGGCTTTTTTGCAACTCGTATCTGCGAAGGAGCAGGATCATGCTGCCCATGGAAATTCCAGAAGGTCTAACGTTTGACGATATCCTGCTCTTGCCGGCGTGGTCGGACCTCATGCCGAAGGACGCCGATGTTTCGACTCGCTTGACCCGCACTATTCAGCTGAATACGCCGTTGGTCAGTGCGGCCATGGACACCGTGACCGAAGCACGGACGGCTATTGCCATGGCGCAGGCGGGCGGGATAGGCGTTGTCCACCGGAATCTCGGCATCTCGGCCCAGGCGGCTGAGGTGGCAAAGGTGAAAAAGTATGAGAGTGGGGTGATTACCGACCCGATTACCATAGCGCCCGACATTTCGTTGGCTGAAGCGCGCGGGATCATGGATCGGTCCCATATTTCGGGGCTTCCCGTCATCAAAGATGACAAACTCGTGGGTATTCTGACCAACCGAGATCTGCGCTTTGAAAAGCATCTTGAGCGGGTGGTCTCGGAGGTCATGACAAAAGACCGGCTGATTACCGCGTGGCCGGGCATTAGTCGGGAAGAAGCTGAAGAAATCTTGCACAAACACCGTATCGAGAAGCTACTTGTGGTTGACCAGGAGATGCACCTCAAAGGGCTGATCACTGTCAAAGACATCGAGAAAACCAGCCAATACCCCTATTCGTGTAAAGACGCCTATGGACGGCTGCGGGTCGCTGCGGCGATCGGGACGGGCGATGATCGTGAGGCACGAACTGAGGCTCTGGTGGAGGCGGGCGCGGATGTGGTGGTGATTGATACGGCCCATGGTCATACCACGAGCGTTATTGAGACCGTCCGATTTCTCAAAGAGTCCTTTCGTGGGCTTGAGGTTATTGGCGGCAACGTAGCCACGGCTGAAGGAGCCCAAGCCCTGATCGAGGCAGGCGCGGATGGTATTAAGGTCGGCATGGGACCCGCCTCGATTTGCACCACGCGCGTTGTGTCCGGCGTTGGCGTGCCACAGTTGACGGCCATCGTAGACAGCGTACACGCTGCAGAAAGAGCCGGGGTACCGGTGATTTCGGACGGAGGCATTCGGTTCTCTGGGGATATTGCCAAAGCCCTGGCCGCAGGTGCGCACGCGATCATGATTGGCAGCCTGTTTGCCGGTACGGAAGAGAGCCCGGGCGAAACTATACTGTATCAAGGCCGGACGTATAAACAGTATCGTGGCATGGGATCGCTTGAGGCCATGCGCGATCGTGAAGGAAGTCGAAACCGCTATTTTCAAGATGACGAGGAAGATCCGAGCAAGTTAGTGCCGGAAGGAATTGAAGGTCGGGTGCCGTATAAAGGCGGCCTGTCTATGGTGATAGACCAGCTTGTCGGCGGACTGAAGGCCGGTATGGGATATACCGGGTGTCGCAACCTGGAAGAGTTACGGACCAAGGTGAAATTTGTTCGCGTCTCACCCGCAGGCCTGCGAGAAAATCACGTCCACGACGTGGGTATTACCAAGGAAGCACCGAATTATCGGCTGGAGTAGAGGTGTTGCACCTCTGCAGGCAACACTATGATTCTCATTCTTGATTTCGGCAGTCAGTACACCCAACTCATCGCCAGGCGCATTCGTGAAGCACACGTCTACAGCGAAATCCATCCGTATAATATCCCGCTTGAGCGCATTCAGGAGATAAACCCTGAGGGTATCATTTTGTCCGGTGGACCGGCCAGCGTGTATGATGCGGGAGCGCCCGTTGTCGATGCTCCAGTGCTCGACGTACCTGTCCCGTTTCTCGGCATCTGTTATGGGATGAATGTCCTGCATCAGCTTGCCGGTGGACATATCGCTCAAGCGGACCGGCGTGAGTTTGGTCCGGCCCAGCTTATTGTCGACGACACTGCCGACTTGTTCGCTGGTTTCTCGCCTGACTCGTCGAGCCAGGTCTGGATGAGCCACGGCGATAAAATGGAATCACTGCCGAGCGGTTGGAAAACGCTGGCGCATTCGGATAACTCACCTATCGCTGCCTGTCGAGATGATTCCGGCCGCTTCTTTGGCGTCCAGTTCCATCCTGAGGTCGTGCATACCGAATGTGGCAAAGAGGTCTTACAAAATTTTCTTTTTCAGATTTGCGACTGCGCTCCTGATTGGACCATGGCCGGGTTTGTCGAACGTGAAATACAACGCATCCGAGACCGCGTCGGAGATCGGCGGGTGGTGTGTGGACTGAGTGGCGGGATAGACTCTGCGGTTGTTGCGATGCTGGTTCACAAGGCCATAGCGGATCGGCTCACCTGTATCTTTGTCGATAACGGCCTGCTACGCCGGGGTGAGGCTGAGGATGTCGTGCGCGTCTTTTCCCAGCTTGGGCTGAACCTGCGTCCGGTGAATGCGGCACAGCGCTTTCTGGCTCGACTGGAAGGGATAGACGACCCAGAGCAGAAGCGTCGCATTATTGGCCATACGTTTATCGAGGTGTTTGAAGAAGAGGCGCGAACGCTGCCAAATGTAGAATATCTTGCCCAAGGCACCCTCTATCCTGATGTGATAGAATCGGCATCTTTCAAAGGACCGGCGGCAACGATTAAGAGCCATCACAACGTCGGCGGCCTACCGGAACAGATGCGCCTAGCCTTGATCGAACCGCTCCGAGAACTCTTTAAAGATGAAGTTCGCGTTTTAGGCCGTCTGCTTGGCCTGACTAACGAAATTGTCGGTCGTCAGCCGTTCCCGGGCCCTGGGCTGGCGATACGCATTATTGGCCCTGTTCAGGCTGAGTTACTTGGTTTGCTGCGTGCGTCAGATGCCATTGTAGACGAAGAAATTCGTGCTGCAGGCTATTATGATCGTGTGTGGCAGGCTTTTGCCGTTTTACTACCCATAAAAACTGTGGGTGTCATGGGCGATGCCCGGACGTATGAATACGTCATTGCCATCCGGGCCGTAGAGAGCGTAGACGGCATGACTGCAGACTGGGCGCGCCTGCCCGGAGATCTCTTAGGCCGAATCTCGAATCGGATTATTAACGAAGTGCGCGGTATTAACCGCGTTGTATACGACATCTCTTCAAAACCACCGGCAACTATTGAATGGGAATAATTCGCGAATGGGAATGAGGGGAGGCTGAGACGATGGGGTTTGCACATCTCCACCTGCATACGCAATACAGCCTGCTTGACGGGGCGAATAAGGTGTCTAACCTCATGCCGCGTATTGCAGAATACGGCATGTCGGCGGTGGCTATGACCGACCACGGCAATATGTTTGGGACGATTGATTTTTACCGTACGGCTGCCAGCCATGGGGTGAAACCGATCATCGGCTGCGAGGTGTATGTTGCGCCGAAGAGCCGCTTCGATAAGCAACCTCGGGGCGCAGACGACCTTGAGCACGGCGGGAATTTTCATCTCATTCTATTAGCCATGAATCTGGCTGGCTATCGGAATCTGTGTCGTCTGGTTACTGCTGGATTTACCGAAGGATTCTACCGTAAACCGCGTGTTGATCGAGAGCTGCTGCGTGAGCTGAACGGCGGTATTATTGCCCTATCGGGCTGCCTGAGCGGGGAATTGGCCAAAGCCATGCTGCGCGATGACGGCAAGCGTGCGCGTGCGGCCGCTCAAGAGTACGCCTCCATCTTTAACGAACGCTTTTATATCGAGATCCAAGCCAACCATTTACCCGAACAAGAAAAAATTAACCCGGCGCTTATTGAACTCGCTCGCGAACTGTCGCTGCCCTTAGTGGCCACAAATGACTGTCACTACTTAAAAGCCGAAGATTCCGAGGCGCATGAGGTTTTGCTGTGTGTCCAAAGCGCTAAGGTCATGTCGGATGAAAACCGCTGGCGCTTTGGTACCGATCAGCTGTACGTTAAAACACCCGAGGAAATGGAAGCGGAGTTCTCCCACTGCCCGGACGCTGTGGCGAATACGCTCGACGTGGCGAATCGGTGCAATCTGGAGTTGTCCTTCGGGAACTTCCATTTCCCTGTTTTTGTTACCCCGCAAGGCGAAACGCTTGAAGAGTGCTTAGAGAAAAATGCGCGCGAGGGGCTTGAAGAACGCCTCAAACCGCTGCGTGCCAACGAGAAAGATTGGGACGCAGCCAAAGAGCAGCAGTATCAAGATCGACTCGCCTATGAACTCAATATTATCGGCGAAATGGGCTTTCCCAGCTATTTCCTGATCGTGGCCGATTTTATTGGCTACGCCAAGTCTCAGGGCATTCCGGTCGGCCCCGGCCGCGGCTCAGCGGCAGGCAGTTTGGTTGCGTATGCACTCCGGATAACCGACGTTGACCCCATCTGTTACGAACTCCTCTTTGAACGATTTCTCAACCCTGGCCGTAAGAGCATGCCTGATATTGATGTGGACTTTTGCTACGTACGCCGGGATGAAGTTATTCGGTATATCAAAGATAAATATGGCGAGGATAAAGTTGCCCAGATCATTACGTTTGGTACGCTGAAGGGCAAGCAGGCCATTAGAGACGTGGGCCGCGCACTCGAATTCTCGTATGCAGAGACTGACCGGATTGCCAAACTCTATCCCGCGCCAAAACAAGGCAAAGATCACCCCCTGGAAACGGCCTTGGGCATGGAACCACGCTTGCGTGAGGTCCGCGAACGGGGTGAGCGAGAACAGAAGCTGTTTGAGCATTCAATCAAGCTGGAAGGACTGCTGCGCCACGCCTCAAAGCATGCGGCCGGCATAGTAATTTCTCCTTCCCCGCTCGTCGAGCACTTACCGCTGTATGTCGATAAAGAAAAGAATGTGCTGACCCAGTTCGCCGGTCCGGATGTGGATTCCATCGGTCTGATTAAGTTTGACTTCTTGGGTTTAAAGACATTGACCCTGGTGCATGATGTGGTCAAACGTATTAATGAAAGTCGGGACATTGACGTTGACCTGAGTACGCTGCCGCTTGATGATCGGGCTACCTATCAATCACTGACGAAGGGCGATACGGTCGGTGTCTTCCAAATGGAGGGCAGCGGCATTCGCAAGCTGATCACGCAGCTTAAACCGGGTTGTTTTGAAGACGTTTTTGCCGTCATCGCTCTCTTTCGACCGGGGCCGCTGGATAGCGGTGCAGCCGAACAGTTTATCAAGCGTAAAAACGGCAAAGAGCCGGTCTCGTATCCCCATCCATCGCTTGAGCCGGTGCTCAAAGAAACCTACGGCGTCACCATTTATCAAGAGCAGGTCATGCAGATTGCCCAGATACTGGCTGGATACTCTTTGAGCGATGCGGATAATCTGCGCCGCGCCATGGGCAAAAAGAAAAAAGAGGTGATGCAACAGGAACGGGCGAAGTTTCTTAAGGGTGCTGCACAGAATAAGATTAAGGATAAGCTCGCCGGCGAAGTTTTTGATGCCATGGAAACGTTTGCCGCCTACGGGTTTAATAAATCCCATGCGGCGTCTTACGCCTTGATCTCGTACCAAACCGCCTATCTCAAAACGCACTATCCCCCGGAGTTCATGGCCGGGCTGACGAGTCTGGAGATGGGCGACACAAATAAGACTTATAAAAATATTGCTGAATGCCGGGTGCACAATATCCCGGTCCTGCCACCGGACGTGAATGAGAGCGGGGAGAGTTTTACGGTCCGAGGAAAAACTCTGCGCTTTGGGCTGGGTGCAATCAAAGGTGTGGGCTCAAAAGCGATTGATGTGATTCAGACTGCACGCCAGGATGGGCCGTTTACCGATCTGTATGATTTTTGCACCAGGGTACACAACTCTCAAGTCAATAAGCGGGTAGTAGAAAATTTAATCAAATGTGGAGCGTGTGATGCCTTTGGCATGCCGCGCGCCCGACTCCTGGCCGGGGTGGAAGAGACGATGCGCTGGTCGGCTCTCAAAGCCAGTGGCGCCGGCAATGGGAACCAGATGGGACTCTTTTCCAGCGCAAACGGATCAACTGACCCTACGCATCCTGAGCTGCCCCAGATTGAAGAGTGGTCGGATATCGACAAACTCAACCGTGAGCGTGAAACCCTCGGCTTTTTTATTACGGGTCATCCGCTCGACAAATACGTGGGCCGGCTGCACGGTGTGATCTCGTCTACCACAGAAAAACTGAAGGGTCACGGCCACCAAGAAAAAGTGCGCTTAGCCGGGGTGATTCAGTCCCTGAAGCTGAAGAATAATAAAAAGGGCGACCGCTACGCGACGTTTACCTTCGAAGACAAAGCCGGCGGGGTCGAGGTCATTGTCTGGCCAGAGGCCTATCGTCGGCATGAAGCAGATATTCATTCCGACCAACCCATGTATTTGTGCGGTTCCCTGGATGTTGATGACGAGCGATGTCAAATTATCGCCAATGAGATAGTCCCGTTGGACTCCGTTGCGAAGGATGAAGTCGAGCAAGTGCATATCCAAGTACCAGCAGATATCGCAACAAAAGAAGATTTTGTCGCACTCCGTTCGGTCCTGACTGAGCATCAAGGCCAGTGTCATACGTTTCTCCATCTTTTGCGGCCTGATCAGACAGAAACGGTCATTGCACTTCCCGAGCAACTCAAGGTCGCGCCAACGGATGCCATGCTGGCGGCCGTTGAGCAGTTGTTCGGCAGCGGAGTTGCGTCGTTTCACTAGGCTGGCGTAGGAGAGGAGAAAGGACCCGATTGCCTGTGTCTGGACGTCGCCGTCGGAATAATCACGAACAGACACCAACGCCGGAGCAGGCTTTTCTCGTCGGTGTTGAGTGGCCTCAGAATCAGAGGCGTCAGGATGGCAATGCAGGCGCACCGCATTTTACGGCTGTTGAATCCATTGCTGAGCTAGCGCGCTTAAGTGAGACTGCCGGACTGACCGTCTCAGGTCACGCGATTCAACTCTTACGCAAGGGCGTGCATCCCGCATCGTTTATCGGCGCCGGGAAGGTTGCTGAAGTCAAGCGTCTCAGCCAGGAAGTCGAAGCCGGGGTTGTTATCTTCGACGATAGTCTGTCGCCGGCTCAGCAGAGAAATTTGGAGCGTGATCTGTGTTGTAAGGTCATAGACCGCAGCCAACTCATCCTCGATATTTTTGCACAACGGGCCCAAAGTCGGGCGGGCAAGCTGCAGGTCGAACTCGCTCAGCTCGAATACCTGCGTCCCCGCTTAACCCGCCAGTGGACCCATTTATCTCGACTTGGTGGTGGGGTGGGAACACGCGGTCCAGGAGAATCCCAGCTTGAGGTCGACCGTCGGCGTATCCGAGAGCGCATTGCCACCCTGCGGCGCAAACTGCGAGAAGTAGAACGAACACGGTCGCTGCATCGGCACGAGCGGGAGCGGGTACCCTTTCCCTGCGTCGCGTTGGTCGGTTATACCAATGCCGGGAAGTCCACCCTGATGAATCGACTGACCCAAGCTGGTGTTTTTGTCGAAGATACGCTCTTTGCCACGCTTGATCCGACCAGTCGTCGCTTTGCGCTGCCGGACGGACAGCCCGCGATTGTTATTGATACCGTCGGGTTTATTAATAAACTGCCGCATCAACTGGTGGACTCTTTTAAAAGTACCCTTGAAGAAGTCCGGACGGCTGACCTGCTCTTGCACGTTATTGATGCGACCCATCCACGCTGGCTTGAGCAGCAGATGGTTGTTGAGCACGTGTTGGACGAGATCGGGGCCGGGCAGCAGCCGACGATTACCGTCTTGAATAAAATCGACAGCCTGCCTCACGGGGGTGATGCCGAGGTGCGAGACGACGGAAAGTTCGCCCCTTCTCTACAAGTGAATAGCCAGGAGCTGAACTCTGGCGGGATGTATCGTGTGTCCGCGAAGAAGGGCACGGGTGTCCCTCCGTTATTGGAGGAAATCGCGCGCCGGCTCACCGCTGATCAGAATCTCATCCAGCTGGAATTGCCGCTTGGAAGCGGCGAGCTCCTAGCCTGGTTGCGGCGCAGTGGCACAGTGCTAGAAGAAACGTATACGGATACCTGTGTGCAGGTGGCCGCTCGTGTATCAGCTAAAGTGGCGGGACAACTGCAGAAGCGACTGGTGCTGGACGGCTGAGACGATAGTGAAAGGGATCTGTTGCAACCGGTGTTTTCTGTGCTGAATCTTCCGAACTTTATCACCTTTTTGCGCATCGGGGCCATTCCGATCTTTCTTATTCTCTTGACGGACGAGCGATATACCGAGGCGCTCGTTGTCTTTATTTTTGCTGGTATCACTGATTCGCTTGATGGTCTGGTCGCCCGTTTGATGGACTCGCGCACGACGCTGGGTGCTTTCATTGACCCACTGGCTGACAAACTCCTGCTGATCAGCTCTTTTGTCATTCTCGCCTTCTTAGGGTTCATTCCGCGTTGGTTGACCGTGCTGGTCATCAGTCGCGATGTTATTATTTTGAGCGGCTTTATCGTCCTGTTCTTTGTCACGGGTCACTCGATTGAAGTCCGTCCCAGTTTCGTGGGGAAAGCCTGTACATTTTTTCAATTACTGACCGTAATTTTAACCCTGGTGGCGCTTCACAACGCGAACTGGACGTACCCGCTGGTGTGGCATCTTACCCTGACTCTGGCCGGTGCCGCGACGGTCATATCGGGCTTGCAATATTTGTCTCGCGCCCTGGTGTGGTTCAACCAGCAAGAGGATGTTCCCTAACGCAGGGACGGGGACCGTTGGTTGAGTAGGCTGCGGGGGGTTGCTAAGCTGCCCGTCTGCTGCATACAACGAATGGCCCGGAGGAGGGGGTGAGGATTGTGATCCAGGTATTTCCCCGTATCGACAATACCAAATTAATGGACCTGTTTCGGAAGGGAGTCGCCGGCCAGTGGTCGGCAACCGAAATTGACTGGACCCGCCCACCGACCCTCGACCGCCATGAGAAGCGGGCTTTTGCGATGGTATTGACCCCGATTTACTTAGGTGAGCAAATGGCCATGATCGGGGCCAGCACGGCCATTCCGCAGTGCTTTGCCGCGCATGAGACTGAGGCGCAGTTGTATTTGTCGACTTTCCTCCTTGATGAGGCCCGCCATTTTGAGACACTGACCCGCTTCTACAACACGCTCAATGAACGCCCGCTTGAAGTCCGTGAATTACGAGACATGTTCCGCTATCAAGCACGTTTGTTCAAGTCGCGCGACCGGGTCGAGTGGTTGTGGGGCATTCTGCTGAGCGATATTCTTGCCCGTCATTTTTACAGCATACTCGCAAAAGCCCATCCGGACTCTCTGTTTGCGCAAATTGCCGGGCGCATTTTACGGGACGAAGCCCGCCATCTCGCCTTTGCCGAGCTGTATTTGCGAGCGGCATTAGAACGTGAGCCGGAGCGTGGACCCGGTTTTCTCCGGACGCGGGATGAACTCTTACGCTTAATGGAATCAATCTATGCTGCCCTCAAATCTGAGGCTGTCCTCATAGGCATAGACGGACAGACACTGTTCAATGCCATAAATCGTGATATCGAGAACAAAGTCAAACGGTTGCGCCTGCGCGAGGAAGAGGATTCGGCAGCGATATGAAGGTCGCCGCTCAGCCGGCGGACGCTGTTCCTCCGGCGGACGCCCCTCGGCCGCGTATGTCGCGCTGGCCACGCGGGAATAAACCTGAGTGGATTGCCGAACGTCAAGAAGTGCTGCGCGCTTTACCGCACTGGGATGCTGAACATCAGCACGTCTTGGATGGACCGCTCTCCGCGCTCACTCCGTTTCAGGAATGTCTCACCGGCCAGATGACGCTGCCCGTCGGGGTGGTCGGCCCTGTGGTGCTCAATTGCGGTCAATACCAGTGTGATCCGAAAGGCAAACTCCGCGAGCTAGGGCGGGAAGACCGCCAGGTCTATGTCCCCTTGGCACATACCGAGGGCGGCCTGTCGGCATCGATACAGCGTGGCGTGAAGGCCGTCGCGCTTGCCGGTGGGGTGCGAACGCAGGTGCTGGCGGATCGTATCACGCGCGGGTCTTGTTTTGTATTTTCGTCAACGCACGAAGCCGTCGTCCTGGCTGAGTGGGTGAGTGAGCATATGGAAGAAATGATTTCCTGGCTTACAGATCCGGATAATCCGCTGCTCTCCCAACAGGTGAATAAAACCGCCGTACTGAGCCGGCATGCGGTGCTGCATGAAGTCGAGACCCACGTCATCGGACCGATGTGCCACGTCCTGTATCGGTTCACCACTGGGGACGCCTGTGGACCGAATATGATGACGCGCAACGCGTACGCGCTCAATCACGCCTATATCCTGGAGCGCTTCCCGATCGACTCCGGCATCACGCCGCTCCGGATTTTTTTGGAAGCCAATATGGGCGGGGATAAAAAACCGAGCCATGCCTTTTTTCAGTTCTCCGGCCACGGCAAGGTTGTGCATGCTGAGGTCACCGTGCCTGATACGGTGCTGCGACGGGTGTTACGTGTGGCCGGGGTGGATATTCTGGCCTTGGAACACGCCGGACTGCACGGGGCGCATGCGAGTGGTATGCAGTCGTTCGCCTTTACCCCGGCCTCGGCTATTGCCGCCATTTTTGCTGCAACCGGACAAGATCTGGGGATGGTCGGGACGAGTAGTATGGCCCAGGTGACAGCAACCGCCGTGACGAGGGGATTGCATCTGTCCATTCGATTTGCCGGACTCGAAGTCGGCACCCTGGGCGGTGGAACCAGCCTGCCGCATGCGCGCTCGTATCTCCAACTGCTGGACTGCTGGGGTGAGGGCAAAGTCTACCGGTTTGCCCAGATCATTGCCGCGACGGCCCTGTGTCTTGAACTGTCGGCCTCGGCGAGTATGGCCACGGATGGCAGTCGTAATTTTCTGCAGGCCCATTCTGCGCGGGGCGGGTTGCGGGAATAACCAGACTTTTGTAAGGGTGGTTCACGAACCCCCTATCAGGGGAATATTCTTATATGGCTACCCCTCTCATGCGTCTCATCGTGAATCCGACCGCCGGCGGCGGGAAAGGCGTTGCCATTGCACACCAAGTCAGCCGAGAGCTCAAGCAGCGCCAGCTGAAACACGAAGTCTTGTATAGTCGCGCACCGACTGAGCCCAGGCTGTTGGCGGGTCGGGCTGTAGAAGCAGGCTGCTCCCTGGTGGTCGGCATTGGGGGTGATGGCTTATTGAGTGCGGTAGCAAACGTCTTAGTTGGCACGGACACCGCCCTAGGGATTATTCCTGCCGGACGGGGCAACGACATTGCGCGCGGCCTTGGTCTTCCGCTCGGTATCCCTGCGGCGTGTCAGGTATTGGCGCAACAACAGATGCAACGGATTGATGTCGGCCAGGCGCATGATACCTATTTCTTCTCGGTCGCCCTGATGGGTGTAGCGGCCGACATTAATCGTCGCGCGAATCGGCTGGGACGGTTCCGGATCAATGCCATCTACTCCCTGCTGACTGTTGTTTCGGTTTTTTTATCTTCTCCTCGGGCCTTTACCATCAGTTGTGATGGACGTGAGCAACGCTGCTATAGCTGGCTTATTGCCGTCGGTAACACCTGGAGTTCTGGCCGGGGGATGAAACTCGTTCCTGGGGCGAGGGTGGATGACGGTGTCTTAGATACCTGTCTGGCGCATGGCATGGGGCGGCTGGAGCTTTTGCTGCGGGTCTTTCCGCGTGTGTTCCGCGGGACGCACGTCTACCTGACCGGTATTGAGAGTTTGCGAGGCAGGGAAATGGTGATCAGTGCGGATAGCCCGTGTGATATCTATGCGGATGGTGAACGGATCGGCCCGTTACCTGTCACACTCCGAGCGATTCCGCAGGCCCTGAAGGTCATTCTCCCCGCAGACTATCATTAAGTATGAAAGTCGTGGGGGATATGGTACACGAGCGGCATATACACTGGTAACCGCACAAGCAGAAAAAGGGGAGATAGCATGGCCTGTAAGGAAGAATTCCTTGACGTACGCGGAAAGAAAATTCAAATGCTCTCCGGCGGCTCTGGGGACCCGTTGCTCTACTTACACAGCGCTGGGGGGGGAAGTTGTCTGGCTGCCTTTTTTCGAACAGCTTTCCCAGCACTACACCGTCTATGTTCCGGGCCACCCGGGATTCAGCCAGTCTGAAGGGCTGGATCAAATCGATAGCATAGAAGATTTGGTCTTCCACTATACAGACCTGATGGATCAAATCGGCCTCGACCAGCCCTATGTGGTAGGTTTGTCGTTGGGCGGTTGGTTGGCGGCTGAATTGGCAACGCGATATGCGAATCGCATAAAAAAATTAGCCTTGGTCAATCCCGTGGGATTGCGCGTACCCGGGTCCCCCATGGCGGATATTTTTGCGGCAAACCCACAGGAAACCCGTCAGCTGGTTTTTCATGATCCGGACTCTGAGCTAGCCAAGACGTTTATCCCGGACGAACCGTCTCAGGAAGTACTCGAAAATGCTCTGCGGGCGCGAGAGGCGACTGCCCGGGTAGGCTGGAATCCCTATCTATCCAATCCTAAGCTGCGGGGTCGATTGTATCGCATTACGGTTCCGACTGTGATTGTGTGGGGAGAGTCGGATCGTCTGGTCCCGGTCGAGCATAGCCGAGCGTATCATGAGGGTATTGCCGGCTCACAGCTCATCATGCTGCCCGAGTGTGGCCATACCCCACCGTTTGAAAAGCCGCGAGAGACGGCGCAACATTTGGCAGAATTTTTTCAGGCCTGACGAAACGGGCATACAACGGACTCCGCCATGCCCCGTGGCATACTCATGTCTCGCTCTTCTTAAAATACACAGGCGTACAGCTGAACAATATGGACAAGCTGAATCAGCCTTTTACCCGCGAGATGTTTGATCGTTTGGACGAAAACGACGATGGGCTCTTCTATACCGCCCCGCGCAAGCTGGTGCATATTGACGCAGGAGCCATTTCCGCAGCTGGCCAATGTATGGCTAAAACCTTTGCCCCAAACGGCCTCTTGCTCGACTTGATGAGTAGCTGGCGGTCACATCTGCCTGAGGGGTTTGTGAAGCAAAAATTGCTTGGACTCGGACTGAACGCTGAGGAGATGGCAGACAATCCGGACTTGGACGAGTATATTGTTCACAATCTGAATGCCTACTCCCAGCTCCCGTTTCCTGACGCCTATTTCGATGGCGTGGTCGTGACGGTTTCGATCCAATACATCATCAAACCGGTTGCAGTCTTTGCTGAGGTCAATCGGGTCTTAAAGATCGGTCGCCCTTTCCTGGTTCTGTACTCCAATCGCATGTTTCCAACCAAGGCTGTGCGCGTATGGCAAATGCTCCGCGATACAGGCCGGGCCGAGCTCATCCAGGCGTATTTCCACCAGGCTGGTGGATATGCTGAAGCCGTCTTCGAGGACTGGAGCCCCAACCCTGGAGCGTCTGACCCGCTGTTCGCTGTATCCGCGTGCAGGCGGGAGGAATCAGGCCCGACGGCTTAATACTAAAGAAGACGCGAGGCTTCCCGCCTGATCTATCCGAAAATTATTGTCGAGCAAGAGCTGTGGCAACACGGGCTACTCGTTGTGGCCGGAGTCGATGAGGTCGGGATGGGGCCGCTCGCCGGTCCGGTGGTTGCTGCGGCTGCCGTTTTCCCCCCCACTATTATGGAAGACACGGAGGACAGGCAAGATACGAAAGATGGTCTGCCTGAGGCGTTCCCCCAAGGTGTGCGTGATTCCAAGACCCTGACTCCCAAGGCACGCGCACGTCTTGAGATAGAAATTCGTCGGATCGCGACCGGCCTGGGTATTGGTATAGTGGATGAAAAGGAGATTGATCGCATCAATATTTATCAGGCCGGGCTTAAGGCCATGCGTTTAGCGCTGGAGCAACTGCCGGTTGTTCCTGAACATGTTCTGATTGACTGGCGCGTCCTCAAAGATAGTCCCTGGCCGCAGTCCTCCTTTAAGAAGGGCGACCGTGATGTCTATTCCATTGCCGCAGCTTCTATCATTGCCAAGACCTATCGTGATCGTCTCATGACTGATCTTGATCGCAAATATCCGGAGTACGGCTTTGCCCATCACATGGGCTACGGCACGGTTGCTCACCGTATAGCGTTACGCGAGCATGGGCCGTGTCCCGCCCATCGGCGCTCATTTCGTTTGCTTTAGCCGTTTGCTCTAGATGCCTTTTCAGCGTAACCTCAAGGCAGATATACTGATCCAAAGACGAGGAGGGATGGTATGGCGATTGAAGTCTTCATGCCCCGCATGAGCGACACCATGGAGGAAGGCAAGATCCTCAAATGGCTCAAAAAGGTTGGGGATCAGGTAGAGCTGGGCGATATTATCGCCGAGGTAGAAACCGATAAGGCGGATATGGAAATGGAAGCGCTTGACGCTGGGGTCTTGACTGAAATCAGAGCCCAAGAAGGGGAGTCTGTCCCGGTTGGGGATATCATTGCGTTGTTAGGAGACGCAGCTGAGGTTGGGAAGGTTGAGGCAGCGCCACCGGCAGCGGTGAAAAAGACGATACGCCCGTCTGATTCCCCCCCAGAAAAGAAAGTTCGAAAACTTCGCGACACGACACCCAAACGAAAATTGACGGCTCGTAAAAAGGGGCAACGACTCTTAGCCTCTCCCCTTGTGAGGAAGATCGCTGCCGAGCGCGGCATTGATCTGACGACCGTCCCAGGTAGCGGCCCAGGCGGGCGGATAGTGAAACACGATCTGGAGATTCCCGAGACGGCTCCTGCCGCGGTGTCGGCCGAACCACACGGGACCGAGAGTGCACAGCAGACAACGGCTGCAGCAGCTTCGGGTGTACCAGCTTCTTCAAGAGACCGAGTTGAGTCTAGAGTTGAGCCGTTTTCACGCATGCGCGCGACTATTGCTAAACGGATGGCTGATAGCATGCGCGAGGCGCCCCATTTTTATGTCACTATCGAAATCGATATGTCAGAATCGGTTCGGCTACGTACCTCACTCAAACTGAGTGACCGGGTAGAAGCCGAGGTGACCTATACACATCTGCTGGTCAAAGCAACAGCGGTGGCGCTGGAGCGACACCCGAGCATGAATGCTGCTTTTGCCGGCGATGGGCGGGAGCTCAAGAGCGAGATCAATATCGGGATTGCGGTTGCGCTTGAGGATGGGCTGATTGTCCCGGTGCTGCACGGCTGTCAGAAAATGTCGTTGCTCGACGTTGCGGCTCAGGCCCATGCGCTTGTTGAGCGCGCACGTATGGGCAAACCGACCTCAAAAGATTTATCTGGTGGGACCTTTACGATTTCTAATCTTGGCATGTATTCTGTAGAGCACTTTACGGCGGTGATTAATCCGCCCCAGGCGGCTATTCTTGCGACCAGCGCGATTAAAGAGCGGCCTGTGGTACGAGACGGGCAGGTCGTTATCTCCCGGACCATGATGGTGACCCTGTCGTGTGACCATCGGGTTCTGGACGGTGCAACCGGAGCCCGGTTTCTGGAAGAGCTGAAGAGTTTATTGGAGAATCCTGTCGGCTTAATGGTGTAACGGAACCCTACAACGGTGTAGAGGAAATGAATGGAACGATATGATTTGGTGGTGATAGGAGCGGGTCCTGGCGGGTATGTGGCGGCCATACGCGCCACTCAGCTTGGTCTCAAAACTGCGGTAGTGGAAAAAGACCGCCCCGGCGGAGTATGTCTCAACTGGGGCTGTATTCCGTCAAAAGCGATTCTCACTTCAGCCGAAATGTATGAAGACTTCAAGCACGGTGACCAGTACGGTATCAAGGTCAGCGGATTGTCTTTCGACTACGCCCAGGTCATCAAGCGCTCGCGTGATGTCGCCGGGCGGTTGGCCAAAGGTGTTGAATACCTGCTCAAAAAGAACAAGGTTCCGTTACTCAGGGGAGCCGGTCGCATTGAGAATACGAATCGGGTGATTATTGAGCCGAGCAGGCAAAATGCGCAAAATGCGCAAGATACGCAGCGGGTCGAAGCCGACCGGATCTTAATCGCAACGGGATCGCGCGAACGGACCCTGCCCGGACTCGAGATCGATGGCAGGCAAGTCCTGACGAGTTATGAAGCCCTGACAGAACAGGAAATACCGGAGGCGATTGTCATTATTGGCGGTGGTGCGATTGGGGTTGAGTTCGCCTATATCTACAGCACGTTTGGCAGTCGGGTGACTGTTGTTGAGATGGAAAAACAGCTGCTGCCCGGCGTTGATAGCGAGGTGGCGCGAGAGCTTGAACGGTCGTTTAAGAAAAAGGGTATCGAGATCCTGACCAACACCAAATTCCACAGTCTGAAAAAATATCCGGGCCGGGTTGAAGTGCTCTTGGATAACGAGACCGATCAGAAGAAACGCACGGCCAATAAAGTCCTGGTTGCCGTGGGTCGGGCCCCACTGAGTGCCGATCTGGGTCTTGAAGACGCCGGGGTTGCCTTAGATCGAGGTTTTATCAAGGTCAACGAACAATTGCAGACGACCAATCCTGCGATTTATGCCATAGGCGACGTGAATGGCCCACCCCTGCTGGCCCACGCCGCTACGGAAGAAGGTCTAGCCGCGGTCGAATTCATGACAGGCGAGCGGGAGAAAGGTCTCGACCCGACCCGCATCCCAGCGTGTATTTATTGTCAGCCTCAAGTGGCAGTCCTTGGGCTGAGCGAAGAGCAAGCCCAAGCACAAGGACATGAAGTCAAAATCGGCAAATTCCCGTTTCGCGCGTTGGGCAAGGCGCTAGCCTCCGGTCATGACGAAGGCATGGTCAAATTAGTTGTTGATAAAGAGTATGGCGAGATTCTTGGGTGTCACATTATTGGTCGGGGAGCGACCGATCTCATTGCCGAGATTGGGCTGGCACGGACGCTTGAAGCGACAACTGCGGAGCTGCGTGAAACCGTTCATGCCCATCCGACGTTGTCTGAGGCCATTATGGAAGCTGCGCTGGATGCTGAAGGGCGAGGGATAAATTTCTAGCACTATTTGGGATAGTGCTGAGAGAGTGCTGAGATAGTGGAGTCTGCGAGCACTGTATGAAACTGGCGTGTGCTGATCTTGGTGTCATTGACTACTCCCTCGCATTGGGGTTGCAGCACACGCTGGTCGCCCAACGCTATGCAGACGAAATCCCCGATACGCTCCTACTGCTAGAACATCCACCCGTGTTTACCTTGGGTCGAGGCGGAGACGCAAAACACCTGCTTACCCCTGGTCAGGTCCCCGTCCAGAGAGTCAGCCGTGGCGGCGATGTTACTTTTCATGGGCCGGGGCAATTGGTTGGCTATCCTATTGTCGCCCTCAAGCAGCATGGTAAAGACGTACACGTCTATTTGCGACAACTAGAAGACGTGCTGATCTCGACCTTGGCAGAATGGGGTATTGGTGCCCACAGGCAAGACGGACTGACCGGGGTGTGGGTTGGATCGCATAAGATCGCGTCGATTGGTATAGGCGTACGCCGCTGGGTTACGTTTCACGGTTTCGCGCTCAACGTCAATACCGACCTGAGCTATTTCTCAGCCATCGTTCCGTGTGGGCTGTATGGCGTCCGCATCACGTCCGTGCAACAGCTGCTCGCAACAGCGGTCCCTCTCGGCGATATGAAGTCGGCTGTGGCACGCGGTTTTGCCCAAGTATTTGGTCACCAGGAGATAGTATGGAACACGAACTTGCCGAAGTCAGCTCTAACGATGTCAGCTCTGAGCGAGCAACCGGCTCACGCCCTGTGAGGCGGCGCCATCCGGACTGGATTAAGGTCCGTATGCCGGGCGGTCCGGATTATAAACAGACCCATGCGATAGTTGCGGCGTTCAAGCTGCATACCGTCTGTCAGGAGGCGCAATGCCCCAATATAGGTGAATGCTGGGGGCATGGTACCGCAACGTTTATGCTGATGGGCGACGTCTGTACGCGCAATTGTCGTTTCTGTGCCGTGAGCCACGGCCGTATGGTTAAGCTGGATCCTGACGAACCACGTCGTGTAGCCGATGCAGCGCTCAAGATGGGGCTGTCTCATGTGGTGGTGACTTCAGTCAACCGAGATGATCTACCCGACGGTGGGGCGAGCCATTTTGCCGAAACCGTTCATGCGATTAAGCGGCTCCAACCAGACTGCACTATTGAAGTGTTGACACCGGATTTCCAGGGCAATGAAGACGCGGTGTCCGTCGTGGCGCAGTCGCCCATTGATGTTTTTAATCACAACACAGAGAGCGTACCGCGCTTGTATAAACGCGTCCGCCCTGGCGCAAAGTATGAGCGCTCCCTGCGCGTACTAGAAAAAGTCAAAGAAGTCCGGCCCAATTTAAAGACCAAGACGGGTCTCATGCTCGGCCTAGGGGAGACATATGCAGAGCTATTGAGTGTTTTTGGTGATCTGCGCGCAGTGGATTGCAACATCCTCACGCTTGGTCAATATCTCCAACCGTCTCAAGAGCAGTTGCCTGTTGAACGCTACGTCCATCCGGACGAATTCAAGATTTTACGTGAAGAAGCGCTCGGGCTCGGTTTCCGTCATGTCGAATCCGGCCCGCTTGTGCGCAGCTCGTATCATGCCTGGAAACATGTGGGGTAAGAAAAAGGAGATCCCCATGGCATTACCCAGCAAAGTCAAAATCGTTGCCCTGACAGCCAGAGACGGATTAGAGGGCATTAAGCATCTGGTTCCGGTGGATTTTCGTGTCGAGCTAGTCAATCGTCTGTCGGATGCGGGCTTGCCGTCCATTGAAGTCGGCGAGTTCGTCAGTCCCAAGATCATTCCGGCCATGCAAGGGTCGGATCAGGTTGCTCAGCAGATCGAAGCAAAACCTGCCGTGGAATACAGCGCACTCGTGACCTCGACAAAGCCGTTGTCATTGGTAGATGGGCCACAGAGGGGATGAATCACCGCTTAGACTCTAAGATTGGTGAGGCTATGACCAAGCCCAACATGACCTATTTTGAGAAGGTCGATCACGGGGTGCGGCTCAGCGCGTAGTGCCGGGGTGGGTTCCTGCAACAGGCTATACCAATCAGTGGGGTAGGGCGGTTCGTGAACCTCCCGGGCAATTTATGAATTGCCCCTACTTTTTGTCGGCGTTGTGCTTTGGGCACCATCCGTGCCTGAATGAGAAGAATCCTTCTCTGAAGCCGTTGTCTGACTGGACAAAACACCAATCACGACAAACATGGTAACGATCAGCGAGAGGTAAAAGAGCCGCAGAGTTGTTGACCAAAAAGTTGCGCTCCAGGTTGGTTCGTCACTAACGAACCGCTGTGGGTTCATCTCAAAGTCAACATCGTCCTCGCTTTTTTGCCGGACATTATCGTAGACAGCCCGAAACAGCCGTTCTTGCCACCGGTAGTAGGCATCCAAAATCCAAAACACGATCAACGGCACAAACGCAATCCAGATAAATGCGATCTTCTGGTCAGTCGCAACTGACAGCGCCAGTCTCGTCAGAAATTTTTCCTTCAGTATTGATTTTGCTTCTTGCTCCTGGGATCAGAAGTTTGGATTTCTTACCCATTTGAATAGGCGATGAAAGGGATGCTCTGCCCATACCCTAAAGGCTTTCTTGGCGCCCGGTTTGAGGTCTTCCTCAAGCAACCGGTAAGCAGTCCAAAAAGAAGGCAGGGTAGCCGAGTTCATAGCTGTTCATAGTCGAGGCTTTGCCTGTCCTGCAGTGATTTCCTGTTTGGCGTGTCGGGCAGCTGTGATAAGCTGGGCTTAGGTTTTTTAAAGGTTGAGTCCCATTGTAACTCATCTCGGAGATCTTCGATGTATTCTCGGAGATGGTCTGCAACGCGATCCTGCACGGGATCAGGCAACGACTCTATCATTTTGACTACAGTAGCAATGACAGCGGAGGACATGGGCAAACTCTCCTCTCGAACTTGGGTGATAGCTTTGAATGCTTCTGTTTTCAAGCTCTCGTGACCCTGTAACAAAGCCCTATAGGGCATAATACAAGCACTTACTGCAAACAGCCCCATTGCAATACTTCGGTGTTAATCAGAATCCCAACCCGGATTTAGCGCCAGTTTGAAGGACTCTTTTCCTAAAGAACCTTCACCAACTCGTCCGTCTCGCTGTAAGTAAACGGCACTACCTTGCCGTTCAACCGAGCCTGGATTCCTGGTTCTTGTGTCACGGTCCCAATGACCCGAGCGGGAATATTTTCTGACTGAAGAACCTTTTCGAGACCGCGCCATTTATCCGCACGAATCGTTAACAACAGCGTCCCCGAGCTAATCAAGCCAAGCGGATTGATACCAAAATGTTCGCAAATGGCTGTAGTGGAGGGCAGGGTGGGGATTTTGTCGAGCTCGATCTGCATGCCCAGGCTGCTTGCAGCGGCGAGTTCGTATAGCCCCATGGCAACCCCGCCTTCGGTCGGATCATGCATAGCGGTTGCGCCGTGTTGAGCAGCTAACAGGGCTTCTTTGACTATGGATATGCCGAACGTTGTGCGGATTTGTTGAGCCTCGTGTTGAAGCTCTGCCGAAAGGACCGAGCCCAGCTCTCGTCGCTTTTCCGCAAAGAGAATGCTCGTTCCTTCCAGCCCGGCGGTTTTGGTCACAATAATCAGATCGCCGGCCTGTGTGCCTTCTGTTGTTATCAATTTGTCTTTGGCAACTAGGCCGGACATGTTGCCGACAACAACCGGCTGGCTGACAGACGCTGTGATTTCAGTATGCCCACCAGTCACGGCTATCCCTAAATCTCGACAAGTGGAATCGATCTGGGCAAACGTCTGTCGTACCGTTTCTTCTGGAGTATCTGGCGGAAACAGCAGACAGGTTTGAAACCAGGCTGGGCGAGCGCCCATCGTGGCGACGTCGTTGGCGTTGATATGTACAGCATACCACCCTACGTCATTTGCCGTGAACGTTACCGGGTCTGTCTTCACAATAAGATACTGCTCGCCAACATCAATGACCGCGCAGTCTTCACCAAAACGTGGACCGATGAGGACACGCGAGTCTTGTCTCCCTGTCTGTGAGATGCAGGTCTTGAGAAAATCGACTGGGAGTTTGCCCAGGGGTAGCATACCGGCTCACTCCGCATTGGCTAACTGGGCCTACTCAGGCGTCTTTGCCGCGGCACCGGATTGTTCTGGTGTTGACTGGCCGTTATCTCCACCGGCTGAGCTCTCCGCCGCCTGTGCGCTGGCGAGTCCCGCCTTTTCTAGATCGGCAACGACAACTTGGAGAAACTGATCTGGCTTGAGGTGATTCTTAGCCGCCGCCTTGACCTGCTCAAGCGTGACCGCCCCGATGATGCCTGCATAGCGATCCGTATAGTCCAAGCCCAGCTCGTAAAACTCTAGTACCGGCAGCATACCGGCGACATTACGGTTTGAGACCAGCCGTAGCGGAAAGCTATTAATGAAGTACGCCTTGGCTGCTTTGAGTTCCGCTTCGGTTGCGCCTTCTTCGATGAACTGCCGAATGACTGCCAAGGTTTCATCGATGGCTTGCAGCGCACTTTCGTTCTTGGTCTGGAGTGAAACGATGAACGGGCCAGGGTGCTTGTGCGCCGAGAAATGGCTACTGATGGAATATACATAGCCTTTCTCTTCGCGGATACGATCCATGAGGCGCGACCCGAATCCCCCGCCACCGAGAATATAATTCATGACTAAGACTGCATAGTAGTCCGGATGTGAACGGGGAATGCCGGGCTGGCCAATGAGAATATTGGCTTGGGTAACTTCTTTATTGAGCTGCAACTGTTCGGCCTGCACCGTCGGTGGATCAGGCCAGGAGACGGCTGGCAGGTCCGCCGGCTTCCACTGTGCAAAGTGTGTGACCAACAGCGTGGTTATCTGTTCCAGGGTGATTTCTCCAGCTACAGCAATGATGGCGTTATTCGGGCGGTAATAGGTGGTATGAAACTGCTTGACGTCGTTTGTGCTGATCCGCGCCAGCGTTGCTGCTTGTCCGGAGACCAGCCGACCGTATGGGTGCTGAGGGTAGAGGTTCGCCTTGAAGGCTTTATTTGCCACCCAACCCGGATCTTCTTCGCGACTTTGAATGCCGCCTTCAATTTCTTTCCGAATGCGTTCAAATTCATCTTGCGGAAATGTCGGCGCTAGCAGCACTTCGGCCAACAGGGCGAAAGACTTATCAATATTCTTAGTCAACGTGGTCAGATTGATCGTGGTCGTATCGTGTCCCGCTCCTATGGATAATGAGGTGCCTAAGAAGTCGAGTTCCTCTGCCAGTGCTTGGGCTGAGTAGCTTTTTGTTCCGCGCGTGAGCAGTTCGGCGGTGAGGTTTGCAACTCCCTGTTTACCTTGGGGATCAACGGCGGCTCCTGTCTTGAGGATCATGGTCATAATCGCCATCGGCAGGCCCGGCCGTTCGGCAACAAGGAGGATTGCTCCATTGTCGAGTACAGTCCGCGTCCCGAGCGGTGCAGCAGAAAGGGGTGCAACAAAAATAGCGATCAGGAGAAGACTGGTTATGAGCGATCGTTTCATACCTTGGTTTCCTTATGACTTGAATAAGCCGATCAGAAGAATTTTACTCGGTGTTAGTGCGCACTCGTGCGGCTTGGGCCCCCACGCGGCGATTCTCGAATGGGAGTACCGTCTGGCTCTAAAATTCCAACTGTCCGATTATTCTCAGTCAAATACTTTTGAACAGCCAGCTGAACCTGTTCAGCTGCGACTGCCCGAAGACCTGGAATCACTTTGTGAATCAAGCGCCAATCGCCCAAAGAGGCATACTGACCAAGTTGCATCGCGCGATAGAAGAGTGAATCCTGCCCATAGATAAAACGTGACTCAACCAAGTTCTTTGCCCGCTCCAGATCGTTTGCTGTGACTGGCTGTGTCTGGAGTCGTTCGACTTCGGCATACAGGGCTTTTTCGGCCTCCTGCCAGGTTTTCCCGGGCGCGATACGCATGGAGAGGGTGAAGAGTGGCGGATCCTTTGATGTTCGGTTATAGCCCGCGTTGGTACTCAGGACGAGCTGTTTGTCTTCGACCAGAGATCGTTGCAGACGTGCACTCCGACCTCCGCCAAGTATCACCGCTGCAAGTGACAGAGCAAAACTCTCGTCCTGTTCAAGATTCGGGACGTGATAGCCTGCGATATAAATGGGCAAAGACGCTGGCCGTCTGAGGAAGACGCGCCGTTCGCCACGCTGCGGAGGCTCAACCGAGGTTACGGCCGGAATCGTTGGCCCAGCCGGAACGGTGCCGAACGTGTCTTGTATTTTGGGCAGCAGGGTGGCTGACGTGACGTCGCCGGCAATCACGAGAGTGGCATTCCCAGGCGCATAATATGCCTGACGATAGGCTTTGACGTCTTCGAGGGCGATAGACTCGAGATCGTGCATCCAACCAACAATAGGCCAGCCATACGGGTGAGCGGTAAACGCAGCGGCACTGACTTGTTCCCATATATCAGAGCCGGGCTCATCGGCAGTACGGAGCCGCCGCTCTTCCATGACGATTTTTTGTTCCGCAGCAAATCCCTCGTCATCAAGAATAAGATGCGCCATGCGGTCTGCTTCGAGTTCTAGGAAGAGATCCAAATGCTGAACCGCGGCGCTTTCAAAATACACGGTATGGTCTGTGGACGTGAACGCATTATGCCGCCCGCCGCGCTCTTGGACTAAGCGGGAAAACTCGCCTTTGCCGTATGTCGGCGTGCCTCTGAACATGAGGTGTTCAAGCAGATGAGAAATACCGGTAATGCCCGGACGTTCGTTACGCGAACCAACCCGATACCACACCTGAAGAGTGACGACCGGCGCACGCTGGTCCTCTAAAATGAGGACGGTGAGTCCGTTGTCGAGGATATTCTGTGTGACTTTCCAGCCGCTTTTTTCGGTCGGCAGAGGCTGAGTGTACCCCAATTGTGACCAGCTCAGAAAGGCCAGCAAACAGATGAGCGTACGAAAGCGTTGCACATGTGTATTCATTATGACCATGTTCGCGAACGTCTGCCCTGTTTGCAAGGGGAGAGTGCATGCGCGGAGAAGAAACGTGAAGAATAGAAAGCAGGGAGGGGTTTTTCTTCCACTAGAAACGGCTAATAGACCCATTTCCCTTTTGTGAAACGGAAGATTTCGGAGACCTGACTCGTTCCGGCCTGTTCGAAGGGGCCTTTGAGGGCTGCTTCTTTGGTCTTTCCCGCGCAGCGCATCTTTTTCTTGTAATACCTGAGGACCCCAATAAAAGGCGTTACTTTTGATTCTGTAGGTTTTACATCGGTGTAGCGGTGGGGGAGGTAGCCGGTATATTCGGCGACAAACCCCTCTACCGCTTGTGTCATCCTCATCTTCTTCTTTTTCTGAAAATCTTCGGTTCTGATTAATTTTTTCATCCAGGCCCGAGTGAATGTATCAAAACCCTCACGCGCGGCATCCTCTGCTTTGTCCTGAGCAGAGCGCGCGGGGATTTGGTTCTGGGCAAGGCGATGCTGTGTCTCTCCTGTGACCGCTCCGTCATACACTGAAGAGGGCCCTGCTAAGGTAAGGCCGGGAAAGGCAAGCGCATTCAGCGAAAAAAAGGTACGATAAAAAATACGTCTGTAACAAACCATGGGCCAATAATGGATTTGTGATGTGGGAATGTAAAAAGGGCGGGATTGGTTTTCTGTGACCAAGCTCCCGCCCTTTTGTGTTGCTGACGCCAGATGAGACGAGCAGCCTCATCTCATCTGGGACGATGAAGGCTGAGCTTATTGGATAATAAGCTCAGCCCTTCGATTCATGGCACGCCCTTCCGGGTTGTCGGTGCCGTCCTCGTTGGTGTTGGGCGCGATAGGGTCGCTTTCCCCTCGACCAGCGATTTCGAGCCGGTCGGCATCAACGCCTTTGCCTACCAGGTAGACTTTCACTGCGCCGGCACGTCCCTCCGACAGGGCCTGGTTATAGGCTTCAGAGCCGATAGAATCCGTATGCCCTTCGACTAAGAGCTTCACCTCAGAGTTTTCCTGCAGAATGCGAGCGGCCTCGTCCAGAACAGGTTCGAATTCGAGCTTCACGTCCGACTTGTCAAAGTCGAAAGTAATACCACGTAGGATGATTTCCTCAGGTATTTCTACTGGCGGCGGTGGTGGTGGTGGTGGTGGTGGTGGTGGTGGTGGTGGTGGTGGTGGCGGTGCTTGAGCCCTCACTGAGTGGTAACCCAGCACAGCACCAACGAGCGCACCAATTCCCGCTCCAACACTGACAGCGAGGTATGTTTTGTCATTATCATCCCCCAGCCCTGTCCCAGCCACTGCTCCGATGCTACCACCAATTAGAGCGCCGTACACCGCCCGTTTTCCTCTAGGCGTTGAACAGCTAGCGACTAGAAAGAGGAGAACGATTATCCAGGTCAGATGAAGTCCTCTACCTCCTCGTATCATCTCCTAATCTCCTTTCCTTCCCTCCCCCTCCGTCTAGCTAAACGGATAGGGGCAAAATAAGCGACAATAACTCCAACCGAAAGTATACCCCAAGATCGTCTAACAGAAAAATCCTATGCGGACAAGGGTAAGTAACGATGCCAAAGGCTTCCCTACATTCTCCCGCCTATGCGGCGCGTAGCGCCGCAAGACCTGGCAAATCTCCCGATTCGAGAAACTGGAGCGTAGCTCCGCCTCCGGTTGAAATATGGCTGATCTGGTCAGCAAGATGAGTCTGGGTGAGTGCGGCGACCGTGTCTCCTCCGCCGGCTACGCTGTAGCACGCTGGGACAGCCGCCACTGCTTCAGCGACGGATCGAGTGCCCTGGTCGAATGGCGGCTGTTCAAAGATGCCCATAGGTCCGTTCCACAGCACGGTGCGTGCGGATTGGATAACCGTGCGAAACGCGCGGGCAGTCTGCGGTCCGATGTCGACACCCAGACTATCCCTCGGTACGTCTACCCCGGAGGTGATTGAAGATGGGACGTTTGTCTTCAGTCCAGTCACTATAACGTGGTCTTGTGGCAGATGAATGGCGACGCCTCGGTTTGCTGCTAGGGCAAGCATGGCCTTGGCTTCTTCGACTTTCTCTTGCTCGACGAGCGATCGACCGATTTGTATGCCCTGGGCCTGCAGAAGAGTGTACGCCATAGCCCCGCCGATGATGATATGATCAGCGCGTGCGAGCAGGCTCCGGATGAGTCCGATTTTGTCCGAGACTTTTGCGCCACCCAGGATTGCGACAAAGGGATGTTCGGGGGAGGACAACAGAGACGACAGGGCGTGGATTTCTTTGCGCATCAGAAAACCAACAGCCTGCTCTTCGAAATATTGGACGACGCCGACCACAGAGGCATGCGATCGGTGTGACGATCCAAAAGCGTCATTGATATACACATCGGCCAATGCCGATAGGTCCTGGCTAAAGGTGGGATCGTTGGCCTCCTCTTCCGCATGAAAACGGAGATTCTCGAGGATGAGCACGGCTCCAGCGGCAAGCTGCCGGACGTGCTGTTGAACTCCGGTGCCTACGCAATCGGCGGCACGTGTAACAGCTGAGCCCAGCAGCTCTTGGAGCCGCTCTGCTGCCGGCTTCAGGCTGAGTTTCGGTTTGACCTTCCCTTTGGGGCGTCCGAGATGAGAAGCCAGAATGACTTTTGCTCCCTGCCGAATGGCATGCTGGATAGTTGGCAGTGCTGCACGGATCCGCGTATCGTCACTGATTTGCTGCCCGGACGTGAGGGGGACATTAAAATCGACTCGAATCAGGACCCGTTTTTGCGCCAGCGATAATCGATCAATGGCTGGGAGTTGTGCGTGGAGTTGCATTGGTCTTGAAATTATATGGGGCGCGATAGTTTGGAAAGAAGGGCCAGATGACCAGGATGAGCAGGATGCACAGGGTCAAGGAAGAAAAGGAGAACAATACCACGGCAGGGAGAAGGGCGTCTCGACTGCCGCTCTCGGACCTCTCCTTTTCGTGCTTTTTGCGGGCCTACGAGGGTGGTACTTCTTGCCGAAATTCGGTCTTGGATGGAGCGACGGGGACAGGGGCCGCTTCTAATGCAATATCAAGTACCTCGCCGATGACGTCGACAAAACGAAATTTCATTTCCTTGCGAACGTTGAGCGGGATATCCTCGAGATCTTTTTCATTGTGCTGTGGTAAAATGACGGTGGTCACACCGGCACGCCGAGCGGCCAACACTTTTTCTTTGACACCACCTATCGGCATCACCTTGCCTCGCAAAGTAATTTCACCCGTCATGGCAACATCCTGACGGACCTTACGGCCGGTTAATAGAGAAGCAAGCGTCGTGACCATAGTCACCCCGGCGGAAGGCCCGTCTTTGGGAATAGCTCCCGCAGGAACGTGAATATGGAGATCACATTTTTCGTAGAAATCAGGGGGGATGTTCAAGCGATCGGCTTGGGATCGGACGTAGGAGAG
Organism: Binatia bacterium; assembly: GCA_963666315.2. GTDB lineage: Bacteria > Desulfobacterota > Binatia > Bin18 > Bin18 > Bin18. The sequence continues at coordinate 87,078 of CAXXHG010000008.1, forward strand.
GGCGGTTTGGGCTGACTCTTTCATGACCTCACCCAGATGGCCGGTCAGTGTCAAGCTCTTTTTTCCCGCCATACGAGTGGCCTCGATAAATAAGATGTCTCCACCATTTGGTGTCCATGCGAGTCCGATCGCGACCCCGGGTTCTTGGGTACGCTCGGCAACCTCGGGGAGGAACTTAATAGGTCCGAGCAGGTCTGTCACTTTCTCCTCGGTAATCGTTGTTTTTTCCGTTTGCCCTTCTGTGACTGCCCGAGCGACTTTCCGACACACTGCGCCAATTTCTCGTTCAAGATTCCGCACGCCTGCTTCGTGCGTATACCCGCTGGTAATGCGCGACACGGCTTCATCGGTAAATGCGATCAACTCATTTGTTAAGCCGTTTTCGATAATTTGCTTAGGCAGGATGTGACGTTTCGCAATTTCGAGCTTTTCTTCCTCCGTATATCCGGCGAGTTCAATTACCTCCATCCGGTCTCTGAGTGCCGGCGGAACTGGTTCCAGGTAATTGGCAGTGGTGATGAACATGACCTTAGAGAGGTCAAAAGGAACGTCGAGATAGTGGTCGGAGAACGAAAAATTCTGTTCAGGGTCCAACACTTCAAGCAGTGCCGAAGATGGATCGCCCCGGAAATCCGTTCCCAGCTTGTCGATCTCATCCAGCATGAAGAGCGGGTTATTGGAACCGGCTTTGCGCAAGGACTGAATAATGCGGCCAGGCAGAGAGCCGATATAGGTCCGCCGGTGTCCGCGAATCTCGGCTTCATCTCTCACTCCGCCCAGCGAGAGGCGCACAAATTTGCGCCCTATGGCGCGCGCGATAGAGCGTCCGAGGGAGGTCTTACCCACACCTGGGGGACCGACAAAACAGAGAATGGGCCCCTTGGAGTCTTGTTTCAGTTTGCGCACGGCTAAATACTCGAGAATGCGATCCTTGATCTTTTCCAGATCGTAATGGTCTTCGTCGAGGACCTGACGGGCATGCGGAATATCGAGATTGTCGTCCGTTGAGGTCGACCAGGGGAGATGGACGAGCCATTCGAGATAGGTGCGAACCATAGAATGCTCGGCGGACTCAGGCGGAATGATCTTCAGACGCTCAAATTCATTATCGGCGGTTTTGAGTGCCTCTTCCGGCATGTTGGCTTCGTCTATCTTCTTACGCAGATCATCCAGATCGCTCGAATGCGAGTCGCTTTCTCCGAGTTCCTTTTGGATTGCTCGCATCTGCTGGCGTAAATAGAATTCCTTCTGGTTTTTATTGAGTTCGGTTTGCACCTGCGACTGAATTTTGTGGCCCAGCTCAACCAGTTCGACCTCTCGGCTTAAGATGACAGACAGTTTTTCCAAACGGGCCCGGACACTGAGGGTATTGAGCAGGTCTTGTTTTTCATCGACCGAGACATTCAGGTTCGAGGCGATGAGATCGGTGACCTTAGCCGGGTCTTTGATATTCACGACCACCCCTTGGAGTTCGTCCGGCAGATACGGCACCATCGAGATAAATTTGGCGAACTGGCTGACCATATGAGCCTGAAGGGCGTCTAAGTCGCGGGATTTCTCAGCGTCGCTCTGGAGTCGGACAACCTGGGCACGGTAGTATGGTTCAACTTGCAGATACTCCCGAATATCGATGCGGTGCAGCCCTTGGACCAAGATGCGCATGCTCCCGTCAGGGTATTTGAGCATTTTTAAAATGCGGCCGGCGCTGCCGCGTGAGTAGAGGGCTGGTGGAGCCGGGGCTTCGTCTTCTGGATTTTTTTGGGCTGCGAGTCCGAGCATGTTGTCATTACTGCGACAGTCTTCAACGAGCTTGAGGGACGCCTCGCGTGAAATAAGGAGCGGGACTATGGCGGCAGGAAAAATGACAACGCCACGCAAAGGCAAAATCGGCAGCTCCGCAGGAATGATGACGTCACTCAGGTCTTCTTCAAAACCGACTACGCCGTGTTCCGTCGTCACACCGACTTTGATTTCTGCCATATAGATCTCTCCTTCACTTCTCTCCCAGCTAACTCGTCTTCTCTATAAAAAACATATTACATGGTCTCTGCTTGCACAAGTGGGAAACTCTCGTTACAACCTTCGGCACCCTCTGGGCGGAAGTTAAGAAGTTAAATAGTGGACGAAGAAAAGCGTTTCAGTCTTGAGCAAGCCGACGACTTGATCCCACACATGGAATTAGCCGTTGAAAAAATGCAACGTATCGGGATGCGCGTACGCGCGGAGATGGGTACACTGTCCGCAGAGCAATGCCCCTCAGGGCAGTCTCAACACGTCCTCCACTTAAGACCTGCACTGCGACCCTTATTCGAGGACATGGCGCAGGTCGTTCAGCAGATTGAACAGCTGGGGGGGCGGTTCAAAGGACTAGAGCTGGGCCTGGTTGACTTCCCTGCTTGTGTTGATGGGGAGGAGGTCTATCTGTGCTGGCAATATGGCGAAAAAGAGATTGCTTTTTATCACAAACGGGATGAGGGCTTTGCCGACCGTCGGACGATTGGGGCCCGTACGCGTAAGCCGCAATACGAGCAGTGAAGGACTGTGGTGAAACGCTACGACGCGGTGCTGTTCGATTTGTTCGGAACGGTGGCTCTCTTCAATCAAGAGAAATTGCCGGTTTTTGAATGGAAGGGACGCACCACGCGCTCGACCATGGGACGCTTGCGGGACGTGGTTACGGGAACTGTGCCCGCATTATCTTTCGAAGACTTTTACCAGGCCCTGACTGAGGTGAATCAAGAGCTCGCCGACATCCGCACCAAGGAGATGCGCGAGATTGTGTCTGCCCGACGTTTTACTCTGACTCTGGTCCGTGCCGGCTTGGATGACACTGCGGCCACCGCTGCACTGGGCGAAACCTTGTCTTTGGCTCATATGCAGCTGCTCGCTGCCGCGACAGGAATTCCTGCGACGCATGTGCAGCTGATAGCACGAACGCGCGCGCACTATCGGACCGCCCTTGTCTCAAACTTCGATCATGGTCCCACTGCACGCCAAGTACTCCAAAACGGACAGGTAACCGAGTACTTTGAACACATTGTCATTTCAGCCGAGCACGGTTGGCGGAAGCCGCACCGTAAAATTTTTCTCGATACGCTCTCTCGGCTCAATATAACCCCAGCGCATGCCCTCTTTGTGGGAGACTCGCCGCAAGACGATATTGTCGGCGCTGGACAAGTCGGGATGGACATCGCCTGGGTCAATAGGTCAGGTGCAGAGCCTCCTGAGGGATGCCCCCGTCCACGCTATACCGTGCGGGCTATCCCTGAGTTGCAGTCGGTGTTGTTCCCTTGGTGAACTCCTTATAGTCAACTCCTGCACGGATCCGCCTCGGAGCTTGCTCAGCATCCCATGCCACGTAAACCTCAAATCGCTGTTATCGGTGGCAGCAATCCGTCCGCTGAAGTGGAGGGCTGGGCGGAAGAGGTTGGGAGTCTCATTGCGCAGCACGACGCTGTCGTTATATGCGGCGGACTCGGTGGTGTTATGGCGGCGGCTGTGCGAGGTGCAGCACGGAACAACGGGCTGAGTGTTGGCATCCTCCCCTCGTATGACGTACACACTGCTGCGCCCGGAATTTCTATCACCATCCCGACCGGGCTTGGACACGCGCGCAATATGCTTGTTGTTGCATCCGGAGATGCGGTGATTGCCCTGGCCGGCTCGTCCGGAACGCTGTCTGAGATCGCGCTGGCGCTGGCCCTCAACAAAACCGTGGCCGCTCTTCGTGCCTGGTCCCATATTGAAGGCGTCCGTGTTATCCAGACTCCGCAGGACGCCGTTCAACTCGCACTGCGAGCCGCCAGCCAGAACGCTTAAAGTGCGGGAGCGCTTAGTGTGGTGAGTTGAGAATCTCCCCGATACCCATTATACAAGAGCCTGCAAGAGCCTGAGTGGGAAGCCGGTGCGAGGGGACAGTCTAAAAGTCCATATCTTCTGCGCGAAAAGGAAGGAAAACGAATGGCAGCGAAAGATTCTCGATCTGATAATGATACTGCGGTGAGTATGAAACGTATTGAACGCTTTCTCAAATTACTGACGTGGCAGCTGTTTCTTTTGATTGCGCTGGCAGCCTTTATGGTGCTCGGACCAAGGCCCGGCCGCTACCAGATTGTGCCGCCCTTTACCGTGCCAGGAGGCCAAGTACTGATATTTGATACAGCAACAACCAGGGCTGACGTCATCTCCCTCCAAGAGAAAATCGAGGGGGCCAGAAGTGCTGCAGGAACCTCGCCCGCAGCGCCGCCCCAGGCTGGCCAGTAAAGGCCGGCGGCAAGAAGGAAAAGATGTGATGCATCCGCTTGGAATAGTCCTCTCGACGGCAACTTCGGCGCCGCCAAAAGAATTTGTGGAACTCGGCCGGATCGCTGAAGATAAGGGATTTGCCGCCGTTTTAGTCAATGAGGGCAGGGGGGATGCCCTGGCCTGCGCAGAAGCGATTGCGCTGGGAACGTCTCATATCAAGGTGGGAACGAATATTGCCAATATCTATTTTCGGCATCCATTTTTGGCTGGGATGACGGCGACAACGATTTCAGAGTTATCGAATGGACGGCTGATCCTTGGTCTTGGGATGAGCCACCGTCCCCTACTAGAATCACTGGGCATCACCATGGATCAACCCCGTCAGTATATGCGGTCGTATGTCACCTCTTTGAATACGCTGTTTCGCGGTGAGTCACTGAGTTCCTTTCACCGTCCACAGAAGAGTACGTATAAAATTCCCGTGTATGTTGGTGCGGTGACGGTTGAAAGTGCAGAAGTGGGAGGAGAGCTGGCTGACGGAATTATGCCGTTTCTTCCAGCACTGACCTATTTAACGCAGCTGGTTGAGGCAGCTACAAGCGCTGCGCAGCGCGTAGGGAAAGATCCCGAGCAGATCGACTGTATTGTCAGCATTCCCACGTTTATCTGTGACGATATCGAACAGGCCCGATCAGCAGCGCAGTATAACCTTGCTTTTTTCGCGAATTTGCCCTTCTACCGCAAACAATGGCGGCGGTGTGGCTTTGTGGATGAAGTCGATGCGCTCCAAGAAGCTTGGAGAAAGGGAAACCGCCGTGCTGCGGCTGAGTGTGTGTCGGATCGCATGGTCGATCAGGTGTGTGTATTCGGCCCGCCAAGTCAATGTAAGGAGCAACTTGCGGCGTTCCACGAAGCCGGAGCCGCCATGCCTGTCCTGGCAGTGAGTCCGGTGAATGAAGATCGGCTGGCCGCAACGCGCAACGCGCTGGATGTGCTTGCGCCGTAGAGATCCAAAGAGCTGTCGTATCCCGTGCCAGCCGTCTTTACCCACACCAGCTTATAATCAGAGCTACTATAAATTACACCAAAACTTCATGCGCCTTATATTGCTGAATGAACGCTCATATTTTATAATCGTGTGAAAAAATATGACAGGGTCTTTTCTCTACAACAGGAGTCTGAGGCAAGAGAAGGAGAAGGGAGGTTACTCTTGATGAGGCGTATTATCTCGATTTTAGGGGTCATTTCCCTGTGGATGAGTGTGCAACCCAGCCTTGCTGCGCAAGAGTCCGGACAAAAAACTTGGAAAACCGTACAGGAGCTGTCCGAAGCCGAGCTGGCTGAGGTCGCACTAGAGTCAGACACCCAACGTCATGCTCAGATACCCTATCTTCCTGCAGAACCATACCCATTTGTGTCTCCCTACACAGCAGAAGAGATGGGCTACCGTGCCATGGAATTCACTCCGCGTACACGATGGTCATCGGTGGTCGCAAATTCCTGGGCATCGATTGCCGCTCAAGGTGTATTACTCAATCCTGGTAGCTCGATTACATTTGTAAAATATGATCCGACAACCATGGGCGTCGGAAAAGTCTTAGCTCTAGCGCCTGGCGAAGAGATCTACCGTTCTCTTAGTCAGGCCACTGCCCCGCCTGCTGCAGAGGGCGGACAGTGGTTGGCGATTCGCTACCGAACGGACAAGGAATCTATTACAAAAGAGGAGAGGTTCCGCTACTCGCCTTCTATCCGCCGGGTTCGTCATCAGGCACCACCCCGACGCCAAAGTAATTTCCCAAACATGGCCTTGACCCCTGACGATGCGATCGGGCGGGATGCCTGGGAATTTTCGTGGCGGCTCATTGGTACGGACGTACTCTACCAAACGGTTCGCTTTCCCAATACACGCCCGACCATCATTCTTCGCGATGGGGAATCCCGCCAGTTCCGTGAGGTTCAGACCGCGAGTATCAAACTGATGGGCGACTCCTATTCTCGTTACACGGCGGACGGTGGCGTCGAGTGCTATGTGGTGGAGGCAGTGACGCGCAAGGAGTGGCTGCCCGACTACTATATGCCGCGTATCTTATACTGGCTGGAGAAATCTTCGTTTTTCCCCCTGCGCGGGGAGCAGTACGGCTCTGATGGGAATCTTGATCACATTGAGGTCCGTCTCGCCCAACTATTCAATCCCGGCCTGAGCGAACGCGGCTACGGTACTTTTATTATCTCCCACTGGGATATGCGGACCGATATTATGTCCTATCTGGTCAACGATAGTCACAAGGTGATGGACTGGAAACCCGAAGAAGCATCAGTTTTCTTCAGTCCGGACTTCATGCGTCGTCAGTGGTATCTCGATACCTCTATCAAGACCCAGGCCATGGTGTCCTATCCGGAGGAATATTTTATGCGCCCGGCTGTTCAAGCCGAGAAATTCCCGGGTGAGCGTCCGATCCAACTTCCAGCTGAACTTGCCGCACTGATTAAAGCCCAAAATGCAGCCGGGCATCTCGTCTTTGAGGGCAAGGAAGCTCTGTCGAAGGACCAAGTACCCTCGGAGTCTGCAGCTGAGCTGGGAGATCGATCCGTCACGGCCTTGGCCCGCGAGATCCGTTAGACCCGCGAGATCCACTAGATCTGCTAGACCCGTTGCATCTTCTTGCTTCGTGTTTCCTTGCCCTGACCGCCGGCATGGGATAGGCAACGGCCTATGCGCGTTCGCTACGGCATGGTGCATGGGCGATTCCAACCATTTCACCGTGGTCATCTACACTACACGCTCGCCGCGTTTAAGCGCAGCGAGCATCTCATCGTGGGCATCACGAACCCCGATCCGTCAGTGATCTGTGAAGAGGGCGCCGATGCCGACCGACATCGGCCCGAGGCAAATCCGTTCACCTTTTTTGAACGGCAATGGATGATACACGCGGCTTTAGCCGAGGCTAGTCTTGATCTGAAGCGCGTGTCTATCGTGCCTTTTCCCATTCATCATCCAGACCGTTGGATTCATTACTGTCCAAAAGAGACTCTCCAGTTTATCCGTGTGTTTTCCGAATGGGAGAACGAAAAAGTTTCTCGCTTCCAGCAGGCTGGATGGCCGGTTGAAATCCTCGACGCGGGAGCAACAAAAGGGGCCAGTGGGAGCCGGGTCCGTCGTTGTTTAGCGCAAGGATCAGGCTGGGAGGACCTGGTCCCACCCGGAGTCGCGAGCGTCCTGTTGGAAATTGGCGCATCAGCTCGACTCAAACGGCTCACACAGCTCGCAACAGACTCAGCACGAAAAGCGCAACGTTCTGGATGAACATCCTCTTCATAATTCTTGACGGTCTGGCTGATCGCCCGCAGCGCGCCTTAGGTGGAAAAACGCCACTGGAAGCCGCACGCGCGCCACATCTCGACCAGCTTGCCGCACTCGGCACCACGGGCTTGTTGACTCCGCTGGCACCTGGGGTACCGCTGGAGAGTGAGACCTCGCATTTCATCCTTTTTGGTTACCCCTTGGAGCAATTCCCCGGACGGGCTGCTTTCGAAGCCATAGGTCGGGGTTTTGAGGTCCCTCCTCAGTCCGTCGTTTTGTTGGCGAGTTTTGCCCAAACAACGCGCATCGACGGGAAAATCCGCAGAGACGCTTTATTATGGGAAAAACGACAGGATGGAGATGAACAGGCATGTATTGTCCTGAGTGCCGACCTGGCTGCGTTTGAAACACAAGGGATTACGTTTTCCCTCACCGCATGCGGACGGTGCGAAGCGATTCTGACCCTGTCCGGCTATCCCAGCCGGGATATTACGGATGTTGATCCTTTTTATAACGATGCCTACGTTGCCCGCGCACAACCGTGGGCCGAATCGCCTCATCCACATAATGCACAACGCACCGCAATTGCGCTGAATGCCTATCTGGCGTGGGTGTACCAGCGTCTGCAAGCGCACCCGCTTAATCGAGACCGGCAAGCGTGTGGCCAGGCTCCCATAAATTTTTTGCTCACCAAGTGGGCGGCGGTGCGACCGGACGTAACACCGTTTCAGGAGCAAAACGGCCTGCGTGCGGCGAGTGTTGAAAACTATCCGCTCTACGTGGGGATTGCCCGCGTGTGTGGCATGACTTCTGTCTCAACAGGTCACAATCCGGACGTGGCTGAAGATTTTCAGAACAAGTTGAAGACGGCGGACAAGCTGTTTGAGCAGGGCTACGAATTTGTGCATGTACATGCCAAAGGGCCAGATGTGGCCGCGCATAAAAAAGACCCTATTGGCAAAATGAAAGCCATCCAGACGCTCGATTCAGTGCTCGGTCGGGTTGTTGAGCACGTCAAAAATAAATCCGACCTGCTCGTTGTTGTAACCGGTGATCATGCCACCCCGAGTAGCGGGAGGCTCATCCATTCGGGCGAAGCCCTTCCCATCCTGATTGTCGGAGGACCAAATGTCTTGTCTGATGATGTTTCCACGTTTCACGAACGCGCAGTCATGCAAGGCGGACTAGGACACATTCGCGGGACGGATGTTATGCCGCTGCTGCTCAATCTGACCGATCGGGTGCGTTTATACGGCGTGCGGCATCAGAAAGAGGCCCGACCATATTGGCAATGGCAGCCCGAGCCGTTCGTGGTTGAAGAGTCCCAATGCCAAGACGGCCAAGACGGTATTGTTTGAGGTTTTCATTACGCCTCTTCCAACCATGCAAATTGAAAGATACAATTGCAATATGGATGGTTTAATACCGAGACAAGTGAGCGCCCAGATCACCGAAAGCCTCATGGACTTCCCGGCTGTAGCCCTTCTCGGGCCACGTCAATATGGCAAGACCACTCTGTCCTGTGAGGCGGTTACAAACTGCTTCACGAACTCTCAGCGTTTCTCGAACTGACCCGCACTGAAAAGTAGATCCTTGGCCTTCTGATCCATCTGCTGTGGAGTGCGGCTTTCTTCTTGTTGCACCATAGCCTAACCAAGATGGGCGTGCCTGTCGATCTGATGCCTTTCTTCGGCCCTGCCTTGTCAGAACCTGTCTATATGTGAGAATACAGACGCTACAGTGTTGAGGCACACAACGTGCCTCAAAAGAAAAGGATAGACTCATGACCCAACCACTGCGCTTTGGGACCTATGTTGAATTCCAGTGTCCTCCGGGCAAAGACCACGCCGAACTCATCGAAGAGGTCCTCCAGCTAGGCCAGCATGCCGATCAAAATGGATTCTCGGTTTTTACGACGCTCGAACACCCATTCTTTGAGCAGTTCGCCATTAACCCGAATCCGTTAGCTTTGTTCTGCACCCTGGCAGAGCGGACCAAGCAGATTCGCTTCCGCACCCTGTGTCATACCCTGTCGCTGCATAATCCGATGATTCTTGCGGGTGAGATTGCCGAAGTCGATATTTTGACCAAAGGTCGCATTGAGTGCGGTGTGGGGCGTGGGCATGCCTGGCTCAACGAGCCGGCCAATATTGTTATGGAAGAGAATCAAGAACGCTATGTGGAGGCGCTTGAGATTCTGATCAAAGCCTGGACTGAAGAACGTTTCTCGTATGACGGGAAATACTACCAAGTCAAAGACCTGTCTGTTGTCCCTAAGCCCTTCCAGAAGCCCCATCCCAAGATCTTCCAGGTTGGGACAAGTGCCAAATGGTTCAAAATGGCTGCCCAAAGAGAGTGGGGCGTGTGCATAGGTGGGCCGGCGCCAACGTCCGTTTTCCGTGAACCTGCCAAGCTCTACCACCAGGCGTGCAGAGAAGCGGGGAAGTCGCCGTATCTCGGCTGGGTGAAGGCCATCTATATTGACGAAGATGAGCAGACGGCTTTACGTGAGGCAGAACAGCCGGTACGGAATTTCGTGGACTTCAATGTATCGCCTATGGACTCCCTGGCCCGCGATACACCCGTAGAAAAACAACGCCTGATTGATGCCGGCTATGGCTTTTATGCGGCAGACACTTTTCCCAGTCTGCGTAATTTGTCATATCCGGAACTGATTGACGCAGGCATTGTCTTTGTGGGCTCACCCCAGACGGTCGGGAAACAGTTGCTTGATCTGTGGAAAGAATTTCGGTTCGATGAAATGATTGTGATTAGCCACTACGGTGGTATTGCTAAAGACAAGGCGCTCAAAACGCAGGATCTGTTTGCCAAAAAAGTAATGCCCATGATTCTGGCTGCAGTCCGGAAGGAAAGCGGCTCGCTTTCGGCCGCTGTGTAGATTGCTGAAACCGAACCGGAGGGAATATGGCAACCGCTATTTTTGATGTCAATAAGCGTTGGTCGGAAGAATACCCTGAGTTGGGCACCGATCCGGTACCCACAGAACCATGTATTTCTGCCGAATATTTTGAGCTGGAACGCGAACGCGTCTTCCGCAAAGTCTGGCTGTATGTCGGTCGTCAGGAAGAAATTCCTAATCCGGGCGACTATATGGTCCGTGATCTGAAAGCCTGCCGCACCTCCGTTATTTTTGTGCGCGGTCAAGACGGGGAAATCCGTGGCTTCCATAATATTTGCTCACACCGTGGCAATAAGCTCGCCTGGGACGAGGCTGGCAGCTGCCAGAACTTTTCGTGCAAATTCCACGGCTGGGTGTATGATACCGCCGGACAATTAGTCGGCGTACCCGACGAAGAATTTTTCCACAATTTTGACAAAGCCGATAACGGACTCGTTCCTGTCGCAACCGAGCTGTGGCAAGGCTTCCTGTTCGCCAATGTCGATCCTCGGCGGTCTCAGTCGCTGGATGACTATCTGGGTGCATGGGGGAAGCGCATGAGTGGCTTTCCGTACGGAGAGCTGACCGCGCGGTATGCTTATAAGACTGAGCTCAAGTGCAACTGGAAAGTCGCCTTAGACGCGTTTTCTGAAGGCTACCACGTGAATGTGATCCATGGTCAATCCTATCCGGACACGTTTACGGGGAAAAACAACCCCATGTGTCATCTGCCCGAAGTCCGCTTCTACGGACCGCATCGCTCGTGCATAGTGTATGGCAATCCAAATCACAAACCCAGCCCGGCGGCAGCTATTGCCTATCGATTTGGTGAATCCGTTACCAAACGTTCCGGCTCTCAAGATCAGCTTCCTGCCGAGGTGAATCCTACCCGCAGCGCTGAATTTGGTTTTGACTTGGATGTGATCTTTCCTAATCTGTTGCTGCATATCCTGCCCGGCATGTGGTTCACGCATCAGTTCTGGCCGTTGGCTGTAGATCGGACCCTCTGGGAAGGACGGGCCTACTGGCCACCGGCCAAAACCCCGGGCGAGCGTTTTGCCCAGGAGTTTAATAACACGGTGCTGCGCAATGCCTGGCTGGAAGACACGGCTACGATGGAAGCCACCCAGGAGGCATTGTCCTCGGGGGTCAAAACACACTTCTACCTCCAAGATCAAGAGATCTTAATTCGCCACAGTTATAAAGTGCTCGAAGACTACGTCGGCTTCTACACGCAAAACGGAAACGCCTAGGGAAGAGTCTATGGGCACAACACGTTTACCACAGCCTTTTGCTGACCTGGAAGTTTTTGTTGCGGATTGGTCACTCGCCACGCAGCGCGAACGCGAGCAAAAACGTGCGGCGAGCACAGCCGAGGAACTCAAACTGGTGTACCGGATCCTGCTGCCTCGGTTAGACCCAATGCTGGAGTATCTCAACCAATACTCTCTGGATAAGCTGCCCGCAGATGCCCAACGTCTCTTCTATCTGACGTTGTCTTTTGCCGAGATCGCACCCTTCGTTGAATGTTATAAGGGTGAGCCGAGAGTCCTGAATAGTTTTGAAGAGACGCGCTTTATTGCCGTCCATGCCGACCGGCTAGCGTAAAGACGGAGAGTACCATGGCTGCTGTTGACGTCCAACAACTTGCGGCGCGCGTGCAGCGCTTAGAAGACATTGAGGCCATCAAACTCCTGGTCGTGCGCTATGCCCAAGGGGCAGACCGAGGCAATGATACCGACATCATGATCCCGTTGTTCGCGGATGATGGGGTGTGGGATGGTGGGGAACGCTTTGGTGTCTACACAGGAAAAGAAGCGATTCGTCAGTTTCTCTCTGAGTCCGGCTCGTTTATCGGCTGGACGCTGCATTATATGGTCTCGCCCGCGGTAGAAGTTGATCCTCACGGAAAAACGGCCACAGCCTTTTGGTATTTGTGGGAGACGGCCACTATGCCGAACGCGGAAACTGGAGAAGATGACGCCTTTTGGATCGGGGGCACCTATGAGAGCGAACTGACCAAACAGCCTGATGGTTCGTGGAAGTTCGCCCGGGTTGCACTGACGCTCAAGCTGCTGAGTCCCTACAAAGAAGGCTGGGCAAAAAAGCAGATGCCCGACTAATGGACCTCAAATGGAGGGGGAATCAAAAACCATGAGTATCGAAACTGCGGCATATATATCGATTGACCGTTCCAAAACGCTCCAAGAAGAACCGGCGAGTGGCCATAATCGTTGGCATCCTGACATTACCCCCGTCGCCGAGGTCGAACCCGGCCCAGTCATAGGGTTGGAAACGCGGGATGCATTCGACGGATTTATTCACCCCACAACAACGGCCGAGGATTTACGAAATGCCAATCTTGGGGTTGTCCATCCCCTCACCGGTCCGGTCTACGTCAAGGGTGCGGAGCCAGGTGATTTGCTGGAGGTCACGATTGTTGAAGTTGAGCCCCAGCCGTTTGGTTTCACTGCGCAACTGCCTGGATTCGGTTTTTTGCGCGACGTATTTACCGAACCGTATATCGTCCGCTGGACTATCGAAAACGGCGGTGCGACGTCGGACGATTTGCCTGGAGTGCGTATTCCCGGTGCACCGTTCATGGGGGTGATCGGCCTGGCCCCCTCGCATGAGCTGCTGGAGCAGATTAATAAACGCGAGGCGGATTTAGCCGGGCGCGGCGGCGTCGTCTTACTGCCCGAGGCGAAATATGCAATTCCGACGGATGCGGGCATTGCCTCCAACGCCATGCGAACCATCGCTCCGCATGAGACCGGCGGAAATGTTGATATCAAGCAACTGACCAAAGGCACGACCATACGCTTCCCCGTGTTTACGCCGGGCGGGTTGTTCTCCGTCGGTGATGCACACTTTGCTCAAGGCGATGGTGAGAGCTGCGGCACTGCGGTTGAGATGGCGGCCACGTGTTATTGTTCGTTCAAGGTTCTCAAAGGAATGGCGGCAAAACACAATATTCAGGATATTCAGTTCTATCGCGAAGATTATTTTACTGCGCCAGAGATGGCGGTTCCCAAGCGTTTTTTTGCAACAACGGGGCAGTCCTACACCCGTGAAGGCGTTGCGCATTCAGAAGATGCTACGCTCGCCGCACGGAACGCTTTGCTGAATATGATCGACCATTTGGTTGACGAGCGCCGCTATACTCGCCAACAGGCATATGCCATCTGCAGCGTAGCCGTGGATCTCAAGGTCAGTGAACTCGTCGATGTTCCCAACTTCCTGGTCTCTGCATTTTTACCGCTCGATATTTTTGTGTGAGCAGGCCAGTCTCCTGTGAAAAAAATTCGTCACGACTTCATGAAAACGGCTCGTGACCGAGCCAAGGCGGCCATCGAAGCCGGACAAACGAGAGAGACGCTGAAGGCGGTCGACGAAATTTGGGAAGAGGGTCGTCCGATCCACGATCTGTACGGCGACATGTCTGCCGTATTTCTCGACTACATCAAAGAAAAACTCGGCGAAGAGGCGGTTGAGGAAGCCTGGCGTTACGTAGGCGAAAAACTGTGGCGCCCTGTGCTGGAAGCCCATCGAGATAAAGATCCGGCCCTGCTGGCTGAAACGTATGCCATGTTCCTACGCTCTCACGGCTATGATTTCACATGCGAAGAAGACGATGAGAAGTTTCAGTTCTTGCTGCACTACTGCCCGAGCGGAGGCCGTATGCTGCAAGAGGGCATGGGTGAAATGTCAACGCGCCATCCGACTCAGCTGGGTGTGACCAAGAAGCCGCAACAATGGAGTTTCGATAAAAAAGACGTGCTGTACTACTGCGCGCATACCAAGCTGTGGTGTGACACCCAGCCTCGCGAATGGGGCATGGATCTGTTTCAAGCAGAGTATGGCGAGTTCAACGAGAAGGGCGAAGTGGTGGGGCGTCCGTGTGCCGTGACGATTTATAAAAAGTTGCAGAGTACTGATTCATCCAGTAATGCGTGAAAAAGGAACGATTCTGAAAAAGGTCTTTGTTCAGATATTCGGCCCGGGTATCCTCAGCAATAGAGAGACGTAAAGACTATGGCAAAAGGCGACCATGTCACTGTCCGACGTGGCTGGTATACGCACCACGCCATCGATCTAGGAGACGGCTATGTCGTCCAATACGGGCGAGGCCTATCGGATGGGGTGACGGCGTCCGTCCACGTCACGTCTGGCGCAAGATTCTCCAAAGGCCGCTTGACTGAGGTCCACTCTTCCCCCACTTCCTTTGATGCCGATGAGATCGCCCTCCGGGCGTTGAATTGTGTCGGTGAACAGGAATATCACATTCTGTGGAATAACTGCGAGCATTTCGTCAATTGGTGTCGGACGGGCAAACGCGAAAGTTCGCAGGTTGATTGGTTTATCGAAAACGCTTCTGACGTTGTCTCAAAAATTGTGGTGAGCGTGGTCACCACCGGTGCGGCCAAACTTGCAGTAAAAGCCTCAGCGAAGCTTTCAAGCAAAGCTGCCAGCAGAGCGGCAACCACGCCCTGGCTGATTGCGGCTGATGCTGCGCAGTTTATTGCTGAATCCACTGCCTCAGCTCTGGGCCGAGATAAGAACGAAGCGAAACGCACAGGCCAAGCTGTTGGCGTTGGTGCGTCCGCTGGAATTGGGGCTCTCACCGCTGGTCCTGTCGGAGCTGCTATTGCGGTCGGCATGTGGGCAATGGGTGAAGTGGTTGGAAAAGTTCTCTCTTCCCGAGAGCGTGAATAGTCTCACTTCTCAATACACCAAGTTTCCTCCCGAGAGTCCTATAAATATCTCGCGCTCCCGTGATGCCTTATATTGGCGGTTGCATGAGTCCGGAGCGCGGGGGATGCCGATCTGTTCATAAAAGACGTATGGGGGTTGAGGCGGGGAGGCAGAGTGCTAAAGAAGAAAAAAATTCATACCATAGACAGTTTTATTATTAAAAAATCTCCGGGTCGTGGAAAAGGCGTGTTTGCCAAAACCATCATCAAGAAAGGTGAAACCATAGGCTACTATGTTGGCGATATTCTCCGTGACTGGCATGCGAACCGAGAACCCTATGTGTCGTCGCTCTACTTGATGAGGGTCTGCAAAGACCATTGGATTAATGCCGTTGGCTCCAAGGCGAACTACACGCGTTATATTAATCACAGCTTCAAGGCGAACGCGGAGTTGATTATCTCAACTCGTTGGAAGACGGCTCGCATTGAAAGCCTGCGGACGATCAAACCAGGCCAAGAAATTTTCTATAGCTACGGCGACGAATATTGGGAGGCTCTGGAGACCGATCCTGTGTGAGTACGGAAGTGAGATGCAAGTCCATCTAGTTGAAGGCACCTACGAACTCTTCCGGGCTTACTTTGGCGCACCCAAAGCCAACGCGCCGGACGGACGTGAAGTCGGTGCCATACGTGGGCTAGCGCGGTCGTTTCTCGGCTTGATCAGGAATGAGGGTGCCACGCATATTGCCGTTGCTTTTGATCATGTCATCGAATCATTCCGCAATGATCTGTTCGCCGGATACAAAACCGGAGCAGGTATCGATCCGGACTTGTGGTCTCAGTTTGAACTTGCGGAACAGATGACGCGTGCACTGGGGATGGTCGTCTGGCCCATGGTCGAGTTTGAGGCAGACGATGCCTTAGCGACTGCGGCGGTGCGTTTCGCTCAAGACTCGCGCGTCACGCAGGTTTGCATTTGCAGCCCGGATAAAGACCTGACCCAGTGTGTATTAGGCCGGCACATCGTGTGTGTGGACCGCCGCCGTAAAAAAACGATTGACGCAGCAGGCGTGCAAGAGAAATTCGGAGTTGCTCCGCAGTCTATCCCTGACTGGCTGGCTTTGGTCGGTGATTCAGCCGACGGCATTCCCGGCATTCCGCGTTGGGGCGCACGCTCAGCCTCAGCCATGCTGGCCGAATACGGCCACATTGACCACATTCCTGAAGATTCAGCCCAGTGGTCTATCCGGCTGCGTGGCGCGCAGGCGCTTGCGGATAGCCTGAACACGCATCAGCGCGAGGCGGCCCTGTATCGTCAGCTTGCCACGCTGCGGGACTGACGTACCCTTGCAAGAATCGCTGGAAAACCTCGAATGGCAGGGCGTTTTCGGAAAAGAGCTTGAAGAAATGTGCCGGATTCTTGGAGATCCACGGCTTCTTGACCGCGTCCCTCGTCGGCCAGAGACTGCAGCGAGGGAAGGCGGAGAGGAGGAAAAAGTGCGCTCACTCCAGTGGGATATTTAGGTGCGACCCCACGCACGGGCCTTGTGCATGATTTCGGCCACGAGCCGATCTTTCCCCCGGGTATAGGCTTCTCGATCTTGCTGGTGTACGGCCGCGAGGACTTCTTTCAGCCGGGAATAGGCTGCGCGCTCATCACTGTGCGCGCGCAGGTAATCCCGAAACACCAACCGTTCCCAAAGAATGCTGCCCGCCTCGCATATGTGGACATGATGTGTCCGTCTAGTGCCAAAGGGCGGCATGCCCTTCACTAAGAATTCTCGGTCCGTATCCGGATTATCACCCCAGTGAACATAATCGAGCGGCTCGAGAGCCGCGATAATCTGAGCCCAAAAAACAGCGCTGTGCGCCGAGCATGATATCGATGATCGGTTTCGCTGCTAGGCCAGGGATAGCGGTGCTTCCGAAGTGCTCAATCAGAACTGCACAACTGAATAGTGATGGAGCAAGAGCATTGCGAATGCGACGGTCTTCGTCCACGAAGCACTCTACCCAGCGGGGATCGTGAGGTGCGACTTCGACGATATCCTCGCTGGCGTTACTCCACTTTCCGTTTTGGTCTTGGCTCAGCATGAACAGGTGGAATCTCCTAACAACTCAAAAGCAGCTCAAGAGCCGCTCAAAAGAGCGTGTAAATGAACGGCGCAACAGCCGAGCCCTGGGTCAAGACGATCAAACCGCCAAAGAGGAGTAACACGAGAATGATAGGCAACAGCCAGAATTTCTTCCGCTCCCGCATAAAATCCCAGAGCTCAATAAAAAATTCTCCCACGTGCGTCTCCCCTCATCCTTTTGTCTCTGTCAGGATTTCCCAGTGAGCCTAAGGATAGATCTAATCAGAATATTATGTACCCCTCCACATGATAAATGTCCAGCGCGCTCTCAACCAGCCTCAAACAGGTTCAAGCAGGCTCAACCGGTTCAACTTGGATCACCCAGGTCTCCCATATTGTCCATGTAAGCCGAGTCCTCTACTGTAGGCAGCCTCATGCGTAAGGAGGTCCTCCTCACCGTCTGTAGCCTTGCCCTCGCGGTCTTCGGCACTGAACTCGTTCTGGGGCACTGGTTCCCCCAGCTCACCGTGCAACAGGTCCTGAAAGATCGACCGGCGATGTACCGTTCAAGCGACGTGCTCTTCATGGAGCTGCTGCCTCATTTTCAGGGTGCTCTGCGCGAGTCAGAGTTTGAGACCACTATTCAAGTGAATTCGCTGGGATATAGACAACACGAATTCAAGCCGCACAAGGGGCAGGGGCTGCGTATCCTGGTGGTCGGGGACTCGTTCACCTTTGGCTATGGGGTTGAAGAGCCTGACAGTTATCCGCGTGTCATTGAACGTCAGCTGGCTGAGGTCCGGACCGGAAATGAGCTGCCACCTGTCGAGGTCATCAACGCTGGCGTCCCGGCGTGGTGGACAGATGCGTATTATCTCTACCTCAAGGAATACGGTCTAGCGCTCGAGCCCGACCTGATCTTATTGGGGCTGTTTATGGGGAACGATATCGACGGTCCGGACGCGCGGAGCGCGCTATGGTCCCGGGTCGATGCAGCGGGTTTACCGCTCCAGATCGGCTCGACAAACACCCAGATCGAGAAAGGCCGCCGGGTGCGTGTCAAGCGACGTTCACGCTGGAAGATTCCCCTCTTGCGTGACTCACACGTCTTTCAGCTGTTGTATACGGCCCAACGCAATATGCGCCGCGCGCTGAAACCCACCATTAAGGCCCGGTCCCTTTACCAGGCGCTGTATTCACCCCAGACCAATGCCATTGTGAAGACAGTCAGGAAGCTGATTGGCGCCATGGCGCGCTTGAGTCAAGAGCACAGAGCACGATTTGCCGTGGTGATGCTGCCTGAACGGGGGCAAGTCTCTGCTGCCTCCCAGGCTGCCCATGGTGAGTTAGATTTTGACAAGCCGCAGCGTCTCTTTGCCGAGTTCTTCACACAACAGAACATTGCGTACGTGGATCTGCTACCCATCCTGCGCGCGGCGGCCGATCATACAGCGCTGTATTTTCAATACGATTCCCATTTTAGTGTTGCGGGCAACCGCCTTGCCGGGCGTGAAATCGCGAAATACATCGTCGCCTCAGGTCTTCTGTCTGCGCCGCCGTCCCAAGCACCGTAGGTGATTGGTCTGCGTGTCTCATCGGAAACTGCGCGTGAGCTAGCTGAGGCGGCAAGGAGGCGTACGGCATCGAGACCCTGGCCATTCCCGTCATGGCAGTGGCGATCGCACGGGGATTTTAGAGGGCTGGGGCTGAAGCCGAGAAACGGCTTAATTCGTAGAATGAGAGCGCCGGCCAACCAGTTCCAGAGCGCCGAAGATAGCACTCACGGTGTCGGTTTGTGGCGGCCGCTTGTTAATCGATCTCCGCACCACCCCAATGGCCAGGAGCGAGAAAGCATGCAAAATGAAAACGCTCAGCGTGGTGCTGAGGTTTGCTGACAGCGCGACAGCTATAGTGAAAACATAGGCAAACAGCGCAACTGTCAGTGACCCGCTCATTTGCGTCATTCGAACCTCCTCAGTATGCCCTTTCTCCTCAAAGACACTCTTTCTTGCTGGAATACACCCGCACTCGGCAAGCCCCATAAATCCTTTAGCCCTAAGGAAAAGAGGGGAATCTCAGTTTTTACGGAGTCTTGCTCGACATCGGTTCTAAACCGATGCCTGAATAAGATTGGGGTAGTCAAACATAGTGAGATGACTATGGTTAGCTTATGAAAAAAGAATCGACACGAACCGAGCGGGGGAGGCGAGGGTGGCGGAGGTGGCGAGCGGGGATAGAATGTGGGCTTCCGTTTGCCTGCCTCAAATTGTTCGCCCTCCTCTTGCAACCAAGCCATGCGGCCGAATGGGCGAGAACATCAGACTTGGTATTGACCCTTGATGCCTTAGGTTCTATGTGGGGGCAGGGTGAGGTTACGCTTGAAGCCGGCCAGTCTATCTCACGCGTAATAGATTTTGGAGAATAGCCTGATGAAAGTCATTGCCGACCTATGCGTCGTTCCTATAGGAGTTGGGACCTCAGTCGCTGAATATGTTGCTGCTTGCGTGCGGATCTTGGAAGAAGCCGGGTTGGAGATTCAACTGCATGCCTATGGGACCAATATAGAAGGCGAGTGGGATACGGTCTTTGCGGCGATCAAACGTTGCCACGAAGCGCTGCACGCCCTGGGCGTGCCACGTATTTCGACTAATCTCCGCATCGGCACGCGAACAGATAGAGATCAAAGCATGCAGGATAAAATCACCAGCGTACAAAAGATTCTCGGGCAGACGAAAGCGTGACCTGCACCGTTTGCTGCCGTTTTGTGATCGTTTAATCTCTCTCTTTTGAACTACCTTCCACTCTGCTTACAGTTTCGCACAATCTTACACAATCTTGTCAGATGTCTTGAGATACCCCGTCTGAAAATGGTACATTTCTGCGTAGTCAAGTAGCCGTTCGTCTATATTGGCCAGAGGGTTGACCAGAGTTGGCCAGGGCAGACCTGTGGGGTGAATGCCAACACAACCACGGCCGGCTACCGGGCGGTAGGAAAAATCGGAGGGAATTATGGCTGATCGGCAGGAAATCGCAACCTTAGGCGCAGGCTGTTTCTGGTGTATTGAGGCGGTCTATCTCGAGGTCGAAGGCGTCCTCGGCGTCGTGTCCGGCTACACCGGAGGAGCGGTGGATAATCCAACCTACGAAGCCGTTTGTTCAGGCACAACGGGGCACGCTGAGGTTGCGCATATTACGTTCGACCCTGATGTGATCTCCTATTCTGAAATACTCGAAATCTTCTGGCAAACCCACGATCCGACGACACTCAACCGTCAGGGCAACGATGTCGGCACGCAGTACCGGTCGGCCATTTTCTACCATAACGAAGAACAACGCCGTATTGCTGAACAATCTCAACACGAGACCGACGCGTCTGAGCTGTGGTTCAATCCGATTGTGACGGAGATCGTTGCGCTGACGACCTTCTATCCTGCCGAAGGCCATCACCAAGAATTCTACCGTCAGAATCCCTACCAGGGGTATTGCATGATGGTCATCCATCCCAAGATGCGGAAGTTTCGAAAAGCATTTCAGCATAAGCTCAAACAATCCGTCTCTGCTGCCTAAAGCACTGGTCGCGGGCACGGATGGGGAGAGGTGAGGAGACTGCATGGCCGCCACCTTAGACTGGATGGGTTGTGCCACCTTTCGACTGACGCTGGGCGATATGGTTGTCATGCTGGACGCGTACATCGACCGGGTGCCGAGTGCTGCTCCAACCGGCATTAGGGTTGACGCCATCCGCACTGCCGACTGGATAGTGGTCGGCCATTCCCACTTCGACCATCTGTATGTGGCCGAGCGTATCGCTAGGGCGACCGGCGCGAAAATCATAGGTTCGTGCGAGTCGATTCGTATTATGGCCGCGCAAGGGGTGCCCGAAGAACAGCTTCTGCCGGTTGCCGGTGGAGAAAAGATCCGCTTGTCACCAGACATCAGCGTTGACGTCTATCCCAGCCAACACTCGTGTGTGTGGAGCACCGAACCCCTGCCGGAATCCGACGCGGTGTGCATAGGCGAACTCGGTGTGACCTACCAAGCGCAGCAAGAGAAAATGGAGGGGCTGTGGGATCAGCTCAAAGCCATGGGTGATGACGTGGTCTCTCACCTCCAAGCCTCTGCGCAGGGGGCGCGTGGTGATGGCGGGGTGCTGGTGTATCTTTTTGATACGCCTGAAGGCAGCCTGCTGTATCAGGATACGTCCGGTCACTGGCAAGGCATTTTACAGGACATTCGGCCCGATGTGGCCATCCTCGCGGCAGCGGGCCGAGGAAATATCGATGGCGAGCCGATCCAGGGGGCGCTTGCACAATTTGTTGCCCAGCAGGTCGGCCTGCTGCGTCCGCGCCGAGTCATTCTCGGTCATCACGATGATTGGCTGCCCGGCTTTTCACGCAAGATTGATACTGCACCCATTCGAGAGGAAATGGCCCGCCGGGCACCGCGTACTGAGCTGGTTGAGATGGGTTATATGGAAGCGTACCCGGTATTTGCCGTACGTTAACTTCCTTTGTGGCCCAGCAGTGATTAGTGCAAGCGATGCTAAATCACTCCCTGAAATGACAATTACGGCAAAGAGGACAACCCGTCCCCCAGGAGGAAAGCGTGTTTCTCGACCTGACGCCTGACCAAGAGCGCATTATCAATCTTGCCAAGGAACTTGCCTCTGAATTTGCCGAACGGGCCGAACAGCACGACCGCGAAGGCAGCTTTCCTTTTGAGAACATCGCCCGCTTGAAAGAGAGCGGCTACACCACGGTGACCACGCCGCGGGAATATGGCGGTTGGGAAGCAAGCCCGCTGACCTTCATTCTTGCCCAAGAACAGCTCGTTCAAGGCTGTGCGGCCACAGCCTTTGCCATCAATATGCATTGCAATACGGTTGGCTTTTATACTCCGTTCATGACTCCGGCTCAGAAGGATCTGTATCTTGGCAATGTGGGCCGTAAAGCGATGCTCATGAATGGCTATTATACCGAGGGGGGTGGGGCGCGCTCGATCATGGCGCCGTCTTCAACCGCGCGTAAAGTGTCTGACGGCTACATCCTCAACGGCCAGAAGGTCTTTGCCACCTTGGTGCCTGCGGTCGACTATTTTGGCATTAGTGTGTCGCTCGAAGGCTATACCGGACCGGCCTCAGGTGGGTGTGTGTTTCTGCTGCCACGCGACGCGCCAGGTCTCGAGGTCATTGAGAATTGGGATGCCATGGGGATGCGGGCCACAGGCAGCCACGCCATTAGTATGCACGACGTCTTCGCCACTCCGGACCAACGCATTGGCGAAGAAGGCCATTTCTTTGAAGAGTTTGCCCAAGTCGCGCACTGGTATTGTCTGTCATTTTCGGCCTGCTACCTGGGCATAGGCCAGGCCATGTACTCCCACGTCCTGGAATACGCCCGTACGCGCAAAGTACAAAAGACTGACCAGCGGGTGGGCGATCTCGCCTGGAATCGCTTTGCCATAGGCGAGATGTATAACCGCTTAGAAGCGTGCCGGACGCTGCTCTACACAACCGCCCGAGAAATATCCCAACACCGTCCGTACGGAGAGCGTCAGGTGCCGACGGTCGAAATGCTACGCACCTATGTGGCTGAGGAGATGTTGGCCGTCGGCAATTTGGCGACACGCATTGCCGGTGGGCTTGGCTATCTGAAGAGCAATTTTTTGGAGCGCGCTTTCCGTGACCTGCGCTCGGCACCGCTGCACTCGCTCAAACGCGACGAGGTGCTGGACATGTTAGCGGCTATGGAGCTGGGGTTTTAGACGCTGGCACGAGCTCGCCCTGCTCGTTGTACATCCTATCGCCTAAAGCGAAACTCGCTTCCAGGAATTTCTTCATATACGCCCCGCAGGTAATGGGCGGTTTTTTTGGAGGATTATCCGGGCCACAACAGGTTGGTAAGCAGTCAATGAGTGTTTCCGGCGTAGGCTGAAAGAAAAACGACGTAGAATAGCGGTGAGTTCCGGATACATTGCGTACGCGATGCGGAGTTGAGAGAAAGCGTCCGTTTGACCAGCGCGTGAGCAGGTCTCCCGAGTTGACGACAAAGGCATCTGGGATCAACGGTGCTGTGATCCAGCGGCCAGTTTGCGACAGGATTTCTAAGCCAGGCTGGTCCGACGTCGCGAGTAAGGTAGCAAACGAGCCATCGCTATGCGGACAGATATTAAACTCATTGTCTTCAAGCGCGTCGGGCGGCATATGGGAAATGCGCAGCACGTTTAAGGCGCGGTCCGTAGGGAATTTATCCAGAAAAAAGTCTGGTGCTAAATTGAGCGCGCGCGCATACAAAGGCAGCATGCGCTGACTCAAGGCCATTGCTGCTTCAAAGTACTCCTGTATGGTAGGCTGAAATTCCGGTTCTCCTGCAGGCCATTGATTGCGATTCTGAGCAGGGCAGTCGCCCCAGTCGCGTTGCAGCAGAAAGGCTTCACTCACATCGGGCTTTTTTTGACCAGTATAATAGCGCGAGTGTTTGCCGAACTCGCCACGATTCGGAATATAGCCGAGACCGGAATGATTGATCTTGAGCGCCATTTTCTCTTCAAGCGGGAGTTCATAGAAGTCGGCGCTGGCTGCCATCACACGGTCACCCAGGGAGGCTGGCACACCATGGTTGATAATAAAGAAGAAACCAATCTGTTCCAGGGCATAACGCATCTCCCCGGCGGCCTTTTCGGATGCACTGGACTCGCCGTTCAAATATGAACCGAGATCAATAATTGGAATCTCTTCGCCGGCAACCGCATATGCTGCCTTCAGCTCGTGTTTGTCTTGTGTTGCCTGCATGATCCCCTTCCTTAGACTGTCTAAACGACTGCTCTTCACTTCACAAACGGGGCTGGATTCAGAAACCGCTTGAGCACATTACTAGTGATGCGCGCAACATTATTGTCGTAGTTATTGTGTGACAAACTACCCGCCCAGGCAATCGAGCTGGACGACCAGACGGCCCCGCCATGCGGCGTTTCATAGAACACCATATCCGCCCGGACGAGTTCGTTCTCCGTTCCGCCCAAGCCTGGCACTGTCGCTAGCAATTCCTCACATACAACCAAGTACACGTCGGTGTGTCCGCCTTGCGAGGTTGCCAGAACAAGTGCGTGTGGAGGCGTGCCCAGCTTCTCATCGGCTCGGTCTATCTCCAGACCGGCTGCCCCTCCACCAATCAGGCCAAAATCACCGATAACTTCATCTTTGCCGAGCCCTTTGAAAATAAAGGCTGCGCGCGGATCAAGGCTATCCGGTAAGCGGTGATACGGTGCCGAGATATCAAAGCCCTGAGCACTAAATCCCGTCCCCAGTATCATTTGTGGCGGGCGTCCTTGGCGTCGCCACAGCCCGCCGTATTCGCCGCTGAAACTATGATAATACTCGCCCGGCTCAGCGGCCCAAGTCCGAATGCCACCTTCATTACGACGGACTTCCATGAGCCCGGGGCAATCGGGATGAAAGGCAATGCGCCAATACCAACCGTTGGCACCCATATACATGAGTCGCCCGCCTTGGTTCTGGTAGGCCTGCATGGCATCCCACATCTGGAGCGAGTGGTATTCGGGGTGGGTGCTGGTCAGAATCACGTGATAGGGCTTGAGTAGTTCGAGCCCCTCATAATGCAGGTCTTCATCTGTAATGACATCAAAGTCATAACCCATGGCCTCAAGCCAGTCCGTGATATGAGTGTCGGCGTTGAACTGCCATAAAGACGACCCCTCTGCTCCAAGCGCGTGAATATGTTTGGGCCGCATATTGAGAATGGGTCGTAGGCGGGATGAGTAACAGACACCCGAGCCGTCGGAATGTGAGTCATAGCATGAGGCCCCATACTCGCGGTGTTCGTTGAGAAACAGACTGTTCTTATCAAGCGGAGCCAATCGGCCACTGACGAGTTCAACCAGTCCCGCGTTGGTGGCCAGGTGATCGTTGGCATAGGCCATATAACTGGCAGTAGGCAGCAGAAAGGCGATCTTTTTTTCCTTGCCTTTGGCCGGTTTGACAGCAAACGGAATATGGTCCTCTTCTTGGCCGGAACGCAATCGCGCGGCGTATAAACCACTTTTCAGATTGGCGGGGACAGTGAGCGAAAAGTCCACCTCCCAGCCTGCATCGTATATGTCGTCGTTATGGAAATGAATCGCGCCGTATTGTTCCGGGGTGTGTTTCCAGTCCATGACCTCGCCGGTCCAGTTATAGCCCTTCATGCCCCGGGCTGGCATATTGACCGTCTCTCCCTGTAGCCGATTCGGCGAGGTATCCGAGACCATGGTGGCGCTGATATCTCGTGAGAAATCCCATACGCCAAGGACGACGTCGTGTAGTCCAGCTGGGATAACGCCACTCTTCAGCATTTCCATCTCAGCCCGACTTAATGCTGCGTTGGCCAGTCGAGGGCTATCAATTTTACCGTTGAATGTATGGTCGAGTTTGCCTTTGCCCGAACCCGTGCGGACCGCGGCAAACATCAGTGGCGCGTGGTTGTTTCCTATTCGCTTGAGGCCTGCCTTTTTCCGAACCGTGGCCCTATCGGAAACGAGGGGATAATCAACCAAAGGTTCTTGGTAGAGCGTGACGCGCTGTGTTGCTGCATCATAGCTCGCCGCTACGAAATACCACTGCCGACCGAGGAGTTTTTTTTCGTGCCGAAAACCTCGACATTGCCCTTGCCGTCACCCAGCTGCAGGCTAGGTTGCCGTCCTGAATAATCACGGCAAAACCTGATTTATTCCGATCGCGCCACTTTGAGGCAATGACCTGAGTGCCGGTGTCCGGCGTGGTCGGCCACAGCATGACCTGAAAGGTGAAACTGTTGAGTTGTCCAAGAAGGGGACGGTCTGGAATGGTCACATACGAGCCGGCTTCGATAGTTTGTTTACGGCCTGGGTATGACGTATTGGCCGCTGTCTGAACGACCTGCTCTTTCACGCCCGGACCGGCAGGATTCAGGTCGCCACAAATGAGTCGGACGATTTCGACCTTGTAGCGCGGCAGCTCGCAGTTGACCATGAATTGAATAGTTTCACCCGGACGGACGCTGATTTTGTCGGAATAGCCGGTAATTTTCATTTTTTCAGATCTCTGTCGAGGCGGAGCCACAACGCTCCTCCCTACGCTTGGTTTGATTGGATTAGTGCAGGCTGTCGCCCGTATGTTTCTTCCAACGCCGCCGAAAAATTTCACGCTCGGCATCTTCGACATTGGTGAACACGTGGTTCTTAAAAATCTTGACCGGCTTGCCGCGCTCGCCGCTCAGCTGCCCCAGCGTCCATTCTTTATGCGGCTTGGTGCAGATCAGGACATATTTGTCCTGGGTTGGTTCCCCGCGAAAGACGTTGAGCACGCGCTGCAAGGCGGGGCTATGGTGGCCGATGGGTTTGGCATTGAATTCTTCGACCAGGTGTTGATCCTGCGTGCCGACCTTATAGACGGTATGCATAGCCGCCCTCCAGATTTCAAAATTTAAAAGACGGTCGGGACAGTATCATACGGGCTCATCGGAAGTCGAGAGAAAACGCGCACCAGAAGACAGCTAGGCCGAATCCTGCCTAGACCCTGCCCTCTCCTTTTGAAAAGATATGGCTACACAGGAGGACAGGAGGAGCGACACACTATGCCAGCCGTTCACGTTGACCCGTCTATTTCTAAGGTCCGTATTGAAACGGACGCCAAGGATAAGACCACGGTGTGTGTGCTGTGTAGCCACAACTGTGGGCTCATTGTGGATCTCGTGGACGGGCATATCGAGAATATCCGGGCTGATGCGAGCAGTCCGCTGTCGCACGGCTATATTTGCAATAAAGGCTTTAGCGTTGATCATTACGTCAATCATGCCCAGCGCCTGAGCCATCCGCTCAAACGCAAACCCGACGGAGGATTTGAGAGGATCAGTTGGGATCAGGCCATCTCAGAAATCGCCTCTCGGCTGAAGGCGATCACGGCCGAATATTCTCCGCGTGCTTTTGGACTGGTGGGCATAGGTGGGCAGGCGAACCATCTTGACGCACCGTACGGCGTAACGTTTTTGTCACTGATGAAATCACGTCGCTTCTTTAATACCCTAGCCCAAGAGAAGACCCAGCATTGGCTGGTTGAAAAATGGATGCTGGATAGCTCATCCGGCACCATGCTGCATCCCGACCATGACCGGGCGGACTTTCTCTTAGTCATGGGCACGAACCCGCATATTAGCAACCGTGGCCACAACCCGACCGACACGCTTAAAGGCTTGGCACGAGATGAAAATCGAAAAATGGTTGTGGTTGACCCGCGCATTACGGAAACAACCCGTCAAGCCGACCGCCATCTGCGCGTCCGGCCCGGAACCGACGTCTATCTAATGTTGGCGATGCTCAAGGTCATCGTTGAACAAGACTTGATAGATCAGGAGTTTATTACGAACAAATCTGTGGGCTACGAAGAACTCAAAGCGCAACTGGCCGACGTTGATATCGATGAGATGGCCCAGCGCTGCGGACTCGAAGTTGCAGATGTTGTTGCCACTGCTGAGGAGTATGCCCAGGCCAAGACTGCCGCGCTGCTGTGTGACCTCGGCGTTGAGATGACGCTGTTCTCAACGCTGAATTCCTACCTCATTCACCTCCTGATCACGTTGACGGGTAACCTGGGTCGTCGGGGTGGAAATGTATTCACCTCAAGCCTCAATCCGCCCACGCCGGATTCCCGTCGCCACGTGGAGCCTGAACGTACTTTAGCGTCGGGCATAGCGGCGATTGCCGCCTTTACTCGGCTAGGCATCTTCTCGCCGGTGTTGGTGCCTGAAGAGATCATGCTCGATCACCCGGAACGGCTGCGGGCGTTGATTGTTGAAGGCTCGAACCCACTCTTGTCCTTCCCCGATACAAGGCTCTGGCTTGAAGCGCGTGAGCAGCTTGACCTGTTGGTGGTTATTGAACCGACCATGACCGAGACGGCGCTGGTCGCCGACTATATTCTGCCCACGCCGACGGGCTACGAAAAATGGGAAATGGCCAGCTTTCCGCGTGGTTTTCCTATTGTACAAACCCAGCTCCGGCCGCCCATTTTGCCCGCACCAGGAGAAGCGCTGCCGGAAGGAGAGATATACAACCGCCTGGCTGAAGCCATAGACTTAGTCCCGGAACCGCCGCCGGAACTATACGCCTTGGCCAAAAACGCGCATGAACCTGTGGGTGCAGCTACTTATCTCCAGACGTTACAGACCTCGGCGAAAGCGGCCAAATTCTCGGCGCCGCTGTATTGGGCCTATCGAACCCTTGGCCCCCAGCTCGACTCGCCGGTTTTATCCAGCGTATGGTTTCAGGCCATGATGAACGGTGCCGTGCGTAGAGACGCTGTGGCCCGCGTCCTGGGGCCGGAGTGGCAAGACAAAAACGCCTTTGAGGTCGGCCTTGAGTTATACCGGCGTCTCCTGGCTCACCCTGAGGGCATCGGCGTTGCCGAGCTGGATGAAGCGGCGAATCTGGATGAGCGTATAGGCTTTGAGGACGGCAAAGTTCGTCTCCTGCCGCAAGAAATAGTGTCTGAGATTCAGCGGGCTGTGAGAACAAAGCCGGCTGAAGATCCGGACTATCCGTTTGTACTAGCATCTGGACTGCGCACCTGCTGGACGGCGAATACGATTCAACGTGATCCTAGCTGGCGCAAAGGACGCGGACCCCACTGCGCACTCAATCTCTCGCCCGGAGATGCCGAACGTGTGGGTGTGTCTGATGGGGAAACAGTGCGTCTCAGGACGAAGCGTGGACAGGTCGAGCTCCCTGCCGTTGTGGATAAGAGACTCTTGGATGGGCATGTCTGGATGCCGAATGGCTTTGGCATGCTATACCCGACCGAAAGCGGCGCTGGCCCTGAAGCCGCCAACCTGAACGGCGTCAATATGAACGCGTATACTGACACCGCGGATCGCGACCCGTTTACGGGCTGTCCGTATCACCGCTTTGTACCGTGTCAGCTAGAACGTGTGGAGGCATAGAGTAGTTCGTCTAATCCAGGTTCTGATTCTGGTTCTGATCGAGGCTTTGATCTTGGCAAAACATGGGAGGTTGTTATGGCTACACAAACTGAGACTCGGCCGCCGGTCGCCATTGGTCACATCACGCTGCGGGTGACCGCTGTCGCGCAAGCGACCGAGCATTTTGTGGCGTTGGGGCTACGCCTCATTCATCAATCGGAGACCTTTACCGTGCTGGAGCTGCGCGGGG
This sequence comes from Binatia bacterium, assembly GCA_963666315.2. GTDB lineage: Bacteria > Desulfobacterota > Binatia > Bin18 > Bin18 > Bin18. The sequence goes on from CAXXHG010000008.1 coordinate 116,490, forward strand.
GAACCCATTTGGTATTGCGTCTAAGCGACGAATCCATCCCGGCACAGAAAGCACCCTTTGATCTGATGGTCGATGATGTCGTAGCTACGCGACAGGCCTATATAGATCAGGGCCTGCAGCCGTCAGAAATCGAATCAGGCACCATCCACCGTTGGTTTACGCTGGTCGGGCCGGACGCCTACAAGTTCACAATCACTTCATCGCATGCAGGAAAACGGGCTGTGTGAGCCAACAAACTAGGGTCGTTATGCAGCAACGTAGCCTTGGCAAGACAGGTTTTTCCGTCTCAACAGTGACCCTGGGTGGGGGTGGGATTGGGATGGTATGGGGGGCCACGACCGAAGAAGAATGTATTGAGACAGTAAAGCAAGCTGTGGCCAGCGGGATCAACATTATCGACCTTGCCCCTATGTATGGCAAAGGCAAGGCCGAGGAGGTCGTTGGTATTGCTTGGCCACAGCTGTCCGCTAAACCACTGCTTGCGACTAAGGTATTTATTCGGCCACGTGAGCGGAGCGATCTGCCCGGAGCCGTCCGCCGCTCTTTGGAGGGCAGCCTCGCTCGTTTAGGGCTTGAACGAGTTGACGTGTTTCAATTGCACAATCAGATTGAGCCCGACGAGCCAGTTTCCCCGCATCGACTCACTTTGCAAGAGGTGGTTGGAGTAGGTGGAGTTCTTGAGACTATGCAGCAGCTCAAAGAAGAAGGACTTGTCCGAGCGCTTGGGTTTACTGGCATTGCGCGCCACGATGTTGTGCGCGAGCTCTTTCGTGATGGTCGGCTCGCGACCGTACAACTCGTGACCAATCTTCTCAACTCAGAAGGAGAGATGGGAGTAGAGGGGGATGGACCGTACCGGGATCATCTGGAAATGGTCCGCTTGGCACAAGCCGCGCAGTTCGGCGTGTTTGGCATTCGGCCGTTTGCGGCTGGTTCGCTCACTGCAGCCATTGATCGCTCACTCCCTGTGGATCATCCCGTGTCGGCAGACTTCGCTTTCAGCCAGCAACATCTCGGCTTCCTGACTGCTGAGACTTCTTCTTCCCTGGCCGTTGTCGCCATGCGCTATGCATTGAGTCTGCCTGGTGTGAGTACGGTCGTGACGGGAGCCAAGCACCGGGCCGAACTCGCCGAGGCAATTGCAGCCGCAGAAGCAGGCCCCCTCCCGCCAGATCTCCTTGAACGGCTTACGACCCTCCAACAAACGCGCTCGCAGTAAGTGCCTATCGGCTGATGAAGACGGCAGATTCCTGGGCTGGACGGGCGGAGAGGGGCCTGCTTTGGTACTCTCAGCCTCGACTGCTGCTACTCCCAGTACGCAGGCTCCACCCGCCACCACGGCTCCCTTCTAACTTTGAAGAGCGGCGTTTCTGGAACCACCAGGCTGCAGCCCCGAATACAATAGCGCCAACAGAGAGCAGTAGTGGATTGTCCAGCTTGGCTATGGAGGCTGTGGCGCTGGCCCCTCAGAGCGCGGCAACGCCAAGCGGAAGCAGACCAGAGACTACAAAGGCGCCTGCAACTCCAATTCCGGTCGAACTCAAGGCTCTGCGCAGGCGTGATCCTTGCGACGGTGTCTGTGCCTTTTTTTCGATTCCGACAAGCAGCTGTTCGAAGGTTTCCGACTGCGGATTGATCCCTCGAATCTCCAGTTTTAGCCCTTCCGCCAAAGGTCTTTCCTGGAGTTCAAGCCGCAGCCCTGCGCAGCACTCTCGCTCTAGGGCAACCAACCTCTCGACCTTCGCTTTCAGGTTGGGTGTATCATTGAACTCTAGAACGAGCCCGTCCTCAAGCTTTTGTGTCTTTCGAATATGGGGAAGTACATCGCGCCGCATCTCGGCAAGGCGGGTTGTGAGCTGGTCATCTGAAAGTCTACACATGTTTCGCCCTGCACCCGCCGGGTTGCCGCTTGTCTGTATTGCTTCTGATTTTTGCATGAGTATACATCTCCTTCTGTAAACAGTACGGCTATGCTACAAGTTCAAGTGAACTTTAAGTCAAGACGGTAAAAAGAAAAATAGTGCTTATCGGAGAAGTAGCGAAACGGGCCGGACTCAAGACCTCTGCCATCCGCTATTATGAGAGTGAAGGGCTCTTGCCGAAACCACCGCGTCAAAGCGGGCAGCGGGTGTATGATGGATCAATCTTGGACCGTCTGGCTCTGATTGATCTGGCTAAGGCGGCGGGTTTCTCCGTGGCCGAAATAAAACATCTCATCCAGGGCTTCTCACGCCGCACGCCACCGGGCGCTCGCTGGCGTGCGCTTGCGAAACGCAAATCGCAAGAATTGGACGAAGCGATCGCCCGCGCGCAACATATGAAACAGGTGCTCGCGATGGTGACGCAGGGTGAATGGCCGACCTTTGACGATTGTGTTGAAGCGATGAGAAACTGACCGTGGGCCAAAACCCATAACTGCTATACCTAGCCGCTATGGATGGATAGAGGTCTCCGCTTGGATTTTGGTATGATGGAAGAAAGCAGAAGGGTGGGTGACGCTAGGCTTCCACCCACCCACTAAAATTTTTTATATCGCATGATTGAGCTCATGTCGGATAGTTACGCCCACAACCACGCTGCCCCTAACTTCAATCGCGCTTTTGCCATTGGGGTGGTACTCAATGTCGCCTTCGTCGGGCTCGAAGCGACCTACGGACTCTTGACCAATTCATTGGCCCTCATTGCCGACGCGGGACACAATCTGAGTGATGTCTTTAGCCTGCTGTTAGCCTGGGGCGCCAGTTTGTTAGCGACGCGAAAACCTACCCCACGCCGCAGCTATGGGTTTCGCCGAGCAACCATACTGGCCTCGTTGATCAGCGCGCTTCTACTCCTGGTCGCATTAGGCGCGATTGCCTGGGAAGCGGTTGGCCGCTTTAGTCAGCCTCAACTCTTGAGCGGGGGAACCATTATTGTGGTTGCCGGCATTGGGGTCGTCATTAATACGTTCACGGCATTGATGTTTCTGTCGGGCCGCAAGCACGACCTGAATATCAGAGGTGCCTATCTGCATATGGCGGCAGATGCCGGCGTCTCCCTTGGGGTGGCGGTGTCTGGTGTTGCCATGCTCCTGACCGGCTGGGTGTGGCTAGACCCGACGATCAGTTTGGTGATCGTTGCTATTATTCTTATTGGGACGTGGGGCTTGCTGCGGGACTCGGTGAATCTCGTGCTCGATTCTGTGCCGAGTAATATTGATCCGCTTGCGGTTGAGACCTATCTGTCCCGGCTGCCGAATGTGACGCGGGTGCACGATCTCCACATCTGGGGCATGAGTACCAGCGAAGTCGCACTGACCGCACATCTCATCATTCCTGAAGCCCGTGTTGACGACGGCTTTTTACAAAACGTGTCATCCAATCTCCACGATCAATTTGGGATTAACCATACCACTTTGCAGGTCGAACGAGGCGATGGCGATCGGACGTGCGTATTAGAGCATCCTGGGAGGGTCTGAGCGCTACTGTCTGACTGGGAATGGGAGGGCATTTCCTGCGTATGGCTCGACTGTCAGGGGTTGAGAAAATCGAAAATATAGCTTCTGATTTTCCTATCATTGAATATCTGCGCATGCACCGCTTGGCTTTGATATTCTGTCACACCTGCCATGGCCTGCTTAAAGGCCGAGGGTAATTGGGCTGACGGGACGCTGACGGTCTCATCACCATTTTCAAACAGCGTCCCGTAACGTTTTGTAGGAAGGTGTTTTTTAAACTCGTCTTTATGGAAGATCAAAGTCGGAGCTGCTTCCGCGTCGATCAGTACCGCCCGAGCAATCGTGGCGTGCGAAGTGGCAAACGCGTATAGCATATGCGTATGCAGTCGAGGCGCAGTCACTAGTGGACTGTTAATCCGTTCATACAGTCTCCTGCCTTTACGGAGCGCAGCTGTGACGAATGCCAATCTTCTTTGCATGGTCTGTTCCGACACCGCAGTTGCACGAGTTGCATTGTCCCAGAAGCCCCAGCCATACTGCTGCCATAGATCGCTTTCAAACAGAGTAAGAGGCAGAGGCTTGAGTTCAGCATCGAGCAGAACCGGCGCATACGTCGGCATCATTTCATACACGGATGGAAAAGTGGCAAAGGCCTGTGCCTTAACCAGTGTGGTGTTGAGGCCGAATCTGGCGCCATGTTTCATATTGCGTAAGGCCGTCATAGAGCCTTTGAATGGAACTGTAGCCAGAATGACCTTGTCTATATGCGTGGCGCCTTCCCAGGTTTCGACAGCCGCCTCGGGGTCTTGGTGTCCATAACGTAAGTAATAGCTTGTGAGGAGACCGCCCATGCTATGGGCGACAATGGAAATTGAGCCAGCGTCTTTGTTTTCGAGTTCCGTAATGAGACGTGCCAGTTTTTTCACCGCGACCAGATAATCGTCCCGCCAATCGTAGGCGAAGAGATGGAGGTGCGGCTGCGATTCGGTTGTAGACAAGCGGTCTCTGAGTTCGTGCAGAAAGCCACCAAACACATCCACGCTATAGATGCCGGGCAGGACGGGAATACGATCCAGCACCGTGCTGGGATCTAGCTCCATTGCCCCGGCTACCTCAAAGCCGGTTCGCGCCGCTGTCTTTGAACCAAATACGGCTTGCCGGGCAGAGAGCCAAACGATGCGCCGATCAGCTGCTTGTACGAGTCGCGTTCCGTAAAAACCAGGGATAAAGATGACGTGCTGCATGACCAGACCCTGCCTGACATCGGTCCTCACCTTAGCTTGGTCTTCTTGACTTGTTAAGTGTGACGTTACACACTGCAAAAGTGATTAAGCGCTTCCGGAAGCGAGGGCTTCGACGGTTCTATGAAAAGGGAGACGGGAGCCTAATCCGACATGACTTTTTGTCCCGAGTGGAAGATATTTTGGGCCGATTAGATATTGCTGAAGAAGTGGCTGACTTGAATTTGCCTGGCTACCGGCTGCATCGGCTGCGGGGAGACTTAAAAGGTTTTTGGAGTGTAACTGTTTCACGTCATTGGCGCATTATTTTTCGCTTTGAGGGGAGTGATGTTACAGACGTAAATTTTATTGACTATCACTGAGAGGAACTCGCCATGTCTATGCACCACCCCCCGCATCCTGGACGATCTATTAAAGATGCATGCCTAGAACCACTTGGTCTCAGTGTAACCGAGGGAGCTAAGGCCCTGGGCATCTCTCGGACGCAACTCTCGCGGATCATTAATGGCAAGGCAGCGATTTCTGGAGATATGGCGATTCGCCTTTCCAAAGCCTTTGGGAGTACGCCCAGAGCTTGGCTTAAGATGCAGTGGGCCCACGATTTAGCCCTGGCCGAGCAGCGTGCGGATCGTATTCAGGTTGCGCGCTACGTACCGACAAACGATACGCAAGACGCAAGGGTATAGGAGTGCAGCTCCCCCGGACCTCGATGTCCTCTATCCCCGATGTTCGTCCGTCTTTGGGACACTGCAGTACCCCGAAAGACAATAGATTCTACCCGGGAGGGGATTATTCGTGGGGTATTTGCAGATTCCGATCAATACAAACCCAGATAATTCTCGACTTCCCACTGCGAGACCGAGTCGTGATAGCGTTTCCATTCGGCGCGCTTGACCTGGATATAATAGTCGGCATACTCCCTGCCTAGGGCTGTCTTGATGACCTCGTCTTGTTCGAGTTCATCCAGCGCCTCACTCAAATTCGTAGGGAGAAAACTGATGCCCTCAGCTCTCAGTTCTTCCGCCGCTATTTCGTATAGATTACGGTCGTTACGGTTGCCTGCCGGCAGCTTGTTCTCAACACCGTCCAGTCCGGCTGCGAGCATGACCGCTGGGGCCAAGTACGGATTGGCTGCCCCATCTATAGTCCGGTTTTCTATGCGTCCCGGGCCGGGAATGCGGATCATCTGGGTCCGGTTGGATGCGCCATAGGTGATATACACGGGTGCCCAGGTTGCTCCCGAAACTGGAGCACCGCGAATGAGGCGTTTATATGAGTTCACAATCGGTGCAGTCACTGCGGCAATGGCCCGGGCGTGCTGCTTGAGTCCACCAATAAAATGATAGGCGAACTCTGAAAGTCCGTTTTCATCTGCTGTATCCAGGAAGAGATTCGCATCTGTGTCCGCGTCCCACACGCTGGTGTGAAAATGGCAGCCATTGCCGGTGAGGTGGGAAAATGGCTTGGGCATAAACGTGGCAATACATCCTTGTTCCTCGGCTACGGTGCGAACCATCCAGCGAAAGAAAATATGTCGGTCCGCGGTGGTGAGGCAATCCGAGTAGGTCCAGTTGATCTCAAACTGGCAGTTCGCGTCTTCGTGGTCGGTCGCATATGGGTCCCACCCGAGTTCCTGCATATAGGACATTAGTGTGGTCGTAAAATCCAAATTGCGATGGAGGGCGCGCAGGTCGTAACACGGTTTGCTCAGCGTATCGAGCGCATCAAACGGCTCAAAGCTGCCCTGTTCAGTCCGCCGGGTCAGAATGAACTCCGGCTCAACTCCGGTCTTCAGGACATAGCCTTGGGCTCGGGCCTGAGCCAATTGACGCTGCAGAATCGTACGCGGACAGTACGGCCACGGTCGCGCATCGACGGTGATGTCGCTCGCCACCCAGGCCACGTTCGGACGCCAGGGTAGGATGCTGAGACTATTAAAATCCGGTATGGCGACCATATCCGTATCGTGCGGCCCTTGGCCCATATCGCCGGCGGCAAATCCGGCAAACCCGGCGCTGCCCTGGGCCATATCCTCAAGGTGGGCGGCCGACACGACCTTCGCTTTCGGTGCTCCGGTCATTTCCACAAAAGAGCACAAAAAGAACTCGATCCCTTTTTCTTGAACGATTTTGGCTATCTCTTGTACGGTTGGCATGTCTGCCTCCTTTTCGCTGCTACCCTGTCAGGCTCAGCCCGTAGGTCAGATTTGCGGAGCGTAATCCGACAGCATATGGTCCTAATGCGACACCGCCGCGGCGGCTTTCTCTCCGACTAAGCGATCTTCATAAAAACGAGAAAAGGCGAATGGTTCAATCAACTGTGGCGTTTTGTTGGTGACTATCAGTTCTGCCACCGTCTTGCCCGCAGCAGGTCCGGCTTTGAAACCATACGTCCCCCAGCCGACATTGAGGATAAAACCCTGGACTTCCGGGACCGTTCCAATAATGGGGCTGAAGTCCGGGGTCATATCGCAGATGCCGGCCCACTGGCGCAACACGCGGGCCTCTTCCAACATCGGAAAAAGCTCCAATGCATGCGAGGCCATCATCTCCAGCGTGGGTAAGGTTGAGACCATATTATACGCCGCGTACGGGTCGATTTCCGCGCCGATGACAACCTCGCCGCGATCAGTCTGATTCACATAGACGTGCAAGGTTGCGGACACAATGACTTTGTCCAGAAAAGGTTTGAGCGGCTCGGTCACACATGCCTGCAGCGGATGCGAGACTATAGGGAGATCAACACCCACCATGCGGGCTATGGTCGAGCACCAGCCCGAGGTGGCATTCACGACGGTGCCGGTCGTTATCCGACCCCGGTTCGTTTGCACAGCGGTGACCTGACCACTCTCCGTCTCAATTGCCTGGACTTCCGTGTGGGGATGGATGTGGATGCCCATACGATCCGCGCCGCGAGCATAGCCCCAGACCACGGCGTCGTGCCGAATAATACCACCCGGCGGATGGTATAAGGCGGCTTGAATGGGAGCGTGGATGTCGGTGCTGACATCCATAGTCGGCACCAGGCTTTTGATTTCTTCAGGAAAAAGTAGACGACTATCCACGTCGAGCAGCGCATTGGCTTCGGCTCGTACGCGCAAGCCTTCCACGCCAGTGTCGGTATGCGCCAGGGTCAGGTGGCCCTGCTGGGAAAACATGACGTTAAAATCGACTTCTTGGGAGAGGCCTTCGTATAGACGCAGGCTCTCCACGTAAAAGGGTATCGCCTCTGGTGTACGGTAGTTCGCCCGTAGAATAGCGGTATTGCGGCCACTATTACCGCTGCCCAGGTAACTCCGATCAACAACGGCGACGTTGGTCACGCCCTGTTTGCCTAGATAATAGGCTGTCGCCAGGCCATGCACCCCGGCACCAATGATCACCACATCATAGCGATCCTTGAGCGCGTGGCTGCGCCACATCTTTTGTTTACGAAAGAGCTGTAACACGACTTATCCTTCTCCTTACTCCTTGCCACTTACCGCTTACAACTGGCGCACGGCAGCTACGCCGAACGGGACAACGCCAAATTCTTGTCCCGCATCGCGGAGCGTCTGCCATAGATACTCTCCAAACTCTCTGCGACAATAGACCTCGTAAGCAAGCTGCGTCTTGACATCAGCCCGCAGCACAAGCGCGTGGACCTTGGCAATGTCGCCCTGAGCGCAGCGGAGATTTGAGAAGGCCGTCGGGTTCAGATCGAGTGCGGTCAGCTTGCGTAAGAGATCATAGCCCTGAGGACCAATAATCTGTACGGCCGTAAAACTCGAGGTGACATCGGTCATATGGATACAGCTTTCGTCTGGTAGGGGCTCTTGTGACGCTGAGAGTAGCTGAGCAACCGCCCCCGCCGTGCCCGGCGCTGTGATCAGCATAACGTGATCCCGAGTCAAACAGCACAGCAGTCCGTCTCGCCCGGAGTCGCCAGCTAGTGTCTCAGAGCTGACAGGCACGACTTGGCCTACCATTTCCATCTGGGGATCCGCATTCAGAGCTAGCATCCGAACCAAAACCGAGAGAGTGTCTTTTCCTTTGACGTCGAATTTTGTAACCGCACTCGCATCGCGCAGGCCCACGCCCTCACGAATGGCTTGGACTTCGTCTTCAACTGCGGTGTAGTATTCCGGACGCTGCCAGCCATGTTCTTCCACCATCTCGGCGCCTGACTCAAGATGGTAGTGATACAATGCCGAACGTCGGATGATCAGTGAACCCGCCATATCTTTCCTGTCTTACGCTCGCACGCGCTTGCCTTGAGGATCATAAAACGTCTCGTTGACGATATCCGCTTGCGTGAGCTCGCCGTTGATACGAATCTGAAAAGGGCCATCTTGGCTTGCCAGCTCAATAGGAACCCAGGCCAAGCCGATACATGTACCTACGGATGGACTGAAGCGTGCACTGGCGACTCTGCCCACCGGCTTGCCGTTCAGCACGACGGCCTGACCGCCTTCCGCAACACCCGAGTCGCGCAGTCTGAAACCAACCAGCTTCTGACGCAGTCCACGCTCTTGAACGGCCTGCAGCGCCTGTTTGCCAATAAAATCGTCTTTGTTGAACTTGACGACCCACGCCAGGTCGGCTTCGAGCGGGTTAGACAGGGCGTCGGTATCCTGGCCGACAATCAGATGCTTTTTCTCCAAGCGTAATATGCGCTGCGCTTCAACGCCAAACGGTGCAATATCGAATTCCTGGCCGGCGGCCAGCAGCGCGTCCCACACCAGCTCGCCGCACTCAGCCGGAACATGGACTTCCCAGCCTGTCTCGCCAACAAATCCGATACGCAGCAGGAGTGCGGATACGCCTGCCACTTCAGTTTGGGCACAAGCCATATACGGAAACGCATCCGAAGAGAGATCGACGTCGGTTATCCGACTGAGGACCTGTCGAGCCTGCGGACCGGCAATATTCATGGCTGCCAGCCCGCCCGTGACGTTGGTGACATGGGCGCACAGATCCGTACCCGCCGTCCACCACTTGAGCCACTGTTCAACAAATTCGATATTGCCGGTCGTGGTAGTCAAAAAGAAATGATTGTCGGCCAAGCGCGAGACTGTGCCGTCGTCGACAATGATCCCGGCGTCATCGCACATCACGCCGTAGCGGATGCGTCCTATACGCAGAGAAGAAAACGTATGCGTATATACCTTGTCGAGGAGCTGGGCGGCGTCTTTGCCCTTGACCTCCAGTTTGCCCAAGGTGCTGACATCGATAATGCCGACCCGTTCGCGCACAGCGCGGTACTCTTCAGCCGGTGTCGTATACGCGTAGGGGCGTTTCCAATTGCTCAGCAGCATCATCTGCGCGCCGAGAACAATATGCCGATGATGCAGCGGAGTATGTTTTTCGGGTTGATAGTTGCGGCCGGCGAGTACACCCAGGGGAACGGGTTTAATGGGCGGACGCGCTGTTGTGGTGCGTGCCGCGGCAAGACCAGCGCCTGAATATTTGGCACAGATGCGTAGCGACGAAGTGGCGCACATACGGCCCTGACACGGTCCCATGGAGAACGTGCTATAGCGCTTGAGGGTTTCCACTTCGTCAAAGCCTTCGGCAACGCCGTGCGCGAGGTCTTTTTGTGTAACATCTTCACACACACACACAAACTGCTTTTTTTCCGCTGGCATAGTACGAGGCCGTACATACGGCTCAACCTGCTGCCGATAGTCCTGCTCCAGGGCTGCGAGTTCTTCAAGTTCTTTTTGAGCGGATGCAAGCTGGGACTGTTCGGCTTCCGCTTTTGCCTGGCCGCTGCGGCCGGCCGCTTGTCGACCGGCTAGACGGCCTTGGAGTAGAGTCGCCGCGAGATGATGAATTCCGGTGACATCGCCGGCACAAAAGACGTGTGACGGAAGCTGTTGCGGCACCATCTCTGCGAGCGCCTCGTCATACTGCAGTTCGCCTCCGCTCTGGGCAATCAGCGCTCCGGCTGGAGCTCGGTCGCTAGAGACACACAGCAGGTCACATGAAATAAAACGGCTCGCCCTCGGAAAGGCGTTGTGCTGGGCGTCATGCGGAACGACGCGGACGCCTTCTAGCTGCGCGCGCCCGTGGGCTGCTTGAATGGTATACGAGGTGAGCAATTCGACTCCGCCGGCTCGCAGCTGCTTGGCGGCTGCACGCGCTTCCGGCAGACGAAAGCGCGAGTCGACCACGGCGGCAATCTGTACCCCGGCATCCAGCAGTTCGCACGCCAGAGCCAAGCCCGCTTCGTCATGACTAACCACGACGGCCCGCCGACCAGGCGCGAGCCCGTATAGATGCAGCAGGCGCCGCACGCCACTGCCTAACATGACCCCCGGTAGATCGTTGTTGTGAAAGACGGGAGGGTACTCGTAACTGCCGGTGGCAATAATCAGATGCTGAGTGCGCACATGAATCAGCCGCTTGGCCTGCATGACGCCTAGCAAACCTGCTTCATAAGCGCCAAAAACAGTCGCCGACTGGATGAGTTCAATATTCGGCTGGGCGCGGACTTGCTCGGATAATCTGCGGGCAATGTCGAATCCAGCCAAACCACTGTATTCGCCAATGCCCTGATAAGAGGTGGTCTGAGATCGCAAATGGCCGCCGAGTTCTAGCTGATCGTCAATCAACGTAACCCGAACTCCAAGCCGCGCGGCCTCATATGCTGCGCTCAAACCCGCAGGCCCAGCGCCGACCACGGTAAGCTGAGTGTGGCGGTATTGGTGATCATAGCCAGCCTGTGGCTTGGCGTGTGGATCGATTTTTCCCAGGCCCGCCGCGCGGCGCAGAAATTTTTCGGCCAGCGGCCACATAAAGCGGGGGCGAATAAAGGTCTTATAATAAAATCCAACCGGCAGCAGCCAATCGAATTTGTCGATAATCGAGAGGGCATCCCGTTGCAGCGACGGCCAGACATTTTGCGGCTGGACGCGCATACCTTGGCGCACCGGTTGCATACACGTCCGCACGCTGGGTGTGCCGTCGACATTCATCAGACAGTTGGGGCAATTGCCCGCAGTGCACAACAGTCCGCGCGGGCGATGATATTTAAAGCTGCGACTAAAAATGCGTGTGCCAGCGGCGTATAGCGCGGATGCAATCGTATCACCAGCCTGGGCCGTAATCGTTTCATCAGCAAAAGTGAACGTCAGTGTTTTGTCATGAGCTATGACCTGAGCGGGATGGGCGGGAAGTCTGTTTGCATTCATACCGATGGAATCCGTGTCTCTCTGACAACATTCGTGCGTGTATCCCGAATCGCGAAAAACCAGCTGCGACAGCCCATCAGGTGATACCACCATTCTTTGTGTTCACCGGCTTCGTTTTTTCGCATGTGCAAATACTCGGCCCAGTCGTGTTGAGAAACCGGACCTACGGGACGTTCACGAAACTCGCCCCCGAACCGGAATTCATACACGCTGCGCTCGCCACAGTTGGGACAGTCTAAGAGAAATGACATGCCGACTACCGCTGAGACGCCGGTTTCCAGCCCGGACCCCCGCAGAAGACCACGTTCGTTCCAGTGAGAGGAATGCCGGTAATCATCGAGGATTCCAGAGTTAAGGCGCGCAGGTCTTCGGGTTCCAAGTCATGCACGTCGGATTTGCCGCAGGCGCGGGCCAGCATCTGAATTTCGAGCGTCATGGCGTTAAAAAAGTTCACCACGCGTTCCGCGCCGGCGTCAATATCCAACCGCTGCATCAGCTCCGGATCTTGGGTGGTGATACCGACCGGACAGCGTCCGGTATGGCAGTGATGGCAAGCGTAGGGTTCGGCCCCGATCTTATGGTAGTCGTCGATGTATAAAGGTTTGTTGCAGTTCAGCGCGATCAGCGCGGCCGTGCCGAGGTAGACAGCGTCTGCGCCCAGCGCGAGGGCTTTCGCCGCAGCCGTGCCGCTGTGTATGCCACCCGCAATAATCAACTGGACTTCGCCGTATAGACCGCAGTCTTCCAGCGCAGCCCGCGCTTCACATACCGCCGCGAGGGTCGGTATGCCGGTATGCTCAAGCAGGATGTCGGGTGATGCCCCGGTGCCGCCTTCCATGCCATCCACGACGACAACGTCAGCCCCGGCTTTGGCCGCCAGTTTGACATCGTCAAACACCCGTGCGGCGCCCATTTTCACAAAAATAGGCACCTGCCAGTCGGTGGCCTCACGCAGCTCCTCTATTTTCGTGACCATATCGTCCGGGCCGAGCCAGTCCGGATGGCGACACGGGCTGCGCTGGTCCACGCCGGGGGGCAGGTCGCGTAGCTCGGCAATTTCGTCTGAGACTTTGGACTCGAGTAATAGGCCCCCGGTCCCGGGCTTAGCCCCCTGTCCGACGGTGAGTTCGATAGCGTTGGCCTGACGCATATGATGGACGTTAATGCCATACCGGCTGGGTAAGACTTCATAGATGAGCACATTGGAATGCTCACGCTCGGCGGCCAACATGCCGCCATCGCCGGTGGTGGTCGACGTCCCCGTCTGGGCGGCCGCTTTAGCTAAGGCGACTTTGGCATTGTACGACAGCGCGCCATAACTCATGCCCGTCACCATGATAGGGATATCGAGTTCAATCGGATTCTCGGCAAAGCGACCGCCCAGGATCGTCTTGGTCGAACACTTCTCACGGTAGCCTTCGAGCGGCACGCGGGTGAGCGTACACGGGATAAAAGTAAGATCCTCAAAAGAAGGCAGGGGCCGGCTGCGCAGCGCGCTAAAGCCGCGTATCCGGTAGCGGCCGAGGTCTGCCTTGACTTGGATGTCTTCGATTGTTTCCGGCCGCCAGGTGGTGCTGTGTCGGATAACAGGTCGTTCGCTCATAATGCCTCCCGCCAGGTCTGGAAATCTTTTTTGTCAAACTGCCACAAGCGTTTGCCGGACACTATTTTTTGAAAGGCAGCCGGAGGGTCGATATCGTACTGGACCAGCATCGCGTCGAGAAAGAGACTTTCTTCAGCCGTAACATCCTCAATGACGGCATCATTGCCTAAGTCTGAAATCTGACCGCCGACAAAGATGCGGCCGGCATACATTGAATCGCCGAGTGCCTCTGCCGTATCCCCACACACTACGATGGTTCCTTTTTGCATCATGAAGCCGGTCATATAGCCGCTATTGCCCTGAACGATGAGGCAGCCGCCCTTCATGGCAATGCCGGCCCCGAGAGCTCGCACTGCCGTGGATCACGACTGTCCCACCTCGAATAGAGGCGGCCGCGCTGTTGCCCGCATTTTGGCCCAGAACGACTGTGCCGTTCAGCATACTTTCTGCAAGTCCCCAGCCACAGCTGCCTTGGATCTTAATGGTTGGACATCCATCAGGCCGCCACAGTAATAACCCACGCTACCCGTGATAGTCAGTGTGATTTGCTGCAGAATAGCCACGCCGAGATTATGTCGCGCTTGGGGATGGAGAACCCGGATTTCCTGCTCGCCAGCTTGAATCAGCCGGCGGATTTCTCGGTTTATTTCGCGGGAAATTTTCCCCTGGCAGTCGACTTCTTTCACGGCACTCCCCCTTTTTTGCCGTACAATATGCCCACTTACTGCGACCGCCAAGTCGCGACCTCATTCACGCCAGGCTCCCAGACCCGAAAGTCGTCTCTCAGCGCTGTCCGCAAGGCCTGTTCTTCAGTCGCAATCGCAACGTAAGCCGCTGTCTCAGTCACCACCAGGGGTTTGAAAGCGAACGGATCTTTGACATAGCCGAGGCAGTCGTCCGTGGCTGCAAGATAACTGAATGCGCCGTCAAAATCTTTGAGCGACGTCTGCAGGGCGTCTTCAAAGCCGGCACCTTGAGACATCTGATCGGCGATATACAGGCCGATAATTTCCGAGTCATTGCCGGTATAGAAATGATGCCCTTGCTGCTCATAGATGCGCCGCATCTTGTGATAATTCGTAATATGTCCGTTATGGACCACGGCCACATCGGATCGGCCATGCGCCCAAAAGGGTTGCGAGTGACTCAGGTCCACCCGGCTTTCTGTTGACATGCGCGTATGCCCAATGCCATGCGTTCCCACAAGAGCAGAGACCGCGTACGTGGCTTCAAGATTGGCTGGAGAGCCGACCTGTTTGACGATTTCGAGCCGTGTGCCCATGCTGACAACTTCGATCTGGGCACCCGCAGCTACGCCTCCCGTGGCTGCGCCAGCGGCTACTATTGTTTGCTCTAGCTGTTTTGGATGCTCTTGAGATGCGACGACCAGACGCAGCGACGGACCCCTGAATTCTTGAGTCCAAAACAGAGCCCACGCTGTTTACTTGTTCGATCACGCGGGCCGCGATGGTATCAAATGGACCCTGCTCGCCCAGCTTGATCCGTACAACATAGTGGTCACTGCCGTGATCCCCATACAGCGCCACCCCGCTTGAATCCGGTCCGCGGCGCGCCAAGGCCGACAACATATCGAGCAGCGTCCGCCCCACCGGCGCCTGCGTATTCCCCGTCTTATCTAAAAATCCGACGATGCCACACATAAGAGTTCATATTCTAAATGTATCTTTTAGCGATTTACTGCATGAAGGTTAACGGACTACCTGCGATCAGCGGCTGCAAGTTGCGCCGATACTCTTCCGGCTTGGCGACTTCTTCGATGAGCCACTCGATAGCACGCTCATAAAAATTCATCATAATCATGAACAGGCTATTATACGCATCCACATAACGATTACACACATAGGCCACCGTCTCTTCGCCACGTCGCTCTACGGCTGCGTAGTGGGTGATCAGGTCCACGTCGCTCAACGTGTGTTGGATGTCCTCATCCACAAAACGCACATTCTCTTGTTCCATGTCCGTCACCAACTGAACAACGTTCCCAGACTGACACAGGTCCAACTCTATGGTGACAGGTAAGGCGATGTCCAGAGGTGGCGGTTTCCGCTTGGCAAACTGCTGAACTGCGCGTCGAGCGCCCTCACGAATACGGGCATGGCTTTCACTCAGCGGCAGATGTTTACCTTTGGAATAGCCGAGCGATTTTTTGACCTCAACATATTCGATGTCGCCGAACAGCGGGCGCGCCTGCTCGATTGTTTTGTCGTCTCCCGACAGCATGAGAACGGGCACGTCAAAACTACTCACCAGAAAGCCGTTCAGGCCATATTCACCGACCGACAGACCATTGACGCGGACATCTTGGAAGGCCGGGATCCAGGTGTGGCTGAGGATGCCGTCCTTGGTGCCGGCTTTGGAGTGATAGCCAATAAACAGGGCGCCATCAAAGCCGGGATTGAAGCCTTTGAACTGACACAGATTGCGCTTCAGGCCGGACTTGAGTGTAGCCTTGGGATGCACATCTTTGGGCCGAATGTTGCACATATAGCCGTGCGAGTCACAGACCACGACGTCAGAGGCACCTCCTTCGATTGCGCCTTGCACGGCGGCATTGACATCGCCGGCCATAATCCGTCGAAACGTTTGATAGCCTGGCAGACCCCGAAAGACCTCCTCCACCGTTTCGACCCCGGAAATGCCTTCCATGTCTACCGAGATGAAAATGCGCATACGGCCCCCTTATATGCTTACTCCGCCGTAGGTCGAATCGTAGGACGGATTAGCGTAGCGTAATCCGATATCGTTCCTCATGCCCTCATCCCTGATCCTCTTCCCACGCCGCCGCCACCTCGCGCATGGTCGTGAACCACACACCAGGTGTGGCGTAGATGTGTTGAATAACACTCTCCAGCAAGGCCCCCAAACGCATCGAATCGTATGATTTTCGGCGGTCACAGTACACGTCATTGCGAGCGAAGCGAAGCAATCTGTAGCGGGCAAAGAGATTGCCTCGTCGCCTACGGCTCCTCGCAATGACACATCCTCCCCCTTTTCCAAATATCTTCTAGGGAATCCCTCGTCGTCGTGTTCCCCGGATTCCACTCCGTTCCATCCAGGCTACTAGGTGGAAGTGCTTTAGAATTGTCCTATGGATCTGAGCGATTGGACACACCCAGGGAGACACAACGATTTTTTTGGTATCACCAACCTTTAGTCCCGTCAGCTGTTTTTCTAGACCTGGGACAATCTGTTTGGAGCCATGAGTATACACGAGCGGTTTTTTGGCCACACTTGACTCTAAGACTGTCTCATCTTGGAGCGTCAGGATGTATTGGAGCGAAACGCGTTTGCCATTGCAATCGTCTCTTCTGCATGACCGGAGGCCGCAAGCACTAAGCGCCCCTATCACTTCGTGGTGTACAAAAGAAGAGCTTGGATCGCGCATATGCTCCCACATATTCCGCACTCACGAATGGGCTAGGTATCGTGCTGGGTGTTGCGAGAGGCCCGCATCCGCGAGCGTATGGAAAGCACATACAGCAGCAGAAACAGGGCCAGCAAGCACTCTTTCACCTCTCCCAAGCGAGTCATCAGCTCTACCGGGAGCGCCAGGTCAAACTGTTTCGCGATTTTTCGTGGCGCAGTGGAATTGACCCCTAAGAAGGCTGCTGGCAGGCAGGTGGCAGTCGGTCATAACCAGTACTGACAGCCTTTTGGGTCAAAACGAATATTGGCAATGCGGAACACGATCGGCGCAATAATTCCCCCGCCAATAGCAAACAGGGTCAACGCATTGCGTGGCAGCTGGCCCGCAATTTTCCCAACTATGCCTTTAATACTATGGACGTTTGTTTCATGTTGCGTGTTGAGTCCCTGCCAGCTATGTGGCGTTTGCCAGCCGATGAAGTGCTGGCCCCAGCTTAATTCCTCGCCTACAAAATACAGACAGCCGAGGGCCCAGAGGACAAGAACGAGACGGACGGTGTGAGGCAGGTCGGCCGGCGCTTGGCGATACGTCATCACACCGACGCTGATCGCAAGTAATAAAAAGAGCACCGTCAGGTTTTCGATCACGCCAAATTCGGAGCGGACGAACCAAATATAGGCACTCGGATCTATCAGCCACACACCGTACGGAGCGAGTGCGATGCTCACCGGTAGCCACACATACAGCCACGGTGCACTATCGGTAAAATATTGCGGCTGGCTACACACACACGCACCATACACGAGCAGAAGATAGGCGGCGAGCAGTCCGAACCCTCACCCGGGATCTCATCTCCGCTTCTTGCTTCGTCTAGGCGACGTTTGCAGATCGCCTTAATGACCCTGACCCGGCGGTGCAAGCTGGTCAGGCGTCACCCATTCTTCTGACATGCCATTCGCAAACTCCGGCGGAAGCGCTGTGACCGGAACGCCTTCGAACTCTTGAGGAACCGCCGCTGGCCGGTTCGTATACACATACACAACACCAACGCCAGGTCGGACGGCAACTACCCCTGGGAGCTGCGCTAAGGCATGCTGCGTAGTCGTGTATTGTTTTTCAAACGCGCGTACTTCCGACGTCTTATACGCTTGCAGAGCCCGACGGGAGACCTCACGTCCCCGCGCGTCTTTTATCCCGTGCGGGATATCGGCTCGTCGCAGCGCAGCCAAGTCTCCCTTGGGTTGCGCTGCGCAGGACCAGCTCGATACAAATCCCGCTAGAAGGAGTCCAAGCAAGCATCTGTGGGTTTGTCTTTGCATACGCAACCTATCGTTTCCGTGTGGTTTGTCCGGCTTGAATCTGATCCTACATTAAGAGCGAACGATCGTTCCATTCATAGATTTTCCCCCAGGGCCACCTTCGTAGCCGTCGCCATGCGGGTCGGGTAAACGCAGTGGCTTATGCATAATCCCGTGCGAGTCAGGCACGCTCTGGCGCCATTCGAGGTCGGGCACCCGCAGGACTCGGTTTTGGGTATAGGACGGAGGGAAGGCCGGGATGTTTGGATTCCAAAAGACAAATACGTTTGCCCCAGCCTGAGAATGCAGCTCTCCACCCCCGCGGCCTTGCGGGATATGGATATAGCCACTCGGTCCTACCGTGCTGTCCCCCGAGCTGAGATCGCCCCGGAGCACGAACAGTTCGAGGGCAGCGTCTTTGCCGTCGGTTTCACGCCGCCAACCAGCTGGAAGCTCAATTAGATAGGTGTGTGCATCGCTGTGCGCATCACTGCTTAACAAGGCGCCGGGAAGATCTTCTATACACGTAGGGCCGTCCAGGCGGCTGCGTTGCAACCCAGCGTAATTGTAGAATTGGGGTTTATCTCGTCGCCAATGTTCGCTGCCCATGCGTTTTCTCCTTTTAAGAATAACACTCCAGTTCCAAGACCAATTTCATCGATCGGGTTAGCGTAGCGTAACTCGACACCACATGGCTATACAGACTCTCAAGAGCGAGCGGCATACTTTCTATCTGAATCTTTCAAGTCTATGGCTGTCCAACAGTGCAACTTGTATCCCCTCAACTATCTCAATCATACTCAGCTCGCCGACGAGTGGGGCTAAGGTCACACCACTATGCATCAGAGCGATATAGAGATTCGGTACGGCTTGCGTAAAGCCAAGAATGGGCAGCTCATCTGCGGGCATAGGCCGATGGCCGACGGGAACTGGAATTGCCCGCGCACCTGCAAGAGCAGGCAGATAAGATGTAGCCCGCTTTAATAATGCGTCCGCGTGCGCTTGGGAGTCATCGCGCGCCAGACTTTCCTGACTGCCTTCGCCGATCATGACCGTGCCATCTGTCCATTGGCGCACGTGTATACCCGGCCGGTTTGCATCCATACCCGGCCGGTTTGCATCCATACCCGGCCGGTTTGCGTCGCCCGCAGGCGTATTGAGAACGGCAATTTTTTTGAACAGGGGAGGGCGGGGGTCGGTCCGTACAACCACACCTGGGCTATCCTGTTGCGGAATGTTGAGCCCGATCATCGCCGCCAATTGGGTGCTGCCTACGCCGGCTGCAAGCACCACCACGTCGCACGGCATCTCACCGCTCGTGATACGACCACTCGTGGTGCGATCACTCGTGATGCGGATCGCCTTGATCCGTCTACCACCGCGGCCTGTGCCGTTCATGACGAAGTCTGTAACCTCTGTGTTGCTCGACACCGTGCCGCCGTTTGCTTGAACGTACCTTAGGCAAGCTTGAATGACTTGAGATGGTTCTACGATACCATCCTTGACACTCAAGGCCCCAATCGTGAATGACTCTGGCTTAATGCTGGGCTCAAGTGCACGAAAAGTCGCCTCGTTCAGGAGTCGACATTCGGATCCGCGCCGCTGCTGCAGCTCGACCCCTCGGCGCAGCTCGTCCGCCTCTTCTTCGGTATTCGCCCAACGCAGTTCGCCGCCCCAGCGTAAACCGACGTCTGATTGCAGGAGCGATGCAAAACGAGACCACATATCCACCGAACGTCGATTCAAGTCGTGATACGAAGCCGGCTCTTTCCCGCTGGTGGCATTAATCCAGGCAAAGGAATGACTCGACGCTCCAGTCCCAGGCTCAGCCTGATCAATGATAGTGAGATTGACGTGACGACGTGAGAGATAAAACGCAATCGATGCGCCGACTATGCCTGCGCCAATAATGACGATGCGGGGCTTCTTAACGGAGGGATGGGAAAGCTCCAATGCTCTTCTTCCTGGACTCTACCGAAAATGTGGCATGACCTTCTCGGCAAACAGACGCATGGACCGCTCGACCCGGTCTTGGGGCAGGCCGCCGAAATTCATCCAGCACAATAATTCCCCCACATGCGCCTCTTCCATTTCACGCACCTGGTCTATGATTCGCTCTGGTGAGCCAAACAGAACGGTTTCTGCTACGAGCTGCTCCCAGGTGATGCTGGCTAGCCGGTCTGCCAATGCGCGGAATTGGGGCTGCAGGCTGGGTGGGACGGCCTCAATGTTCTCCGGCACCAGAAATCGAGCCAGGGATTGTTGATACCACACTTCCGCCTCTTGGGCTTCGCGCCGGGCTTGGGCGTCCGTCGGCGCCACATAGATATGGCGCGACACGCCCCAGGAGTGCAGCGCGGTGTGTATGGCGGCCTCGGTCTGACCTGCTTCGCGCATCGCGGCAACGTATACGTCCCGATTATGCTCTATCTGACTAAACGGGCCGAACAGAATAGAGTTCAGCATAAACCAGCCGCGCTGAGCAGCAAGTCTGATCGTGTCCGGACTGACACACACCAGCGACAGCGGGGGATGCGGCTTCTGGTGGGGCTTGGGAATGACGGGAATGTTGTCAATCTTAAAGAATTTTCCCTGATAGGAAACACGTTCCTGCGTCCAGGCCTGAATCATAACCTCTAAGGTCTCGCCAAACCGCTCTCGGTTTTCCTGCTGCGAAACACGATAGCCTGCGAACTCAACCGGACGATTGCCCCGTCCAAGACCGACGCGCAGCCGCCCGCGACTGAGGATATCGACAAAGGCGATTTCTTCCGCCAAGCGAATGGGATCATGAAAGGGCAGAATGACGGCGGCAAGTCCTATCTGTATGCGTTCAGTCCGAGCGGCAATCGCAGCAGCCAGGGCCATCGGGCTGGTTGAAATGCCATACTCGATAAAGTGATGCTCGGTCAGCCAGACGCTATCGTAGCCGAGTTCTTCACTCAAAAGGATCTGAGCAAACTCGCGGTGTATCACTTCTGCATGTGAGGAGCC
This sequence comes from Binatia bacterium, assembly GCA_963666315.2. Lineage (GTDB taxonomy): Bacteria > Desulfobacterota > Binatia > Bin18 > Bin18 > Bin18. Next base: position 137,624 of record CAXXHG010000008.1, read on the forward strand.
CGGCGGGGCCTGTAAAAAATAATAGGTACCAAAGCGCACTATGTGTTCCTTTTACCAGAGACAGCAGGGTTTGGGCAGAGCGGAGAGCGCGACGGCTTAAGAAACTGTTAAGCGCCTATCCGAATAACCCTAAGCACCCGGTTCTGTCATTCAGAGCGTAGCGAAGAATCTCTCCTCTAGGCGTGAAATTGAGATCTTTCGCTGGGCTCTCAGTCGGTAACGAGTAGCACGGGAGAGCTGCGTGGAACGCAAACGTATGCTCCAGCTCTTTAAGGAGCTACAGACGGCCTGAGGCTCTTTTGACGACTTTCCGGCCCTGCCACCTGGCATCGATCCTATGCCGCATATCAGCTGCAACACCATCTCTCAGCCTTTCTTTCTGCTCAGCGATCAAGATCACACCGTGATCAATCTGACCGGAGAGAGGGGAATCTGGTTTGCCGGTGAGCATGCTGAGCGTTTGCAGCTCGTCGCTGGGGATAGCGTCTATCTTCCCGCCGGTATACCGAGCCAGGTGATAAAGCATACACCGAGTTTTCAAGTCCGCTTCAAAGCCGAGACACCGGGCCGTGAAGCCGCCGTATGGTATTTGCCGACTGTCACACGATTGTGCACTGGCAGTCCATTGATACCGGTACGGAAATCCCCCAGCAGGCATGCTGGCAAGCCGTACATACCTTTAATGCTGACACGGCGGAGCGAACGTGTCCGGCGTGCGGGACTGAGCATCCTCGTGTAGAACTCGGCGATATTGCCTGGCCGACTGTAGCCGATGCGATTCGGAGTGCGGGAGCGGGATAGAGGCGCCGCGGGTCACTATTGACCTCATTCTTCTGGGACGTACTCTTCAGGTGGAGACTGATTCCTCGTCCACGTAGCGTGGCTTGCGTTTCTACGGATTAATAGCCGTATTATTCTGCTCGACAATGAAGGCGTCACGGCGCTCTACAAAGTCACCCACCGCCGTACACAGCGCATCTGGCCGGTCTGTCTCAATGGCATGCCCGGCGTCATACACGAGGACGTAATAACAGTTCGGAATATGCTCGACATAGCGCTGTCCTGTCTCTGGTGGAAGGATCTCATCATTCGTTCCAACCAGGACGAGGGTCGCCACCTGGAGGTCTCCCAACCTGCGCTCTAATTCCGGATCCCGAGCGTATCCGCTCGGCCCGCTGCGGCCTTCAGGCAGCAGGACCGTGGGAGAGATTAAGACGAGCCCGACGAGCCCATCGCCTTGCTGTGGGGTATCGATAGCCTGCCACAGCGCGATAGACGTACCGGCCGCGCTGCTCACCAACACGTACTGCTGCAGACCAACAGCGAGACTCACCTGCGTCAACGTGCGCGCTACGTCGTGCGGCGGGTGGCCACCGCCTGGAACCTCAAAGGCGATTACCCGGAATTGCCGGGCCAGTAGAGTGTGTAACGGCGACTGGTGTAATCCCTCAGCATCCAGCACCTCCAGCGTATCTTGGAGCACGACTACGGAACTGCCGTGGCCGGCTTCCAGGTAGCGTATCCGGAGTCCATCCGCTTGTATAACATGCTCCGTGAAGGCCACGCTGGAGCCGCCTGGTGGCTGTGTCGTGTTGCTCATTTATTCCCTCAGATTGTCGAGCTAATTACTCCTCTGACTAGGCGCTGGTGGCGGCATACGTGTCCGGCTGCTCACTTGCAGCACTGACGCCGATGTGACGAATCCGGGGCAGCACCTCGGTCGCAAACAGCCGCATGGACTTCATGGCCTCCTCCGGGCTGAGGCCGGCGCCCCCAAAGGCGACGTCGATCACGCCTACTCCCGTGGTCTCATGGAAGTCGGTAATCTGCTGTACGACCGCATCAGGGCTGCCACAGAACCGCGGCTCGCCCAAACCAAAACCCGCCTGCGTTTGCGTCGGCGGCGGCACTGCCGCCCCGCGACCACGGAATAAATCACCGGTTGGATCCCCGACGAAATACTTGGCCTGGAGCGCCGCCGCCTCCTGGTCGTCTTCACCGACTGCGACAAAGCAACGATACAGGAGCTGATCCGGAGAGGGCTGCCAGCCGTGCTTGGCGCACTCCTGCTTATAGTGGCCCGTCATCTGCGCGACCAGGGGCGGCCGATAGAATGACACCCCGAGTCCCATATGCTGGGCTGCGGCAAAGGTAGCTGACTCCAGGCTGTTGCCCGAATAGTACAGTGGTGGGTGCGGCTGCTGAATCGACCCCGGCCATACCGCCACCGTACGAAATCGATAGAAACGGCCCTCCCAGCCGAACGGCTGTGGCTCGGTGAGCGCTCGGCTGATCAACACGCTGGCTTCCTGGGTACGCGCGCGCGTTTCGTCCGGGTTGGTGCCGTAAGCCAAAAACTCATTCGGCGTCCCGCGTAAGAACAACACGATCAGTCGCCCATGGGTCAACTGATCCAGCATGGCCATTTCCTCGGCAATCCGGACCGGGTTGTTCATCGACACCAGCGGCCCGAGCACCGCGATCTTGGCCCGGCGGACGACCTGGCTGAGCGCCGCGGCGAAGACATTCGCATTCGGCGTTTGCAGCAAGGGCGTATAGTGGTGCTCCGAGCAGCTCACCCAGTCGAAGCCCAATTCGTCGGCTAGCGTAGCTTGCTCCAGCGCAAAGTCCACCGAGCGCAGACCGACCTCGGACCGATACAAGGCCGGCGGTGTCGGCCAGACGTGCTGGCGGTAGGCCTCTCCAGACAGATAGCTGTTGGTGCAAAAGAATGATACCTGCATAGGACTTCCCTGCTTAGGCTACCGTCACCCTGCCGCTCCTTCGGTATTTTGTTTATGGCCCCAGATACTGCCCGACGTGTGCATTTGTACCTGCCAGGTGGCATCATCTACCTCACGCGCCCCCCAGCCGTATTCAACCCCAAAGCCGGACGGCGTTTTCATATAGAACGACAGCATATGATCATTGGTATGGCGACCTAAATTCATGACGATCGGGATCTCCTGGTCCTGACACAGATCATAGGTTGCGCCCACATCATCCAGTGCTTGCGTCTGTAACATAAAGTGATGCAGACGCTTAGGCGCGTTGGGTGCCGCAACGAACGCCAGAGAATGATGGCGTGGATTACAGTGGAAAAAGGTGGCCTGGAAGGTCACGCCTGGAGCCGGAGTGATCTGGACATGGTCGCTGATGCGCATCCCCAGAACGTCACGATAAAAATGGATACTCCGCTCCGCATCATCCACAAAGATGACACAATGTCCAAGACCTTGCTCGCCCGTTTTAAAGCCCGAGATGGGTCGAGGTGACTGAAACGGTTTGTCAAATGTGACCAGTGGGCCGTAGAAAATTTCGGACGGAACACCGCTCGGGTCGCGAAAGTGGATCAAGCCTGACACCCGGCGTGCTGTTGCTTCGGCTGGGGTTCCCAACTTCACTTCTACCTCAGCGGCGTTGAGCTGTTCAGCCGTCGTGTGCAAGTCTTGCTCATCCGCTACCTCCCAGCCGATATAGGCCAAATCGTCGTTCCCATCGGGATGCAGGTTGAAGCGATGGTGGTATTCGTCCATGCGTAGGAATAGCGTTCCGTCGTTATCGCGCCCATTGGCCTGCAAGCCCAAGACCTGCGTTGCAAAATGTTCCCACTTGTCGACGTTACTGACTCCGAGTCCGAGATAGCCTAATTGGGTCACACTCGCCATAATTCCCTCCTTTTCAAAAAGTCTTCAGATCTAGGAATTCTCCAATGTCCTGGCCACGTCCTTGCTCGAGCGCCTCCTCGTATACAGCAAAGCCGGCCATGACGTCCTGGACTGCCGTGCCAACCGACTTGAAAAGCACGATCTGTTTGGGACCGGTCCGGCCCTCTGCCCTCCCCACGAGCACCTCTTTGAGCTCCACTACCTTCTCACGGTCATATTTGTCTTCCGCCAGAGCTGCGATGATATCGCCTGACTCTCCTTCTACCTGGATCTTTGAATCGACGATGATCCGATCTGCCCGCGCCAGCGTCTCAGGGTCGATCTCGCGCAAAAAGGTGGAGGTCGAACCAATTGCGTTGACCAACACGCCAGCCTGCATCCAATCTCCACAGTAGGCGATAGGATCAGGCTGACTGGAGGTATTGGTGGCGACAATGACTATCTCTGCACCCTGAACGCATCGCTCCGGACTGTCCACCGCAACCGCCTCGACACCCAGCTCAGTGCCCATGCGCTGCACAAAGCGTTCACGTCGTTCGCGGTTCGGGCTAAAGACGGCTACCTGTTCAACCGGGCAGACGGCACAGATCGCCTGGAGATTCGTTCGAGCCTCCAGCCCCGAACCGATCACTGCAACAGTCTGGGAGCCTTGGTTCACTAGCAGTTTTGTTGCGATGCCTGTTGTTGCACCCGTCCGTGCCGCCGTCAAATAATGTGCGTCCATTAACGCCAGCAATCGTCCGCCTTCTTTTTGATCATAAATGGCAATCAGATAGCGTACTCCTGCCTTGAGCGAGCCGTGGAATACTTTGTAGCCCATGAGGCCGCTTTCGTTCATGACAGCCGGCATGACCCGAAAAAATCCATCCTGGGTTGGCAGGTTGAGCCGAGGCGGCACAACGGCTCGGTCGAGCGCTTCCTCGCGCAGCCCTTGTTCGATGACCTCAATGAGCCGGTGCATATCGGTTGATTGCTCAACGTCCCTGGCGTTTAACACCAGCGTCATGGCTGCCTCCCCTTAGGAATAGTATTTACCACTCTCCGCATTTTCTCTTTGGCCCACCCACGCACTTTGTGTTTTCGGTATTCTGCTACGAAGTCCGCCTTACATGACACACGTCAATCCGCCATCCACGTGGAGGACCCGGCCAGTGATATAGTCGGCTGCTCGACTGACCAGCAACAAAACCGCTCGGCCAATATCTATTGGCCAAGCCACCCGCCCCAGAGGAATCCGTTCCGAGAAGGCCGCATCTGCCGCCTCCACTGACCCCTGACCAAACGCTTCGCGTACGACGAGCGATCCCGGCGTCTTCACCCCGCCTGGAGCGAGAGCATTCACGGTATAGGTCCACACGCGGAACTTCCAGCAGCCCCCATTCGTCCCGTTTCAACTCGCCATAGTAGGCCTCTTGAAACTGAGGAACGCCGACTAGTCGGCCCTGCATATCGTAGGTCCAGCCGTGGTAGGGGCATGTAAACGTTCGGGTGTTCCCGGCATCCAGCCGGCACACCCGCGACCCCCGATGCTGGCACGAATTGACAAAAACATGGACCCGGCCCTCTCCATGACGACACACGATTACGGGCTCCTCGCCCATATAGCTGGTAACAAAATCGCCCGGATGATAAATTTGCGTTGCGTACGTCACATAGAGCCAGCATCGCCCGAACACCCGCTCCTGCTCCGCCTGGTAGACCTCCGGGTCAGTAAATACGCGAGGGCTGACTGTTCGTTGCTCAAGATCAACGAGATTGCTCCAATCCGTCATAGCCCCCTCCTTACATATTTCGTGTTCCTAAAACAGTTTCCGCCACTTACACTGAGGGTTAGGCAATACGCATTAGATATTGATTGAGCGCTTGCTCAATGCTATATACGGGCACCGATAAGCTTGTCAAGACGAAGTGCCTCTGCCGTGCCTATGTTGACAACACCTAAGCCGACGATCCGCTGCCGGGTTCTCTTACACCTACGATCCTCAGACAGGTTGTTGTGTCGTTGTGAAATTGAAAGGAGGATGAGCAAATGCCAAGAAAACCACGCCGGGTCATCACCGGTCATAATGCTCAGGGTAAATCGGTCGTGCTGTTCCACGATGAGCCGCCGCACGGTGGCGGTCCGGCGACCGAAATTTGGGCCACCGAAGAGACACCTGCTCGCAATACGGACAGCCGCGATGCGTCGGACCGGCCCGTTCGGCTGGAGCCGCCCATTGGCGGGTCACTGTTTCGCTACTTCCAGGTTGCGCCGGAGTCGGCCACTGCTCACCTGGACAAGGAGGCGCACGCCAAGCTCGTGCGCGATATGTTTACCAGCATTGGGGCTGAGGGCGTGCTGGTTGATACCAGCCGGCACCCGGCAATGCACACGACTCGGACCATGGACTACATCATCCTGCTGTCCGGTCAGGTGACGCTGCTGCTGGACGAAGGCGAGGTCGAGCTTGAACCCTTTGACGTGGTGGTTCAGCGCGGCACCAATCACGCCTGGGTCAACCACGGCAGCGAACCCGCCCTATTAGCTGGAATCTTGATCGACGCCGAGCCCATCTAAGGCGAAGCACCTACGGACACAGATGTGACTGGTGGGGGATACTCAGCATTCTGTCTCAGTCAGCCGAGCCCCGCCGGCACACCCAGAGAGGGGGACTGTATGGACGAACAGCTGCACATCAAGGTCGAAGCTCTGTGGGCCCGAGAGATGATTAAGGAACTTACCTACGCGTATGGGCGATGTATTGAGCGGCAGGATGCCGAAGGGATGGCTCAGCTCTTTACCCAGAATGGAGAGGTAGACTTTAGCGATCTGGACAGAGGGGTGCATGCTGGCCATGCGGCCATTAGCGCGTTTTATATCACTACTTGGCCGCTTCGGGTTCGTCCGTTCTTTAGCAATCATGTCATTGAACTGCCAGGCGAGGGAAAAGCGCGCGGGACATGTTGTTTTGAGAACCGAGGGGTGCAAGGTGAAGAGAGTATGATAGGCGCGGGGCGGCTGCACGATGAGTATGAGAGGGTAGGGGAGGACTGGAAGTTTCGCTCGCGGCGAGTCGAGATCTTCTATTTTGTCCCTTTGAAAGAGGGCTGGGCCAAGGTGCTGAAATAAGACGACGGTGCGATCCTCCCGGCCGTGGACGCACAGCGCCGTATAGCGTCGTATCGTCCACCAGTCGAGTTGCGCTACCGCTCATCTCTGTCTATTTGCTACCGGAGGACCATAATGACCGTTATCAGCCGCACTTTCAGTCCCGCAACATTGGCTGATGAGAGGGATTCTCAGTGAGCAAGCTCCGTTTGTAGGCGGCAGCTAGTGCAGCTCCAGAGCACCTCTTTGGGAATAGCAATTCCCTCGTCCCTGTGGGGAGAGGGCGTCGTCCACGGAGTGGACGCGGGTGAGGGGCATGGAATGAGATTTCACCCACCCTCACCTCATTCCTCTCCCGCCAGTGGGCGAGGAGGCAAAGCGGATTCCCAAAGAGGTTGGCTGTTTTTGCACTAGGTCAGTTCAGTGAGGAGCGCCTTAGCATCTTTGAGGTCTTGGGTGTCAAAGCCTTCGGTGAACCAGTTGTGGACTGGGGCAAGCAGCTCCAGCGCTTCTGCTCGTTTCCCTTGCTGCTGCCACAGCCGAGCGAGGCTGGTGGCGGCCCGGAGTTCCCAGGATTTGGCTTCCTGTTTTTGAGCAATCGCAATGGCCTTCCGAAAACACGCCTCCGCTTCTCCAGCGTTGAACGTTGAACCACCGACAGGTCTCCCCTCACGAACCTGGAGAGATAAGAGCAGGAAATAGGCAGAAGGACAACTCAACGCGGGGGGGGACGCTAGACTGTGTACGCTCAATCTCGTTGTATTGTGATCATCAACAGGGGCCTTTACCGGGGACTGTTGCCCCGCCAGCTGGTTTCTTCTTCGGTCTTGCACGATCGTTAGTAATGAACCCGCCCGCCATCAACGTTGAGCGTTTGCCCGGTCATAAAGTCGCTCGCATCAGACGCCAAAAAGATGACCGTCCCCGCTACGTCAGCCGGCTCTTCGTTCCGCTTGATAATCTGCCTCTTGACCGATTGCCGCCGGAACCGCTCAAAGGTTTCCCGATCGAGTATCGTCTTGCTCGCTTCGGTCATCGTGTGGCCGGGGGTGACGGCGTTTACATTAATCCCCGTCCCCGCGAGCTCTCGCGCCAGCGCGCGGGTGAGGGAAAACACCGCGCCTTTCGAGGCCACATAATGTAACACAAACGGATCACCGGCCCAGATGGTACTCGACGAAATATTAATGATTTTGCCTTTTCCCTGGTCCTTCATCGTCGGAACGACCGCCTTACAGCACAGCCACATGCCTTTGACATTCACCTCCATCATCCGATCCCATTCGGCTTCCGAGATCTGATCGAACGGGCCGACCGTTAGGCCTCCGTACAACGCCGCATTATTGACCAGGATGTCAATCCGGCCAAAACGCTCGAGCGCCTCGGCGGCCATGGCTTCGGTGCTCTGGGCGCTCGTGACATCCGTGGTCACCCCGACCACCTCTCCCCCGGATTCCCGGACTTTGCTGACCGTCTCCTCGCACGACAGGATGTCGGCGGCGATCACCCGCGCGCCCTCACGTGTGAAGGCGCAGCAGTATTCCTGCCCGATCCCACGCGCCGCCCCGGTCACGATGGTCACTCGCCCGGTCAGTGATGCCATAGCAATCCCTCCTTTCCGTGCACTTGCCATAGCACCTCGGCCAGACCAGACAAGGGGGAATGAGGTCGGCCGTGTCAAAGCCTTCGGTGAACCAGTTGTAAACGGGGGCGAGCAGCTCTCTCGCTTCGGTTGTCTTCCCTGCTGCTGCCACAACCGAGCCAGGCTGGTCGCGGCGCGGAGTTCGAGCGACTTCGCACTCCGCTCGCGGGCAACGTCGAGGGCTTGGTGGAAGTACTGCTCGGCTTCTTCTTCGACCTTCGACTCAGGCCCTTCGACTTGGGACTGTAGCGTCAGCTTCCCCTTGAGCCGATATAATTCAGCCTCCCAATATCGGTCGCCATGGTTGGGGTGAACCGTCATAGCCTCCTCTAGGGCCGTCCATCCTTCTTCATATCGTTCCGCGTCAATATAGGCTTCAACCTCTAGACCGATGCGCACGAGAGTCCGGTATTTTTACCTGGCACGGATCGAGCGGGCATCCATAGGCAGGATGAAAATCTTGCCGTCCAGCAAAGAGGTAGACTATGCAACTCAACTCGCTTATCCCTAACTTTCACACTGGTACCGAAACCCTGGGCCGGTCACAGCTCTTAATATGGTCTTGGATGAATGTCTCTCCTTTTTGCGTAAGTTGAAACGGACTCTGCGCGTTTTTATGTTCCTCAATATAGTCATGTGCAACTAAATATTCCGTCGCCTCTTTCCGCCGCCGCTCCCCTTTAAACCAGTCGCGGGTCCTCCTGCCCTTCTGCAATGCACGGAGTATTTCCAAACTGAACAACGTCTGCACCAAGTCCATTGCTCCTCCCAGTGAGTGGGGTGACTGTCAGCCAGCAGTCCTTGCTCACCCTCAGTGTGCAAGAGTGACGATCAGCGGCACGGCACCGGCCTAGTTTTTCACGGTTGCCGAAAAACGGCGCGCGCTGGCACAATGTTCTGGCGGCACGGATCGGGCGGGGAATCGTGCTATTCAACACCGTATGAAAACACACCTACCGCTTGTGGCTTTCACGTTCTTCATTCTGTGGAGGATTGAAGAAGGGAAAACGCGTAACCCGACGGCCGCCTGGATACCCGCTTCGACCTACACCGACCTGGCTCAGTGCCAGCAGAAATCCACGGAACTGAATAAAAATAAACCTGCCCAGCATCCTCGCCGCTACGTCTGCCTGCCTGACACAATTCAACCCCCCGCACCTACGTAGCAAACATCCCCCACACGGCTGTGGCTCCCCAGAATCACTGCTCCCGCGCTTCTTCTCTTACCCCCGCTGTCTTGCATCCGCCGGCGCAATCGAGAGTGCGGAGTGGTATCGTAGTCGAGAACGCGGTGATACCCTATCGGATCATGCTCCCTACGCACCTCACCGCACAGCAACGGCTGTGGGCGGCGGTCCTCGATAATGCCGTCATGAGCCTTGAACAGCGCGGCATCTTCAGCTACGGGAAAAAATACAACGTAAGACACCAGAAGCGGAAACTGCGGGACGAGTCGCTGACCTGGCTCAAAGCGGACCTCACCACCCCGGCAGCTTTATTTTTGTCTGTGACACCTTGCATATTAATCCCAACTTCCTGCGCGCGCGGCTGCTGAAGCACTTCGCCGTGGTACCCTGGAACGCGAAAGCGAAAGGAGCCCCACTGCGCACCCGCGTCAATTTATCGTGACCTCCGCTCTCCCCTTAGCCGAACCGACACAAGGGTTCACTCCGGCTGTTTACCCGACAGACTCCAGCCCCTTCACTACAAGAGGGAGATCTCGACCTAACAATTCACGCCTTTCTTTCCAGCGCTTCCGAAATAGGGGGATTTTTCTCTAAACGACGAAAAGTTCTCGATTGCTCTCGGAACCCCGACGAGACGAAAGCGTACATTATAGGAGCAATTTGGCAGTAACGAATATTCCCCCTTTGCGCATGTGGCCAGAAAGTCACGGTTTCGAGAGAGTGAAGTGTTTACGCTCATCTACGTCTGACGATGTGGCGCTACGTCAATTTTAATGCAGAACGACATTGGTAACGACAGCATACAATCCACGCGGGCGTCGGGTGCGGCTTTAACTCCCTCCGTAATCACGATGTCCCGCAATCTGGAGGGGCGGGCGGCTTACGCCGCTCGCCCCTCCCAAAGTCCACAGGGCCACTAGCGGACGCAACGAAAACCGATACTGCTGTTCGCGTCCGACGGCTCGCTGATCCCGACGACCGCAAACACGCCGGCAGCCGTGCCGTTGCCGAAGTGGCCGCCGCGGACCAGGGCGCCGGGACCACGGGTTGTTCTCGCGCCACCCATTAAATTGACATCCTCTGTCCCATCGAACACGGCAGGCACAGCCCTCGTAGACGCCGGCCCCCAGTCGGCAACCCACTCCCACACATTCCCCACCATGTCGAACGCCCCCCAGGCCGACACGCAGTTCGCTCGTGATCCGGTCCCCTCCGGCACAGCTGACATGGTTTTGCAGTCCTCCCCTCCCGGCGTGTCGCCCGGATCGGGTGTCCCAGCCGCTGCCGCCTGCCTCTCCGCATTGCGCAACAGCCGCTTGCCTGCATTCACACACGCCTGCTGGGCTTGAAACCAGGTGATGAAGCGGGCGGGCAGGGCGTCCTTCCGGCTCACCGCATAGATCATGTCCTTGCAGTCATTGCCCGTATCTGCGCACGGATAATCATCCTCCGTTACCCCATATTGCATCCCCGTGCCCTCCGCGTTCGCCCACACCGACGCCTCGTACGTGTCCACACACACCGCCCCGACTGCCATCATGTCGGCCGGACACGCCTCGTCCGGACACGTCCCCCCGCTTGGCACGCCCATCCCCGAGGCCGAAATCGCGAAGCTCTGGGCCGCCTGAGCCCAGTCGACGCGGGTATTCTCGCCCGCGACGGGAAAGTCATCGATCGTGCATGCGCCCGCTAAGTCGGTCAGAAAGAAATTCGGGGCCGCCGCGCCCGACAGAACGACGATGTCGATCATCCGCTGCTCGACCATGGTGTCGTTGACATAGAGAGTGATCGTTTCCGGGCCGGCCCGAACCGGGTTACGTTCGTGGTAATCCCCCAGCCATTATTGTCCCCCAGACACGGCCCGCTCGCACTCATGTTGGTGTCCGGGCGGAACGTGCCGACCGCGGCGCGCTCCCGCGGGTTGATACCGATCTGAATCTCCACCACGGTGCCCGTGCGCACCGCCATGACGGCCGGATCGCAGGTCCAGCCTCGAAACAACACGACCCCACTGAGCGTCTGGACCGGGGCTCGCTGCCGGCACTTCCCAGGTCCCCACGAGGGGATCAGGCAATGTGGGTTGCCCCAATGATGTAGGTGGGACGGCCAAAACAAAGCCGAAAACGGCCACCGCTCTGACCAGCCACGAACAAAGTGAAGGCTGTGTGTTCCAGCTGTTGAGCAAACCTCTCGCTGTGACCCTCATGGGATACGCGCCGGGCAAAAACTCGTGCCAGAACCACGAGGCAACATCCTCTGCCGTTCCTGGGTTCTGTGCTTCCCCTGCAGCCGCAGGCCGGAGACCCGCGACTGCCATGCCGGTTCCCCCCCTCCACGGGAAGCCGAGGAGGAAAAATCTGGCAGCTGCTAGTACCGCCCCGCCGGTTGGGCCGACCACGGGCGACGTTAGGCCGCCAGTGCCGCGGCCGGCGCGCTGCCATCTCGAGCGCGGATCCCGGCATACACGGCAGGCAACAGGGCGCGCCCCTTGAGCGTGCGAAAGGTGGACTCCGCCACTTGCAGGAGTTTCCAGATCAGCGCCGTGGCGTTCTCAACTTTCTTAAAGCGTTTGGCTGCGGTGGTGCGTAATCGGACGGCGGCAAACGGCGACTCCACAATGTTCGTCGTGCGCAGATGGACCGAGTGCTCCCTGGGGGTCCGGTAGAAGGTCACCAAGCGCTCCCAATCTGACTCCAAGCGGTCCACAGCTTTGGGACAGAGGGGGTGATAGCGCTGACGAAACTGTCCCTTTAACGCTTCACAGTCCCGCTGCGTATCCGCATACGGCATGGCTCGTAGGAGTTGACTCGCTTCGGGCTGGTATTTCTTGGGGATAGCATCCAAGATGTTGAGGAGCCGATGATTCCAGCACCGCTGCTCGGCCAGCGGGGGATACTGGTCCCCCAGCGCCGCCCATAAGCCCAAGTGCCCGTGGGCAATCGCGCATCGCCACGCTTTCAGCCCCCGCTTGCGCAAGTCGCGCAAAATCATCACCCAGGACTCTTTGGATTCCCGCACCGCACTCTCCACGGCCAGCACGACCTTCTGGCCATTTGTGAGCGCCCCAATCATCACCAATAGCGCGGCTTTCGTGTCCTCTAACCCGGCTTTGACATACAACCCATCAGCCCAGATGTAGACCACTTCGAGGTCATCGAGTCGCCGTTTGTTCCAGGCTGCATACTCCTGTTGCCACCGGGCTTTGAGTCGTACCAGAGAAGAGCGGGATAAGGGCGCACCATCGCCAAGCAACCCCCGTAAGGCTAGGTCAAAGTCGCCTAACGCCAACCCATGCAAGTATAACTCAGGCAGCAACTTGCCCACCTGCTGGGTATGGCGTTTGAACATCGGGAGGACTCGACTTTCAAGGCGCTCTGGCAAGTCCCGCACTCGTGGACGGCGCACTGTGATTGTCCCCGCTGGCGTTGCCAACCTCCGTGGCTTGCAATGGCCGTTGCGATAGCCCACGGACGCCGGGCGAGTCTTCCGCTGAACGGACTTGGGACGCCCCAATAACTCAGTGACTTCTTCTTCCAGCAGGGTTTGGATGAACTTCTGGATATGTTCTCGGACATACTCTTCCAGGTGGTCCCAGGATGGGCGAGACGATGACTGTGACGATGTGACTGGCCGTGTCATGGTGGCTCCTCTTTACACTCCAGGGCCAGTTAGGTTTTATCCTGAGAAGGATAGGCCACCTGGTGCGTTTACACACCATCCGGTATTACCTCAAAAACCAACCCTAGTTCCTCAAGCGTCCGCAAGCTGTGGCTCGCATTCCCCTTCTCCTCTTTCAAGGTACGCCCAAGCTCCTGATGCTCCCCTGCTACGACCCCATCCGTGCGCTGTCCGCCTTCCACCAACCACCAAAGGATATGTTTCTGTAACTGTGAGAGCCGCCGTGCTGCCATACCTTTATGGTGCTCCTTCCAGCCGAGGAGAAGATTAATTACAACAATGGTACCCGGTTGGTGATGTTCGCGGGAAGAAGCTATCGCTGCTCGTGCTCCGCGCGCACCCGTTTTGCTTCTTGCCGTTTCTTCGCTTCGTGCATCCGGTTCTGCCGCGCCTGCTTCGTCTGCTCGTGCTGTTGGTGCATCTCCTTGCGCTGTTCTTCCGGGTGACGCCGCTGCACCTTAGAAAGTTTAGGCATGGTCTCCTCTCTCTCTGCCTGTTTGACTCATCCTCTGTTTGCACCAGAACCCAAGTGCTCTCCTGGAGCCTTTCACTGCCTCGATTGTGTTTCCAAGTCTTTGGTGCAACGTCTTTGTCTCTTCCATACAGACGGTTGACCCCTGCTCGATCACTTTATCGACCCTCAATCATCTTTTGCATAACAAACCGCACGGAACGCCGACCACCACTCAGCCCTTATCTGGTTGATCGGTATTGTCAACTAATCGGGGGACTTGCCCAACGTTGGTTGTCTGTGTCGTAACGGGGCGTGGCTTCACGTACCACAGGTCTGTATCGAAAGCATCGGTTTCCGCCCGAAATTATTGCCCACGCCTTCTGGCTCTACCATCGCTTCAGCCTCAGCTTTCGCGAAGTCGAAGAACTGTCGGCCGAACGGGGGGTGTTCGTTAGTTACGAAGCGGTCCGCCTCTGGTGTCTCAAGTTTGGCCAGACATCCGCCAAGAAGTTACGCCGCAGACGGGGCCGACCAGGCGACATCTGGCATCTCGACGAACTGTTCATCCATATCCGAGGGGAGCGCTACTACTTATGGCGCGCTGTGGATAAAGATGGCCAGGTTCTCGATATTCTGATGCAGAAACGGCGCAATACTAACGCCGCCAACCGCTTCTTTCGCAAGTTATTGAAGGGGTTAGTGTAAGTGCTCAATCAACTGGTCATCGATAAGCTCCGCAGCTATAGTGCTGCTCACCGGATCCTGCTCCCCTCTGTCCAGCACTGCACGACCCAATACGCCAACAATCGTGCCAAAGGGTCCCACCAACCCACCCGCCAGCGCGAACGACAGATGCGCGGCTTCTAATCTCTGCGACATGTACAACGGTTTCTTTCCGTCCACGGATCTATCAATAATCTCTTTCGGATTGGACGCCACCTGGTGAGGGCTGTCCATTATCGGCTGTGTCGGGAACGAGCGTTCGCCACGTGGCGAGACGTGACAACGGCTCTCGAAACAGCGTAAGGGTAGATTACATCCGACCTCACACTACGTGAGGTTCGTGCTTTGTCTTGATAACTTGACAGAACCTCGGCCCCACCTGAAAACCCGGGCTATCCTGCGGCTTCCGACTCCGCCGATAATAGGGCCGTGACCATCTCTGGAACGAAATCCTACTCTAAGGAGTGGGTCTCGCAGGCATAAATTCCTTCATTCCTGTGAACCCCGTTACGGAAGAAGAGGCGGCCTGCCGCCTCTTCTTATCTAGTTTGTAAACACGGTTTTTCAAGCGAGCCCGAAAAACCGGACCGAAGCATCCCCTAACAGGCCGTTGCGAGCTTCCGGCGTGTGGAGGCTTCCGGCGAGGTGAGCAAGATGTTCCATGTAGTTTCCTGGGTGGTCTGGATGCGGAAAATCCGACGCCCAGCCGAATTGATTCGGGCCGAAGTCCTCGATCGTTTTTGCCCACGCCGTTTCGTCCGGATCGCCACCCACAAAGCATTGCTTAGCGAAAGTCTCCTTCGGTCGAGTGGTTATCTTGATGCCGCGCTCACCGACCTGAGTATCGAAGACCGCTTCTATCTTATCGAGCAAGGAGGGGACCCAACCCGCACCACCTTCAAAGAAGCCGACGCGAAGTCTAGGGAAACGCTCGAACAGCCCGTACTGAAACATATCCACGAGTGCGATTTCCATCGCTAATCTGCCGCTCAGTACCGACAATAGAAATTGTCCACCGTCGTGCAAGATTTTGGGCTCGATCCTGCTAAACGGCCGATATTCGCGGCGTTCACCCGACACGTGGATGCAAACAGGCACATCCAGATCCTGCGCTGCTGCATAAAAGGGATCCCATTCCGTATCCCCCAAGGGCAATCTCCGGACATTAAAGGTCACGATCATTGCGCCTTTCGCTCCTGCCTGAACCGCCGTCTTCAGGTCTTCCGCCGCTACCTTGGGGTCCCCAAGAAAGCAGTGAGCTATCGGCACAAGTCGCCCCTTGCTACCGGAGCAGAAATCAATCACCCAACGATTGTAGGCCCGGCACATTGCATGGGCCAACTCGATATCGGTGATGTGGGTGTTCCAGAGCAGCCCGAGGGAGGTGAATATAGCGGTATATTTGAGACCCTCAGCGTCAGCTCGGGCCAGTCGAGCCGCGGGGATGTAGCCAGCCGGATCAGCATCCCCCGGCCATTCCATCTTCAATCCATCCATTTCCGCGAGTGATCGACCCATACCCATGATCGCTTGCAGACTCTTGAGGTCACTGCCACGGAGGAACTGCCCGTCTAGCTGGAGATGCAGCCCTTCGGCAGTTCGACCGAAGCGTAGCCCCCGATCCTTATACTTGGCTTCCATAAGGTCGCCTGTCCACAGATCGGCCGGTTCAATGATATGACCGTCGGTGTCCATGATACCGTAGTTTCCGGTATAGAGTTCAGTTGCTGTCAATGTCATATAAGACCTTCCTTTCGGCACGAGATCGAGGTTGGTGGGGGACACCACCAACTAGCGCCGGCCGCTGACCATATTGCGCAGTGAGTAAAACTGCTTGGCGCGTCCTGGAGAGAAATCTTTCATCATCACATAGCAATGGGAGTGAAGGTGGCATGCGGCTTCTTGGCGTTGATATCCGTTTCCCCCAAGTGAATGAGCACGCGGTGCCCGACGTTGTTCGAGAAATCTAATTGCATATAGGGCGCTTGCTGAGTCACCTCGTCGGCATAGCTCTCGGAATACTTCAAAAAATGCTGGTTCATACGTAAGAGCTGATCATCTTGTCGATCGAAGCCGAACATCCATAGCGTCCAGAACGTCTCTGTATCGATAAACACAATCTTGTGGCTGTAAGGGTGGTTTTTAGCTTTAGGCTCTATCAAGAGGACATGACTCTCGCGTACTTCCCAGCGGGCTTTGTTCGGCACCCAGAGGTGCGGGCCGCCCGCCTCGGGGTTGTCACGCACATTGATCGTGGCCAGAACCGCTCTTTTACCCAAATAAATCCAGTTGTGCTCGTATACCTTCCCGCCGAATCCCATGGCGTCTTCCATGGTGTAATCCATGCCCATCAACTCGCTCGTGCGCTCGGAGGCCAGCGTACGTCGGGGCTTGCGCTGCGCGGGCATATACAGCCAGCCGGCATCTTCTTTGTAGTGGTCCACATAGGTTTTGGTGAGCGTCTTGGCGCCAGCCATATCCCGCGGCGAGCGGAACTCCATGAGCTGTTTGGTTCTTATCTCTTCATAGCCCGGCACTAGACAGTGGGCACCCTGGGCGTATCGGGAGCTCAGGGCGGTAAACTCCAACTTCCGGTCGAGCTGCCCGTTCTCACTCCGCAACCAGGCTACCATCGGCATGACGTAGCCCTCGGCTCCAGGCCGCCAGAGCATATTCCAAACGACTTTATGGGCCGCGCGCGGATCGTCGGCTGTGATATCCGCAAAGGGAAATCCTCCACCGGTAAACCCCACCAGGACACCACGCTCATCCAACGTGTAGTCGGAGGGGACATTCTTGCCCCACTCCGCTGGCGGCGGGTAGTGTCCGGTTGCCGCAATCTCCATGTCCAGGCCGTCAAAAAAGTAGTACTCCCACGCCGACTGGGGAATGAGCGCCTCTAGCACATTTTTGCGGTCTTTCTGCGTGAGATGTTGGCCGGGCGTCACCGTCTTGGCATCGGGCTGATAATGCTCAATCCAGTATCGCAGAGCCTGATAGCTCTGATCCCCCTGAACCCTCAGGTCTCTCTCGTCCTTCTGATCACTCTGGTCATGGGCCGCATGAGATACGGTTGGCAGTATCCAGAGACTGCTTATTATAAGTGCAAGGGCGCTCATCAAGAGGCGCTGAAGAAGATGGACACGTAGCTGCTGCGGTCTGGCTCGTTCTTCCATGTTGTCCTTCCATGATGTACGGATGAGGAAAATCCTGTACCTATTCACTTCTCTCTACTCAAGACATATTGATTACATTCCCGAGAGTCAACCAATGGCAAACTCGTGGAGTTATGTATCGTATGAATTGGTGCACGTGGCGTGCTTGGCCTGACTCGATCCTATCTTTGCGCTCTCATCGCCCCCGTGTATGGTTATCGACGTGAACAGCCAAGTCCAGAGCCTGCCGTCTGGCACCTACCAGGCAGAAGATACACCCCTGACCCAAGTCCGCACTGGCTCTCATCCACACGGCTGCGGCTCCTGCTTGACCTGATTGCAGCTCCACCGGATCCAGTTGAACAACGAGCGACCCTGGTCATTGTCCAACTTGGTTGGTCACTATACCCCCGCATCTCGTCTCGCATCCGCAATGCCGCATACAGTGTCCGCTGCGGATGGTCCTCATGCGCAATCGGCGCACCGAACAAGGCAAAGATGCCGTCGCCCAAGGCTTACGCCACATACCCGTCATAGCGATGCACGACATCCATCATCAGTTGCAAGGCCGGGTCGATAATCGCACGGGCGTCTTCGGGGTCGAGCCCCTCGATGAGGGCGGTAGAACCTTTGAGGTCCGCAAACAGGGCGGTGATGGTTTTCGGCTCGCCATCTGCTGCGCCACGGGATTCCATCGCTTGCTGTTCGGCGCGGATACGCTCGGCCAGATGGGGGGGTGTAGGTTGAGGGGGGTTGGGGGCTGAGAGGACGGTGGTGGCGCGCCGGCGGCTCCCACCCAGACTAACACCTCGCCATCTTTATCGACTGCAAGCTCTTGCCCTTTGATAAGTTCAAACTTGAGATCGTCCAGCGCCTCATCATCCAGGGCAAACGGGCGCTTGAGCGTCCGGTAAGTCAGTCGTCCTTGACTCTGCAGTAAGGCTTTCGCTTGCTCTATAATCGCAACAAAATCCATGCACGTGCAGCGGCGGCGGTGGATTGTATAGGAGTGCGACCGCGAGGGATAGACGCTGTCTTAAGCATTCATAGAGGCGTACGGACTCGATTTGCAGAGAAACGGAACACCCAGTGACTTTTCTTTTTTTCTGCCGTGCTGGTCATAATGCGCGTTATCAGCCGTAATTTCAGCCCCACAACATTGACTGAGCAGCGGGCTTATCTGCCTCGACGCGACGCGCAGCCGGTGCGGAGTGGGGGAGGTCAGGGCAAGCGAGTGTGGAGGCTGGACCACCGGAGCAGTGAGCGCAGCGCTGCTGTAGCGGAAAGCGAAGGTGGACGCAACGTGACGCGCGGCGGCAAACATAGTAAACAATAACTGCAATGGCCCGGTGGCAGCCCCTTCTACCTTGCTTTCGTACTCCGGTGTATGGGTGGATTTGCCGAAGGCGTAGGCGTCGCTGGACTGATGCTCGCAACTTCGACGTACGCCGTTTGGTGCCTACAGCGGTGACCCACTAGGCAGCCCGACCAAGGTGCGTCCGTATGCCTCCATACCCGACTCGAATTGGAGGGCGAGATGTTGGCCGACCGCATGCGTGTCGCGCCAAATCCGCTGCACAGGGTGCTGGAGATACAGGGCCCGGCCGCCGCTTAACTCAAACAGTCGATCTACGATTCGGGTGGATTGCCGCACGATATAGCTGCGCCAGGCATAGTATCGGGCCCGCGCCTGCTCTGTAGGTACCTGTCGCTCATGGCCATACATAGCCATGAGTTCCTCGGCGTACCGGAGCATCAGCCCTTCCAGCGCGTCGAGTGTTGTGGAGCCTTCGGCCAAGGCGATCTGGGCAGCGGCCGTCCCGGGCGGGGGGGTGTCGCTCGTGCCGTATATGGGGACGCGTGTCTGCGTCCACTGCTGAAAATGCGCAATAGCCGACCGCGCAGACCCGACGGCTGCCGGCACCAGCGAGAGACCTAGGGTGGGTATAAAAGGAAGCTGATACAACGGCCCTGGATGCAACTGTTGCCCAGGCGAGGCACCGGTCCGTTCCGCACGCTCTAACCAGTAGACCCGGTGGTGGGGCACGAACGCGTCTTCTACGACGATCGTATTACTATCGGTGCCCTGCATGCCCACGACATGCCACTGGTCGTTGAGGCGGTAATCCGTCTTAGGAAGAAACAGCATAGTCCATTCGGGGGGCGCGTCCTGCTCCGGGGCAATGCGTGCCCCGACCGCGACCCAATCGCTGCACCACAATCCGCTCAAAAAGCTCCACTTGCCACTGAGTTGGTATCCCCCGGGGACCTCGTGAACGATGCCCATAGGAGCGAACGAGTCGGCCATCAGCACGGTCGAATCTTTTCCCCAGATCTCGTGTTGCAATTCAGGTTCGACATAGCCGATCCAGAAATTATGGATGCCCAAAATACAAAACACCCAGCCGGTTGAGGTATCGCCCTTGGCAATCTCAGTCGCCACCTGTACGAAGGTCCCTAAGTCTAGCTCATACCCTCCCCAGTGGGTCGGCTGGAGGATGCGGAGTAACCCGGAGTCTCTCATCGCGTGCATGAGGTCCTCGGGCAGTCGGCGTTGCTGTTCGATTGCCTGCGCTCGCTCCGCAGCCATCTGCGCGATCCCATGGGCGCGTTCAAGCAAGGAGTCCAACGTCATTTTGGGTTGTTGATTCTCGCGCATGCCTTCCCTCAATTTTGTCAGCGCAGCGTTTATTCCATGTCTACTAGGAATTGATCAGTCATTGAGTCACCTTCGCACTCCGCACTGGGATCTTGCAATCGTCCCCGCCAGCTGTTCACTCTAAGCTTTGCTGTGGCCCTGATCGCCTGAATCGGCGGCGTCGAGTTCGGGAAGCACCTGGGTCAGGAACACGCCCAGCTCATCGAGCATGAGCTCCTTGGGGCAATGCGCGTAATGCCAGATGAGCGTGATGTATTCGCACGGCAGCCTGTCGTAGATATCGCGCCATTGCGCCTTGAGCTGCTCCACGGTTCCGCCCAGGAAAATGCCGCTGTCCTTCATGCTCTGCACAGTGGCGTCTGTATTGTCGAACTTCGGTATGCCATCGTAAAACGTTGAGTAATGCTGTACCCACATTTCGTAATCGTAGCGCAGCAACTTGCCGGTGAATTCCGCTTCGTTTCGACCTAGATGAATCCAGCGCGCGATATTCTGTCGTGCGCCGAGTGCGTATTCCGATCCGGCGGCCCGCGCCTCTTCAACATACAGCGTGGCGAATTCAACTAAGGTATCGAGACCGGTGAAGTAGGTTGGCCGAAATCCATGTTGGGCCAGAAAGGGAACCGAGGCGGCACTGCCGCTCATTGGTACGAAGACCGGGGGATACGGATCGCTATACGGACTCGGAACCACACTCACTCGTCTGATCGCGCCGTCGGGTCCGAGTTCTCCCAGCGCGCCCGCCGTCTCGATACTCTTACGCGCAGGGTAACCCTGGATGCCGGTTTCATATGGATAGGGAATCTCGTAATGGGACTCTTTAGTCTCCACCGATTCCTGCTGCCAGCACTGCAGTAAGATGCGCGTGCGCTCCTCGAACAGCTCACGGTTTCTTCGGTCAGCCGCGCTGCCATCGGAAAGGGTCGCAACGGCCCCGAAATGTTGACCCAGGATATCCATCCAGCGCGACTGGTAGCCACGTGTCAGGCCGACGAAGAAGCGGCCATTGGTCATGTGATCGAGGATGGCCGTTTCCTCGGCGACCCGGATCGGATCACGGGTCGCCATCACATAGCCCAACGCGCCCACGTAGGCATGCTTGACCTGGGTGGCCCACCAGGCGTTCAGCACCCCGGGATTAGGGCCGACTTCGTATCCCTCGGAGTGGAGGTGGTGCTCGATCGTACTGATCCCCCAAACGCCCATCTCGTCGAGTTCCTTGACGAGGCCGAGTGTTTCATGCAGCACCTGATGATACACCTCGCGATTGCGTCCAAGCGGACGCTTGCGTTCACGATCTGCCCGGTCTTCGGCAGGAAGCACGGGATAGATTTGGACAATCACTTTGGGAGTTGCCATTGTATGCTCCTTCGCGCTGATGCAGCGAACTAAGGGCGACTAGTCCAGAGCCCAGGTTGTGTTAGCATACCCCCACTGCGTGTAATGGCAACGTGTCCGGTGTGCTTGTATGAAAATAGAAATCAGCCGCGTGGAAAGCGTCTTTGAGGGGATGTCATTCGGTAGCGCCGGCACGTATGAAAAAATCGCAGGCCGGGCGTTTGGCGCAGTGGATCCCGCCCAGCGGCGCAACCAAGAAATCGTCAATCTCGACAAGGCGCCGAAGAACGCCGCAGGCCGAGTGGAATACTCGGTGGATTTCTGTCTGCTGAAACCTACCGATATCAGCAAGAGTAATCGACGCATTCTCTACGACACGTCCAATCGCGGTGACAAGCTCGCACTGATCGACATCAACGATGCGCAGAAAGGCCCGACCTCAAACGATCCAACAACCGGCGTCGATGCCGGCAACGGCTTCCTCATGCGACAGGGATACGTGATCTTGTTCAGCGCATGGCAGGGAGATGTTCAGCCGGGAGAGGATCACATGGTCGCTCACTATCCGGTTGCGACCAACAACGGCGAGCCCATCGTGGCAGCCTCACGCGAGGAAGTGATATTCGGCCATACCAATAGCCCGGCAATCGCACCGCTTACGTATCCAGCCAATACGTTGGATCAGGGCGGTGCTACACTGACGGTCAGACAACACGAGAAGGACGCGCGAGCGTCGGTCCCGGCGCAGCACTGGCGCTATCGTTCACCCACGCAAATCGAAATCTACCTGGTTGATGGCTTTGATGCCGGTGCCCTGTACGAGTTCATCTACCTCGCCCGGGATCCGATCGTCATGGGCCTCGGATTCGCTGCCGTGCGTGACATCGTAGCGTTCATGCGCTACGCAGAGCATGACGACGCTGGCCAGCCGAACCCACTCACTCTCCACGCACATGGGCCGGCTATCGATCATGTCCTTGCGTACGGGCGGTCGCAGCCGGGTCGCTTCCTGCGCGAGTTTTTACGTCTAGGATTTAATGAGGAGCCAGACGGCCGGAAGGTTTTCGACGGCATATACGCCAGTATCGCAGGGTCGCGACGTATTTTCCTCAATCACCCGTTTGCGCAACCTGGACGATTTCACCGCCAACACGAAGACCATCTGTTTCCTGGAGACCAGTTTCCATTCACCTACGCGACACGCACTGATTCGATCAGTGGCAAGACCGATGGTATTCTTGCCCGCAGCCTGGCTTCCACCGCCTGTCCGAAGATCATACACGTCGATTCGAGCACTGAGTTCTGGCTGGGGCGAAGTTCACTCATCGTGACTGACGAAAACGGCGAGGACATTCCGGTGCCCGATGATGTGCGTGTCTATCTGTTCTCCGGGACCGGCCATGCGGGACCAATCATGCTGAATCACAACGCGGCTTTTTCGCAGAATCCCACCTATCCGATGAATCTCCTGAACTATAATCCGCTGAATCGATCGTTGCTGGTGGCGCTGGACGAATGGGCCACCCAGGGGATACCACCGCCCGCAAGCCGCTTTCCCCTTTCTGGCGACGGCACCCTCGTACCACCGCTGCCGCAAACTACATTTGGCTTTCCCGATATCCCTGGGGTCAGGTATCCCGGACTTGTGAACGAACTTTCCGAAATGGATTACAGCCAGCAGCCTCCCAGGCCCATTCCCGGTCATGACTACCTGGTCTTGGTACCTAAAGTCGATGCGGACGGGAATGAGAGAGCAGGCATACGCTTGCCCGACATCAGTGTGCCTCTCGGGACGCACACTGGTTGGAATATACGCGGAGCGGGATTTTCCCAAGGGGTATTAATGCTGGTCGGGTCATACTTTCCGTTCGCTGCTACTGCCGAAGAACGACTGGCAAATGGCGATCCCAGGCCCTCGCTTGAAGAACGCTATCCCGGTCACAAACACTACGTTGAGGCCGTTACACGCGCCGTTGCCGAGCTGCAAGAAGAACGCTTGTTACTGGCCGAAGACGCGGAGCGCTATGTCGCAACAGCCGCCGCTGCGCCAGTCGGCGGCTAGCGGTCTGGGCCAGATTCTGTAAATTCATTTTGAGGAAGAATAACACCTACATATGAGTGAGAAGGGGACAGATGCCAAAGCAAATCCGCCGGATTTTGACCGGTCACAATGCCTCAGGAAAATCGATCATCGCTGAAGACACCATGGCCACGAGTATTCTGGATCTAGAAGCAGTGCCAGGTCTGCGAGCCACTGATCTATGGGAGACGACCACTGCACCTGCTGACCTGTCCAGTGCTGCCGACCCGGTTGATCGTCCTATGCATCTTGAACCCCAGCCGACTGGGACAATCTGTCGAATCGTCGAGTTTCCGCCCGATGCAGCCTGGCAAGATAGTATTGATTCCAGCGGAGTCTTTTCCTCCATGAAGGCGGGCCATGCCGCCGACTCTACAAGCTCGACCCCGATGATGCATAAGACTGCCTCGGTAGACTACGCCATTGTACTGTCAGGCGAGATTTGGGCAGTCATGGACGAAGGCGAAACGTGCATGCAGGCTGGTGACGTCCTCATCCAGCGGGCTACCAATCATGCCTGGAGCAATCGTTCGTCACAGCCAGCTCTGGTGCTTTTTGTTTTGGTTGGAGCAAAATCGGAGTAAAATACGCGCTTCCGTCATAAAATGAGCAGCATTCTTCAAGGGTCCCGCAATCTTATTTCCGGCCAGAAGATCGAAGCCCACAGAAGAAGACATTAACCAGAGCGAGGAGAGCCATGAAATTTGGCGTATTATACGATTTTCGCAACCCGCCCAAGAGCGAGTGGTTCACGCCCTGGCCGGAATTCTATTCTGGCGCGTTCGCTCACATGCAGGAGATGGAACGCTTGGGGTTTGATACGATCAGCCTTTGCGAACATCATGGAGACCCGGAAGGCTATAACCCGGGTATTCTGGTGACGATGACTGCCGCCGCAATGCGCACCCAGCGGGTGCGTATCTGTTCGAACATCATTCAGCTGCCGTTCCACCATCCGGTGCTGCTGGCCGAACAGCTCGCCGTGCTCGACATTCTCTCCCACGGACGCTTGGACGTCGGCGTCGGCCAGGTCGGGCAAACGTTCGACATGGAGTTCGCGATGCTGGGGCTGAACCCCCGGCACCGGCCCAGCCGCCTCGAAGAAGGTCTAGAGATCCTGCAGCGCTGCTGGACCGAAGATCAGCCTTTTGCGTTCCATGGCAAGCACTGGGATCTCGCCGGCGTCTGGCTCAATCCGAAGCCGTTGCAGCGACCGCACCCGCCCACCTTTGTCGTGGCGGTGTTTTCCGCCAAGGCGATGGATCGAGTGGCGCGCCTGGGTTTTGATGTCGGAGGCTGGGGCGGCTTCTTCACGGGTCTTACGGGGGGTGACGTGTGGCAGCAGTGGCGGCGGGACTGGCGGGCGGCGTGCGAGCGCAACGGCCGCAGCCCCGAGTACGCCAAGATCAACACCTTCGGGAGTTGCTTTGTCACCGACGACCCGGAGCAGGCATGGGCAGAACACCGAGAGGGGGCGTTTGCGAGCTTCCACTACGAGCGCCAGGGGGTCCATCCGTATAGCGCCCTGCTGATGGAGACGGTGCCGGAGAAGCCGGAGGACCTGCCCAACTGGCAACGACTCTTCATGAACCCCGATCAGGCGATTACGGAGTTGCGCGAGGTCTTCGCGGACGGAGCGCCTGACGAGCTCCACTTGATGGCAAAGCGGTCGGGGATGAGCTGGAGGCAGTCCGCACAGTATCTCCAGAACTTTGCCGAAAAGGTGATGCCAGCGGTACAGGATTTATAGCTCATGAGCAATGGTTTTGGGTGACAAACTCAGAATTTTCAGCTCCATCATATTCCCATACGCCTAGAACCCCAGCATTCGTCCTAAACATCCGTCTTAGAAATCAATCTCTTAGAAACTCAGCCTCAGCACTAGATGACGGGACACCTTCGTATTATTGGCCTTTGATGGAGTCCAAAAAGTTTGTGACTAAGGCTTCACATTCACTGCGTTTAGCTGTTCCATAATAAAGAATGCGGTTATTAATAGGATCACCGGCAAAAAACCACTCGTATAATAACTGCCGTCCGCCAAACTGGGTACTGATAGCGTCCCAGGCCAGCTTCATAATGCGCACCCGCTCCTCAGCAGGGGTGTTGCGTCCGCGTAAATAGCGTGGCAATAGCTCTTGGAGGGCAGGATGGGCAAAGTCTTTTTCGGTTGGGGTCATGACCAGACCGCTACTGCCCACAAGGCGCATAATCTCAACCGCCCGTGCATGGACGAAGGGAAAAAAGATGCGCAAGGTGGTGATGCCCAACATGCCCTTGTCCGGTGCTCCAAACAGCGTCGCTAGCCCCGGTACAAAACTCTTTGCACCTGAGACAGCCTCAGAAGAGACTTCAACGTCCCCTTCTCCGGCTTGAGCATTTGTCCACACTTCATGCGCGGTGGCTGTTACGAGACCGTCTGCTAGTTCGACGTAGGAGACGAGCTCGCCCAGCAGTTCTTGGTAGCGGACGATCTCGGTCCGTCCGATGGTTTGAGCCACGAGACAAGCCAGGCCGGTCATAAAGCGCAGTTTGACCGCCCCCCGAATAACAGCCTGCAAGGCAAAATAGCCCGGCATACGTGGGGCGATGAGGTTATACGTCTCAACATCCCGCGCGGCAAACACGCGCTCCCACGGCACCAAGACATTGTCGAAAATGGCAATCGCGTCGCCTTCGTCAAAGCGACTGCTCAATGGCCGGTCAAAACTACTGGCACCTGTATCATAGGGCTCGCGGCAGATGAATTTGAGTCCTTGTGTGGCCATGGGAATGGAGAAGCTGACAGTGTAGTCTTCTTGGCCTGGCTTACGGGGCATATACGGTGCAACCCAAATGTCATCGCTGACCGGGGCCAACGTGGACAGCATACGCGCGCCTTTGATGACAATGCCTGCGTCGGTCTCTTTTACGATCTTGATGCTTTCTTGGTCTTCGACGCCTTTGGTTTTGTCGATTTGTGGATCGACCAAAGTATGCGTCAGGCACAGATCCTTTTCGCGACATAGCTCATAGTACGCCCAAGCATTTTCACCAAACTGGGATTCATTGCGTCCCAGCCAGGACCGAATGGCCGCCATGTCGGCCACAAAGGCGTTCATATAGTCGGGCAGACGGCCCATCATGCCGCAGGTGAGTTCGCACCGAGCTGTTTCAGCGTACCGGCGTTTTTCTATGTCCTGCCAGGTTTCGGCTAAGACAAACGAGATGCTGACAGGCTCTCCGGAAGTCGGCGACGGATAGGTCAGGATATCTTGATACGTTTCCTCATGCTGCCGATCGTATAACTTGGCCATCTCTCGGATGATGCCCTGAAAGGGTGGATATTGCGTGACATCCCGGACAAGCTCACCGTTAACATAGAGCTCGCGGCCATCGCGGAGTCCGTCGATATATTCCTGCCCGGTACGTGCTCCCATATGAATAACCTCCTGTGGTCCGAAAGCTTCGTGTCCAGCCTACACAACACTCCTGCTCTTGGGCGGCAAATGGACTTGCATCCTTGCCTCTATACCCAGCGCTACTCTCTTTATGCTCTTCTGAATGGCGCTGAACTTTGTACGTCAGGTTTGAGCATCGAGTCTTTACGCGAAGTCTTCTTCCTGGCCGATCAGAAAATCTCGTACGATGCGTTGAAACGTTTCGCGTTTTTCACGCATCGGCGTGTGCCCAGACTCAGCAATCACTACCAGTTTTGCCTGGGAATGCGCTCAGCCAAAATTTCGCCGTGTCGCAGCGGAACAAGCTTGTCTTCCCGGCCCCACACGACCAAGGTGTCGGCCGTGATGGTGTCGAGCCGCTGGGTGAGCTCGGGGGCGGCGTACTGCCCCTGGACCAGCTCGGCTATCAAACAGCGACTTCGCCACTGGTTTTTAAACTCCTGGCCCTGGCGCAGATCTTCCAGGGCTCCACCAAAATCTCCGGCGACCAGCACAACGCCGGTCTTGGCAAAAGCGGCCGTCAGCAAGGCGTCTTTATCCAGCTCGTTCAGGTTAGTGGCGGGGGAGGCGGGAACGTCCAGGCCCATGGCATCGGCCAGCACGAGTTTGGCGATGCGTTCAGGTTGGTCAAGCGCCATATGTAGGCCTATCCAGCCGCCAAACGAATGGCCGACCAGGTCGATAGTCTCAAGCCCCAGGACATCCAGAAACTGAGTCATGATCCGGGCATAATCTTTAACCGAAGGCACGCCTGGGGGGATGTGACCGTCCTGCGAGCCGGGTAACTGAGGGGCATAGACTTGATTGGTCATCCCCAGCGCCAGATGGTAGGTCTCCCATCTGCCCCAGCCAGCCAGGCCGTGTAGGTATAGCAAGGGCTTGCCCTGGCTGCCTTTGAAATACCGAATAGTCAGGTCCCCAACTATGGCCGTCTTGCGGCTAAACTGGGACGCATCACCCGCTCCCATTGCTGCCCTCCCTCGAATTGTGCTTAGGCAGTGACATTCATCCAGTGCTTAAAGCACTCCTGCTCGAAAAAGCTGTCATCCGCGTCCAGGTCTGGCTGAGCTGTATCAGGCGGCAGGCTGATCGATAAACGGATGCGGTAGCGATCGCCGGCAGCGGTGCGTTGCTGAACAGCAATTGCCGCGTGGGGCGCGTGTTGATCTGGAATGACGGTGAACTGCCCGTAGGTCCCGCGAAAAATGATCGGACGGTCCTGGTCTGTATGCTGGCCTGTGTCCTGGCCCGTATACTGGGCGGTGTCCAGCACCACCTGTGCCTCATCTGGAATTGCTTGTCCGTTGCCGGTTGCCAATGAGAGACGAATAGCGCTGCCGCGCTGCTCTGCCGTGGGGCCGACAAAGATGATCTGATAGGGAAAGCCGTCCGGCCCTTTCTCCGGCACCTGCATCTCCCAGCCGACAATGGTTTTGCCGTTTTCAGTACGGCGAAACGTGCCCAGCGTTTCCATGGAATGGCGGCTGATGGTGTAATTGAAGTCGCTATACAGCGGCAAGGTTTCGGAACCAGACCGGGCCGTGAGCACGGAGGCCGACGACTGCGCTGCACCGGCCGGCGGCTGGGCGGGCTGATCAATATTAATGTGGCGCAGAGCCGGCATGACATGCTCGGCAAACAGGCGTTTGGAAGCGATGACTTTTTCATGGGCCAGATTGCCGGCGTGGAACATGCCCAGGAAGTGTCCGTAGCCGGCAACATTCATGTCGTTTTCTAGCCTGCGGGTGACATAATCCGGGTCGCCGCAGACGATAAAGCCGTCGTCGCGCATTTGGTCAAACGGGGTGTACGGTCCGGGGAAGTCTCGCTTAATTTTTTTGCGGCGCTGAAACGAGTCGTCGTTGTGCAGGCCCGGAACCGGATCATTCACCGGCCGCGAAAAGACCCGAAAGAAATTGGCCACCGCCTCGCGTGCCGCTGCAATGGCTTGCGCGTTGGTCTCCGCCACGTGGATGAGCCGGGCGCCCACAAAGTTCTCATAGCCGGGCTGCCAACCGAAGCGCTGGATGGCAATCTGGCGGTACATGTCGAATGACTCCTTGTATGCCTCGGGCGGGTAAAAAACCTGGGCGCCGCAAATCCGCCGCTCGGCGGCGAATTCGATGGTTTCCCGCGAGCCGGTTGGCATCCAGAAGGGCAGGGCGTTTTGAATCGGCTTGGGCCAGATTGAGACACCAGTCAAATTCCAGAATTTACCGGTACAATCAAATCCTTCTTCGCTGAGGCAGCGCTGAATAATCTCGTACGATTCCTCTAGCCGCTTGCGGCCGGTGAAGGGGTCAATATTATAGGACATATACTCTTGGGGCACTCCGCGCACGATGCCGGCAATAAAACGGCCGCCCGACAGGGAGTCCAGCATGGCAAACTCTTCGGCCGTGCGGACCGGATGACGCAGCGCCAGGACGTTGCCAATCACGCCGACCTTCATGGTTTTGGTCCGCATGATGATTGCCGTCGCCATGATATTGCAGGCCGGCTGAATATTGATCGCGATAAAGTTGTGCTCATTGACAAAGGCCCCGTCAAAGCCCAGGTCTTCGCACATGACCCATTCGTCTAGGTGCTCGTGATAGGTTTTATTGACCGCCCAGGGATCGCAGAAGCGATTAGTGAAGCGGACCTCCGGGCCGATTTCCGCTGGCACATCCGGATAGGTCAGCTCGTCAAAGGTGTAGAATTTCATACGGCCCCTCCTTTTTTTGTACCGATACGGCAACTCACTATGAAGCCAGCCGAGGCATAACCTCCCTGGCCAGCAGGCTCGTAGATTCTTTGACCATGGCAAACGGCATGCCGCCGAAATTCATCAGAGACACAACCCGATCAACACCAAAATCGCCCAGCTGCCGCAAAATATCGCTCACATGATTCGGGTCACCGACGGCAATCAAACGCTGGCGCATGAGCTGGGCAAAGTCCTTGCTGTTGCCCAACGCTCGGGTTTCGCAGTGGCGGCAGATATACGGCCGGGTTCGGGATTCTGCCTCGGCCCGGCTTGGTGCCACGTGGATGTGAAAGGCCACACTCACACGCGGACCGTCCTCCGTCACCTGGGGGGCGGTCGCCGCTTCGGTATAGCCCTTGAGCAAATCACCCAGCACGCTGATGTCTTCTAGAACATACGGCACGCTCAGCAGGCGGCCGCCGCGCGCCCCAATTCGGGCGTAGGTGGCCGGGCTTAAGGCGGCAGTCGCAATCGGTGAAGTTGGTTGCTGGAGGGGCAGGGTGTTGAGCGTAATCCGTGTATAGCGGTGAAACCGACCGGTATACTCAAACGGCTGCCCCGCCCAGGCCAGCTCAAGGACCTCCAGCGCCTCGTCAAAGCGTGCCTGACTGTCATCTCGGTCAACGCGGTGGCCGGCATACTCGTGCTCCAAATAGCCTCGGCCCACGCCAAACTCGAGCCGCCAATTACTGATCACATCCAGCACCGCGTACTCCTCAGCGACTTTGACCGGATCGTGAAACGGCAGTACACACACAGCTGGACCAAGCCGAACTCGCTGGGTCTGTTGGGCTATGGCGGCTAGTAGCACGGGAGGAGCTGGACACAGACCGTAATTGGCAAAATGGTGCTCGGCAGTCACCGCCAGGTCGAGCATGTCGTGGTAAAACCCGGCCACGCTCCCCTGGCAGTCGGGATGATAGTCCATGACCGAAAAGGCTCCGAGCTTCATCCTCCCTAAACCCTTTCTGCCTCAGCGCCCAGCCTGTCCGGAAGCAATCCGGTAATAGCCACCCTGCATGGTCCACCACTTGTCACAAAATGTCGAGACAGCCTCCCTCCATTTTGGCAGAACCTTTATCGGCGCGTTATGAAATGCTGGGGCGGGATTGTCCCAGTGGAGTGTAGGTTGCATAGCGGCTCCCTTTACATTCTTTTGATCACCTCAGCGAACACTGTCTGGAATGTATTTTGCGCCTCCTCGTGGCCGGAAGATCAATACTCGGTTGACCTGATTACCGACGTGAAAGGCATACGCAGTATTTTTCTCAATAAAAACCACCGCCCCGGGGCCATAGATGCGCTGGCCAAACTGCAGCTCGCCCTAGAGTATATACATGACTCCGTGCTCATCGTGCGAATGCCGCTGGGCGACCGTCCCTGGCTGAGAGCGTACGTCCACCAGCTCCGGATGCTCGGGCTGCTCCCGGCCGCCCGAATAATACACTTTGATCTCAAGCGGAACTTTCTCCGACTCCGGGACATCGGGATTATCGTTGCTCGGGCTCTCGACCACGGTCCAACTCAGCTCTTATGGGGTCACAAACTTGACCTTGCCCCTAGTCTTCCCTCCTTATAGGAGGGGCGAGTTCTCATGCCCGTACATCTAAGGTCGTGCTGCGACGCAACTCGCGCCTTTCAGCAAGGTCGTAACGGCGCCCACGGTGCAACACGGCGCGGTTGTCCCACATGACGAGATCACCCGGACGCCAGATATGGCTATACACAAACTGGCGCTGCGTGGCGTGTTCCAAAAGATCAGCCAGTAGTAGTCGTCCCTCCGGCACCGGTCGCCCCAGGATGCGGGTGGTATGGGCGCCGATGAATAGTGTTTTTCTGTCTGAGCCCGGATGAACGCGGACAACAGGCCATTCCACCGCCGGATATTTTGCGAGATCCTCTGCTGAGTATTGCCGATCGTCGAGCTGCATGCGCGAATGAAAGGCCGAGTGCTCGGCGATCAGTCCGTCGATCTCAGCCACTCGGTCGTTCGACAATGCCTCGTGGGCGGCCCGCATATCCGCGAACTCGGTTACGCCGCTCGTCGCAGGCACAATGCAGGCCAGCAAGAGCGAGTATTTGGCAGACGGTCGCTTGAACGAGCTGTCGCTGTGCCAGAGCTGATTCGCCAGCATGGTGAGCAGCCGCGGGTCGTCGCGGGTAAGGATCTGGCTGTCGAGATCGACGTTCGAGATATCGATCATGCCTGCCTCTTTGAAGCGGCTGCGCCGCTGCAATACTTTGAGCAGTCCCATATCGATAGGGCCGAGCGCGCGGGTGAAGACCATCTGCTGCGACTCAGTCAAGGCTTGGTCGCGGAAGACGAGGACGGCATACTGATCCATGGCGGCTTCGATCTCGGCGGCCAAGGCCGCGTCGGTGGATTGCTGCAGATCTATCCCCCGAGCTTCGGCGACAAACAACGGATGCAACGGGTGCAACGTAAAAGCTTTCATCTGGCTTTCGGCCTTCTCATGCGTTTGTGAACGTTCTTCCCTTTGCTCTCTTCGTACTGTTCGTCCGTTTCTGCTGCAGCTCGTTTACCCGGCTGTGTCGGAGTCACTCTTCACGTCAAAGCCGCCAGCCTCAGGCGCATGTCCGTAAACGTCGCGCACATAGTATTCGGACTGATGCGTTGCGGGTCTGGCTCCCCAGCCATACTCAATCATCCAGCCCGAGGGATTGCGGAAGTAAAACGAATACATGTGGTCGTTTGAGTGTTTGCCGGGGGTAATCGTGACGGGAATCTTGTGTTCACGGACCAACTCGTAGGTGAGGCCCACATCGTCCATATGGTCTACCTCGACCATAATATGGTTGAGGCGTTTGTCCGCATCGCCTATCCCAAATGCAACCGAGTGGTCGCGCTCATTGCAATGCATAAAGGTCGGCGTCACCGTGTGTGGGCCAATCTGAATCTTGTATTCGACACTGCCCCGCATACCGAGGCTGCGGTAAAAGCGGTACGCGGTATCGGTATCTCGCTCACGGATAATACAGTGGCCTAGGCCACCGGCACCGGTCTGAAAACCACCGTGCATGCGTCGGCCGGGATGAAAGGGTTTGCTAAACTCCACCTGCGGACCATGAAAGATTTCGATAGGATTCCCGTCAGGATCTTCGAGCTTGAGCACTTCCAGCACGTGTCGCTCTAGGGCCTCGTCCTGCGATCCGACGCGGCATGCTATGCCCGCCTCAGATAATTGTTGCTGTATCTGGCCGAATTCTTCAGGACCGGCGACGCGAAACCCCAGATAGAGCAGGTCATCACTTGGGTCGTCGTGCAGGACGATACGGTGATGCCAATAATCCATGCGCGCGTAGCAACGATCCTCTTGCCCTTCATCCACGATTTCCCAGCCTATGATGGTGGCCGCGAAATGCTTCCACGTGTCGAGGTCTTTTACGCCGATACCCATGTAACCCAGCTCTGTGACTTGAACCATGGTTCCCTCCTCACGTTAAAGATTATTCGTTTGATCTCAAAAGTGTGACGAACCCTCCACTGCAGGACCTCTTGCCTACGCGGCGGCTTGTTTGTCCGGACGGGGCTGCTTGCCTCGTTTCTTTGTGAGCGCACTTTCTCCTGCGGGTCTGAGGAGAGCCAGCGCTTGCGGCAGCAAAAACGCCAGATAGTCATCGACTGACTCCAGCTCTCCCACAAACGCCCAGCGGCGCACCGCCCAGGCGTGGGCCAGAACCATGAGATTGTGGGCCTTCAACTCGATAGCGTCGGGCGCAAAGCGGCCCTGCTCCACGCCGTATTGAATCGCACTGCTGAGAGCGGCTTGGATACGCTTCTCGCGTTCGATCAGGGCTAGCCGGGTCGCCGGATTGAGCGATTTGGTTTCTTGATAGGCCAGCAGGATGAAGCGCCGCATGTGATCCACCCCGCGCACGAAGGTCGTAAACACCCCGCAGAAAACGTCCTCTGGGTCGGCGTGCGTTTGCGTAGCGACTGCACTTGCCTGGTGCAGTTGTTCGACCAAGTGCTGTTCGGCCCGCTCCTGCTCATGACTAATGATAAAGAAGAGCAGTTCTTCCTTGTCTTTGAAATAAGAAAAGAGAGCCCCGTTGCTCATGCCCGCTTGGCGGGCGATGTCACGCGTAGTCGTTTTATGAAACCCATCACGCAGAAAGAGGTCAAAGGCGGCATTGGCGACTGCTTGCCGCTTTTGCTCCCGCAGGGTGGAGTTCTGAATGAGGCCGTTTTTTCGTCTGACCGAAGGGCGCAGAATTTTGCGTGCCATATGTGTATTCACCCAGAAAAAAACACTCATATTTTTCGTACCGAAAACAGATTCATCAGCAAATTGAACTGCTCGCAGTCAGGGAGCAGTGAGTGGTTGGCTGTGCCCGGACCAGGAAAGTCGGTGAACGGCTGCATGCTAAAGCCGGCTCGAAAGTCCGATGTATAGCGACGTGCGATTGACCGTTTCGTCCCGCGTATGACCGAGGCCCAGATCTCGGCATCATCCTCTTCGAACAGACCCGACATGGCAAAGTTTAGAATCCCGCATTTCAACACCTCCACCTTCCACGCGGCGGACGCCTCTTGTTCGGCAAAATACCAGCTTCGCAGCCCGATCTTACAGCTATTGAGAAACGCTCGCAGCGCTCCATCTTCCCCGCGCACCACGATGACCTGGTCATCGCCCATCGGTCGGGTGACGTAATCGCCGGGATGGGGTAGCTCAGTTTCATGCCCGAGAAAAAGCCAGCAGCGGTTGAAGATCTGCTCGACCTCTCGCTCGCAGATGATGGGGTCGGTAAAGATGCGCCGGCTCACCCGCCCCGCTTCCTCATTCACCCAGACTGGGGCATCGAGTGTGCGTGTCATACGTCCCTCTGGAAGCGCCATTGATTGAGCGCTTGCTCAATGCTAGATACATAAGGCAAAACCCTCTGTCAAGACGAATGGAGGATGGCCGTGGCTCTCGCCCAAACGGACACCGCAGACAGGAAGAAAGACTCCAAGAATAAGAGGTGACATTATGGCGGCATATCGCAAGCACGAAGCGCGCGAATGGGCGAAAGAAAATATGCGGGGAGTGGCGAATACCATCACCCCGACGTTTACCCAAGACTTACGCAGCCTGAATGAAAAAGCCATTCGGTACGATGTCCGTAAAGAAATCGAATATGGTTTTTGGGGTACGCTGCTCGTTGCTGAAACCGCCACCACACTGGACGAATATATTCAATTTGCTGAGTGGGCGGCGGATGAGTCTGGAGGCAA
Organism: Binatia bacterium; assembly: GCA_963666315.2. Lineage (GTDB taxonomy): Bacteria > Desulfobacterota > Binatia > Bin18 > Bin18 > Bin18. Next base: position 172,724 of record CAXXHG010000008.1, read on the forward strand.
ACTCCATCTCATTCATCACGCTAGCTTTAATACCCTGGAAGAAAATATCGAAGCAGTTCAGGCGACCGAACAAGCGGGCGCCGATCTTGTGCTGCTCTCCTACCCGCCAACGTTTTATCCCGAAAGCGCCGACGATATTTACGACTATACTAAGGCGTTCTGCGACAATACGAATCTTGCCGTGATGCTTTTCCCCGTACCGCTCTGGGGTTTCGAGCGCATCCATCCAGCGGCCGGTTTTGGGCCGGATTTGATTAAGCGCTTGCTGGACGATGTTCCGAATATCGCCGCGATAAAAGCTGAAGGTGGCATGCCATCCATTGGCGGCTTTGTCGATGTCTACACACGCTTCAGCGACCGAATCGTGGTAACAGAACCGATCGAAGGGAATGGTCTGCCTCTGGCGGGTCTGGTGCCTATGCAGTTTATGGGCACCAGTAATTATGAGTACTGGGGTCCTCTAATCCCCAAGATTTTTGGCCTGATCCAAGGCGGCCAGTTTGAAGCCGGCATGGAATTGTACTGGCAGATCCAGCCTGCCCGTCAGGCGAGTATGCAAGCTATGGCCATGGTCGCCGGATCAAATTTGTTACACCGCATGCTATGGAAATATCAAGGCTGGCTGAGCGGCTTCAACGGCGGCCCGCTTCGGACTCCGACTATGCGGTTGCATGATCGCCAGATGAAGCCTTTACGCCAAGGGTTGATTGCCTCTGGCCTCGAGGTTCCGGTTGAGGATGACCGAGAGTTTTTTATTGGGCGCAATCAAGAGTAGAATGAGATCGTCCCAATCAGTGATAATCCCCTCTCAAAACGTGAACCTCGGTGCTAGATGAGAAACGTCATATTATTGATGACCTCATCGTTGTTTATGAGCATCACTTTCTTATACGCGATCTTGAAGCTGTCACCTTCCGGCCGTAGGGTGTGGATAGTACAACCCGCGAATGTTTCCATTCTGCTTCGGCGTAGAGCCGTCAGGTTAAAGTTGGAATAGACCGTCAGCTCACCGTTCTCACTTTCTTTAATCTCGATATTGGAGATCACGCGCCGCAGGCGCGACTTAGGGTCCTGGGCATATGCCGCGCCGCTTTTCAGCCGCGCGATACGATCCTCAAGCCGTGCCTTGTTCTCATACACAATCGACACATGCCGCTGTGGGTCAATATCGTCTTCGTTCGCCGGTACCCAGTACAGGGCATCTTCCGTCCAGAGAGCGAGCCATTCGTCGTAGGCGTGTTCATCCATGAAGCGGGCTTCACGGTAGAGAAAATTTTCGATCGGGTGGCGGTCTATGGACATTCCGCTGCTCCTTGTGTCGTTTCGTGCCTCGTCCGGAAACTCCGCACTCAGCGCGCCTGTTGCATCCCGCTACGCGCGCGCTGGCGGCTTGGGGCCTCTTCGCACTGTGACATCATTTTCTTCCACTGGCGCCAAATGCCGCGCTGTGTCACCTCATCGGTCATTTGTCCGACCAGTGTCCCGTCGCTATCCTGGGACTCTTTATGCAGGCCGCGCGCGAGCAGGAGCCAGGGGTCTACCTGGGCACTCAGGCCGAGCTGATTGCGTTCGAACATCTCCAGGTCGTCGGTCGCACCTCCTCCGGCCGGACCGTAAAATGCCTCGTGGCCACGCAGCCGGGCTGCATTCATTTCCAGCGGCACGCCCTTGAGCAGGGTTGGGTAGAGGAAGACTTCCGTCTCGTCCACCTTCAGCGGACGGATCACCCGGATCTGTACGCCGATGAGAGCCAGATTCGGGAATACCAGTAGATGGGTGCCACCGGAGAGGAGAATTTCTGCGGACCGCTCTTTGCCGTACCGTTTTTCCAGCGCGTCAACATAGGCTTGGCCTCCTGGTGTTGTCGGCAGGACCGCGCGCAGCCCAGTACCTTTCTCCTTATTATAGGCCCGAAAATCGAGCATCACATGGCCGTGGCCCAGATCTCGGGTCTGACCGATGGAACCGCTGCTGAACAGGTCCGTCAGGTTTGCGCCCGTTTTCCTCTGCACACTGGCGAAAAAGGTCCGATGGACGAAGTTCGGATGGTAGCCGTCCATGCCGTTTTCCACCTGGAATTTCCAGTTGGCTCTATAGCCGTATTTGTGGACACCGGCAGTGACGTCGAGTTCGCCTTCAGGTGAAAGGTCGGTGAATAGGTCAATTTGCTCTTTGACTGGTTGGCCCAGGTGCTCGTCTAGACTGATCCCGACCGGATTCAGGCTGCCGAAGATGAAGCCTCGATACATCTCCGTACGCGGCACCTTGCGCAGTCCATAGTCTTGCTTGCGAAACGACTCGTCGTAGCGATCTTGATACGTGACGCCCAGCAGATCGCCATTGGTGCGGTACGTCCAGCCATGATACGCGCAGCGAAACAGCTGCGTGTTGCCGCGTTCGGTTTGGCAAACGGCGTTTGCCCGGTGGGCGCAGCGGTTCAGCAAGAGCTGCACCTGTCCGTCCTCGTCCTGGACCATGATGACCGACTGTTGGCCGATGGTCGTCACGCGAAAGTCGCCCGGCTGCGGGACCTCGCTGGCGTGTCCGACATACACCCAGCCGCGGTGGAAGATCTTGGTCATCTCGTCGGCAAAAATATCGGGGTCGGTGTATGCGCTGCCATGCACCCGGTCTTCTTGGACCAGCGCACTATAATCGATCTCTGCGCGTGTCGTTTTCATACGGACCTCCCTTTTGTCCCTGCTTGTATCGCCCGACCGACCCGGAATGCAACAGTTGATCAGCTATGCGACAGGCTTGCTGCAATCTTCAGCAGCAACATGTCCGCCCCGTGTGGTGCTATGAGCGACAGGCCGAGTGGACAGTCATCTAGCATACCTAGCGGGAGACTCATCTGAGGCAGCCGCGCGCGGCCGGCGATGCACAGCAGACTCAGCGCCCGTGTCCGAAACGTCTCAAGCTCGGCAGCTGGCGTATCTCTGGGCGGTGCAATGCCAGGTGCGCTGGGCAGACATAAAACTGCATCCTGGCCAAGTAAGGCATCGAGTCGGGCGGCGACTTGCTCACGCTTTTGCTTGGCAGCAGCCACGTCTGCTTGATAAATTGTCGCCGGCCATTCGAAGCGTTCGCGAATACTTGGCCCAAAGGTTGGCTGAACCTCACGAATCCAGGCGCCATGATAGGCCCAGATCTCCACGCCCTGCAGGACACGGAAGAGCTGCGGCCATTCTGAGAGTCCTTTTGCGCTGACCGTTACCCGCTTTATAGGACGAATAGCTGCGCTGATCTGTGTGACTGCGGATTGGAGAGCTTGTGTGGCAGTATCACCAGCCAGGGCAAGAGCATCTGAGGCGAAGAATAGCTGAGGCGGTTGGTGCGCCGTTGTGTCATCATCCCGAAGTACGCGCAGCAGTATCCGACCCACCCGTTCCAAAATCCCAGGATCCTGCGCAAATCAACCAACCGTATCAAAGTTGGACGCGAGTGGGACGATTTCGTCCAGCGGGATACGACCATGTGTCGGACGAAAGCCGAAGATCCCGCAGTAGCTGGCCGGTAGACGAACCGAACCGCCACAATCGGTGCCGATGGCGAAGTAGACGAGTCCACCGGCTGTCCCCGCAGCTGATCCACTTGATGAGCCTCCAGGGATGCGGCCGGCTGCTCTTGGATTCAGCGGCGCACCGTAGTGGACGTTTTCACCATTTAGGCTATAGGCGAGTTCATCTGTGTGCGTTTTGCCGACCATGCGCGCGCCTGCATCGAGCAAACGCTGCACAGCAGGCGCTGTGGTCTCGGCTGGTGGATGGGTACGCAGCCAGTCCGGGTTTCCGGCTTCGGTGCGATGTCCGCTGACGTGGAATACATCTTTCACCGCAAGTGACAAACCTGCGAGTGGTCCTGCGCCCGAGCCGGGAAGGGCGACGTGGGTGTGGCGGCAGAATGTGCCTAAGGTGTCGTTCATGGTGTACTCTTTTGGGGCTCCCACATGACTTTCCCCTCACCCACAGTCGCTCCGCTCCTGCTACTCCCAAGAAATGAAGTATCGTAGGGTGGGTCCTGCAGACCCACCCTACCGCTTTCTTAGGGGCGGTGCAGCTCCGCCGGCTTACGCGTGAAGGTCTGCCGTCCCCGTTTGAAGCCGTATAGGGGTGCGGCCACTTCTGCGACAGCCGCCTCGGGTGTCGCACAGTCAAGGACAACGAGATCCGCTGTTTTGCCCACCGTGACGCCATATTCTTCCAGTCGCATTAACCGCGCCGACCGTTGCGTTACCATTTCAAAACATGCCCGTATCTCTTCGCGTTTGCCCACATGACACACGTTGGCGTATAGGTTCGCCATCCGCAGCAGCGAGCAGTCGCCAAAGGGCGTGAATGGGTTCAGGACATTATTGCTCGATAGGGAACAATTCACGCCGGAGCGCAGGAGTTTATGAATGGGCGTCACACCGCGGATGACGTTGTAGTCCTGTTGACGGCCCATGAGGTAGAGGTCGGTCGAGGGCAGCACGGTGACCGCTACCCCGACGTCGGCCAATCGACGCGCGATTGTCGTGAACAGCTCTAACGGCGTGGTTGAAAGCCGGGTCACATGCCCAACCGTGACCCGGCCGCCATAACCGAAATTTTCAGTCTGGTCACACACGTGCTCGATATCCATCCCCTCGGGTGTATTTCCGAAGTCCAAATGCATATCAATATCAACGTCAAACTCACGCGCCAGGGCGAAGACCCGATCAATCTGGCCGTGCGGGTCCGTGTCTGTATACGGAGCAGCGCCAACCACGCGTGCACCCTGCTTGAGTGCTTCGACCATAAGCTCATCAGTGCTAGGATTGTTTAACAAACCTTCTTGCGGAAAGACGCAGATTTCGAGGTCGAGTGCCCATGCATATTCCCGGATGAGAGGAAACACACCCTCGAAGCCACGCAGACCAATACCGGGGTCTACCTCCAGGTGCGTCCGCATATGGGTCGTCCCCTGCAGGAAGCTTTTTTCAAGGGTGCGGACTGCGCGGGCATATAGGTCTTCTGGGGTAAATGCCTTTTTTGCTAGAGCGACCTGCTGAATGGCTTCTTCCAGGCTCCCATCCTCAGATTTGCAGCGTTCCAAGAGACACGACTTGTCCAGATGAATATGGGTTTCAATGAAACCCGGAGTGACCAAACAGCCCTGCAGGTCAAGCTCACGCCCCTGGGCGGCCAAGTCAGAGAGGTGAGATGGGTGCGGTTCAATTGCCACAATCCGACCAGCCTGGATGCCAGTATCCACGGCAGGTTCATCTGGTCCATGCTGTCCGTCAATGTGTCCATTTCTTAGAATGAGGTCCATGCCCGCCTCCTCAGTCAGTTGAACGACAGTTTAACGGAGTGATCACGTAAATCACTTCTCGCTCTGCAGTTGCGCCCAGATTTTTTTGACAACTTCGCCGCCACGCTGCTGAACATGCTCTTCATCGTCAGCTACGAACCGACCGCGGAAAACCTGGAAACGGCCGTCGGTCATGACATGCCGTACGCTCAGACCATGCGCGTACAATAAATTATTGAGCGGTTCGGGCGGCACAGCTCCCGTGCCGCTGAGGAAGCCGGTGACATCGACCGTGCACACGTCTGCTTTCGCGCCAGGCGCAATGCGTCCGAGATCGTCTCGTCCCAGCCCTTGGGCAGCGCCCAGCGTTGCGCCTTCGACGGCATCCCATATGGTTGGCATCTTCAACGGCACGGGACTGTGTGCCTGCAGGAGGCGAGCCCGGGCCCGTCCGTATAATACGGCCAGCTTTAGATTTTCGATGTAGTCATTCGAGTGAGTGTCTATGCCTATCGTGGTCTTGACGCCGGCGGCGAGCGCTTCCGGGTAGGGTTGCGTGCCGCCGCTTCCACCGGCCCCTCCGTTGTGACAGATGGATATGAATGCCATTGCCCATTTCCCGAGCCGCGGCCAATATAGCGGCCATGGTCTTTGGGGTGTGGGTGTCTGTGGCATGCGGGGCCATTTGGGGCCGGAGCCGTCCGTCTTCGGCTCCATCGTGGGCGAGGCCAAAGCGTCGATTGGCTACAATCTCGGTCAAGGTGTCGGCTTCTGTATCGGACAGGACTTGGTCTGTGTCTCGAAACCAGAGGGGAAACAGCCGCGCAATACCTGGGATCATCCCGCCCGGATAACCCCGGACTCCCCAGCGCTTGGCAATACGCACATACGACTCTGCCTGCCGGAGGCTCAGGCTCATTTCGACATGCGTTGTACAGCCTGAGCGCAGTAATTCAGCTACGTTATAGGCGGTCAGGGCATCCAGATCTTCTGTGCTGAGCGACTCTACCAATTCGAGCGGTGGAGCGTACGATCGACCGCCTTCAATAATCCCTCGGGTTGGCGTTGCCGCACAAGCATGGGTGTGACCGGAAATAAAACCCGGCAGTAATAACTGACCCGGCGCACGGACTCTTGGCGTGCTGCCCGGCAGCCGGCCGCTTATCACTTCCTCGATGCGATCTTTGCGCACCCGAACAGAACAATCCGGGAGCAGGGTGAGGCGGCCATTCTGAAAAACGAGCCCCCAGACTGCCTCGATGATGCAATCGTGGTGTGGCGGCTGTTCCAGCCGGTTTTGAGGTGACGTTATGTCGGCAATGGCGGTAGGCAGGCGATGAGCGAGGATAGATCCAACAGCGGCCCCGGCGACAGTGCCTTGCACTAAGAGCTGGCGTCGAGTCAGGCGGCTTGCCGCACTCCGCCCCAGTTCTGCTGGACTGCTGCATACAAAACACGCGCCCTGCAAGTCTGCCGGTACGTCTCGCGGAAGGGCTGGATGTGTAAGGTATTGCGGCATGCTGTTATCCTGTGGTCAGAGAGCAGAGTTGGGCCGGCCCTGTCAAGAACCTGAACTACTCGTGTTGATCAGCATCCTGACAGCCTGCCGTGGTACGCTGCCAGAGTCTTGGCTCAGTGTTGCCGAAAGGTCTCGGTCAGCTCACACAAGTGGGCGTAATGAGCAGCAGCCTTAGGGTCAACGCCTACCTCTTCCACGCTGAGTCGTTTGTGTGCAGCTCGGAGTTTTCTGCGATGATAGCGGGCGAAGAAGAATGCTTCGACGTGCGGGTAATGAAAGGCGGCGAGCAGAGTTTGGCGCAAGGCCAGATACTGGTCGACAAGATAATCTTTGGCCTTCGCCTCGCCGGCTGACAGATAGGGCAGGTCGTGCATAAAATGGCCATAGCTGAGACTCCCGGTATCAAGAAAGATCGCGCGTGCCATGCCGTGGCTCAAAATAATATCGGCTGCGGCCAGTTTGCCATGGATAAGTGAGAACTGGGTTTGGAGCGGCAGTTGCGTGGACCACGTGTGGAGCATCTGCTCCCAGCGCTGTTTATCTCCAGATTTTCCAAAGGGTGATGAAGCCGGGATAGCGCGCAGCCAACGACGACATTGCTGGAAGAGGTAGACCCGGAAATCTTCGGTATGCAGCTGTCCGCGTTTGCCCCATGCCGGGGAGATTTCATCGTGCAGCTGGGCCAGGCTGCGCAGCACCGCCTGTGCGACCTCTGGGCTCAGCTCAATGTTAGCCAAAAGAGGTCCCGGAATAAACTCTTCAGCACCGAAAGATCGCTGATAACGGCAGCGGGTGGCGAGACTCCGATCGCTCCACAACGGACGAGACACCGGCAGCCCTTTGGCCATGAACTGTTTCAATAAGGCGCTATATTCCCTGCAGGCGCGTGCCTGAGGGAACGCTCTGAGGACCCAGCGTTTTCCTGATGCATCGGTCACAAGATAGACTTCGCTATTCCCACCCTGACGGGGTAGCTCGACGCTCGGCGGACCATTTTCGCTCAGGCCTGTGACGCTGCGGCGGATCAGATAGCGAACGATCTGAGAAGGATTGCGGGATGGGCGCCGAGACATTGTGAGTGCGAGAAAAATATGCTTGAGCGAGTTGAAATTGAGCAACTCTGCGCTTAAAAAATCGCTCAGTAAGCATTGTTATTCTGCTCGGCCCTTCTTACGATACGGTCTAGCTTTTAGTAAGTTTTGGGCAAGTTTTGGGATAGAAGGGCCTTGGCCACAGAAACACTTATTATATGGCCTCTACTTGATGGTTGTAGCTTCGCGTTCATGCTTCGACAGGCTCAGCACGAACGGAGCAGCCCACAGACAAGCCTATTCCCGTTCACCCTGAGCTTGTCGAAGGGCGAACAGCAAGGATACGAATGGGCATCAAATGGAAACGATATTAGACACCCTCTTTGCGGGCGACTGAGGGCAAATGAGTATTCGGAGGTCATGGCATGTATGTTCCGGAATCAGCCGAGCGCGAAATGCTGCGGCAAAGTCTGCGTCGCTTTTTGGATCGAGAGTGTCCGCGCGAGAAAGTCCGCCAGTGGGATGAAGAGGATTATTATCCGCGCGACGTTGTCGATAAGTTGCGTACCTTGGGCGTGTATGGCCTCACCACACCAGAGGAGTACGGCGGGCTCGGGCGCGATATCCCCGCCGCGATTATCACCATTGAGGAACTCTGCCGCCGCTGTCCAACGGTTGGTGTAGCCTATATTATGACGGTGTTCTATGGGGCGGTGAATATCAATGAGTCGGGCAATGCGGAGCAGAAACGTCAGTTGTTGCCCAAACTGGCGGCCGGAGAGATGCGCTTCGCCTACGGGCTAAGTGAGCCGAACGTCGGCGCCGACTTGGCCTCGGTCGAAACCGTGGCTGACCTCGAAGGTGATGTTTTTGTGGTCAACGGGGCTAAGCGCTGGTGTACGGGGGCCAATATTGCCGATTATATCTATACCTTGGTCCGCACCGACCGTCAGGCTACGCGCTATCAGAACCTCGGCATCCTGCTCATTGACCCCAAATCGCCGGGCATTACTATCGAGCCGATCAAGAAGATGGGCAACCATGGGATTCCGACGACCGACGTGACGTTTGAGGATGTCAGAGTGCCGAAGGACAATCTCGTGGGTGGTATCGAGATGTTGCATAAGGCCTGGACACAGCTGGCCGGCCCGGCCCTTGATGTCGAAAAAATCGAAGTATCGAGTATTTGTCTTGGACTAGGTCAGGCGGCCTACGATGATGCCTTCCAATATGCGCAGGAACGTCACCAGTTTGGCAAGCCGATTTCGGCCCATCAATCCATTCGGCACATGTTAGCCGATATGGCCACCGAGTTGTTCGCCTCGCGCCTGATGGTCTACCACTGTGCCCAGCTCGCCCAGGATGAACAGCCGTGTTCGGTCGAGACCTCTATGACCAAATTGTATGTGGCGGAAGCGGCGACGCGGGTGGCGCTCAATGCTCAGAAGATCCTGGGTGCGTACGGCTATGCGCTGGAGTACGATGTACAGCGCTACTTGCGCGACGTGCTGCTATACCCCCTGGCCGGAGGTTCCTCCGCTATCCAGCGTAATAACATTATGAACCGCATGGGTTTAGCCAAATAGGAGCGGAAGCCATGAAGCTCTATCGCGACTTCACCTCACAGGAAGAGATTGACCAGGAGTACAACGTTGACGCCCTGGTGCCTGATATGGGACGGTATATCGAGCTCCTTGTGGGAGGAAGCGAAAAGGCCCGGCGCGAGCTGGAGTGTGTTCTCGATGTGCGCTTTGGTCCTACGCTGGACGAAACGGTCGACGTATTCCCTGCCAAGCAGCCGGGGGCTCCGATCCTGGTGTTTATCCACGGTGGCTATTGGCGCATTTTGAGCAGCAAGGAGTTTAATCTGGTCGCCCGTGGGCTGAGCGCCCATGGCGTCACTGTGGTGGTAAGCAACTACTCACTCTGTCCCAAAGTCACCATTGCTGAGATCACACGCCAGAGTAGGGCAGTTATTGCCTGGCTGTCCCACGGAGCCGGAACGTATAACGGGGACGCCAATCGCATCTTCGTCTGCGGTGACTCTGCGGGCGGCCAACAGGTCGGCATGTTAATGGCCACCGATTGGCAGGCCGAGTACGGTCTGTCCAATGATATTATCAAAGGCGGGATTCCGATCAGCGGGGTCTTCGACCTCGAACCCCTACGCTATTCCTGGCTACAGCCCAAACTGCTGCTGACGCATGAGATCATCCTGCAGCAAAGTCCCTGTTTGCATATTCCGCGTACAGCCCCGCCGCTGTCCATCACGCTCGGGGAAGAGGAGCCTGGCGAGTTTCAGCGGCAATCGAAAGACTATCTGGCAGCGTGGCAGGCACACGGACTGCGTGGCGAACTACAGGTCCAGCTGGGCAAGAACCATTTCACGGACATGGAGGGCCTTGCTGAGGCGGACAGTCCGCTCTGCCAAGCGGTGATAGATTTCATGACGCGCTGCGAGCGCGGCTGAGACGAAGTGGCGATGAAATGAGCCAGGAGCAGCGCGCAGACATACATATCACGGCAGGTTTTTATCTGGGACTCAGCCATGAGATTCTCTGAGATTATCGACCAAGCTAGCGAGCTGCTCCAGCGCAAGGGGCGCCGATCGCGCATGAAGACCATCCGCAGCGAGCGCTGTATGCGGCGCTGCGGATGCAAGAAGAGATGCGGGGGTATGCGGATACGCTCCGGGAGCAGGGACGCGCTCCGCTCATGGTGCGCGTGGGGCTGAACACGGGCGAAGTGGTGGTGCGCTCCATTCGCAAAGACGACCTGCATACCGACTATGTCCCCGTCGGCCACTCCACGAACCTGGCCGCCCGGATGGAACAACTCGCTGCCCCCGGCTCTATCCTCGTCACGGCGTACACCCATAAGCTCACCGACGGCTACTTCGAGTTCAAAGACCTGGGCCAGACGCACATCAAAGGCGTCGAAGAGCCGCTGAATGTCTATGAGGTCTTAGGCGCTGGCCCACTCCGCACTCGATTGCAGGTCTCTGCCCGGCGTGGACTCACGCGCTTTGTGGGGCGTCACAGCGAGCTGGACCAGCGGCAACGGGCGTTCGAGCAGGCCAAGGACGGCCACGGCCAAATCGTGGGGGTACTAGGCGAGCCGGGGCTGGGGAAATCCTGCCTGTTTTACGAGTTCAAACTTACCTCCCAAAGCGGCTGTCTGGTGCTCGAAGTGTTTGCGGTGTCGCATGGGAAGGCGTCACCGTATCTGCCCCTCATTGAGCTGCTGAAGACCTATTTCCAGATTGACCCGACCGATGAGGAACGGACACGGAAAGAAAAGGTCGGCGGTAAAGTCCTGATGCTCGATCGGAGTCTCGAAGAGACCCTGCCGTATCTCTTTTCCTTGCTTGGTATCGCAGACCCCAGCTCATCCCTGCAACAAATGGACGCCCAGATACGGCGTCAGCGGACGTTTGACGGGCTCAAGAAACTCTTCCTGCGCGAGAGCCTCAATCAACCCCTCATTCTCATCTTCGAAGACCTGCACTGGATAGTCACCGAGACCCAAGGCTTTCTGGATACGCTGAGTGAGAGCGTGGTCGGTGCCCCCTCGTGCTGTTGGTCAATTATCGACCCGAGTATCGCCACGAGTGGGGCCAGAAGAGGTATTACACCCAGCTGCGCCTGGCGCCTCTCGGGAAGAACGAAGCGGAGGAATTGCTGTCGTTTCTGCCGGGGACGGATGCCAGCCTCACTCCACTCAAGGCGCTCATCTTAGAGAAAACGGACGGTACGCCGTTTTTTATGGAAGAGGTGGTGCAGACCTTAGCCGAGGAAGGGGCGCTCAGCGGCGAGCGGGGAAACTATCGCCTAGAGGCAACGCCACCAGAGTTGCACATTTCACCGACGGTCCAAGGCGTGCTTGCCGCCCGGATTGACCGGCTGGCGCCCGATGAGAAAGCCCTGCTCCAGCAACTTTCGGTCATCGGCCGGGCGTTTCCCTTGCGGCTGGTCCAGGGAGTGGTCTCCCTGCCCGAAGACACCCTGTACCGGGTTTTGGTATCCCTCCAACGCAAAGAGTTTCTGTATGAACAGCCGGCGTTTCCCGAGGTGGAATACGTCTTCAAGCACGCGCTGACCCAGGACGTGGCGTATGGCACGGTGCTGCACGAGCAGCGCAAAGCGTTACATGAGCGGACAGGCCAGGCGATGGAAGAGCTGAATAAGGCGCGTGTGGGCGACCACTACAGTGAACTGGCACATCACTACAGTCGCAGTGGGAATGCGGAGAAGGCCGTCGCGTATCTCGGGCTGGCTGGCCACCAGACCGTGCAGCGGTCGGCCACTTCATCACGGCCATCGAGCTGCTCCAGACCCTGCCGGACAGTCCGGAGCGCAGCCAGCATGAGCTCGTGCTGCAGGTGGCCTTGGGCGTGCCACTCGTTGCCACCAAGAGCTGGGCTGTCCCGGAAGCGGGGAACGTGTACCTACGGGCACGGGAGCTGTGTGAGCAGATGGGGGACACGTCTGAGACCTTCCCGACGCTGTATGGGCTACTTGCGTTTTATTTTACGCGGGCGGAGCACAAGACGGCACAGGAGCTGGCCGAGCAACTCCTGCGCTTGGCCCAAAGCCAGCAAGACTCCGCTCTCCTGCTGGAGGCTCATTTGGCGTTGGGGTCCAGCTTGTTCTACCAGGGAGACCTCGCCCCTGGCCGCACTCGCCTGGAGCAGGGGAGTGCACTCTACTGGCGTTGTCGACCGAGCAGGGCTTTCCGAACTGGTTGGCAGAGGGAACTATTTTCCGGGGGTGGGCGCTGGCCGCGTAGGGGCACAGAGCGGAAGGCATCAGCCAGATACCGGAGGGACTGGCTGCCGGCAGGCCACGGGGTCAGAGCTGTGGCGGTCGCAGCATCTTGCCTTATTGGCCGAGGCATACGGGCAAGACGCGCAGGTTGAGGAGGGGCTCAGGGCCGTGGCCGAGGCGTTGGCTGTTGTCGAGAGAACCGAGGAGCGGTGCTCTGAGGCCGAGTTGTATCGGCTCCAGGGGGAGCTGACGCTGGGGAAGTTCAAGGTTCAACTGTGAGACTGAAGCTGAAGAATGTTTCCAAAAGGCCATCGCGATTGCTCAAAAACAGAAGGCCAAATCTTGGGAACTGCGCGCCGCTACGAGTCTCGCCCGCCTCTGGCAGCAGCAAGGCAAGACCCAAGAGGCCTGCGATCTGCTCGCCGCGGTCTACAATTGGTTCACCGAAGGCTTTGACACGGCGGATCTGAAAGATGCCAAGGCGTTGTTGGAGACATTGAGCTGACCGCCATCCTCGTCCTGTCCTTTGCACAAATCGCGTCCGATAAGGTGGGAATCTGGCAAGGTTGCCTCCCCAAGACCTCAATGAAATAGCGGTGCCCATGGGGACCTTGCTTGCTCAGTGCTAATCTTTTTTGGCGTCCAGACACGGCTGATAGCGGCCATTGTGTCAAGCTTCGTACCAAAAACCCTGGACACTGGCGGAGCCGCGTCTAGCCATTGGGGACGGGCTTTAGTACAATCCAGCGCGATCGGTTGCCGAGGACGGATTATCTGCCGGGACCTCTGCCGTCCTGGGAGGAAACGGAACAAGAAGGCAACGGAGGCGCGATGAGTGAATCCCGGGACTTTGCAGATAGCGCGCTGGATGTTGTACCTTCGCGAGATGCTATTCCCAGGGAAACCGCTCCACTTTCACTGTAACGCCTGTCGAGGTTATTGCGGCCCGATTGGGCTCACATTCAGAAGGAGGCGAGACGCATGAGCACACACGTTGACGAACGGCCGAACGCAAGAGAAAGGGAACGGCGCCTGGGGTTCGTGAGCCGGCCTCGGTTCGAGGACTATCGCGAGAAATTCGCCCCATACTTTAACATGGAGCGCCGCAACGGCATCCTCCAAGTGCAAATGCACACGGCGGGAGGGCCGGTCATGTACGGCCTCCCGATGCACAATGCTTGGTCCCAGCTGTGGCTGGACCTGGGTAACGACCCCGACAATGAGGTGCTGATTTTCAGCGGCACGGGCGACAAGTGGATCGCCGGGTTTGACCCGGAAATGACCAAAGAGCCCTTCCACGAGTTGCCGTCTGATGCGTTCTACGATCAGCTCTACGCGGACGCGACGAAGCTACTGGAGGCATTCATTTTCAATATCGACATTCCCACGATAGCCTGTATCAACGGCTCGGGCTTGCACACGGAATTCGCGCTGTTATGCGACATTACGCTGTGCGCGGAACACGCGGAGCTATTCGATCCGCACTTTGAGTACAACCTCGTGCCCGGGGACGGCCAGGGGCTGACGTTCCAGGAGTTGATGGGGCTCAAACGCGCGGCATACTATCTGTATACCGGTGACACGATCAATGCGGAGATGGCCAAGGAGATGGGCCTGGTCAACGAGGTGCTGCCGCTAGACGGGCTGCTGCCGCGGGCCTGGGAGATTGCGGAAAAGATCATGCAGAAGCCGCGCTCCATCCGGCGCATGACCAGTGCGGTGCTGCGGCGCAAGTGGAAGCGGCGGCTGGTGGAGGATCTAGGGTTCCACATCGCGCATGAATTGCTCGGCATGCACCTCACCAAGGCAGAATAGCCCACAGGTTGGCGTGGCGCCACATATTCCAAGGCTGGGCGCTGGCCGAGCAGGGACAGGGGGAAATGGACTAGCCAAATACGATGTGGTTTGGCTGAGTTTCGAGCTACAGGGGCCAAGCTGCCTCTGTTCTATCTTCTTACCCTGGTCGCGGTGTCAGGTGCAGGGTAGGTTCATGTGACCAGAAAAAGATGGCCTTGCCAAGACACACCCTGCGTGCCACGCTGAAGCATCTTTCACTGGGGGGTATGCTATGGGCCGAGTCAATGCCGTCGAGAACAACGCTGCGGCGGTTACGGAGACAGTTTCGTCGGTCTATGTGCCTCCCCTCCAACTCACAGAAGGGCAGCCACCACCCATCGCTGCGAACGGCGGTTTATCCTACATGTCGTTCGATCGGGACGGAGATGCGGGAACTGCTGCAGCGACGGAGGCGGCGCTCCGCCAGATTGCCGAGGGGGAGGAGCAGGCGGTCATCGACATGATCGACAACGCGCCTCCCGGCCCCATCGCGACCAAGTGGGGCATCGGGTTTCGTAGCTACGCAGAGTGCCTGGAATATATTCGGGCGCAGAACATCGCAGCCCCTGAAGGCAGCCTAGCGCTTCCGCTGCCCTACACCGTCCACGAGCAGCCGTCCTACTCCATCGTCTCGTCCAACGCGCTCTGGCGGGACCCGGCGCGCGAGGCCGAGGCAAAAGCGTTGCGCAAGGAAGAGGAGGACATCGGGCGGGGACGCCTCTATTTTCCGCAGATACTGCGCGACGCACGACGCATGGAGGAGTACTACCCCGGTCTCTCGCCCAACAGCTCTGCGTGCATGGACAAGCTTGGTGTCTCGCTCGCCCACTGCGAATCGAAGTGCCGAAATTTCTACGACGCGGCGGAGGTGGAGCGCGTGTTCTACCCGGAGATAGAGAAACTCCTCTTGGAGTTCTTCCCGGGTGCGACGGATGCGCTCGTGTACAACCACGGCGTGTTTGACAAGGATTACAATGGCGACGTCAAGGAGGATCAGGACAACAAGGATCCGGGCGTGAACAACTTCTACGCCAACATCGTGCACAATGACCTGAACGACAACAGCGGCCGCGTGCGCTGCCGCGAGCTGCTCACGAAGAACCTGCGGAACTTCGGGCGCGAGCAGCACTACACGGAGGAGCAGGCCGACGCGAAGATGTCGCGGCGGTTCATGTCGATCAACCTCGCCAAGCCGATGGAGACCGTACGCCAGAACCCCTTCGTGCTGTGCGCTTGGCCCTCTTTCGCCGACCAGCCGTACATCACCAACTACCGCATCTACGACGACCGCGTCGGCGAGACCACCCGCTTCACCTACCGCCCCGACCACGAGTGGTACTGGCTTCCCGAGCAGACGTCCACTGAGGTCTCGATGCTCAAGTGCTACGACTCTGTCACCGACGGCTCCGTCTCGCGCTGGTCTTTCCACACTGCCTGCATCGACCCAACCGCGCCCGACGACGCTCCCTGCCGCAAGAACGTCGTGGTCCGATCCTATGTCTTCTTCTAAGAAGACAAGAAGACGCAGCAGGGAGAGGCAGAGAGCTGTGTCTGACCCGCAGCCAAGAGCGGTTTCGTCTCGCGCACCAGCTGAGACATCCATTCAGTGTGGCGGAAGCTTTCTTCTTTACGGCGCGGGTCCATCAGTGGTGCGGAGAGGCGCCAGCCGCCCAGGACTTTTGGTCACAAAAGTAAGCATGGTTGGACTTCTATAACAAATAATGTTTAGCTTCTGTGACCGCCTTAAGAAAAGAACCAGGAATATAAAAAGTGGTTTCAGGAAGGCAAGAATTTTCCTGGCACTTTTCGCGTGAAGAAGGAGTTTTTTTCGAAACTCTCACGTAACTCCGGAAGGCATACCTTTTTCTCTGCAACAGAGCCAAAATGGGCAAGTCGGGTTCTATGAGAATTTTCGTTCCTCTGTTGGAATGAAGTCGATTTTACACGTTTCGTTCCTGGCGGCCTACTCTGTGCCAGCAGTTGACGCCAGCCGTGCCAGGATAAACAATGCGAACCATAAGCGCTGCAGAAGAGAGGAATCAACGATGGCACGCATTGGAGTGGTATTTGCTGGAGGCATGTCCCCACCGGATATAGTTGAGTACGTCAAACTGGCCGAAGAACTCGGCTACGAATTGGCTTTGATCGCCGAAGGACACGGCGGAGATCAGTTTGCGATCTTGTCGGCGTGTGCTGTCCAGACTGAGCGGATTCTGCTGGGCACCGGCATTAGCAGCATTTTTGTCCGGAGTGCACCAACCCTGGCAATGGCGGCCGCCAGTGTGGACCATTTTTCTAATGGAGGGCTGATTTTCGGTCTCGGCCCAGCCACAAGGTCCAGGTCGAACCGGAGCACGGTATCCCCTACAGCGAGCCTGTCCACCGCCTGCGAGAGACAGCGGACATCATCCGCACCCTGCTACGCGATGGACAGGTCTCCTATCAAGGCCGCGAGATCAACATCGACAACTTTGATCTGTGGTTTGAGCCCATCCGGCGTGAGATCCCGATCTACCTGGCAGCCGTCTTTCCGCAGATGTTAGAGATCTGCGGCGAAATCACCCAGGGAACGATCCTGGCCTGGAGTATGCTGGAAGCGGGGCGGAAGGCGGCTGAGCATATTGCCATTGGCGCGCGGCGAGCAGGGCGTCGTCCTGAAGATATTGATATTGTGTCGCTGCTGCCCTGTAGCGTGTCTAAGAATCAAGGCGAAGCGATTGATCGTTTGCGACTAACCGCCGCATTCTATGCCGGATTCTTTCCCCGCTATAACCGACTGATGGCAGAAAGCGGCTTCCCTGAAGAAGCCAAAACCGTCCGCGCGGCGTGGCTCAAAGGGGATCGTGAAGGGGCCGCAAAGCTGGTGCCTGACGCAATGATCCAGGCCTTAGGTATTGTCGGCCCGCGGCGCAGTGTCGCGAACGGGTCAAAGCCTACTGGGAATCAGGCATACGGTTACCGGTCATTTCCCCTGCTGTGAGTGCGCCCGACGGCAAAGTAAGCGTCATGGAAGCGATGCGGGCGCTGCGCCGTAGAAGCCCCCGGGGGACAGACCAGACGAGCTCACGCCAACGTTCTCCCTGCTCAGGAAAATCTGCCGGGCCTATCTACCTGAGTGCTTTCACCCGATGTTCGGCCACGCTGTCATCTTTCGGCCAATGGCAAAATCCTGAGGACCACAGTTCTCAGGGGCACACGGATGTCCAGTTTGGGATCGATCTCGCGCGGACCTTGGAGCGAGACTGCTTTGGTTCGCTCTTTTTTGCCGCTTTACATGGCGGGGGAGCGGGGAGTGTACCGAAGTCATTGACGCTACGGATTACAAAGAGTTGTCCTTGTACGGTTTTCCTGCTCTTATCGCTCCAGATTGATCAGGGAGTCCAGGCGGTGAAATTCTCCGAAATTGTACAGCAAACGCGAGAGTGGTTGCAGCGCGAAGGACGGGTGTCGTATCGGGCGCTCAAGTTAGAGTTTGCGTTATCGGAAGAACACCTCGATGCTCTCAAGGAAGAGCTTATCGACATCCAGGAACTAGGCGTCGACAAAGACGGCAAAATGCTCGTCTGGACCGGCGACTGTGAAACATTACCCTCCTCCCAACCCCCAACCACCCAATCCCCAGCTACCTACGCCCCGCCCCATCTCGCCGAACGCGTTCGTGCCGAGCAAGCAGCGATGGAGTCGCGCGGCGCAGCTGACGGCGAGCCCAAAACCATCACCGCCCTGTTTGCCGATCTCAAAGGTTCGATCGCCCTCATCGAAGGCTTAGACCCTGAAGACGCGAGAGCGATTATCGACCCAGCTTTACAGATCATGACGGACGCGGTGCATCGGTATGATGGGTATGTAGCCCAGGCGTTAGGCGACGGGATCTTTGCCCTGTTCGGTGCGCCGATTGCGCATGAAGATCATCCGCAACGGGCGCTGTATGCGGCGCTTCGGATGCAGGAAGAGATGCGGGGATACAGTGGCAGGTTGCGCTTAAGTGGCGGTGCCCCGCTGCAAATGAGGGTCGGTATAAATACGGGCGAAGTCGTGGTGCGGTCGATTCGCAAAGATGATCTCCATACCGATTATGGCCTTATTGGTCACTCCACGAATCTGGCGGCCCGGATGGAGCAAATGGCGAATCCCGGGTCGATTCTGGTCACCGACTACACGCATAAACTCACGTACGGGTACTTTGCCTTCAAGGCTATAGGAGCGGCGGAGATTAAGGGCGTCGAAGAACCGCTCGACGTGTATGAGGTCTTAGGCGTTGGTCCGCTGCGCACGAAGCTCGATGTCGCCGCGCGTCGCGGGCTCACGCGATTCGTCGGGCGCCAGAGCGAAATGGTGCAACTCCAGCAGGCGTTACACCATGCCAACGCCGGACATGGGTAGATCGTGGGCGTGTTGGGAGAACCAGGGCTCGGCGAGTCCCGGCTGTTCTACGAGTTCAAGCTGAGTGCACAGAGTGGCTGTCTGGTGCTCGAAGGCTTTCCGGTCTCGTACGGCAAAGCGTCGCCCTATCTGCCCGTGATCGATATGCTCAAGACGTACTTCCAGGTTGAGCCCCAGGATAACGAGCGGACCCGGCAGGAAAAGATTGCCGGGAAAGTGCTTATCCTGGATCGTAGTTTGGAGGACAGCTTGCCCTATCTGTTTTCCCTCCTGGGCAGTGAAGACCCACAGTCGTCGCTCTAACACATGGATCCCCGGATCCGGCGCCAGCGTACGTTTGAGGCCCTCAAGAAACTGTTTCTGCGGGAGAGTCTCAATCAGCCTCTGATCCTGATCTTTGAGGACCTGCACTGGATCGACACCGAAACCGAAGGCTTTCTCGATACACTCAGCGAGAGTGTCGCCTCGGCTCAGCTCCTCTTGCTGGTCAATTACCGGCCCGAGTACCGGCATGAGTGGGGGGCGAAGACCTACTACACGCAACTCCGGCTTGCCTCCTTACGCAAAAGGGAGGCGGCGGAGCTGCTCGGATTTCTGGTCGGCAACGATACCAGCCTAGATGCCTTGAAGGCGCTTATCTTGGAACGAACCGAAGGTACCCCGTTTTTCATGGAAGAGGTCGTGCGAACTTTGGCGGAGGAAGGAGTCCTGGTTGGCGAACGAGGGCACTATCGTTTGGAGACCACGCCCACGACACTACACATTTCCCCAACGGTCCAAGGAGTGTTGGCCGCCCGGATCGATCGACTCACGATGGAAGAGAAAGTGTTGCTGCAACAGCTCTCGGTTATCGGTGGTCAGTTTCCAGTTAGTCTCGTCAAGCACGTAGTCACCCGATCAGACGACGAACTGTATCCGTTGCTGACCGCGCCCCAGCGCAGAGAATATCTCTACGAGCAGCCTGCCTTCCCAAAGGTGGAATACATCTTTAAGCACGCGCTCACCCAGGAAGTCGCCTACGGGACGGTGCTGCAGGAGCAGCGGAAAGCCTTGCATGAGCAGACCGGGCAAGCGGTAGAGACGGTCTATAAGGACAGTCTCGATGACCACTACGGTGAGCTGGCGCATCACTACCGTCTCAGTGGGAACGCGGAGAAGGCGGTGGAGTATCTGAGCCTGGCGGGGCAACAGGCACTCCAGCGGTCAGCCAACGAAGAGGCCATTCGACATCTGACGACCGCGTTGGAGCTGCTCAAAAGCTAGCCGGACAAACTTGAACGCAGCCGGCAAGAACTGACCCTACATATCGCACTCGGTACGCCTCTGATAGCGACCCAGGGTCACGCGTCCCCGGAAGCGCGACGGGCCTATGCACGGGCCGCGAGCTCTGTCAGCGAATGGGTGATAACCCCCAGCTCTTCCCGGCGCTGTTTGGCCTATTTATGGCTTATACGGTGGGAGGGGAACACAAGACCGCGCATGGGCTCGCACAACAGATGCTCAGCTTGGCCGATCGTCAGCAAGGCCCTACATTCTCTCTACAAGCCCACCATGCGTTTGCGGTAGCCTCGTTCTTTCTTGGAGAGTCTGCTGCCGCCGGCGAGCACTTTGAGCAAGGCATTGTCCTGTACGATCCCGAGCGGCACAGTCCCCGTGTCTCCGGTGTCGCAGAGGACCCCGGAATGTTCTGCCGGATATATGCAGCTATGGCGCTGTGGCTTCTGGGCTATACAGACCAGTCCCGGGGAGGGATGCAGGAGGCGCTGAACCTGGCACGGGAGCTGGCTCACCCCCATAGCTCAGCACTGGCCCTGAGTTGTGCGGCCCGGGTGCATCAATGCGGCCGGGAGGGGAAGCGCACCCAGGAGCAGGCCGAGGCCGCCATCACCCTGTGTGCCGACCAAGGGTTTCATTTCTGGCTGGCGTTCTGCCGTATGCTGCGAGGCTGGGCGTTGGCCGAGCAGGGACAGGGAGAGGAAGGGATTGCCGAGATACACCACGGACTCGCTGGCTTCCGTGCCACTGGAGCCGAGTCGAGCACGCCGTATTGTCTGGCTTTACTGGCCGAGACGCATGGGAGCTGCGGGCAGGCTGGAGAGGGGCTGAAGGTGGTGGACGAGGCGCTAGCTATAGCGGACAGAAATGAGGAGCGCTTTTACGAAGCCGAGCTGTATCGGCTCAAAGGCGAGCTGACGCTGCAATCCAGAGTTCAGAGTCTAGAGTCCAGGAAACGGAGCAGTGTTTCGAAAAAGCCATTGAGATTGCCAGGCGGCAACAAACGAAGTCGCTAGAACTACGTGCCGCCACGAGTCTGGCCCGGCTGTGGCAGCAGCAGGGGAAGAGGGAGGAAGCGCGAGACGTGCTCGCCCCCGTCTACAACTGGTTCACCGAAGGCTTTGACACCAAGATTTGCAACAGGCAAAAGAATTGTTAGAAGAGTTAACCTGAAGCGATAATCGTCGGAAAGGGAGGAAGTTATGAGTACACCGAATGAGCAGGTCGTAGTCGATTTTTTTCATGCGTTCGATCAGTTGGATTTGGAGCGGGCGTTGAGCTATCTGACGGAAGACTGTGTGTTTGATGATAAGCCGGTCGGGCTGCACGAGGGCAAAGCAGCGATCCGGGAGTTTTTTGCTCCACAGATGGAGCAGTTGGAGAGTTTCCGGGCAGAGCTGAAAGATACCGTGTCGGTTGGAGATATGGTGATGAACGAGCGGGTGGACTGGCTAGAGCTGAAGGGAGGCAAGAAAGCAGAGTTAGCGGTGATGGCAGCCTTTGAGATTAAGGAGGGGAAGATAGCGGTCTGGCGCGATTATTATGACATGGCCAGTTTTCAAAAACAGATCAGTTAGGGGAGGAAATTGTTCATGGATATCGGAATTTTCTCGATTAATCCGACTGCGGCTGCCGATCCGGCAGTGATAGCTAAGCGGACCGAAGAATTAGGTTTTGAGTCCTACTGGGTGCCCGACCACCCCATTTTTCCTGTGGGCGGTGAGAAAGAGTATCCGGGTGCCGATCCAGGTGAGGGCGCCCTGGATTTTTTGGCAAGAATGCCTGACCCGTTGATGGTCTTGGCCCGCGCCGGGGCGGTCACCACCACGTTGAAACTGGGGACCGGCATATATCTGGTGCCCGAGCGGCATCCCATCATCTCCGCCCAGCAAATGGCCACGCTGGATGACGCCACGCACGGCCGTTTTCTGTTAGGGATAGGCGCGGGGTGGAACCGGGTGGAGTGTGAGATGCTCGGCGGAGACTTCGCGCACCGCTGGGGCCAAACCAAAGATTTTATCGCGGCCATGCGCGTACTGTGGCAGGATGAGGAGGCAGCATATCAGGGCAAATATGTAGAGTTCACTCCTGTGCGGTGTTATCCTAAACCGGCCCGCAAGGCGGGCCCGCCCGTGTTGGTCGGGGGAAACAGTTCGCCCTACGTCTATCGCCGCGTCGCAGAATGGGGTGACGGCTGGATCCCGCTCGTTGCCGATCTGGCTACCTTCAGTGCTGGCATGGACAAATTGAAACGAGCCTGTGACGCGGTTGGGCGGGATGTTGGTACGCTGGACATCACTGTTTTCGGGAGCTTTGGCCAGTGGCACACCGGCGAGGAAATAGCGGCGCTTGAGCAGGCTGGCGCGAACCGAGTCACGCTCTGGATCAATGCTTTCGATGCCGAGCAGACGCTCAACGAAATGGAATCCTTGGCCAAGGATCTGTTGTAATAGTATGTCCAGTCTAAGGTGTACGTGACTGCGCGTTCATGCTTCGACGGGGCTCAGCACGAACGGGTCTTAGCCATCGCCTTTTTTGCCGTTCGCCCTGAGCCTGTCGAAGGGAGAACAATGACGAGGCAACGCACAGTTTCAAGGTAGACACGCCAGTAGTCTGGGTCCGTCGCCCGCCACCAAGACGCCAAATCCTGGGAACTGCGTGCCGCTACGAGTCTTGCCCGGCTGTGGCAGCAGCAAGACAAAAAGACCGAAGCCCACGACCTCCTCGCTCCGGTCTACAACTGGTTTACTGAAGGCTTTGACACGGTGGATTTGCAGGACGCCAAAGCATTACTAGAGGCATTTTCGTAAAATTAGGAATAGGTAACACGCATGATATCGTTTCTGCTGGATGCCTATCCATCTAGTGTCATAACGGCTCGCCCTTCGACAAGTTCAGGGTGAGCGGTTCCAGCTTATTGTGTAGCGTGTCTCCGTTCGTGCTGAGTCTGTCGAAGCATGGACGCGCAACGACAACGATCAAATGGAAACCGTACGACGAGGAGGTAGCCGATGACTGCCAGCACGAGATCCACCACGGATGCGGCCGAGCAGATTGTGGAAGCCGCGCTTGCCCTAGGTCCACAGATTCGGGCTGCCGTCGACGAAATGGAACAGGGCCGCCATTTACCGTCCGCCCTTGTGCAGGCCATGCAGCAGGCGGGCGTCTTTCGGATGACCATGCCGCATGAGTGGGGCGGCCCGGAAGCAGACCCACTCACACAAATGCGAGTTGTTGAAGCGTTGTCTTTGGCGGATGGCTCGGTGGGCTGGTGCTCTATGATCGGTTCGGATGGCGGTTATTTTACCGCGTTTCTTAACCAGACTGTCGCCCGCGAGATGTATCCGGATATTAATGCTGTAACGGCGACGGTGCTGAGGCCGTCTGGCCGGGCGCTCACAGTCAAAGGCGGCTACCGGGTCAGCGGTCGCTGGAAGTTTGCCAGCGGCTGTCAGCATAGCACCTGGATCGCCAACGCCTGTGCGGTCTTCGATGGGGAGACTCCCCGGCTGAGCAAAAAGGGCGCTCCGGAGATTCGGGTGTGTTTTATCCCTGCGCCTGCGTGTGAAATCATCGATACGTGGACAACCACTGGCCTGCGCGGGACCGGCAGTCATGACGTAGAGGTCAACGACGTGTTTGTCCCAGCGGAGCGGACGTTTAACCTCGGTAAGCCAGTCAGTCATCGTCAGAGCCCGTTGTACGCACTGCCGTCGTTGTTCCTGTCCAATCTGCCTGGCGTGCCGTTGGGCATTGCCCGGAGTGCGATTGACACGGTGGTTGGGCTGGTCGGCCACAAACCGATGATGTTCGGCAATAATATGCTGTGCGAGGAGGCGCATATCCAGTCAGCGGTAGCGCAGGCCGAAGCGTTGTTGGGTTCAGCCCGAAGCTATTGGGTCGATGTCATAGGCGATCTTTGGGAAACGCTGCGTGCGGGCGATACGCTGTCTACAGGCCAGCGTGCACGCTACCGGCTGTGTATGACTCATCTGACCCATGCCTGTGTCCAAGCCGTGACGCTCATGTACAAGGCTGGCGGGGGCTCGTCGTTGTATGCGAGCCATCCCTTGGATCGTCACTTCCGCGATATCCATACGCTCAACCAACATGTGGTGGTGTCCCAGAAGACGTATCAGTCCGCGGGGCGCATGCTGCTCGGGCTTGAGCCGGGTGAGCCCTTCTTCTAGGAGCAGCCAGCTATCACTTGAGACTACCTTCCGGTATCTTGCAAAAAATTTGCTGAAAGATAGTAGGAACCTTGGGCTCCAATATCTTCTCCCTCTTCTCTACCCAAGAGCCGAATGCAGTGCCTCAAGGTACGTAGAAGATGAATAAGGCAGGTAGGAGACGAAATGGATAAACGAACTAACGTAATGGAAAAGCCCCTGATCGATCCCCTGAGCTGGCTCTATCCGTCCGCCCATCCGCAAGAGTACTACGATGCGATCAAACAAAAGTTCGTCCAGGAACGTGACCTACGGCTGAGCTACCGACCGGAAGGGACGGCGCAGTTTACGTCCGACCTGACCGGAGTGCTGGCGAAATACGAGGAGGATCCTTACGGCGGCGAGATTACGCCTCGCGAACCGATCAACGACAGCGTCGAATGTCTGTTCATCGGCGGCGGGTTTGCTGCCCTGCTCACCTCCGCCCGGCTGCGCAAGTATGGCGTCGAGAGCATCCGTATTGTCGAACGAGGCGCCGACGTCGGCGGCACCTGGTACTGGAACCGCTACCCAGGAGTCGCCTGTGACGTACCGTCGTATGATTACCTGCCTCTGCTCGATGAGATGGACTACGTGCCCAAGGACCGCTTCGCCAGAGGTCCGGAGATTTACGCTCACTGCCAAGCTATGGCCAGGAAGCATAATCTGTACGAGTTAGCCGTCTTCCAGACGACGGTCACGTCTACGGTGTGGGATGAAGCAGAAGAGCTGTGGCATATCCGTACCGACCGGGGCGACCACATGCAGGCCCAGTTCGTGATCTGTGCCAACGGGACTCTGTCTAAGCCTAAGCTGACCAAGATCAAAGGGATGGAGTCTCTTCGGGGCCACTCCTTTCACACCTCGCGTTGGGACTACGACTACACCAAGGAAGACTTGTCAGGTCTGGAAGATAAAGTCGTCGGTATTATCGGCACAGGGGCGACAGCGGTCCAGGTCGTTCCCGGCCTGGGTGCAGCGGCCAAGGCGTTGTACGTGTTCCAGCGCACCCCGTCTTCAATTGACATTCGAGACGATAATCCCACCGACCCCAACTGGGCCCGCAAGCTGAAGCCCGGCTGGCAGGCCGAGCGGCGGGCAGGCATGCGGAAAGTCATGGACCCGCAGTTGACTGAGGAGCAGAAGGCCCAACGCGCCGCGCTGCCACGCGAGGAAACCATCCGCCGTCAGGAGAACGCCAACATCGATTATATGATGCGCATCCACCAGCGCATAGACGAGACGGTGAAGGACCAGGCGACCGCCGACGCGCTCAAGCCCTGGTATATGTTCATGTGCAAGCGCCCGTGCTTTCACAATGACTACTTGCCGACCTTTAACCGGCCCAACGTCCATTTGGTCGATACACAAGGCAAGGGCATCACCGAGATCACCGAGCGGGGAGTGGTGTTTGAGGACAATGAGTACGAGCTTGACCTGCTCATCTATGCCACCGGCTTTGAGGTCCAAAAGACAGGTATTTACAACCAGATCAAGGGAGTAGGTGGTCTCGACCTGACTGACAAATACAGCAGCGGCATCCGCACTCTGTTTGGTCTCCATACGCAGGGTTACCCCAATCTGTTCATCATGGGCGGCTACCAGTCTTCTTTCCAGTTCAATCTGACGGATATTCTTGATACTGAGGGTGATCACATCGCGGCGTGCATCGACCATGTGCGCAGCAATGGGTATCAGTCGATAGACCCGACTCCTGAGGCCGAGGAGTGGTGGGTGCAACAAGTCATTAAGCACCGCGGTAAGACCAGTCGTAACCGGGACTGTACACCCGGCTATTATAACTTCGAGGGGGAGTCTAACCGCAGGCAGGACGGCAACTACAACGGTGGTTTCCACCGCTATGTGACCTTCATGAAAGAGGCCCGCCAGAAGATGGACGAGCACTTCGTCTTCACCAAACAGGGGTGAACTCAACGACGGTACTATGAGGGGAGCTGTGTCAAGATGTTGGGAAAGAGCATAAAGCTCACGTTTGCCGCTTTGACGATTCCCATGTCTGACCGCGACTGCGGATCGAACAGTAACTGCCCGTAGGCGATCGGACCCAGGGCCATTTAGCTGAGGTCGAAGCCTTCGTATCCCTTAGCCGCAACGTCGGCAAAGATCTCACGGTAGAGCGGCACGCCGCCGGCAAATAAGAGGAAGCGGCCACGAACGTTCTTGGGATTAGTGCTGCCGAAGAACCACGAATCCTGCATGTCGTTGATCAGTAGACCTTTGGCTGAGTCATAGCAGCGCTGGGTCCACGCTTCTTCGGCCTCGGTCGTTGCTGTCATGGTTTCGAGACCGTCCTCGCGCATATAGCGCAGGCAGTCGACGATCCACTCGACGTTATTCTCGACACAACGCGTGATATTGCAGAACAGCGCCGGGTTGTGTGGCCCCATGATGGCCCACAGGTTCGGGAAGCCCGAGAAGTGAATGCCGAGGTGCGTTCGTGGCCCGTCGGAGCAATGCTCTTGCAAGGATCGACCGTGTTGTCCGCGAATATCCATACGCATGAGCTCGCCGGTAACGCTATGAAAGCCGGTGGCATGGATAATGACGTCGAGTTCATGCAAGTTGTCGCCGGTTGCGATCCCGTCGGGTGTGATTTGGGTAATCGACGTTTCCTACGGGACAGTGCTCCAGGAGCAGCGTAAAGCCTTGCATGAACGCACGGCGCAAGCGATTGAGGGGCTCTATACAGAGAACCTTGACGACCACTACAGCGAGTTAGCCCATCACTACAGTCGCAGTGAGAATACCGAAAAGGCGGTGGAGTATCAGGGCTTCGCGGGGCAACAGGCTTTTCAACGGTCCGCGTATGGCGAAACACTGAGGCATCTGACCATGGCCATAGAGGTGCTCCAGAAGCTGCCGGACACGTGTGAACGGAGCCAGCACGAACTCCCTTTACAAATCACCCTCGGCACGGCGTTGTCGGCGACCAAAGGCTTTGCGAATCCAGAAGTAGAACGCGCCTATACGCGGGCGCGAGAGCTGTGTGAGCAGGTGGGCCAGCCTACCCAGCTGGCCCCGGCGCTGTACGGTCTGTGGCAGATGTACATCCTGCGGGCAGAGTACCAGACGGCGCACGAGCTCGGGCAGCAGCTGTTCATGCTCGCCCAGAGAGCACCGGACCTGGCGCTCCTGCCGGCAGCCCACCGGGCACTGGGGGAGCCCCTCCTCCGGCAGGGAGAGTTTCCTGCGGCTCGCGAGCACCTGGAACTGGGGATTAGCCTCTACGATCCTGAGCAGCAGCACGGCCAAGCGTTTCTTTACGGGCTCGACCCTGGCGTGGCCCTCCGAAGCATGGCGGCGCAGGCCCTGTGGTTTCTTGGCTATCCTGAGCAGGCCCTAAAGAGGGTCCAGGAGGCGCTCACTTCGGCTCAAGAGTTCCCGCATCCTCACAGTCTAGTCCTTGCCCTGGTCTTTGCGGCCTGGATTCATCAATACCGCCGGGAGGGACAAGCAGCCCAAGAGCAAGCAGAGGCGGGGATTGCGCTCAGTACGGAGCAACGGTTTCCGCTTCACCTGGCGGTGGGGACTCACCTACGGGGCTGGTCGAGCAAGGACAGGTAGAGGAGGGCGTTGCCCAGATGCGCCAGGGGATAGCCGGCTGGCGGGCCACGGGAGCAGAGTCGTCAGGGCCGCATTTTACAACTCTGCTGGCCGAAGGGTATAGGAAAATAGGACGGATCGAGGAGGGACTTGCTTTGTTGGCCGAGGCGCTGGATGTCGTGCACACAACTGGGGAACTTTACTCCGAAGCGGAATTATCTCGACTCAAGGGAGAACTGATGCTGCAAGGGCAAGACTCAGAGTTTAAGGTTAACGAAGTCGAAGCCTGCTTTCAGCAAGCTCTCGATGTAGCTCGTCAGCAGCACGCCAAATCCTGGGAACTTCGCGCCGCCACGAGCCTGGCTCGGCTGTGGCAGGGGCAAGGGAAGGGGGCAGAATCGCGTGGTTTGCTTGCCCCGATCTACAACTGGTTTACGGAAGGCTTTGACACAGCGGATCTGAAAGACGCCAAAACTCTCTTAGACGCCTTGGCGGAGGGAGAGAGCGATTCACTGCGGTCAGAGGAGAAATGATCCAAAACTAACCGCATACGGAGGAGTATGATGGCTGAAGACCACCTCGGCCCCATAGAACGGGCCTTTGCCCAGGGAACTCCTATTGATCAGGCCGTTGAGGCAGGGGTTCTTACTGCGCTCAAACGACACAAGCAAGCGGGTAACCCCATTGCGGTATGGCAGAACGGAAAGCGGTGCTGTATCCCGCCGGAGCAGATTCCTATAGACAATACCAAGGACTAGATGCGCCCACCCGTTGAGTTGTCCTCACAGCCATATCCTGCTTTCGGTCTACGACTGGTTCACCGAAGGTTTTGACACGGCGGATTTACAGGACGCCAAAGCGTTGCTTGAGGCTTTAGCGTAACGGTCCGCTACAGATTTGCTGCGGGCGCGACGATCTGTTCCGCGAGTTTCCCTATCTCCTCTTTCACTGCCTGGAGGTCAGCGGGGAACGCCCCCACAATGATCTGATGCACGCCGGCATCCTGGAGACGCTTTAGGTCATCATGTGCGAGGGAGGCACACATGCCGGGACAGACAGAGAATTGGAGCGCGTCGGGATTGCGGCCGACTGCCCGCGCATAGTTCTTCACCTTATCGATCTTCGGTTTTGCTGCTTCCACCGGGATATTCATCCCAAACCAGCCATCCCCCACTTCACCCGCCCGCTTGAGAGCCGGCTCACTTTCTCCACCAAAGATAATGGGCGGGTGCGGCTTCTGAATAGGCTTGGGATACGACCGGACGCTGGGAAAGCTGCAGAACTCCCCCTCAAAGGCGGTCTCTTCCTCGGTCCATAGCTTTTTCATCACCTGCAGATATTCCCGCGTGCGCGCGCCCCGGCGTGCCCAGGGTACCCCCAGCGCAGCGAATTCTTCCTCCAACCAGCCTACCCCGACGCCAAAATCGAACCGTCCGCCAGACAATTTATCCAGGGTCGCAACTTCCTTTGCCGTTGTGAGCGGATTGCGCTCAGGTACCAGGCAAATGCCTGTGCCGATACGCAGCGTTTTAGTCTGGGCTGCCACGAAGGTTAAGGTCGCGAACGGATCGAGGATATCGACTTGCATCGTGGGCGACGGGAATTTCCCATCTGGCGAATAGGGGTATTTGGACGCGTACTGGTCGAGGAGGACGATATGTTCGGGCGCCCAGATGGAATGAAATCCCGTCTGTTCGACCAGTTGGGCGGTGAGGCTTATCGCCTCTGCTTCCGCCATCAGACCTATACCAACTGCGATAAATCCAGTTTGCATGTGTGCTTCCTTTCGACCAGCAGTGTTAGGGAAAAGACCATTTTCGCAGGAGCAACTTGTATGCGCAAACCGCGCAGGCATGCCTCCGGCGTTGCTGAGGTCGCCCGTCTTGTATCACTCATCAGCCCTCCTGGCAAAAGTACAGCTCAGCGGTTGATGTTCCCCGGTATAATGCCCTGCCCGGAGGTGTAGCGGGTGCCAATCGCGCCGATCCGTGCGTGGGCGCGGTCCATCCCGGCATACTCCCGAATCCGGTAGACGCACTCCAAGCCGGTGCAGTGCGAGCCAAGAAAATAGCTGAGTTGCCGCTTTGCTATGGCCTCGCTCGTCCATCGTAGGACCTCCTCCGACGCCGCGTAGAGGTGGAAGCCGCCAATGGCTGCCCGGGGTGCTTGATCGGAAACCTTCGTCTTGACGTACTCTAAGGTATTAATCAGACCGGCGTGGCCACAGCCTGAGATAATGATCGGGCCGTCTGGTGTTACCAGCACGAGCGACTGACTTTCCGGAATGATGTCGGGCACAATCTGTCCGTTTTGTTTTATGACCCACTTGGGGCCTTGGGGATAATTGCGTTCGTTGTGGGGCCTGGGCACCGGACCGGTAACCCACACCTGCGACATGACCTCGGTCGGGTGGGAGTAGACGATGAACGTGACTCCGGCGGCCTCAAGGCGCTCTCGCATGGCTCGCATCGGGTTCCGCTCGCTCCCCTCTGGGCCGGGGCGTGAAGCGAAGATCCCCTGTGCCACGTGAATCCGGGACAGTGCCTTCGGGTTGCGCTTCGACAGCTCTGTCCGGAGGGTTTCCAGCCCGCCGACGTGATCGGGATGGTGGTGGCTGAGGATTAAGTCCTCAGCCACAGAGAGGTCTATGCCGAGCACTTCCGCATTGTCCAACACATTGCGGGGAGACCAGCCCGTATCGAACAAGAAGGCCCGGCCGCCCACCTCCACCCACGCGGAGAAGCTCCATTCGCCTTGTGTCGTCGCGAGTCTTGAGGTGCTGTGGACGTGAACATCGCCCACGTTAGTAGCCAGGATGGTGACCGAGACGTGGAGCGTCGCTTCCGCCGCTTCTGCGCTGCGTCCACACCAAGCGACAACGACTACGATGGCAAAGAGACGGAGAGCGGCGATGGATTGCATTGAGACCCCCTATCGAGAAACGACGTTGCGTACGAAATATCTACACGATGCGGAAAAAGAGACTATCTACTGAGTACGCCGTTTCCCTCCGCGTTGAGTTGTCTTCCGATTCATTTCCTGCTCTTATCGTCGCAGTTGGTCTAGGACGGGAGCCGGGTCTATGAAATTCTCCGACAGTGTCGATCAAACGAGCGAGTGGCTGGAGCGCGAAGAATGGAAAGGAAGATCGTCATGGAATTGACCTCTTTATCGGCAACCATGTTAGCTGGAGCTATTCGGACGAAGCTCGTCTCTGCAGTAGAAGTGGTTGATACCTATCTGGCTCGCATTGAAGCGGTCAACCCAACGCTCAACGCCGTCGTGCAGCTCAACGCTGAGGCGGCCAGAAAACGGGCCCGCGAGGCCGACGACGCCGTGAATCGCGGCGAAGTCAGAGGGCCGCTGCACGGTGTGCCCATAACCATTAAGGACTCGTTAGACACGGCTGGCATGGTCAGTACCTGGGGCACCAAGGGACGGTCTGCATTTGTCCCAAAGCAGGATGCAACGGTGGTAGCGCGCCTGCGTGCAGCGGGGGCTATCGTGCTGGGCAAAACGAACACGCCCGAGTTTACCCTGGCTGGGATCACCGACAATGCCGTCTATGGCAGGACGAACAATCCGTATGATGTGACGCGGTCGCCCGCCGGGAGTAGTGGCGGGGCAGGGGCGATGATTGCGGCTGGTGGCTCGGCGCTCGATCTGGGCAGCGACACCGGCGGTAGCATACGCATGCCGGCCCACTACTGCGGTATTGCCGGCATCAAGCCCACCTCGGGCCGGGTGCCGCGCACGGGTCATGCTATTTCATTTGATATTGGCGCCCTGGATGCCTTGACCCAGATAGGCCCGATGGCCCGGCATGTCGAAGACCTGATTGTAACGTTGGCCATTATTGCCGGCCCGGATGGGCACGATCCGGCTATCGTGCCGGCTCCGCTGGGGCATCCCCAAGAAGTCAGTGTGAGCGGGCTGCGCGTGGCATTCTATACCGACAACGGGATTACATCCCCGAGCCCGGACACGGCCAATACGGTCCGCACTGCGGTCAGCGTCCTATCTGACCACGGAGTTTCAGTCACGGAAGCCAGGGCGAAGGGCGTGAGCGAAGCGGACCGGCTGTTTCGCCGACTCTTTCTTGCCGATGGCGGGGCAGGGGTCCGCAAGCTCGTCCAAGCGGCTGGTACGGAATCTATGTCACCAGCCTTGGACTGGACGCAAACGGCGCAGACGCTGTCGCTGACGGAGTACACCCAGGCACTCAGTCAGTGGAACATCTACCGCAGTGAGATGCTGGCGTTTATGGAGCAGTATGATGCCGTGCTGTGTCCCGTGAGCGCGACACCGGCAACGCGCCATGCTGACTCCGCCGGCTCCGACTTTTCTTACACCTTAGCCTATAATCTGACCGGTTGGCCGGGGGCTGTTGTGCGCTGTGGGACTTCATCCGAGGGCCTACCGATCGGCGTCCAGATCGTCGCTCGCCCGTGGCGTGAGGATGTCGCCTTAGCGGTTGCCGGGTATCTGGATATCAATCTTTGCGGTTGGCAGCCTTCGTCTCTGTAGCGTCCAGGAAAAGAGATAAAAAGAGAAAAAGATAAAAAGAGAAGAACGAAACGCATGGGGAGGACAGTCCCATGAGCCCTTTTCAATACCAAACCGTTCTGAGCACTGCGAGCGGCAATGGCGTCCGCACCATAACGCTCAACCGGCCGGAGAGCCTCAACGCCATGAACCGGAATCTGCTCGACGATGTTGCTCGCGCATTCGACGAGGCGAATGCCGATCAGGAGACCCGGGCGATTATTTTCACCGGCGCAGGCCGGGCCTTTTGCGCGGGCGACGACCGCAAGGAGCATGTCCAGCCGACAAACGAAGCCCAGGCTCGGGACGCCGTAGATGCGGTGCAGCGCGTAACCCAGGCGATCGTATTTGGCAGTAAGCCGGTGGTGGGCGCCATCAACGGCTGGGCAGTCGGGGGCGGGTTCGAGTGGGCGATCAATTGTGATTTTCCCATCTGGGCGGAGAGCGCCAAGGGATTTTTTCCCGAGGTGTCGCTTAACGCTTTTGTGACGGGGGCGGTCTCGTCGCTACTGCCGGCGCTTGTGGGTCTGAACAAGGCCCGTGAAATGTTGTTTCTGGGTGAGCAGTATGAGGCGCGCGCCCTCCTGGAAATGGGTGTGGCGTGGCGCGTGGTCGGCGACGAGCGCCTACTCGCACAGGCGCTCGCAGTGGCGGAAAAGTTGAGCGGCCTGCCGCCGCTTGCGGTCCGCGCCATGAAGCGCGTGCTCAACCGGGGTGCGGCGAGTGACCTTACGACTGCGCTGCGGCTCGAGACTGAGGCAACAATCGCGAGTTTTCTCGATCCGGAAACGACCCAACGGCTCAAGAACTTCTGACGGTGTGACCATCAAAATAGGGTAGAAAGCCCGTGTGTGGATGACAGTTGATATATTCAGTCTCCACGGCTCCTGCGGGCAAGACGTGCATTTCGACCCGGAGATGCAGCTTCGGCGTAAAGGTCGCTTCCTTATACATACGGATGATCGTATCGTGGACCGCCAAATGGGTCGGCTGCGTGCGCGCCGCGCGCTCGATATGCCCGAGCGACAACAGGAAGGCGAACCGTGAGCGTTTTTCGCGTATAGCACCTGACTCCGCGTCTTGCTCGCGACAGTCGCGCAGGCTAAAACACCCGGTCTGGGTCGGGTTGTCGCGCAAGAAGGCGATCCATCGATCTGCGACACAATCGATTTATTCAGCCAAGATCGTGCGCTCTTCTTCTCCACACGCACTCCAGCCTTGTCCTTCGCGCAGGAAACAGACGTTCTCAGGCGCTTCAACTCTGAGTCGGTTTGCCTTTGGTCGCCTGGAGTCTGAGCGCAGGTAGAGCGGAATAAGGACTGTCGAAGGTGTCATACGCCGATGCGGCTAACCGGTCACGATAGCCGCCCCAATGGCCAAATTGACGGCTCGGCACCAAGGGTAAGAACTGCGCCGAGGCCGCGCGTTG
Source organism: Binatia bacterium (assembly GCA_963666315.2). Lineage (GTDB taxonomy): Bacteria > Desulfobacterota > Binatia > Bin18 > Bin18 > Bin18. The sequence goes on from CAXXHG010000008.1 coordinate 206,554, forward strand.
CTTGCCGCCACCGCCGAACTGGAATCGATCCTTTGGTGTACTCAGCACCTCGCGCCAGTAGCCAACCTCACTGGCCGGATCACACGGGAGTTCAGCCCACCAGGCAGCAACCTCGGGTTGTGAGGACCAGGTACGATAGACCTCACGATCCAGCCAATATGCCAAGAGCAAATCGCAGCTATAGCCCTGCGGATCAATATACTGGGCGCGTTCAATGGAGATCGGGCCATAGCTACGACGAAAATGGGCATGCAGCGTGTCAATAAACACGCCATTTGTATCGGACTGCCGCGATTGGATGCCGAATATGCTAAAGACGAGATGGGTCGCGTCTGCGGGCAACTCGACCACGCGGCCAGGGATCGCGCTTGCCGGCTTCTCCTGTTCGCCGGCATGCACCGTTGTACTCATGGCA
>CAXXHG010000009.1:0-57910 GCA_963666315.2 Binatia bacterium
TTGATATCGATGTAGAAACGGCAGAACGATACGCGGTGATTCTCAGTTCCCTCTGGAATGCTGGAACACCTATCCCTACGACCGATATGTGGATCGCAGCAAGTGCTATGCAGCACGGACTACGCGTTGTGACGACCGATACGCATTATCAAAAGATCCCCCAGGTGATCACGAATTATTTTGAGAGATTCTCGTCTTAAAATCACGCCGGCCACTTCACCTGATGCTCCTGGGCCATAAAATTAGTAATCACACTTTGGTCCAAAAACTTCGCGCCATCAGCCCATGAGCCTTCCATAAATTCTTTCGAATTCACCATCTTGTCCCATGCCGCTAGGTCTTCGACCCAGAGCTGGGCCACGCCGTCCCATTTGGGCTCAGCATAGCTGTAGGCAGCGTCGATAGTATGGCACTGCACATAGCGCTGTAGGCCGGGTAGTTCGCACACTATGGGGCCGTGCACGTCGATCCAGTATTTACGGTAGTCCTCTAAACTCCAGCCAGGCTTCCGTTTTAACTGAAAAATACCTTTCACTTGCTGTGGCGTCTGAGGGCCATCTTTGATCACATGGTCTTGGGTCACCAACCATTCCACCCGGTTCATATCGATAAAATTCGGTTCATCCACAAGCGCGCCGTTCATATACTCAGGACTCTGGCGCAGGGCATCCATGGCTGCCTCATTTTCAATCCATGCCTCCGCTGCCCCATCATACGGAGAATTCGTTCCCTCAAAAGGAATGCGGTGACTCTGTCCATAGCGCCAGGTCTGGGTAATACGTTGGGCGATCGGCCCATGCGTTTCCTTCCAGTAGCGGTGAAACGCTTCATCGCTTAGCGACGGCTTTCTGGTGATAAAATAGAGCAAATGCAGCATAGTTATCCTCCTTGTGCTTTTAGTGCAGCCCTCTCTGCTGGCTTTTTATACCCTACCCTGACACGATGCAAATATTTGTCATGAGCTTCCTTCCCCATACGGGGAGTGGATATACTAGGCCAGCCTGGTTGTGTACAATCTTTACCATGGGAAAACATTTAGCCTAAGGGGCTCTTAGCATGAAAATTCTCGTTGCCGAAACAGCAGGTTTTTGCTGGGGGGTACGTCGCGCGTTGGATCAAGCCGTCGACCTGTCTAAAAAAATTGAAGGGCCGGTCCAAACCTTCGGCCCGCTCATCCATAATGCCCAGGTTCTCGAAGAGTTGACGGAGCAGAACATTCACGCGGTCTCAGCAGTTGCAGATGTGCAAGGTGGAACGGTTTTGGTGCGTGCCCACGGGGTGCGACCGGAAATATTTGAGCAGCTGGAGGCGACAGGCGCCGAGGTCTTCGATGCCACCTGCCCGCTGGTCCGCAAGGTGCAAAAAATCATCACCAAATACAGTAACGATGACTACGATATCGTCATTGTGGGGGATGACCATCATGCCGAAGTAGCCGGCCTCAAAGGCTATACGTCGAATCGGTGTTATGTCGTTGCCGACGAACACGAAGCCGAAGTCCTACCGAATTTTGACCGTGTGTGTGTGGTGTCACAAACCACACAAAACGACGATACGTTTGCGCGCACGGTTGACGTTATTACGAAAAAAGCCCAAGTGATCCGGGCAGCCAATACGGTATGTGAGCCTACACGGGATCACCAGAGCGAAACTATAGATCTTGCCCGGCGGGTAGACCTGATGGTTGTCGTCGGCGGTCACCATAGCGCCAACACCTGCCGCCTAGCAGATTTGGCCGCCCAGGAAGGCGCTCCTGTTCTGCATATAGAAACCGATACAGAGCTGACTGAAAACGACTTCAGCAATTGTCAGGCCGTGGGGGTCACGGCTGGTGCGTCAACGCCGGAGTGGATGATTAATCGCGTTGTTGACAAAATCGAGTCGTTCAATCAAGAGACGACGAGCCGGGTCAACACCGGCCTCAAGCGTCTGCTCGAACTCCTGGTTGCCAGCAATGTGTATGTGGGCCTGGGCGCAGCATCCCTTGCGCTTGCGGCCAGTTTGCTGCTCGCCCCCCAGCTCTCTTGGTCAGCATTGGTGCCCATACTCAGCACCGCAGGCCTGTTCATTATGGCGATGCAAGCCCTCAACCGTTACCAAGAGCGCTCCCACTACAGTGGCTGGGGGACTTTTTCACCGCGCGCGTTTAAACGCTTTCAACGCATCACACTCGGGCTGGGCATTAGCGCAATCGTCATTGCTTTAGGCATTGCGTTGACCTTGGGCAGTGGCCAAGTTTTCGCGCTTGCCACCTGCGGCCTGCTCGGCGTCCTGTATGATATTAAACTGATCCCCATGTCCTGGGCGCGCCATATTATGGGCGTACGTAGGATCAAAGACTTGCCGGCGGCGAAAGATTTCTCCGCAGCCATCGGCTGGAGCATGGCGATTGCCATCGTTCCGCTCCTCACCATCGACTCCGCCTCGGGACTTCGAGCCGGCGGCGTTATTGGCTTTGTCTTCCTCTTTGTCTTTTTGCGCTCAGCCCTGCTCGGCGTCCGCGATGTGCAGGGCGACAAAATTATGGGGATGGAAACTATATTTCGTGTGGTCGGCAAACGCCGAACCAAGGCGGTCTTAGTGAGTACGATGGCCGTCCTGTGCCTGCTGCTATTCGGCTTATCCTATCCCTGGCAGGGATTGCCGCTCGCCGTGTTTCTCTCTGTCGTCGTTCCGTATATCGGCGGGGTCAGTTGGCTATATCATCAACGTCTCTTACCGAAAGGTGCGGCAGGGGAAATTCTTGTAGACGGCCAGTTTCTTTTGGCAGGCGCGGCAGCGCTCGCGTGGCGTTTGTGTATGGATAACGCGCTTTTCGGTTTAGTTTCTTAGCCATACCGGCGTCCATACGACCGATATGGACGAGCGCGGCAGACAACCACGATCATAGCCCCAGAAGTAGGAGGCTCTATTATGCCCCCGATAGCCATGTCCCTGGCCGCAGTGGCAGCGCTGAGTCCGCCTCAGATCGCGATGAAAGGCTGCATAGGTGGTGCAGATTGTTGAAGGTCGCAATCATTACCTTGGCCTCAGCACTCGCTGTATTCGGACTCGTCACTTGGTGGGCGCTTGAAGCGAGTGGCGTCGCTGTGATCGAGACACATACCCCGGACGGCACGCTTCGGTCCACCCACGTGTGGTTTGCAGAGCCGGATGGCGAGCTTTGGCTCGAGGCCGGCACGCCAGACAATCACTGGTTCCAGGATATTCAGCAAGATCCCACGGTCTCATTCTCCGCCGTGCGGCGATCCGGTCGGTACGCTGCCCATCTAATTGCCGGCCCTTCCGGCCACAAGAGGATCCGGTCCCTCCTCCGTCAGAAGTACGGGCTGCGCGATTGGTGGGTTGGCCTCCTCGTGGACACATCAGGCCCACGAGCCGTACGCCTCCCCCCTAGAATCCGAGTCAGCGACAGCGCCCGATTCATGATCAGTCAGAGGAGAAGTCTGTGATACTGGAAGTTGCAATCCTCAATGTAAAACCTGGCCAGGAAAAAGAATTTGAAGCGACGTTTGCTAAAGCGCAGGCAATCATTTTCAAGCAGGCAGGGCTATGTCTCGCATCAATTGCAAAGGTGCATCGAACACTCGAGCCGGTACATACTCCTAGCAAACTGGCAAAATCTCGAAGATCATGAGGTTAAGTGATGCGCTTTCTCATCATGCTGGAACAAACACAAGCCGGGTTTGCCGTGCAAGTACCCGATTTAGCGGTCGTAACTTACGGAAAAACGGTTGAGGCGGCAAAACAAGCGGCCTGTGCGGCAATCCAGATCAATCTGGAATCCTATCGGGAAGCGGGGCAAGCCATACCTGAACGGCAACCCGTTGAACACCACCTAGAGAATCCTGAATTTCAAGAGTTGGTATTTGCCTGCGTGGAAGTGCCTGAGCCCAAGGAACGGATAGCAGCGTAGAGAGGACGGGCTTTCCGGTGATTCGATCCCTCATCGAACACCGACGAGCGACTTTGAGAAATACCCAGAGAACACAGCGTCAGCCGCCGCTTCTCCGCTACGCACACAATCGGCAAGACCAACGCCTCGATAGGCGTTACCCGCCAGCGCGAGCCCCGGATACTGCGCGGCCTGTTTTTCAATCTCATCGACGAGTTGAAGATGCCCAACTCGATATTGCGGCATCGACTGCGGATAGCGCGCAATACGCGTAAACAACGGAGCGGCTTGGATTCCAAGTAACTGTCGCAACTCGCTCCGGACCATAAACGTGATGTCGCTATCGTCACGCTCAAACAGCTCGGCTTGCAGCGCGCCACCAACAAAGGCCCGGAATAATACATGCTCGCTCGGTGCACGTCCGGAATACTTCACACTAGAAAACGTACCGGCGATAATCGAACGGTTCTCTATATAAGGCACGACAAAGCCGAAACCGTTGAGCGGATGCGGAACCTGGTCACGCCGGTAGGCGAGATTGACGGTTGCTGCGGAGCTATACGCAATACTCGATAATTGCCGCCTCAGGGTTTGGTCCAGATCACGAACTATACGCTCAGTGGCGAACGCAGGCGTGGCAAGCACCAGGCCATCGGCCTGGATAGTCGAGCCGTCCTCGCACCCCACTTGCCAGGGAGCATGCCCTGCCCCCTCTTGTTCCGGTTGATACTGCACCGTCGCAACAGCACAGTTGTAACAGATTGCCCCAAGCGAAAGTCTCTCGGTCAGGGCGGCGACCAAACGTTGCATGCCCTCTTGGAGAGTCACAAATAGGCTCCAGCGTGCGCCACTCGTCCCTTGTGTAGTCTGAGGATTCCGCCGGGCCGCTCGCCACAGACCATAAATCACACTCCGGTAGTCACGTTCCATTTGCAGGAAACGCGGCATGGTCGCGGCAAGGCTGAGTTGATCGGGATCAGCCGTATAAATTCCACCGATCAGAGGTTGGGCTATGCGCTCCAGCGCTTCCTGCCCGAGACGACGGCGGACAAAGGAACCCAGGCTCTCATCTTCTTGCGCCTGAGCCCGAGGAAGGACCAAATCAAGCGCCATACGCAGTTTGCCGGGCCAGGAAAAAATGCGGGACCGGATCAATGAACCGAACTGGGTTGGCGCCAGCAGCATAAAACCTTGGGGTAAGAGTTCAAGCTTTCCTTTGTGCACCACAAACGTCGCTCGGTTCTCATCGTTGGTTCCAATCAGTTCAGATTCGAGCCCAAGCCGACGGCACAGGGCCAACGCCCAGGGTTTTTCCGAGATAAACGAGTCCGGCCCCAGCTCAAGCAGGAAATCTTCTTGGCGCTCCGTTTCAATCACCCCACCAAGCCGCCGGCCAGCTTCAAGCAGCGTGAAGCGAAGCGGACGCTCTCGCTCACGGCTCAACTCGACCAAGCGATGCGCGGCAGCAAGGCCGGCAATTCCGCCACCGACGATGACAATGTGCGGGGGACTATCAACGCGTAAGGAAGGAAGGCTCACAATAGCAGAGTTTCTTGTCGGGTTACGCTGCGCTCACCCGACCTACGATCGGGCAGACTCAGACCCGTCATTCATAGTTTTTAGCACCACGTCGGCCAGCATTTGAATAAAGGTCGGATGGTCGTTCACCGTCTGAGCGCGGACCATAGTGAGCCCGTTCTGTTGTGCGCTGCGCTGCGCTTGTGTGTCCAGATCGTATAACACCTCAACGTGATCACACACAAAGCCTATGGGTACGACTACCACATGTGAGGCTCCGTTCGATGCAAGTTCCTTCAGAACCTCTCCAATATCAGGTTCCAGCCAAGGGACCTGAGGCGGACCGCTCCGACTCTGATACGCGATAGTCCAGCGCGCATGCCCGATGCGTTGTGCCACAAGCCGAACGCCTGTTTCGATCTGACTGATATACATCTGAGTGCCGGGCATGGCGGTCGGGATGCTGTGAGCTGTAAATACGAGCGGTGTAGCAGTACGGCGCTCTGCCGGGACTTCGGCCAACGCCTTCGTTGTCAGGTCTGCAACCGCACGGATAAATAATGCGTGCTGATACCAACCGGCCGTGAACGTTACGGCTGGGGCAGTCGCGCCGACTTGCTGCCGAGCGTCTGCCACATTGGTTTTATAGCGTTCCCAGCCCGCTTCGCTCTGCTGGGCAGAAAGAATACAACCAATAGCGTTGGTGATGCCGTCTGCTGCCATGTGTTCAAGCGTCTCGGCAAGATAGGGATGCCAGTTGCGCATGCCAACATAGACCGGCAATTGGGGACCTTCTTTCTGTAAGAGATTCCGGAGTGCCTCAGCCTGTCGAAAGGTAATCGCATTGAGCGGAGATCGTCCGCCGAAATACTCGTAGTGTCGCACCACCTCTTCAAGCCGTGCGGGCGGGACCGGGCGCCCGTGTACAACGTTGGCGAGAAAGGGCCGAACGTCTTCCATTTTCTCCGGCCCGCCAAACGCGATCAGGAGTACCGCGTCGCATTTCATACTACATCCCCGCCCACTCTAGACGTCGGACGCTAGACTCCCCGCTCCGACAGCTCATGCACCATATCGACCAGGGCAATGACATTATCGACCGACGTCTGGGGCAAAATTCCATGCCCAATATTAAAGATATGCCCAGGTCGTTGCTGCGCCTCTTTGAGTACGCGTTCAATCTGTACGCGTAATTCGTTCCGAGGGGCAAAGAGCACCAGGGGATCCAGATTGCCTTGCACGGCCCGCTCAAACCCTATGCGTTGCCACGCGGTGTCGAGATCCACCCGCCAATCCACACCGATCACGTCCCCGCCCGCCTCTGCGAGCAGTTCGAGCAGTCCGGCCGTACCAGTCCCGAAGTGAATGACCGGCACACCTGAGGTAATACCTTGGATCAGCTCCTGCATATGGGGCAGGAGAAACGTTCTGTAGTCACTCGGCGACACACAGCCGACCCACGAATCAAAGAGCTGGATCACCTGTGCTCCTGCCGCAATTTGGCCGTTCACATAGGCCGTAATAACGCGCACTAAGTGAGACATGAGGGCGCGCCACGCTCCGGGGTCTTGATACATCAAGCGTTTGGTTTCGAGATAGTGGCGCGAGGCGCCGCCTTCGATCAGATACGACGCTATCGTGAACGGTGCCCCGGAAAAGCCTATCAACGGGATATGATCAGGCAATCCATTGCGAATTTGAGACACTGCCTCAAAAACAAAGGCTACCGTCTCTTCGGGCGGACGCTCAACTAACCGGTCGATGTCTTGTCCTGAACGCACCGGGCGATGGATCACCGGTCCGTCAACTTTGGTGAATTCCAACCCCACGCCCATGGGCTCAACGATGAGCAAGATGTCGGAAAACAGAATGGCGGCATCAACACCGAGGCGTTCAACCGCCTCAATGGTTACCTGGGCAGCCAAATCCGGCGTTTTACACAGCGTCAAAAACGGTACGCGGTCGCGCAGGGCGCGGTACTCCGGCATGTAGCGTCCGGCTTGACGCATCAACCATACGGGGGTGTAGGGAGTCGGTTCGCCACGACACGCTCGAAGAAAAACTGAGGTCTGCATTATTAGCCAGTTTATCATACAGCCGCCAGGCAACAGAAGTCCCGCCGCTCTTGCTGTCTGATATCCGCTTCCGATACAACCCAACCAGAAAACTGAAGAAAAGGAGCGTAGTCATGTCTGACTCTGGAACGCATCAAGCCCATCATGTGACGACAGTGCATGGATTTCGGATGCATTATATTATTGCCGGCTCCGGCTATCCACTCGTCCTGCTGCATGGCTGGCCACAGAGCTGCTACGAATGGCGGAAAGTCATAGGTCCCCTCGCAGAGCAGTTCACCGTCATTACCCCGGACCTCCGGGGTCTGGGAGATTCGGAGCGTCCACTGACCGGCTATGACAAACGCACCCTGGCCTCAGATGTGTATGAGCTGGTCAAATCTCTGGGCTATGAGAAGATCGGGCTGACCGGGCACGACTGGGGCAGAGCCGTCGCTTACTACTTTGCCTACGATCATCCGGAAATGGTCGAGCGGTTGATGATACTCGATATGATTCCGGGTTTGGGCCGCAAAGGTGAGAAGATGGACATCGAGGTTGCGCAGCGTTTTTGGCACGTCTTCTTTCATGCTGGCATGCCCGATCTGGCCGAAAAACTTGTCAGCCCGAACGTCGAGATGTATTTGCGGCATTTTTATAATTCGACCGTATACAATTACAGCCCGCACGTTTTCACCGATGAAGATGTGGCCGAATATGTTCGCGTATATTCCGCGCCAGGTGCGTTGCGAGCAGGCTTCCAGTACTACAAGACAGGCTTAAACGAAGACTTTGAGAATCTGAGCTCGTGCACGGAAAAGCTCAAAATGCCCGTCCTGGCCTGGGGCGGCCAGACGTTTCTCAGCAATATCGTCCCGGTCTGGCAGGAGGTCGCAGACAATGTCGAAGGCGGCGAAGTTGAACAATGCGGGCATTTCATTGCCGAGGAAAAGCCCGATTTTGTGATCCAGCAGGCACAGGAATTCTTTGGACCGTTACGAGGCTAGGCCTACGTAAAGCACGTCAGTTTTGAGAAAATGTCTTTCTTCCCACTGTCGTTGGCTTTCGCTTTTATTTCGCCTATAATCCGGTCTGTGGAGGTGGATGAATGAAAAAATCGGCGGTGGCGGAGCGGATTCTGAGCACGGACCTGGGCACGGAAGCGGAAGCACGCTACCTCAATTACGCCCTCAGCGTCATTACCTCACGGGCATTGCCCGACATCAGAGATGGCCTCAAGCCCGTCCAGAGACGGCTGTTGTATGCCATGCATCAAAACCTGAGACTCGGTGGAGATGCCCGCCCACGTAAATCTGCTGCGATTGTGGGCGAAGTCCTCGGGAAATACCATCCGCACGGCGACCAGGCTGCCTACCAAGCCATGGTGCGCATGGCGCAACCGTTTTCTTTGCGTTACCCGCTGGTGCACGGCGAAGGCAATTTTGGCTCACTCGACGGCGACAACGCGGCCGCCATGCGCTACACCGAGGCTAAGCTCGCGCCGTTATCCGAAGAATTTTTCCGTAACTTACGTGGCCAGACCATACCCTATCGTCCGAACTATGATGCCACTATTGATGAGCCGGTCGTGCTTCCTGCCGCCCTGCCCCAACTGCTCTTAAACGGCGCCAGCGGCATTGCCGTGGGCATGGCGACCAGCATTCCACCCCATAATTTTACTGAGGTCATAAAGGCGCTGTTGGCGATGATCGATGAGCCCGACATCACCACAGCCGGATTGCTGAAATACATCAAAGGCCCGGACTTTCCGACTGGTGGAGAAATCTTAACCAGTAAACGCGAGCTGCGAGAGATATACGAAAAAGGCCAGGGCTCGGTCAAACTACGCGGGGAGTGGAAGGTCGAGAGCCTCCCCCGTGGCAAACGCCAGCTGGTTATTACCTCGCTGCCCTACACCGTCAATAAAGCCCAACTGGTTGAGAAAATCGCCGAGTTTGTCATTAATCGAAAAATCCCGCGAGTTGTCGATGTGCGCGATGAATCGACCGACGACGTCCGCATCGTGCTTGAACTCAAAGGCGACACCTCGGATGAGCTGGCCATGGCCTATCTGTATCGCCATACACCACTCCAGACCACGTTTTCGGTCAATCTGACCTGCCTCATTCCGACCGGCAATCCGGAAGTGGGCCAGCCGCTGCGTGCCACCCTCGTCGACCTGTGCCGCTATTTCTTAGACTTTCGCTTTACGGTTACCACCAAACGATTCGAACATGAGTTACACGAGCTTGAAACGCGCCTGCACATCCTCGCTGGGCTCGCCCTCATTGTTGACCAACTCGACACAGTCATTCGCCTCATCCGCGCTGCAGCCTCGCGTAAAGATGCACGCGAAAAGCTCATGCAGGGGTTTCGCCTCGATGCGGTCCAGGCGGATGCCATTCTCGACATTCGCTTATACCAACTCGCCCGGCTGGAAGTCGACAAGATTCAACACGAGCGCCAGGAAAAAGAAAAACGAACCACAGCGCTGCAAGGCTTGCTCGGCAGCAAGGAAAAACGCTGGGCTGTCATACGGGATGAGCTACAGGAGATTGGGAAAAAATATGGCGATCGACGCCGTACGGCGCTGCGTTCGGGCGAACAGTTGAACTACGATCCCGAAGCCTATATCATGCAGGAAGAGGCGACGGTGGTATTGAGCCGCGACGGCTGGATCAAACGCGTCCGCGAACTCAAGGACCCGAGCAGCACCCGCCTACGCGAAGGGGATGCCATCAAGGCCGTGCTCACCGGTACGACGCGCGACCGTATCGCCATCTTCACCAGCCAGGGCGTGTTATACGTCATGCGCATCAATGACGTTCCTGCCACAGCCGGCTATGGTGCGCCTATTCAAACCCTCTTTAATTTTCAAGACGGCGAGCAGATTATCACCACACGCTTAATACAAGATCAGCCGGCGATCAAAAATGAACGGCCAAACGGCATAGCCGAGCCGAGACGCGACCAGGGCAATCTCTTCTCTGCTCGGGATCAGGCGAACGGCAACGAAACGTTGAACGGCAACGGAACGTCCAGCCCACCTTTCCTGCTTGCGACCGCGAAAGGCATGGGTTTTCGCTTTCGCCCTAACATCGAAGAAACCACGCGCAGCGGTCGCAAGATCGCGCGTTTGTCAGCCGACGATGAGATCATTACCATCCAGCCGATCACCAGCGGACGCACCGTATGCGCCACCGCTGCTGGAAAAATGCTCGCATTTCCGACAGAAGATATCGCCGAGCTGTCCGGCCCAGGACGCGGGGTCATCCTCATGCGTTTGGATACGGACGACCGCCTGATTGGAGCGGTGACAACCGCGCCGGGAGCCGGAGTAACGGTCGTAAATACGGACGGCAAGGACCGCAAAATCCCGCTACGAGATCTGCCACTCGGGCGCCGTGCGGGCAAAGGGCAACGTGTCGTCAAGCGGTCAGTATTAGCCGGCATGTACACTGGAGCGGCGGAGAGGGAAGCGTAATATGGCAGCGCGCAACAATTCCAATAAGGCCTACACGGCGAAAGATATTACTGTTCTTGAGGGCCTCGATCCGGTCCGCAAACGTCCCGGCATGTATATTGGTGGGGTCGATGTTACCGGCCTGCATCATCTCATCTGGGAACTGCTCGACAATGCGGTGGATGAGGCCATGAACGGCCATGCCAGCCGGATTGAAGTCACCCTGCATCAAGACGGCTCAACCGTAAGCGTTGCGGACAACGGGCGCGGCATTCCCATTGATATGCATCCCAAGTTCAAAAAACCGGCTCTCGAATTGATCCTCACCACATTGCATGCAGGTGGAAAATTCGGCGACCAGAACTACTCCCATTCCGGCGGGCTGCACGGTGTAGGGGCATCGGTGGTCAACGCGCTGGCCGACCGTCTGATGGCGAGTATCAGACGAGACGGGGTGGAGTGGGAACAGCGGTTTGTGCGGGGCAAGGCCACAACAAAACTCAAACAGATCGGGGAAGCGCGCGGACACGGGACAACGCTCACCTTTCATCCGGATCCGGACATCTTCCCTTCGATTGACTTTAGCCCGCAACGCATTGCCGAGCGGCTTGAGGCCAAAGCCTATCTGCATAAGGGCCTGACGCTCGTCTTTCGCAATGCAGTCAGCCGCGAAACGCAGCAGTATTCCTACAAGGACGGGCTCAACGCCTATCTTGAGAAACTGATACAGGACGGCGAAAAAAAAGCCATTATCTCGGAAGTCTTCCGTCTGGAACGCGAAAAGGATCCCCCGCTGGAATGCGTCCTAACCTGGACCGAGTCACCCGAAGAGCGCATTCACTCATTTGTGAACGGTATCCCAACCCCACACGGCGGCACGCATGAAACCGGCTTAAAGACCGGTATTGTCAAAGCGGTCCGCAACTATATCAACGTCAATAACCTCGCCCCCAAAGGCTTACCCCTAACAGCCGAAGACACGCGTGAAGGGCTTGTGGCCATTCTGAGTCTCTACCTCAAAGAACCCCAGTTCCAAGGCCAGACCAAAGAGAAGTTGGGCAACCCGGAAACAACCGCTCAGATTGACAGCCTCATCCGGACTGCCCTGGAGAATTTTCTTCTGCATAATCGCTCCCAAGCAGACACCATTGCCCAGCGAGTTATTCTTGCCGCCCGGGCCCGGTCAGCCTCCCGCGCGGCGCTCGAAACCGTGCGGCGCAAAGGCTCAGTCTCGCATCGCCTGAATCTGCCCGGCAAGCTGGCCGATTGTTCGTCCACGAATCCGTCTAAGAGTGAGTTATTCATAGTCGAGGGGGATTCAGCCGGCGGCTCTGCCAAACAGGGCCGTGACCGTGGCTTTCAAGCAATATTACCCTTGCGTGGCAAGGTCTTAAACACAGAGCAAGCCCCGTTACACAAGGTACTGACCAATAAAGAATTGAACGACATTGTGTCAGCCTTAGGCTGCGGGGTGGGGAAAGCGTTCGATCTTTCGAAATTACGCTACCATAAGATCTGTCTGCTGATGGACGCGGATTCAGACGGCAACCATATCTGCACCCTATTGCTGACCTTTTTTTACCGCCATCTGCTCGGGCTGATCCAAGCCGGCTGTGTGTATATCGCCAAGCCGCCGCTGTATAAAATTGAGGTTGGCAAGGAAGTCTATTGGGCCGGAGATGATGTAGAGAAAGAACGCATTCTGGCTCAACAAAACGGCCATGCCGGCAAGGCCCAGGTCCAGCGCTTTAAGGGCTTAGGCGAGATGAATCCCCGCGCCCTCAAAGAGACTACGCTGGATCCACGCTCGCGCACCTTGCTGCGCATTTCCATAGGAGACGCAGCGCGGACTGAGTCCGCCATCCAAACGCTGATGGGCAAAGACGTCCAGCCCCGGTTTACCTTCATCATGGATCATGCGCCCAAGGTGGAGGAAATTGACGTTTAGGAATGTATGCCAAAGCGACATCCCAGCCTCATGCCCTTCTCGCGTGAACATCACCGCGGCTTGCTGCTCGCTTTTCGCCTCACAGTCGGTCTGCCAAAGAATCGCAAACCTGACGACAGTCCCCAGGAGCAGGCAGGCGACACGGTGCGTTTTTTTAGGCAGACCCTGGAGCCACACTTCGCGGCCGAAGAGGACATCTTTTTCGCTGCTATTTGTCGTATCCAGCCACAAGCCGAAGCGCTCCTGACCCAACTCAAACACGAGCACGCCGACATAGGACAGCTCGTTAACAAGATTGGACAACACGCATCTGCAGGCGGCTCCCTGGGCGCACACTCCTCTCCTCACTAGGCGCCATCCTTGAGCGCCATATTCGGCGTGAAGAACGCGAACTTTTTCCGCTGTATGAGGCGCATGTTCTGAAGCCGAGGCCGCGCGTCTTGCCACCGCCCTCACCAACGCGCTTGCGGACGGTCTTCCTTGACAGGGCCTGTTGCAACCGGATAGGGGAAGCAGAGTAGAGACGCAGACATTCAAGAAGGAGGTTGCTATGCAATTTTTACACACCATGATTCGGGTCAACAATATGGACGAATCGATCAAATTCTATTGCGACGCGCTGGGCATGAAACTGTTGCGTAAGCGAGACTATCCGGGCGGAGACTTCACCCTGGCCTTTGTCGGCTATGGGGACGAAAAGAATAATACCGTCGTCGAGCTGACCCACAACTGGGGTACCTCAAGCTACGATCAAGGCAACGCTTTCGGACATCTGGCGCTGGGCGTGGATGATATTTATAAGACCTGTGATGAACTCAAGGCGAAAGGCGTCAATGTCGTCCGCGAACCCGGTCCGATGGCGCATGGTGGCGCAGTCATTGCGTTTATTGAAGACCCGAATGGCTACAAGGTTGAACTGATCGATCTCAAAGGCGCACGCGGCTAAATCGATACTCCCCTCACCCACAGTCGCTGCTCAGACGCGGGTGAGGGTTGCTCTGGACTGACGCTCTACACCAAGGCAACGACACACTGCTCTCAAAGGAGACCGGCATGCTACAAGCAGCAAAAGACTCAATTGACGTTGGTATTTTTGTCAAAGACATCAGCACCATGCTCGACTTTTACCAAGGCACTCTGGGTCTAGAAAAAACCGAAGAGGTTGCCACGGCCTTTGGCACGATCCACAGATTTCACTATGGCACGAGCGACATTAAACTCATGGACCCCAAGGAAATCCCACCTGCCGCCCCCAATGGTTTTGGCAAGCGGCTGGGCATAGCCTATATCACGTTTGTGATTAAAGACCTGAGCGGGCTCTGCGCCGCACTCAAAGAAAAAGGTGCCGAGTTCACCATCCCAGAGACCGAAATCCGCCCCGGCACCCGGATCGCCATGATCAAAGACCCGGAAGGTAATATCCTCGAGTTTGTCGAGCGCGGATAAGACCTGCTGTTGGAGCGCACGTCCGTGCGCTCTTTCTTGACGAGCTATACCCCTACGCGCTCTTATGCGCTTTTGCGCCGTCGGCCACGCGGCCCAAAATGCCGGATGGATCCACTCGCGATACGAGCCGCGCGTGATGCCGCCGGCTTTTCAAACCGACGGACGGTAAATGAGGTCGGTTCAAACCCACGTATCACCTTACGCGGAACTTCCTCGCCCAAGAGGCTTTCGATAGCGTGAACGGCATCAATCTCATCCGCCGAAACAAAGGTGATGGCTTCACCTTTGGCTTCAGCCCGAGCTGTGCGACCGATCCGATGCACGTAATCTTCCGGACTGTTCGGCACATCAAAATTCACGACGTGGGAAATGCCTTCGACATCAAGGCCGCGTGACGCAATATCAGTTGCGATCAGGACGTCCACCTGTCCGTTCCGAAAGCGGTCGAGCGTCTGCGTGCGCGTACGCTGAGTTTTATCCCCGTGGAGTGCGGCCACTCTGCGATCCGTCTTGGACAAGTGCTTAGCCAGACGGTCAGCCCGAATCTTCGTACGGGTAAAGACGAGCACATGCCGCATATTGCTGCTTTGTAACAGATGGTTCAAGAGATCGCGTTTCTGCTCGACCTCCACGAGATAGAGCACCTGCCGCACGGTCGGGACCGGAGTGGCCCGCTGACCAATATCAATGACCTCTGGTGTCCTGAGGGTCTCTTTTGCAAGGCGTTCAATCTCTTGGGGCATTGTTGCTGAAAATAAGAGTGTTTGTCGAGATGGGGGTAAGGCTCGCAGGATGCGACGTACGTCGGGTAAGAACCCCATGTCGAGCATCCGGTCGGCTTCATCAAGGACCAGGCAGTGTAGATTCGGAAATTTCACCGTGCCCCTATTCATGTGGTCGAGCAGTCGCCCCGGCGTGGCGATCAACAGATCCGTCCCCCCACGCAGTCGATCTGCCTGCGGCCCCAGGCCCACCCCACCAAAGACGACGGTCGTTCGTACGTTCAGGTATTTGCCGTAGGTTCGGGCACTCTCCCCGATCTGCATCGCCAATTCTCGGGTCGGGGTGAGGACTAATGCGCGCACCCCGCGACGTTCTTCTTGTGCCAGGCGCTGGAGGATGGGTAACAGAAAGCCTGCCGTCTTCCCTGTACCCGTCTGCGCGCAGGCCACGATATCGCT
Source organism: Binatia bacterium (assembly GCA_963666315.2). Taxonomy (GTDB): domain Bacteria; phylum Desulfobacterota; class Binatia; order Bin18; family Bin18; genus Bin18. Next base: position 15,506 of record CAXXHG010000009.1, read on the forward strand.
GCCGCGGAAGACCGTAGGGATCGCTCGGACCTGAATCGGTGTGGGCGTCTTATACTGCGCATCATCGACGGCGCGCAGTAATTTGGGCATGAGCCCAAGTTCAGTAAATCCAGTCAGTTCGGTTAATGTTGTCAAAGGGTCGTCTCTTTCTCCGTGGGGCCCAGGTACACGGACGGATGTAGCGCTGACGGTCAGCGCGTGCTGTTGATGTAAAGAACCTGGTAAAAGTGGAACTCGCGTCTGGGCGACAGGAGGCCCGCTTCTGAGCGGGATATCTTACGAAGGGGAAAGAGACCTGCTCGCGGTTCGGCAGCTAGTTAGTCCTTAGGATACCTGACTCACAGTGAGAATGCTAGTCCCACTATACGCTAGGCGAGTTCAGCCTTTCGTTTCGTCAGCATGATAGCCGAGCCGAGGGAAACTCCGACGGCAACACCAGAGTACACAATACTGCCGACAATGCCCAACTGATCGGCTCCCTCGGCATCTCGAAACATAAACATGAGCAAGTTCAGCATGACGTATAAGGCATACGCTTGGGCCATGCCGACGGCGAAGCGTTTCATATTCCAGATGCCGTAGGCATACACGAGCAAATAGAGGCCAGCGATGATTCCGGCTATCACGTTCGGCGTGCCGACCAGACGAGTGCCGAATAAGACGAAGCCGGTTTCCTCTCCTCCGATTTGGAGAGGTTTCAATAAATTCGACACCGCTAAGAGTGCGAACAAGACGGCAAAGATCGTGAGTGTCATACCACGTTTGGTTTGTGCCATGGATTCTCCTCTCAGAAAAAGGCGTCTAGCAGTGTGCGCTTATACCTGCCCCTATACCTGCCAATGACAGTTCGTCGGGTTTAAAAAGAGTCCCAACGTTATAACAACTCCGGCAACGCGGGCAAGCGTACGGGAAAGCGCGCACGCAATCGATCTGCAGCAAGGTAGAAATGCACCCAGAGTTCCGGTAGGAAGGCAAAGGGCAATCGCATACTTTTTGATGGTATTGAGATTGGGGGAACAGGATGACGATACACCTACGACAAATCTGTTTAGTGGCAGACAAGCTCAGACCTGCGGTCGAAGACTTTACATCTATTTTCGGCCTTGAGGTCTGTTTTGTTGACAAGGGTGTGAGCGCTTTCGGACTGGAAAACTCACTCTTTCCGGTTGGACCTAATTTCTTTGAAATTGTCGCGCCTATCAAGAACAATACGGCGGTAGGTCGGTTTCTGAAACGCCGAAACGGAAACGGCGGCTATATGGTCATTTGTCAATGTGATAGCTTGCAAACGCAACAGGCACGCAAGGCTCAGGCTACCAAACTCGGGGTGCGGATTGCGTGGGAGCAAAACATCAACGGCTTTCAGTGTATGCAACTCCACCCGGCGGATACCGGCGGCGCCTTCTTTGAGCTTGATTGGGACTCCAAAGGGGAGCCACAAGGACACTGGGAACCTGCGGGCGGAAATGGCTGGTCCGCAGCTCGACGCACACAGGTCATCTCTGACTTTTCCGGCGTGGAACTCCAGTCCCATGAACCACAGTCGCTTGCCCAGCGCTGGAGCAGTATTGCCGGCATTCCGCTCAAGCAAGACAGTCAGGGGCGGACAATTCTTCCCCTTAAAAACGCACACGTGAAGTTTGTCGAGGCCACAGATGGACGAGGAGATGGGTTAAGTGGAATTGATCTTGTTGTCGCTGACCGCCAGCGGCTCCTGAAGGAAGCTGAGCAACGGGGCTGTCGCGTGTCTGATGATCAAGTGGAGGTGTGTGGCGTACGCTTTTATCTGAGTGACGCGTAGTAGGCCTGACAACAGCTTCTCAGGATGACCTAGTGTCCATACTTCTGATCGATAAATCCCTTGATGGCTTCTGGTGGAGCCCCCGATTCAAACAATGCCTGCGCATCCTGCGCTTCGCTGAGACAGTGCATTCAACCAGCGGCATGATCGTCTACAAAGCAGTCCAGCAAATTCCTATGTCCAATAGATCGATCGCAGCCGCAATAGCATCGGAGCTCGGCAAGAATGTCAGGAATAGCTTCAGCGATTTGATAGCCTTCTTTCACTTCTCCAGTAAAAAACTCAGAAGACAGCGTTGCAGGCAAACTGCCGACTGCTACAGGGCTTTCCTGCGTAGGTTGGACTGCCGTTCGCGGCTTCCCTTCTGCTGGTGCAGTTTCGAATGATTTTAGTGCACGGACAGGTGGGGTTTGGACATCTTGGCCTACTGTGTGTGTATCCACAGCCCATGCCTCTGATACGAAGGGTTCCAGAGACGATTGGAGCAGTGCGCTCAACCCGAAGGCAAGCAGCACTGCGCATATCAAATTTCTCGGCATGCGCGCGATCTCCTTTCTGCACGAGAAGCGGTGTTGTTCACGCTAGCATACATAACAGCACCACCCAATAATGGAGTTTCCGTCATTCCCATCGTGCCCATCGTTCCCCTCGTGCCCGTCCAGGAGAGTGGACAAGCTTCCGGTCATCAGGCGGAAGCCAGACTCAGAGAATGTCGAGGTTCATCGGCTGACGGCGTGTAAAGGCATACAGCTGGGCCGGACGATGAGCGCCCCGCTTTGTCTTGGAGAGTGGCTTGAGTAAACCCGCACTCAGAATTTTGCGCCGAAAGTTCCGCCGGTCCAGACTGCGGCCGAGAATGATCTCATAGATTTCCTGCAACCCCGCTACCGTAAATTCGCGAGACAAAAGGCTGTAGACAATATTCGTGTAGCTCAGCTTGGTCTGGAGTCGCTCCAGAGCGTATGCCGCAATCGCATTATGGTCATAGGCCAGCTCCGGCAGTGTATGGACGGGAAACCAGTTGATATCGGCATATTTTTCACCCCGCTGAGGAGCATGGTCGAGCGGCGGGACAAGCGCAAAATAGGATACGGCAACCGTATGCGCTGAGGGATCTCGCTCGGCATCACCAAAGGTATACAGCTGCTCCAGGTACAGATCGCGGACGCCGGTTTTCTCATACAGCTCGCGCTGGGCGGCCTCGTCGAGCGACTCGCGCGCCCGCACCAGTCCGCCAGGAAAGGCCCACCGGCCGCCAAATACCCCTTTCTTAATCTTGATGAGAAGGGTACGAAGCTCTCCGTGATTGATGGTAAAAAGGACAGCATCCACAGCAACACGCGGATGTATGTGTGTTACCGCGCGTTGCCTGCCTGTAGTTTTACTCACAAGAGCATACTATGCATTGAGTTCGAGCATGCGATCAAGCGAGCGCTGCGCTCCGACTCGGATCTCTTCCAGCAGCGTGATCTCATAGCGTCCTTCACGGAGGGAATCGCGGACGCCGTCGAGGGTGATCATCTTCATATACGAACACAGCTGACAGCTCTTGTAGAACTTCTTTTCCGGCATCTCGAGCAGCAACCGGTCAGACAGACCACACTCGGTGACGATGAGAAACTCTTGGGCTGGGCTTTCCTTGGCATAGCGCATCATGGCACTCGTCGACAGCACAGCGTCGGCCAATTCGATCACGTCTTCCCGACACTCCGGATGGACGAGTATTTTCAGCTGAGGGAGTTTATCCCGGACCGCTTGAATTTGCTCAGGCGTGATTTGATGATGCACATAACAGTTGCCGTCCCAGGCGATGATGTTCTTCTTGGTTTCCTTCTGGACGTAGCGTGCCAGGTTTTCATCCGGAACAAAGAGGATGTTTTCACTCTCGAGCGCCTCAACTACCTGGATGGCATTTGACGAGGTGCAGCACACATCAGACTCCGCTTTCACCTCCGCACTGGTGTTGACGTAACACACCACTTGCAAATCCGGATAGACTTTCCGGAGTTCTTCTTTGCGGTCAGCCAGCGCATCAGCGGTCACACTCTCCGCTAAGGAACATCCGGCCCTGAGGTCGGGCAGCAGCACCGTTTGTGCGGGATTCACGATCTTGGCCGTCTCAGCCATAAAATGTACGCCGCAAAAGACGACGATATCCGACTCGAGCTTTTTGGATTGACGTGCCAGTTCCAGCGAGTCACCAATCATGTCGGCAACTTCAAAAATCTCCGAGCGCTGATAGTTATGAGCCAGAATCACTGCGTTCTGTTGCCGTTTCAGTTCATGGATATCATGGATCCAGTCTGCATATTCGGTACACGCCTCAAGCGTATAGCCAGCATCAAGCTGAGAGAGGTGCTCAAACAGTTGCTGCGGTGTTTTCTCCTGATATCCGTTAGACCCGTTTTGCATATTCCCTCCCAGGGCTGAGCGTTCCATCATCACACTTTAGTTTGTGTCATTTAGACGCGTACTTTTGTGTCATTTTGACGCAAACTGGAGATAGTTGTCAATAGGGAGAGCTAGACGAAAGAAGGACAATCTCACGCACGGGAAGGAGCAAGCGCAAAGGGCGACTGATGCTGCGCCTCAAGCGGCCGGCTGCGGCGGTAGTCTAAAAACCGTCCCACCAGGTCATGATACTGTCCGACGCTGCTCAATTCTTTCATTGCCAAGCGGAGAGGGCGACACGGGCCAAAAGATTTCGCGTACCAGTCTATGGTCTTACGAAATTGGGTACAGGCCAGTTTCTCTCCGCGCAACGCAACCGCACGGCGGAAATGACGCGTCATAAAGGCAACGCGCTCGGCCAGTGAGGGCTCACGGGGAGGTGGAGCGCCAATGAATCCAGCCTGAAGGTTTTGAAACACCCAGGGGTTTGCCAATGCGGCTCGACCAATGACCAGCCCGGCGCAGCCGGTTTCTTCGAGCATGCGCTGCGCGGCTTCAATGTCACCAATATCGCCGTTCCCCAGCACGGGCATCGCCCGGACTGATTTGACCACAGCCCGCATACCGCTAAGATCCACGCATCCACCGAACGCACCGGCTCTGGTCCGGCCGTGTATTGTAAGCGCGGCGACACCCACGTCTTCGAGAAACGGGGCCAGCACAAGGGCATCGAGCCGAGTCTGGTCCCAACCGAGCCGCGTTTTCACGGTCACCGGTATGGTGACCGCGCGTGTCACCTTTTGGACAAACGCAGCAGCCTTTTTTGGGTCTTTCAACATGGCAGCGCCCGCACCGATTTTGACAACTTTCTCAACCGGACAGCCCATATTGATATCAATGGCATCCGCACCGTGCTCCTCAAGCCACACCGCCGCGTCTCGGACTTCTTCCGCAACCGGACCGAACAGCTGGACGCTGAGAGGAGAATCTTCCGGACAGGTCTCGATCAGCTCGAATGCCTTGCGGTTTTTTTCCAACAAGGAGCGGGCATGGACGAGTTCAGTCGTCGCCAGTCCGAATCCACCAATCTCACGCATACACCAACGAAACGGGAGGGTGGTGTAACCGGCAAGCGGGGCCAGGAACAGATTTGTTGAAAGGACAAGGTTACCAAGGTGCATAAGTGACCGAAAAATGGAGAATTACGTATCCTCAGGAATATTCTTTATTGTCAACGTTGACATACATCAAAGTATAAAAATTTTAACGTCTTGATGCAATATGAGAGAATGGACACCAGGAGGCAGGAACCTGCCGGATCTTTCGTCCTTACTACCGCCGGTCAAACTGAGATTCTAACTGACGCACGGAGAAACGGACCATCGTCGGCCGACCGTGCGGACACACAAAGGGAGACGTACAGTCGAGCAGGGTTTTGATTAGGGCGTGCATGGCCGGTGGTGTCAGCGTCTGGCCGGCTTTGATTGATTTCACCTTACAGGCAATGCGCGCGGCTAAGTCTTCTTGCTTGGCTTCGATTGAGTTGTCCGAGCGTCCCTCTGATCGCGCCTCTGCGAGTTCGAGAATCAGGTCCGGCGTATCAGCCGGGCGGAAGTATGCCGGTGCGGCTTGGACCTGAAAAGTGTTGCCACCAAACGGCTGAATATCAAAGCCAACGCGGGTGAGATATTCTTGGAGTTCTTCCAACACACTGCACGCAGCAGGTGATAAATCGAACGTAATCGGTATCAGCAGGGGCTGTACGTCGCCGTGTTTCTTGCGCAGCGATTCCAGCACCTGCTCGTACATGATGCGTTCATGCGCGGCGTGTTGATCGATGACCCAGAGTTCGCCCTCCACCTCGACTAAGACGAACAGCTCATGACTTTGACCAACCACCCGGAATTCGGTTCCATCCGGCCGCTGCCACAGCGCAGCCTGCGCTCCAGCCGCACTTTGGGTCGGACTCAGAGTAGGAGGAAGCTGAGTCTCTTGCACCATGGGTTTGGGTATCATGCGTAAGCTTGCTTCAGGACGGTCCGCATAGGACGTCGGGGAAGATGGAAAAGAGGGGGAAGATGACGATTTTCGACGCCGGGGATAATCAGCCGGATCCGGCACAGGGACAGTGCTACTTAAGGCCTGACTTTGCACTCGATTTTTGCTGGGGGCGCCGGCAGCAGGTTCTAAATCAATCTTTTTGAACAGATTGGCGTGGTCGAGGGTATTCCGGACAGTATGGACAACAACCTGGAGGATACCGCGTTCCTCTTTGAATTTCACCTCACGCTTTGCGGGATGAATATTCACATCAACCTGGTCAGTCGGAACGACAAGAAAGACTATCCCCAAGGGAAATCTGCCCGAGGGAAGAAGTTCGCCGTAGCCCCGACTCAGGGCAAAAGATAAGGGCTGACTTTTCACCACACGATCATTGACAAAGAAATATTGCCCAGTCCGTGTATTTCTATGCCGACTAGACGGACTGATCAGTCCCGTCACGCCAATGCCTTCCTCGGCCAGGGTTTCTGCCGCATTTGGCAGTCGTAACAGATCTAGCGTCCAGTCTTTGCCTAAGACGGCTCGCGCGCGGAGCAGGAGGTCGCCTTGAGGCGGAGCATTAAAAACCTCTCGTCCGTCTGAGGTGTAGCGGAAGTGGATGCCTGGCCTAGAAAGCGCTAACCCGATAAGGATCTCGTGGACCTGATGGCTTTCCGCTGTCGGCGATTTGAGAAAGGCTCGGCGCGGCGGCGCGTTAAAAAACAGATGTCGCGTTGTTACAGTCGTCCCTTGTGGGCAGCCAGCAGGCGTTGTCTCAATGGGCTCACTGCCCGCAGCCTGCACCCGGACTCCCTCAATAGCGTCAGGTGGGCGCGACAGCAGCTCCATATGGGTCACGGCCGCAATACTCGCCAGGGCCTCGCCTCGGAAACCCAGCGTCGTCAGCGAAAACAGTTCGTCACTCGTCGTGATTTTACTCGTTGTGTGTCGCCGCAGGGCAAGCTGCGCATCATCAGGCTGCAGGCCCACGCCGTCATCCTGCACCAGGATCTCATCGACACCGCCTTTGGCTATCCTCACGCTGATAGAACTCGCCCCGGCGTCTATCGCGTTCTCTACGAGTTCTTTCACAATCGAGGCGGGCCGCTCAATGACTTCACCCGCGCGGATCTGTTCAATGGTATGCGTGTCGAGAAGGTGTACGCGTCCCATAGCTACGAATCTCGTGCTCCGCCGAAGAGGCCGAGTTGGGCGATGTTTTCTTTTACAATAGTGCGCGCCTTGGTCCGAGCGCGCTGCTTGGCAGGCCGCACTAGCTCTACACCGCCTTCCAGATCTTTGAGGATTTCTTCGGCCCGCTCAGTCACCGAGTGTGGCAGTCCAGCCAATTTTGCGACATGAATGCCGTACGATTGGTCTGAAGCACCCGCGATAACCTTATAAAGAAACACGACCTCGTCCTGCCATTCACGCACGGCAAAGGTATAATTGGCAATGCCGGGCAGGAGGCGTTGGAGATCGGTCAGCTCATGAAAATGGGTCGCAAACAGCGTCCGCGGACGTGGCCCGTCTGCATCGACCAGGAACTCAATAATCGATCGTGCAATAGACAAGCCGTCAGAAGTGGAGGTGCCGCGTCCGATTTCATCCAGGATCAATAAACTCCGTGGTGTGGCAGCATTCAGAATCTGGGCGGTCTCAATCATCTCCACCGCAAACGTACTTTTCCACCGCAAACGTACTTTCCCCCAAGGCGAGATTATCTGACGCGCCAATGCGGGTAAAAATACGATCAACAATCCCAATCCGCGCCTGCTTGGCAGGCACAAACGAGCCCATTTGGGCTAAGAGCACAATCAGCGCCGTCTGCCTCAGATAGACGGACTTGCCACTCATATTCGGTGCAGTCAAGAGGAAGAGTTGCTGATCCGCACGGTTGAGCAGGACGTCATTATCAACAAAAGCCTTCCGTCCCAACATGGATTCAACAACAGGATGGCGGCCGCCGACAATGCGCAGCTCGGCTTCCTCCGTCATGTCCGGCCGAATGAACTGCCGGTCGAGTGCCGTCCACGCAAAACCGGCTAACACATCAACGTGGCCACTGGCCCTGGCCACCGTCTGAATCTGGGGCAAATACTGGAGTACGCGCTCACATAACGCGGCGAACAGTTCTTGCTCTAGTGCCACAGACCGCTCTTGGGCGTACAGGATTTGCTCTTCGTATTCTTTCAGTTCAGGGGTAATAAACCGTTCCGCATTTGTGAGCGTCTGCTTACGGATGTAGTCGTCTGGGACTTTCCCCAGAGAGGCTTTCGAGACCTCAAGATAATAGCCAAACACCCGGTTATAGCCAATCTTGAGCGAAGAGATGCCGGTCCGTTCACTTTCCCGTGCTTGGAGGGCCGCCAGCCACTGCTTCGCGTCCGCTGCCAGCGATTGCAGCCGGTCCCACTCCTCGTGATAGCCAGCGGCAAAAACCCCGCCCTCGCGCAGGTGAACCGGCGGAGCCTCAACCAGAGCGCGTTGTAAGGTGTCCTGGAGCGGATCCAGATCAGCCCTGAGTTCGGTACGCTGCGCACCCAGCAAATGACTCTGTGCCGGATCAAGTGCCCGTATGACAGCAGGGAGTTGAGACAGCGAGTCACGCAAGGCCGCAGCATCTTTGGGGGTAGCGACCCGACAGCTGAATCGTGCCGCCAGTCGCTCTAAGTCCCGGACAGGAGAGAGGGCACCGCGGACAGCCTCCAGCATGGCGGGTGCATTGACGAATTCTTCCACCGCAGCATGGCGTTCTTCAATTGCAGCAACGGACAAGAGGGGATTGCGTAGCCAATGCTGCAAGAGTCGCCCGCCCATCGGCGTCACCGCTTCATTCAGGACGTCGAGCAAGGTCTTCCCACGTACATCGGGATTGGCCGGACGAAAGAGTTCCAGGCTGCGCTCGACAACCGGGCCTAACAGCATAACTTCACCGCGTTGCAGCCGTTTCGGCAAGCCGATATGCGGCAACGCGATCTGCATATGCTCTTGCAGGAAACGGAGCACCAGGCCGACGGCGATGGTTGTCGGGGTGTCTAATTCAAGCGCGCGTAAGGAGTCTACGCCGAAGAATGCCCGAATGCACTCTACGCTGGTATCATACCCGCCGCGCCAGTCTTCAAGGGTCGTGATTGCCGTCTGGGTACCACGCTCACTATAGGCGGCGAGGACGGACGCTTGGGCTCCCCCCTTCGTCGCGACGATCTCGCTTGGGGCGATCTGCTTCAGTGTATCCGTAATCGCGCGCTCAGATTCGTTCCAGAACTGAAAGCGGCCCGTGGTCGGCTCCAGCAGTGCCAGCCCCCACTCTTCACTCGTCGTAAACATCCCCAACAGGGTTGGACTGGCCGTTTCGGCGTCATTTTCAACATAGGTTGACGGAGTAATCACACGCGTGACTGCCCGTTTCACCAATCCCTTTGCCGTTTTTGGATCTTCGACCTGTTCGCACAGGGCAACCTTTTTCCCCGCTTTCACCAGACGTGCGATATAGCCCTGCACGGCGTGATACGGCACGCCACACATGGGCACCTTGTCCCCGCCGCCGCCACGTGAGGTCAGTGTCAAATCGAGCAGGTCCGCAGCAATAGGCGCATCATCAAGAAAGATTTCGTAAAAGTCGCCCAACCGAAATAAGACAATGGCGTCCTGATGCTGTTTCTTCACCGCAGTGTATTGTTGCATCAGAGGGGTTAAAGCCATAACGTTCTTCTTCGTCTGCTCTCTGAGGGAATGTTTGAATGTCTTTTTCTTATATGCTTTGCACTCATCTAGCCAGCATGGCTAGCATGGCCCTGTCCAGCCCTTGCCCTCATGCGCTAAAGCTGGAGAATTGACGCACGAACAGCAACAAGGCACTTTGGCCTTGATCACAGCCAAGAAAGGATACCATTCATGACCACGCTGGACGAAGAGCAACGACAAATCATGTCGACCATCAACCGTTTCGTTGAACGCGAGGTCAAACCCGTCGCCAGCGAGATGGAACATCGGGACGAATATCCGCATGCCCTGGTTGAAAGAATGAAAGAACTTGGGCTGTTCGGTGCGATTATCCCGACTGAGTACGGCGGCTTGGGTCTGTCGTTTACTACGTACGCCATGATCATAGAAGAAATCTGTCGAGGCTGGATGAGCCTCACCGGTATTTTGAATTCGCATCTACTCTTCGCCCACATTTTGGTTCTATTTGGAACAGAGGAACAAAAAAAACATCTTCTGCCGGCAATGGCTAGCGGTGAAAAGCGGGGCGGTCTCGCCCTCACCGAACCCCATGCAGGCAGCGATGTGCAGAGCATTCGGACAACGGCCAAAAAGCACGGTGATCATTATTTGATTAACGGCTCTAAAATGTTTATCACCAATGCGCGTCACGGCAATATTCTTGCCGTCGCAGTGAAGACAAATCCCGAAGCGGATCCAGCCTACACCGGCATCAGCTTGTTTGCGGTTGAGAAGGGGGCACCCGGCCTGACCGTGAGCCGGGACATCAAGAAGCTGGGCTATAAAGGCCTCGATACCTGCGAGATCGTCTTTGAGGATTTCCCAACCCCGGCCAGCAGTTTGATTGGCAGCGAAGAGGGCCGGGGCTTTAAACAGGTCATGAGCGGATTAGAGGTCGGACGAATCAATGTCGCGGCTCGGGCGGTCGGCGTGGCCCAAGCCGCATTTGAAGAAGCCATCCGCTACTCCCAGCAGCGTGAGACCTTTGGCAAACCGATTTGTGAGCATCAGGCTATTCAGATCAAGCTGGCCGACATGGCGACGAAAATCGAAGCCTCCCGCCTCCTCGTCTACCAGGCCGCAAACAAGAAGGACAAGGGGGAACGCTGCGATCTCGAAGCCGGGATGGCCAAATTGTTTGCCTCGGAAACGTGTCAAGAAGTCGCGCTAGAAGCCATGAGGGTCCTGGGTGGCTATGGCTACACCCAAGAGTTTCCGGTCGAGCGCTTTTATCGGGATGCACCGCTCATGATTATCGGTGAAGGCACGAGCGAGATTCAGAAGATCGTCATCGCCCGGAATTTAATCAAGCGCTACAAGATATAAGTAGGAGATAGCTAGGGCGAGGCCCAGGATCACCTTCATTTTGTATGATTCCTGTCACCTAGGTGTCATTCTCTAACACATATACGGCTTGGATTGACTGAAATTTTTGTATATTGTAGTGAGGATGTTACATTGTATCTAATTTTTCGTCATGGTTTTCTACCTATATAGGCCGGTACCACAGGCCGACCCGTCTCTCTAACTACACATTATATTTTTGCGTCGCAGGGAATATACTTCTCGGAGCAATGCACCGAGTCGGGAGAGGAACATGTCTACCCCATTAGAAAAAATCCGGAACATCGGCATCGTCGCGCACGTGGATAGCGGCAAAACCACGGTGAGCGAACGCATCCTGTACTACACCGGGCTCTCGCATAAACTCGGTGAGGTCCACGACGGGACAGCCGTGACGGACTGGATGCCGCAGGAACGCGAGCGCGGCATCACAATTACTGCCGCGGCCATCACCTGTGACTGGAACAATCATCAGGTCAATATCATCGACACGCCCGGACACGTCGATTTCACCACTGAGGTCGAGCGCAGCCTACGCGTGCTTGATGGTGCGATCGTCGTATTTTGTGGAGTGGGCGGCGTAGAACCCCAATCTGAGACCGTATGGCGGCAGGCTGACAAGTATAACGTGCCGCGCATAGTCTTCGTCAATAAGCTTGACCGTATCGGCGCAGACTTTCATGGCGTCGTCAATCAGATTACGAATCGCCTAGGCGCTACTCCTCTAATATTGCAGCTCCCGATCGGCCAAGAAGAGAAATTCCTCGGCGTGGTCGACCTGATCCGCCAGAAAGCCTTGATTTGGGAAGATGATACGCTGGGCGCAGAGTTTCACGAAGAAGACGTTCCCGCAGATATGCAAGCACAGGTAGCGAAGTTTCATGAACAGCTGGTAGACGCGGTGGCCGATGCCGATGACGCGCTCTTAGAAAAATACCTGGCGCGTGAAACGCTGAATGAGGATGAGATTGTGGCGGCAGTCCGTCACAAAACGCAGGCACTGGACATCGTTCCGGTCTTATGCGGCACCGCTCTGCGCAATAAAGGCATACAACCGCTGCTCGACGCAGTTATCGACTACCTGCCGGCACCCGTGCGGCCGGTGACCGGTCTCAGCCTGAAAGGTGAAGAGATAACCTGGCAAGTGAACGATGAGATCCGCGCGGCGCTTGCGTTTAAAACCCTGCACGATCCCTACTCCGGACAATTGACCTTCGTCCGTTTATACAGTGGCGGTTTGAAAACAGGAGATTTCATCTTTAACCCACGGACCGAACGCAACGAACGGGTAGGCCGGCTCGTCCGTATGCATGCGGATAAAAAAGAAGATTTGGAAAGCGCCTCAGCCGGAGATATTATTGCCATTATCGGCCTGAAGAATTTCACGACGGGCGATACTATTACCGACAAGAATCGGCCTGTGCTGCTTGAATCCATCACCTTCAAAGAGCCCGTAATCTCCGTTGCTATTGAACCGAAAACCAAGACAGACTCCGAAAAGCTAGGCCTTGCGCTCCAGCGCCTGTCGTCTGAAGATCCTAGCCTGGTGATACACACAAACCAGGAAACAGGGCAGACTATTCTTTCAGGCATGGGCGAGCTGCACTTGGAAATCATCCTTGATCGCCTGGTCCGGGAGTTCAAAGTCGTCGTCAATACCGGAGCGCCACAAGTCTCGTATCGCGAAACCATCACGCGGGAAGCGGCGGCTGAGGGGAGACATGTGCGCCAAACCGGTGGGCATGGCCAGTACGGTCTCGTCTATCTCAAGATCGAACCCAATGAGGACGAGGGCCTGGTTTTTATCAATGGCATTAAAGGCGGAGCCATTCCTCGTGAATATATTTCCTCGGTAGAAAAAGGCGTCCGAGAGGCCGCCGAGAACGGTGTCACCTACGGCTTTCCCCTCCTGAATGCCACGGTGACGCTCTATGACGGCGGCTACCATGAAGTCGATTCTTCTGAAATGGCCTTCCATATAGCCGGTTCAATCGGATTCAAAGCAGCCGTACGCAAAGCCAAGCCTATCCTCTTAGAGCCTATGATGGAGGTTGAGGTCGTCGTGCCTGAGGACTATATGGGCAGCGCTATGGGCGATCTCCAGTCACGGCGCGGAAAAGTGACTGAACTCGGCGAGCGCGGCCGGGGACAGCGCACGGTGACCGCCCACGTACCGCTGGCCACGATGTTCGGTTATGCTACGACAATTCGATCACTCACCCAAGGGCGCGCTACTTACACCATGGAGTTTGATCACTACGACAAAGTTCCGGAGAGCGTGGTCGATGAAGCCCTCGGGCGTAAAAAGGAACTTGAGGTCGGCTAGGGCCGGCTCTGCCAACACTCCCGCCTCAAGTAAATAATTCAACAAATTCAAAGGGTTGTATTATTTAATACTATTGATATTAATAGTATAGTTGAGCTATTCTCAAAGACAGAGCAGGGCTACTCTGTGGCAAACGTCTACAAGGGCCTGGGGCTCATTGAGGCGCTCCTGTCTCTTTCTTTCGGTTCTTCCTACTCCACTCCAGCAAGCGCTTTCCATATTTGTGCGCTAGCTGTCACAAAAGCGTACAAGTAAGCGCCAATAAAACATCCAGCAATAATTGGAGCGGCATTGACCAGCCCAAGGTTTCGGTACCAGTGTGAGAGTTAGGGATAGGCGAGTTCTGTTGCATAATCTACGCCTTTGCGGGGCGCGTAGCGTTCCGCAAAGGCCGTTGGGGTTAAGCCCTTGAGGGCCCCATGCGGGCGTTCCCGGTTGTATTCGTGGAGCCACGCCGTCATGAGGACGCGCGCTTCCCGCAGGGACAGGAACAGCCACCGATTGAGACAGCCATCGCGCAACACGGCATGAAAGCTCTCCACATGCCCGTTCTGCCACGGCTTGCATGGATCGATATAGCGGGTTTGCACGGGGACCTCGCCCAGCCAGTGTTGGACCGCTGTCGCGATGAACTCGGGCCCATTGTCGCTCTTCAGACAGCCGGGGGGCCCCCACTCAGCGAGGAGCCGCTGGAGGACCCGGAGGACATCGCCCGAGGTGATAGGCCGGTCACACTCAACTGTGAGCCCCTGGCGGGTAAATGCATCCAGCACCGTGACGAACTTCAACCGCTTGCCGTCCGCCGTCTGATCGTGCACGAAATCGTAACTTCAGACGTGGTTGGGGGCGTGGGCTGTGGTGACCGTCGCCGTCGTGGTCCCCACATGGCGCCGTTTCTTTTGCTTCTTCACCACGCCTAGCCCTTCTTGCTAGCGGAGTAGCCGCACCCGCTCCCGCCGGCGGGATAGCCCTCGGCTTGCAGCTTCACGGAGACCTTACGGTACCCAAAGCGCGGATAGCGGAGCGCGAGACGATGGAGTGCTCCGCGGAGGGCGCCCTCTTGCTCCAGCCGCCGGAGGACCCGCCGTTTCGTACTCCGGGCCAAGTGGAGCAGTCGACAGATCCGCCGCTCACTCACCTGATGGCGCTCCTCCAGATACCGGGCGGCCTGGCGTTTCTCAGCCAGGCTCACCTTTGAAGATGAGGAGAGACCCTCGTGGGAGAATTTTTCGTTGAACTGTGGGATTTTATGCGCGAGCGAAAGAAATTCTAGCTGCTGCCCATTATTCTCGTCTTACTCCTCTTTGGCGGTTTGATCGTCCTGACCCAGGGCTCGGCGGTTGCGCCGGCCATTTATACGCTCTTTTGACCCTCTTTTGAGCTTGCTGGAGCCTTGCCGAGAAAGATTCTTGATACACATTTTCGCTTTCACCCGTGCGAAATCAACACGCACAGGGATTGAGAACCATTTGATATCCTCAAGCTGCATTGCCCAGAATGAATTTGCTGAGTGAATTCTATGATAAAATGTCCTACCGCGGGTTCGTCTCTCGTGGTCATTGGAACAGCGGCCCGATTGCTTCTCTTAGAAGTGGGTTGCGAATTCTAGGGTTTTCTTCTCCGAGCTTTTTTACGTGGGATTATGATCTCGGCTTTGCTCTGCGCCCAAATGCCGAGGGGCGTTGCGAATGGAAGGAGAGGATTATATCCGCATTAATAGTGACGGTTTGCGAGACCGGGCTCATGCGAGGGACCCCCCCCCAAACGCTACGTATTGCGATAGTTGGGGATTCTTTTTCCGCCGCTATGCAGGTCCCAATGGAGCAAACTTTTTGGTCGATATTGGAGCGGGAATTAAAAGACTGTCCCGTTATAGACCAACAAAACGTCGAGGTTATTAATTTTGGAGTCGATAAATATGGGACTACGCAGGAGCTCCTTACCTTGTGACATACCGTCTGGAGCTATTCTCCAGATATCGTCATTCTCGCATTTTTCACCGGCAATGCTATCCGCGATAACTCACACGCCCTCTCCAACGACCCCCGACCATATTTTTTCATCGACGAGAATGAAGATTTAGCTCTGGACAACTCCTTTCGAGACTTGGGCGTCCCTCCCGTCTGGAGGAAGTTGACTGTTCGACTTGGCTATTGGGGACTGTATCACTCTCGGGTGCTGCAAGTACTGAATGATCAAGGACGTTTTTTTCGGCCCCGCTTGGCAGAGTTTTTTGGGAGCAAAAATCAGTCACCAGATCGTGTTGAGGGTGAGGAACCCAACATAGCCAGCAACACCATTTACCAGGAACCCAAGGATGCGGTATGGACGGAGGCATGGCAAAACACAGAGGCGCTGATTGTGCTCATGCGAGAGGGAGTAGAACAAAAGGGAGCAAATTTTCTCGTCGTGACTTTGAGTATCGGGATCCAAGTACATCCCGACCCAGCGGTGGTGCGTCAGAATTTTAGGAAAGCGTTTGGACTTCAGCCTTTATTTTATCCAGATCTAAGAATTAAGACGTTAGAAGAGAGAGAAGGTGTTGCGGTCCTGAACTTGGCCCAGCCGTTACAAATATATGCTGAGCGGAACAATGTTTTTTTACACGGGTTCGAAAACAGCAGTTTCGAGGTAGGGCATTGGAATGCTAAAGGTCATCAACGCGCAGGGAAACTAATCGCTTCGAGGCTGTGTCAAGAACCGTATGATGAATAAGGTGGAGTTTGAGAAGTCCCGTGCATATCCTCTTACCCGCAGTCAAAACGGCAGACTCGATCGTCTGGTTACAGTAGATTTTTATTATATCTAGTGTACAACACACGGATCTGTGCTAACCGCTTGTTACCGCTGCTCTTTGTCAGCCCACCACTTTTAGCAACGGGGCACCATTGGGGAAATTCGCGAGACTTGGCACAGGGAAATGGATCTCCAGGGCCTGAATTGCAGCTTGTTTATGGTCCGGACTGAGGTGGGCCTAGATGAGCGTCGTCTTGATGTCCTTGTGCCCGAGTAACTCCTGCACCATTCGCGGAGAGAGCATGTCCCACTAGTCGTTAGGGTTTGCAGAGTAGACGCACCTGGGAGAAAATCCCAGGTGCGTAATCCTCGAAAGGAAGGAGTCCACAGATGCAGAAGACACGAGGAGAGCAGGAAAAGCAAGGTGAGTTGCTGTCGGTGCTCGCGGCGTTGGATGCCACCGCGTTCCAGGGGGTACTCCGAGAACGGGCCAAGCAGGCGGCCCTAGCGATGGCGCGGTAGCATTCTGAGAACAGGACGCAGAGGCGTTGTGTGGCCCGCGGTATAGCCGGAAGACGGATCAGCACTGTCATCGGGGAGGTAGTGAGCGGAGTACGATCGTACTGGAAGGCGCGCGGTATGGTGTCCGCCGCCCGCGCGTTGGCAAGGCTAACCGGGAGGTCGCCTTACCGACCCTAGCCAAGCTCCAAGCCCAGGACTTGTTAGATGAGCAGATGCGCCAACGGTTGGTGCTGGGCGGGAGCACCCGGGAACTACGAGCAGGTGATCAATGGCAACACCGAGAAGCTGGGGGTACGCGCAGGCGATACGGAGAACAGTGAGGTGGTGCGAGACTTACGGGCTTCGATCCGGGAGCGGGGCTTTCCCCTGCACTGTGAGCGCTTAGTGGCGGTCATTGATGGCGCCCAGGCCCGGCGCAAAGCCCTCACGCAGGTCTGTGGCGAGCGGGTGCTGATCCAACGCTGCTGGCTGCATAGGCTGCGCAACCTGCGCAGCTATATCTCGGAACGGGCTTATGGCTCGTTACACTGGCGGCTGAAGAAACTGATGAGCCTGAACTCCCTGACGGCCGCGCGGCGGGAACTGGCTGCGCTGCGCGCCTGGCTGGCTGCCCTCTCGGCCGACGCTGGAGCGTCGATAGAGGAAGTCGGGGCGGAACTGCTGACGCTCCACGGCCTGGGCCCCACGGGCGAACGGCGCAAGAGCCTCGCCGCCACTCACCTCATCGAGTCCCTCTTCTCCGTGGTCCGCGAGAAGATCCAGCGGGTCAAGAACGGGAAAGGACGGCGTTCCAATCAGAGCCTGCGCTGGGTGGCCTCGACGATCCGAGCGCATCGGACAAAAATGCGGCGCGTGCGGGGGATGACCCAAGCGGCCGTCTGGATTGCCGCGCTTGGCCCCCGACCGCTTGCGGCTCACGCCGCATGAGACTATGAGAGGACTTCGTCCACTCTCCCAAATTCTAACGATGGATGGGACAATCTCCGTCTTTGGTCTTGAATAAGTTGATTGACGATCCGGCACTCAGCATGGAAACGAAATCGGCCTGCGCTCGAAGGAAAGCCAAATCCGTCCATCATGTAAGGACCTAGGATGGAGGGCATAGCGTTATTCCAATAGTGATTTATTTTTTCATAATTTACCTTGACCTGTGATGGGTGTTTCATCAGATCGCATAACCTTCATAGTTTTCTACATCTGAGATAACGCTGCGATGTTGATTACCATTGTTGCGGAACATGCGCTCGCAGACGTTTAAGTCCTCTACTGTATCGATTTCATACCAACGTTCCTTCGCAAACAGAACGCATTGAAAATTCAGACTGCCATCAGTGATCATGTCGGCAAAAACTGTTTCGTAATAATCATTGACCTTTCCAGCGGAAATATAGTGATCCAAGCGTGCTGCAACCCTTTTCCAGGTTGGTTGCGAAAAACTGTAAATATTGACCGTTTTATATGCAATACCGTGTGTCTTGGTTAAGAAAGGATTAAGATTAAATGCAGTTACTGTGCGGTCGAGATTAGCAGTAATTGTTGTCCCATTCATCCATGGCAGAATATGCGATACGGCAATTCTGCCCGGATAAAGCATATTGTTCAACAGGGAAGGAGCAAAAATCAGATCACTTTCAAACAACAGGAAGGGGGATAGAATTTTGTTTCGTGCCAGCCAAAGCGAATAGATATTATTGGTTGTCCTGTACTTTGGACTGACAATATACTCAATAGTAAGGTTTCCCGCTATCCGAGCGAGAAATTGCCGAATACTTTGTTCTAAATATCCTACAACCACAATGAGACGTTTAAATTTATGCAGATGAAGGGTATCAACTAAGTGCGCTAAAATTTCCTTCTCATTAACTTTTATTAGGCATTTAGGTATATCCTGGGTTAAAGGCCGTAAACGGTGTCCAATACCCGCGGCAAGCAATACAGCAGTCGTTATCCGTTCTGTGTGGCCAATCTGATGCATATAGTTCCCCGATTCAAAAAGAGTAAATTGCGAGCAGAGGTCCGACCGCTCGTGGAGCTACTAGCCCAGGTTGCGATAGTCGGTCCTAAAGAACTGCTGGAGGACAAAAATGACGAAGAGTGGCGGGGGGTGAAGGCTTTGGGGGGAAACTTCGGGCGGTCGAGAGGTCGCGCGTCCGGCGCCACCTCTAACGTGGTGCGCGCAGCATCCCGCGGCGAACGGACCAGCGCGCATCTGTTTTTTACATCCCTGTCCCACTTATCGGCTCCTCACCCCTCCAGCCTGTACGGATTTCAACGCAGCTCTACCCTACCGAGACTGCCTTAATGAAATGGGCAAACACCGCAACGTCTTGCAGACTAACGCTGAGCGCGAAAGAGCTCTACAGACCACAAAGACAGGTGACCATAGCACCTTTCGGCACCCATCTTCTAGTCTCGTATCACCAGTGTGAGGCAGCTGCTTCTTGTAGCCCAACCCGCAGTGCCCTCCCCTCCCTACAATGCGGTTGCCCGCGTGGCGGTCGCTCGCGTGGTCAGAGCGTAAATCTGGCAATCCTCTCCAGGATAGTAGCTCAGAGGGGTAGGTATTGGAGGGCGATTTCTGAGTCCCCCGCGTTATATCGTCTAAGGTCTTGATTCTGATAAGGATTTGGTCGGGATCGGCTCTGAGCAGGCGCCCAAGAAAAAAGTCCCTTCAGGTGAGAAGAATGCCGAAAGAGCCTAAGTCATTGATTTTGTAATGCTGGAGGCGGGGCTCGTACCCATACGGGGCTATGCCCCACAAGATTTTAAGAGCCCCGTCAAAAAAGGGTCTGCCCTACCGGATTTATTTACACTCTCTTTTAAGTGTCTGTATTAACAGCACAATATAGAAAACCAGGCTTGGGCGGTGTTTTCTACTCGCCTTATGCCAATCGAGCAATGAACTGCAAGTATCGAGTAAGAACCTCGGCAGACGCTAAGTTCTGAACAAAAGGTCTAAGCCCTTGGTGGTCTCAAACACACAATTCATGCACCAACACCCGTCAGAGGAGAGGCCGAAGAATGGCACCGGCATTGTCTCCGCGACCTCGCTGCCCAGCAAACGGCGGTCGAATGGAAATTCCTGGTTGGCGACGCGCGGGTCCGTAAGCGCGTTCGCAAGGAAGTCGACGATGTTGACTTGGAATCGCTCTGGCATCTTGAGCATCGAGTAGTCGACAAACCCGCCCCTCGCGGTAGGAATCCCGCTCTGGTTTTCAGTGAACTGGGTGTATCCCGTACCGAGCGAAACCGCGTTGTAGAAATCGATCGAATCCTGCGCGTCGACAGTCCAACCTGCGTGCGTGAGCGCTCCGCGGAGCCCCACGTCGCGCAGGCTCGGCGTCTTGAAGCGCCCGAAGTCCGCCGCGTCGTTGGTCACGTCCATGCGTCCCGCGTCCTCGTCGGCCGGGCGCAACCCAATGTTGTAATAGGCGTTGTCGGTGAAGAGCCGAAGCGTATAACAATTGTCACATACCGTTCGATTTTCAAAGGTTTCGTAGCCCCTGATCTGTGCGGGCGTCATGGCGTTCAGATCGCCCGCCAGGTAAAGGTCAAAGGGTGTCCGGTCGGCGACGAGGGTCCGGTCGTAGGTGGCGATGGCGAAGGCGATCCCGACGGAAACCGGAGGTTTAACCAGTCGGCTTCACTGCAGAGCATTGGGCTCGCATAGAGACGAAACAAGCCAACGAAGGCTTCCCGGGTTTCTTCATCTCCCGAAAAAGACGGCCTTCCAGGGCTCAGAGCCGTATCCGGCTATATCCTTCAACCGCTTGCCGCACTGGCAGGTCTCGGTCTATACTGCTCAAATCCTATGCTATCCGAGCGAGTGACACTTAAAGGAGGGACGCATGCTCTCGGTCTTCTCAGCTCCAAGCCACTATGTTCAAGGCAAGAATGCCACGGCTGCACTTGGAACAGAAATGCAGCGCATCGGCCTGCAAGGGCCGGCGCTTATCGTTGCCGGGAAAAGCGCTATTCGTCTGCTTTCGGAAGTCTGGCAGAAGCACCTCCAAGATGCAGGCATTAGCCATGCTGTGCACCAGTTTGGAGGAGAGTGCTCCTACCCTGAGATTGAACGTATCAAAGAGACAGCGCGTGAGCATAAGGCTCAGGTCGTCATTGGGGCGGGTGGAGGAAAGGTTCTGGATGCCGCGCGGGCTGTGGCCGACGACCTCGACCTGCCGGTTGTTAATTGTCCAACCGTTGCCTCAAGCGATGCCCCATGCAGCGCGCTTTCGGTGATGTATACGCCTGAAGGCGTGTTTCAGGAATATCGTTTCTATCGCAAGAACCCTGACCTCGTTGTCGTGGATACCTACGTTGTTGCCCAGGCTCCAGCGCGTCTGCTGGTTGCCGGCATGGGCGATGCACTCGCGACCTGGTTTGAAGCCAAAACATGCGTGGACGGCCATATACAGAATATGCGCGGTGGAGCATCAACCCGAAGCGCCGAAAAGCTAGCCGAGCTGTGTTACAATATTCTGATCGAAGACGGTCCGGACGCCAAGCGAGCGGTTGAACGCAATGTGGTCAATCCAGCCCTGGAACGACTGGTTGAAGCTAATACCTTACTCTCGGGATTGGGCTTCGAGTCTGCCGGCCTGGCGGCTGCGCATGCCGTGCATAACGGTCTAACGGCCACGCCTCTCACCCACCCCTACTACCACGGTGAAAAGGTCGCCTATGGGCTGCTCACACAGCTGATTCTTGAGGGCAAGCCGCGCTCTGTCATTGATCCCGTACTCACCTTTTCCTCGGCAGTCGGACTGCCCATCACCCTGGCTGAGATCGGACTTGCAGAGCTACCAGACGACCTGCTCACCCAGGTTGCCCGACGGGCAACAGCGGACGGGGAAACCATTCATAACGAGCCCTTCGAAGTCCGACCCGATATGGTTGCCGATGCCATCCTCGCCGCTGACTCTATGGGACGGGCCTGGCAGGATCAGCACAAGGAGTAGTAACAAGCAGTAGCGAGAAAGAGAGATACTGCCCGCGTGAGGAAACCGTGCATCCTCAAATTTCGATAAGACCGGAGCGCGCGCGAACACAACGTTTATATATCCATGTCCCTCGCTCTCTGGTGCTGAGCTGACACCATGATATTTGACGAGACCCTCACAAGCGTTCTTGCTCAGCTCGAAAGAGAACGGCGTATTGCCTACCGCACGCTGCGCCGCCGCTTAGCGCTCAGCGCCGAAGACATTGAAGATATCAAGGCCGAACTGATCGACGCCCAACAGAGCTGATCGTGCACGATTTGCGGGCTGCGACCATAGGCGGGGAGGCGGTTGCAACACTGACACCGCTCTTGCCCGTGTGGTTCGATCTTGACCTGACCTATGGCACAGGGAAAAATCTGTGTTGGCGACCAGCCGGTCCACGCCCGGACGCACCTTTGCCCCCCAGACGCCCGCCGAGTTGGTAGACGGTGACGTGATATTTCCCCTGGTGTTCCGGACGGGTGAGTTCAAAAGCGGCGGCTATGGATGCACAGCGTCCGCCGATGATCGCCACTTCAATGGGTTTTGTGTCACCCACAGCCTCGTCCCTTCCCTGTGTTACACTGCTTAAATGAGGCGAACCCTACTGCCTTTTCCGTGATACGTCAAGGGAAAGTCAGTAGCACAGGGAATATCCGATTGGTTGCTAGTCAGAGTCTCAGACCGGAGATAGAGAAAAATAAAGAGAACGGGAAAAAGGAGGCAGACACTGTTAGTCTGTCCCGTCCAGCGCGCCAAACACAAGTTTGCCCTCGCGTTCTTGAGCCGCAATCAGCGCTCTCAGGTCAGCCGACAATTCTATCCGGCGCTCGGTGGGGAATTTATCTTCTTCCAGCGAAGGACGCAGGTAAAATTCATCTGCCACATCGAGACTCATCAGCCCTTTTGGTGGTGCCAAGAACCATTCGCGCCGCATGAAGCTGGGAGTGAAGAATATCTGCTTGTCCGCTTCTGACCACTGCTGAGGCAAAAAGCCATGAACCGAGGCCGACAGAAGATCAATGGAAATGTCCCACCACAGATCAAATAAAACGGCATATCCGTGCTCGCCAAGCTGGGGGTTGGCATGCGTCCCGATACGGGCGTTTACAAAGTCCAACTTCCCGTCCCGATCGTACTCTTCGATCCGGAGAGGAAAAAAGGCCTCTTGGTCCAGCCAATAAATGAGTTTGCTAACATAGTAGTCCTTGAGCCAGGCCGCCTTGGGCACAGCTTCGACGACAAAACACTTGACCCCAGCCTGTTCCTTATACAAGGGGTAATCTTTGCCCATTAATTTGATGTCACTCGCCTGGACTTCGATATAGTCGCCTGTTTCATTTGTGAGAATGGCCGACTGGCGCGTCACGGGGAAGCGCACGGTTTTATACAGCACGTCAGTCCCAAGAATACGCCACGAAAACTCCCACGCATCGCGGCCGATCAGATCGTCAAACGTTGCGGCGCTATTGGGCAGACGGTCTTCCCGACGGGGCTGGGGTTGGTGCCGAATGCGCCGCAGCGCAGGGGAATAAGCGAACATGTCGATTTTGGTCGTAAACGTCTGATCCGTACGGTAGCCGATCCACAGCGCTTGGTTGCCGTAGCGCTCGGGTGGCGACACAGACTGGGTGAGCCAGCGGTAGACCTCTTGGCCCGATTTGGTACCGTAGAGCTGCTCTGTGAACCCGCCTTGGAGCAAATACAGAATGGGGATGATGGTGACGCGTTGACTCATAAAACCCGAGCTGGTGACCGTAAAGGCAAGGTCCACCAGCGTACAATCCCAAAACGGGGAATGCGGGAATTCCATAGCCCGGAGTCCCATCTCCTCAGCCGTATAGGGCGGTTGAAACGGAAATTTTTCTGCGGGCAGATAGGGAATAGTCGCGTCTCGTGGCGTATCGGTCCGAAAATCCAACAACGCCTGCTCCTCGTCAGACAGCTCAGCTACTGTCTTCCACGTCTTCCACATCTTCGGCCGCTGCACGCCGCTCTGTCCTTGCGCCCAGACGATCGGCCCGGTATTGAGGCCCCCGGAGCAATCCCACATGGCCCATAGGCAGCAGGTGGCTACCCACAGGAGGAGAATTCTTGTGGACATTATGGCGTCTTGGTTGCGCTGAGCTGGGAGGTCGTCTCAAAGACGAGGTGCCCGGCTTCTTCTTGAGCGTCTATCCGGCGCGCAACAGCCTCAGACACGACAATCTTGCGCTCGTGCGGAAATTTGTGTGGGTAGAGTAATGGGCGTAAGAAAAACTTTTTAGGCGTATACACCAAGGCCTGTGTTTTGAGCGGATACTTGAGCCATCTGCGACGCATAAAATCGGGCTCAAACATCGTGTCTTGATCTTCTTTGGACCATTCCTTGACCCAATGCGCATCGTGCGCACTATAGCTCATCAAATCTAAGGCAATATCATAATACACCGTGAACAGTCCGGCATACCCACGTTCTTCTAGTGCCGGGTTGACGAGATAGGCATTCCGAACCTCGATCACATGCAGCTGGTTATCATGGTCATACTGCTCGATGCGTAGCGGATAGAAACTATGCTGGTCGAGCCAATAGATGAGCTTGCCGATGCGATAGTTGGGCAGCCAGTCTTTACGCGTGCGCGCCTCAACAACATAACAGGCTACGCCGCCATCATCGGTATAGTGCGGATACGCCGCTCCGAGCATTTTAATGTGATCCGACGGGACCTCATCAAAATGCCCATCGGGCCGGGCGAGGGTGACCGTCGGACGGGTATTAGGAAAACGAACCGTCTCATGCAGCACGTCCGTTCCGAGCAGGCGCCAGGAGAACTCCCAGGCATCTCGCCCAACGATATCATCAAAGCTCTGGACATTATTCGGGAACTGGGCATCCCGGCGCGGTTGAGGCTGGCGGCGAACGCGACGTAAAGCTGGGCTATAGATGAAATTGTCAAGCTTGGTCGTTTCCTGTTGATCCGTGCGCCTCAGTATCCAGAGATCCTGTAAACCCTGACTCTCCGGTGGATAGGTGTAAAAAAACGCCATCCGAAAATACACTGCTCCTGGCGCCATGGTGAGTTGGCCGAGCACCCCATCCTGGTCGGGGACATAATGGCTAAACCCGACTGTAATACCCTCATCCAGATATCCATTCCATTACTCGTGATAGCCCCAAACACATCGGCCATGGCATGCGACCAGCGGGCCACGTGAGGAAACTCCATGGAGCGATAGCCCATCTCTTCTGCGGTATACGGCGGCTCAAAGGGGTAGCGTTCAGCCGGGAGATACGGAGTCGCGCTGTCTCGCGGGGTATCGAGGCGAAAATCAATGCGGACTTTTTCTACCTCGGACAGCTCAGCTATGGTCTTCCAGGTCCTTTGCTGGCTGCCGTTCTGCTCGGCGGCTCTAGCGCTCGGTACAGCCAAGGTAGAGAGAAGAGAAAAGGCACATAGCGTAAGGAAAAAAAAGCGAATATTCATAGGATAATCGTCCTCTAAGAGCTGTCCGAAACAGAGTGGTTCTCTCTTTCAAGAGAGCCGATCAAAATTCGTAACTGAGTTCCCAGCCCAGATTATCCCAGTGATTATACTGGCCATAGACGTCTCGTCGGTCTCCACTGCTATAGGCGGTATAAATCATGCGTCCGGTAATAAACTGCGAGAAGCGATAGCTGGCAACCAGTTTACTTTTGATGCCCTGCCATTTGCGGATCGGTCCGCTAATCCACGGTACCAGGGTCAGGCTGATCCGTAAGCGGTCTCGCGTAAAGCGGAACGGGCGTTCGACGTAGAGTACGGGTAAGACGTTCCACTCATCACCAACCGCGCCTCCAAACCCGCTGCCTAAAGAGTCGCGCCAGTCAAATGTATACAACAACGACGGCTGAAAAATAAAAGCCGTATTGCCCGGAAAAGCAAACTCGAACGCCACAGCGGCCCGCATCGTATCGCGCGTGACTATCCCGGAATTGAGGCTGCCGTCCCGGGCGGCTTGCTGATGGTCAAAATCGACAAAGGGCACATCTCGAGTCCACAAGCCCTCGACGCGCAGCACGATGGGCAGCTCGCCCACAATCGGGACGCCGGCCAGAGCGGAGGCATAATCCGCCGTAATACCAATATGGTGCATACGTTGAAACTTGGGCTGAAACTCTAAATGCACCTCTCCGTTCGTATCCACATCGCTGCCCACGATAAAAGGGCTGGGGTTCTTATCCCAGGCGTAATAATAAATCAGACCCCAGGTGAGCGGTTCCATCGACACATCCAGACGCATGGCGTACTGGTGATCGCCAAAGTCGCCGCCAGACGGTCTTTGGGTCTTTCGAAAGGTATCCCCGGACGGCTCGGAGTGTCCATCCAAGAGGGATTTGACATCATCGTCACGGGGAGGAATGAGGGGCGAGTACCACGGCGAGCCGGGCACTGGATTGCGATCTTGCTCGAAGTTCGGAATATACAGCAGGTTGAGCGAATTCGCACCAAAGAAATACGTAACGTTAGCCATCCACACCGGCAGACGCCGCCACTCGAAATCGCTCGCTTCAAGCTGGACCGATTCGCGTCTATCCATGCCATTAATGACATCGATAAACTGGCCGTCCATCTTGCCCCAGGCGATCTGCTGTTTCCCCAACACGACATCCAGATTATGGGTGCGATAGCTGAGGTAGAGCTCACGCACGATGCGTTCAAAATTATGGTAGACGCGAGCAGTTTCGCTGACACGCGGAGCGAAGAGTCCGGCAGAACCCTGCCAGTTATACACGGCGTCATATATAAAATTATTGACATTCGTGATTTCGATATTGGGTGAGACCTGGTAGTGGAGTTCCAGTTCCAACTGGTGCTGTGTTTGGGAGAAGCGGAAATCTTTCTTCCGGTTCCCGACTCGCCTGTCACCGGACAGTTGGATATCAGACCACTGACGATAGAATCCCTTAAAGGTCAACGCGGGGACTTGGCGCTCGACCGGCTGCCGGACATAGCGCCCGGCCGGATCAAAAGTCGCCAGAAAGCGATCAAAGCGGGACCACGAATTCACCAGGGAGTGGACCTGCTTGTCCAGGAAATAGCCCGAACATGGAGAAACGCTGACCAGGAGGAACAGCCCGGTCAGCAGGCTACGGAGGGCGGGCAGACGCCCCCTTTTATATTGTATCAAGTTGTTATCCTTCCTGTTTTGAGGCCCTGTTCTTAAGCGGGGTCGGTCGGCAAACGAGGATCCCATCGGCCGTGAGTTGCTGCACCTGATCTTCCGCATATCCAAGATACCGCCCAAGCACGGCCACGTTGTGCTGCCCCAAATCTGGCGCTTCCAGTGGCGCGTCGGTTCTGGCCGGGCTGGAAAAGCGGAAGGGGAAACCGGGCAGGACAAAATCACCTAATATATCGTCCTGTATGGGCCGGATAGCCTCGCGCTCAAGAAGATGTGGGTGGTTCACCACCTCCGGGATGGTTAAGACGGGTGCCGCCGGCACCCGTTCTCGGTGGAGCGCCTCGACTGCGGCCTCCCGGTTGGACACAGACTGGAGCCAGTCTTCAATGGCGGCGATCAGCTCTTGTTTATGATGCACCCTATCACGATTCGTCCGAAAGCGCGGATCTTCGACAAATTCCGGATGTCCTATCGCCCGCGCTACGCCCTGCCATTGATGGTCAAGAGCGCCAACGATGACGACATAGCCGTCTCGTGCCTGGAAAATGCCACACGGGGCAAGTCCCATATGGTGCGAGCCGCTCCGCGTCGGTATGAACTTTCCACCCGAAGCGCTGTACGACTGAATGCCAAAATCGTGAGAATGGATATACGCATCCAGCAGTGACACATCGATATATTGCCCTTCGCCCGTTCGCTCACGGTGGAGCAGCGCGCAGGCTATCGCGCCGAAGGCATGCACACCGGTGCTCACATCTCCAATGGCAGCCATGGGCATGACGGGCGCCCCACCCCGCTCGCCTATGATTTCACTAATCCCAGAGTAGGCTTGGGCAATGAAATCGTAGCCGGGTACGTGGGCGAGCGGTCCGGTCTGGCCGAGGGCGGAAATCGAACACATGATCAGGCGCGGATTGAGTTTCTTGAGTTCCTGGTACGAAAAGCCCAGCCGTTGTATGGCCCCCGGGCTATAGTTCTCAACCACGACGTCCATATGCGGGATCAGGCCGCGAACATACCTTTAGATGCGTTATGTGACGGCTGTGAGGCGCTTGCCATATACGTCCCTCTCTCTCGACGACACACTGCTCTAAGCCCAAGAACTGGCCGAAGGACTGAGTGAGTGTTCAGTTACAAAGGAATGGGCGAGATAGTATCCACAAGCGTATAGTGTCGCAAGGTGGGCACTGCTTAGGACGGAGTAACTTTTTCTTTAAAGGCCCACGGATTAAGCGTGTGTTTGCCCAGCAGCTTATAGAACTCGGCGCGATCTTTACCGGCCATGTTTGCGGCCCGTGAAACGTTGCCTTTAGCTGCCGTCAATACTTGGACCAAATACGTTTTTTCGAACCGCCCCCGGGCTTCTTTGAAGGTTAGCAGCCCTTTGTGCCGACTCTCAAGCTGTCGCTTGCCGAGATGCAAGAGATCCGGAGAGATCTGATTATTCGTCACCAGCACGACCGCGCGCTCAACAACGTTGGCTAATTCACGCACATTACCTGGCCATTCGTACAACATCATTTGCTGCAGAGCATCCGGGGCAAAGCCGTCAATAGCTTTGCCCGTTTCTTGCTTAAAGCGCTGCAGGAAATGCTGGGCAAGCAGCGGAATATCTGCCGGACGTTCCCGGAGCGGCGGTAAATAAATCGGCACGACGTGAATACGGCAATACAAGTCCTCACGAAACTTGCCATTGCTGATCGCTGCGCTCAGGTCCTGGTTTGTTGCGGCAACCAAGCGGATGTCGACCTT
This sequence comes from Binatia bacterium, assembly GCA_963666315.2. GTDB lineage: Bacteria > Desulfobacterota > Binatia > Bin18 > Bin18 > Bin18. The sequence continues at coordinate 44,268 of CAXXHG010000009.1, forward strand.
GGTCGCCCGACCCGCACCTAAGGGATAGAATTCTCGCTCTTGGAGTACGCGTAAAAATTCGACTTGGAGGGCGGGAGGAAGTTCACCGATCTCGTCCAGGAAGAGCGTTCCACCGTCAGCCTGTTGCAACAGCCCCGGCTTGACTTGGTCAGCACCCGTATAGGCGCCTTTCACATGTCCAAACAGCTCATTCTCTACCAGGCCTTCAGGAATGGCTCCACAATTAATGGCGATAAAAGGACCGGCGGAACGCCGGCTGGCGACATGCAGCGCCTTGGCAATCAGCTCTTTACCTGTCCCGCTTTCGCCATACAGGCAGACGGTGGAATCCGTGGCCGCTATATGTGCCACCCGCCGCAGGATGTGCTGCATATTATCACTTGCGGTAATGATATGCTCAAAGGTATGCCGCTCTTCAACCAAATTCCGCAGACGCTCGACTTCTCCCCGCAGGCGATAGATCTCAAGCGCCTTTTCAATGCGACGCAGCAGATCCTGGGCATCAAAGGGTTTCGTCAGGTAATCATACGCGCCCTTCTTGGTTACCTCGACTGCACTGGCGATCGTCCCGTGGGCAGTCAGAATAATGACCGGAAGATTCGGACAGATTCAGCGCTGTTTTTCTAAAAGCGTGATACCGTCCATATCTTCCATCTTCAGATCCACAATCGCCAGATCTGGCATCTCGTCGCTCATCAGCGAGAGGGCCTGGCTCCCGCTGCTTGCGAGGCGGACCTGATAGTCTACTGCCTCAAGCCGCACTTGCATCAGTTTCAAAAGCCCCGGGTCGTCATCAACAACAAGGATACGTTCTTCAGTCATAATGCTACTCTACGAACCTGAATCTCGTTGCAGCCTGAAAAGTTCACGCTGTTGTTCTTCCGGCTCGATATCAACTTGGCGCGCTCGGTCAAGACGATGCTTGAGTCTTCGGACTGCCGTGCGTTCATTGCACACGCCCGCCCCTGCCTGCCAGGCGCTGTTTTAGTCTGGTGAAAAGAAACCGCTCCGTTTAGTTGAGCACTTGGTCAGTGTGGAATTTCTGAATCTCGGCAGCGGAATAACCCAGCACCTCTGCTAAGACATAGTCCGTATGCTGACCGCGCATGGGTGCCGCAGCCTGCACCTCACAGGGTGAGCCAGCCATTTGCCACGGGATGCCGGCATGGATACGCTTGCCGAACTCAGGATGCTCTTTCTGTACCAGAAACCCGCGCTCTTCCAAGTGAGGACTTGTGGCCAAGTCTTTATTGCTCATGGACGGAAAGGCTGCAACTCCTACTTTTTGCAGTGTTTCGGTGATTTCCCAGCGATCCCGCGCTGATGTCCAGGCGGTAATGAGTTCTTCAAGCGCGGTCTCGTTGGCTTTGCGCGCGGCTGCATCAGTAAAGCGCTTGTCCGTCGCCAGTTCGGGCTGACCCATGGCCTGACACAACGCCTGCCACTCGGCGTCATTCCCACACACGATGCTGACCCATTTCTCAGCATCACCCTTGCATTTGAAACAGCCGTGCGGAGCCACCCAGCGGTCTCTATTCCCATCGCGTTCCGGCTGAGTCTGATTCATCACATACTCCATGATGCCTTCCGGCAACAGGACCAGCAGCGCCTCCCACAGGGCGAGGTCCACGTGTATGCCTTTGCCCGTTCGGTGCCGATAGGCAAGCGCAGCCATGGCAGCGAACGAGCCAAAGATGCCGGCATTCGGATCGCCGTAGGAAATTCCGATTTCTGCTGGGCCGACTCCCGGATAGCCGGTGAGCGACGAAATTCCGGCCAGCGGAACTGAGGCCGGTCCATAGCCCATATATTTCCGTTCCGGTCCGGTCTGGCCGTAGCCACAGATCGAAATCATGATGATGTCGGGCTTGAGTTGCTTGAGCGTCTCATACCCAAACCCCATCCGGTCTATCGCTCCGGAGGAGAAGTTCTGGACGACAATGTCACTCTTGGAAATGAGCTTTTTCACAATCTCCGACGCCTCAGGACGAGCCAGATCAAGCTGCAGACTTTTTTTGCCTTGGCTGTACTGATTAAAATAGCCCGCCCGATTCGGACCCGGTTCGTTATCGGCAAACGGCGGGATCAAACGGGTCACACACGGCCGTCGTTCACTTTCAATCCGAATCACCTCCGCACCCATATGCGCCATTTGCAGCGTGCAGTACGGCCCTGCCCAGGCCCAAGTAAAATCCGTTACGCGAATGCCTTCTAATGGTCTTTGTGCCATGCCGTTCTCCTTCTCTTCACGCGTCAACTGGCTGGTTGTAGATCAGCGGAACTACACAATGCCCTGTTTTCGCAAGTCGTCGATTTCGGCTGGGGCAAGTCCTATCCGGGCATAAACCTCAGCGTTGTGTTCACCCAATTGGGGAGCAGAACGACGCACGGCGTAGCCTACGTCCTCGACTTTAAATGGTGCGCCCGGATAGGTGAGTGACCCGGCAACCTGATGGCTGATTTTGGTGAAGAACTCACGCGCTTTGAGATGCTCGGATGCTAACAGGTCGACCACAGTGTTCACCGGAGCCATACAAATACGGCGTTCTTGACCCGCCTTGTATAAGTCGGCGACTTTCCACTCGGATGCAAACTCTTGCAGAAACGGCAGAAGCGCGTCGTAGTTTTGGCCCCGGACGACACGGTCCTCAAAAATCTCTAAGGTCGCCCATTCTGGATTACCCATGAGATCAGCAAAGCGTTTCCACTGATCCTCTTCCACACAGATGACAAATAGTTTGCCGTCTTTACAGTCCAGCATACACCACGGATAAATCGACCGTCGCCCCAGCCGCGACGTTTCCAGACCGCTATAGGTATAGTGCATAAAATTCATCTCAAGGATGGCGGCAATACATTCCTGAATAGCCACATCTATGTGCTGCCCTTCACCAGTGATGCATTTGTGGTAATACGCGCCCAGCGTGGCTACCCCGGCGTGGACGCCGCCTTGGAAATCTGTCTGATGGCCGAACGCCTTGAGCGGTGGCAAATCGGGATAGTCAGATGCACCCGGACTAATGCATGCCCAACCACCCGCGTTGCTCGCCGTCAGGTCATAGGCGTTATAGTTGCGGTGCGGTCCGGTCTGACCAAAATAGGAAATCGAGGTCATGATCAGCCCGGGATTGATCTGACCCAGCTTGGCGTAATCCAGACCTAGCCCGGCCATGTCACGCGGACTATAGTTATGCAACAGAATATCTGCTTGGGCGCATAAACTTTGCAATACAGCCTGCCCCTTGGCTGCTCGCAAATTCAGAGTCACACCCTGTTTATTGGCATTCAGGTAGAGAAACAGCCCACTCTTCTCCACATGCGGCGTATCCCCCGGAAACGGGCCGCGTTGGCGAGCGCTGTCACCGCGGGGCTCTTCGACCTTGACGACGTCCGCGCCAAAATCGGCCAATAGCTTCCCGGCATAGGCTGCAGAAACCATATTGCCGCATTCGACAACTTTGATACCAGACAGGAGTTGTTCAGCCATGATGTCCTCCCTTACTTCTCTTTTTTTAAAACGTTTATATCGCGCCCCGTGCCTCTAAGGCCGCAATCTGGTCTGGACTAAAATGCAGCAGACCAGCATAGACTTCTTCGTTATGTGCGCCGATTTCCGGTCCGAGCCAGCGCACTTCTCCAGGTGTCTCACTCAGTTTGGGTACGATCCCCGGCACCTTGAGTTCACCTAACACCCGGTCATGCAAAGACAACAGCATGTCCCGAGCCTGGAAATGCGGGTCCTTCACAATATCTTCAATACTATACACCGGACCAGCAGGTATAGTTGCTGCTTCTAGTAGGAGCAACAGCCCAGGAAGCTCATATTGCGCCGTCCAGGCCGCTACAATATCGTCGATGGCGGCACGCTGCTCGGCGCGTACGACCTGATTCTCAAAACGTGGGTCGGCCAGCAGTTCTTCCCGGCCCATGAGTGTACACAGCCGAGTAAACAGCCCGTCTGTATTTGCCGCAATAACTATCCACTGCTCGTTCTTACACGGGTAGAGGTTTGATGGGGCAAAGCCAGGCAGCGACGTTCCCGTCCGCGTCCGCTCATAGCCAGTTTTGTCATACTCGGTGAGGGTCGCTTCTAACACCGCAAAGACGGCTTCATATAAAGCCATATCGATTACCTGGCCGCTGCCGCCATTGACATCACGGTTATACAAGGCCATGAGCGTCCCCAGCGCGGCAAACATCCCGGCCAACGAGTCCCCCAGGCTAATGCCCACGCGACACGGCGGACGGTCCGGGAACCCCACAACATGCCGCAGCCCGCCAAAGGCTTCAGCCACCGCAGCAAAACCCGGCTTTTCTCGATACGGGCCGGTTTGTCCATAGCCGGACACACGGACGAAGATGAGACCGGCATTTAACTCCCGCAGCCTGTCGTAGCCGAGGCCCCATTCTTCAAACACGCCGGGTCGAAAATTCTCCACCAACACATCCGCGTGTGTGACGAGCTTACGGAGGATGTCCTGGCCTTCCGGATGACGCAGATTGAGTGAAATACACTTTTTATTCCGCGCAATGCTCGGCCACCACAGGCTTTTTCCGTCGACCAACGACTGGCCAACCGTACGTATGGGATCGCCCTTCTTCGGAGCCTCAACCTTAATCACCTCAGCCCCAAAGTCGGCTAAGAGTCGAGCGCAGAATGGACCGGCCAGCAGAGCGCCACATTCGATGACGCGGATACCAGCCAGAGGGCCGCCGGACTTATCGTCGTTCGTTCCCATATAGTTCCGGATATAAACAAGAATCTTGTTCCGCGGGCACGATAAGCCCAAAGGGACGAGGGGTCAAGATAGTTTCCGTCAAGATGACCGAGTGGAAAGCCGCTTTGCTTGGATGAGGTGCTTATCTACCGTGAGTAGAGTCAATTCATACACAAGCGCTGTGGCAGCAAGAAAATGGTCAGCAGGGTCTCAGTGAGAAAACTCCATCTCTTGGCTGACTAGAGCAACTTCCGTCGTGAGTCGTGCTTCCTGACGAGGGAGTTTCCGCTGAGCCTGCACGAACCAAGTCCGGAAATCACCTTCAATGCGCATACGTCCCTGCTGGGCAAGCATGTTCAGCTCCCACACCGAGATGGGCGACAGCCAACATTGACCTTGTTGTGTGTCTATTGCTGTCCTCAGCCCGCGTGGTAAACGACGCGAACCAATAAGGTACCAAAACCAAATATGCGTGTCTGAGAGGATACCCCTCACTGCAAGGCATCCCAGTCTTCAGGCGGTAAAGGTTCGAGAATATCTTCGATCTCCTCAGCCGACCCAGCCATACACCCAAAAGCACTTGCACTCTCTGAGCGAGTTGGCGGTGGTGGAAGGACTCGAGCTACTGGAGTGCCTCGCTTTGTGACAAGTAAGGGCTCACCAGTTTTGCGCACTGGCACTCCCAGCTGATATTGCGCAAGCGCCTTGAACCAAACGAGGGGCGCGCTGTTTAAACAAAGGCTTGCCGCATTCCGCTGGCAGTCCTCTTGCGCTTCACTACAATGGTTAAAACTTTTCGTCAGAAAGAACCTGCAGGCGGAGCACTGCTCCGCCCGTTTCGTTCAAGGCAAGGTCTACTTGAAGGTCTATTTAGCAGTCCGCACTTCAGCAGTCGCCACATTGACCGGCACTTTGGCTTGCGGGGTCCACTCGTGCATCATGGGACCGATTTCTTTAGCGAATAACTTCATGCAGTCTTCGACTCGATCAAACGGCTGGCTCTGAAAGCTGAAGCAGCCGTTGACTTCAAAGTCGCCGATCTGTTCACGCCGCGTTTCGAGCTTCTTGATAATCATGTCCGGCGTGCCCCACAGGTTGGCTGCCAGGAAGTCTTCCAGAATCGCCTCATCGCCGGCTTCCTTCATCAGCTTGGCAGCCTCTGCATAGTGGGCATACGAGTTGCCCGTCTTGGCGAAGTGATCGCCCAGCATCTCGTAATGCTCCATGACGCTGAAGTAGTAGCCGGTGATCTTCTCGCGTGCGATCTCTTCGGCCTTTTTGGCATCGTGAGAGCACACCACGAAGTCGGCACAGTTCACAGGCGGTGCTTCTTCACCATTGTTGTACTGCCGATACATCTCGCGGAAGTTGTTGACGCCGTCGGCGACTTTGTCCCAGGTTACCTGGGAGAACATCATCACACCCAAGCCGAGCTTGGCCGCCACTTCAAAAGACTCGGGTGACATGCACACCATGTAACGGCGGTTCTTGAAGCTGCCTATCGGTCTCGGCCGTACTTCAACCCGGCTCTGCTTGAAGTATTTAGTGTCGGCTTCAACGAAGCCATCTTCCAAGCCCTTCAGGATAATCTCAGCCGCTTCATTAAAACGATCCCGCGCTTCGCCCATGTCCACACCAAAACCCGCATACTCACGCCGGGCCAACCCGCGTCCAAGCCCGAGGACGGCGCGACCGTCCGACAGATGGTCCAGCATCACCATCTTTTCCACGACACGCATAGGATTGTTCCACGGGACGATGATGGCTCCAGTGGCCAATTGCAGCTTTTCCGTCTTGGCAGCGATATAGCTCAGATACTGCATATTGTCCGAGCAAATGGAGTAATCAAAAAAGTGATGCTCTACCGGCCAGATAATATCGAACCCCATCTCCTCAGCTTCAATGGCGAGGCGCGTTTCGTTCTTGAACATTTCACGATCATCGTGATCCGTATGATTTTGGATCACCATCTGAATACCAATTCGCATAACGACTCCTTTCTCGTCTGGCTTTCGCAGGTTACATCGGTACGGGAAGTCAGTGGACCGGTCTCCCCTGCCCTCGTCCTCGAATGAGAAACGCTCCGCTTACCGACGGTCTTTGTGCGTAAAGCCGTAAAGTTCTGATCACACTATCCAAATATCTCTAATATCACAAGATGGACAAGAGCAACCAAAAGAAATTGTCTTTCCCGCCTGAATCGCCAGCGACGCACAACACTTGACAGATGACCCGAAGCCAGGGCACTTGAGGGTTGGGGGGCTATGGAATAGCAACAAGGCGACGCAGAGGCTCTTTGACGTGCGCTTCTGAGAGAGAGTCCAATAAAACACAGGAGCGCCACAGGATCTGGCCTAGGCGGGCGACCTGCTCGGCGGCGATTGAGGAAACTATGCCACCAAATCGGAAAAAACGCGCCGTTCGATCTCTACGGCTTGTGGACGAACAACCACCGACAGACTACTCCATCTGGACTTTGGCTTATTGCCAAGCGGATATGCCGTACGATTTTTTCGGCGGCTCAGGACTGATGAGTAACCAGGGAACGATTCAGATACCCATGGTCTACACGGTCTTGGTCGGAGGTGAGGTTGGCGGAAAAAAGCGCGTCATCTTAGTCGACGCCGGGTTCGGCAATCAGGACTGGATGGCACGCTATAATTTTTTTGGCTGGGAAGATCCGCGTACGGTTTTGGCCAAGATCAAACTGAACCCCGAGGATGTTGACACCATCCTCGTAACGCATCTGCATTTTGATCATATTGGAAATTTCGCCGCGTTTCCCAATGCGCAGTTGTATATCCAGCTTGATGAATATATGGGCTGGCTGCGGACGCTCGCGCTGCCGCACGACTTTGGCGGTGGAGAGAGAGGCTGGATTCTGTCCTCTCTTGATCCGCAGGATATCCACAACGTGGCTATTGCCATGAGCCAGAATAAAGCCACGCTGATTGAAGGTGATATCGAGGTTCTGCCCGGCATTACCGCCCATCTGGCAAAAGACTCGCATACCTTTGGCACGCAGTGGTTTGAGGTCCACACGCGTAATGGTCTATTCGCCATAGCCGGGGATGCGGTGTATTGGTATTCCAACATCGAGAAGATGTGGCCACCGGGCTATACTCAGGGCAATCCTTTTAATCAACTCTTTACGTACGATACCATTCGGAAAGCCTTGAGCGGCGAACTCGAACGCCTCATCCCCGGTCATGATCCTGTCCTCTGGCAACGCCATCGCACTTGGACAGTCGGGCCGAACGAAATTGCCGAGGTGAATCTGGCCACGGGCCAGCGTTCACGAAAGAAGGCATGAGACTTTCCATAGCGCTTTCCATGAAGCTTTCCCTGAGGCTTTCTATGCCCCTCTTCTTCAGTCTGATGGGCTGCCTTGTGTACACCGGCTCACTACAGGCGCAGCTTGTACTAGAGCTCGAAAACAGCTTGCAAGGTGCAGTCAAATCCATTCAGATTGAACCGTCTCGCGCTGGGTCCAGAAGTTCGGCAAGGCCTATTTTGAACCAATGCGAGTGACCTATCGCACTATCGTCTATTATCCGGAAGAGACAGAAGACAGTACGGCTCCCCCCCAGACAGCTTCGTCTGTGACCTCTCCGGCGCAGTGACACCTCTATAGCCTGTGAGCGGCTTATGCATCTTGCGCATCTTACGCATCTTGGGTGACGCGCATTACTTCAGACACGGTCGTGCCGCCTTCGGCTACTTTGCGCCAGCCGTCGTCTCGCAGGGGACGCATGCCACGACGCACCGCCTGTTCTTTAATGATATCAGCCGAGGAACGTTTCAGAATCAATTGACGTATGCTTTCGTCAACGGGCAAGAATTCGAAAATTCCATCGCGGCCTCGATAGCCGGTCATAGCACAGTCTTCACATTCCCCGGCTTCATAGGTCGCCACCAGCTCCGGCGAGTGCCCGTTGGTCTGCTGGTTGATCTGCGGGAGAGGGGCGCCGCCTTCGATCGGCCGACGACAACTCAGACATAAGTTTCGCACCAGACGTTGGGCCATCACCCCAAGCAGGGATGAGGCCAGCAAATAGTCTTCGACGCCCATTTCGAGCAGACGCGAGACCGCGCCAGAGGCATCATTAGTATGCAGCGTTGAAAATACCAAGTGTCCGGTTAAGGCTGACTGAATAGCAATCTCGGCGGTTTCATAATCCCGAATCTCTCCGACCATGATGACATCCGGATCCTGACGCACGATGGAGCGCAGACCGGCAGCAAAGGTCAATCCAATCTGCGATTTGACATGGATTTGGTTGACCCCATTGAGCTGATACTCAACGGGATCCTCAATGGTAATGATCTTTTTATCGGGTGAGTTTATCTTGTCCAGCGCTCCGTATAACGTCGTCGTTTTCCCACTTCCCGTGGGTCCCGTCACCAGTATCATTCCATACGGTTGCGCAATGAGCTTCTCAAAGTCCGACAGGATATCCTTGGGAAAGCCGAGCGACTCCAGGCTGACATTGATACTCGACCGGTCCAAGATGCGCAACACCACACTTTCCCCGTACAGGGTGGGCAGCGTCGAAACGCGCAGATCGACCTCACGGCCCAACATGCGCAGCTTGATTCGTCCGTCCTGGGGGAGACGCCGTTCGGCAATATTGAGCTTGGCCATGAGTTTGACCCGGGAGATGAGGGCAGCCTGGAGCTTGCGAGGGGGGGAGTCTACATTGTGCAGAATTCCGTCAATGCGATACCGGACACGAAGCTCTTTCTCAAACGGCTCGATGTGAATATCCGATGCCCGCTGCTCCATCGCCCGTGCAATGAGCATATTGACCAGCCGAATAACCGGCGCTTCGCTCGCCAGGTCCCGCAGATGCTGGACATCTTCTTGATCATCTTCCATGTACTCAACATCACTGACCTCCTGGCCTTCCGCCTGTCCTTCCGCTCCGCCCTCGGCGTAATAGGTACGCAACGCCGCAAGGATATCACGTTCACGCGCAATCCGAATCGTCACTTCGAGTTTGGTTGCTTTCTCGAGCGCCTCGATGACGTAAAAATCACCAGGGTCAGCCATGGCAACAATCAACTCGCCGTCCTGAACCGTTAAAGGACACGCACGCGCTTGGCGCAGAAAGCCGTGATTTACACTGGACAGCGCTGGCGGTTGCTGTGGGAAATCACGCGCACTCAGCAGCGGGGCGCGATAATATTCCGCCAACACGGGCAGGAGATCATCTTCAGACATAAATCCCAACTCGACGAGGAGGCGCTCGAGCGTTTCCCCACGTTCTTGTTGGACAAGCTGGATTCTACGCAAGTCATCCCTCGAGACCTTCCCGCTCTCAAGTAGCATCTCTTCAAGCCGCGTCACGCCACCGTCTCCTTCGCGCTAATCGATGAGCGAGGCCAGCCGCTCCCAGCGTATCCAGCGATCACGCCCGTCCCATGACCAGTAGATCAGGAAAGCTTTGCCTTTCACTGCCTGTATATCCACAAAGCCCCAAAAGCGGCTGTCATGGCTATGATCGCGGTTATCACCCATGACGAATAATTTTCCGGGTGGAACAATAACAGGCTCGATCGAACCGTCAGACAGAGGCTGCGGATAGTTATCGCGCAGACCAGGGATCACACGGCCGGGGTTGGCATACAGAGCATACGCGTTCTCAACGGCCTCACCATTGACAAACAATTGCTTGTCACGAATGCGCACCCGATCGCCTTCAACCGCCACGACACGTTTTATAAAATCTTTTGTTTCGTCTTTGGGGTAGACAAAGACAATGACATCATCGCGTTCCGGCTTGCCCCATTCAAAGACCAAGGTATCGAACGGATACGGGAGACGCAGACCATAGGCAAACTTGCTCACCAGAATATGGTCCCCGATTTGAAGCGTCGAAAGCATGGAGCCGGATGGAATCTTGAAGGCCTGGACGATAAAGCTCCGAATAAACAAAGCCAGGAGCAAGGCCACCAACAACGCTTCGGTATATTCACGAAATACGGATTTTTGTTTCTGTTGGGTTGTTGATGCAGACGGCGTGCCCGCCTTCGTCCTCTGCCCTGCCATACCCACCGCCCCTGGGACTGACGTTTTGCCTCTGGCCATATTACGGATTATCCACGCCGCTGCGTCTCTGGATCACGGACCTGAAGCAGGGCAAGGAATGCCTTTTGAGGGATTTCAACCCGACCAACCTGCTTCATCCGACGTTTGCCTTCTTTTTGTTTTTCTAGCAGCTTTCGTTTACGGGTTATATCCCCTCCGTAACACTTTGAGGTGACATTTTTGCGTAGCGCTTTGACCGTTTCACGTGCAATAACCCGACTGCCGATAGCAGCCTGCACGACGACATCAAACATTTGGCGCGGGATGAGTTCACGCATTTTCCGCACCAGTTCACGACCCTGAGTATGGGCGTGCTGGTGATGCGCAATCAGCGACAAAGCATCTACGATATCTCCATTAATGCGTATATCAAGCTTCACCAAGTCAGCCGGACGCATGTCCAAAAATTCATAGTCCAAGGACGCATAACCGCGACTGACGGATTTCATCCTATCATAAAAATCAATCACGACTTCGTTGAGCGGAAGTTCATAGGTCAGCGCGACCCGTGTGGGGCCGAGGTATTTCAGCTCCCGTTGTATCCCTCGGCGCTCCTGGCAGAGCTGTAAAACATTGCCCACATATTCTACCGGCAGGTGGATGGTGGCTAAGATAAACGGCTCTTCAATACGCTCAATCTCTTGCACCGGAGGAAAAAAAGACGGGTTCTCGACCTGCAGCATTTCACCGCCGATAGTCAGGACTTGATACTCGACCGTCGGCGTCGTCGTAATCAACTCCAAATCAAATTCCCGTTCCAAGCGCTCCTGTACGATCTCCATATGTAACAAGCCGAGGAACCCACACCGAAACCCAAAGCCGAGAGCGAGCGAGGTTTCTTTCTCATACGAAAAGGCGGCATCATTTAAGCGGAGTTTTTCAACCGCATCGCGCAACGCCCCGTACTGCTGTGATTCCACGGGATACAGTCCACTAAAAACCATCGGCTTTGCCGCCTTAAAGCCGGGAAACATGGTACCAGTCGGACGGCCGGCTTCTGTGATCGTATCACCGACTCGGGCCTCTCGTACTTCTTTGATCCCCGCCATGAGAAAGCCGACTTCTCCGGGCCCAAGCTCTGGGACTGATCCTGGGTGCGGAGCAAAGATGCCAATCTGCCCGACCTCATACTCCTTGCCACTCGACATGAGCTGTATCGACATCCCTGGCCGCAAGGTCCCGTCGAACACACGCACCAGGACGACGGCACCTTGATAAGGGTCAAACCAGCTGTCGAAGAGGAGCGCTTTCAGCGGCGCGTTCGGGTCACCCTGAGGAGGCGGCATCATCCGCAGGATGCCCTCCAAGACTTCCGAGATTCCCCGTCCCTCCTTGGCACTGGCTAATACCGCATCGTTACCATCCAGGCCGATGATGTCTTCGAGCTGTTGCCGCACCCGCTCGGGTTCCGCATTGGGCAGGTCAATTTTGTTAATGACGAGCAAAATTTCAAGCTGGTGGTCAAGAGCCAGATACGTATTTGCCAGCGTTTGGGCCTCAACTCCTTGCGTCGCGTCAACGACCAAAATAGCGCCTTCGCAGGCGTAGAGGCTGCGTGAGACTTCATACGCAAAATCTACGTGACCAGGAGTATCGATCAGATTCAGATAATACTCGACACCGTCCTGCGCACGATACTGTAAGCGCACCGTCCGGGCTTTAATGGTAATCCCACGTTCCTTTTCCAGGTCCATGGTGTCTAAAAATTGCGCGCCGCTTTCTCGGTCACCAATCGTACCCGTTTGGGACAAGAGCTGGTCGGCTAAGGTCGACTTGCCGTGGTCGATATGAGCGATAATGCTAAAATTCCGAATCCGCTGAATGTCCATATTATTGTCGGAAGAAAGCCTCCGTTCTTTTCAGTCCCTCGTCTAAAGGCGTTGTCGGCTTCCAGCTCAAGATGCGAGCGGCGCGATCCCAGGCCAAGACGCTCCGGCGCTGCTCGCCCGGCTTCGCCGGGCCATACTCCGAACGGTCCGGCGTACCGGGGATAATGCGCTGCAAATGGGCAGCGAGAGTGTTGACATCGGTTTCTTTTGCTGTGCCGATATTTATTGGACCGCTATAGTCCACGGACAGCGCGGCCGCGTTTGCCCGTGCAACGTCACCGACAAAGACATAATCGCGCGTCTGCTTTCCATCCCCGTTAATGGTGATCGGTTGTCGGCCCAAGAGTCGTTGGATAAAGATGGCAACAACGCCGGCCTTCTCCGTGTGGATCTTCGCGTGGCCCGTAGACGTTGGCATACCGAAGCGCCACATACGGCAGGCCATGCTCGACGTGATAGAAGTGCAGATAATGCTCCCCGGTTCGTTTGCTCACCCCATACGGACTAATAGGGCGAGTCGGATGGTCCTCAGTGGCAGGAAAGACTTCTTGTTCACCGTACACTGTCCCACCAGAGGAGGCGAAGATAATACGTTGACACTGTGCCAGTCGTGCTCCCTCAAGGACGTTGAGCAGCCCCAGGATATTCACCCGTGCGTCAAACAGCGGGTCGGCGACTGAGCGCCGAACATCCATCTGTGCGGCATGATGATTCACTACCTCAATGCGCTCTTTGACCATGAGCTCGCGTACTGACTCATCCCGAATATCAGCCTGGATGAAATGGGCATGCGGGGAAACGTTCTGCATCTTGCCGGTTGATAAATCGTCAACAACCCAGACCTCATGCCCCGCTACGCGATAGGTCTCAACAAGGTGCGAACCGATAAAACCAGCCCCGCCTGTCACCAATACCCTCATACGATTCGTCCTCATTTTTGTCTTCTTCTGCAGGGCTCAAAAGCCCGACCTACACGATTTCCAATTTCTTTCGGAAATACGCTAT
>CAXXHG010000010.1:0-171620 GCA_963666315.2 Binatia bacterium
TAGACCCACGATTGACAACCACAAACACCCCCCAGCCACAGCCTTACCTATTTTCATTATTTTCGATCGCTGGTGAGAATTTTTAGGCTCTCCACAGGCTTCGCGCGCGCATCATATTATACAATCCAACGTGGTGCTCGGTTGTTGCGGTACCATATCTCGTGTGCGAGGGAAAATCCAGTCGGCGGCGCCCTTAATTCCCACATGTGTTATAATCGGCCGGTGTCGTACCATACACAGATGCTAATTGTCGAAGGGCATCGTATCGAGACTGCGGCTTACGGACCGTCCCCGGCGGAGGCGCCAACCCTCGTTTTCTTGCACGAAGGACTTGGCGGCGTCTCTATGTGGAAAGAGTTCCTGAAGAGGTTGTCAGAAATAACAGGGTCCGGCACCCTTATTTATAGTCGCTTGCGCTACCGCAAGTCAGGCCCGTCGGTCCTGCCAAGACCAGTCACTTTTATGCACGAAGAAGCATCCCGCCTCTTACCACAGATTCTCAAACAAGCGGAGATCCAAGAACACCTCCTCATTGGCCATTCCGAGGGAGGCTCGATCGCACTTATCTATGCGGGAAAAAATCAACCCGAGAGCCTTGCCGGCATCATCACCGAGGCCCCTCACGTATTCTGCGAGAATGGATTGGTGCGGTCGATAACCAAAGTAGTACGGGCCTACAAAGACGGTGGCCTCCGCGAACGGTTGGAAAAACACCATGGTGAAAACATTGAGAACGCGTTTTGGGGCTGGGCCAATGTCTGGCAGCACCTGCCGTTCGGCTTCACTCTTTTTGAGCAGACCGGGCAGCATAAACAACGGCCATTGGACCGCCCTGCAGGACGGGTGGAGTTTGGTGTCCACATGCTTCATCCAGAAACCGACTTTGGAGGCGGCCTACGGGCCAGCGGGCATTAGCGGCGTGTGCGGAAAGGCGTGATTCAAGTACCTACAAATGATACTCGATTCGATGACTGGCCGATCGTCGTGGGCCTAGGTGGGCACGACACCCAAAGGGGTGAGCTCGAGACATTCAGGCCGCAGATTTTCTTTGTTCGGTAAATCGACGTGATGTTTTTCCAGTCGAGTCCTTTTTCAGCAAGGACAATGGGAACTTTCCGGGCACGAGGCAACATCGGACGGGTGTCTAGCTCAAGCATTCGGGTTTTCTCTTAAACTCCTCTTGTTCCCCACTGGGACTCTCTCTTGTACGATAAGAACTCAGCAGTCATAAGTTTTGGTAGCTTATAGCCCGCCTGTGGGGATTGCCACACACGGGCAGATAACCGAGAATTGCTCCGAACCCCATAGGCGCATCCGTCCATATCGGGTTTGAGGAGGAAGCGATGCCAGACCAACTCGAACGCATTCGAACAACCTGCCCCAGAGACTGCTATGACGGCTGCGGGATCGTGGTCGAGCGACGGAATGGGGAGATTACCCGCGTACTCGGAGATCCCAACCATCCGGTCTCACGCGGCACCCTGTGCGGCAAATGCGCAACTGCCTATAACGGTGTCTGGCAGGATGAAAGTGCTCGGTTGCTGTATCCGTTGAAACGAATCGGACCAAAAGGAGCAGGTGAGTTTACACGCATCAGCTGGGACGCGGCGTTGGAAGCGATTACATCCCAACTGCGGACGATTGTTGAGACATCGGGTCCGCAAGCAATCGTCCATACCCACTATAGCGGCACGTTGTCTCTGCTTGCCTATATGTTCCCCATGCGTTTCTTTCACCGCCTGGGTGCCACTGAGGTTGAGCCTGACACCATTTGCAATATGGCCGGGCATGTGGCTTGGGGTCTTTTATTTGGCAGCTCGTACGTCGGCTTTGACCCACGCACGGCCGCCGACTCTAAGTGCATTCTGGTGTGGGGCGCGAACCCTGCGCATTCGGCCCCCCACGCGCATAAACATTGGTTGCCTGAGTCTCCGGCAAAAACCATAGTCGTTGATCCCATTCGGACGGCAACCGCGGCCCAGGCAGATCTCCATCTGCAGCCTTTTCCTGGCACAGACGCCGCGCTCGCTTTTAGCCTGGTGCACGTCTTGCAGCGCGATGGGTTTTTCGATGCAGACTTTATCAAAAACCATACAGTTGGGGCGGACGAACTTTTTCCCATGCTCGAGGCATGTAGCCCAACCTGGGGAGAGGCGCAAACCGGGGTCCCAGCCGCACTCATCGAACAGGCCGCTCATGTGTATGGTCCAGGTCCATCTCTGCTGTGGGTCGGCCAAGGACTTCAGCGCCAGGCAACAGGCGGAAATGTTATGCGCGCCTGCGGCCTCCTGCCGACGCTCACCGGCAATGTCGGCAAAGCAGGGGCAGGCTTCTACTATCTGAACATCACACCAGGCATAGCCGGGGCCGACTTTGATGCACTGGCCGGAGCGCACTTGCTCCAAGGAAAGCGGGCCAGCGTCAGTCATATGGATTTTGCCGAGCGTCTTGAAGATGTCGATGCGGCCCAAGCCTTAGTCTGCTGGAATACGAATCCCGCCGCCTCCGCACCGCAACAGCAACGTTTGCATCAGGCCCTGCGGCGCAACGATCTGTTCACTGTTGTTGTGGATTGTTTTCCGACAGATACCACCGACTTTGCCGACATCGTCCTGCCTGCGGCAAGCTTTCTCGAATTCGATGACCTGACCTTTAGCTATTTCCACCTCAACATCGGTGCCCAAGCGCAAGCCCGCAAGCCCATGGGCGATTCTTTGCCGAATCAAGAAATCTTTCGGCGTTTAGCAAAAGCTATGGGCTTTGAGGAGGCGGAACTTTTTGAGCCGGATGAGGCGGTTCTGAATCGTCTTCTGACAGAAATGCACGTCGGCTTTGACTTCAACGAACTCAAAAACAAGGGCTGGCATGCCATCAGCGAGTCGCCGCTGATCTTCTACCAAGATTACAAATTCGATACGCCCAGCGGCAAGATCGAGATCGCCTCGGAAAAAGCCGCAAAGAAGGGGCTGCCCCGGCTACCACAACCTTGGGTCGATGCGCCGCCGAGAGACGGCCATCTGCGCTTACTCAGCCCAGCCTCACTCTGGCGTATGAACGACTCGTACGCAAACGACAAAAACATCCAGCAAAGGGCAGGCGAAGCAAACGTGATTGTGCATCCCGAAGATGCCGCTCGTCTTGGTCTTACAGACGGTGCCCGGGTCCGGCTTGAGAATGAGACCGGCTGGCTTGAACTCATTGCCACGGTTGACCCTCTCACCCCACAAGGCGTCGCCCTGACTTACAAAGGCCGCTGGCCCAAACAGGAGCAGCAGCGCCGCAATGTGAACGTCCTCAATCCCGGTCACAAAACCGACATGGGCGAAAGTTCGAGCGTGCACGGTATAGAGGTGAGTATTCGTCCGTGCTAACGGTCTTTCTCTGCCTCAAAAACAGTGGCTCTCGGAAATGACGAATAGTCCCAATATTCCCAATATTCCTATAGATGAACTGGCCCGACGCCTGGCAGACTTCCTCAAACGGTCTTTCAGTACTGCTCAAGAAAAAACACTGCAGCACGTTCACGTCCAAGAGTTGCGCCTCCTCACCGGTGGTGCGTCACGACTAACGTGGTCGTTTGATGCCGTACTCGAAGAACCCGACGGCCAGACCCAAACGCTAGCTCTTATTCTGCGGAGTGATCCCCCCGGAGGTCCCCAGGCCGTTATGGAGCGAGACCTGGAGTATCGGGTCATTGCAGCCGCCTACGACGAAGGCGCGCTCGTGCCTCAGCCCTATTTCCTAGGGGACGATAGCCTCGGAGCGCCTTTCTTCATTATGGAGCGCATTGAGGGCGAGACGATTCCGCGGCGTCTGTTCCGGGAGGCGGCCTACGACGACGCACGTCAGATCATGCCGCAGCAGTTGGGAAAAATCCTGGCCAAGATTCACCGTATACCGGTCGAAAAATATCCTTTAGCCGACCTGCTCGCGCCACAGCAGGGTCGCTCGGCTGCGGAAGAAGAAATCGCCCGTTACGAAGACAAATACCACACCATGGCCCGTGAACCACATCCGACTCTTGAGTTAGCCTTTCGCTGGTTGCGGCAGCATCTGCCCGCAGACTCCTCCCGCGTCCTTGTCCACGGCGACTACCGTATGGGCAATATCATGTTCGCATCGGATGGAGTGCGGTCTATTCTCGACTGGGAACTGGCCCATATCGGTGACCCGATGGAAGACCTGGGCTGGATTTGTGTGCGCTCCTGGCGCTTTGGGCAAGACCATTTGCCTGTCGGTGGTCTCGGAACGCGCGCAGCTTTTCAGCGGGCGTACGAACAAGCCGGCGACTATCCGGTTGACCCTGAGCGCGTTCGGTTTTGGGAGATTTTCGGCAATCTGCGCTGGGGCGTTATCTGCTTAAATATGACCCAGCCGTTTCTGGACGGTCAGAATCAGAGTGTCGAACTCGCTGCCATCGGCCGCCGCGCGGCAGAGACCGAGTGGGAATTGCTGCATTTGATGGAGGCCTAATGCAAGACCGACCCACGATTCAGGAACTGCTTCAATCAGTCAGCCATCTTTTGGATACAGAGTTGGTTCCCACCCTATCCGGCTCACACCAATTTTACGCCCGCGTGGCAGCCAATGTCTTACGCATTGTCGAACGCGAGCTGGCCAACGAAGAAGAACAGCTTTCCGCTGAGTGGCTGCGTCTCGATGCCTTACTCGACACGACAGAACGTCCTACAACCCGAGACGCCCTACAGCAGGCCATTCGGAAACGCACCGAGGAGCTGAGTGAGCGCATCCGTCAGGGCGCCGCGGACGCCGGACCATATCGTGAGCAGGTACTGCAACACCTAAAAGAGACTATCCGAGATAAACTCGTGGTGAGTAATCCCAAATGGATTAAGCGGCCTGAGGAAGAGACCGGCTGATTTGTACACGGTCAAAGAAAGCAGGCTGCAACCCACACACCAATAGCAACAGATCCAACCAGAAATGCTTCACCCCTACGCACCCAGAATCCCGGATTCCACTCCGTTCCATCCAGGCTACCGGACCAATCCCGTAGGTTGGATTAGCGTAGCGTAATCCAACACCTCGTGACCGCACTTTAGCCGTTCGGATTCGGAATCTCCGGCAATACGCTCAAATCTCGGTTTGGTGGTGGGCGGGAATATTGTTTGTGACTATAGTCGAATTAATATTCAGAGAATTAACGCAGAAGTTCTTCACGGGATTGCAGCCACATTTTGCTGCGATCCCGTCCCGCCGCTACGGAGCCACTCCGATGGTGGCTCGATTGCCCTCATTTATGCCGGCGGGACACCGGCCAACCGATTACTCGGTCTCATCAGCGAGGCCGCCCATTTGTTTTGTGAAGAGGGCCTGCTTCGTTCAATTCAAGACCTTGTGAAAATGTACCAAGACGGCGGCTTACCTCAGCAACTGGCAAAGCACCAGGGCGACAATGTCGAAAACGCCTTCCGGGGCTGGGCGGATGTGTGGCAGCATCCGGACTTTAAGTACTGGAATATTGAAGAGTATCTGCCCCACATCAAAGTTCCTGTCCTGGCCATTCAGTGCGAAGATTACGAGTATGGGACCATCACCCAGGTCGAAGCCCTCACCCGCCAAGTCGGAGCTGGCGCAGCAAGCCTGCTGTTAGCAGATTGCGGTCATTCCCCGCACAAGGACCAAGAAGAGAGCACGCTCGCAGCAATGGTGGAATTTGTTCGGAAAGTTCTTGGGTAGGGAGTTCAAAATATGGACTCAGAGGACTATAGAGGAGCATACATGACCTCTATAACAACCTCGACATCCTCAACATGCTCGACATCCTCGACATCCTCCCGTGCCCTCATTATTGGTGGTTCTTTGGGCGGCTTATCGACCGCTATCGCGCTGCGCCGCATCGGCTGGGATGTGGAGGTCTTTGAACGCTCAGCAAGCGAACTCAAAGATCGAGGTGCCGGTCTGGTTATGCAGCCTGAACTCTTAAGCTTCTTGAAAAACCATTCCCTTCCGCATCAGGAAACCATAAGTGTCCTGTCTGTGGCGCGTCAATTTCTCGACCGAGAAGGACATGTTCTCAGAGTAGAACCGCGAGCGCAGTTCATGACCTCGTGGAACACCCTATATCGCCAATTCTTGCATGCCTTTCCCAGCGAGCAGTATCATTTGGACAGCCAACTTGTCGATTTCACACAAGATGCCCACGGTGTCAGCGCTCGATTCTCCAATGGCTCCGTTGCACAGGCAGATTTACTCATAGGTGCAGACGGTACAAATTCAACTTGCCGCAGCCAACTGCTCCCGGACCAGAAACCACGCTATGTGGGTTATATTGCCTGGCGTGGAGTCGTAGAAGAACCTGCAGTATCAGCGTCCGTGCGTACCACTTTTGCCGACAAATTCACCTTCTTCCAAATGCCGGGCAGCCATTTTCTATGTTATCTCGTACCAGGTCCGGACGGCGCTACAGAAACAGGCAGCCGCTATCTCAACTGGGTATGGTATTGGAACGTCCCGGAAGGTGAACAGCTACAAAAATTATTAACAGACCACACCGGCAGTGCGCGCGACTATTTGGTTCCACCCGGCATGATTCAAGAAAAATTCGTGCAAGACCAATGGGACATCGCCGCAGACTTGTTTCCTGCAGTTGCTCAGCAGCTCGTTTTCGCAACCAAAGAGCCGTTTCTGCAGCCTGTGTATGAGTTCGCAACGCAGCACCTGGTCTTTGATCGCGTCTGTCTGCTCGGCGATGCGGCTTTCCTGCCCCGTCCGCATACGGCAGCCAGCACAGCGCAGGCCGTGGCCAATGCTGCCGACCTGGCGGACGCATTGCACGCTGCCCCGGATAATTGGCCGGCCGCCCTGCGCTCTTGGGAAACGACCCAAATACAGCTCGGGGTACCGCTGCAGCAACTCGGCACGAGCCTGGGCAATCAATCTCAATTCGGCGCCTGGCAGGGCCAGCAGCTTACATTCGGCGACACATTACACACGCCGCGTTCCCCTGGTAGACCGCAGGGGACATCGACACACTAGCCGCGCGAGATTAATTTGGCGGCACTGTTGCAACCGTCGCAACTGGCGCGGCAGAAGCACACCACGAAAAAGGAGAACAGTATGGGCTGGGATTTTGAAACCGATCCGGAATTTCAAAAAGAGTTAGATTGGATTACAAACTTCGTGCGCGAAGAGGTCGAGCCCTTAGATCATGTCTTGGGCAATCCGTACGATATCCACAACCCGCGGCATAAAAAAATCGTCCCCACGCTGCAAGAACAGGTCAGAAAACGTGGCCTGTGGGCGTGTCACCTCGGCCCTGAACTCGGTGGTCCTGGGTATGGGCAGCTCAAGCTGGCGCTGATGAATGAAATCTTGGGCCGCTCACGTTTCGCGTCGATTGTCTTTGGCTGCCAAGCCCCGGACACCGGCAATAGCGAGATTCTGGCTCACTACGGCACACCCGAGCTGAAAGAACGTTTTCTCAAGCCGCTTTTAAACAACGAGATCGTGTCATGCTTTTCCATGACCGAGCCGCACGCGGGCGCTGACCCCAAGATGTTTACGTGCAAGGCGGTACGAGACGGGGATTATTGGGTCATCAATGGCGAGAAGTGGTTTTCCTCTAATGCGCGGTGGGCGAGTTTTCTGATTGCTATGGTCGTGACCGACCCAGAAGCCCCGCCGTATCAGAGTATGTCCATGTTCATCGTTCCGGCTGATACGCCCGGCATCAACATCATCCGCAATGTCGGCATCGGCGACGAGCGGGAAGATGAAGGCGATCATGCCTATATCAGTTATGAAGACGTCAAGATTCCGGCGGACTATATCTTAGGCAAACCCGGACAAGGCTTTGAAGTCGCGCAGACGCGTCTCGGCGGCGGGCGCATCCACCATGCCATGCGCACCATAGGGCAGGTCAAGAAATCGTTTGACCTGATGTGCGAGCGGGTGCTGTCGCGCGAAACCCAAGGGGAAGTCTTAGCCAACAAACAAATGGTGCAGGAGAAGATCGCCGACTCTTGGGTGGAGATCGAGCAGTTTCGGCTGCTGGTGCTGCAAACGGCCTGGCGGATCGACAAATACCAGGACTACCGCAAAGTCCGCAAAGACATTGCCGCAGTCAAAGCCCAGATGCCCAAAGTCTTTCACGACGTTGCCTCCCGCGCGCTGTACTTGCATGGCTCCCTGGGCGTGTCTAACGAGATGCCGTTTTCCAAGCAGATTACAGAGTCGTTTGTCATGGGCCTGGCAGACGGCCCAACCGAGGTCCACAAAATCACGGTCGCCCGTCAGGTGCTGCGCGAGTATGAGAAGACAGACGGACTTTTCCCGACCGGTCATTTACCGGCATTGCGAGAGCAGGCCATCAAAAAATATGGCGAGTTGTTAGAACTGGAAATGGGGAATTTGTAGGCGTAGGGGCGACCGGCTGGTCTCCGTGGGCGATCACAAGGACCGCCCTTATATTTTACGCCACAGCAAGCCGGTCATCCTCTGAAAAGAATTCCAGAAAATTTCCTTCATAGTCATATACAACCGGCACGAGGTGCGGCAAACCGCGTTCTTCCCGGGTAATCTGCACCTCGTATTTTTTAGCAATCACGGCCAACTCTGCAAAGGACTTTTCGGTGGAAAAGGCCATATGCCCAAAGTGCTGGGGCGGACTTAGCGCACTGTCCGTGAAATCACCCGCTGCCCAGTGTTTGTCCTTGGGCCAGAATTCCATGATGTCCTCCAGCCCACCGGGTTGCCAGTCACCAAACACAACCGTGCGCACGCCTATCGTACTCAAAACAGGACCGGAGCCAACGATCTTGCCGTCTACTAATTCGGCATAGAGCTCGGCCGACCGTTGTGGGTCGCTGACACGAAACGATATATGCAGCAGTGTTGACATGCTGAGCCTCCTTTTTGGTAGGGTGCCCCCCTCTGCGGGCGGGCGTCCCACGCACCAACTTAGCCAATACGCGCGCTCTGTCCACCATCGACAGGCAACAGCACCCCGGTAATAAACTGTGCTTCGTCAGATGCCAGGAAGAGCGACGCATTAGCGATATCCCAACCCGTGCCCATTTTTGCGCCCAAGGGGACTTGAGCGTCACGTTCTTGCCTGAGTTGTTCTTTGGGCATCCCACGGGCTTTTGAGATGCCTTCAATCGCCATGGGCGTATCCATCAAACCGGGCATAATAGCGTTGACGCGAATACCGTACTTGGCATTTCCCAGCGCCAACTGATGCGTAATCGCATTCACCCCTGCTTTTGATGTTTTGTAGGCAAGAATACCCACGGCACACACCGCAGCAATCGAGGAGATATTGGTGATCGCCCCGCTACGCTGACCGCGCATAATCGGAATGACACATTTGCTCGGCATGATCACACTTTTCATATTGACGCTCAGGATACGATCCCAGTTTTCTTCTTGCATATTAGTGATACCAGAGTCTCCGTCCCCAATACCGACATTATTATGCAAGATGTCGATCCGGCCGTAGCGCTCGACACAGACCTCAACCATTTTCTTACAATCCGCCTCGCTGGTCGCATCAGCGCCAAAAGAGGACGCAATCCCACCCTCTTTCTCGATCATGGCCTGCGTATCTTGAGCAGACTCAAGACGGCGATCGACCAAGAGCACCTTGGCCCCTTCGCGGGCATAGACAATAGCGGTCGCGCGACCATTGCCTATGGTTTCACCCGGCGTCTGCCCGGCGCCAACCACAATGGCGACTTTGTCTCTGAGTCGATCTCCCATTATTCCCCTCCCTAGTTCTGTCATTCTGAACGGAGAGAATCGGAGTGAAGATCTAGTTTCGAGCTTCAAGCGTCAGATTCTTCGCTTCGCTCAGAATGACAATAAAAGCCTATCCGAATAACTCTCAAGCACGCTACGCCGCTGGGCTGAACAAATCCTCCGTTCGGCTACGCCTTCGCCGCCCCCTTTGTCAAAGGGCGCCGACAGACACGCATCGCGGGGTTGGCGGGGAGATTTTTACCTTCGGAAAACCCTGTACGGGGTTATCCGGATAGGCTCTAAGTGCGGTCCCCTTAAAACCCCTCCAACCCATCGTCCAACTGCACCCCAAGCGTGTTGAGCGCCATGGACACCAAATTGTACTGGCCCACAGCAAACACCATATCGATGAGCTGCTTCTTATCAAAATGCTGAGTCAGCCCCCGCCAGGTCGGATCGCTAATAAACGCGTCCTTACGCAATTCATCCGTAGCCTGCAACAAGAGTTTATCCGCTTCGCTCCATCCTCTCGCGTTCGGACCGGCCTTGATACGGTCGATCTCCTCAGCGCTCAGCCCAGTCTCTTTACCAATCAGCACATGCTGACCCCACTCATACTCGGCCTCACACAGCCAGCCTATGCGCAGAATAATCAGCTCCCGTTCGCGCGGCGGCAGAGAGGATTTAAACAGCACATGATTGCCAAACACCAACCAGCGGCGAAACAGATCAGGATGATGGGCCAGCGTCTTGAAAATATTAAAGACCGTCCCCTTTTCGACGTTGGGCTGCAAGGTCTTCTTGATCTCGTCAGTCCAGTCCTCCGGTTCAATAGGCTCCAGACGGGGTTTAGCGAGTTTCATGCAAGTCTCCTTTCCTCATCTCGGTTTGTGTGAGGGGAGCATAGCTTGAGTTCGCAGGAAGTGCCAGGGAAGGGCATTTACCAAACCGAACTGAACGGATAGTAGAGAATCTTAAGAGCACAAACATCGAATCACTCTTTACTGGAACGCCTCTTTATCGGCAACGGAATTTAGTGATCTGTCCGGATAACCTCCTTGGGGATTCATCTTATTCAGAAAGGGGAGTCTGCTTTAAAACCAGTAGTAAGGATAATCTTAGACCAAGTTTACAAAAGAGCTTTCGATTATAAAACTTCGATATTTCTTTGCGGCGCTAGCAAAAACTCTCCTGATTCAGTACGCGCTCAAGTCGATCGAATGCTCCGTGCATGGAGATTCTCGTATCGTTATGATCTTGTATATTCGGAGGACTTATTCGACGAATTACTTTTTGGCCAAAATCATCAAGACCTTTTGACATTAGAAAATATCCTCGCCGACAGCGTCGATGCCATAGTACTCATTATAGAGAGCTATGGTGCGGTTGCAGAACTCGGAGCGTTCGCAGGTAGCGAAAGTCTTCGGAAGAAATCAGTCTGTGTTGTCGATAGAAAATATAAATTATCAAAAAGTTTTATCAATTATGGTCCTGTAAGGTTGCTCAAAGACAAAGGTGAGGGAGTGACCCTTTTTGTAGACTATTCCAAAATTGGAGATACGGACGAGTCAATCCGCAGGTTACCTCCGGGCTTCAGCTTGGCAAAACGTTTCGTTGGTTCGCCATCCGCGAACGTACCGCGTATAAACATTGGTTTGAACGCGCGGTCACACGTGCGACACGCACGCTATTAGTGCCGGCCCACGGCGATGTGCTTCAGGACGCAGAGCTGCCGCGGAGTCTTTTAACATTGGTGCATGCCCGGCTCTAAGATTAAGGAGAAGCGTGTGAAATTGTACGAACATCCAGAGTCGGGCAATAGTCATAAGGTCCGACTGTTACTGTCATTCTTGGGCATTGAGTACGAACCCGTTGTTGTCGATCTCATGACCGACGAACAACATAAAGAATCGTTTCAGTCCATCAACCCACGCGGCGAAGTTCCCGTTCTCAATGACGATGGAGTCATCCTGCACGATTCCATGGCTATCCTCGTCTATCTGGCAACCAAGTATGATGAGCAAAGGAATTGGCTGCCCAAAGATACTGCGAGTACGGCACACGTCATGGAATGGCTGGCGTTTGCCGCAAGCTGGATTCAGTACGGTGTATTTACGGCGAGGGCGATTGTTTCATTCGGCATTTCGGGCAATGGCCTGCCACATACGTTTAGCGGCGGCAACGTCGAGGAAGCCCACATACGTGGGCATACGTCGCTTACCATCATGGAGAAGCAATTGTCCGGACAGGACTGGTTGTGTGGAGACGCGCCGACCATTGCCGATGTGGCCTGCTTTCCGTATATCGCGCTCGCTCCGATGGGCGATATTTCTTTGGAGCCCTACCCTGCCGTACGAGCCTGGATCGCTCGTTTTAAAGAATTGCCGAGCTATCTCGATATGCCTGGACTGGAGAATCCAGGTTATAGAAAAGGGGCACGTTAAAGATATTTCCTCTTCTGGGCCAGATTAGGGAGACATCTCCGCTGTGTGTCAAGACGTTTGGACTCAGGGGTAGTGTATCTTCTCGACCCAAGTCCTTGAACACGCGAACACAGGATCATAGCGTGGGCACTCATAAAAAGGAGGGAAGGAAAATGAGAACCAGGACAATCTTCTATCTCTGGCACATCATCCTACTGATGACATTGCTGATGACACTATTGACGGCCCCGCAGACTGCCGTGGCCCATAGTGTTGCGTACGAGCAAGACTCGAATAATGACAAGGTTATGGCAGCCCAAAAATACGGCGGAGCGCGTAAGAGCACGGGAGAAGTTACCGTCACCTACTATGGACATATGGCCGTCAAGATCACCTCGCCGCGCGGGCTGGAGGTCTTCATAGACCCATGGCGCAACGATCCTACGAACACATACGGCATGTGGTACCAAATGCATATGCCCAAGACACGGACCGATATCGCGCTGGTGACACATGCGCATTTTGATCACGACGCAACCGAACGGCTCGACGCCAGCATGATCCTCGATCGTATGGCCGGCAAGTTTGAACTTGGCGACGTCAAGATTTTGGGCATTGCGGAAAAGCATATGTGCGAAGCGCAAGGCAAATATCCGCTTCGCAGCGCGGTGATTGCTGCGATTGATAAAGACCCGTGTCCGCCTGACGAGAGCATGCAGTGGAATAATAGCCTGTATATCATTGAAACGGGCGGACTCCGCCTCTTGCACTGGGGTGACAACCGCCAGAATCCGCCGGATCATATTTGGGACATGATCGGAGAAGTTGACATCGCGTTTCTAGCGGTGAGCGACGATGGACATATCTTGAGTTCCAAGTGGGCGGATGTGGTGATGAAAAAAATGGGAGCCAAAATCATTATTCCTTCTCACTACTACATGCATGGCATAGGCGTTCCCAATGCGGGCGGACTCGAACCCGCGCTGGAGTGGACGAAAAAGCATGCGCATACCATTCTTGAAGGCCATACCCTCGTCCTTACGCCAGAGAAAGTTGGTAAGTACAAGCAACATGTGATGTATTTCGGCGACCATGTCCCGTTTGCTGTAACTGGAACGCTGCCAGAACCCCAAAAAGAACTACCCCCGGTTCCTGAGCCCGCAAAAGCCTGGGAGCGCTTTGCGCACTGACGCGCATTTGCGCGCTGACTCAACTCCAAGACGGATAGCATTCAAAGGAGGACCATATGAAATTAGTCACTTTCACGCAGGCCGGATCAACGCGCATCGGTGTTTTGGATGGAGATGCCGTTATTGATTTGTCTGTTGCCGCGCCGGATCTTCCCCGCGAGATGTGCGCCTTTTTGGCCGCAGGGGCGGACGCTTTAGCGGCGGCCGGCAAAGCCGGCGGCAATAGCGCGGCCCGGCTTGCTCTTGCCGACATCACACTGGAAGCGCCGATTCTCCGGCCGCCTAAGCTTTTGGCTGTTGGACTCAATTACAGAGACCATATTGCCGAAACCGGCATGAAGACACCCGAAGTCCCCATGATCTTCAACAAACAATCCACCTCAGTTACCGGTCCCGGCGGAGTTATTCACATTCCCCGTGCTTCGGACAAGGTGGACTATGAAGGCGAACTCGGTGTGGTCATTGGCCGTTACTGCCGCCATGTGCCGAAGAATCGCGCCGCTGAAGTCATCGCCGGCTATACCATCGCCCACGATGTCAGCGTTCGTGACTGGCAGCTTCGGGTCCCCACCTTCACCATGGGCAAGTCCTTCGATACGCACTGTCCGATTGGTCCCTATATCGTGACTTCGGATGAAGTCGGCGACCCGCATACCCTGGATCTGAAAACGTGGGTAAACGGCGAACTCAGACAAGACTCAAATACGTGTCAGTTGTTGTTTAATAGCTTTGAATTGATTGAACATCTCTCAACCGGCTTTACCCTGGAGCCTGGTGACATCATCTCCACCGGTACGCCCAGCGGCGTGGGTTTCGCCATGAAGCCGCCCAATTATCTCAAGCCTGGGGATACGGTCAAAATTGCGATTGACAAGCTGGGCGAGTTGGAGAACCCGGTGGTTGCCGAGCCGGAGAATACGGCTCGGATGTAGGGAACAGGTGGGTCCGCGGACGTCCCCGGACCCACCCACCTCATTCTGTTTACAGCCGGACAGGCGGATAATACACCTCGTCGCCCAGCGCTTGTACCTGGGCGAAAAACTCCGGCCCGGATGCCTTGCCGACTTCTTCGAGTTCCAAGCTCTGACGGATATAATTCCAACTCTCGGGGCGGAGGCGTCGGGCTTCGGCGAATGCCTGTTGAGCATCCTCAGTATGGCCTTGATCGAACAGATATTGCCCCAGGCGGAAGTGTGCCGCAGCTTGGACCTGACTCTCAGTCGGACCTTGCACTCGTGCACCCGCCTCTTCGGCTGAGAGCGCATACGGACTCGCGTCCCCGTTCTTGACCCAATCGCGGAGCGCGTCCACATATTGTTCGCGCTTCTTGATGCCTTCGAGAGCAACATCTGCCGGAATCTGAAAAGTTTCCACGTTCATTTGACGGAACCCGTCCGTTGTTCCAGCACTCTCCGTAGGACGGACTATGCGACCTTCCTCGTTAATCCATACCGCTGTGGGAACGTTTACCATATTGTAGAGTTCCGCGACCAAGTGCTTTTCATCAATCAAGCACGGATAGGTCGGGACTGCGGCATGGCTGGCGAGTTCCGCAGACCAGCCCATAATGTCTTGCAACTCTTTTGGAATCTCGATGGCGGGAGGTCGAATCCAATCTTTCACCGCCTCGACTCCGCCCGTGTCAAACGCAACCGCGATAATGACGAAATTCTGCGCTTTGAGTTCTTCGTAAATACCCTGCCAGACTGGCAGGTCAAAACGGCAGCCTCACCACGAGGCCCAGGAGAATAGCAGGATTTTCTTACCCCTATAGTCAGACAGGGAATGCGACTTTCCGTCCAAGTCGGACAACGTAAAGTCCGGCGCTTGGAGTGAGGTGAGCGCATCGCTGCGGAGCCCTGCCGGCTCACCAAAAAACCACGCCGCATGGCCATCATGATGAACAACAGGCTGGCCTTGCAAACGCGCGAGAGCAACTAGGTTGAATTCGGTCTTATCCGCACGCAGAAACTCGGACTCCCGTCCGTCAGGGATGGGCACACACACATCGCCGAGACACGCACCCTGAGGTTTGAGTTCCCAGCCCGTAGTACTCTGCAACTCGTTCAGAGTGAACCACAGGTTATCTCCGTCAGCTTGCGCCCCCGCCTGTTGTGGGGGTTGTTCTCCATACAGTAGCGTAATCGACATGGCGACTTCCTCCGTTCGTAGTAGGATATCTTCCCCTATCCGATTTTCTTTTCATTTCACACTGTCCCACTCATCCTTGTTCCGTCGTCCTCACGGCCCGTGTTACAAAACCTCCGAACACCGGTATACTTTCAGCAGGACAGAGGGAGGACACACGATGAGACTCAACGGAAAAGTCGCCGTCATCACAGGCGGTGCCAGTGGTATGGGGCGCGCAACCGTGTTGCGCTTTCTGAATGAAGGCGCGCGTGTCGTCATTGCCGACTTTAATGCAGAGAATGGAAACGCCGTTGCGGCCGAGGCGAAAGTCACCGGCCACCGGGATGCCGTGCGTTTTATTAAGATCGATGTGGCAGAAGAAGCCGACATTGAGGCCATGATCAATCTGGCGCTCGTGGAGTTTGGGCGCCTGGATATTATCTTTAACAACGCTGGTGTTGGCGGCGCTGTCGGCCCGATATGGGATATCGAAGTTGAAGAATGGGACTATACCTTCGACGTGCTGACCAAGAGCGTGTTCCTGGGCATCAAACACGCGGCTCGGGCAATGAAGCAGCAAGGCCAGGGGGGTGCAATCATCAATACGGCATCCACCGCAGGACTCAGTGGCGGCAGCGGGCCGTTGGTCTATTCTGCGGCAAAGGCAGCCGTTATCAATCTGACGAAGGCCGCAGCCGTACAACTCGCACCTGACCGGATTCGGGTCAACGCCATCTGTCCCGGAGGCATTCTGACGGGATTGACCACTCGGGGCGATCCCGAAGCTGCCGCAAAATTTCTCGATACCTTTCAGCCCTGGCCCGAGCACGGAAAGGGTGAAAACATCGCGGGTGCAGCGGTGTTCCTGGCGAGTGAGGACTCTGCGTTCGTCACCGGAGAGGCACTCGTAGTTGATGGCGGACTGACCGCTATTGGTCCGGACATGTGGCAACGATTCGGCATCACCCAAGAAGCCCAGGCGCGCAAAAGCCATATCAACCGTGGCAGTACGGGCGAGGCGATGACGTCGCGACCGACGAAGCCGATCTAAACCAGGGTCGATGTCGGCCAGATTAGGCGAGAATCAATCTAAGCATTTTCATTCGTATATTCATTCGCATGTTCCTGCGAAGGCTGTGGCCGGCTGAGGAAAAAGGAAATAGAGGATGAGGTGGAGGAAATATTTACGACTAGGCGCTGTGCTTGCTGTGTGTATCAGTCTCGTCTGCGTATCAGGCTGTGCTACGTACGAAAAGCGACAGATGGTTGTCACCGCCTATTCGTCGGACCAGATCAGTACCAACTGGCAGCGAGGGCGCATCCTATTCTGGCGCGCCTATGTGGCCAGTGGCCCGAATAAAGGCAAGCGCAAAATCGTGGGTCTCACGTCCAGCGGGACCAAGGCCAGTAAAGGCACGATCGCTGCGGATACACGTTATTACCCGTATGGCACCGTCATGAAAATCCCCGGCTACGGCAAAGGCGTAGTGGAAGATATCGGCAGCGCCATTAAGGGCCCGCACCGTCTTGATGTGTATTTCTCCACGCGCAAAAAAGCCCTCAAGTGGGGCCGCCAGAAACTGACGGTGAAGATTAGGCAGTAGAAAAATGTATGGCCTAAATTTGATCGTTGTATATTCGCGTTCATGCTTCGACAGGCTCAGCACGAACGGGTTCCCCCAACGATGGAGCCTTTTCCGCTCACCCTGAGCTAGTCGAAGAGCGAGCGGCTAGGACACTAATGGATAGGCATCAAAAAAATACGTCAGCATCCGCCCCCACAGCCGCTCGCGGCATTGTGTATATGCTGGCTGCAGTAGCCCTCCTCTCCACGAGTGACGCTGCAACAAAATGGCCCGCGCCGCATTACTCGGTCGTGCAAATTATCTTCGTGCGCGCGGTCCTGCGGGTGCTTCCTGCCGCCCTTTTTGCACTCTTGGAAGACGGTAAACAGGGCCTCATCCCGCACCTGCACGTCCTGCGCACGGAGCTGATGCTGGCGGCTTGGGGACTGTTCATTCTGGCCATCCGTGTACTGCCATTAGCCGACACCTACACCATAGTCTTTGGCGCGCCACTCTTCATGGCCCTGTTTGGACGGATTTTTCTGGGTGAGCAGGTCACGCGACAACGCTGGGTCGCGGTGTGCATCGGCTTTGTCGGAGTGATGATTGGTCTCCAGCCCTCAGGAGCTGGTCTGGGACGGCCGGTCTTGCTGGCGTTGGCTGCAGCACTCGTCTGGGCGTTTGCAACAACGGCCTCGCGCAAGCTGGGTCAAAATGAGCGCAGCACTACAGTCTTGTTCACGTATATCCTGCTCAGTCTTGTCGCGACCGTTCCCTTTGTTGTCGCGCAGTGGACGCCGATTGCGACCGAGCATGTGTCCACCTTTATCCTGATGGGTGTGATTGCAACCGTAGCGCATTGTTTCCTGGCTCAGGCGTTCGGTATAGCGAAGTATCCCTCCTGGCCCCGTTTGAATATACCGGGCTGGTGTGGGCCATAGGCTTAGGCTTTTGGCTCTGGGGAGATGTTCCCACCCGCATCACGTTGACAGGAGCCACGCTCATTATTGGCAGCGGGGTATATGGTCCAGCACGAAAGCCGGACGATGAAAAAACAAGCTGGCGAATTGTCCGACCTCTTCTGAAGAGGTCGGACAAGAGGTTGCCTAAGGACGCCTCCTCGGAGGAGTAGCGCAACAGTACAAAACGTAAACCATGACAAACACGTCCTTCCTCCAGCAAGAACTCCAACGTCGGCCGCGGTGGATGAATCTCCTGTTCGTCTGGTGCGTAATCTTAGCCCTTGGCGTTCCATACGAATTGTTCTCCAGACCAGTCGCCGAGGATATTGAAGTCTGGTTCGGCTTTGAGCTGACCGGTTGGCTCGCCAAAGGAGGCGGGCTTATTCATGTCCTGATCTTCACCGCCGGGACGTGGGGTTTCTGGGAAATGCGCGCGTGGATGTGGCCGTGGGCGTGTGTGTATGTCGCCCAAGTGGCAATCAGCCATTTGGTATGGAGTGAATTGAGTCCAAACGGTCGAGGCTGGCCGACCGGGCTGCTTCAAGCTGTGGGGATTTCAATTATGGCTGTGCTGCTGTGGCGAGCAAGGCCGTTGTTTCAGAAGAGCAAGCATCGTAGGGTGGGTTAGGGTAGCGTAACCCGCCGAAAATGGTGGGTCCGGAAGGACCCGCCCTACCTTTATTTTCTCAAACCTCCGGCTGTTTGGTATGCCATTCCGTTGCCTGTTCATAGGCGTACGCTGCCTGCAGGATCGTGCCTTCCTCACCATGCCGGCCCACAAGCTGAAGACCCAACGGCAGACCATTATCCGTAAATCCGCACGGCAGCGTGACGGTTGGGCTACCACTAAAATCCATCGGTCCGGTAAAAGCTAACAAAGCCGGGACATCATCCGCCGGCAGTACGGCCTGGGGTGAGAAATCTTTGACTTCCATGGGCGGCGTGGACATTGCCGGACAGAGCAAAATATCAACCTCTTGTAATACATCCTCAATCAAACGTCGTACTGACTGACGGGCAATATGCGCCTTGACATAGTGCGCCCCACTGACTTTGACCCCATCTTCCAGGAAAGCCCGGAAAGTCGGTCCATAATCATCCGCCCGAGAGGGAAAGGTCTCGGCGTGGGCAGCAGCAGCTTCGGCCGCACACATGGCATACCACAGCGGCGTGGCGTCATTGATCCCGGACACATCGACCTCGTGGATCTCAGCCCCAAGGTCTTTAAAAACCTGCACGGTGGCAAGAACGGCGTTCCGCACCACCGCGTCTACGCCTTTTGTGCAGTATGATTCGTCAACACCAAACCGCAGGCTTCCTGCTCCGTTGTACACAGTGTCCATATAATCGCGCACGGTTTCGCGTATGGTCGTAGGATCCTTGGGATCGAAGCCGGCAATCGTCCGCAGAATGGCTGCTGCATCGGCCACACTCCGGGTCATAGGGCCGACATGGTCAAGGGTTTCTCCCAAAGGAAACACGCCATAGCGGCTGACCTTGCCATACGTCGGCTTGACACCAACAATGCCGCAGCAGGCTGAAGGAAAGCGAATCGAGCCGCCCGTGTCTGAGCCCAATGAGCCAAAACACAGCGAGGCTGCGGTTGCGGCTCCGGATCCACTCGACGAAGCCCCGGGCCAATGCTCGGCGCTCCACGGATTGATCGGCGGTTGCATCGACGGGTGATAGCCGGACAAGGCAAACTCAGTCATGGCCAGTTTGCCCAGCATCACTGCCCCCGCTTCGTAAAACCGGTCGACCACTGTCGCATTGAAAGCCGGCTTATGGTCGGCATAGATCGGAGACGCCGCCGTGGTGGGAATACCTTTGGTGTAACACAGGTCTTTCACCGCAATCGGAATCCCATGCAACAGCCCCCGATACGTCCCGTTTTGGATTTCTTGTTCAGCCGCTTTGGCCTGTTCCAGGGCCAGGTCTGAGGTGACGGTGATATAGCTGTGGAGCTTACCATCCAGACTGGCAATGCGGTCAAGCATGCCTTGGGTCAGCTCGACTGGTGAGACTTCTTTGTTCTTGATGAGTTCGGCAACCTCAGTCAGGGTTTTGGTACATAGTTCGGAAACGTTCGGCATGGTCGGGCCCTCCTTTGTCATTTCGCTCTTAGCACTTTCTCTTGGGGAAAGGAAAGCTACAATGCACCGTAATGTCGTACCATCCCGCCCTACTGCGGGCAGTCAAGGATTTTAATTCCGGTCGCTACTTCGAGGCCCACGAATATCTGGAAGAAGCCTTGGACGACGTGGAGGACGATGACAATACCTGGGAGATGTTTGTCGGCCTGATTCAAATCGCGGTTGGGTATCACAAATGTTCGTCGGGCTATCCTGGTGGAAAGAAGATGCTCGGACTAGGATTAAAGAAAGTCACTCCGCTGCCAGATGAGTGCGCAGGACTCCGTTTGGAGGCGCTCAGACGGCGAGTGCGCTCAGATCTGGAGCAAGAGCAAAACATGCGTCAAGATCCACCCAGAATTCAATTAGTTCGCCTCGACTGAAAGGAGAATACACATGGAGTTCAAGATGAAAATATACAGATGTACAAACGTAAAGGTCTGGCTCATGACCACCATCTTCGTGGCCGGCTTCGGCTTCCTCTCTTCCCCTGGAGATGCAGACCAGCACGAGTCCTCCGACGACGCCGTTCAACAAGCCCCTCCGTTAGACTTGGCCGTGGTCGATAAACTGCTCACTACTACGCGCACGGTCCGCAGACGGCTCGATCTGACGTGGCCGGTTGAACCGGAGATTATTGAGGAAGCCATTGAGGTCGCCATTCAAGCGCCGAGCGGCAGCAATCGCCAAAACTGGCGTTTTATGGTGATCACCGACCCGAACAAGAAGAAGGCGATTGCCGACCTGTACGCCAAGAGCTTCAAGAGTTATGCGGGGCCGCGTCCAGTAGACAAGCCGACCACCTCAGGCGGGCGCATTGCCGCCTCGGCCTGGCATTTGGTTGACCATATGCACGAAGTGCCCGTGCTTATCATTGCCTGCATTGAGGGCCGAGCCGAAAACCCCAGCCCCGTTGCACAAGCTGGATTGTATGGATCGATCCTCCCGTCCGCATGGTCGTTGATGCTGGCGTTACGTGCCCGAGGACTGGGCTCCGCCTGGACCACCTTGCATCTTGTCCACGAAAAAGAAGTCGCGCAGATACTCGGTATCCCCGACTCTGTTACCCAAGCCGTCCTCCTACCCGTGGCCTACTACACAGGCAAGGATTTTAAACCTGGCCGTCGCCGTCCGGGCAAAGAGGTCACGTATTGGAATACGTGGGGAAAGGGACGTTAAGAAAATAAGCGACTAAAGGGGCGGGCTCTTAGACAGCTCAATATGACCCGGTAGGAGGCTAGGGATCTCCTCGCATTACAGAAAGGTCTCCATGCCATAGGCCAGAATGGGCGAGTTTTAGGATGCACTTCGCCTTAACACGGCGGACAAAGTCATCAAGAGCTCTGTTGACTACATCAGAAAGGCTTCGTTCTCCGCTGAGACGTAAAGCTTCATCGAGCAGAAACTCATCCAACACAATATTTGCGCGTTTCATACGTATAAGCATTTGGTGATAAGATTCAGCTCATTTGGATCCCACCCGCAAAATTGCGCCACGTTTTTCGAGGTGTTGCTGAAGTTCCTTTACATCCACAGCATTGGGACTAAGCCCAGTTTGGACCGCAAGCGCAGCGGCGGTACCGGCGGCTTCACCGGTTGCCATGCAGGCGGGGATTTCTTTAGTGGCGTGGTGGACACGATGATCGACGGAGATGCAGCGACCAGCCACAAGCAAGTTTGAAAATTCTTTCGCCAATAGGGAACGGTATGGGATGTAGTACAGGGCTTCGTATTTGGTCCAATGGCCGGTAATGGCGATCACATCGTCACAAGGTTGGTCTATATCATCGCGACCAAGCGTATACTCACCAACCAACCGACGACTCTCGGTAATGCCGAGCTGGTCGGCAATGTGACACAGATAGGCGTTTTTAAAGCCAGGAGCCTCTTGCCTGAGACGATCAACCTCTGCCATGACTTGCTTGCGACATTCCAGTTCGGCATAGGTCAGGTCGTCCGGGTCGGTGGCGTCAATCTTTCTGGAGATCTTGTCAGTCGCGCCCCACGGCAGGAGGACTTTGTCTTTGCCAATAGTGTGAAAAAACCAGCCGCCGGCTCGGATCGCTTCGTCAGGATTTTCAACCCCGCCCATGGAAAACCATAACCAGGGCAGAACCTTCTCTTTTTCATACTCGGCACCAGCTGAGACAAAAACATCTCCGTCACCGCTGGCGTCGATCACAACATCGGCCAGAATCGCAAAGCGGCCCGACTTGGCCTGAAAAGTCACGCCGGTGATGCGATCAGCATCAACCAAGGCGTCACATGCCTGGGCGTGCAGGAGTAATTGGACCTTGGCAGCTTCGACCATTTCATTAAGGGCAAACTTGAGTTCTTCCGGATCGTAGGCCACGGAATAGCGCACGCGGTGCGGACCGTGGCCCCAAACGAGCCCCCACGATTGATCGCGCTGCACGAGAGCCGCCGCATCACTGCCCCACTCATTTTTCGAAGGGAACTGGGCCGCGCCGCGCTGGTCAAGCCGTTCAGTCACTTCTTGGCATAAGCCACCGACGACCTGCCGACCACATCCGTCATCAAGCGTGAGTAGTAGGATAATCATGCCGCCGGTGGCTAAGCCGCCCAAATAACCCAGGCGTTCGACCAGGATGACGTCCGCACCACTTCGTGCAGCCGCCACAGCGGCCGAGACGCCGGCAGAGCCGCCACCGATCACTAGGACTTGCGTTTCGGCTTTGACTGGCGTGGAGCGGGCAGGCTCTTGAATGACGTGGAGAGGTTTTGGCATGCTGTGCTGCCTCCCAATAAGAAGGTGGATCTATAAGGACCTAGCCTACACCCCCAGCCCCTAGCCCCTAATCCCCACCTACCACATCTGTCGCAGCAGCCCGAGCAGAGATTCTTGCCCGCCCTGCTGGCTGTGCCAGATGGCGCTTTCTTTGTGGACTTCTTCAGCGACAATGGGCAGTTCGTCTTCCTTGGCGCCGACATCACGAAGACGAGTAGGTACGTCGAGCGATTTAATAAACGCCTCCACCGTGTCCGCTGCCTCGTCCGCAACGTCTTCAGGTTTTCGTCCATCGGTTTGGACGCCAAAGGCCTCGGCAATCATGACCTGCTGATCCAACGTCTGCGGAGCAAGAAAACGCATGCAGTGCGGGATGGTGATGCAGGAGGTAATCCCGTGCGGCACATCCCAGCGTGCGCCGATTTGGTGACCGAAAATATGACTCAAACGCACGCCGACATTCATCAACCCAAAGATAGACAGCCAAGCCGCGACTTGGCATTCACCCCTCGCATCCAGATTCTCAGGTTCATGTATGCACACCGGGAGATAGCGGTGCAGCTTACGGATGGCGGCCACGGCCAACACATCTGTCACCGGCTGAGGATGCACTGACCAAATGGCTTCAATGGCGTGGTCCATGGCCTTCATGCCGGTTGCAGTCCACAGTTGCTTGGGCGTCGGCAAGGTCACTTCAGGATCGAGAATGACCGTCTTGGGCACAATGCGCGGATCAGTCCGCAGACCTTTGACTCGTGTATCTTCATCGGTGATACCGGCAAAAGGTGTAAATTCTCCAGCGGACAAGGTGGTTGAAATCGCAATCTGCGGCATAGCCTCTTGACGCTGGCCATCCTCCAGCAACTCGAGAGCCACGATCTTGGCCGCATCAATCGGACTGCCGCCACCAAAGGCAATAAGCGAATCCGCATTAATCTCTCGCGCCTGTTCCGCCGCAGCGGTGACGGTCCGGCTAGGCACGTGTTGCCGAATGCCGCTATTCGTACCAGCCCAGCGATCACCCAGCAGGTTTTCCAGCTTCTGGACGAGATCGGTTTTGGTCGCAAGACTATTACCGGTCAAAATGAGCGCCCGGTTCTTACCCAGCCGGTCAAGTTCGTCATTCACTTTGGCCAGCGAGCCAACCCCAAAGATGACCTTCTCAAGCATGGGGAATGTATACTCACAGATCATGCCGCCTCCTTATTATCCTGACTATCCTGATCGTTAGCTTTGCCTACTATCGCTATTCCAGCCCGGCTTTGCGTAGATTCTCAAGCTGGTGCTCAATCACCTCGGCATCTTTATAGGGCATACGTCCCTGAGCAATGGCGAGGGAATAATGCGGATTAATGCGTAAGATTTCTTTTGCTTCAATGTGAGCGGCTGCGTGTTGACCTGCCTCACTATAGGATGCCGCATAGGATGCCGCGAGCATCAGATGCGCCACCAGGTGATCCGGGTTCCGCGTGACTACCCGTTTGAGAAGGGAAATGGCCGCTTCGTTATTTTCCAACAGCCGCTGCGCGTGCCCCAGAGCCCACAGATAGTCGGGCGTGTAACGCGGATTGAGGCGCATGGCTTGCTCGATGAGCGGTACGGCCTCCGCCGGTTGGCCCGCAAAGCTCAGGATTTCTCCTAAACTGACATAGGCGTCTGCAAAATTAGGGTCATAGCTAAGGGCTGTACGCGCTTCGGAGATCGCCTCGTCGTACTGCTGTTTTGCCAACAGGGCGTAGGCCAGCGTTTCGTGGGCGGTGGGTTGACTCTCCTCTAGTTCCACAGCTTTAGGCCTATAGGTGAACACTTTTTCAATTGTACAGGGATCAACGTTCCACTGGTTGACCACCTCCTTGAGATACGTGCGGCCGAGAAAGGCATAGTCCGGATCGAGCCCGATCGCCTGCTCAAACAGCCGGCGGGCCTGCATATTTGCTTCTCGAACGAGGCGTCTATATTCTTCCCGTCCGCGTACAAAGGCGTCATACGCCTCAAGGTTCTGAGTTGGTGCGCTGCCCACGCGCGCCTGCTCTCCCGCCGTGAGTTTTACTGCTAAGGCAGACACAATCTGCTGCAGGACCTCATCCTGAAGGGAAAAAATATCGTCAAGCTGTCCGTCGTACCGTTCGGCCCAGAGATGATAGCCGGTGGTGGCATCGATTAACTGGGCTGTAATGCGGACGCGGTTGCCCGCTTTGCGCACACTGCCCTCAAGAATATAGCGTACGCCGAGTTCTGTACTCACCTCTTCAGGTTTGACAGTCGAGCCTTTATACAAAAAGACCGAATTGCGTGGAATAATGAATAAGCTGGAGATCTTCGACAGATCGGTGATCAGGTCTTCGGGCAGGACGGCGATTGGGGGTTTGTCGGGTAAAGTAGGCGGCTGTTGCGAAACAGTTGCGGCAGGAGCAGAAGCCGCTTCCGTCTGTCCTCCCATCTCCGGGTCCATCAGGACGCGGTAAACGCGAATGGGTTTGATGATATTTTTGACCGTCTGCTCGCCCAGATCCTGGTAGCCGAGGTCGAGCTTGCCCTCGACCTGGTCATACACCGTGCCGGAGATACAGACCCCACCCCCGTCGGCCAGACCTTCAATCCGAGCGGCAATATGCACCCCATCTCCGTAGATCCGCTCGGCTTCAACGATAACGTCTCCAACGTTCAGGCCAATGCGAAAGAGCATCTTCCGAGATTCGGGTAAAGCCGAATTTCTTTCCGCCAATTCTTTCTGCACGGCAACACCACACCGGACGGCATCAACCGCACTACCGAACTCGGCCAACAAATTATCTCCAGGCGAGTGGACAACCCGACCATGATGCTGCTGTATCAGGGAGGAAAAAACCTCACGATAGGCCGTCAGGGTGCGGATAGTCGCCTCTTCATCATCGCCCATGAGACGGCTATAGCCTTGTACATCCGTACTGAAGATGGCGGACAGTCGTCGTTCCACCCGGCTCGTCATTGTGTGGGCATCTGCTTCTGCCATGCGCCGTCATTATCTGGGCGACGCTCGGGGTTTGTCAATCGGTTATACGGTTGTGGACAAACGGATATGGCAGGTTTCAGCTTGCATACGGGTGTGTTCTCCGACACAGTACGGGTCGAAGGAGGAAGGCAAAATGCAATGCAGACCGACACCCCTGATCGCGCTCATCCTGTGGCTGGCAAGCACCCCGGCCTGGGCCCTCGATGAAAGCAAACTGATCGACCTGACCTACACCTTTGATGAGCACACCATCTCATGGCCGACGGCAAAACCCTACGAACTCGAAGTCGTGGCCGCAGGAAAAACAGAAGCAGGCTATTGGTATGCGGCCAATAATTTTTGTCTCTCAGAGCACAGCGGCACCCACATGGACGCGCCGATTCATTTTGCACAGGGCAAACGTGCCGCTAGTGAGGTTCCGCTACAACAGCTGATCGGTCCAGCCGTCGTCATCGATGTGAGCGCAAAAGCAGCTCGGGACGCGGACTATCGGGTCGTGATTACAGACATTGAGGCTTGGGAATTACAGCATGGACAGATTCCCAAAGGGGCGATCATACTTATGTTCAGCGGCTGGGGACAATACTGGCCGGACAAAAAACGCTATCTGGGTACGGACCAACCTGGTGATGTTGAGAATTTGCACTTCCCCGGCTTCTCGCGTGAGGCCGCCGAGTTCTTGGTGTCACAACGCGACATTGACGCCGTTGGCGTGGATACACCGAGTATCGACTATGGTCAGTCCACAAACTTCATTGTGCACCAGGTTATTAATGGTGCGGATAAACCCGGTTTAGAGAACGTGGCGAACCTGGACCACATGCCGCCAGCAGGTGCGACGCTCATTGCCCTGCCGATGAAGATTGCCAAAGGCTCGGGCGCGCCAGTCCGGATTATCGCTATTCTTCCATGAGCAGGCCTGGTGCAGACCCCCTCACAACGCCCGGAGTATCCGCTCGAAATCTTTCCGATCAATGATTCTCAGAACGACAACCATCTGTCCTTGGACAGGAATCTGAAAAGTGCCGTTCACGCACCCTTTGCTTTCTGGTACAGTTTCTCCCTATCCTCACCAAGATAGGGAGGCGTTCTCATGAGTGGAGTAAAAATTGGGATCGGCTTTGGCCTGTGGGGACTCGGCTTACCGAGCCCCGACACGATCTGCGATTATGCCGAGCGGGCCGAAGATATGGGCATCGATTCGATATGGTTGTCTGACCATATCGTGGCGCGTAATCCGTCGTTCGACACGGCCTGTATTATGGCCATGTGGGCGGGTCGGACCAAGAAAATAAAAATGGGCCCGAGTGTTCTGACGATGCCGGCCCGCAATCCCGTGCAGGTCGCGAAAACCTACGCAACGTTGGATTATCTGTCCGGGAGCTGTAATCGTATTATTATGGCTGTCGGTCTCGGCAGCGACCCCAAAGACTGTCTAGCCAGCGGCGTTCCGCTCGAAAAACGCGGCAAACGCATGCAGGAGGCAGTGGAGGTCATGCGCAAGCTGTGGGCAGGTCCCAACGTCACGCACGAAGGGGAATTCTACCAGTTTGAGGACGTGACCATAGAGCCGAGACCGGCAAAAGGCGCACTCGATGTCTGGATAGGCGGCGGGAGCGACTTAGCCATCAAACGCGCAGTACGCTACGGCGATGGCTGGTTCCCGTCATTGGTCACCCCCCAGGAATATGCAACCGGACTTGAGAAGATGGCCGAATACGGCAAGCAATATGGCCGCAAGGTGGACCCGGGTGAGACCGGCGTCCTTATCTTTACCCACATCAACGAAAATAAAGAAAAGGCCAACGACGTTGCCCGTGCCTTTCTTTCGGAATTTCCGGCCATGTCAGCCGAACCACTCATCGCTCGCTCTGCGATTGGTCCGGCCGAAGCTTGCATAGAGAAAGTCCAGGCCTATGTTGATGCCGGCTGCTCGAAATTCGTCCTGTGGCCGATTGCCGCGCCGGCTCAACTTGTGGGTCAGGTGGCAACCTTTGGCCAAAAAATAGTTCCCCACTTTTCATAAACACCCACAGGCCAAAAGACTGCGGAGGGCGGAGCTCTCGCCCCCGCACCAACCCGCATTATTCAGCATTCACAACCAAGACGTATGGACCGTATTGAAAGTAAGATAAAAGCCAATTCGCCGGAATTCCAAGAAAACGCGGTCCATATGGCTGGGCTGGTGGAGACGCTCAAAAAAGAAGTTGCCACGGCGCAGCTCGGCGGCCCAGAAGCCTCTCGTGAGCGGCATAAAGCGCGCGGCAAAATGCTCGCCCGTGAACGGATCGAAGCCCTGGTCGATCCGAATACACCCTTTCTTGAATTCTCCCCCCTCGCCGCCTACGGCATGTATGATAGCCCACCGTCGGCGGGCATTGTCACCGGCATCGGGCTGGTGCATGGCCGCGAGACCGTCATTGTCTCAAATGATGCCACGGTCAAAGGCGGTACGTATTACCCCATGACGGTAAAGAAACATCTGCGGGCGCAAGAGATCGCCCAAGAGAATCGGCTGCCGTGTGTCTATTTGGTGGACTCCGGTGGGGCGAATCTTCCGTTTCAAGCCGACATCTTTCCGGATCGCGAGCACTTTGGGCGCATCTTTTTTAACGAAGCCCGCATGTCGGCCTTGGGTATCCCCCAGATCGCCGTTGTCATGGGGTCATGTACCGCGGGCGGCGCCTACGTCCCGGCCATGGCGGACGAGAATGTGATTGTCAAAGGCAAAGGGACTATTTTTCTCGGCGGTCCGCCCCTAGTCAAAGCAGCCACAGGGGAAGAAGTCACAGCGGAAGAACTGGGCGGTGGCGATGTGCATACGCGTTTGTCCGGCGTATCCGACCACCTGGCTGAGGATGACGAACACGCACTTGAAATCACCCGCTCGATTTTTGAGAATTTGCCACATTCACAGAAATTTCTGCTGGCCCGTGACACGCCGGAAGACCCAGTGTATGATCCGGACGAGCTGTACGGGGTGATCCCGCATGATACACGTGTCCCGTATGACGTGCATGAAATTATTGCGCGGCTTGTAGACGGCAGCCGCCTGCACGAGTTCAAACCCCGCTACGGTTCCACCCTCGTCACCGGCTTTGCCCGCATCCACGGCTACCAGGTCGGTATTGTGGCAAACAACGGGGTGCTGTTCTCAGAGTCTGCGCTCAAGGGATCACATTTCATAGAACTGTGTAGCCAACGAAAAATCCCGCTTCTGTTTTTGCAGAACATCACCGGCTTTATGGTCGGCAAGAAATATGAACAGGGCGGGATCGCCAAGGATGGGGCGAAAATGGTACACGCCGTTGCTAACGCCCAGGTCCCCAAATTTACGGTGATCATCGGTGCTTCAAACGGCGCAGGCAACTACGGTATGTGTGGTCGTTCCTACTCGCCCCGCCTGCTGTTTATGTGGCCGAATACACGCATTTCGGTCATGGGCGGTGAGCAGGCCGCCTCCGTCTTATTAACCGTCAAGCAGCAACAGCTTGAGGCCAAAGGCCACGTCATGACCGCAGGGGAACAGCAGGCATTCACCGCGCCTATCCTGGCAAAGTATGAGGAAGAGGGCAGTCCGTATTATTCCACCGCCCGGATGTGGGACGACGGCATTCTTGACCCTAAGGATACGCGCGACGTACTCGGACTCAGTATCGCCATGTCGTTGAATGCGCCCATCCCGGATCACCGCGTCGGCGTATTTCGTATGTAGCCCCGTCCTTCTCTCTTTTTGCCACGCTCGCTATACTGACCCAGAAGCGAAACACAATAAGGAGCAGCGTAT
Source organism: Binatia bacterium (assembly GCA_963666315.2). Taxonomy (GTDB): domain Bacteria; phylum Desulfobacterota; class Binatia; order Bin18; family Bin18; genus Bin18. The sequence continues at coordinate 29,633 of CAXXHG010000010.1, forward strand.
TCGCATGACCTCGCAACGCACTTCGCCCGAAATAACCCAAGCCAGCTTGGCCTCGACACCGGCGTCGCATCCTCAGCAGGATATTGAAGACAACGTCCGACAAATTCTCCGCCACATAGGAGAAGACCCGGATCGGGAAGGTTTACTCAAAACTCCGCACCGAGTCGCACGTGCCTTCGAATATCACACCAAAGGGTACGCACAGGACCCAAAAGAAGTCATTAGTGGGGCGATATTCACCGATGAAGACTACCAAGAAATGATCTTGGTCAAGGACATCGATTTCTACTCCTTGTGCGAGCACCACATGCTGCCCTTCTTTGGGCGTGCGCATGTGGCCTATATCCCGAACAAACATATTGTCGGTATCAGCAAAATCGTCCGGTTGGTTGAGGTCTACGCGCGACGCCTGCAAATCCAAGAACGCCTGACAACCCAGGTGGCCAATACGCTTATGGAAGCACTGAGTCCATTGGGCGTCGGGGTGATCATTACGGCCGAGCATCTGTGTATGCGCATGCGCGGGGTGGAGAAACAGAACTCGATAGTCACCACGAGCGCGACGTTAGGCGCGTTCCGGACCCACCAGGAAACCCGGGAAGAATTTATGACCTTGGTGCACGGGCGTTAGCGCTGAGGGACATAGTCCTGGGCGAAGACGCCCACGGTATTGTCGAGGCTGAGCAACGCGACCTGGTAGGCATAGGTTTGGTCAGCCAGCTGGGTGCGCGCCTGACTGAGGGCATTCAGCGAAGTATTAATATCCAGACTTGTGGACAGGCCGACGCGGTACTGCTTCGAAGTAATATCGTAGTTCTCCTGGGCTAAGTCCACTTCTTTCTTTAGCGTCTCTAGGGTGATTTGCAGCGTCTCGACCGTGAGGAGAGCCTCACGCACCTCAACCCGAATTTTTTTCTTCAGCTCGCCCACACGCAGTTTAGCCTGGGATAGATTCTCATTCGCCTCTTGCAAGTCTATCTCCCGGCTGCCGCCATCGAAGATGGACCAACGCAGGTTGACAAATAAGCTCCAATATTCATCCTGGTCGGCAAAGGTCTCTGGGTCGAGCCGCGGGTATGCGAACCGTGCATCAACCTGAGGAAAATAGCGGGCGAGGACTATATTCTTCTGCCCTTGTTGCACCTGAATAGCCAGCTTTTGGGCACGCAAGTCTTGACGCTGGTCGTACGCTCGTTCAAGCAATTGGGCATAGTCTTGTCTGGCGAAAGACGCTACCGCGGGCTCCATAACCCCAACCACCTCGGATAGTCCAATAGTTCTGGCCAATACGGTCCGGGCGAGTTTGAGACGATTCCGATCTACCACAAGCGCACGCTCAGCCCGCTCGACCGAAACCTCAGCCCGCAAAACGTCGGTCTTCGTCACCTCGCCGACGCGAAAGCGAGCTTTGGCGCGTCTGAGTTCTTCACGGGCGAGGTTTAATGTGTCCTGAGCAATTTTCACCTGGGCCCGAAATCGCAAGACTTCATAATAGGCCTGGGCAACTCCGAACAAGACTTCGCGCACTATGAAATCATACCGCTGCTCGCCCTCATGGACGGCATCTTTGCCTAATCGCCAGGAAGGGAAAAACGAGGGTTCGAAAAGCGGTTGGGTCACACTCAAGGTTGCACGCCAGGTATCTTGAGGACGAATAGACGCAGTCGTCCCAAAGACCTGTCCTTCTGAACCAAGATCGGACCCCTCTTGAACGAATGAGATCTCATTCTTGTTCCGGGTATACGCCCCTGCAACCTCGCCCCTCGGCGTCATGAGTGCAATCGCCCGCCAGGGCAGCAGTTGTGCTTTCGCCAGCTCACGTGCGGCAATCGCGACCTGCTCTTCGTTTGCAACGGCAAGCTGGTAGGCTTCCTCCAGAGGAACTATACGGCTCGGGATCTCTTGGCCAGATTCTTGGGTTGGACGAGAACTGTGTGGGCTGCGCGCCTCAAAGGTGATCTTCAGCGTCTCCTTGTCCGGTTCAGATTCTGTTTTCGATGCTTGTCGATGCGAGGGGGTGCCGACAGGCGGGGCAGCCTCAGCTGTTGCTACTGGAGTGGCGAGAGAGGATGTTTCAGGAGAAGATGTTTCAGAATCTGTGGTCGGTACCGTCTCCGCCTTTGGGGTTATTTCAGGCGGTGCAGAGGCTCTCGTCTCTCCTTCGTCTGCGTCTGCAACTGCAATCTGCAAACGATCGGGATCTGTAAGCACCTCCACGCGGCACGGCTGAGCTGCAGCGAGGTCGAGCACCACGCGCGTGGTGCGTGGCCGGAACTGTCCTGTGCGCACTTGTTTAATAGATCCAGAGTCTACCACCACATACCGCGGAGTCGTTGTGTCCAGCACGGCTGGAAAAATATCAACGTAACACCGATCGCCCAGATTGCGTTGTGAGTCGCTAGGGAGAGCAGCCTGCGTGAATGACGCCGATGCTGACAGGGTAATGATAACCCGGTTTTCCTCAGCAGATATTGAACGCACGATGGGCTGAGAGGCTACGGCAAGCGGGGCTGTCAGCAGCACCAAGAGCGCGCACCAAGACTGCATATACCGACAGGAGGCAGGTACGCAGGAGCTATTCCACACGAGATGATCTTTCATCCAGTCAAATTTCACACACTCACAAATGATAAGTAAGCGACTATCCGGAATGCTGATACTGCGCAACAGGACATCAGGAGAATACCATCAACGCGGAACCGTATCACCTGCCGGTGGCCTGCCTAAGAGACTGAGCGGGGCAGCAGTATCTGCCGGCGACCCGCCAAACAGGCTGAACGGCGTCGATTGCTCTACCGCGGGCGACCAAGGGGTACGCAGGTCTAAGTATTCAAGTGGAGTATTTGTGGGGGGCTGGGACTCGGCGGTCTCAAGTGCTTGCAACGGTCGAAGAGTTAACGGTGCAAGCGTTCCGCTCACATCAGTCTCACGCTCTCGATCATGATCAAGGCGTTCTACCGTAATGTGCAGTCGGTCCGGACTGGAGAGTTTTTTCACCTGACAGGGGCGAGCTGCTGCTAAATCGAGGACTATCCTAACGACACCCGGCTGAAACTGGGCCGCCCGAACTTGCTGGATATGCTGTGAGTTGACCACATACAAACGCCTGACCGACTGCCCTAACACGGCCGGAGACACATCTATATAGCAACGGTCAGCACGTTGATGTTCACGGTCCTTCGGCAACGCCGCTTGGGTGAATTCCGACGGCGCAGACAGGCGAACGACCACATGCTCAGCCCCGACATTTACGGCCTGAATCATGGCGATGGTTCCGGCGTGGGCCGATGTTGCGTGCAGAACCAGCAGAATCAGGAGTACACACACGAGCCGACCATAAGCACCCCATGCAAAGGAGGCATGCTGGCGTAATGCTCCAAAATAACGAGACATTTGAGCCTACACATACCTGCAGGGCTGATACGATAAAAGGAAAAGGGGAGGAGATCGGTAAGCCGGATCCTGTTCCCTCCCCTAACAGGGAAGGGTAACGGTCATTCCTCTAGGCGTGCCGTTACCAACACGCTCAAGCGATCGAACCCAGAGGGAGAGTGAGGCAACTCTTGCCCGCTCAACGGGCCCCTCTTATTTGATCTTGCTCCGGATGGGGTTTACCCAGCTTCCCTAATCTCTCAGGGACTTGGTGAGCTCTTACCTCACCTTTTCACCCTTACCAGCACGACAGACTCTGTCTGTCGTCGGCGGTCTCTTTTCTGTGGCACTTTCCCTGCCTCGCGACAAGCTGCCGTTAGCAGCCATCCTGCCCCAAGGAGTCCGGACTTTCCTCGATCCTGCTTACGCAGGACCGCGACCGTTTAATCTCCTCCCCTAACCTGAGGCCCCCGAGACCTCTTCTGCCTCCAAACGGCGATAGAGAATCCGTCCACAAGTCGGCTGGGGACAGTAAAAAATCGCTCCATCTCCCCGCATTTGGCTACTCTGGATCTGGTTACACATATGCGGAGGGACGGTCATATAACAGCCTTGGCATATACCGTCACGCACTTCCACCACGGCCAAACCACCACGATTGCCGAAAATCCGTTCGTAGCGCACGCAGAGACTCACATCCAGGTCAGCGGCGAGCTGGTCGCGCTTTTTCCGCTCGACCAGGGAGTCTTCTTCCAGGGTCGCTATTTGTGATTCTACGTTCGTCGTTTCTTGCGTAAGCTGCGCTTGCAGCTCCTGTATGCGCGCCTGGATGTCGGTCTGTTGTTGACCTTCTTCTTCGAGCTGTTCCAGCACGTTTATGATATTCTCTTCCAACTGGCCGTTGGACTCTTTCATCAGCTCAATCTCTCGTTGCAGTACGAGGAGTTCGCGTTCATTCCGAACACGATTCAGCCGCACTCGCTTTTCTTTAATTTTCTCTTCTTCTAGTTTGAGCTGCCCATCTGCCTCGCGGCGTTGGCTTTCCAGTGTGTCTATACGCTGTTGACGTTCCTCGGCCTCTCCTTCCCGAACCTCTTTTTCTGCCACAATGACGGCAACCTGCTGATGGAGTTCCTCTAGTTGTTGTTCTTTGCGCTGAAGGCGCTGATCAAGCTCTTGTAGGCTGACCAGCTGGGTGATCTGCGTGGCCAACGACGACCTCCTTTCGCATCCAGTTTCCGCTCAGAGACGGAGTTCTATTGTCATAAGTGGGCCCACCAGGACTCGAACCTGGGACCAACCGGTTATGAGCCGGTCGCTCTAACCAACTGAGCTATGGGCCCATCCTCCCTGTCTCAGCGGACATTGGTATACCATGCTCCCGGTATTTTTCCTACAACCTCCCTAACTCATGAAGTGTCTGGAGCCGACGGCGCACTCCAGCTTCATCTCCCCGCTGCTCCGCCTCGCGAATTTCCCGCTGCAGGAGAACCCGTTCCGATTTTCGTTGGACGTGCTGGATCTTTTCAATGCAATCCCACATCAGCTGTTCTTGTACCGCCTGGGCCTCATCCGACTCTTCTTCCAGCATCATTTTTGAGACGCGATCCGCCATGGCTTTCGGTAAAAGGTCCAAAAATGTTCCCACATCAATGCTTCCTGAGCCTTCGTGCTGCTGCCATGCAGCAGCAACATCCGCAGCCAGCTCAGCCCACTCTTGAAACACGGGAATAAGATCCCGTTCGACCACACAAGAGACCACCTGAGAGTTAACCAGCATAAGCTGGAGTAATTCGGCTTCAGCCGAGGAACGGTAACCATGCTGCACAGGCGGCGGTTGGACAGGAGAACGCTCCCCACGGTCTCCGACCCTGCCTGGCCGGGCTCGGGCTCTGCCTGGCCGGATACGACGGAGTTCTTCCTCGTTCACCCCAAAGCGCTGGGCAACCTGGGTGAGCAGGGCTCCTCGGGTTAAGGTGTCCGTCATCGGTTCTAAAACAGCCACCGCCTCTTTTGCCGCTTGGGCACGCTGAAAAGCCGAGGCCCCAGGGGCCGGAGCATGTTGTGCAAAATAAAATTCCTCAAGGGGTGGGGCCGTGTCGATCAGTTCGTGGAGACCTTCTTCTCCATGCGCTTGCCCAAAGGAATCCGGATCTTCGCCTTGGGGCAAGAAAATGCCTTTCCCTGTTAATCCGGATTCGACGCACAGCGGAAAGGCCCGCGTTGCAGCTCGGCGGCCGGCCTCATCGCCATCGAAAAAGATATATATGTCAGTCGTGAAGCGTTTGAGCAGCTTCAATTGCCCAAGCGTGAGTGCGGTTCCCAGCACGGCAACCGTCTCGGTAAAACCGCGTTGCACCAGCGAGAGCAGGTCCGTATACCCCTCCACAATGAGCACTCGGCCTTTGTCCCGAATCGTCTCTTTGGCTTGATACAGACCATACAAAAGGGAACCTTTTTTATACAACGCCGAATCCGGTGAATTGAGGTATTTGGGGAATGTCCGCGTTCCCGCTGGGTTCGGTTGAGAAGACGGAATCAGTCGGCCGCCAAATCCCACTGGCCGACCCCTCACATCAGTGATGGGAAACATAATCCGATGTCGAAATTTATCGTACCAGCCGCCGCCCTCCCGCTCGCCGATAAGGCCCAGCGAGGCAGCCTCAGCCAGAGGCGCCCGCTGCGCGGACAGAAAACGCACCAGTCCCTCACGTCCCGCAGGGGCATAGCCAAGCTGGAACCGCTCGGCGACTTCCGCCTTGAGGCCGCGCTCTTCCATATAGCGCCGTGCCCCCACCCCAGCGTTGCCGAGTAGACAGTGGCGGAAATAGGTTTTAGTCAACAGATTGAGACGGTACAGCCGTGCCTGCTCTCGGGCGTGTGGATCATCGGCAGCTTGAGGCAGGACAACGCCCACTTTTGGCGCCAGCTGTCTCACTGCCTCGGGAAAGGAGATTCCCTCAAGACGGCACAGAAACGTGAAGGCATTTCCGCCGACCCCGCAGCCAAAACAGTGAAAAAACCCGCGCTCTTCGTTCACGCTAAACGAAGGCGTCTTCTCTTCATGAAAAGGACACAGTCCCGTATAGTTCTTGCCTGCTTTTCGGAGGGTGACATAGGCCGAAATCACCTCGACGATGCTCGTGCGAGTGCGAATCTCGTTGAGGGTGTCCTCAGATATTCTGGGTGCCATACCCGTAGTCAGCCCGCCCGCTCGAGGCAGGGTACTCTCGACTGTGTAAAAGAAAACACCCACCTCAGAGAGGTGGGTGTTAGTACATGAACGATCATCAATTAGGCACGAGTAACCAGCATTGCTCTAATACGTTGATCGGCTTGCTCGTCGCAAAGCACGTTTTCTCGCGGCAATTGCTTTTCGTTTGCGCCGCACACTCGGCTTTTCAAAGTGTTCACGTTTTTTCAGCTCTTGCAGGATACCCGCTTTTTCGCACTGTTTTTTGAAGCGGCGGATGGCACTTTCAATAGGCTCGTTATCTTTGACACGTATACCTGCCATGCAGTTCTTTCACCCCCTCCCAACTGGGGATTCCCTGAGGTCACCTTGTTGTTCAGCTTAGGGATTTCCCTCAGAAAGTCAAGGTATTGGCCAACTTCCGGCCTTGACAGGGAAACCGTCCCTAGGCTAAGCAGGCCCAAGAGACATACCACAAGGAGGCCGTATTCATGGAGTTCAAAGAAGTCATAGGCCGACGCCGTTCGATTCGTTACTTCCTCCCGTACCGTCCGGTTGAACGAGAAAAAATTCAAACCATTATGGAAGCGACCCGTTTGTCGTCCTGCGCGGTCAATGCGTCTTTTCTGCGTGCCATTATCGTAGAGCGAGACAAACTCTCCCCAGAGGACCTAGAGTCACTCAAGGTCCCGACAACCACACTGCAACTCGACATGGCTCCCGTGCATATTTATTTCTACGGCAACCTGAACGCTATTCAGGAAAGCCACGGGCAAACCTTAAAAGAACTCTTTGATGTGGGCGCGCTCAATCCGACTCATGGCTGGAGTTATAAGTTCATCGAAGAGACGGTCTGGGCGCAGGTTTTGGAACCCATCTCCAAAGATCCGAATATCAACCCACTCGCGGTTTCCATGGACTGCGGGGTCGCCATGAATCAGGCCCTGCTGACGGCTTTTGATGAAGGGCTGGGCGCACTGCTCACCGCGTTTAACGGGGCCAAGGCAAAAGAGGTCTTCAAAGTACCCGACCATTATATGCCGCTCTACGCCATGCTCCTCGGCTATCCCGCGGAGTCCTGGGAGGCGGGCGGACAACGTCCGCGGCCTCCGCTTGAGAGCCTGTATTTCGAGGGGGAATATGGGGTACCCATGAAGCGAGATCCGGAAGTGGTTGAAAAACTCAAACAGGACAAGATGCTCCAGGAGCCGGCACCGCTGCCGTGGCGTAAAGATGAAGTCCGGGCGCTGTCTCGGATGTTTGGTCTGCCTGAGTAAGGATTGCGTACAGGGCCGTACAGGGTAGTAAATCCGGCCCTGTAGGGCCTCAGAAAGAGGTATTCTACGCAAACGCCAGCTTCGTCTTTCCTCTTCCATATACGAGAGCAGCTTGACCGTTTCCAACCGTTTTCCATCATAGCCCAGGCCTGTGCTGTCGGCCTCATCACAGGCGGCGGGGCTATCCTGTATGATGGTCTGATTCATCTCGTACAGTGGCTGGCCCTGACCTCACAAGATCACCCCCTGCACGTTCTACACGATCTCCCCTGGTATCAAATTCTTCTCGCACCCGCGCTGGGTGGGCTGGCTGTCGGCCTGGTAGCGTTCTTTCGTTCGCAGGATGCCACAGGGCATGGGGTGCCGGAAGTCATTGAGTCGGTTGCGCTCGGGAATGACAAGTTTCGTTGGCAGACCGCGCTGACGAAATCGATTTCCTCTGCCCTCACCATTGGTTCCGGGGGTTCAGTCGGACGCGAAGGACCCATAGTCCACATTGGGGCCTCGCCGGGTTCGGTGCTCGGACAAATGCTCCGCGTTCCGCCCAATCGGCTCCCCGCTCTCGCCGGCTGCGGCGTTGCAGGCGGTATCGCCGCCGTTTTTAACGCCCCTATAGCTGGAGCTTTTTTTGCCCTTGAGGTCGTCATTGGAAATTTTGCCATGCCCGCCTTTGGGCCCGTCATGCTGTCCTCTGTCCTCGCTTCCGTTGTGAGCCCATCGTATTTCGGCGACCATCCGGCTTTTGTTGTGCCGGCCTATAACCTCCTCAGCGCCTGGGAGCTGCCCTTCTATCTCGGACTCGGCATTGTGTGTGGCTTGGGCGGACTCGTCTTTATGTTCGTGCTGGATAGCATAGAAAAAGCAGCTGCAAAAGTCGCGCTCCCGGATACGATCAAACCCGCTGTGGGTGGATTGCTCGTCCGCGGCATGATTCTCCTTGCCCCGCATGTCTGTGGCACGGGCCACCAGACTATGGATACCATTCTGCGCGGCGGACTGACGTGGTTGTACCTACTCTTACTTTTCCCGCTCAAGATGTGCGCAACCAGTTTGACCCTGGCCTCAGGCGGATCGGGCGGACTTTTTGTACCCGCCCTGTCTCTCGGCGCGGTATTAGGCAGCCTGGTCGGTATGGGCAGCGGCGCGCTCTTCCCATCGCTTGCGGGTCCGAGCGGGGGCTATGCGCTTGCCGGCATGGCTGCCTTTTTAGCCGGTGTCGTCCACTGTCCGATTACGGCCTTGCTGCTGCTGTTTGAAATCACCGCCGGCTACTACATCATCTTGCCCCGTATGGTCAGTTGCACGGTGAGCACCTTGGTGGCCAAACTCTTTCGCCAAGAGTCGATCTATACCCTGCAGCTCCTCCGCCGGGGGATTGATATTCGGCGCCGGGATTAGACGCTTATGCAAGGCTACACGGTGAGACAGGTTATGCAGCGCGATGTACCAACCTTTCGCGCAGAGACACCGTTTCCGACGATTATGGATCATTTTCTTGCCAGTACCCTGCCGCTGAGCTTTGTCATTAATGAGCATCGCCACCTTGTCGGGGTCATCTCCATTCACGACGTCAAGTCAACACTGCAGGACGACCACCTGGGCCCTCTCGTGGTCGCGGCTGACTTGGCTCAGCCCCCGGATACAACAACCCGGCCGGAAGAGACCCTTGCCCGCTGTCTTGAAAAGTTCGCGCTGAGTGAACAAGAATACCTACCCGTGCTCTCACCCGACCAACAGTTGGCAGGCGTGATCTCACAGCGAGACGTATTGGACGTGTACAACCGAGAGATCCTACGCCATGAATATCTCGGAGTGAGTCTCCGTTCAGAATCAATCGCTGAGACGGTTCACGAGCAGGTCCGTCTCCCGCATGACTATACAGTAGAGATAGTCCAGATTCCGGCTCATCTGATCGGGAAAACCCGGCGCGAGTCGCAGCTCCGGAATCGGTTTCACCTCACAGCTATAGCCATACGGCGGGGAGGATTTCACTGTCCGGATGAATTGCCGGACCCAAACAGTCCGTTTCACCAGGAAGACTATTTAGTGTTAGTAGGCCGCGCAGAACACTTGCGCCGATTGACAGACGTACCAGAGGAACAGATCGACGAGACCGGGTCGTAGCCGTATATTGGGCCGACCCGCATCGAAGAGGAAATGGGCAGCCATCCCGAGGCTCGAGGAGTCCTAGACTCGCCCCTATGTAACAATGATGATCACACGATGGAGTACATATATTACAGCCCGGTTACACACCAGCCAGCAGGGGGTCACGATAGTATTGGCCTGTGGAGTTGGTTTGCTCGTCGGTGTTGCGGCTATTGCCTTTCACGAACTCCTGCATCTCGTACAGTGGCTCGCCCTGGGCAGTCACTCCCCTCTCAGCGTACTCCCTGACCTCGCCTGGTATTGGAAGCTCGGCCTGCCTACACTCGGCGGGCTGCTGATCGCTCCTCTTGTCTACCGCTGGGCAGTTGAGGCCAGAGGCCACGGCGTCCCGGAGGTGATGGAGGCCGTTGCCCTCCGAGGGGGGATCATACGGGCACGCGTTGCCTTGGCAAAAGCGCTTGCGTCAGCGATCACGATTGGCACGGGGGGGTCAACAGGTCGGGAAGGCCCGGTCATTCAAATCGGTTCCGCCTTAGGCTCAGCGTGTGGACAAGCATTACACCTGTCTCCGGAGCGCATCCGTACCTTGGTTGGCTGCGGCGCAGCGGGGGGTATTGCAGCAACGTTTAATGCGCCTATTGCCGGGGCGTTCTTTGCCCTCGAGGTTATTCTTGGCAATTTTTCGATCCCTACCTTCGCGCCTATTGTTCTTTCCTCGGTGTTAGCAACGGCCGTTTCTCGGGCCTACCTCGGAGACGCGCCGGCCTTCCAAGTACCCGAGTATACATTGGTCCACTATGCAGAGGTGCCGCTATACGCCTTGCTTGGTATACTGATGGGACTCGTCGCGGTTGTTTTTACCTGGACGCTGTATAAGAGCGAAGACCTGTTCGATCAGAGCCCTATCCCGCCCCTTGCCAGAACAGCAGTCGGCGGGCTGTGTATCGGCGGGCTACTGCTGATCGCTCCGGAGGTCTACGGCACCGGCTTTGAAGCCATGGACCAACTCCTGCACGAGACAACGGAATGGCACCTTTTAGCCCTCCTTTTTTTCCTCAAACTGATCGCAACCTGCATAACGTTAGGTTCAGGTGCATCCGGCGGCATCTTTTCCCCATCCCTGTTTCTAGGTCTCGCCGCCGGTGGCCTTTTCGGTCAGATCGTCCATGCTCTCTTTCCTGAGTTCACCGCGACTCCCGCAGCATATGCGATGATCGGTATGGGCGCGGTCGTGGCTGGGACAACGCATGCGCCTGTGACTACCATTTTAATGTTGTTTGAATTAACTGGAGGCTATCAGATTATCTTGCCGGTTATGATTGCCTGTACCTTGAGTACAGTCACAGCGCGTTATCTCTATCCGCATTCGATTTATACCCTCAAGCTCGCGCGGCGTGGCATTTCGCTCACGCTGGGCCGGGAGGAAACAGTCATGCGCTCCTTTCAGGTCGCCGATGTCATGCAGACCCCGGCCCCCACGCTTGCGGACGATGCCTCATTTCAACAGGTTGTTGCACGGGTCTTGAGCTCACAGGACCCGTATTACTATACGGTGGACCCCAATCAACAGCTCACCGGCATGTTGTCTTTGCACGATGTCAAGACGCTCCTCAACGAAGGCGGACTTGACGGCCTGGTTGTTGCCCGTGATATGGCGCGTCCGGTTCCCATCCTCGTCTACCAGCAGGAAAGCCTCGCCGACTGCTTACGCAAATTTCGTGAGACGCAGCTCGACTGTTTACCGGTGGTAGAGGCCGAGGCCGATGCGAGGATCATCGGCGTTGTCACCCAAGCCGACCTGCTGGATTTGTACGATCGAGAAGTCTTACGAAAAGAATTTCTCGGCACCATGCCTGAGGCAACTCCTGGGAGCGGAGGGACGCTAGCCATGCCGGCACAATATACGGTGTTGGCCCTTGCTGTCCCAGCCGCCTTTGTTGATAAGACACTCCGAGAGCTCGATCTCAGGGTGCGCTACGGGATAACGGTTTTAGCCATCCGCACGGAAACCTCCTCTGGGTATGAAGATCGTCTTCCGCAGCCGGATCAGCCCCTCCGCTCCGGCGACACCTTGATTCTAGCCGGCCCGCGGGAAGATATTACGCAACTCCAGCAACAGCTCCACGAGACAGCCTTACCCTCTCTTTAAGCAAGCTATTATTTTCCTAAGAACGTGGCTCCCGCCGTCGTGGCGCAGCAGACAGCGGCGTTGTTGCCACAATCTGCTTGGCAAAGATTTCGGGGTCTGACGTCGGCAAGGCACACACGTGCTGCTCGCACACATAGGCCGTCACCTTGCCCTTAATCGCAATTTTAGCCTCAAGCCAGGGGATCACTTTTTGGTGCGCAGTGAGTTGGCTGCCTTGCGTCACTACAGAGACGACCCGATTCGGAATGAAATGCGTCCGGAGTTGCACCAGCAGGGGTTCAGCCGTGTCTTGTGGCGACGCTTTCACTATCGCAATCTCTTTGGGTCGGTCTAAGGAAAAGTCGAGCGCGCTGAGCATACGTGGCATACGCGTCGGACTCTTCTTCAGCTGTGAGGCGAACGCCCGGAAACACCGCTGAGCAAGTTGGCGATAGTGCTCGTTGGTCGTCAACTCCGCAAGTCGGAGCAGGTTCTGAACGGCAACCGCATTGCCCGAGGGTTCGGCTCCATCATAGGACGGTTTTTCGCGCGCCAGCAGTGCCTCTGCGTCATCAGCGGTGAGGAAGAATCCGCCATGTTGACTATCCCAAAAGTGTTTTTCTAGCACGGCTTGTAAGGCAATCGCCTCTTGGAGCCACGCGAGCTCGAATGTGGCTTCATACAGATCAAGCAAGCCGGCAATAAAAAACGCGTAATCATCGAGATAGGCGTCTCCGCCTATTGTTGTCTCAAGCGCACTCCGTTGCAGTCGTCCTGCCTGTTTCATATGCGTCAGAATGAATGTCGCTGCACCTTTTGCCCGCTCGGCATAGATCGGAGCACCTAAGACCTGTGCCCCTCGGGCAAAGGCCGAGATGGCCAGTCCGTTCCAAGATACCAATACTTTGGTGTCGGTATGGGGTGGGATACGTTTCTGGCGTGCCTGGTAGAGAATTTTCCGTATCGTCCGGAGTTTCGCCCGCATCTGCTCAAGGCCGAGGCCTTGGGCTGCAGCCACTGCTGCGAGGGGCTGGGAAACAGAAAAAATATTTGCGCCCTCAAAATTCCCCTGCGCCGTCACACCATAATGATGTTGGATCAAGCGCGTCTGCTGAGGATCGAGGAGCGCTTCGAGTTCAGCCCGCGTCCAGACGAAAAATTTGCCTTCTTCGCCTTCGCTGTCCGCGTCGGTCGCAGAGTAAAATCCGCCCCCTGGAGCACGCATCTCACGGTCAAGATAATCAAGGATCTCACGCGCGACAGAAGCAAAATCCTCTCGTGCAGTGGCCTGATAGCCTTCCAGATAGGCAACCGTGAGCAGCGCATTATCATACAGCATTTTCTCAAAATGCGGCACCAGCCATTCCCGGTCTGTTGAGTAGCGATGAAACCCGCCGCCGACCTGATCATACATGCCCCCGGCGGCCATGCTCTCTAAGGTCTTGACCACCATGTCTTGGACCTTCTGATCATCAACCCGGCGACTATAGCGGAGGAGAAATTCCAAAGTCACACTGCGCGGAAACTTCGGAACCTTCCCAAAACCGCCGTATTTCGCATCGAAAATTCTGGTAAATGATTCGGCGGCATGCTTGAGCACCGCCGCAGTCGGACTGTCTTCAGTCGCGCTCGGAACGACCGCGGTCTCGATTCGCTGGGTCAGATTTTTTGCTATCTCTCCTACACGATCCGGATCCTTATGGTAGATCTCCTGCAGACGGGTCAGCAGCGTTAAAAATCCCGCTTTCTGACCACGCATACCGTCGCGGGGCGGGAAATAGGTTCCGCCATAAAAGGGCTGGCGGTCCGAGGTCAGCCAAACCGTCATCGGCCATCCACCTCGACCGGTCAACATCTGTACGGCAGTCATATAAATTCCATCTAGGTCGGGTCGTTGTTCTCGGTCGACTTTCACGACAATATAGTGGCGGTTGAGATACTCAGCGATAGACAGGTCTTCAAAAGACTCCTTCTCCATGACGTGGCACCAGTGACAGGTGGAATAGCCTATGGACAGCAGGACGGGTTTATTTTCCTGTTTGGCTCGCGCAAAGGCTGCATCTCCCCACGAATGCCAATTCACTGGATTATGCGCATGCTGAAGGAGATACGGGCTCGGTTCGAGGATGAGTCGATTGGTATAATGCGGACTGCCATCTTCAAAAAGGTGGTGGGTCCGCGGCGTATACGTTTTGCCCTTTGCTGCAAGCGCCTCTTCCAGCTGCTGCTGCACTGCCGCCGGGAATGGTTCAGTCCCAGGCAATATTTTTGGTGCCGTTGCTGCCAGGGCACTGCTCAAGAGCATAAGACTACCCAAGAGAGTCCCACAATATTTGACGAACATATAGCCTCCCTCTCTCAACACTTTTCTCAGCTTGTCACGGGTCACGACAGAGTAGACGGACAAAACGCGAGCCATCTCAGCACCGAATCCATTCCCAAATGTATTCCGTCCGGCATGAGCAGAAAAGAACACATGCATTTTGCCGATAACCTCAACCGATGGACTATACTATAAGTAATGGCGAGCTCGGTATCGCGTCCAAGAGGAGTTCTCCGGCTATGATACGCTCCAACCGGGCTATGACGCACGTAATGAGTCCGCGTTCCGGTTCCAACGTGTCCCGTACGCTGGAGCCAGCTACTCACTCGGTAGGTCACTCCCCCCTCGTTCCGAAGAAGTGTGTTCGCAGGAAACCGCTCCTCTCCATCATTATCCCCGTCTATAATGAGGTAGACACAATCTGTGAAATCCTCAAGCGGGTTGCCCAAACGCCCTTCCCCAAAGAGGTCCTTGTCGTCGACGATGGTTCTACGGACGGTACCCGGGAGTTCCTCCAGGAGCTCCTGGATATCGAGCCGCTCCTTGATGGGAAAAGCCTGTTAGCGCCCTGTCAAGTGACGCCGCTGTTCCATGCCGACAACCAAGGTAAAGGGCAAGCCATCAGAACCGCGCTGAGTAAGGCCACGGGATCTTTCATTCTAATCCAAGATGCCGATCTCGAATACGACCCCTCGGACTATCCGCAGCTGCTCACGCCATTACTGACCGGACAAGCGGACGTGGTCTATGGTTCTCGTTTTTTACACCCGCCTTCCAGCTCTGGGCCCTTCTGGCTCTCCTGGCATACGGCGATCAATAAAGCGCTCACTGCACTCTCCAATACTTGTACCCAACTCCAGCTCACGGATATGGAGACGTGCTATAAGGTCTTTCGAGCCCAGGTATTGCAGGGCATCACTCTGCGTTCAAAACGGTTTGGGTTCGAGCCTGAAATCACAGCCAAAATTGCACGTCGTGGCGCGCGGGTGTGCGAGGTGCCTATTTCATACACCCCACGGACATACACGCAAGGCAAGAAGATAGGGTGGCACAACGGCTTGGCCGCGCTGTGGACTATTCTCCGTTGCAATTTTTTTGAGACTGATGATGTCGTCGAGATGTAACCTGCGACCGTGCCGACCATGTCTCCAACGATGTCCTCCCGCTCACCGCCGAACTCCATACGGCTGGATTGCGCAGCGCTTATTCCAGCCCCTGAGTGGCTGTTTCAGCCTCTCTTTTTTGACTTTTGGCGCCGGCGTTCTTGACTTCCCCCGCCTGGACGCACTTCCGAAAAATCCGGTGCCAGTTCGCGACCGTACGGAACTGCTGCACATAGGATTCCAGGCCCAACAGTGCCCGCACAAGAAACAGCCGATGGCCTGGCACCTTAAAAATACGGTGCTGCACACTGATATTAGTCACCTCTACGGCTTTATCCACAGAATGGAAATCTCGCGGGTCGTACTCGCGGTCCTCCAGCACCGGTTCAAATACGAGATACATAATGCGAACGAGCGGCGCAGGATCATCGCCCGGATCCAGATAGCCGAGTTGGAGAAAACAACGGGCCATGGTTTTTTCATCACGATCTAAAACCGCTTGCGCCAGCCTGCGGTAGCCTTCTCTGATATCGTCGGGAAAGAAGCGTACGCTACCGAAATCCAACATGGCGATCTTGGGATGGTACGTGATGAGATAATTGCCTGGATGCGGATCGGTGTGAAGCGCACCGAAGGAACAGATCTGCCGCCAGGTGATCTCAAAGTATTTGATTGCCACCCAATCTTTGAGTTCACGATCAACACCGGGAGATAAAATGTCCTGTAGTTTGTAGCCGTCGATGAACTCCAGCGTTAACACCCGCCGTGAGGAAAAATCCGGATAGACCTGGGGGATAATCACCTCGTCATCTGCGGCAAAAAGTCGCTGAAAGATGGCGATATTCTCTGCTTCATTGACATAATCGACCTCTTCCTGGAGTCGCTCCTCCGTCTCTTGGTAAATCTCTGTTGCATCAAAATTCTGGCGCAGGACATCCCGTAAAATGAGCGTAAAAACTTGGAGTAAGGCTTTGAAGTTTTTGAGATCCTGGCCCACAGTGGCAGCCACGCCGGGATACTGGACCTTGACCACGACTTCTTCTCCGCTTTTGAGTTGAGCACGGTGCACTTGGCCAAGCGAGGCAGCTGCAAACGCCTTTTTCTCAAAAGACTTGAACAGGCGTTCCGGATCTTGACCAAGCTCGTTCTGCACCTGGGTTCGGATGAGGTCGTAATCCATGGGGGGAACCGAGGACTGGACGACAGACAGGATGTCCAGCACCTCAGTCGGGAAGAGGTCGCTACGCATGCTGAGCATCTGAATGAGCTTCATGAACGCACCACGAAGCTCGCGTGAGCTTTCCACAATGCGCAGCGCATTCTTGAGATGCAGATCCAGCCGCTCCTGCTCTTTGTCTGCGCCAAACTGAAACGGCTGCTTGAGCGCTTGCCAGGCGTAGCTGCCGCCTATAGACGTGGCGAGTGAGCCAAGCTGAAGGGCGCGTTTCCCCCGGCCTTGGGTCAGTTCGTTAGAAGATTTTTTGGGAGGCATAAGGAAAGGGGGACAGGCTGCACTCTCACGCAGCGCGTGCGCTGAGTCGAGTCATCAAGGTCGCTGCGGCTGCAGCACCAAAGCCGTTATCAATGTTGACGACGGTCACGCCGGCAGCACAGGAGTTGAGCATGGCCAGCAGCGCGGCAACGCCGCCAAAGCTCGCCCCATAACCAATACTCGTCGGGACAGCGATGATCGGCCGGTCGACGAGTCCACCGATCACACTCGGCAGGGCACCTTCCATACCGGCGACAACAATTAAGACCGACGCGGTCATAAGTTGGTCCAGACTATCGAGCAGGCGATGGATTCCAGCGACACCAACATCATACAGGCGTTCGACCCGATTCCCGAGCCATTCTGCTGAGATCACGGCCTCTTCGGCAACAGGAATGTCCGCTGTGCCAGCCGAGATCACCAGGATAGGCGTCCGCGTGTGTGGGACAGGGGGCTCGCCCAGCGCTCCGATCCGTCCCTCGGGGTAATAGCGCAATGTGGGCAAAACAACTTGCACCTCTCGTGCCGTTGATTCATCTAAACGCGTAATCAGAGCCTGCTGCCCGTTCTCAACCAGACGGCTTGCAATAGTACTGATGTGCTGGCTTGTTTTGCCTAGACCCAAGATGACTTCGGGGAAGCCTTTACGAATCGAACGATGATGGTCGATACGGGCGAAGCCCAAGTCCTCAAAGGGGAACACCTTAAGCGCCTCGAGAGCACGGTCGATCTGCAGCTCCCCCTTTTGGACCTGGGAGAGGATTTCAGTAAGACGATCACGCGTCATGACAGCTTCCGAGAAAAGTGGTCAAACCCCGTAAATTCCGCTGCAGGGCGCATGCCGTCAGCCAGCTTGACCCTGACCCCTGCCGCGTGTGGCGTCAGAGCACCGATACGTGTAATAGGGCAACCACTCTGTGCTGCCACTTCCGAAATTTCCGGGCGGACAGCCACGGGCGCGCTCAATAACAGTTCGTAGTCTTCGCCACCCGTCAACGCCAGCTGCCAGTCATCTGCCCCAAGCAGGCTTCGATAGCCGTTCGAGAGCGGGAGGGCGGCAGCTTCAATAACAGCCCCCACCCCGCTTGCCGCACACAGATGTCCAAGGTCTTGGAGCAGTCCGTCGCTGACGTCTATCATGGCGGTTGCCAGGTGCCGGGCCGCAATTTCTCGTCCCAGACCAACACGCGCGGTCGGACACAAGAAGCGCTGTTTCACCTGTTGGATCGCGACATCCTCAAGGCTGCCTGCTTTTTCCTCCCGCAGCAGTCGCAGACCCAGCGCAGCATCACCGACTGTTCCGGTCACATACACATCATCGCCAACGCGTGCTCCAGAACGGGTGATCGGGTCATACAGGGTGCGCCCCAGGAGAGACACAGAGATCATGAAAACAGGAGCGGCACTCATATTTCCACCAACGAGCGCGGTCGTATGGGCACCCGCAGCATCTAGGAAGCCGTCAAAGAATGCGTCCAGGTCCGCGACTGCATAGTCCTGAGGGACCCCCAGACTCAACAGGGCAAATGTCGGCTCGCCGCCCATGGCGGCGACATCGCTCGCATTGACCGCAAAGGCCTTCTCTCCTAATACTGAAAAAGGCGTCCACTCGCAGCGAAAATGGACGCCTTCTATCATCGCATCAGTTGTCAACACCGTTATCCCGGACAGCGAGAGCGCCGCGCAGTCGTCTCCGACCCCGAGCCGGACTCGTGGATCGTCAGGCAACCGATCACGCAATCGGCGCAGAAATGGGAACTCGCCGAGATCCCGAATCTTCATACTCGTTTAGCCAAAAATTTCTTTTACTTTATCAAAAAAGCTCTTAGAAATCGGATGGGCACCCCCGCCATCGAGACGCGCAAACTCTTCGAGCAGTTCCCGCTGTTTGTGACCCAGTTTCATCGGAGTTTCAACCACAACGCGTACCAATTGGTCGCCCCTCCCGCCACCGTGCAGATCGACGACCCCTTTGCCACGCAACCGAAAGACTCTGCCCGACTGCGTGCCGGCGGGCACTTTCATTTTTATCTTGCCTTCAAGCGTCGGAACTTCGATATCCCCGCCCAGGGCTGCTTGTGGAAAGCTAATCGGCATCTCACACACCACGGCGTTATTCTGCCGTTCGAAAAGCGGATGCGCGCGCACCTTGATGGTGACATACAAATCCCCAGGGATACCTCCTGCCGGACCGGCTTCCCCTTCCCTACGCAGCTTAAGTCGAGAATCCGAGTCTACTCCACCCGGAATCTTGATCTGTAAATTTGATGTTTTTCTGACCGCTCCAGACCCCCGGCACGCTGCACACGGATCCGTGATCACAGCGCCCTGGCCACCACACTGGTTACACGTTCGAGCTATGGTGAAAAAACCTTGCTGGAAACGGACCTGCCCGCTACCACGACAGGTGCCGCACGTTCTCGGCCTTGTGCCGGCCTTTGCCCCACTCCCTTGACAGGCTCCGCACGTCGCCATACGTGGAATGGATACCGTTTTTTCCGTTCCAAAGGCTGCCTCTTCAAAAGAAATGTCCAGGCTATAGCTCAGATCTTCCCCACGCTGCTGACGTCCACCCCGGCTTCCGCCGCCGAAAAAGTCACCAAAAATATCGCCAAAAATATCCTCGAAATTCGTGGAAGACCCGAATCCTCCACCAAATCCGGCTCCACCCTGTTCAAATGCGGCATGTCCAAAGCGATCATATTGGGCCCGTTTCTCCTGGTCGCTGAGGATCTGGTAGGCTTCAGCGAGTTCTTTGAATTTCTCCTCAGCAGCTTTGTCCCCAGGGTTACGGTCGGGATGATACAGCAGGGCCGCCTTACGGTAGGCCTTTTTAAGATCGTCGTCTCCAACGTCCCGACCAACGCCCAGCAGTTCGTAATAATCTGCTTTGCTCGCCATACCTGCCCCTATCCCTCAACAATAACAATAACAATAAAAACCCCCACTCTTCCAACTGTAGGAGAAGTGGGGGTCCTAAGAGCTTGACTCAACGTCTACTTGTCAACGTCTACTTAACTTCCTCGAAGTCGGCATCAACAACGTCGTCCTTCTCTTTTGCCTGTCCGCTCTCCGCTCCGTTTCCGGCTTGCGCTCCGTCAGCCCCGGTCTGTGCACCCGGCGTGTTAGCCTGCTCTTGCGCAGCTTTCGCGTACATGGCTTCGGCCAGCTTATGAGACTCCGTAGTCAGCTCTTCGGTCGCGGCTTTCATTGCCTCGGTGTCGTCCCCTTCCCGAGCTTTTTTAGCTTTCTCTAACGCAGACTCGATATTGCGCACCGTTTCTGCATCCACTTCATCCTTATGGTCAGCAAGCGACTTCTCTGTCGAGTAGACCAAAGAATCCAATTGGTTATGCGCCTCAATACGTTCCTTTTTCTCCTTGTCTTCTTCGGCGTGGGACTCGGCATCCTGGACCATATTCTGGATTTCCGCCTCAGACAGTCCACTAGAGGTCGTAATCTGAATGGATTGTTCTTTCCCCGTACCGAGATCCTTGGCATTGACGTGAACAATCCCGTTGGCATCAATGTCAAAGGTGACCTCGATCTGTGGAATGCCACGCGCAGCAGGCGGAATACCCACGAGATCAAACTGGCCCAACAGTTTATTGTCTGTGGCCATTTCCCGTTCACCTTGATGTACCCGAATAGTCACCGCGGTTTGACTATCAGCAGCGGTTGAAAAGACCTGATTCTTCTTGGTCGGGATTGTGATGTTCTTGTCGATTAGTCGAGTAAACACCCCACCCAGCGTCTCAATGCCCAAAGATAGGGGGGTGACATCTAGAAGTAACACGTCTTTGACGTCACCAGTCAGCACTGCGCCCTGGATGGCCGCGCCTATGGCAACCACCTCATCCGGGTTGACACCCTTATGGGGCTCTTTACCAAAAATCTTGGCGACTCGCTCTTGGACGGCAGGCATCCGTGTCATCCCGCCGACCAAGACAATTTCATCGATCTGTTGTAGGGACAGTCCTGCATCCTTGAGGGCCGTCGAGCATGGGGAATCGAGACGGTCGAGCAGATCCGTACACAAGGCTTCCAGTTTGGCTCGGGTGAGCTTCATGGTCAAATGTTTCGGCCCACTCTGATCCGCAGTAATAAAGGGGAGATTGATTTCCGTCTCCATCGAGGACGACAGTTCGCACTTTGCCTTCTCGCCCGCTTCTCTCAGACGCTGCAGGGCCATCCGGTCTGTACGTAGATCCACACCTTGGTCCTTTTTAAACTCATCGGCAAGATAATCGATAATCCGCTGATCGAAATCATCACCGCCGAGAAAGGTGTCGCCATGCGTCGCCTTGACCTCAAACACCCCGTCTCCGACCTCAAGGACAGAGATGTCAAAAGTGCCGCCTCCAAGGTCAAATACGACGATCTTCTCGTCCTTCTTTTTATCGAGTCCATAGGCCAGCGAGGCCGCAGTCGGCTCATTAATAATCCGCAGCACATTGAGCCCGGCAATACGGCCGGCGTCCTTTGTCGCCTGCCGCTGTGAGTCGTTGAAATAGGCAGGAACAGTCACTACCGCGTCAGAGACGGACTCACCAAGATAATCCTCAGCCGTTTGCTTCATCTTTTGCAGCGTAAATGCTGAAATTTCAGGGGGGCTATACTGTTTGCCGCGGCTTTCGACCCAGGCGTCGCCATTCTCGGATTTGATCACTTTGTAGGGTAACAGCTGATGGGCCTTTTCCACTTCAGCATCCTCGAAGCGATGGCCGATCAGCCGTTTGATTGAAAAAATCGTATTTTCCGGATTGGTGACAGCTTGCCGTCTGGCAATCTGACCAACCAACCGTTCTCCACTATCGGCAAAAGCCACAATAGAGGGAGTCGTGCGGTTCCCCTCCGCATTCGTAATGACTGTAGGCTCGCCGCCTTCCATGACCGCGACAACGGAGTTGGTTGTTCCCAGATCAATCCCAATTACCTTTCCCATACCGTTCTCCTTCATGTCGGACGCCGCAGCTCCCGACTCCTAGCATAAAGCACTAGTTAATCATCACCCAAGCCGTTGGCAACCATTACGACTACGACTCTGATTTTTCTTCCTCTTGGCTGTGCGGGCTCGGTGGGGCCTTGGAAACTGTGACCATGGCCGGTCGCAGCAGCCGCTCATGGAGTTGGTAGCCAGGCTGATGCTCATCAACCACGGTGTTCGGAGTGAGTTGTGCGTTTTCAACTTGGGCCACGGCTTGATGCTTGGTCGGATCAAAGATTTCATCCTTTGCCTTCATACGACACACACCATGTTTCTCCAGTGCTTCAAGAAACGAACGCAATACCAATTCCACGCCTTCCACCAGCGCCTGGCCATTCTCGTTCCCTTCGGTATGTTTCACCGCTCGCTCAAGATTATCGACCACGGGCAGGATATCGCGCACAAGCGGCTCAACAGCAAAGCGCAGGGACTCACTCTTCTCGCGCTGCATTCGACGTTTAAAATTTTCGAGTTCGGCTCGTTCTCGAACAAAAAGGTCGTAATTCGCCTGTGCTTCTGCTGCTTTTTCTTCAAGTTCGGCCTGCAGGACCGCAATATCTCCCTCAGTCTCCTCAGTCTCCCCGGCCTGTTGTTCCGCTTGGTCTGCAGTCTGCTCAGACGTACTCTCAGCCTGAGCGTCATTGGATGTTTGTTCTTGAGATGTTTGTTCTTGTTCTTGCTCTTGTTCTTGCTCTCGTTCTTGCTCTCGTTCTTGCGGCGTTTCAGCTTGAACGCTCTCTGGCTTTTCCATGCTCTCCCTCATTTACTCTTGATCCTGTACTCATGAACCTGTCGCGCCTATAAGGTTTTCCGAATCTCGCACTTTCTTATATTTATCGTGTATTTATGGTAGGGAAGACGGGAAGCTGCAGGAAATGTAAGAATCGCTCCCCAGACTGTCAAGGCAAAAATGCGAGAAGAGCGTACTCAGGCCATAGTCCTCCGTACTCGAGTACATGGCGAATCAGATAAGATTGTAACATTTCTTACCCAAGACTGGGGGAAAGTCACCGGGATCGCGAAAGGGGCAAAGCGCTCACGTCGTCGTTTCGTCAATGTTCTTGAGCTCTTTACACATGTCGCATTGCGATTCCGGCCGACCAGATCAGACGGATTAGCCTTTATTTTGGGCTGCGATTGGCTACAAACCTTTCGCAGTCCGAGTCAAGACCTGAAAAAATTTGCCTGTGCCAGCTATATGACCGAGCTCACTGACGTCATGGTTGCCGGGCGTGAGGCCGGTCAGGAAATATATTTGCTGCTCCTGCACAGCCTGTCCGCGCTGGAAGACCACCCCGCCCTGCCTGCCCTTTTTCTGCCCGCTTTTGAGCTTCGGCTGCTCATCGACGTGGGTTACGCCCCGAATATGACCGACTGCCAGTTATGTGCTACCGCCCTGACGCCTGACGCTCACACCCTGGCCTTTTCTCCCAGTCTGAGCGGCCTCGTCTGCCCGCAGTGCACCGCCCAGGCAGGGGCGACATTTCGGCTTTCACCTGAGACCCTGATGCTATTTCAGGTCTGGCTCGCAAGCCAACAGTCAGTATTCCCTCTTCCCGATATTTCCCTGCGCGTAGCCCAAGAAACGCGCGCCCTGGTTTCTCGTCTCCTCGCTCAGCATCTGCCACGACCACTCAAATCAACGACTTTTCTTGATCAAATGTATATTTCCCCTCACGTTTCCATTGACGATCTTCAGACAGGGTGATAAGGCTTCGCGCTATGCCTGTCTCCATGGAAAAAGTGGTTAATCTGAGCAAACGACGTGGGTTTGTGTATCCCTCAAGCGAAATATACGGCGGTTTTGCCAGCACTTGGGATTACGGACCGCTCGGGGTTGAACTCAAGCGTAATATACGCGACGCGTGGTGGCGCTATATGGTCACCGCTCGAGAAAATGTTGTCGGGATCGAGACTTCGGTTCTCATGCACCCTCAGGTTTGGGAAGCCTCGGGTCATATCGAGGGATTCTCTGACCCTCTGGTCGACTGTCGCTCATGCAAACGACGTTTCCGAGCCGATCATATCCCAGCGCTGGAAGACCGCGCCTGCCCCAAGAAGATGGAGTGCGATTTCACAGATTCCCGGCAGTTTAATCTCATGTTCAAGACCTATGTCGGCCCGGTTGAGGATGACGCGTCCGTGGCCTTCCTTCGTCCAGAGACGGCCCAGGGCATGTTTGTCAATTTCCTCAATGTTCAGCACTCCAGCCGTATGAAGCCGCCTTTCGGCATCGCTCAAACAGGCAAGTCGTTCCGGAATGAGATTACGCCCGGCAACTTCATCTTCCGGACGCGCGAATTCGAGCAAATGGAAATGGAGTTTTTCGTTAAGCCCGGCACGGATGACGAATGGTTTGACTATTGGCGTGAGCAACGGATCAATTGGTATAGTGACTGCCTGGGTATCAAAGCGGCGAATCTGCGTTTCTACCACTATGAAAAAGAGGAGCTGGCCCATTACGCTAAAGCATGCTCGGATATCGAGTATCAATTCCCATTTGGCTGGGCAGAACTCGAAGGCATTGCCAGCCGAACGGACTTTGACCTGGGTCGACACGCCGCATCCAGCGGCAAGGATCTGCGCTTTTTTGATGAAGAGACACGAGAACGCTATCTGCCCTACGTCATCGAGCCGGCAGTCGGCGTTGACCGGATTGTGCTCGTTGTTCTCCTGGACGCCTATGACGAAGACGTCCAGGACGAAGAGGAGCGAGTTGTGCTGCGTTTGCATCCAAAACTGGCGCCTATCAAAGTCGGCATTTTTCCGCTGTTACGTAAAAAAGGGCATCCGGAGAAGGCGCAAGAAATTCGGGATGTCCTCCAGCAGCATTTTGCCGTTTTTTACGATCAGGCCGGCTCCATCGGTCGCCGTTATCGTCGCCAGGACGAAGTCGGAACACCCTTTGGGATCACGGTTGATCACCAAACGATGGTGGATCAGACAGTCACGCTGCGCGACCGGGACTCGACTGAACAGATCCGGCTCCCGATTGACCGACTCGTTGCCGAACTGGCCGGGCGCCTCGAAGGGTAGGAACCTCGCGTTAACCTCAGGCTACGCACGACTCGGTTGATCATCGTTTCACATATTGTCACATAGCCCCGTTTTTTCCTTGTCTGCCTGTTGTTAGGATGGCCTCTTGCCGGGGATTGCAGGGCATGCCTTCTTTTTCTCAGCGGAGGCTATATATACGCAGCATTTCTGAAGTAACGGATTCGACTTATGGCTAATCAGAAAATGAACGCAATGAACGGGAAACAAAAACGATTGCGCCGCAAGCGTTACGTCTACTCTTTCGGTAGCGGGCAAGCTGACGGAGACGCCAGTATCAATTGGTTACTCGGTGGCAAAGGAGCCAACCTGGCGGAAATGGCAGGCCTCGGGCTCCCGGTTCCCCCAGGCATGACTCTCACGACTGAAGTCTGCAGCCACTATTATACCTATGGCCACACATACCCACCGGAACTCTCCCAGCAGGTGCGTACCGGGCTGAGACGGATCGAGAAGATCATCGGCCGTCGCTTCGGGAGTGCCACGAATCCCCTCCTGTTGTCGATCCGCTCTGGCGCGCGGGTCTCCATGCCCGGCATGATGGATACGGTTCTCAACCTGGGCCTGAATGACACCGCAGTCCAGGGATTGATGAAGCAATCCGGGAGTCCGCGCTTTGCCTACGACTGCTACCGCCGCTTTGTCCAGATGTACGGAGACGTTGTGCTCGGGCTGAAGCCTGAATCGAAGGCGGACCGCGATCCGTTTGAGCAAATCATTGAAAAGAAAAAGAGTGCTCAGGGTATCGAGCTCGATACCCAATTGACCGCTGAGGATTTGCACGATCTCGTGACCGCATTCAAAAACCTGATCCAAGAGCGACTCGGGCTCCCGTTTCCCGAAGACCCGCATGATCAGCTCTGGGGAGCAATCGGCGCGGTTTTTGGCTCGTGGAATAATGCGCGGGCGGTCACGTACCGGAAAATCGAAAATATCCCGGCTGAATGGGGCACCGCGGTCACGATCCAGACCATGGTTTTCGGCAACCTGGGAGAGGGTTGCGCTACGGGAGTCGCGTTTACCCGTGATCTCTCAACCGGAGCAAAAGAGCTGAATGGGGATTTTCTCATTAATGCCCAGGGAGAGGACGTTGTGGCCGGTATTCGGAACCCGCAGCAGATTACGCTCTCGGCTTCGCGACATCGCGCCCAGCGCGAAGGCCTCTCAGAAAAAGAGCGGAAAGAGCGCTATCCGGCTTTGGAAGAACAGCTGCCGGACTGTTTCAAACAACTCCAAGCGGTGGCCCACACCCTGGAGTCGCACTATAACGACGCCCAAGATATTGAGTTTACCGCCGAGAACGGACAACTGTGGATGCTCCAGACTCGGACCGCGAAGCGCACGGCAGCGGCCGCAGTACAAATCGCAGTTGATATGGTGTACGAAGGGCGCATTGATGAGGACAACGCTATCCTGCGCGTTGCTCCGGCCCAGCTCGATCAGCTCTTACATCCCATTCTAGATCCGGATGCGCCCAAAGATCCGATCGCCCGAGGGCTGCCGGCCTCTCCCGGCGCAGTCAGCGGAGAGGTGGTGTTTTCTGCCGAAGACGCCGAGACTGCGGCCACAGCCGGTCGCCAGGTCATCCTCGTCCGTCTTGAGACCTCACCCGAAGATATCAACGGTATGCATGCCGCAGAGGGCATCCTCACCGTACGCGGCGGTGCCAGCTCTCACGCTGCGCTTGTCAGTCGCGGCATGGGGAAGTGTGCCGTTGTCGGCTGTGAGGCACTGGAAATCGATTATGATCAGCAAGTGTTTCGTATCCGAGGACGAGACGAGGTCATCCGATTGGGCGACTTTATTACGCTCGACGGGTCAACGGGGGAAGTCTTCCTCGGCGAGGTTCCAACCAGCGCACCGAAAATTGAAAGTCCGGCATTTAAGGCATTAATGACCTGGGCGGATCGCGCGCGTCGCCTGCGTGTTCGAGCGAACGCCGACACCCCACATGATGCCCAGGTTGCGCGCGCCTTTGGCGCGGAGGGCATAGGTCTGTGCCGAACGGAGCATATGTTCTTCGAGGGCGATCGAATCGATGCCGTACGAGAAATGATTCTTGCCGATGACACCGCTGCGCGTGTCCGTGCATTAGAGAAGATCTTTCCGATGCAGCGATCGGATTTTTTCGCCATCCTGCGTATCATGGAAGACCTGCCGGTGACCATCCGCCTGTTCGATCCGCCCTTGCATGAATTTCTGCCTCAGACGGACGAGGATCTTGAAGACCTGGCAAGAAAACTCAACGTTTCGACGGAGCGGTTACGGACTAAACGCAACGTCTTATACGAACTGAACCCGATGCTCGGACATCGTGGCTGTCGGCTGGGTATTACATTTCCAGAGATTTATGAAGCCCAAGTACGAGCGATCATGGAAGCCGCGTGTGAACTCACACGGGAAGGGGTCGAGGTTCAACCTGAAATCATGGTGCCGCTTGTCGGCCACAAACGCGAACTCGAAATCTTACGCGAGCGGATCGCTCGTGTTTGCGCTGAAGTCATCTCAGCCCAAGGAGCGACCCCCCAGTATACGATTGGGACAATGATTGAAGTTCCTCGGGCAGCGCTACGGGCTGACCACATTGCCGAAGTGGCGGACTTCTTTTCCTTTGGGACAAACGACTTGACGCAAATGACACTGGGTTTAAGCCGTGATGATTCCGGGAGATTTCTGCCCGAGTACGTCGCGCAAGGCATTTTCCCCCAAGACCCATTTGCGACACTCGACCAAGACGGCGTGGGTCAGTTAATCGAACTCGCCGTCAAAAGGGGACGCGCCATCCGAGAGGGATTAAAAATCGGCATTTGCGGTGAGCATGGCGGGGACCCGGCCTCTATCGAATTTTTCCACGGCATAGGCTTAGACTATGTATCCTGCTCGCCCTATCGTGTTCCTATTGCTCGCCTGGCTGCAGCGCATGCCGTCCTCAAGGAACAGGCGGCCCAGAAGGCACAGGAGGTAAAAGCGCAGCGACCCTCGCGGAAGAAATCGACCTCGACACCCAGCGTTGCGCCTAGCCCTTAGCCGCCTTGTCGACCAACATCTTCAGCTTTCCAGATATGTAGTATCGCCGGGTATGTAGTATCGACTTCATCGACTTTTTGGCTTTGCCCTATGCGCACCCTCGCCGTAAGCGGAGAAACCCGAGTGGTCGGGATCTTTGGGCATCCGATTGCCCATACACGCTCACCGGCCATGCATAATGCCGCGTTCCGTGCACTCGGATTGCCGTACATCTATATCCCATTTTTGGTCCACCCGTCTGATCTCGGAAAAGCAACACAGAGCATCCGTAGCCTGAATTTGGTCGGCATCAATGTGACCGTACCGCACAAGGAGAGTATTCTTCGCTATCTTGACGGCCTCAGCACAGAGGCAAAGCTGTGTGCGGCCGTGAACACCGTTATCAATCGCCAAGGCAGTCTGTATGGAGAGAATACAGATAGCCGCGGATTCCTCCTGTCCCTCGAAGAGCGCCAGTTCTCGCTTCAGAATCGCGAGGTTGTGCTCATTGGCGCTGGAGGTGCGGCGCGCGCAGTCTTAGTCGCACTCGTTCGGGCTGGCAGTGCGCAGATTACGATCGTGAATCGTACCCAAGCCCATGCCAAAAAGCTCGCCCATACCTATCAGTCGCTGGGACAAACCAGCATCCACACGGCCTCACTGGATATGCTCGGTGACGCCGCCCTGCTGAGACGTGCCGCTTTAGTCGTGAACAGCATTCCCCTCGGCCTTCACGGTGTAGCCTTCCCACCTCTCGACTACCGGGCGAGTCCACGCCGCTGTCTGTTTTATGACCTTGTCTACCACCCTGAACCCACGCTCTTTTTACAACGTGCATTGCAGGCTCGGCGGGCGACGCTAGACGGACGCCGCATGCTGTTGCACCAAGGAGCACTGGCATTCGAACTCTGGGTTCAGCAACCGGCCCCGCTACGCGTGATGTCACGTGCACTCGCACATGCGCTCCGCGACTCTGCCTGACTGCGCTTTTCCAGCGTAACCGTCTCCTCGGCTTGCAACTTAATTTCTCAGCACTTCTGCCGATTTTTCCTCAGAGTAGAGAAATCAGCAGAGAGGGAGCACGGCAGAACAGTATGGCTACTCGCCTAGGGGAGTTGCTTGTCCGTAAAGGCTATATTACCCCAGAACAGTTGGGGAAAGCCCGCGAAGCCCAAAAGCAACACGATGGTCCGCTGGCAGCCCACCTTGTCCGCTTGGGCTGTTTGACTGAAGAGGCGCTGCTCGCCTACTTACAGAAAGAGTATCGCCTGGCCCCCGTCGATCCCCTCGACATGGCCATTCCTGAGGAGGTCGTACAACTCATTCCTCCCGCCCTGGCCAAGAAATACCACCTTCTGCCTGTCGAGCTGGTGGGATCGACGCTCACGATTGCCATGGAGGACCCGTCCAATCTCGTTTATGCGAGCGCTCGAAATCTTGGCCCACCAGACAGAGAACAAGACCTTTGCCCGCATTATTGGCGAAGTCAAACATGATGTGGAAAGTGGTTCAGCGTTTGCTGAGTCTCTGACCAAGCATCCAAAGATCTTTGATACACTCTATACCAGGTCTCAGCTGGCGAGATCGGCGGCATCCTCGACACCATCCTTACCCGTCTGGCCGCCTATATGGAGAAAGCGGTCAGACTCAAGTCAAAAATAAAAGCGCCATGATTTACCCAATCAGCATCGTCAGCGCGGCCCTGCTGGTCACCTCGATTCTGCTGATCTGCGTCATCCCGGTATTCAGCGACATGTTTAGCAGCTTTGGCAAAGAACTCCCCCTGCCGACACAAATCGCGATGAATCTCACTTATGTGACGATTGCCTATTTTTGGTACATCGTCGCCGCGATCGTCAGCACCGTCGTAGGCATACGCACGTACTACCGCACCGAACGCGGACAAGAAGTCATAGACGGGCTCTTACTCAAGCTGCCGATCTTTGGCGACATCTTTCGGAAGGCCGCGGTTGCGCGGTTCACGCGCACGTTGAGCACCCTGATCTCGTCCGGGGTTCCCATACTCGACGCGCTGGCTATCACCAGAAAAACCGCGAGGAATATAGTCGTTGAAAATGCGGTATTTGCCGCGCGGCAGAGCATTACGGAAGGCAAGACGCTGACGGACCCTCTTATCGAAAGTAAGGTCTTTCGGCCTATGGTGTGCCAGATGATCAACGTCGGCGAAACTACCGGCGCACTCGACTCGATGCTGTCAAAGATTGCCGACTTTTATGATGATGAGGTCGATACGGCCGTGTCGAATTTAACGGCTCTCATGGAACCCTTGGTTATTGTGTTTCTTGGCGTAGTAATCGGGGGCCTCGTTGTCGCAATGTATCTCCCCATATTCCAGCTTGGTTCTCCTTCCTGACCTGCGCCGCCGTTTGCAGTGGTTTCTGCTTCTTCGGTTGGGGATTGCAACCGGTTTACTCGCAGTCACAGGTTTCTTCAACTCTCGTGATGCAACCCTCCATATTCAAGCAGTTCAATCTGTGCAGGCCGTTCAGTTTCTTCCAGTCGCTCTTGCATTGACATATTTTGTGTCTCTTGTCTCCGGACTACTCCTCACCAGAGTGCGGAATCTTTCGGTCTTCTCTTATGTGCGGATGACGTTTGATACACTCTTTGTGACCTGCATCGTGCTGTTAACGGGCGGACTCCAGAGTCCGTTCCCCTTTCTGTATCATCTCATCATTCTGAATGCGGCGTTACTCCTTTTTCGTCGTGGCGCAGTGGTGACAGCAACCCTCGCAGCCCTCAGTTACGGCCCGCTCAGCGGCCTGCCCCTCCCCTTTCACCAGGATTTTCACGCAGACCGGCTCAGCATCCATCTCATTGACCATTTAGCCTCTTTTTATTCCATTGCGTTTCTTGCCGGCTATTTGACCCACAAATTGCTCCGTACTGAAACGCTGCTGACAGAGTGGGAGCAGGACCTTGGACGCATGAAGTCCCTGTATCAGGGCGTTATTCACAACCTTGAAAGCGGTATTTTCGTCACAGACACGGACGGCGTTATCGAGTACGCAAATGATCCGAGGGGAGAAATTGTCAATACGGCTCCGCAGCTCCTGATTGGTCAGCGCGTTGAGGATGTTTTCCCCCTCCTGGAGACGTCAGGGCTTCCAGCCGCTCCGTTCGAGTTTTCTCTCCAAGGACAAGGAGAGGGCTCAAAAGAACGCAATGTACGTTTAACAAATTCATATATTCTTGATTCATACCATACTAGAACTACTGTATAGTATTCAGGACGTTACCAGTGTGAAGGAACTTGAACGCACTCTCCAAGAAACGCAGAAGTTAGAGCGCCTGGAAACCAAAAGTGCCGACTCCTCAACAACCGCTCCAGTCGGATTAATCGGCCAAAGCGCAGCTATGCAATACGTCTACCAACTCGTGCATAAAGTCGCCCAGAGCACCGTTACCGTCCTCATAAGCGGTGAAAGTGGAACGGGCAAGAAAGTTGTTGCGCGGGCAAATCATACTCTGGGACCTCGTGCAACACAGGCCTTTGTGCCAGTCAATTGCGGCGCTATTCCGGACACTCTTATCGAAAGTGAACTCTTTGGATCGGTGAAAGGTACGTTTACGGGTGCGGTGCGGGACCGTCCGGGGCTCTTTCGTCAAGCGTATCGCGGGACGCTCTTTCTCGACGAGATAGGGGAATTGCCGCTCTGCTCGCAGGTGAAAATGCTGCGGGCGTTGCAAGAACGCGAAGTCACTCCGGTTGGTGGCAATCACAGCAGCCCCGTCGACGTCCGTATCTTTGTTGCCACAAACAAAATCCTCGAAGAAGAGGTTGCAACCGGTCGCTTTCGCTAAGACCTGTATTACCGCCTCAATGTGCTCTCTATCCCGCTGCCAGCTCTGAGGACACGCGGCGGTGATTTACCGCTTTTGATGCACCGCTTCTTAGAGCAGTCGGCCACACAAAACGGGAGAGGCAGCCTGCATGTTTCTCCGCAGGCCATGCGCGTGCTTTTGGACTACGGCTATCCGGGCAATATTCGCGAGCTTGAGAATATCATCCAGCATGCGGTGACGATGGCCGATGACAGCACCAGCCGTCTTGGCGACCTCCCGCAGCATCTGCAGCAGTTGTCAAAACGTCTCTCTGGCCCTGGCAGCTCCACCCTTTCAGACCAGTCAGTCTCAACACGGTCAGCGCTCAATTTTTTTCACAAAGGGGTGAGTCTTGATGCAGAACTCGAAGAATATGAGCGGCGCATTTTGCGGGCCGCTCTGGACCAGTCGGGAGGCGTGCAAAAAAGAGCAGCAGAAGCGTTAGGGATCAATTACCGCTCTCTGCGACATCGTTTGCGGAAATACGAACTGACCTAAGAGGGGGTCTAATTAGTGTCTCTGTGGCCAAAGCCCGTGCGAAAGAGGCGTGACCAAGGCGCCCAAAGCAGCCATAGCCGCTGTGCTATGGCGATGGAGGGCAACGCGGGACACGCTAGTTACAGCCGGGCGACGCCCAGAATGGACTTTTTGGACACCCTCTAAGCCCGGCGGCTCTTCTTCTTTCCTGCCTTGCGCATTCTGCTTCCTGAAACTTATTTTCGTATTCTCGCTCTCCTAAAAAACCCCCCCTGCATGCCGATGGAATATACGAATCAGAAGAAACACGAAGAAACAATATGAACAATGGCATAATTTGTCACTCGTGACATTTTTTGACCCCGGCTGAAAGCGCATACGCTTTGGACCTAAACAAGAAAATACAGGAAATCCTAATGAATTCGCTGGCCAATATATTTTTCTATCAACCAGTGATGCATGGCACGCGTGTTGCTCTATTCACGTCCTACGCAATTCATTCATTCACTATGTGAGGAGTTTTTATGCAAGAGAATATACGACAAGAAAGAGGTCCTCCGGACACAACTCATAACTGTCTTTCCTGGAACCACACACACACTACTTCTTCGAGGAGAAACACTATGATCAAAAAGAACGAAAAAGGGTTTACATTAATCGAGCTACTCGTCGTCGCCATTATCGGTATCTTGGCCGCCATCGCGATTCCACAGTTTGCCTCATACCGCGCCCAGGCCTTCTGCTCCCGCGTGGAGTCAGACGTCAAAAATACGGTGATTGCACAAGAGGCTATATATGCGGACACCGAAGCCTATGATTCCAGTCAAGACGTCTCGAGTGACGGAGTTACCGTTACGGTCACAGCCAATACAACCGATGTAGATGTATCAGCCGAACATGGCAGCTGCACGAAAGGAACCTTCTCCTTTACCGAAAGCACCGGTGTGTACGTCTAGACAGCAGCTTAATCGCTGATTAGGATTCCGAACCAAGCCGGGTGTTTTCTTCGAGACGACACGCGGCTTTTTCTTTTGCGGACTCTATACTTCCCCCGTCCTCTGCCCCTTTCTTATCTTCGGAAATTTATACACGAGGCGAAGTCATCAGGTCTCTTTTTGTTGGGGGATTGAGCCGATCTTCGATCCATATGTCTCGAAACTTCTGCTCTCGCAACGCCCCTTTCTGGCATATGCCTTGCCGCATACCGGATTAACAAATCACTGTCCGGTTCCGACACCTAAGGAGAGAAGGAAGGAATTGAGCTTAGGGCGGGCGAGAAAGGCTTTACGCTGATTAAGCTTTTTGTCGTTGTCGCGATTATCGGGATTTTGGCAGCCATTGCCAGCCCCCAGTTCGCTGAATATCGGAGAGCAACGTATTGAGCCCGTGTCACTTCCGACGCCAAGAACGCCTTCGTGTCCATGGAGGCATACTTCGCAGCGCAGCTCGCCTACGGCACTTGCCGACACAGGATTTACGTCTACGGAGAAGATTTCAGTGAGCGTCCAACAAACAGGCTCCTTGATCATTACAGCAATAGACACAGGCGGCCAATGTGTTGGGACGTATACGCTGAGTGAGGCAAGTGGCCGGGACGCGTGGAGCTAAGGCGTGTTCCGCTCACTCTCCGCTTCAGCCAGAACTGACCGCGCCTCTTGCGGTTCAAACGAATACTGCTCCGCACAGAATTCACACGCCACGGAAATGTCGCCTTCCTTCTCAAGTAGCTCTTCAACCTCTTGCAAGCCTAGGGTGACAATAATGCCCTGGACGCGCTCACGCGAGCAGCGACATGCAAACCGGACCGGCATTTCGTCCACGCAGTGTGGATCAAATTCCTCAAGAACGT
The DNA here is from genome assembly GCA_963666315.2 of Binatia bacterium. GTDB lineage: Bacteria > Desulfobacterota > Binatia > Bin18 > Bin18 > Bin18. The sequence goes on from CAXXHG010000010.1 coordinate 63,849, forward strand.
GGCTGAGTATTTGCCACGGGGTCCATCCGTCACGAACCATCTGGCTCACAGGGCTCGTATTCGCAACAGCTTCTTCAATGCGAGCCAGCGTGGCATCATCCGCATCGGGCATGGCCTGGATAATGAAGCCGCCGGCGGCGCTGACGGTTTCATTCGGCTGGACGAACACGCCTAAACTGACGGCCGAAGGCAGCTGCTCAGAGGTCAGTAGATAGTGGGCAATATCCTGCCCAATTTCTCCCGAGACGATGGGTAACACCGTGCGATAAGGCTCTTTATCCCAGCGTTGCCTGCGTATCACGGCCATCGTGCCTTGCCCCACAAGACCACCAACGTCAAGCTTGCCATTCCGAACCGGAAGATGCGCGCGCGGCCGGTAGACAAATCCACGCACCTCGCCTTGCGCATTCGCGTCTATCACTAGCCCTCGCAACGGTCCATTACCCATAAACTGGATGGACAGTTGTCCATCTTCCTTCATCAGACTCCCCAGCAGGAGCCCGGCGGTCATCGTCCGTCCCAGTGCTGCGGTCGCCGTAGGGGCGGTATGGTGACGTACGCGCGCTTCGTCGGCCACGCCGGTCGTTACCACAGCCAGCGCGCGGACCGTGTTTCCGGCCGCAGTCGCCTTTACGAGGGCGTCAGACGGCATCTCAGACGTAATCATGGCGTGGGAATTATGGCGAGGCACGCGTCTCAGCGATGCTCTTCTTTTGTGTAGCGGCAGGTCGCTTTCTCGAACCAAGGTTGAGAGGAACGGTTTCAACCACCTCAAGCCCATAGCCGGGCAAGCTGACTAAGCGACGAGAAGAATTGGTCAATAAGCGCATTTTCCGGACTCCTAAGTCACGCAAGATTTGCGCGCCGATTCCATAATCACGGAAATCGCGTAGCTGCGAGCCCGGGTTGGTACTCGTCTGAGCCGAGCCGTCGTCGGATCGTCTGCTGGCTCGGCTTGTGTCCCGGAAGAGCTGCTCCCCTTGTCCACTCTGTCGGAGGTAGAGAATTACGCCCCGGCCTTCAGCGGCGATCATCATCATGGATTGCTGTAGGAGCGCGCTCGTATTGCCGTATGTGTAGCCGAAGACATCCCCAGGCACATACTCAGCGTGGGGCCGGACGAGTACCGGCTCGTCCGGATTCATATCGCCTTTTACCAGGACAAAATGTTCGGCTTCGTCCACATCACTCGTGTAGACGTAGCCCGTAAAATCCCCACCGTATCGGGTCGGCAAACGCGCCTCGGCAACACGATGTACCAGCGAATCATTCTGCAGTCGATAATGAACGAGGTCTGCGATGGTCGCAATTCTGATCCCATGCTCATCTGCAAATTCCTCTAAATCGGGCAGACGAGCCATGGTTCCATCCTCGCGCATGATCTCGCAAATGATGCTGGACGGATCCAGTCCGGCCAGACGGGATAAATCAACCGACCCTTCGGTTTGCCCGGTGCGAACCAGCACTCCGCCACGCCGGGCGCGTAGCGGAAACACATGCCCAGGCACGACAAAGTCCTCGGGTCGGGCGTCATCTCGGGTGGCGGCCAAAATGGTCCTCGCCCGATCTTCAGCAGAAATCCCACGTGTCACATCTTTTCGTGCATCAAAAGACACGGTAAACGCCGTCCCAAGTGGAGCCGTATTCTTGGCCACCATCATCGGTAGTCCCAGCGCGTCAATACGGTCTTCGGCCATGGGCATACAAATCAGTCCTCGCCCATATGTGGCCATGAAATTGATCGCCTCAGGCGTGGCCTTTTCGGCTGCCATGCAGAGATCACCCTCGTTCTCTCTGTCCTCATCGTCCATGAGAATAATCATCCGGCCAGCCCGAATTTCTTCAATCGCCTCTTTGATCGATGCGATATGACGGCTTTTATGGTCGGGGGCGCGCGAAGGTACGGTAAACATGCTCTGCCTCTCTTTAAATACCTTTTGGTCCTCGTATACGAGCATATAACTGGCACTCTGACAATCTGTAAAGTAGACCCTGCGGCTCATCTCCTTTTCTACAGCGAACGTTTCTTCCCGGTTAAGACTTGACCACCTTACCGAGGCCAGGTAAATAACATATACGTACCGTCCGAAGTGGCAGGTAGCTCAGTCCTGTAAAACCGGGTTCTGGAACACAACAGGAAAGGGGAAACGCGCTTCCAGAAAAGGCTACGTAATAAGGAGAAGGCTTATGCCACATGTGACGATCCAAGGGACAATTGATTTACGTCAAATCATTATTCGTCGGCCGGAGATGTTCCTCCGCGATCCGGATGGGATCAAACGCGTCAGCGAATATTACATCAATACCGAGTGCACCAAACTATTGCTTGAAGCGCTGGTCATCGAACCGGGCAAAAAACAACAGTTTTTCTTACAGGTATGCAAAAAAGCGAATGGCGCGATGGTGCGCCTTGAACCGATCTGTCAGGTTGAAAAGACGGTGGGGGTCAAGCGCCTGATGGGACAAGTCGCGTTTGCTATTCGCTCTTTGTTCCCAGGTTCGCGCTACGCAAAGACCAACATTGCAGAGCATCTGCCCGATAATGGTGGGGTAACAAATTCCTCACGCGGAGGCGGCAAGAAACTGCGCGCCGTGGCGTAAGCCTTCAACTCAGCGGCTAAAAAAAGAGGGCATTCGGGTAGGACCATATCGGTCTGCAGTTTGTCCCTGTACGGAACATTCCCCTTCTACCAACCTGAGTCCGCCACTGGGACGTCGTGCGTCTCGCCGTAGACGTCGGCCTCATACTGGAGCCAGTCCGCAGTGGCGCGTACGGTACGCCCACCGTCCACTACCCACCAGTACATTCCACATCCTCCGATAAGAAATCCGCACAAAAAAGAGCGAAGCCGTTTTTTCCGCCTATCGTTTCTCTCTATCGGAAAAAACAGGCCAGTCTATATCACCCACCTACGAGAAGGCGAGTTGTCCACGTCCCCACGCCGCCAACGCTAGGCCCAGCTTGCACGGCGTCGTCAGTGTGACCCGTTGCTGAAAGACATTAAATTTCTGTATTTCAATTTTTTTGAGCAGCCGGCGGTAAATAAGGCGCATTGCTTCAGCAGCAACAAGGGAGCGGCGATCTTGCGGAGCTAAGAGGCTCACCGCCCGACGGTAGTAATCCTGGGCCCGTTCCGCTTCGAATGTCATCAGTCTCAAGAAGGCCTCATTATATACACCGTCCAAGAGCTCTTGTTCCGAGTATCGGAACCGGGCGAGGTCTTCGAGCGGTAAATAGATCCGAGCGCGTTGCGCGTCCTCGCCAACATCTCGAAGGATATTCGTCAGCTGGAAAGCAACACCGAGAGTGATTGCATACTCCCGCGTTTGCAGTGCCTCGTAACCAAAAATCTCTATGCACACCAAGCCGACTAAAGAGGCCACACGATAGCAGTACTCGTACAACTCGGAGAACGTTTGGTAGCGCGTACGACTCAGGTCCATTTCAACGCCGTCGATGATACCTGAAAGGTCTTCCTGTCGAATGGGAAAACGTCGCACAGTATCCGCTAGCGCCTGGGAAATGGGATGACGTGGCTGAGCCGTATAACACCGATCAAGTTCTTCTCGCCAGGTGTTGAGTAATTGAGCAATCCGCTCTTTTTGTCCGTGAGGCTGCCTTTCGTCCGGCTGATCAGCTATGTCGTCAACATATCGACAAAAAGCGTAGAAGGCGCACAGTGCATCATGACGGTCCCAAGGAAGCAGCCGGAAGGCGTAATAGAAATTTGAGGAGCTGCGCTGGGTAATCCGACGACAGTAGGCATAGGCCTCAGCAAGCGAAAGGGCTTCCGCAACAGACAAGAGCGCTTCCCCAGTAGGCGAACGTGCTTCCCCAGTAGGCGAAGCTACAAACTGTGCTTGTTGGGCCCCCTTCTCTCCGCTCACCCGGTCACCCCATCTTCAGACTGTGCTCCCACTTCCACTGCGCTACCGCCTTCACTCTAGGCCGCTACGTTCTGTCCGGCACTCCCTGCGGCTGCCTTCGCCTGTCCCCGTGCCCACTGGTCAGCCTCAAGGACGCTCTCCAGATCCGTCACCGGCTGATGTTCGTGAGCCTCGAGAACCCGCTCGTTCACCCCAGCTATGTCCAAAAAAGTAATCTGCCCGGACAGAAAGAGGGCCACGGACACTTCATTCGCCGCATTGAGTACGGCGGGACACGTTCCCCCCTGTTGTAATGCCGTATAGGCGAGCCTCAGACAAGGAAATTTCTCAAAATCAGGTTCGCAAAACTCAAGGTGGGCGGCCTCAACAAGATTGAGTGAGGGCAAGTGATCCAGCGACAACCGATCCGGGTAGGCAAGAATGTATGAAATCGGGATTTTCATGTCCGGAATCCCCAGTTGGGCCAGGACCGATCCATCAATATACTCGACCATCGAGTGGACAATACTTTGCGGATGAACAATGACAGAGATCTGATCAGGCTGGAGGCCGAAGAGCCAGCGCGCCTCAATAACCTCCAGCCCTTTATTCATGAGGGTTGCCGAGTCTATGGTAATCTTATTGCCCATCTTCCAAGTCGGATGCTGGAGTGCCTCTTCCACGCTGACCGTTTTCAGCTCTTCGGCCGGACGATGAAGAAACGGCCCGCCCGACGCGGTCAACAGGATGCGCTTGACTTGCTCGCGCTTATGCCCCTGTAATACCTGAAAAATCGCGTTATGCTCGCTATCTACGGGGAGGAGCTGAACCCCGTACTGCGCCGCCTCTCTCGTCATCAGCTCTCCGGAGACGACCAGAGCCTCTTTATTTGCTAACGCAATATCCTTCCCAGCCCGGATTGCAGCGAATGTCGGCGGCAGTCCGATTGCTCCGACAAGGGCGGCCATGACCATATCCGCCTCGGCATGCGTAGCAGTCGCAATCAAGCCCGCCTCCCCCCACACAATCTCCCCACGGAACTCAGGCAGATCGTCCCGCAACCGGGTTGCATCCGCTTCTTGAGCCACAGAAACAAGCAAAGGCTGGAAGACCCGAATTTGTTCAGTCAGTTTGGCCAAATTTCTTCCTGCTGCCAGGGCAACGACCCGAAATCGGTCAGGAAAACGGCCGACGATGTCAAGGGTTGAGACCCCGATAGAACCGGTCGATCCAAGAATAGCCAGCTTTTTCATCTTACACCCCTAGGTCGTTATACGCGCGCGGCCCCTTTATACTGCCACAGCTTGCATACTGCCACGGCTTGATCCACCCACTTCTCAGAGCGGCGGCCTCTTCCCTGGACTGCATTCGTACCGAACAAAGTCGGGGGCCGTCAAGCTCGGCTAAGCCTGGTGGCCAAAACCGTCTTGCCAACTCGGAGCATGTCCGCGTCCCTCAATCCGCATTATCAGCCCCTCACTCTACCAGACATGTATGCAGATAGGTATCAAAGAGAATTTTTATCGGATACTTCCTCTTGTTTGATTTCCCCTCGCCGGAAACTCTGGTACCGTAGCCCATAAGCGCCTGTGCGTAGCCCATGGCCGTCTACGTGTGGCCCATGAGCGCTTCGAAGGATGAATCATTATGGGACGGAAATACTCGTACACCTTTACCCTGCTCGCCTCCTGCCTGCTCCTCTTACCTTCCCTTCCGGTGTCTGCTGAACCCACGACCGGTCGTATTGCGTTTATTGATCGTGCCGGCGATCTCTATACCATACACCCGAATGGCAGCAATCGGCGCAAGCTGGCTTCCGGAGAAATGCTTCAACAAGTCGCATTCTCTCTCCAGCCGGTGCAACAGGCACGTGACTTCTATAGTTGGCCGGCCTGGTCTCCAGACGGCCAGCGACTCGCCAGCTTTCGTTTCGAAATCAGCAATGGCCAACCAACAGACGGCTTATACATCTTCGATGTTCCGACTTCCCGCGTTTTGCACGTCTATAAGGAATCCGGTCTCCAACCCATCTATGCCTATTGGGCTCCCAATAGCCGCCAACTCGGCCTTCTGTTCGGCGGGCGTGCGCTTTCCCTGGGTCTTTGGCCGACATCGGGCGGCCGGCGTCCGCAAACAGTCGCTCGTGGTGCGCCCCTTTATTTTAACTGGAGGTCTGACGGAAAGGCCGTTCTGGTCCATGCCGGGGGGGATCGTGAGAGCGAATCCGGTCATTCGGTCAGTGTGCTCAATATTGAAAGCGGGGAAAGACAGCTGCTATCAGGCTCTCCGTCTGCATTTGGACCCTCATCGTGGTCCTTTAACGGACGCTGGTTGGCGTATAGCAGCCAAAAAAAGGGCGAGGAAAAACCGTCACTTATGATCGCTGCAGGCGACGGCAGCCAACCCGAGTCGGTTGCCTTCGTACCTGACCGTATTGCCCTCGCATGGTCTCCCGCCCAACCGCTTTTGGCTATTGCGACTACATCTTTTGTTGGGGACCCCTTGTTTGAAGAGATCCGGCTGTTTGATGTAGCATCCGGCTCAATGCGCACGCTTATCAAAGATGATTTTGCGGCCTTCTTCTGGTCTCCGGACGGGACGCGAATTTTGTACGCAAAACGGAACCTAGACCGTGCACATTGGGCATGGGCCGTGGTTGAGCTGAGCGACGCAAAACCCATTGAGGTGACGAACTTTACCCCGTCTCGCCCACAGACCTTGGTCTTTCAGTATTTTGACCAGTACGCGCTTTCACACCGTTTATGGTCTCCAGACAGCCGGCATTTTACCTTCAGCGGCAATGCCGGCCCACAGCCAGGAGCTGCTCGGGGATTTGGCTCCCCAGCAGTGTATGTCATTCAAGCGGTCGAGGGGGCTAGCGCTCAGCAGCTTTCGGATGGCCATATAGCCTTCTGGTCTCCACAATAAAGAACTTCTTCAATGAATTTGCTCAAATAATATGCTCCTGCCGCCATTCTCCCTCGGGCAGTTTTTCACCAGTCTGCTGACGAAAACCTAGGCGTTGCCTAAAATCTAACCAGCACAAAATCATTTTTGAGCTGTATATCAGCAATGAGCCTAGGGAATTGCAAAATCCTTGAACGGCATCTTTTTTGCCTATAGGTATGAATACCCTCACCATTACGTTGCCAATACGGGGCAATCGGCAACGGACAGTCGTACTGTCTCAGCGTGAGGAAGGAGGGATATACAATGAAAAATTTGCTGCAGGCGTCAAGGTACGCCTTACTTGGACTGGGAGCACTCGCGCTCAATCTGCTCGCCATGGCAACATCAGCCTGGGCAGAAGAAGCGGCAGCACTCGACAGCGGGGATACCGCCTGGATGCTCACCGCCACAGCGCTGGTGCTCTTCATGACCCTGCCCGGCCTGGCGTTATTCTATGGCGGTCTGGTCAGGACAAAAAACGTCCTGTCCGTCCTCGGCCAATGTTTTGCAATGGCCGGCGTTATGACCCTGCTCTGGATCATCTACGGCTATAGCTATGCCGCCACCGAGGGTGGCGCAATAATAGGAAACGCCTCCAAGCTCTTCCTCAAAGATCTGACTGTTGGCGCCCTCAGAGGCACCATACCCGAGTCGGTCTTCCTAACCTTCCAGATGACCTTTGCGATCATCACCCCGGCGCTCATCGTCGGCGCCTTTGCCGAGCGTATGAAGTTCAGCGCCATGTTGATCTTCATGATCATCTGGTTCACCTTCAGCTATGTACCGATCTGGCACATGGCCTGGGGCGGCGGCCTTTTCGCCGGCTGGGGAGTACTGGATTTTGCCGGGGGTACCGTTGTGCATATCAATGCCGGTATCGCCGCGCTGGTTATCTGCGTGATGATCGGCGCGCGCAAAGGTTACGCGGCAGAGCCCATGAGACCCCACAGCCTCGTCCTAACCGTCGTCGGAGCCAGCATGCTTTGGGTTGGCTGGTTCGGCTTCAACGCCGGTAGCCAGCTCGCCGCAGACGGCACCGCCGGCATGGCCCTGCTCGTCACTCAGATCTCCACCGCCACAGCTGTAGTTGTCTGGATGCTCATCGAGTGGTTAGGGCATGGCAAGCCGAGCATTCTCGGCATGGCCACCGCCGCGGTTGCGGGACTGGTCGCTATCACGCCGGCCAGCGGCACAGCGGGCCCCATGGGCGCGATGCTGATCGGCACCGCCTCAGCCGTCCTGTGCTACCTGGCTACCGCCAAGCTGAAGCAGAAGTTCAGCTATGATGACAGCCTCGACGTCTTCGGCGTGCACGGCATCGGAGGAATCGTCGGATCGATTCTCACCGGTCTGTGCGCAGCCGAATTTATGGGCGGCGCGGGTTTCGAAGCTACCTCTGCTACGGCCCAGGTAATCCAGCAGGTAAAGAGCGTCGTCGTTACCGTCCTCTTGAGTGGCGGCGTCTCTGTTATAGCCTATATGATCGCTAACGCCCTCACTGGAGGCGCGCGCATCAGCGAAGAGGGTGAGCAGATGGGCCTCGACCTTGCTGACCACGACGAGAGCGGCTATATCTCCTGAGACGGCTGACGGCGTCTAGAGCTATATCCCTTTAGACAAGGACGGGTCCAAAGCTCGCCCGTGTTTCTTTGAGACACAATCTATCCGCCGACAAATCAATTAATGACTCCGGCTACTCTGAGCTGCTGCAGGTCTGCAGCGCTTAGCCCTATTGCAGTCAGGACTTCGTCCGTATGCTGCCCCAGAGCGGGTGGTGGACTGTGGATTTCAGCCGGTGTATCCGCAAAATGCCACACCGGACCAATCGTACGGAAACTGCCTCCGGCGGGCTGTTCGACCTCTTTGACGATGTCGAGTTCATCAATCTGGGGATGGGCGAATAAGGACGGATAGGTGTTAAACGCTACCGCATCACCACGGAACTCATGGATCAGCTTGAGCACTTCTTCATTGCTGAGTTTTTGAAACGCCTGCTCCCAAATGGGCTTCACCTCAGGCGCATGGCGGCCTATGCTAGTTGCCTCACGTCCGAAACCTTCAAATCGCGGGTCGGCAATATACTCCTCCAGCCCGAGGCTCAGCATCAGCCGATCCCAGTCTTCACTACTGCCCCGACGCAGGCCGAAATAGACATGGCCGTCTTTGGTTTTATACCCTTCATCCGGCGGCCGCGTGTAATGATCGAGGTGGAAGCCATACCACTCATCCGGATCGGTCATGGACGTCCACATAATGCCGCGCATGTGCAGCAGGGTGCCGAGCATACTGACCGCAATTCGCTGCCCCTCTCCGGTCCGTACACGGTGCAACAATCCAGCCGTTACTGCCTGCGAGGCCATAATGCCCGTATTCAGACTCGCAACATCGGCCCCCAACCGGACCGGGGCTGCGCCTATCTTTCCCAGCGAATGGGTGTAATCGGCCAGCGCCTGGACAACCAGCTCCGCACCGGGCAAGTCTCGCAGTGGTCCCTCTTCCCCGTAGGCACTAATCGCGCAGTAGACGAGTGCGGGATTACTTTGAATGACATCACCGTAGCCGAGTCTCAGTTTTTCAGCCTCTCCAGGTCCAAGGTCTTCCAATATCACATCCGCCTGTGAGGCGAGCCGTCGAATCAGCTCTTGGCCTTCGGCCTTCGCAAGATCCACCACGACGCTTTTTTTATTCCGATTGAGGCTCAAAAAGACGGCGCTTGCATCCTCAATAAACGGCGGACCCATGGTCCGCGAGGCCTCACCAGTCAGCGGTTCGATCTTGATGATCTCCGCCCCGGCGTCGCCTAGCCGCATGGAGGCAAAAGGGCCACACAGTCCTTGCGTGAGGTCAATGATCCGAAATCCCTCCAGTGCACCCGGCATGCAATCTCCTAGTCGCCTGCAATACCGAACTCGCGCAGCACTTCCTGGGTCTGTTCCCCCTTGAGTCCACCCGGACGAATCGGGCCAGCCGGAGTCTTGCTAAACTTCCACGGCAGTCCGTCTACACTCGGCGTTCCCCAATGCGGGGTAGCAAGGTCAACAATATGCTGATTGTGCGTCACCTGAGGGTCATTGCGCAGGGCATGAAAATCTACGGTTCGGGACACACGCGTATTCGGCACCCGCTCTTGTGTCAAGCGCTGACTCCACCACGTGGTCGGTTTGGTCTGGAAGTGGTCCTCCAGCAGCGCAGTCAGTACGGCCCGATGCTCCACCCGTTTCGGATTGTCCTGGAAGCGCGCATCATCATACACATCTTCTCGCTGTATGGCACGGCAGAAACGCGGCCATTGGTCCGCACGCACCACTCCAACGGCCAGGTATTCCTGGTCTTGGCACAGAAAGGCTTGATGCGGTACTGTGGTTGTTACCGCACTCCCCATGGGCTGCGGTTGCTCTCCCGTTGCAAAATACTCGGCCAAACGACTGGTCTGCAGCGACAGAGCAGTCGAGATCATATCAATCGTAATATGCTGACCCTTGCCCGAACGCTCGCGCGCCAAGAGCGCTTGCAACACGGCCTCAACAATCATGCTGCTGGTCGTAATATCCAGGTGGGCCAGATGGCGAAACATTTCGCCCTGTGAGCCCGGCGACCCAGTGATGCTGCACCAACCGGAAAACGCCTGAACGGTGGGATCAATGCCCGCCTCTTTTGCCATCGGTCCAGTACGACCATAGGCAGAAGCAGAGACATACACCATGCGCGCATTGAGCTGCGACACAACATCATAGCCCAGGCCCAGACGCTCTACCGTGCCGGGCCGCATGTTTTGAATGAACACATCACTCTTTTCGACCAGCTTGAGCGCAATAGTCCGATCCCGCTCGTTTTTAAGATCCAGGACAATATTACGTTTATTAAAATTGGCTGATATATACAGGACCGCAGTGCCTTTAATCGGCGGCGGGATGGCGTGCGACAGTTCCCCGGCCGGCGATTCGACCTTGATCACATCCGCCCCAAGCTCACCCAACAGCTTTGCCGCCCACGGCCCGACCGCGGCAATACTCAGATCAAAAACGCGAATACCGTCGAGGACTCCAGGCATATTTCCTCCACTGCAAATTAGCTTAAGTCAGACACAGCCGGAGCATCGCGGACTATCAAACGGGCACTACCCTTGCCGTACCGGTTTAAACTTCGCCAGCGTTACCTCAGCGGTCACATCCTCATACACGACTTCCACCGCCATGCCAATTCGGATCTCTTCGTTGCTCACCTCGACAAGATTAGTCAGCAACCGAGGTCCCTCTTCAAGTGCCACCTCAGCCACATTATACGGAACGTCGTCTTTCAGTGCAGAGAAATAGGCTTGATGAAAGACCACCCAGGAGTTCACCTTTCCGCGCCCGCTCAACTGCTGCCAGCTGAAGTCGGGCGACCAGCACGTGGGACAAAACCGTGTGGGCGGATACCAGACCTTGTTACACGGCTTGCATTTTGGCAGCACCATTTCTCGTTGTTTCAAACCATCCCAATAGGGCTGGTTCAGCGTCGAAATTGCCGGCAGCGGTTTGGTATATTCGGCCATGCCCTACCCCTTTCGATACATGAGAGAATCCCCATACGCGTTCGCCCACTGTATGAGTTGGGCATGTGGAATTTGCCGTTCACCACACTCGCCACGCAATTGGCGTACGATCTCGACTTGGTGATTCCAGCCCATAATATGCCCCTCCGACATCAGCCCACCGTTAGTATTCATAGGCAGCTCACCGCCCAGCTCGATGCGCCCGTCTTGGGTAAAGGCAGCTGCTTCGCCCTGTTTGCAAAATCCAAATCGTTCCAACGCGGTCCAAGCCAGAATGGCAAAGGCGTCATACGTAAACAGGGCATCTACATCTTTTGCCTGGACGCCAGCCATTTCATATACCGGCTGCGGACCGGGTTCGTAGTCAAAGACTTCTTGCTGTGAAGTGCCAAAGCCTGGGTAGGTCCAAATAAATTCTTCTCTGCCCGCCGGCAGAGCCTGCATCCCGCTTATGCACACGGGTCGTTTGGCCATATCCCGCGCCCGTTCTTGCGTGGTGACAAGAACGCAGGCGGCGCCATCATTAATGAGACAATAATCCAAAAGATGTAGCGGCTCGCACACAAAACGTGAGTTTTGATGATCCTCTACCGTAATCGGCGTCTGCATAATGGCATTCGGATTCAGGGCCGCATGTTTGCGGAACGCCACGGCTACAGCGGCCAACTGCTCGCTCGTCGCGCCAAAGCGACCAAAATATTTCCGCGCCACGAGCGCTGCCCCGGCTCCAGGCGAGGTCATGCCGAACACCGGATCTTCGCCGTGCCCGCCGCCCGCCTCACGTCCGCCTTCAGCATCCCTTGCCCCGCCCATCATGGGTTTGCGAAAACCCGAAAAACTAATCGACGCCATGCAGGCCACGACATTGGCTAGACCTGCACTGACCAGCATGACCGCCCACTGAATACTGCTCGCCGTAAAGCGTCCGTGCGCCCAGGTTTGATTATAGGCACGGAGTTTGAGCCCCAACGCATACGCCAGCGTATCGGCGTCCGCCCCAATAGGCGTACCGAAACTGACGATGAGGCCATCCAGATCGTCACGTCCTAGCCCCGCGTCATCGAGTGCGTTGCGAATCGCTTCCCCGCCAAGATCAATCTGGCTCCGATTCATCTTACGGCCGTATGCAGAATGACCCACACCACACACCGCCGCACTATCTTTGAGATCCCAAGTGGGCATATCCCACCCTCCTTAGGCAGAGATCATAAGTTGAGACAGCGCTATGGTCAAGGAAATACGCATTTTGCCCGCTCAGCGCTGCCACTTTGTGCCGGCAAGACACAAATTTGACAAACCCCCGCTTGCCTCATAGTAGTGGCCGGTCAGCAAGAAGCCCGTATGGAAAAGCAGAACCTTCTAGCGACAGTCAGCATAAAATGACACCAACCGACCTTATTTTTATTCTCCTCAGTGGCCTGGCCGCAGGCTTTCTGAATGCGGTTTCCGGCGGCGGCGCCATGCTGACCGTTCCCGCTCTGATTCTGATCGGCCTGCCGCCAGGCGTTGCAAATGGCACTAACCGCTTGGCCGTCGTTATTCAGAGTCTGACCGCTTTGGCTGCCTACAAAAAATTGGACGTGACAGACAATCCTCTCGCCCTTTCCCTCCTCCTACCGGCCATGCTGGGCTCGATCTGTGGCGCCCTGGTCTCGGTTCGTCTCGACGATGCCGTCTTTCAGACCTTACTGGCCGTCATGATGCTGGTGATGCTCATTCCCTTACTCTTTGAATCCACACTGCAGACGAGCTTACTCTCACAGCACAGCCCGGCTCGCCGTCGCCGGATTCTCCAAGGCGTTTTCTTCGGCATCGGCTTGTATGGCGGAATTACTCCAAATCGCGTCCGGTATTTTTGTCCTGGTCGCCCTCGGTTCCTTGGCTGGTCTCAATCTCGTGCTCGCAAACGGGGTTAAGGTGGTGATCGTCATGGGACTGACCGGCATTGCCTTAGTCGTCTTTATCTTTGACGGCAAGGTAGACTGGGGCGTGGGGCTGCTCCTTTCCGTGGCAACCAGCATAGGTTCCTGGTTCGGCGCACATTGGGGCGTACGTAAAGGTGAAGCCTGGATACGGCTCGTTGTGACCGGGACGGTAATCGCTATGGCCTTGCAGTTGTTGGGGGTGTGGGAGTTTGTGAAGGGGCTAATTGGGTAGCGGGCTTTTTCAGATATAATCCTCACCCACAGTCGCTACGCTCCTGTTTCCCTGTCTCAAAGGATTTGACCTAATCGGCTGTGTTCCACCACCCGACAAACCCACCCACCTCCACTTACGGTCGAAACTGCAACGCCCGAGGCACCAGCCGCGACGGCTGAGACACGACCTTATAAGCAGTTTCCACCCACTCACAAATATACCGTCGCGTATCCCTGGGATCGATCATCTCTTCGATCTGGAATTTGTTTAACGGACCGAGCGGCCCGCGTGCGCTCTCGATACGCGCATTGAGTTCTGCGCGCAAGGCGGCCGGATCTGGGGCTTCTGCCAACTGACGTTTATAGGCGGCTTCGATGCCGCCTTCGGGTGGGATCCCGCCCACATCCGCGGCAGGCCACGTGACGCGTACGGAGGCCTTTGATCGCGGCGTGGCATAGTTGTTCCCGGCAACGCCAAAACTGCGCCGCATGAGGACGGTGAAGATGGGCACACCGACCTGAGCGAAGGCGACCATCCACTCCGCACCTTTGCGAATTGTACTGGCGATTTCGTGCTCCAAGCCGACCGCAGTGAGTGCGCCTCCATTGACATGTTTGCTATCAGAAGCAATCACGCCCAAGGGGTGGCCATTGAATCTCACGAATCCGGTGACCTGGTCGGTACCCCACAATGGTCCGATCTCAAAAAAAGAGTCCTTGTCTGCCATCAACCTGATGGCCTGTCGAATATCAAATGTCGTGGTGCGTTTTCTGGCTATGAGGCCGGCGAGCTGCTCTTCACGCCGGGCTATCGGATCACTTGCCGCAAGCACGGGCGGTACTGCATACACACTGGCGGGCAGATAGGACAGAAATTGCCTGGTCATTGCCATCGCTTCTTGTTCGGATTCCGCCAAGTTATCGACCGAGCCATTCGTACAGTGGATGCGCCAGCCGCCGAGTTCCTCCTTAGTAATGTCATAGCCCATGGCATGCGAGACGAGGGGCGGTCCGGCCACAAAGAGCTGCGCGATATCGCGCACCATAATCGAGAAATGACCCAATACGGCCTTGGCCGCGCCTATGCCGACAACACTGCCCAGCAGCAGGTTGACCACGGGTATGGTTGATAGCTGTTCGGTGTACATAGACCTGCCCAGGTGTCCGGGTAGATACGATCCGCCGCCACCGCTTACCCTAGGCCGTCCAGCTTTGATAGCACCCGAGCTTTCTTTGGCGCTACTCTCGCCCTCTTTTTTCTGTGCCGGAACCATAGTAGCCACACTGCCACCACCGGACGATCCATCCAGCAACCGTAGCGAGGGCATGCACATTTCCGTGGCGAGCCGATCCAGATAGCCACTCTTGGCGGCAATCGCACCATCCGCATGACCGCCTCGGGAAGTGAAGTCATCCGCACACACGATGACGCTCCGCCGGTCTATTTTCCCCCATCCACCCACACTGTTAGCGGGCGTGAAGCCCGTAATTGCGCCGTCTTCATCGTAGGACGCGAAACCCGCGACACTGCCGACTTCGCGAAAGGATCCTTCGTCCAGCAATAACGCAATGCGCTCCCGGCACGTCAGCTTGCCACGCGATCTTTGGCGCACCACGCCGGGATCATCGGAGCCGGGCTCCAAGCGCTGCTTCGCAAAGTTTTGCAATACACGGACTTCTTCCAGCAGAGATTCCCAGGGCTGTTGGCTGTTTGTGTTTGACGACTGTTGAATGTCGCTCTGCGCAGGCGACACGACTGCCACCACTTGTCCTGCAGCAACACTATCCCCGGCCTGCAGCGGCTGCAGTGCCGTTACGATGCCCGCACAGCTTGCCGTCAGCATGGTTTCCATCTTCATTGCGCTCACAACCAGCAGAATGTCACCTGGTGACACCCGGTCACCCTCATGGACACGTATCTCTACGACACAGCTCTCCACCGGACATGCCACAGCCGCCTGGCCCGGTGCCACCTCTAACGCTGGCATGTCTGTCGTGGCAGACGGCGAAGACCGCATTGATACTGGAGCCGCGCCGCCCATCTTTCCCATTCTGCCCAGCTGAGCGGCCTGTTGCTGCAACAAGGCGAGAGCGCTGCCTTCAGCAGCGGAGAAAGAAGCGGTATTGATCTCTGGAGCCTCGGCGAACAAGGACGTTCTGGCATCACCGGCCTGAACAGACGGGTGGGATAATATCGCGTGCAGTTGGGGCAGGTTGGTTTGCAGACCACCAATGTGGAACTCAACGAGCGCATGCAGCGTGCGTTCAAGCGCTGCAGAGTACGTACGGGCCGTACAAATGAGTTTCGCCAGCAATGGATCGAACTGCGGCGGTGGGGCATAACCCAGATACCCACACGCGTCCACCCGAATGCCCACTCCTGAGGGCTCCTTATACGCCGTAAGACTCCCAGTACTTATGGCGACGACACGTTCCTGCACGGCAAACCCACGCGGCGCGCCCACCGCGTGCTGGTCACCGAGACCCAGAGAGGCCAGCGTCGCACCTGCGGCGATATGGAACTGCGCCTCGACCAGATCAATACCAGTGACCTGCTCAGTGACCGTATGCTCAACCTGAATCCGCGGATTGCATTCAATAAAAAAATACTCACTAGTCTCAGGCGAGACTAGAAACTCGACTGTACCTGCGTTCACATACGAAGCAGCCTGCACTAGCGTGATAGCAGCGTTGAGCATCTTCTGCCGCAAATCGGCTTCCAAACCCGGAGCGGGGGCCACCTCAACCACCTTCTGGTGTCGCAATTGCACCGAGCAGTCCCGTTCGTGCAGATGGATCACCTCGCCAGAGGAGTCAGCCAGAATTTGTACTTCGATATGTCTCGGTCGCGCGAGCAGCCTTTCGATAAAAACGGATCCATCACCGAATGCGGCCTGAGCCTCGCTGCGACAACGCTCAAAGGCCTCGGCCATCTGCTCAGCTCGTTCGACGACGCGCATGCCACGCCCTCCGCCTCCCGCCGTTGCCTTGAGCATCACTGGATAGCCAAGATTGTTTGCCAGCTTCTCTGCTTCCAGCGCTGATCCCAAGGGATCAGCGCTCCCGGGTACGACGGGAATATCCAACGACTCCGCAAGAGCCCGAGCTCTGACTTTATTTCCGAATAATGACAGCGCCTCGGGCGGCGGACCAATGAACGTCACCCCCTCGGCGGCACACAACTCAGCAAACGGGGCGTTCTCGGACAAGAAACCATAACCAGGATGCAGACAGTCACAGCCGCGTACTTTGGCGATCTGAATGAGCGCTTCCGCGTTCAAATACGCACCAACGGCGTCTTGGGCTGTACCGATCTCATGGCTTTCCGTCATAGAGCGCGTATGCAAGGAGAGCGCGTCGATAGCAGGATACACCCCTACGGATTCCATGCCCAAGGCGGTTGCAGATTTGGCAATCCGAATGGCGATCTCGCCACGGTTACTTATGAGTACGCGTTTATGGACTGTGACGTCTTCCTCTCTCACTTGTTCGTGAGCCATTCTCACAGGTATGGCACGGCAGTTCTGCCTGGAATTCTCCACTAGCCTGCTGTGTATACTGAAATTAGCAACTTTATAAGAGTTTTATAACTTCACTAACTTCGCTAACTTCGGTGCTAACGGAGTTCGTGAGCGGACGGATTGTCTCTCCTTGGCCTCACAATGCTTCTCACACAAGTGAGACATTAGTTGACGGATCTCCGGTCAGACCAGATTCGCTCACATTCCTGTGCCTGTCGAACCTTGAAGAGAAAGTTTTTCTCATCAATAGGGTCATAGTCGATAACGTGCAAGGCAACGATTTTGGGAGAGCAGGTAAGGGGTCAGGTCTTGCAAGCAAGCACAAGGTTTGTAAAGGAGATGGGGGCAGACTGGTCGTTGCCAACCTAGCGTAGACCTGTTGGCACCCTTCGTCGAATTCGCTACCTTTCGCAAGTGAGCTACCAATTTGAGTCGGATCCCACAAAGGCGACGACGAATCTGAGAGACCATAAAGTTGCTTTTTAAGAAGCATCGACGGTGTTCGGGGATCCATTGGCCCTGTTAATGGCAGACCCTGACCATTCAGCAGAAGAGGAGCGGTATCTGGTGATCTGAATGTCCTCAAGGGGGAGATTGCTTGTTGTGAGCCATGCTGAGCGTCCCCCGCGAACGCGCTTGATTAGTGCGCGGAAAGCAACTCGACCCGAACGGAGACAATATGAAGAAGGTGAAGCCTAGACGAACAAGCGAAACGATACAGGACCAAGACACCATGCGTCCAGAATATGACTTCTCTGGGGCAGCGCGTGGCGTGACGGCAGCTCGTTATACCAAGGAACAAACATCGTGGTCCTGGATCCAGAGGTTCTTGATGTTTTCCCCGATTGGTGTGGCAGTCAGTGAAGCTCTGCGAGCTTTGGCCCCCATACTGAGACGCCGACAGTCCTCTCGCAAACGCAAGAAGGTGGCTTAACAGTTCACTCCACCCGATCGCGTCCCGCTCAAAATGATTGAGGAGTGGGGGCCTGCCCTGGGCAAGCCCTATACCGCACCAATGGGAGAGGGGCTCTTGCAAAGAAGCGCATGAAGGAGATCAAAAGATGACACGACCAACACTGGCCGGCTTTAAGAAAAAGGCTCTGAAAAACCCAGAAGTCAGAGAAGAATATGAGTCACTCACCCCTGCCTATGACCTCCGGAGAAAGCTCATCGCCCTCCGTAAAGAAGCAGGCCTCACCCAAGAAGAGCTGGCGAAGCGACTTCATACGAAAAATAGTAATATTTCTCGCCTAGAAAACGTGAATTCCTCGATCTCACCGACGCTAACAACAATTGAGGCGTATGCCGAAGCGGTAGGCTATCGAGTAGAGATAAATTTTCGGCCCGCCTCCCCTTCAACCTGACCTCCGCAGAAAGGTGATTCCACTCGACAATGGCTGCGGTCTGAATCCGGCTCTGGAACCGATCCGACCTCTCCGATGCCGGCAGGGTTGCCATCATGCATGGAGTCGGCTATCCCGTACCCTGCCGCTCTCACTTCCGCTGTATGGATATTTGGCACACGGCGGAGCCGATCACGGTCGGAGATCAGAGCTAGACGCCAAGCCTATGGTGAAGGGAACGTACGAAACGGTTGGCTGCTTCAACTGATCTGCTAGGAGATAGATTGTGGGAAACCATGGCGTCAAAAAGGTCATTCAGTTTTGTTATGGCCATCGTCTCC
The DNA here is from genome assembly GCA_963666315.2 of Binatia bacterium. GTDB lineage: Bacteria > Desulfobacterota > Binatia > Bin18 > Bin18 > Bin18. The sequence continues at coordinate 82,542 of CAXXHG010000010.1, forward strand.
TTGACTATGATGGTAAATGCCGGAATCTACATGGCCGTAACGCTCAGTTGGAGATCGAGATCGACTCCGGGGGACTGGATCGACTCGAGATGGTCATCGATTTTGGGGAGATCAAGGACATAGCCAAGGGGTGGGTCGATGACCATCTTGATCATAAGATGTTACTGCACCGTGACGACCCCATTGCTAAAGTGTTGCCCAACCGCCGAAAATATCACCAAGCTAATCTTCCATACATTGTCCAAGTTGGGACTACACGTCTCCCGTGTGAGCCTGGGGGAAACACCCAGCATCTGCGCGACCCATAGCGAGGATTAATCCTGTGACCAGAGTTGCCGTTTTAGCCAGTGGTGGACTCGACAGCAGTGTCTTACTGTACGATCTGGCCAGCACATACGATGTCGCCCCGCTCTATATCGAGAAAGGCTTGGCCTGGGAAACCGAAGAGCGTCGGGCGCTGAAGCGCTTCGTAGATAGGCTCGATCATCCACGAGTCAGCGCACCCGTGACCTTGCCACTCCTGGTCGATGGGCTGTACGGCAAACACTGGAGTGTCACGGGTGAGGGCGTACCGGCAGCGGATGAGCCTGACGAAAATGTCTTTCTGCCGGCTCGCAACATTTTGCTCTTTACGGCTGCTGCTATTTGGTGCCTAGCCAATGGGGTGCATCGCATCGCAGTGGGCTCGCTGGAGGGCAATCCCTTTCCGGATGCGACGGATGAATTTTTTGCCGATCTGGCGCGGTTGCTGAGTACCGCGCTGAGTCATGAAATCACCATCGTGGCCCCATACCGGCATTTGACTAAGAAAGCCGTCATCAAGCAATTCCAGCATTTGCCCTTGGCGCTGACCCTGACGTGCAACGCCCCGCATAGCGGTCTGCATTGCGGCGGGTGCAACAAATGTTACGAGCGGCAGCAGGCATTCATCAAGGCCAAGGTTCAGGACCAGACGCCCTATGCGCAATAAGACGAGACCGTCGGTAAGCCCCCAACTTTGCTAGCAGGCAAGGAAGAGAAGATGAGTACCCCACTTCGCCTCCACCCCCAAGAACAGATTCAGCAGTATCTCGATCCTGACTCGTTACCGGCACAGCCGCCACCCCTCATATTCTTGTCGATGCCGTTCGGGCTGCCGTATATGCCGTCGCTGGGTCTGTCGTTATTGAAGGCCGGTTTGGCGACGCGGGGCATTGCCGCCGATATCCGCTACCTAGGGATGACATTTGCCCAAACCATCGGCTACCCGTTTTATCAGCGCTTGGCGCATGGCGGCTCGAGCGATCTGGGAGATTGGATTTTTTACCGGGCACTCTACGGACCGCCATCGGCTTCGCAAATCGAGCGGTTTTGGCAACTGCAATTTGCAGACGGGTCGCCGCGCGGCATGGCAACCAGCTTTGAAGCCTTGCAGGAGCGCGTGGCCCAGGCGCAAGTGCGCGCCTGCGAGTTTATCGACCACTGCCTGCACGAGATCGATTGGGCGCAGTATCGCATGGTCGGATTCACCACCATGTTCCAACAGAACCTAGCCTCACTGGCCCTGGCCGGGCGCATCAAAGAGATGCATCCTGACGTCCAGATCTTGTTCGGCGGACCGAATGCCGAGGGCGACATGGGTGCCGGTCTCATGGCATGCTTTCCGTTCATTGACTTTGCCTTTTCGGGAGAATCGGACGACCGCTTCCCGGCCTTTGTGGAAGCGATCTTAGCCGCTGAGCCCATCCCCTTAACGGGTGTGATCTCGCGCCATACACCCGGCGGCGCCGTACGCCTGCCCACCAATTGGGGCGGCCCCATTCATGACATGGATGCCCTGCCGTATCCAAACTTCGATGATTTCTACGCTCAGTTCAACGCGGCTTTCCCCGAGTTGCAACCGCACCTGAACTACGAAACCGCACGCGGCTGCTGGTGGGGAGCGAAGAGTCACTGCACCTTTTGTGGTTTGAACGGCTTGACGATGGCCTTTCGCAGCAAATCGCCGGACCGGGCCATTGACGAGATCAGTTTTCTGCACCAGCGATATATGGACCCGAACCGGGTCGTGCTCATGCAGCCGGCCGATCAGATCTTGGATTTACGGTATTTTGACTCGATGATTCCGCGCCTGCCCACCGCAGCGCCCGGCATTCCGACCTTCTTCGAGATCAAGGCCAACTTGAGCCGCGACCAGGTCGCAGCCCTGGCCACAGCGCATGTGCACATTGTGCAACCGGGCATCGAGAGTCTCAGTAGCCAGGTGCTCAAATTAATGCGCAAAGGTTGTACCTTGTTGCAGAATATCCAGCTCTTAAAATGGTGCGCGGAGTTCGGCTTGCACGCCATCTGGAACTTGCTGTATGGATTTCCCGGAGAGTGTGAGGCAGATTATCAGCAGACCTCCGAGGCGGTGCCGCTGATCGCTCATCTGCAGCCGCCGAAGAAGTTCTTTGCCATTGAGCTCGATCGCTTTAGCCCCTATTTCACATCGCCCCAAGAGCTAGGCGTGAAAAATATCCGCCCGCCAGAAATTTTTTCGATCCTCTACCCGTTCGATGCCCAGCATCAATACGATATTTGCTATACGTTCGATTTTGACTATATCGAATCCCGCGAGGCCACCACCTATCTGGGCTCCTCCCTGGACCGGGTTGCGCGATTATGGATGCGGACGCGGCAACGGGGCGCCTTGGTGGGGTTTTACGATGCAGAACGCCTGTTGATCTGGGACAGCCGTATCGGCGCCGTTAATGCCTGGGTCGAAATCCATGGGCCGTATCGCGAGGCGTTGCTGCAAGCTGACCGTATTCTGGTAGAGAACCGGTTGAGAGATGTCTTTGCCGATGCGATCGGTGCAGCAGACGCGCAGACGACGCTGGATGATTTTTTGGCGTGCATGCAGCACCGTGGATTCGTGTTGCGTGAGGATGGACGGCTGCTGTCCTTAGTTGTGCTCAACGCCGTCTCGGATCACCTCCCCGCTGTATCCGAGGATCAAGTCGTCCACATCGCGCCTCGCCTCAACGACATGCCGGACGCTGGCATCGTCGCATTTGGTGGTGCGGCCATCGACGACGTGCTTGCCCGTCCACCGGATGACAGCGACCGGTATCAAGTCGTCCTGACCGGGCAGATCCTCCGCATATCGCGCATATCGCGCATGTCGACGGATGATACTCAAGGCATTGACGGCGTGTGTGTGGTGGAATCGTTTTGGGGCGTCTCAGCATTTCGTTTGAGCGGTACGGTGCAGATGGCTCAGGGTAAGCCTACACGGCTTGCTCTGACTGCGGAGCGGGTCAGCGGCTTTGAGGCCGGACCATGGACCCTGGAGTTCGAGTCCGGCGATCACGGCTCGATCGACGCCGCCGGGGCCCGCCTCAGCGGCGATGCCCACTACCATGATGCGGTCAATCCATCTCTGCCGCTGCGTATGGCAGTCGAGGCTCTCACCGCGCCGGACGGATCGCGCCAGATGCGCTTCAGCGCCACCGGAGAGGGCTTTTACTACGCCAGTTTTCTGGCCGCCGGTGAGAGTGTCGGCGGGGCTGAATCCGTTTTTTAAGACACCCGATCGGTACCTTTGGCGGCTTCGACGTACAGGCTTTCGCTTTGCCGCCGCGCCAACACTCGTCCCTCATCATCGTTTAACATCGCTTAACGTGCGTCAAGTTTTGCTACATAGTCCCAGAATGACGGATTGCCAGGAGAAACGCGAGCCAAGGTTAGCGGCCATTCGTCATTTTCATCAGAGCCATCTCCGTCGCCTGGGGGTGAGTCGACGTGAAGTGGCCGTTGATCCGAAAACTCAAAGCCCTCGGGTAACGAATGATCTTGCCGATTGCCCAGTGACCCAACGGGCTGAGGCAGGTGCAATATCGACTGAAAGATGCGATTCCATACTGCGCATGAGTGGTCAATAGCATACCAGTCGCGAACCATATGCGAGGCATGACTGACGAGCCGTTGGTATAGGTCAGGACCCGCCCAGAGCCGCATCAAACAATCAGCCGCGGCTGACGCATCGCCGATGGGAAACAGCATACCGGTTTCTTCGTGGCGCAGCGCCCGTTCCAGCCCCGACCCGTAGTATCTTGACGACACAACCGCCACATTCCTGGCCATGGCTTCATACACGACAAAAGGGCCGGTATCCGTCCACGAGGTCAGCAGCAGCACATCACGGCCCGGGTGCATATGCGTCCAAGTGTCTTCCGGTGCCAACCGGCCCAGCAACCGTGCCGAGCCATTGTGTATCCAGGGCTGTATACGCCGCCGGAATTCGGCTTCGTCCGGCCCCAATCCTATGACCGTGAGTTCGAAGGGTACGGATCGCGCGTCCAGTGCATCGAGAATCAGGGGAATGTCATGCACGCGTTTGTCCGGCCAGTCGATCCGCCCAACGTAAAAGATGCTTAGGCGGTCGGCGCGATGTCTGGGTGGTGCAACCTGACGGGCAGAAACGCCGTAAGGTCCATAACAGACGCGCTCGGGCGCCATCCCGCCCAAGGTGATGACAAGCTGCCTGGTGAGCTCATTGGTGCAGATCACTGCGTCGAGAACGTGAGCCCAATCCGCAATGTCTTTCAACAATCCCTCATCAATCATCTGGGCGGACATGGCAATCCTCGGCATGGATAGACCCGCTGACCGACACTCGCCCACCACCACCACTGCATCCGTGACATTCAGAGTAATCACGAGGTCGGGCTGGATCGATTGGATCGCCCGGCGCAGTGCGTCGCGCCGGCCCTCAGGGGTGCCCGTCGTGCAGGAAATCCGCACCCATTCCTGGTGCGGATGCTGCTCCAGGTAGCGTTCCGGACGGTGAAATTGCCTCCCCTGCAGTAATCCGATGCTGACCCGCCAGCCGCCATTGCGCAGTCCCGGCTCGATGTAGTCAAGCCAAGTGGCGGCGCCACCGAGCGTATGAGCAGTCCGGTTGAGAAACAGGATGTGTGGTTGCATACGCACGGCTACCGAGCAAAGCGGGTGAGAGACGCGTACTCAGTGCAAGGCAGGACCGTGCACCCAACCGGCCAATACAATCCGGGTACCACCCGTGAGGGGGGAAACCGTATGGATTTCGTGGGCGGGAAAGAAGACCGCATCCCCTTGCTGCATGGTAATCGTATCTATTTCGGCCACGGTTAACACACCACCCGAAAAATCGTCTGACGGAACCAGTTGCATGATACAGCTCAACTTACTTGAGTCCGGTAGGCGGTAGTCGCGATCCACGTGCGGCCGTGTCCAGTATCCATCTACGTATCTCAGGACTCGAAAGGTTTCGGCAATACCCGTCAGTGACAACTGCCAATATTCCTGATTCAACTCGGCAGCGGTTGTCGCCATCTTTGCGTAGACAAATTCCGCTTCCGCCGGCGTCACTTCACAGGTCTCAACCTGTACCGCGCCCGTTTCGCCATAACGGGAGTGGTCGAAATGCCGATACCCTTTATGTGCCGCAATCGCCACCAGCCGCTCACATTCACTCTGAGATAACAGCCCCGTGCGGCACACATGGGAGGGCATTCTCCGAGAGAAGAGTGGGATCGGGTACAGAATTGACTGTGATACGTCCGTCGTGCTGACACCTTTTCCGCAATAGATAGGGTTCGGCAACGAAGTTATGGCCCAGCCATGATGGTGTCAAGGCTTTTGTAAGGAAGCCGGGATCGACCACCTTACGGTTGGAGCCAAGCTGGTTCTACGCCATAAATGAGACACGGACACAAGGCGGACTCGGGCCGATAATGAAATCCTCGGCGGTCAAAATCTCCCGCGACTGAGCCTATAGGCCATTTCGACATGCACACGATAATGATCAATACTCGTGAGCCGAATCGAAGGTCGATAGTAACTTACCAGGAGGCGATGATATGGATGCCAACGCAGTGAGGCAGCACATTGAAAAGGAGCCGATCAATCAATGGGCACAAAGGCTGGGCGTAACTGCCACCACAGGCCATGATCAGCTCATCGGACAGACTCTACGGATTCATGGCAAGGGAGCTTTCGAGGTCAACCGTATTGAGGGCAGTGAAATCTACCTCAATGGTAAAGAGAGACCCATACCCATCAGTGTGTTAACCGATGAGAACGGGGAATATTCGGCTTGGAAGGCAGACGGGAGTCGATTTGCCGCAAGAGTCAATGTCGTGACCGGTAACAGCGGTGCCCGCTCGCAAGAAGATCGACAGCACAGCCGCAAGCCGAGACAGTCCACGTCATCCAAGCGACAGCTGGAGCAGCTAGAGCAGCTGAACAAGGCGGGGGCGGAGATTCCGGCGACCGATGTCAAAGAAATCAACCACATGTTCTTAGTGCGGAATCCAGATGCGCTACACCGTACCGATCCATTGAACGTTGTCTTTGGCTTTGAGATGGCCAAAATCACCTATGTGGACCCGATTGGAAAAGTCCCAAAAGCCCTTGAACAGCCAGGGATTGGATTCAAAGAGGTTCGCGCCTTCGATTCCAAGAACACGGACACGCAGGCATTCATCGCGGTAACGCCGGATGAAAAGGGCATTGTGATTGCGTTCCACGGTACGACGCCGGGCAAGGACATCTTGACCGATCTCAGCGTATCCTTTGACGATTTCGCGCTTGGTGGACAGGCGCATGAGGGCTTCCAAGACTACGTTCGTGGCGTGAAGGAGCTCATATACGAACACCTTGAGAAGGTTATGCGGCGATACCCTGACGCCAAGATTTTTGGCGCGGGCCATAGCCTGGGTGCCGCCGCTATTGTTAACTTCATTGGTACAGCGTTGGGGGAAGGTGTCATCGAAGCCGCCCAGGTAGGCAGGGTGGTGCTGGCAGGTTCTCCAAGAGGGTTCGATAGGGAAGCCGCCCGGCTCTTCAACAAACTCATCCGAGCAAGAGTCGACCGATGCGTGAACGCCTCAGACATTGTGACCAAGCTGCCGGCGCTTCTTGCCTCAGTGGTTGCCAGTCTCTTGGCCTTGTTTCAGTCGGACGCTCATCCCGGCTTCTACAAGCATATCGGTACCTTTGCTCCGAACGTCTTCTTCGACGACAAGAGGAGAGAGACGTCGGAGCGGTCATGGGTCTATCGGATTTGGGAGCGGATACGCAGCCTGAAGGGCCAAGCGACGGACCATTTCTTGGATAACTACCTGAAGTGCGGTCACCGCTGGTTGGAGGAAAAGGGTCAGCTGCCGGATGAGAACGTGAGTCAACGCTTGGCCTCTGGAGCCTATTGAGTAGCGCAAGATTCGTCCTCCGACCGAGTTTACTTTCCCGTACGCACGCGCGCTCCTTAATCACGCCTGCTCCAAGTGCCCGGCCGCTTTTGAGTGTGGCGGCGCATTCTGCGACCTGCGCCATTTCGTCATACTGGTATGAGTCGACGGCTATCCGATCGGGGATTTGCGAGCCGAACAGCTGTCCCCCCTTCTTGCATCAGGGATCAGACGATATACAAATAACTGCGCAATGGACCCCTCGTAGGGAGCCCCTTGTGTGGCCAGGAGGAAAACCATGCAGAGAGCTTTGAGCGGCATCCGTATCCTAGACATGACCCACGTCCAGATGGGGCCGTCCTGCACCCAGATTCTAGCCTGGCTCGGTGCCGACGTCATCAAGGTCGAATTGCCGGGCCGGGGTGATATCACCCGCCAGCAGCTGCGCGACCTGCCTGACGTCGACAGTCTGTATTTCACCATGCTCAACTGTAATAAGCGCAGTATCACCATTAACACCAAGACCACCAAGGGTCAGGAAATCTTTCGCAAACTCATCGAGGTGTGCGACCTACTCGTCGAAAATTTCGCGCCCGGCGCCCTGGACAGACAGGGGTTCAGCTGGGACGTTATCCACAAGATTAATCCTCGCATGATCTATGCCTCCGGCAAGGGGTTTGGCCCGGGTCCGTTCGTGGACTTCAAGGCGTACGAGACCGTCGCCCAGGCCATGGGCGGTGCCATGAGCACCACCGGCTGGGAGGATGGCCCGCCGACCAGTACGGGCGCCCAGATCGGGGATTCCGGGACCGGCATACATCTCGTCTCGGCTATTCTGGCCGCACTCTTTCAGCGCGAGAAAACCGGACGCGGTCAGCGGGTCGAGGTCGCCATGCAGGATGCGGTGCTGAATCTGTGCCGGGTCAAGCTGCGCGACCAGCAGCGGCTTGCGCACGGTCCCTTGAAAGAATACCCCCAATATCTCACCAACACCTTCGGCGACGCGGTGCCGCGTTCCGGCAACGCGTCTGGGGGTGGCCATCCCGGTAGAGCGCTCAAATGTGAGCCCGGCGGCCCCAACGACTACATCTATGTGATCATCCAGGCCCAAGTCTGGCAGTCGCTGATGAAGCTCGTCGGACGTGAGGATCTCGGCGGCCATCCGGATTACGCAACACCGGACGTCCGCCTGCCGCACCTGGATGAGTGTTTCAAAATTGTCGAAGCATGGACGCAGCAGCGTACGAAGTATGAAGCCATGAAACTCCTCAACGAGGTCAACATTCCCTGCGGCCCGATCCTCGACATGAAAGAGTTGCTGGAGGATGAGTCGCTGGCCGCGCAGGGCATTATAGTCGAGATCGAGCATCCCGAACGCGGGACATTCAAGACTATCGGCTGCCCGCTCAAGCTTTCGGATTCACCCGTTAAGGTGAAGACCTCGCCTCGACTCGGAGAGCATACCGAGGAAATCCTGAGGGAGCTTGTCGGTTACGGGGATAAGGATGTCGAGGCGGCGCGGGCCGAAGGCGCGATCTGAAGCCGGCGAGCCATCGATTTTGGCCGGGCTGTCTCGCCTCGGGGAGATATAATGAGGGACGTTGGGTGGGAAGAGTGACATCTTTATCCAGGGAGGATTATGGCTAGACGGGTAAGTTCCTGGTGGGTCTTGGGAATGGTGCTCTGTACCCTATTCGTTGCACGGGGTGGCACTGCTGACGGCCATACCAAACAGGTGACAGCAGATAGGCTTTCCTTTCGAGTCCCTGCTGACTGGATTCAGCAGACTCCGGCGAGCTCGATGCGGAAAGCGCAGTTCGAGATCCCCGCCAAGAATGACGACAAGGAAGCAGCCTCTCTGGTAGTGTACTACTTTGGTCCGAATCAGGGCGGGTCGGTCGAGGCGAACCTCAAAAGGTGGGAGCAGCAGTTCGAAGTGCCCGAAGGTACGTCACTCGCAGAGGTCAAAAAAATGGAAGAGAAGCGGCTCGCCGGGCTAAACGTGACCATTCTGGAGCTCGCCGGGACCTATGTGGCTCCTCTCTCCCCCCGAAATCCTAACGTACGCCACAATAAGCCCAACTTCCGATTGTTTGCCGCGGTGGTAGAGACTGTCGACGGCCCCTTCTTCTTCAAAATTATAGGGCCGGCGCAAACCATGGACCAGCAGCGTGGGCAGTACATGCAGCTCATTGATTCGCTCAGCTTCCAGGCGAAATAGACGCATGTCGCTCATTACCTGGTCCTGGCTCTTTCTCATCATCTATATCGGCGCGATGCTCGCCATAGGCGTCGTGGGGCAAAGGCGGGTCAAACACGCAGATGACTTCGCGACGGCGCGCGGCTCGTACGGACCCATCTTCTTGGCCTTTGCCTTTGCGGCCACAACGGCCAGCGGTGCGACTTTTCTCGGCAGACCTGCACTTGGCTACGAGTGGGGTCTACCTACGATCTGGGGGACCTTCCTATACCCGATCGGGGTGTATTTTGGCGTCCTGATATCGATGCGGCTGATTGCGACGTCGGGTAACCGGTTTGGGAATCGATCCATACCGGAATACCTCGGAGACCGCTACCAATCCGAGGGCATTCGGGTGCTGGTCGCGGTGTTTTCCTTGGTGTTGTTTTTCTATCTCGCCGGCCAATTGGTCTCCGGGCTGGTGATGTTCGAGATTATGCTCGGCTTGTCCCCGCTGTGGGCGCTGCTCATCACGACGACCGTGTTGTCGATTTACGTCGTGCTCGGCGGCGCTCATGCCGATATCCTCACCGATGGGGTTCAGGGATGCATGATGCTGCTGGTTGCCGTCGTGGTCATCGTGCTGTTTGTGACGGGCTACGGCGTCGCAGGTGGCACAGGTGGACTAAACGGTCTGCTAAGCCTCGTCGACAACTTGGCCCAGCAGGATGAAAACTTGGTCGGTGTGCTCAATACTGAAACAGCCCTGTATCATTCCTGGTGGTCAATTGTCGCAATTTTCATTTCCCACATCCCGCTCGGCCTGCTACCGCACATCGGCAATAAACTCTGGGCACTGAAAGACACGAGTCAGCAGAAAACCTTCATCAAACTCGCTTTTACGTTTGGGCTGACCTTGGGCATGCTGGGTTTGGCGGGTCCGCTTGCCCGTGCGGTGTTGGGCGATGCATTATACGCTGCCGGTGCGAACCCGAATCAGGCGCTGCCGCTGCTCTTCATCGAGTTGTTTCCCACCTGGCTGGCGGCGTTGGTTGGCGTCGGCGTTCTTGCGGCGATCATGTCGACCGCAGACGGGCTGGTCGTGTCCTCATCCCAAGTGATTGCGAATGATCTCTACCGGCGGACTATCATCCCCAGACTGAAAAACGCTCCAAGTGGCGAACACCTCGATCGGCAGATTTTGTTCATCAGTCGGGTGTCTACAGTCGTAGTGCTGGTGCTATGTATGGCCCTGGCGTGGGCGTTGGTCGAGACCAACATCGCGCTCATTATATGGATCGGGAACGGTGGCATGATGGCCGCTTTTGCCGGTCCTTTAGTGGTCGGTGCGCTGTGGCGCGGGGTGACACGCAAAGGGGCGTATGCCGGCCTTGTCAGCGGCTTCGTCACCTTCCTCGTTCTGCATACCCAAATGCTTGATCCCGTTTGGTTTGGACCCGGTGCAGTACACGATGTCGTCGTATGGCTCCATACCGAAGGCCCCAGTCCGTTCTCCTGTGCGGCTATGGGAGAAATCATGTCGGTCGCCTGCACCTATGGCGTATCTAAATCGACCCAGCCGCTGCCTGAATCGCATATGAAGGCGTTGCTTGAAGGCGCATAGAGCCGCGCAGGGCAACATAAGCAAATCCTCTAGACCGTAGTAACAGGTATGGCCTCCCGCGGAGGCATTTGCAAAATAGTAAGGCCGGGCGAGGTCAAGACTTGTCATTCTGAGCGAAGCAAAAAATCTCTCAACCGTAATCCCCCCACCCTGATTCGCCCATAAGAGGCAGACACATGGAATGGGGCTGGCAATGGGTATTCCCAGCTTCGCGGATCGGGACAGATCCCGGTCAGGAGTCTAGTGGTAGAAACATCGGCTCGCAGTATAATTAGAGTTGGGCGGCTTGCGCTCTCGAGAGCCGGTACGGCATCGAAACAGAACAAGCGCTCCAGCGACACGCTAGTATTGAAACTGGTGCACTCAACCACCAGATCTGGGGAACTCGTAGATGGATGAGAACGTTCGGAGCTATTTGGAAGAGATCAGGAAGCTATCCTTCTTCGCCGGCGCCGACCAGCAGGAAAGTCTGAAGTGGAACGTCAAGTGGTACCGAGAGAAGGCATCTCGGTCGCACAGAATTTTTCGATTTGCGGGGTCCTTGACAGTGTTCCTGAGCGTGAGTCTGCCCTTCGCACTCACGATCTAGCCCGACTCCACGACCAAGACGATAGCGGTGGAAGGAAGCAAGGAACCTATCACCGTCACGGAGAACCCGTGGTTTCTGTCGCCAAAGGACCTGACCGCTACGTTGTCATGGATGATTGCACTGGCGGGTGGAGCGAGCGGGCTCTTTCAGTGGGGTCGAACGTGGCAGTCACGAACTGAAGCCTACATGCGCCTGGAGCGGCTCCTCATGGAGTGGGAGGTCGCAGTCCAGCGAGTGGGCGCGAGCGTCGACAACGTCTCAACTGCTACCCAGAAGCTGGTCGTCGAGGCGCGAGAGACGATCAAGGGAATTTACGTCATCTATCTTGCTGGTTCTTTTTTTACGGATTAGCTTGAGTTGATTGGAACAATCGAAGCTCCTCTGATCATCAGTGTTATGACTCAAAACTTGTTATTTGGCGCCGTTGACCGAGAGGTAGGACTTCTGACTCACTTTCAAGAATCCGGAGCAGAGATATTTGCTTTGACTGAGGCAAACAATCAGGTGTGGGCCGATGGGCTAGGGTTCTTTGCTGTTGCAAACGCAAACTTCGTAGCTGGTAGCGCGACCACTTCCATTATCTCATAGCCCAACATAGAATAGGAGTTCTATCAATTTTGACAAGCTCAAGCGCTCCGCCATCATCACGGAGTTACAAGTGACTCTTGAGCAAACTATTATTGTTGCCGGTATACATCTGTTTGCCCTGAAGGGTGATATACAATTTCAAATAGACGACTTGACTCAAGTGCTGGATGAAATAGAACAGCATCGTAATAATGGAGCTCCCATTATATTGGTGGGAGATTTCAACGCAAACTCACAACATGACGTAGGTGTTCCTCTTCCTGACACGGTTCAGGTGATGCAACTCGCTGAAGCCTGGGGCCTTGCGGATGCCTGCCGAGAAATTTTCCCAGCCGCTGCGGCAAATCCGGGCATTACCGATCGTGAGCATGGCACTGGTCGTATTGATCATATTTTGTACACGCCGAATTTACTTACTCCCATTTTCTGCGAAGTAACCGGCGACGATGAAGGTGATCCGCCGTTGTCTGATCATTGCTCAGTTCTTTGTGACTTTGAACTCATCAGTCCCTAAAAAATGAAAAAAGGGGTCGGTGACAAATGGGAATTATTCTCATGTGACACCACCCCCATTTCTCTGGACTCTATCTTTCCAACTATAGTTCATCCCAGATGAATTAAAGTGGTTGGTGCCGAATACTCACATAACGCATTGTGATAAGGTGCGTTATCCATTACAGTCAACGACTGATCGGGAATATTGGGAAGGAGCTTTTCAGTGAACCACTTGAAGAACAATTCCTTATTCATTTGCCCGAGATAGTCGCCTGTTTTCCGGGTACTTTTGAAAACAAGTTTTGCATGGGGAGTCTACCCGGACTGGCTAATCGCGTTAATAATAATGAGGCGTTCGCCTTTGCCAGTCCGCTTCTGGGCCCAGGGCTCGACTTCATCGGAGTACCAAACAAAGTCATCACTATGATTCTTGTTGACGTATGATTCGTCTAAGTACACTTCGGGACGAAGAGATGCTAAGGTGGTTCCAGGCAAACGGTTTTCTCGCTTGATTCGCAAGTAACGTCGTCGCGCAGCGATGACATGAACTTTCTCTTTAAGGTGTTGTGAGCGAGTTCCTTTGCCGAATTCGAAACCCCAGCCGTCAAGAGTTCTCGCTAGGGTCGCGAGGTAAAATGACTCGTCGGCACGATTGTCACGAAGAAAATTTCGGATTGTCTCGGGCGTGATATACTCGCCGCCTCGATTTGCTTCTCTAACAAATTGACGTACTTGCTCTTGATGGGAACGGTCAACAGCGAAACCCGGACGCCTCTTGAAATTGGCGATCGATCAAGCAATGAGTGTACTTGGGAAGATCAGTTCTTGAATTACGAGAATAACTCGGCGGTAGGAGCGAGACGAAAACCTTGCAGAACAGAAGCTTCAGCTGTACCGTCCAGAGGAGAGACCCGCACAATGATTTCAGAACGCGGAACATGCAGAGTAAGAACAATTTCATGGCGATATAGGGTGTTGGCGTCCACGCGCAGAACGCAGCGCCTGATGGGCCGCGCACTCCTGGTGATGGGCTTGCTCATGCTGGCCGCCTTGAGTCGGTCGGCGGACGCCGCAAGTGGAGGCCAGACGCAGTTCAAGCGCATTCCGACGCAGTTCATCGCGGCGTTGGGTGATCCCGGAGCGACATCCGGGAGCGGGGCAGAGTCGTGGGGTCTGTGGCGTCTCGATCGTGGTCCGAGGGGAGTGTGGCTGAAAAACTATGAGCAATTAAAGGCCGCAGGCGCGGTCGCCGCCGCCCAGTGGAAATTCGACAGCACGGACTGGTGGTTGGAGGAGCACGGCTTGATTATGGAGTAATCGGACTTCCCCGTCCCGCCTGGCAAGTACGTGATGACAGTGCTCACTGTACATCCCGCGGACAAGGACGGCGAGAGGCACTGGGAGCTGGACGACGGCGCGACGCTGTACGATGTGACCCACCTGCCCTGTCGCTCCCCCCGCTATACACTGGCGACGAGTGCGAGGTCGTGTTCGCCTGCGAAAGCGCAGCAGGCTGCATTTCCCGTTATTCCAAGGGGGGCCGATGCCCCCGGTTGAGGGGTGCAATAAGCAAGACTACGCGCTTCTCTTCGTGATCGCTGTGGCCGTGGACAACTGATTTCCGATGACACCGGGGAGGGGTTGCGAAGACAATGGCACTTCTGCTCGACAGGGAGCGTTTGCGAGTGTCTGCATCTGACCGATTTCCGACACTTGTCGAGCTTATAGATAAGGGAAACGTCGCAATCTTATTCACCTTATTGGAGGAAACGCCTCCTATACATCTTCTCAAGATGGGTACAAGACCTAGAACCAATCGGCCGTAATATATACGATGCGACTGACGAGAAGAATTTTCCTCCTTACCCTGAGAGTGAATGAGTCAAACGTTTCAGAAGATTTTGGAGTTGGTTGCCCGTCGCGACGTGCTCGTCTCGAATCAAGGAGAAAACAATGAGTGGCCGTCTTCACACCAGACTGATTCACGAAGGACAATATGCAGCTGAAGTTGAGGTTTCCTTGATCGAGACGGACGAGGGCTGGTCCCCGTATCTATCGCTTGAGGAGACGCAGAAATTAGATACAGTGTGACTAGCCCTACGTCGAGGGGACCTCAAACAAGCAAGCAAAATGGCGCGAGTGTTTCAGCTTACCCCGGTACATGCCTAAGCGTGTACAGCTCTAATGATTCGAACTGAGACAAGGAATCAGACATGACCTCGACCCATAAACCAGTTGCCGTTGTGATAGGGGCGACATCCAAGTGGCAGTCAGATGGCCGCAATACCAAACTGGCGCACGGTAAGGTGCTCGACGACAGAAACATACCCGTCGGCGCGCGTTGGGGCATCGGCGGTGCCGTAGCCCAAAAGTTTGCACAGGAGGGCTTCTTCGTCGTGCTGACGACCCGGAATGCCGCCAATGCATCTACGTTGGAGGAAGCTATTCAAGAGCAAGGCGGCGAAAGTATGATTGTCGAGCTGGACCTGGTGTCGAGCGAATCCATATCACACGCGTTCGCCCAGATTCGAGAGCAAGCCGGGGACGCGAATGTCTTAGTCTACAACGCGGGCTATCTGGAGGGGCGTGACCTGCCGCCAGAGAAAGAATTGCTTGAACACATTCCAGTCGAACTGTTCGACACCGCGCACCATATCTCCAGCCGTGGGCCGTTCTTGGTCGCCAAGGAAGTGTTGCCCGCCATGCGAGCGCGCGGCGCCGGCTCTTTCCTCATTTCTAATAACGCGATGTCCTTGCGCGGGCGCAAGCGACTGACGGGACAGTCGTTGTACTATCCGCGAGTGATGATGCGCACCCTGGCACAGGTGCTGACGGAGGAATATTCCGAGCATGGCGTGCACGTCGCCAACATCGTGATAGACGGCCTCATCGACTCTCCAGGCACCCGCGCCCTGCCGATAGCCCAGCAGCGGCCTGAAGTAGTGATGAATCCCGTGAAGATCGCTGAGGCGTACTATTATCTCCACACCCAAGACAAATCCTGTTGGACGCACGAACTCCAATTGACTCCATTTCCGACCAAGCCGAGCTTTTAAGGGCGAGGGGACGACAAAAGGGACGTTGCGGCTTTAGAGGCTTATCCGTAACTGTCGCACAGGTGCCGAATCTGTGGGCTGGTCAACGGCATTCCCCGAGAGGCATTGCTGCAGAGTCAGCTAACCGTGTAGTAAGAACAAAATCAGCAGTCCAACCAAGAGGAGAGCCCACTATGGATGATATGGCCGCACTGCAAAACCGCATCACCCGGCTCGAAGACATTGAAGCGATAAAACAGCTCAAAGCCCGCTACTGCGAAATCTGTGACGATATGCATAACCCCGACAGAGTCGCTTCGGTATTCGCTGAAGATGCCATCTGGGAAAGTGACGATTTCGGCAAAGCCGAGGGCCATGAGGCGATTCGCCAATTATTTCGCAACTTCCAAAGAATGTTCAGCTTTTCTCAGCACAACATCATGAACCCCATAATCGAAGTCAATGGAGATCGCGCCACCGGCAGTTGGTACATCATGGGTCCGTGGACATATACCGAAAACGACGAGGAGAAGTGGTTGGCTCTGCAATATGACGACGATTACGTGAAGGTAAACGGTGAGTGGAAGTACCAACATTTGCGGGTCGCCCTGCGGATGACTGCCGATCGATAAGGGCACTACATCAATACGCGTCGAAAATATACTGGTGTGTGAGGTTCTACAATCAGCAGGTGGAACCTGCGCCCCTCTTCCAGCAGGCATCCTGGGACACTTGAACCCACACGGAGATCTACTGCGCTTTCCCTCAGTTGCTCGCCACGTTCTTTCGCATCTGGTCATTCATGTACGATTATTCTGATTCGAACCTGAGCCAAGCGCCGGGTTGGGGCATACGCCATTGGGTATCTTGAGGCAACCTGTTGAAAAATACAGTGGGGTCCGTCCCTCCGGGAACGACTTTCAAATCTCTCGAGTCTCCGGTCCTCGGTCTGAAAAAACTCTCCCAATGCGCTAAAACAACGAAGCGCGGTCGCATCTTCTGGATAAGCTCCTCGGGATAGTTCTCCACCTCGTTGAACCCTGGCACACAAAGTATCGTCACATCGACGCGCTTTTTATCTCCAGGATCAACAAACGGGGGAGGGAAACCCCGTGGTGGGTTGCTTGCTGCGCCTGGGGCGCGTCTTGGGATTTTACCAACAGATCGAGATCGCCCACCGGACGCAAGGCTGGATCGGGATAGAGGATGTGACGCAGCGCCCCGCCTTTGAGAAGAAACAGGTCTATCTTTGACTCCTGGTATGCAAGCAGAACGTCGCGGAGCACGGCCGTCCAGACCTGGCTCCTCCGTCGGTGGCGCAGGTACTGGAGCTTGAGCGTAATGCGGGCTGATTCAGGAAGCTCGGGAAGTCCAGTGCGACATAGATGGTGGTATAGGAGAGACGAGAGTCCATGCGCTTCGGCCGCTTCAAGCAAGCGGCTCCAGTCGCAACAATGGGTTACGGCCTTCTCGAACTGGGTGGGTATGCTGTCCTCCCAAGACAGACGAGCGCACAGTGTTAAGAGGGAGTCTATCACCGACGTTCAGCGCTAACGCGAAATCCGGCGACTTTCAAGACAGGGCCGCTCTTGTTGTCAGAGCGTGAAATGCTCGCGATAGACCGGATCTTCCTGGGGAAGTAGGGGCGGCTGTGACGCAACAACTGGGGCGCTCAGATAACGCTGATCAATTCTCTGCAAGTATTGATCAATGGCGGCATGCGTGCTGATCCACGGGTTCATCTCCTCGGTGTCGTGCGGCACGTCGTCCAGTATGCGCTGATATACCGAATGATTGTAGGCGACCGCATGAGCACATGTCAGGGCGACGCATGGACTTTCGAGAAAGGAACAACCCGGCGCTTGGGGGAATTGCTGGCCCCATTTGTGTCCACCAAGATGAAACACATTCCACGCTTGCGTTTTCAGCTCACAGAAACTCTTTTCCAAGTGGGTCAGGGTATCTTCGAGGAAGACCGCGTCGTCTTCAAAGATAAACACGTTGCGGAGCTGTTGCTTGTGCGCCTGTTCGACGATGTGACGATGTGAGAGCGTGCAACCGATATGCTGTGATTCCGGAGTTTCGATTGCGGGAAAACGACGTACCCGATGTAAAATGCCGAGCTTTTTAAACCGTTCTTGCATGGCTTTCCAGCGATCTTGTGCAGCGTCTAAATTAATGCAATAGTTCGCATCAAAATAGAAAAACGGGTTGGCCAGTTCTGCGTCCACTTGGCTCTGGGCACGCGTAAACACTTCTGTACCCAAGTGCTCCTTAAAATGAGTCTCCAGCGAGGTCGTATCCAGGCCAAGCTCTGTCCAGCCGATCCAATAATTCCGAATCCGCTCTTCCCATATATTCGGATAACGCGTGCCAAACGGCCGCGCAAAGCGATGCAGCCAGCGTAAGAAAGGCAGACATAAGGTGCGCCGACCCGCCTGTCTAAATTTCTCGTGAATATACCCTTCCTCCCCCCCCCACCGGGAAAACGGGGGTTAAACCCAAGCCAGGCGTCTTTACGACAAGCAAACAGACCCAGCCCTTGCATCGGGATCTCGAATGGCTCATGGTCCGGGTCTTTCCCTCGTTCGTCAGTTTTCCATACCCCATACATGCCACTTGACCACACGGGCTCAAAATGGGTTGAGACGCTCTTGAGGTCGTCGTAGACCAGTGCTCCTTGCAGCAAGTCGTGGCAGTCGGGATGCGTATCAAAATAGTCAATTAACTGTTTGAACGCGCCAGGCACGGGCAAGACGTGCGAGTCCATACACATGACGTATGGGGCCTGTGCTTCACGAAACACCCTATCCCGTGAGGCCTTTCCCCGGGCGTCGCGATTCAGCAGATAACGATCGCCGGGGATCCAGTCTGCCAGCTTCCGTAACGAATCGCCACAGGGACCGTCCGGATTATTATCAACGACAAGAATCTCGGTTTCCTCAGTAACCTCGGGATGGTAGAGGCGAACCGCTTGCACAGTGAAATACACCCCGTCGTAGTCATCATACGTCGCCATACCAATCGTCAGTTTCATTGATCTCGTCCCACTGTCCCGAACCGTCTTATTCCCCTGCTCTGGACCTGATCGGTCTTCTGAACCGTCTTCTGGGGTGCTATGAAATAGAACCTCTACAAGCGGGCGCATACGTTGTGCGGCTTATACCGCATTGGCAGACCATTGTTACCAAACAACGGTGCGGCTTACGCATAGGTGTCCCAATCAACATACAGGCTCCATAAAGGTAGGTCGGACTGCCGAGCGGTTATCTGAGCCGGTTCTGACTGTCCCCAGAAGGCGTAATCACACTCGTCCAGATTCGGGGATGGTTTTCATTCGAGAAGCAGACCTTGGGGGTTCGCGTACGATCAACTTGGGCATGATCAAAGCCTGCAGATGGAAAGGTGGAATAAAAAACAAAGTCCGCCTCGTCTTGTTGCGCGTCCACCAGCAAGACGTCGAATTTGTCCAATAACATCCAGGCAAAGAAATTATCTTGCCGGTTGAAACTAGGCCAAAAATTGCAAAGCCCGACCCGTACGAATGGCCTGACCGGCCGCAGACCATCGGTAGTCTCAACCAAGCCACGTGCTTGGAGGTCTGCCAGTATCTCCGGCACGTCGTCCTCGATGCGGGCAGCCGAATCGGGGTAGAGCTGTTTGACTCGCTCTTGGATTGTCCTGACGGCAAGTTGACCGTCACACAAGAACTAAATCGAAGCAGCCGAGCGATTCCGCTCAAGCTTGAGCTGGTCCCGTTTTGACCACACTGATAAGTGGTCCTCAGCCCATGTCATCAACAGACCGGGCCGACGCATGAGAGTGACGACAATCTCGGGGTCGTTCTGCCCGGCCTCCCGCCGAGCGGGCCTCTGCCCACGACGCCGTGCGGTCCGGGTTCGACCCTCACGTTTGGCGGAACCACACTCTCGTTGTAGGACGGAGAAGTCCCGGCGAACGCCATGTGCACGTACAGGGTCACCTTGCTGGTGCCAGGGGGCTCGCTGGACGGGATCTATCCCAATGCCACGACCTTCAACTCCGCCCTCATCGGCACCACCCCAGCCTTCCTGCCTCCGGCGACGGACCAGCTGACCGTCACTTCCGATCTGCTGGCGCTCAGCAAGGAGTTTGCCGACGATCCTGTCATCGCCGGCGGCACGGTGACTCTGGAGTTCACCCTCACGAATCTCGATGCCGTCAATGCGGCCACAGATATCGACTTCACTGACGAACTCGGCGACGCCCTCGCGGGTCTGACCTTCAACAGCCTGCTGTTCAACAACTGTGGCGCGGCCGTCAGCGGCACCGGTACCACGACAATCACCCTCGACGACGCCTCCCTCGGCGCCGGGGGGACATGCACCATCAGGGTCTCGCTCTTGGTTCCCGGCGCCGCCGCCAGCGACGACCTGGAAGTCGTCCAGCTGCTGCTCTTCAGCAAATCCTTCGACGGGGCGACCACCCCCACTGGCACCCCGAAGCTGACCTTCGCCATCACCAACCCAGACCCGGACACCGCCACCGGCATCACTTTTTCGGACAATGTCGACGACGTGATCACGAACCTGATCGAGACCAACCTACCGCTCTTCGACATCTGCGGCCTGGGATCTTCGCTCACCAGTACGTCGAGCTCGCTTCTCGCCCTGCTGGTGCCGGGGCAAAGCTTAACTTACACGGTCACCGTCTCCAATGCCGGGCCCTCGGACGCTCAGAATCTGGTGTCCGCCGACACCTTGCCTGCCGGCCTGACCTTTGTGTCCTCGGCCTCCAGTTGCACGGAAGCGGGCGGCACGGTGACCTGCCCCTTCGGTGTCTTGCCTGTCGGCAACAGCGTCGCCGGTGGTCCTGGTGGATCCCGGGCAGCCGGGTAGTATCACCAACACCGCCACGGTAGCAGGCAACGAAACCGACCCAGATGTTGATAACGGCAGCTCCAGCCATACGACCCCACTGCTGCCAAACGCAATCACCGTGATCAAAGAAGCCAGCCCCGAAGGCCCAGCCAACTTCTTTTTCACCACCAGTGGGACCGGTCTGTCGGACTTCTCCCTGATTGATGATGGCAGCGGCACCAATCTACAAACGTTTAGTGACCTATCGCCGGGGACGTTTGCGATCAGAGAGACGGTCCCATCCGGGTGGGTGCTAGAAACCCTAGCGTGTACGAGCAGCGGCACCGGGACGAGTGCGGCGGTCGATATGGTGCATGCCCCAGCCACGATCACACTGGCCACCGGTGGGACGGTGACGTGTGTGTTCACCCGTCATGGTGATACCGACACTGCCGCAATGGGGCCTGCTGCTCTTAACCTTGTCCTTACTGACCCTGGCTACCTGGCCGTTAGTCGGACAGCCAACGCGGCTCGGGCAAACGAGCACGGGCGCAGCAATCCTGCTCTCAACCTCGTCGTACTGGCCGAGTTCGCTCTTGCTGGGCCAAGGGCTGGCCGCCGCCGGCCTGCTCCTGTATGCGCTCCTTAGTCCGCTCGTCCCGCATGACGGGGTAGGCGTACTGCCGGCGGGGCTGCTCATTGGGGTGATGATTGAGTTGTACTGTCGCAGCGAATGAGGGGCGCAAGCTGGGGCCGGGAAAGGGGCCGGTGTTGGACGGTGTTGAATCGGTGAAAGAGCGTGCCGATTTCGCGCTCCGCCGACCCGTCGTGCAGTGTCCACCCTCACAACTAATACGGCACACGAACGCCCGGATGATCTCTTAGGAAGTCACGAGTATTTCGTTACTTCCAAATACTTCCATACTATTCTTCCCTGAATAAATTCACCGAGAGCTGACCTTGACATTCGGCATAAGAGCCGGCAAAAGGGCACTGCCGACATGACTGGGGTATGCTCAGTCCGCCCGAGACATGCCGAGCACCATGTAAACGACAACGGCTGTGGTCCAGATTTATTTTTCAACACCGCCTGAGCGCATTCTGATCGTCCTGTTTGGGGCGATTGGAGATGTGACCCGCGCGCTGCCATTACTCACGCGCCTGCGGCGCGGATATCCACACGCCTCTATTGCCTGGGCGGTTGAACCAGCGGCAGCCACGCTGCTCGCCTCCCACCCGGCTCTCGACCAGGTGCTGCTGTATGAGCGTGCGCAAGGCGTGCAGCAGTTCTGGCCCTTTTTGCAAAGCATTCGCCGGAAAAAATTCGACCTTGTGCTGGACCTCCAGCGGCACGCCAAGAGCGGCCTCGTCAGCGTGTGGTCGCGGGCTCCGATCCGACTCGGATTTCACCGACACAACACCAAAGAAGGCAACTGGCTCTTCAACACGCATGCGATTACACCGGTACCCGATTTTTCGCTTAAGCTCCAGCAATACCTCAAATTTTCTGACGCCCTCGGCTTGCCCGATGATGGGGTGCATTTCGATTTGCGCCTCCGCGCGGAAGAAGAACCGCAGGTAGAGACCCTCCTGGCTGATACGCCCCGGTCTTTTGCCGCATTTTTTCTGGGCTCACGCTGGCCGAGCCGGTTTTGGTTTCCTGACGCAACCGCCCAGGTGGCACAAAACCTCCAGCGAGAGTATGGTATGGGCACGGTATTGATAGGAGGGCCGGGTGAGGTAGAATTTGCCGCAGACGTCACCGCGGTACTTGAAACAACTGAAACAACCGCCACAAATCTGAGCGGTAGAACGAGCTTACGCGATCTGATTGGTATTTTTTCACGGGCCCGAATTGCGATCGGGCCGGATTCGGGTCCGATGCATATTGCAGCGGCGGTTGGCACGCCGGTGATCTCGTTTTGGGGGGCAACCAGCCCGCTGCGCTCTGCCCCGTGGGGGTCAGAGGACTTTGTGCACTGCGGGCCGGCCGCCTGTAGCCCGTGTTATGTCGGACAATGCAGAATCAATCGGGCCTGCATGCAACGTATTACACCAACCCAAGTGCTTGCGACTGCGCAGCAGATATTGAATCACAAAGAAACCGTGTAGCTTCAGCGTACCGCCATGTCTCGTCCGAATATTCTTTTCCTGCTGATTGATTGTCTGCGCGCAGATGCCGTACTGGGCCGAGACCGGGGAGCCCATACACCCACATTAGATCGTCTTGTCCGCTCCGGCGTGGCCTGTACCCAAGCCATTTCTTCTGCCTCATCGACCACACCCTGCGTGGCGAGTCTGCTGACCGGCACCTACTCTTTTGTGCATGGCCTGCGTTCCATCTTTGGCTTAAAGTTGAACCCCCACATCCCCTCTTTAGTCGAAGCTTTTCGCGACCACGGCTATTACACAGCCGCCGAGGTGAGTGGACCGCTTTTCCCGGAAACCAATCTCAATCGCGGATTCGACACCTATCACTTCCGTGAAGGAGCTGCGTATCTGTCTACTCCTTGGGGCGCCGACTTTCGTCAGCGTTTGCAGAGCGAAGAGTTTCGGCACCCCTGGTTTCTCTTTTTGCATCTGTGGGAGCTCCACCACCATCGTCATATCCTGCCGGCCTTTCGGAGTCGTAGATTTGGCCACAACCGGTACGAGCGAGCACTCTCCTCTCTCGATGCTGAATTGGCCAGGCTCCTGGCCGTTTTGCCGGACAATACGCTCGTGGTCATTCACGGCGATCATGGCGAACATGTGGTGAAAACCGACTTTCAATACCGGCTGTATCGCCTCATCCGAGATCTGGCCGGCCGCAAGACGCTTAAACGTGAAGGCCATGAAATGGACGTGTCAGAAGACCTGGTACGCGTTCCGCTAGTCTTTAGCATGCTGGGAAATGGACAGAACGGACAGGATCGACAGAGTGGGCAGAATGAACGGGACGCGCAGGCTGCCCTGTCCTTACCGGCGGGAAAGCAGATTTCCCAACTGGCACGACAGATTGATGCCTTACCCACGGCGTTAGATCTTGTCGGCATTCCGGTTCCGAGTCAGATTCACGCCCAGAGCCTCAAACCTGCGTTGTTGGATGATACCCCGCTTGGACTAGAGGCGTATGTGGAGGCGTTTTTACGGATACGCTCAGATCAGCGCGACCAACGAATCGGCTGGCGTACGTCCGAGTGGAAGTATATTTATGCGCCCCACAACCCTCACCTACCGGCAGAACTCTATTACTTGCCGGACGACCCTGCGGAACAGCGCAACCTCGCCACCCAGCATCCGGAGGTCGCGCAGATGCTGCAGCGTCGGATTGAGGACATCCAGAACGGCCCGCTGGCTGCCACTCCAGGGCTGGTCATGACCGAGGCGGAAAAAGCAAATGTCGAAAAACGCTTGACCGAGCTTGGGTATATGTAATGGAGCAATCTGTCGTGAGTGCATCCATGCCAACTATTGTGCATTCCAGCCTGGATACCCAGCTCGTAGCAGATCTTGTTTCTCAGGAACCGAGACTCTGGCACATGTCTCGTATTCTCAAAAAAGATGCCGGCACAACCGTCACCGTGATGTCTCATGACACACACTCGGTGGTCGTCAAACACCACCGGATGAACCGCTGGCGGCGTCGGGCGGATACGATTATGCACGGTTCTCCCGCTCGCCGGTCCTGGCGCGGGGCACGGTTACTGCAGGCATACGGTTTTTCCGTTCCACAGCCACTCGCCGTTGTCGAAAAGCGCACGGCGGGCATGGTGCAGGAAAGTCTCTACGTGAGTGAGGCATTGCCGTACCCACCACTTTCAACATACTGGCGGGAGCAGTCTGTCGGCTGGTCGGCCCAACAACGACGTACGTTTCTTGGCAGCCTGGCCGACTTCGTCCAGTCTTTCCACGCTGCCGGACTGTATAGCGGCGACCTGCGAGATGCCAATCTCTTAGTCGAAGAAAGCACTGATCACACCTGGCGCTTTTGTCTGGTTGATCTGGACCGCGTCAAGCACGAAGTAAATATCACTCAGCGCCGCCGCATCAAAAATCTCGTCCAGCTTGACCGCACCCTAGGTCAGCGCGCCATGCTGACTGAACGTCTCTCCTTCCTGTACCGCTATCTGGGCTCGCCTCTTCCCTCCCCTCCCCAGCGACGACGCTTGATAAAAAAAATCCTGGCTCTGGGCGATCAGAAAGACCGCGAATATGCCAAACGGCGGGCAAAGCAGCGACCGGCCGTTTCCGCGCTCTCTCCAGCCGGGCTGACAGCCGCCCAGCAGGCGGTTGCCTCTCAAAACGGAGGACTGGATCGCCGTCCCATCTCGTGCTGCATTATCTGTTTTAACGAAGAGCGCAATATGCGCCGCTGTCTTGAAAGTGTGAAGTGGTGCGATGAGATTATTGTCGTAGACTCCTTTTCTACGGATAAGACGGTCCAGATCTGCCGTAGCTATCCCACACGGATCATTCAGCGTCCGTGGCCGGGTTATGTTGAACAAAAACGCTTTGCCTTATCCCAGGCGAGTCACGAGTGGGTGTTAAACGTTGATGCCGACGAAGAGGTCACCCCGGCCCTCCAACACGAGATCCAAGCCGTCTTACAACGAGACGACCCTGCGGTGGATGGATTCTACGTACCGCGCCTGGTGCGCTATTTGGGGCGTTGGTGGTGGCGAGGCTGGTATCCCGGCTATCGACTGCGATTGTTTCGTAAGACCAAGGTCCGCTGGGGAGGCATCAATCCGCATGAGAAGGTCTTGCTGCGAGGCCACGCAGATCGACTCCGCAGCAATCTGCATCATTACACGTATGATGACATGAGGGATCATCTGCGGACAATTAACGGCCTGACCGAGGTCTCGGCCCGTGAGCTCGCTCTACGCAAACGTCAGAGACGGCTCATCGACTTACTGTTACGTCCACTCTGGCGCTTCGTAAGTTTTTACTTTCTGCGCGGCTGCCTGCGCGATGGCATTCCCGGTCTTTTTGTTTCCGTGACATCGGCTTTCTACGTCTTCCTCAAATATGCCAAGCTGAGGGAGCAGACTGCGAGTTCCAGTGACACGTCGGCTGCGTATTCTCCACATTGATCCGGAACGACAGTGGGGCGGGGGCGAGGTCCAGGTCTTGGGGCTCACCCAGTATCTCGATGAGGCTGGACATGTCTCCCACGTTGCCGTTCACCCGCACGGCGTCTTAGGCCAGCGTCTGCACGCAGCAGGGCTCGCAACCAGACCCCTCTCAATCCGTAATCACCTTGATGGTATGGCTGGCTGGCGGTTGCGGCGCATGGTCCGGCAGGAGCGCTACGACCTGGTCCATTTTCATACCGCCAGGGCCCACGCGCTCAGCCCCTGGGTACGCGGCCTGCCGATAAAACGTGTCGTGACCCGGCGAATGGATTATCCCATTAGGCCAGGCTGGCTGAGTCACCTCCTGTATATACAAAGTGTTGACATGGTCGTCGCTATTTCTTCCGGTCTCCGCGCTGCCCTACGGGCAGCAAACATCCTCGATACGCATATGCGGCTAATTCCCAGTGGTATCGATAGCAAACAGTTTGTGCCGAATGCCGACCGGCGTGCCCGCATCCGTCGGCAGTACGGTCTGACCGAGGATGCTCTACTGGTGCTGGCTGTGGGAGCCCTGGTCGAGCGCAAATCGCATCGGACCCTCATCGACGCAGCAGCACGGCTCACGCAAAACGGGATACTGCTGCACTATCTCATCTGTGGCGCTGGTCCGCTCCGCTCAGCGCTGGAGACCCAGACACGTGCGCTTGGTCTCAATTCCTGCGTACACTTCGCCGGATTTTGTCAGGACCTCCCGGCCCATCTCGCAGCAGCAGACTTCTTCGTGCATACCCCGCTGCGGGAAGGATTAGGGATAGCCGTCCTAGAAGCCCTGGCGGCGGGACTCCCGGTTGTGGCCAGCCGAGTAGGCGGCATTCCTGAACTGATTACCGATCAGGTTACGGGCCTGCTCATCCCGCCCCAGGACCCTGCGGCACTAGAGACAGCGCTCACACAGTATGTGCACAACCCTGACTGGGCCAAAGCCCTGGGACAGGCTGGCCGGGCGGCAACACACGCCCGCTTTGATATTCGCGCGACTGCCCAGGCGAATGAGGCCCTGTATTATGAGTTACTTACCGGCGCGCGGTAAAGGACCAGCGTGAAGCGCGCTTCTTCTCGTCAGCAGATTTCCGCGCGTATAATCACGCCCCTGCTTGCCCGCTTCGCCCAGGTGCGCGTACTCGTCATCGGCGATCTCATGCTTGATCGTTATATTTGGGGCCAGGTCAATCGCATCTCGCCCGAAGCACCCGTCCCGGTTGTCCGTGTTACTCACGAGAGCCTGCACGCTGGAGGAGCAGGCAATGTTATTGCGAATATCCGCGCTCTGGGTGGACGGGCGACGGTCTG
Organism: Binatia bacterium; assembly: GCA_963666315.2. Taxonomy (GTDB): domain Bacteria; phylum Desulfobacterota; class Binatia; order Bin18; family Bin18; genus Bin18. The sequence continues at coordinate 109,496 of CAXXHG010000010.1, forward strand.
TGGCGTTGTCGGTCAAGATCAAGCCGGACAGCGCTTACGCACGGAGTTGCGGTCATCTGGGGCACACGTCGACGGCATTGTCACCAGCAAACCGTACGAGACCATTAGCAAGACACGCATCATTGCCCATAGTCAACAAGTCGTCCGCCTGGATCGGGATCCTATAGAAAATCTCACCCCACATACCCGGTCTCGGCTGCGGACGTTTATCCAACGCCACGTGTCCGACTTTGACGTCTGTGTGGTATCAGACTATGGCAAAGGACTCATTGATGCAGACCTCCTCCAGCTCTTGGCCGCGCTGCGGGCTCAGCACGGCTTCGTGTACGTAATTGATCCAAAACGCCAGAACTTCCTCCACTACCACGGAGCCAGCTTGGTCAAACCGAATACAGACGAAGCCGGACAGGCAACCCAAATCGAGATCAGAACTGCCGCCGACCTGCGGAATGCTGGTCTACGCCTGCTCGACCTGTGGCAGACGGAGGCCGTTCTCGTCTCGCGTGGAGAAGAAGGCATGAGCTTATTCCAGCCAGGCCAGCGGACGGCCCATTTTCCGACCACGGCTCACGAGGTGTTTGATGTGACGGGCGCAGGCGACACCGTCATTGCCGTATGCGCTTTAGCCCTAGGCGCCGGGGCGTCACTCGAACTAGCAACTATGCTGGCAAATCACGCCGCAGGGATCGTAGTCGGCAAGGTCGGGACAGCGACAGTCGGCCCCAAAGAACTCAAAACTATCCTGAGGACACACAGCCAATGAGAAGCATGACCGGTTTTGGCAACGGTAGTAGCGCCTTACCGGGTGGGCGCGTGGCGGTCGATATTCGTGCAGTGAACCATCGTTTCCTCGAAGTGAAGCTCCACCTGCCCCGCGGGTTTTTGCCCTGGGAGGACGAGTTCCGTGCCCTTATTGCTGCTCAGCTCAAACGGGGGCGGATCGAGGTTTTTCTCTCGCTCTCGGGGCGTGCCTCTCGCTCCTATACGGTTCATCTCAATATGGAGCTTGCCCGTGCCTATGCCCAGGCGGTCAGCCGCTTGCAAAATGAGCTGGGGGTCAGCGGTGAACTCGATCTTCAATTTTTCGCTACTCGACCGGAGCTTTTCCAAGTGGCGGAATCTCAGCAGCCTTCTCCAGTCGAGGTCAGCACGTCGAAGAAGGCACTCCAGCGGGCGCTGACGGCTCTCGTACGTCAACGCCGCCGCGAAGGCAGATTTCTCCAGCGTGATCTACGCGGGCGTATTTCTGCGCTCGAAAAATTGCGTCGTAGCGTGCAGCGCCGGACCGGACAAAGCCGACAGCTTATGCACCAGAAGTTGACGGACAGGATCATGCCGCTTTTACCTCACCTCGAAACTGACCGCAGTCGCGTCTTGCAGGAAGTAGCCAGCCTGGTACAGAAAAGTGATATCACGGAAGAGCTAGTACGGTTGCAGAGCCACCTGCACGCATTTTCCGATCTCTTCCAACTTGAGGAGTCGGTCGGCAAACGGATGGATTTCCTGCTGCAGGAGATGCAACGGGAAGTCAACACGATGGGGGCAAAGGCGGATGATGCGTCCATTCGACATCTGGTGGTACAGGCGAAAGAAGAGGTGGAAAAAATACGCGAACAAGTGCACAATATAGAATAACGTATGTCAGACGACGATCACCGCTTCATTTTTCCCCGTCGTGGGATTCTCCTCATATTGTCGGCCCCGTCCGGAGCCGGGAAAACTACGCTGGCGCGTCAACTCATCGCCAAGAATGACAACCTACGCTGGTCGATCTCACACACGACTCGTGCGTGTCGCGCAGGAGAAGTCGAGGGGCACGATTATCACTTTGTGAGCGAAGAGATTTTTCTGACGCTCCGCAAGAATAACGCATTCGCAGAATGGGCAAAAGTTCATAGCGCCTACTACGGGACTGCCCGCGCCACGATCGATGCCGCCCTCACCAGCGGACAGGACCTCCTGCTTGATATCGATGTCCAAGGCGCTGCCCAGCTCAAGGTCGCGTATCCAGAGGCCGTGTCTGCTTTTATCCTGCCGCCCTCTTGGCGGGAGTTAGAATCGCGCTTACGTGGACGCGGCACTGACCACGAAGGGGAGATTACACAACGTATCCGTCGTGCACGGGAAGAGGTACGAGAATTATCCCGCTACGACTATTGTGTCATCAATGACGAAGTCAAATCCGGCGTCGCGTCCTTACAGGCTATTCTCAGCGCTGAGCGAACACGCCTCTCACGTCTGGATGTGTCACAAGCGCAGTGCTGGGGTTCTTCTCAACACGTAAGGGCAAAAACAGGAAGCTGCTCATGAACCTGGATCAGCTTGTTTCCAGAATTCAGTCCTATCATCCTGAGGCCAATACCGACCTCATCATCAATGCGTATGCGTTCTCAGAGCGGGTCCACCAGGGCCAAAAACGCCGCTCAGGAGAGCCCTATTTTATCCACCCGGTTGGAGTCGCTGAAATTATTACCGACATGAAGTTGGATGTCCCGAGTGTGGTCACCAGCTTACTGCATGACACGGTTGAAGACACCTTAACCACGCTGGATCAAATTACGCAGCACTTTGGCGAGGAAGTCGCCGCTCTGGTCGACGGGGTCACCAAGATCAGTCAGATCAATTTCACCACGCGTGAAGAGCACCAGGCTGAAAATTTCCGCAAAATGATTTTCGCTATGGCCCGAGACATCCGTGTTATTCTGGTCAAGTTAGCGGATCGCGCCCATAACATGCGGACGCTGTCCCATCTGAGTGAGGATAAACAGCGTGAGATTGCGTCTGAGACCTTGGAAATCTATGCACCTCTCGCCCATCGCCTGGGCATCTACTGGATGAAAAGCGAGTTAGAAGATAACTCGCTGCGCTATCTCTATCCCAAGGTGTATTCCAGTCTGAAACGTAATATTGCCAAGAAAAAGAGTGAGCGAAAAAATTATATTGCCGCAGTAATCGGCATCCTCCAAAAAATATTTATCGAGGCAGACATTTCAGCCCAGGTATCTGGCCGGCCCAAACATTTCTACTCGATTTACCAAAAGATGCAGTCACAAAATCTGGTCTTCGGCCAGATCTATGACTTGGTCGGCTTTCGCATCGTCGTTCCGTCTGTACGAGAATGCTATCAAGCCCTCGGCAGCATCCACAGTCACTGGCGGCCCATACCCGGCCGGTTTAAGGACTATATCGCCCTGCCCAAGGCGAATATGTACCAGTCACTACACACGACAGTGATTGGGCCGCATGGGGAGCGCATCGAGATACAGATCCGGACCCGGGAGATGCACGTTGTTGCCGAAGAAGGCGTGGCCGCGCACTGGTCGTATAAAGAAGGTCAAGGCAAGGAAGAGGCGCAGCGTTTCACCTGGCTGCGTCAACTCGTCGAATTACAACAACAAATCCAAGACCCGAAAGAATTCCTACACACGATTAAAGAAGACCTCTTTACCGAAGAAGTCTACGCCTTCACCCCCCAAGGCGATCTGAATCGTTTTCCGCGTGGGGCATCAGTGATCGATTTTGCCTACCGGGTGCATTCTGAAGTCGGCAATCACTGTACTGGAGCACGGGTGAATGGGCGCCAAGTTCCGCTACGCTATCAGCTCAAAAATGGAGATGTCATTGAAATCATCACGACCAAGCAGCAGTCGCCGAGCAAAGACTGGCTGAAAATCGTCAAAACTCCTAAAGCCAAAGCCCGCGTCCGCCACTGGCTCAAAGAAGAACAGCGCGAGCGTAGCGTAGCGTTAGGACAAGAGCTGCTTGGACGTGAGTTGGCTCGCTCTCACGCGACCCTGTCCTCCCTGCGCAAGCAGCACAAAATCGCCTCCGTCCTTGAAGCGCTCGGGTTTGACGATGAAGAAACCCTCTTTGCCGCTGTGGGCTACGGCCAGGTGACTCTGGGCCAGGTCCTTGCCCATCTGGTTCCACAGCCCGCCGAAATTCCGGGCCTCACCCCGGATGAAATCGAGCTGGAAAAAATTCGCCATGAGCCGCCAGAGGGAGACTCAAGCGGCGTTAAGGTTGGCGGGATAGGGAACGTGCTGATTCGGTTTGGCCGCTGTTGTAACCCCTTGCCGGGAGAACGCATTCTCGGAGTGATTACCCGAGGGAAAGGTGTCACCGTGCATACAATTGCCTGCCAGCGCCTGCATGAGAGCGATCCTCAGCGGCATACCGCTGTCAGTTGGGATGCGGCAACGGACTACACCCGTCCGGTCAAAATTGAGGTTCTCTCCGAAGACCGCCCCGGTCTCCTGGCCAGTATGAGCAAGGCCATCAGCACCACAGGGCTCAATATCGCCAGCGCTAATGTTCGGACCTTAACCGACGAACGTGCCCTCAATATGTTTGAAATTTTAGTCTCCAGCTCCGACGATCTGCAGCGCGTCATGCGCAACCTGGAGCGCGTCCGCGGCGTGGTGAAAGTGTCGAGGATGAAGCACTGAAGGGATCGTTGCACTCCGGACAGCTCTCGCAGGGGTAGGCTGGGGCCAGGGGTGACCGCCTGCGCTTCACGCCGCCTTGACTATTTTGCCCGAACGGATACAGCGCGTGCAGACACGCAGACGCCGAACCGTTCCATCCACCTTGGCTTTCACCCGTTGCAGGTTGGGCAACCAACGGCGCCGGGTCTTATTGTTGGCGTGACTGACATTATTGCCCACGGACGGGCCTTTTCCACAAATTTCACATCTTTTGGCCACGAAACTCCTCCATCACTCTTGCCCTCTTGCACTCTGGGAAACCCCTGTGTGTACCACAGGCTGTGAACTGCTGCAACACGGCCAAACCGTACATTTATTCTTGAGATATTGCGATGATACGTTCAATCAGATCTGTGCTTGAAAAGCCGTCCTGGTAGCGCACGGCAACGACCCGTCCACCGTTTTTTTCAACGATCTCTCTTCCAATTATAGTCTCGGGACCCCAATCTCCGCCTTTGACTAAGATATGCGGCTGCAGGGCGCGAATCAATGTCAACGGTGTTTCTTCGTCAAAGGTTGTTACGTAATCAACGGCCTCCAAAGCGGCGAGCAGGGTTAAACGGCTCGCTTGATCAAGAATCGGGCGTTTCTCACCCTTTAGCCGTTTCACCGAAGCATCGCTATTGATCCCTACCACAAGGATATCGCCAAAGGTTTTTGCTTGGGTCAGGGTATATATGTGACCAGGATGCAGCAGGTCAAAGCAGCCGTTGGTGAATACGATCCGTTTTCCCTGACGGCGCAATCGCGACAGTTGTGCTGTAAGATCTTTCGCAGCAAGGGTCTTTTGCATGACTATCCGTTTCCCAGAATACCAGGGGTCAGGTCCAGAACCGAAAGGGTCGTTGGTCCGACCTCTGCTGACGCACTTCGAGAGTACCTCAGGGGCAGTGCATTAAAATGCATTTTTCCCCGCTGAGGTAATGCCGATGAGCGATAAGGACAAACGAAACTCCACCTCGCTCGGGTTGACTTTATCCACGATACCAAAATCAAACGCCCAACACTTTTGCGGTGAGAGGAACCGAAGGAAATAGCGGCTCCCGATAAATAAATCATCATTCAGGTCGTAGCGCGTAAAATAGGCCGCAGTCAGATATTCGTTAAAGCGAAAGATGAGACTTCCATTGACCTCTTTGAGCAGGCGGTCGGCAATGGTGCGATACGAGACACGGATGCTGGTCCGCCGCTGTAGATGACGCACCAAGGGACTAACTTCGGGCAATGGTCGCGGGTCGCGGAGAAACCCACCTATGCGCGCGGCAATCACATCCCCACGCTCAAAGTCATAGGTCGTATATGCAGAAAGGGTGAAAAAAGGAAGTGGTCGAAACTGCGCATGAAGATCAACATCTGAAAAATGTTGCTCTTTTTCGCTGTCGGCACCAGGCGGGGCACCTGAGTTGAGCCCAAACTCTTCTCCTCCTTCCCGCAAGCCACGGCTTGGATCATAGGCATGTGTAATAGACAAACGTGCCAGTTCGCGGATAGTTGTCCCCTGGTTCGAGGTGCCAGGGACAGGGGAGAATTTTCCGAGCAGACGATTGGATACGCCATAGGCGAAAAGGCTACGTTTATTAATCCGATCCAAAGCATCATACAGAGGCAGGTCGTCTTGATCGACCGGCGGCACATAGGAAAATGAAGCATGCGGCTCAACCACATGTTGTAGTTTCAGCAGTCCTCCCCAGCCGACATCATACACCCGCGATAAGCGTGTCTCGATTTCAGCCTGGAGCTGGATGAGTTCTCGTGCCTGGTTCCGGCGCAGACGGCCTGAGCCAGGCAGAGCCCGCCTGCCCGGTGCCCGGGAACTCATATGGTAGACAGTCTCCCGCGCCGTCACTTTGACTGAACCAAAAAAATACCTCCCCAGCGAGAATGGTACGGATATCCATGGGGCCAGATCGAACCGCTGTCCGTAGTAGCCACGGTTCCGAAAGAAATGGCTGCCTTCTACGGTAATCCCGGCTTCAAGGCGGTCGTGCCAAAAACGCTGATGGCCTTGGAAATGTATCTGCGGCAGCACCTGGAAAGCATTATCCTGGTCGCCGCGGAGATCTTGATAATAGCGTGCCTCCGAACGCAGTTGCGCCTGCTTCCAGGTCTTGACTGTCCCTACTCGTGAGTCGGTGAACCGCCGCGAGCGTAGCTCGCGGTCCTCTAGCCTGGGATGAAATGACATATTTATCTCGCGTAAAAAGAAGTCATCACTGACAAGAAACAAATCACTATACAGATCGATGTCATCCGCTAGACCTTGTCGGTGCACCCCGGTTACACTCCAGCGATCGATGGGAGAGGTTGTCGAGGCTGGGCCACGGATCCGTTCATTAAAGTACGAGGCAGAGAATTCTCCCTCTGTCCGCTCGTTGGGAGCATAGCGGTACTCGCCTAAGAGTCCGATGCGGGCGGACGTTTCCACGTCTGCCGTCAGCGTCAGATCCTGGCTCTTACTCATTGCCCAGTAGAAGGGCTGCTGCCACTGGAAACCACGCTTACTCGAAAAGCTGTATTGGGGCGCAAGCAGACCAGTCTGTCGTTCCTTGCGAACGGGAATGAGTGCATACGGCACATACAACACCGGGACATCGCGTATGCGAAACAACCCGCCTCGAATTTTACCAGTTCCGCCTACGGTGAGATCGAAATCTCCCGCACCGATACTCCAGTCTGCATCCTCCATCGTGTCACATTCACACGTAGTTATCGACCCGTCTTCGATATGGTAACTTTGACCATAGAATTTCTGGAGCTTTTTCCCGGTTATGGTGTATTGATTACGCCGGAGATGAACCGTCCCGTTCTGGATCTCACCGGTTTCGTCCGTCAACTCCAGCTGCATCGCCTCAGCCTGAACATCGCCCTGCGGGTCTGTTAATACAACATGGCCGCGCGCCATCAATTCATTCTTGGTTCGCCTGACCGTGACGGTATCTGCGGTCAGTGTGGTTTGTCCCTTGGTGACGACGACATTGCCTTCGGCAGTCACCGTCTCGCCTTGCTCCTCATAGGTCAACGTGTCGGCCAGCACCCGCATCTCCTCTTGCTCCTGGGCCGACACGCACGGCACGTTCACTAAGCAGAGAAAGTAAAAGAAAAGACTGTGCCGCATGACCCACGCTGCTTTCTCAGATGGTTCCGGACGAGTCTTGAGCCGCTTGTTGCGCTCGGGCTAGGGGAGGGTCAGAAAAAAGCGGCAAGACTTCGCCAGCCAAGAAGAGTGATCCACACACAACAATCACATCGTGCGGTCCGGCTTCAGCCAGCAGTTGTCGGCAGGCCGTCTGCGCCCCGGTCACAACCCGAACCGGGCAATGAGAGGAAAAAGCCGCGTGGACCGTATATGGATCTTCCGCGCGGGGTTGTGCAACGGCCGTCACCACGACCTGGGAGGCGATCCGCCCCAGAATAGGCACCATCGCCCGCCAATCCTTGTCTCGCATAACTCCGAATAAAAAGATCACGCGTTTATCTGGGGCAAGAAGACGGAGTTCAGCCATCAACGTTTCCATGGCCTGCATATTATGCGCGCCATCGACAATCACAAAAGGGCGAGCAGAGACGATATCCAGCCGGCCCGGCCAGGTGACCGATTGGAGCCCGATAGAAATCTGGGCCGTCGTAACCGGGAAGACTGCCTGGATACATCCTAGGGCAGCACATGCCACAGCCGCATTCCGCCTCTGAAACTTTCCGTGCAAAGAGACCGGCAGATCATCCAACCGCCACGGCTGGCCCCGATATCGGCTGCGGCCTGACGCGTCTTCCTGAAGCGTAAAGTCCTGACCATATATGAGAGTCGGACTCTGGCGGTCTTGGGCGGCGCGGCGTAAAATCGACAGACTCTCGGATTCCAGCCTGCCTATGACCACTGGCACCCCAGGCTTGATTATCCCGCCTTTCTCGCGTGCGATATCAGACAGCGTTGGACCAAGATACTGTTGGTGATCCAGCCCAATACTCGTAATCACAGACACAAGTGGAGAGAGCACATTTGTGGCATCCAGCCGCCCGCCTAAACCAACTTCTACCACCGCGAGGTCAACCCGCGTTTGGGCAAAGGCGCGAAAAGCCAGCACCGTCATCATTTCAAACGGAGTCAGTCGCAGCGCAGAAGGTGCTATGCACGCCCGAATTGCCGCCACGCCATCCACCACTTCTTGCTCGGTGATGTATCGCCGTCCCAGCCGAATCCGCTCACAAAAGTCAATCAGATGTGGAGAAGTAAACAAGCCCACCCGGTAGCCTGCTGCGCTCAGGACGGCATGCAGCATTGCCGCAGTTGATCCTTTCCCGTTTGTTCCGGCAATGTGGATAGCAGGGAACTGGGCATGCGGCTCGCGACACAGGCGCAGCGCGTGAGTCGTACGGTCAAGTTTGAGGTCCATACGCTCGACCTCAAGGCCATACAACCAGGCCAGCGTATCAGAGTAGTGCGGCATCCCTTCCTTCTGAGGTACAGACTGAGATACAGATTTCGGGGATATCGCGCTAGGCGGACAGATCCGACTCCGCCGACTGAGAATCGGCACGCTGTACAGGGTCGCACAGCATCCCCAGCAGTTGGTGTATGACTCGACGCAAATCTTTGCGCTCAACAATCAGGTCAACCATGCCATGCTTGAGGAGGAACTCTGCCCGCTGAAAACCAGGCGGGAGCTTCTCCCGTATGGTCTGCTCAATGACACGTGGACCGGCAAAACCAATCAAAGCACCTGGTTCAGCAATATTAATATCACCCAGCATACCCAGCGACGCCGCCACCCCACCTGTGGTGGGATCGGTCAACACCGACAGATAGGGAAGATGCGCCGCACGCAAACGACCCAGCGCCATAGTCACCTTTGCCATCTGCATCAGAGACAAGACCCCTTCTTGCATACGGGCCCCACCAGAGGCAGAGAAAAAAATCACGGGGAGCTTATCCACAAGGGCGTATTCAACGATGCGGGTCAACTTTTCTCCAACCACCGTCCCCATACTGCCGCCAAGAAATGTAAAATCAAAACAACCCAACGCGATACGACGGCCCTCAATGGTCGCGACACCACACACGACGGCTTCTTCTCGTCCAGACCCTCTACGGGCGCTCTCCAATCGACTGAGATAGGGTTTTTTGTCAGTAAACGTGAGCGGGTCGTTTGAATTCAGCCCCCGTTCGCGTTCGATGAATGAGCCGCGATCAACGATGGTGAGTAGCCGTTGTTCAACTGTCAGACGAAGATGCGCCCCGCATTTAGGACAGATAAAGAGCCGCCGCTCAACTTCCTTGCGGAAAAGAATTTCTTGACAGGTAGAGCACTTGAGCCAAATGGCTTCTGTCTCCGCTTGCCCTGGTTTCTGTTTTTGCCCCGTCATGCCTCGCTCTCCGTAGACTAGGATTGTGGTGACGACACCGCCTGTCTATCGCCACGCAGAGAGATTGTTGCCACACCGCGCAAAGCGGATTTAAGTTGGGCAACAAACGCCCCGACGCGCTCAACCATATCAGCTTGCCCCAGGGATTGCTCAATAATCTGCGAGATCGCACTCCCAACAATCGCCGCATCCGCAACTCCCGCGACCTGGGCTGCCTGCTCAGGAGAGGAAATACCAAATCCTACCCCGACCGGCACAGGCGATATGGCGCGGATGCGGCGGACCATATCACCCAAGTCCGCCGGTAATGTCGTCCGTGCTCCCGTCACCCCGGTCACCGCAACATAGTAGATAAATCCTCGGGCACGAGTCAGTACGGCTTGCGCTCGGGCCAGAGAACTTGTTGGCGCAAGCAGAAAAATCATGTCCAGATCATGCAGGTCGGTTGCCCGCTTCAGCTCATCGGCTTCTTCGGGTGGCAGATCCACACACAAGACCCCATCGACCCCAGCCCGGCGAGCATCCTCGGCAAACCGCTCTCCGCCGTACCGAAAAATCGGATTGTAATATCCCATAAGAAGAATAGGGACCGAGAGCGACTGCCGCAGTCGGCTCACTAAACCGAGGATATGCGACAGAGAAGTCCCATTTCGCACGGCACGTTCCGCCGCCCGCTGCAGCGTCGGGCCGTCAGCCATCGGATCGGAAAAGGGTACCCCAAGCTCGATTATATCTGCGCCCTGACGCACCATCTCCTGGACGAGCGCAAAGGTCGTTTGAATATCCGGATCACCGGCAGTAATGAAAGGGATAAGCGCCACCTCACCACGTGCCCGTAAAGCGCTAAAGGTCTGAGAAATTCTCGTCATACGCCGGATTCCCCGAGGAAGTGGGCTACGCTTTGCAAATCCTTATCACCGCGGCCAGAAATATTGATCACCACAATAGTATCCGAGGGTAGTTGAGGCACGAGGGTCACCGCATACGTCACGGCATGGGCACTTTCTAGAGCAGGAATAATCCCCTCGGTCTCAGCCAAAAGCTGCATGCCTTCAACCGCCTGCGTATCTTGGACCGCGACATACTGAATCCGCTGTTGGTCGTTCCAATAGCTCAGTTCCGGCCCGACGCCGGGGTAGTCCAACCCAGGGGCAAGAGAGTGGGTTGCCGCAATAAGTCCCGTCTCATCCTGCAGTAGATACGTCTTACTGCCGTGCAGGACACCGATCTGACCATTGGTGATCGACGCCGCGTTTTGTCCTTCTCCCAATCCTCCGCCTTCTACACCTATCATCCGTACCGTTGGGTCCGTCAAAAACGGGCTAAACAAGCCCATCGCGTTACTGCCCCCACCAACACACGCGATAAGATAGTCAGGAAGACGTCCTTCCTTTTGCCGGATTTGCCTTTTTGCCTCGTGGCCGATGACAGATTGGAAGTCTCGTACAAGCATCGGATAGGGGTGAGGGCCGGCCACTGTTCCAATAACGTAGAAAGTATCCTGGACCTGGGTGATCCAGTCACGCAATGCCTCATTCATGGCATCTTTCAGAGTCTGACTGCCACTTTTTACCTCGCGCAGTGTTGCCCCTAACAACCGCATCCGAAAGACGTTCGGCGCTTGACGAACGATATCTTCACTGCCCATAAAGACTTCGCACTCAAACCCGAGCAGCGCAGCAACAGTCGCCGTTGCTACTCCGTGCTGCCCAGCCCCAGTTTCAGCGATCAAGCGGTGTTTCCCCATACGTTTTGCTAAGAGCGCTTGGCCTATCGTGTTATTGATCTTATGCGCTCCGGTGTGGCACAAATCTTCGCGTTTTAAATAGACCTTTGCTCCGCCAAGACGTTCGGTCAGTCGTACGGCATACGTGAGCGGGGTCGGTCGGCCTACATACTCATGTTGCAAGTCTCGCAACGCGCGTCTAAAGACAGGATCCCGCCGGCATTGCCGATAGACCTCTTCGAGCTCGATCAAGGCTGGCATAAGGGTTTCCGCAACATAGCGGCCCCCATATGCCCCAAAATGTCCGTGTTTATCCGGCAGTCTTGGCATTGTGGATGAAAGTATGTAGTTTTTCTATGTCTTTGCGCCCTGGTGCAAATTCAACACCGCTGGCAACATCGATCGCCCACGGCCTCACAGTTCGGACCGCCTCAGCAACATTCTCGGGCGTTAATCCACCTGCTAGAATTATGCGCTCAAGAAATGGGACGGGCAAAGATGCCGCCTGTTCCCAGGCAAACGTTTTGCCCGTTCCTCCGTATCGGCCCGGTCTATACGTGTCAAGCAGGACATAGTCCGCCTGAGAGCGTGCCACACGTTCTAAAAGTCCGGCCAGTGACTCATGCTGCGGTACACGCACGGCCTGGATAGTCTGTACGGACCATCCCTCCAGGGCAGTCGTATCCTCATCGCCGTGAAACTGGATGGCGTCCAGCTCCAGGGATTCGACGAGAGCGGCAATCTGTGTACGCGCGGCGTTTACAAAAACGCCAACGCACAGCACATGACCGGGCAGGGCAGCTCGAATCTCTTGGGCTGTCGTCTCAGCAACTGCACGCGGACTCCGCGGATAGAAATTCAGTCCAATGAGGTCGGCCCCAGCCTGGACGGCGTACTGGGCATCAGCGACGCTGGTCACGCCACATATTTTCACGCGTATGGACATGGCGCATTTAGGAGACCCGGCCCAACAAGCTCCGCAGTGGGACTCCAGGATCCGGGGCAGCCATGAAGGTCTCACCAATGAGAAAAGCCCGGACGCCCTGTGCCTCTAGCCGATCTAATTGGTCTGTGGTTGAAAGCCCACTCTCGGAAACAACACACACATCTGGCGGCAGTCCCCTGACTAGTCGTTCGCTCGTTTCAATAGTCGTGCGAAACGTCCACAAGTCACGATTATTGATACCGAGCAACTGCACCCCACAGGCGAGCGCTCGTGCCAACTCTTGCTCGTCATGCACTTCCACCAGACAATCAAGATCGAGTGTTTTTGCGAGGCCGCTCAATTCTTGTATCTGGGCATTTTCGAGTATGGCCACAATGAGCAGTATCGCACTCGCCCCAAACGCGCGCGCTTCATAGACTTGGTAGTCATCAAACACAAAGTCTTTTCGGAGCAACGGCAACGTCACGTGCTGGCGGATCTTTTGGAGGGACTCGAGGCTGCCCTGGAAAAACTTCTTTTCCGTGAGAACCGAGATCGCCGCTGCGCCTGACGCGGCATATATTTTCGCCAGGGCAAGCGGGTCAAAATCTTCGCGGATGACACCTTTGGAGGGAGATGCCTTTTTCACCTCAGCAATAATCGCACGACCAGAGCAGGATTGCAGTGCGCTCAGAAAGCCTGGAACAGGCGCATGGAACAGTGCCAGATCCTGCAGTTGGGCACGTGATAGCGTTTTTTTTTGGACGGCGACTTCTTCTCGCTTAGCAGCAACAATATCGTCAAGAATCATACTGTTTCCGCATGCGTTAACGGAATCAAGCGTTCCAGCGTCCGCGCAGCAGCTCCGCTATCAACCGTTTTCTCAGCAAGTTGCACTCCCGCCAGCAATGACTCTACAGCGTCTCCAGCGTAGAGAGCTGCTCCAGCATTGAGCAGAACGATGTCCCGGTGAGGCCCCGGCGCTCCCGCTAATACGGATCGAATGATGTCAGCCGACTCCTGAGCACTCGAGACCTGCAACTCTGACAACTGGCAGCGCGGGAAGCCAAAGTCTTCCGGATCGACGCTGAACGACTGAACTCCTTGAGGGCCCCACTCCGCAATGGCGGTTGGGCCGGTAAGAGAAATTTCGTCTAGCCCGTCCTCCCCATGGACCACCAAGGCATGCGTGCTTCCCAATCGACCCAGCGCTTCAGCCAACGGCTGCACCCAGCGCTGGTCAAATACCCCGACGAGTTGATAGCGCGCCCCAGCCGGATTCGTCAGCGGTCCAAGAATATTGAACACCGTCCGTATTCCGATTTCCCGACGCGGCCCAACCGCATGGCGCATAGCCCGATGAAAAGCCGGTGCGAATAAGAATCCGAACCCAATCTCGCGCATGCAGTGTTCCACCCGCTCTGGAGACAGCTCGATGCGCGCCCCGAGCGTTTCCAGAACATCCGCTCCTCCGACGCTCCCAGACATCGCCCGATTGCCATGCTTAGCCACACACAGACCCGCTGCGGCAACAACAAAGGCGGAACAGGTCGAAATATTAAACGTGTGACAGCCATCACCACCAGTGCCACAGGTATCGACTACTGCCCGTCCCGGACGAACTCGTGTCGCCATCGATCGCATGGCAAGGGCTGCTCCAGAGATCTCAGCAACCGTTTCGCCTTTGATATGCAGCGCAGTCAACAAAGACCCAATCTGAGCTGGCGTCGCTTGTCCGTCCATCAGATCTGCAATGGTCTGATGCATCTCTTCTTCGGTGAGATCAAGACCAGCTGTCACGCGAATAATGGCATCTTTGAAGGTCATCACTGTACCAACCGTATCTTAATCTGAGACGAGAAATGCCTGAGTGAATTTTCCTTCTCGTCGGAAGCGAGATGCCACAAGCTGCGCCTCTGTTTGCGTGAATGTCCCCACGCGTATGCGATACCAGACTTCGCCATTGCGGGTAATCGTGTTCACTGCTGCCGCGTGTCCTTGTCTGCGCAGCTCGGCTGCCATATATTGAGCCGTGTGCCGCTTTTTCGTGACGTGGACCTGGATGCTCCAGCTTCCCGAGCCCGGTCCCTGTGCTTTCCGAATCTCCGGTTTGGCCGTACTCTTGGATACCACAGGCTGCGTGGCCGCAGGTGCGTTCTCTCTCAGCCGAGTTGCTGGGGAGGCCGTCGGCGCAGGGACAGGATGCGGAGAGAGGCCGTGTGGCGGGGATGCCCGCTGTAAGAGGTGTTCCTCGACAAGAGGGAGAGATGGTGGGGAAGCGCGGGTCCGAGCTACATCTTCAGAAGCGTGGATGGGAAAACGGACCGTACGCGTCTCCTGCGCAGTCTTGTACGCTTGCACTTCTTTTCCAATGTATACCCCAAAAGCAAAAACAAGGAAGAAACTGGTCAGGGCACTCAGGAACAAGATACATCCTTCGGAGAGATTAAAATGGAAGGCGTAGTGTTGCTCTGGCATAGCCATCCTCCCTGTCTATTCCTCATATGACAAAGGGGGAGCGATGCTCCCCCTTTGTTTTCCAATCCGAATTGATTCCTGCCGTTTTCCTTGCTACCGCCAGACGCCACTGCCACGCCTATGAGTTCGCAGCACGTCCCGCCACAGTCGATGGGTCGGCCTTACGTTCGGTAAATTCAACAAGAGAAATAGGAGCGGCATCCCCTCGACGTGGCCCTATCTTGAGTACACGCGTATACCCTCCAGAACGACTCTGAAAGCGAGGAGCCACCTCGTCAAACAAGCGCTGGACGAGCCGGCGGCTCCCGAGATACGAAAAGGCCAAACGCCGCGCATGGACAGAATTCTTTTTGCCTAAGGTCACCATGCGGTCTGCCCATCTGCGCAGCTCTTTCGCTTTCGCATCAGTCGTCTGGATTTGTTCACGCAGCAGCAGTGCTTTAACTAAATTGCGCATGAGAGCTTTTCTATGTGCCGCTGTCCGGTTCAGTTTCCGCCCTGTTTTGAGATGTCGCATGTCCCACTTCCCCTTGTTTCGTCCCTTATTTATGCCGGATTCCCCTCACGGGAGGCTCGCATTCTGTCCAGCTCCTCGCGAGTGGGAGGTTCGTCCAGATGCATGCCAAGCTCCAGCTCCATCTCGTGCAAGAGGTCCTTAATCTCGTTCAGAGATTTTCGGCCGAAATTCTTCGTCTTCAGCAATTCTGGTTCAGTCTTGACAATGAGTTCTCCGATGTAACGCAGGTCAGCGCTTTGTAAACAGTTGGCAGAACGGACCGAGAGATTGAGATCTTCGATGGGACGAAACAGATTTTCATTCGGCAGGGGCTGTTCTTCTTGCCTGTCCCGATCCTCAGAGCCTTCCCCTTCTTCTGCTGGACCCGAAAAGATCGTTAGCTGATCCTGGACAATTCGGGCAGCAGAAGCGACGGCCTCTTTAGGACCTATGCTCCCATCGGTCCACACCTCTAGCGAAAGATGCTCAAAATCGGTCCGTTGTCCTACACGTGCACTGGTCACCGTCACATTGACCTTACGGACAGGAGAAAATGCCGCATCTAGTGGGATCGTTCCAATGGGATCCTCTTCAGATTTATGCCGCTCAGCGATGACATATCCGCGACCTGTACTCACCTCTGCTTCGAGGTCAAGTTGCGCATCTTTCCCCAGCTGGGCAACATGGGCTTCGGGGTTGATAATATCGACCTGGGGGCCGACAGAGAAGTCGCCGGCAGAAACACTCTTGGCCCCACGGACCTTGAGGGTCGCCGTTGCCGTATCGCCGTCGTGGAACCGAAATCGGATTTCTTTCAGGTTGAGTAACAGGTCGGTGACATCTTCTGTCATTCCAGGAATGGTAGAAAATTCATGGACGACATCTTGAATGCGCACCTTGGTAATGGCCGCCCCGGATAGCGAGGATAACAAGACCCGCCGCAACGTATTGCCTAAAGTCAAGCCGAATCCCCGCTCAAAGGGTTCCCCAATGAAACGGCCGTATGTTGAAGTCAAGGTTTTTTCTTCAACATCGAGTATCTTGGGCTTCACGAGGTCACGCCAACTCTCCTGCATGCTGCTCCCTCTTTCGTCTTGCATCCGTACCCCACCCTGCTCTACACGTCGCTTTGCTACGTTAGACTTTTGAGTACAACTCTACGATCAATTGTTCATTGATAGGCAAAGTAATTTCGGACCGTTCGGGCAACGCACGGACACGTCCAGAAAACGAGTCCATTTGGACCTCAAGCCATTCCGGAACTCCACGCCGCTGCGCGAGTTCAGCGGATTCTTGGATCCGAGCAATTTTTCGACTCGCCTCACGGACCTGGATCTCATCTCCGGCTTTCACAGAGTACGAGGGGATCGTCACCCGTCGTCCGTTAACAAGGAAATGACCATGTCGGACAAGCTGGCGAGCTTCTGAACGTGAGGTAGCGAATCCCATACGATATACCATATTATCAAGCCGACTCTCTAGAAGCACGAGAAGATTTTCACCGGTGATCCCGCGTCCACGCTCCGCACGCGCAAAGAGTCGACGGAAGGGGCCTTCGAGAGTACCGTACATACGCTTCAGTTTTTGCTTTTCTCGTAACTGGACATGATACTCTGTCGGCTTCCGGCCCCGTGCCTGACCATGCTGTCCAGGCGGATAGCCCCGTCTCTCGATCCCACATTTATCGGTATAACACCGTTCGCCTTTGAGGAAGAGTTTGAGTCCCTCCCGGCGGCACAGGCGACAAGCCGGCCCTCTATATCGTGCCACAAAAACCTCCAGATCCTTGCATTGGTCTGATGACCTCCACTCCCTCTCCTCTGTTAAACACGACGACGCTTTGGAGGTCGACAGCCATTATGAGGGATGGGCGTCACATCTCGAATGAGGCTGACCGCAAATCCAGCTGATTGGAGGGCACGCAGGGCAGATTCTCTCCCTGCTCCAGGCCCCTTCACATGCACCTGAACCGAGCGCATACCTGAATCGACAGCCTTACGTGCCGCGCTTTCTGCTGCCATTTGTGCTGCAAATGGCGTCCCTTTGCGTGACCCTTTAAATCCAACACTACCCGCACTGGCCCACGCAACAACATTTCCTTTCGGGTCAGCAATCGTCACGATCGTATTATTGAAAGTCGAATGAATATTCACGACACCTTCGGGGACGTTCCTTCGAATCTTTTTCTTCCGCGCTGTAGCGCGGTCAGCAGCTCTTGCCATGCGTCTCTCCTCAGCTCTGCCACGAACTACTTCGGTGTAGGTGCGACCTTCCTCACCACGGCTGTGCGGCGAGGCCCTTTCCTGGTTCGGGAGTTGTTTTTTGTCTTCTGGCCTCGGACTGGCAGGTTGCGTCGATGCCGCAATCCCCGGTACGCACCAACCTCAATATAGTGCTTAATGTGACCAGCCACCTCCCGCCGCAGGTCACCTTCGACCCGATACCCCTGGTCGATCGCACGCCGTATGTCTGCGATCTCATCGTCGGCCAGCACATCCGAATTGGTGTCTTCGCCCACTCCAGCTTCCGCTAAAATTTTGAGAGCAGTCAGCCTCCCAATCCCATAGATATAGGTAAGGCCGATACCAATCTTCTTATTGCGCGGCAATTCTATCCCGGCAATACGCGCCATACTATTTCTCCGTCTTCTTCACTCAGTTTGGGAGGGCTTACCTTTAGCCCTGCCGCTGTTTATGACGAGGGTTTTCGCAAATGATACGAATAATCCCCTTGCGCCGAATGATTTTACACTTCCGACACATCGTTTTCACTGAAGCGCGAACTTTCATAGGAACCTCATTCTCTTTCTCGACCAGCAATCCCGCACTGTCATGACCTGCAGCCCTAAATCCGACTTAAAACGGCTGGGCCGTCAGCAGTAATGGCAACCGAGTGTTCAAAATGGGCGGAGATGCTGCCATCTTTTGTTACGGCAGTCCATCCATCATCTAACATCGCAACCTCTGCCCCGCCCATATTGACCATAGGTTCAATGGCGATAACCATTCCTTCGCGGAGGCGGACTCCACGATTCCGTGTCCCATAATTTGGGACAGGTGGATCTTCGTGTAATCTCCGTCCTACCCCATGGCCGACAAACTCTCGGACAACGGAAAACCCGGCCCTCTCGACACACTCTTGGACTGCGGCAGAGATGTCACCCAAACGATTTCCTACGCAGGCATGCTTCATCCCTATTTCAAGAGCCATCGAGGTTGTTTCTAGTAGCTGCTGGACGGAACGATCAACTTTCCCAACCGCAAAAGACACGGCAGCGTCACCATAAAAGCCTCTATACACTACACCAAAATCCAAGCTGACAATATCCCCATCTTTGATGCTCCGATGTGGAGACGGGATACCATGGACGATTTCGTTATTGAGCGAAATACAGATTGTCGCAGGAAAAGGGACTGAGCCGTTCCGGATGGTATACCCCTGAAACGCAGATTTTGCTCCTCGTTGCCGAATATATTCGGCTGCTATTCTATCAACTTCACCAGTCGTGGTCCCCGGACGGACCTGTAGTCGCAGTTCTGCAAGAATCTCGGAAACAATGCGATTGGCAGCCCGCATTATTTCTATCTCTTCAAGAGACTTAATAAAGATCATCGAAGGAAGAAATCAAACCGGAAAATCATAGCCGTTTCTCACAGAGTAAATTCTCTACTCCTTCGTCCACTCTTTTTACCCTATCCGCGTCGTCCTCTCAGGCGGCCACGCTTCATGAAGCCTTCATAGTTTCGCATAATCAGCTGGGTTTCAATCTGGGCCACGGTATCCAGCGCAACCCCAACAACGATCAGCAGTGCAGTCCCACCAAAGAAAAACGGCACATTAAAGGCTCCAACCAGAAGGTTGGGCAAAACACAAACAATCGCAACGTAAATAGCCCCAGCCAAAGTAATTCTACTGAGGACACGGTCAATATAGTCTGCCGTCCGCTGCCCAGGACGGATGCCTGGTATGAATCCGCCATTTTTTTTCATATTGTCGGCAACATCGACCGGATTGAACACCACTGCAGTATAGAAATAACAAAAGAAGATAATCATCGCGACATAACTGAGATTATAGACCGAACTACCCGGAGTCAGCAGGTTTGCAACTGTCTGCGCCCACGGATGTTCGGCAAAACCGGCAATCGTAGCCGGAAAAATCAAGACTGAAGAAGCAAAAATCGGCGGGATGACTCCGGCCGTATTCACTTTGAGCGGGAGATGCGAACTCTGACCGCCATAGACCCGCCTGCCAACAACACGTTTCGCATATTGCACAGGAATCCGGCGCTGCCCACGTTCCATAAAGATCACTGCCGCAACTAAGGCAGCCATGCCCACCAGCAGCACGAGGAGCAAAAGAATACCGAGCTCCCCTTCTCGAACAAACTCCGTGGTCGCCGTTACAGCCGACGGAATACTAGAAACGATCCCAGCAAAGATAATCAGCGAGATACCGTTTCCAACTCCACGTTCGGTAATCTGCTCACCCAGCCACATGATGAAAGCAGTTCCGGCAGCAAGAGTAATCATCGTCATCAGGCGGAATTCCCAGCCGGGGTTAAAGACGACCGAGCTCCCGCCCGGTGCCTGGATCTGCTCAAGCCCAATACTAATGAAGAGGCCCTGAAGCAGTGCTAATCCAACCGTGCTATAGCGCGTGTACTGTGTGATCTTCCGGCGGCCCTGTTCGCCTTCTTTTGACAAGCGTTCAAGCGTAGGAAGAACCACGGTAAGGAGCTGAAAAATAATTGAGGCACTGATATAGGGCATAATGCCCAGTGCGAATATGGAGAACCGCTCGAGCGCCCCGCCAGAGAAGAGGTTGACCATGCCAAATACGGTGCTGGCCGCCTGTTCAAAGAAGGCGGATAAGGCCTCTCCATCAATGCCCGGAGTCGGAATCGCGACACCCACACGGTAGATCGCGAGTATGGCGAACGTAAAAAGGAGACGGCGGCGTAGATCGGAAACCTTCGCCACATTTTGTAGCCCTTCGAGCATGGCTAGCCGACCTCAGCCGTCCCTCCAAGAGCGGTAATTTTTTCACGGGCCTGAGCACTGAAAAGCGTGTGCTTTTATCGTCAGCGCTTTAGTCAATGTACCGTTAGCCAAAATTTTCACTTTCTTCTTCCGTCCACGAACAAGTCCTGTGCTGCGGAAAACCTCAGGGTCAATGACCGCCCCCGTCTCAAAGCGTTCAAGGCTACCAAGGTTGATGATAGAATATTCCTCTCGGAAGGGGTTATGAAACCCACGCTTTGGCAGCCTGCGGGAGAGCGGCATTTGCCCCCCTTCATACCCGGGTGGAATACTCCCTCCGGCACGCGCTCCGCTGCCTTTATGCCCCCTGCCTGCAGTTTTGCCAAGTCCAGAGCCGAGGCCGCGGCCCAGCCTTTTCCGTTTTTTCATCGCCCCGGCGGCGGGCTTGAGATTACTAAGATCCATGTTTCTCTACCTCAATCAGATGGAGCACCCGCTGAATCATCCCCTGTAGCGAGGGTGAGTCGTGGCGGAGCACGGTTTTCCCAAGCCGAGTCAGACCAAGACCACGCAGGGTTTCCCGCTGCCGTCGAGTCCCGCCAATGCCACTCCGCTTGAGCGTAATGGCTAAGACTTTTCCCTGCCCATCGTCTGCCATGACCTACCCTTTCATCTCGGCGAGACTCTTCCCTCTTCGCCGTGCAACTTGCTCGGGACCATCCAGACTTTGGAGCGCAGCCAGCGTAGCCTTCACTGAATTATGCGGATTGGTAGATCCAAGACATTTGGTAAGCGCATTCCGCACTCCGGCAAGTTCCATCACAATCCGAACGCCCCCTCCCGCAATCAGGCCAGTTCCAGGGGAGGCCGGCTTGAGCAATACTTTCCCGGCACCATGTTTCCCGATCACCGCGTAGGGCAAGGTATCCTCTACGAGTGGAACTCGGATCAGTGATTTTTTCGCCTGTTCAGCACCCTTGCGGATCGCCTCAGGCACCTCGTGTGCTTTTCCTAACCCATATCCAACGTGCCCCGCTCCATCTCCAGCCACTACGACGGCACTAAAACTGAAGCGGCGGCCCCCTTTGACCACTTTACTCACGCGGTTAATGTGAACAACTCTCTCCTGAAGATCGAGATCATCCGGATTAATCTGATCGTCGTCTGGACTCACTATCCGCCTCCTTAGAATTGCAAACCAGCCTCCAGCGCAGCCTCAGCAACTGCACGGATCCGGCCATGAAAGAGAAACCCATTGCGATCAAATACAACCGTATGTATGCCTCGCTCTTGGCATTTTTTGGCAATGAGCTGTCCCACTTCTTTTGCAGCAGAGACTGTTGCTGTTTTCGCTTTGATACTGTCTTTGAGTTCAGCAGATAGAGTGGACACTGCGGCCAGCGCGCGGCCACTCTCATCCGAAATAACCTGGGCGTAGAGGTGCTTATTACTACGATACACGCAGAGGCGTGGCCGTGAGTCTGTCCCCCGGACCTGTCTCCGGATACGCCTTTGACGGAGTAAACGGCTCCGCTTGCGAGGGTTCATCCCTGCCATATATTCTTATCCTCCTGCACCAGCGCTCGCAGCCGTCTTTCCGGCTTTTCTGCGTACTTTTTCATCGGCGTATCGAATCCCTTTCCCCTTATAGGGCTCCGGCGGACGCAGCCGACGAATGGATGCCGCCACCTCCCCGACAAGCTGCTTATCAATGCCTTCAATCGTAATGCGCGTCTGACGGTCAACTTGTACACTCACCCCGGTCGGGAGCTGAAAGAAGATAGGATGAGAAAACCCGAGGCTCAGCTGTATAATATTCTTTGCCGTATCCGCTCGATACCCGACTCCATTAATCTCCAAGATCCTGGAGAACCCGACAGAAACGCCCTGGAGTGCATTGGCGATGAGCCGACGCGTTAATCCCAGGAGCTCTTTGGAGCGACGTGATTCGTCGGCCCGACTCAACGCCACCGCGCCATCGGCGATTTCTACTGCCAGTACTGGATCTACGGCCACCTGCAGTTTGCCCTTCGGCCCTTCTGCGGTCAGGGTCTCCAGATCATGTACGACTTTCACTTTATCGGGTATGGCAACCGGCTTGTGCCCAAGACCAGACATGAGTTATTTCCTTATTTGCGGTATTGGCGTTCTGCTCTACCACACACTGCATAAGACTTCTCCACCAACATGAAGATGACGGGCTTCACGGTCAGCGAGCACGCCTCGAGAGGTGGAAAGAATATTCACGCCAAGGCTGTTCCGTACAGTCGGAATAGCATCCGCCTTCACGTAGGTTCGTAGGCTCGGCTTACTGACGCGCTTCAGCCCGCGCAGCGCCGGCTGGCCGGCGGCATCATACTTGAGTCCAAGCTTGAGGTGCGGGAATCCATTTTTTTCAACAACACGATAATCCAGGATGAACCCCTCCGCCACCAAGATACGCACGACGGCTTCCTTCACACGTGATCGAGGAATCGAGACATATTCCTTACGGGCCCGGAGGGCGTTACGCACACAGGTTAATAGATCTGCAATAGGGTCAGTTTGCATACATCTCTTTCCTACCAACTGGCCTTCGTCATACCAGGAATCTGGCCCTTAAGGGCATGGGTTCGCAGACAGATACGACACATGCGAAACCGGCGATAAAATGCTCGAGCGCGTCCACATAAAGGGCAACGGTTATATGCGCGGACACGAAATTTGGACTGCCGCTGCGCTTTGACTCGTAAACATGTTCGTGCCATAGATCCTAGCTCCGAAAAGGCATACCCAGGGCACGTAGTAACGTACGTCCCTCAGCATCTGTTTTAGCCGTTGTTACCATAGTAATAGTGAATCCTTTGATCTGCTCGACTTTGTCAAGGTTTATCTCAGGAAAAATGATATGTTCACGAATGCCAAGCGAGTAGTTGCCCCGACCGTCAAAAGAACGATCTGAGATTCCGCGGAAGTCTCGGACACGGGGAAGCGCAACGTTGACTAAGCGGTCAAAAAACTCATACATCCGCTCCCCGCGTAGCGTCACTGCGCAACCGATCGTCATTCCTTCACGCAGCTTAAAATTCGCAATGGATTTATGGGCGCGAGTCACAATAGGCTTTTGTCCCGCAATGAGCGCAATTTCTTCAACGCTGCTTTCAAGTAATTTGGTATTGTTGGCAGCCTCACCGAGCCCCATATTGATCACAATTTTTGTGAGTCGAGGGACCTGCATGATATTCGCATACCCGAGTTCTTGCTTGAGAGCAGGGCGCATCTGCGTAGAGTAGAGATCTTTAATGCGAGCCATATTTCTTAGTCCAGCACATTCCCAGTGCGACGACTCACACGCATTTTCCGTCCATCAACGATCTTGAAACCGACACGTGTAGGACGGCCATCCTGGGGATCAACCAGCATCAAGTTAGAAAGGTGCAGGGAGGCTTCTTTTTCCAGGATGCCTCCAGAATCCTGCGGGCTACGGGGCTTGACGTGACGCTTCACCATATTCAGGCGCTCGACAAGTGCCCGGTCTTGCGCAGGAAAGACCCGCATGACTTTCCCTATTTTTCCGCGTTCTTTTCCGGCGATAACCATCACCGAATCGTTTTTTTTTATGCGCGCTGCCATAATCAGCCCTAGAGCACCTCAGGGGCCAGAGAAATAATTTTCATGAAACGCTTGGCCCGCAACTCCCGAGCCACTGGTCCAAAAATGCGGGTTCCAACCGGCTCACGCTGGTTATCTATGAGAACCGCAGAATTGGTATCGAAGCGAATGTATGATCCATCCGGGCGGCCCAGCTCTTTAGCTGTTCTGACCACCACGGCACGTACCACGTCGCCTTTCTTCACGTTCGAGTTGGGGATCGCTTCTCTGACGGATACGACGATTTCATCGCCCACGGATGCATATCTCCGCCGCGTCCCGCCCAGGACGCGAATGCAACGCACCCGGCGTGCGCCTGAATTATCAGCGACGTCGAGCACTGTTTCGACTTGAACCATGTGACAACCCTCTTCGTTTCCTTACCCAGGAGGCCCCGGCTTCAACACAGTCTGCACCCGCCAGTGCTTATCTCTACTAAGGGGGCGGATTTCCGTGATAGAAACAAGGTCCCCGGCGTGGCACTGATTTTCCGGATCATGCGCCTTATATTCTTTTTGCTGACGAATATACTTCTTGTACATAGGATGTCGCACGAGTCGTTCAACTTGGACGACCACCGTTTTATCCATTTTATCACTGACGACGATTCCTTTTCTTACCTTCCGATGCCCCGGCACAACTAACTCCGTTCTTTGGTCGTTTCGCGTATGCGTTCGTGTTGTATTGTCTTAATGCGAGCGATGTCCCGGCGAATCTTCCGCAGCTGCATCGGATCATCCAGCTGTCCCGTCCCCTTCCGCAGGCGCAGACGAAAGAGCTCTTCCCCTAACTCTCGTGCTTTTTCCTGCACCTCAACATCCGTTAAATCTCGGACCTCACGCGCTCTCATACATGGCTCCATGCCGCTCTCGGATTTGCGTACTCATCGGCAGTTTGTTCGCAGCAAGACGTAGCGCCTCTCGAGCAATATCACGCGGAACCCCTTCAATCTCAAAGAGCATACGACCTGGTTTGACCGGGGCAACCCAAAACTCCGGGGAAGCCTTGCCTTTTCCCATTCGCGTTTCAGCCGGTTTCTTGGAGACGGGTTTGTCCGGAAAAACGCGGATCCAGATACGCCCGCCACGTCGCACATGACGAGTGAGTGCAATCCGAGCCGCCTCGATTTGACGTGCCGTCAGCCAGCCACGCTCAAGGGTCTGCAAACCAAAGTCGCCGAATGAGAGGGTTGCCCCGCGTTGCGCATGACCATATATGCGGCCCCGCTGTTGTTTTCTAAACTTTGTTTTCTTCGGAGCAAGCATATCTCGCCGTTCCTTACGCGCCCATATTTGTCCGTTGTTGCTCTTCTTCTTTGGTGAGGATCTCGCCGCGGAAAATCCAGGCCTTCACGCCAATAACCCCAAAGGTGGTCTTTGCTTCCGCAACGCCGTAGCTAATATCCGCACGGAGCGTATGGAGGGGAACACGCCCCTCACGATACCATTCCGTACGGGCGATCTCAGCACCACCGAGCCGGCCAGAGCAGCGCACCTTTATACCCTGCGCTCCCATCCGGATCGCTCGAGCGACACACTCCTTCATGGCGCGTCGAAAGGCCACCCGGCGCTCGAGTTGAAGGGCGACGTTCTCAGAGACCAACTGTCCATCAAGGTCGGGGCGCCGCACTTCATGGATATTCAAATAGACTTCTCGATCCGTGCTCTGTGTGAGTTCAGTCTTAAGCTTCTCTATCTCTGCTCCCTTTTTCCCGATCACGATACCAGGACGGGCAGTATAGATATTGATCTTTGCCTTATTGCCCGCGCGCTCAATCTCAATTTTTGCAATGCCGGCATGATACAGGCGCTTCTTAATAAATTTTCGGATGCGAATATCGTCGTGCAGTAACGCAGCATACTCTTTGTCTGCAAACCACCGCGATTCCCATCCTGCAAGAATCCCGACCCGAAATCCTATCGGATGTACCTTTTGACCCATCCTCTTCCTCTTTCGTCTATTTCTCGTCTACGACGACGGTAAAATGGCTCGTCCGTTTCCGAATTGGTGTTGCCCGCCCGTGGGCGCGTGGGATGAAACGTTTTAACGTCGCCCCACCATCAATAGTCGCGTGTTTAATATACAACGTATCCGGATCGACATTTTGCGTATCAGTTGCGTTCGCAATGGCAGACTGTACTGTTTTCAGAAGAACGCGTGCCGCCTTCTTCTGGGAGAAACGGAGTATCAATAACGCCTCTTCGACCTGCTTCCCACGGATAAGGTCGGCGACTAAGCGTGCTTTCCGCGGGGCCATCCTCACATGACGGGTAATTGCCCGAACCTCCATAACCAGTCCCCTCTATCTCCTTCTAACGTCGCCCTTTTTATCCCCCGCATGCCCGTAAAAAGTCCGGGTTGGAGAGAATTCTCCAAGCTTATGGCCAACCATATTTTCGGTAACATAGACAGGTATGAATTTTCTTCCATTGTGGACGGCGAAGGTCAGCCCTATCATCTCGGGCAGAATAGTTGAACGCCGCGACCAGGTCTTAATCACCTTTTTATCTCCGCTGTGCAACGCGCTTTCAACCTTCCCGAGCAGGTGGTCGTCAATGAACGGGCCTTTTTTGACTGAACGGGGCATCTTATTTCTTTCTCTTTTGTACGATGTATTTGTCCGACTTTACGTTGCGCCGCGTTTTATACCCTTTAGCCAGCACGCCCCAGGGGCTCATTGGATGGTTGCCCTTACTGCGCCCCTCGCCCCCTCCCATCGGATGGTCGACAGGATTCATGGCAATTCCGCGCACGCGAGGACGACGCCCGAACCAGCGCGTACGGCCGGCCTTGCCGTAGGTGACATTCTCATGATCAAGGTTCCCAACCTGGCCTATGGTAGCTTTACAATTTTGATGCGTCATCCGCATTTCACCTGAAGGAAGTTTTACCGTCGCGTAGGCACCTTCTTTCGCCATGAGTCGTGCCGACGTCCCGGCACTCCTGACAATTTGCCCGCCTTTGCCGATCTTCAGCTCGATATTGTGGATTATCGTCCCAACAGGAATCCGACGCAGGGGTAAACAATTCCCGGGACGGATGTCTGCCGCTTCGCCTGACATCACCATATCCCCGACAACAAGACCAACGGGGGCAAGGATATACCGCTTCTCGCCGTCAACATAATGTAACAAAGCAAGACGGGCGGAACGGTTGGGATCGTATTCAATGGCTGCAACCTTCGCACCGACACCATCTTTATCGCGACGAAAGTCTATCACACGGTAGCGTCGCTTGTGGCCCCCACCTCGGTGCAGCACCGTGAGTCGGCCACGATTATTCCGCCCGCCATGCTTATGCAGTGGGGCCAGCAAGGATCGCTCTGGATGCTTTTTTGTTTTCGTAATGTCCTGAAAACTAGACACACTCTGGAACCGTCTTCCAGCAGAAGTCGGTTTATACTGCCGTACAGCCACCGGTTATGCTCCTTCGAAGAAGTCGATGCGGTCACCTTCCCGCAACGTCACGTAGGCTTTTTTCCATGCAGACTTCCGGCCTTGAGACCGACCAACTCGACGATTTTTCCCAAGGTATTGCATCGTTCGGACCTGTTTCACTTTGACATTAAAAAGCATTTCTACCGCGTCTCGAATGCTGACTTTATTGGCCTGAGGACGAACTCGAAAAACCACCTGGTTCCCCACCTCATTAGCAAGGGTGGACTTCTCAGTGATTAATGGAGCGACAAGCACAGAGTAGACATCCATAATTAGCCGAGCCTTTCGCTCACCTGCTCCAGAGCCGTCCGCGTAAAAAGGGTTTTCCGATACCGAAGCAAGTCATACACATTGAGCCCCGGGCTCAAGAGGACCTTCACTCCCGGTAAATTTCGCGCAGATTTCTGCACATTCACATCCGCTTCGGCCAAGACAATCAGTACACTAGTCCCCATATCGAGTTGGGACAGCAGCGCTATCATCTGCTTGGTTTTTGGTTGAGCAAATTCGATCGTATCAACAACCACGAGCTCCTCTTGGCGCAATTTCAGTGCTAACACCGACCGCAACGCGGTCTTGCGCGCCGACCGAGGTAAACGATAGGCGTATGATCGTGGCTGTGGGCCAAATACTGTCCCCCCACCGACCCAGATAGGGGATCGATTACTCCCCGCCCGAGCACGGCCCGTTCCTTTTTGCCGCCACGGCTTTTTCCCTCCGCCACGCACCTGACTCCGGGTCTTGGTTGCTGCGGTGCCGGAGCGCCGGTTCGCCAATTGCATTTTGACCATTTCATACAATAAATGTTCACGCTGGGGTTGGTCTACGATCACAGCCGGGAGCTCAAGCTCGCCAACAGTTTCACGCTGGACGGAGAGAACAGGGATGCGTGTTACCTGAGCTCCCATAGGTTATCCTTCTTGTGTCTGGTGTACGAGGACAAATTGTCTTCGCGCTCCGGGGATCGAGCCATGAACGAGGAGCAGATTCTCATCCGGCTGAACCTCAACAACTCTGAGGTGTAATGCCGTCACCCTATCATTCCCGAGATGTCCGGCCATATGTTTGCCTTTAAAAACCTTGCCAGGATAAGAACGGTTTCCAATAGATCCGCCATGCCGAAAATATTCATGCGTGCCATGGCTTTTGGGGAATCCTGCCATCCCATACCTTTTCATGACCCCGGTGAATCCTCGCCCTTTTGTCCGCCCTACCACATTCACCAGGTCTCCAGGTTGAAAGAGCTGCTCGACCGTAATTTTGCCTCCAACCTCGTAGGTTTCAATGTCGTCCGACCGAAACTCTCGAAGAACGGCAAACGGGCCACTGCCGGACTTTTGGCAATGCCCAAGCACCGGCTTGGAGACACGATGGGGTTTCTGGGTCCCGAACCCGAGCTGGAGAGCCGTGTAGCCGTCTCTCTGCAGGGTCTTCTTTTGCACGACGGTGCAGGGTCCAGTCTGGATAACCGTCACACAGACGAGCCCTCCATCTGGGGCAAAGATCTGCGTCATGCCCAATTTCTTTCCGATCAGACCTTGCATCGTTGTCCCTTCCCTACCCCAATTTAATCTCTACATCGACACCCGCGGCCAGCTCAAGTTTTCCAAGAGCATCAATAGTCTGCTGGGTAGGGTCGAGGATATCGACCAACCGCTTATGCGTCCGAATCTCGAATTGTTCGCGAGATTTTTTATCAACATGCGGAGAGCGATTGACGGTAAACCGCTCAATGCGCGTGGGGAGTGGGATCGGACCAGCCACACGTCCCCCGGTCCGCTTGACCGTCTCAACAATCTCTTTCACCGATTGATCGAGCACTCGGTGGTCATACGCCTTAAAACGGATCCGGATCTTTTCATTCATTATGCTGGTCATACAACCTCACTGGAGGATTTTAGTCACAACGCCAGCCCCCACCGTGCGGCCCCCCTCCCGAATCGCAAACCGCAGACCCTCATCCATCGCTATCGGCGTCAATAACTCGACCGTCATCTGCGTGTTATCCCCCGGCATCACCATCTCCGTCCCCTCCTGCAAGACCACCGACCCGGTCACATCTGTCGTCCGAAAGTAAAACTGCGGCCGATAGCCATTGAAAAACGGCGTATGCCGCCCCCCCTCCTCCTTGGTCAATACATACACTTCCGCCTCATATTTCGTGTGCGGCGTGATACTCCCCGGCTTCGCCAAGACCTGCCCCCGCTCGATATCCTCCCGCTTGACCCCTCGGAGCAAACACCCCACATTGTCCCCCGCTACCCCCTCATCCAACAGCTTACGAAACATCTCCACGCCCGTCACCGTCGTCTTGCGCGTCTCCTTGATCCCCACTATCTCGACCTCTTCCCCCACCTTCACCCGCCCCCGATCGACCCGCCCCGTCGCCACCGTCCCCCGCCCCGAAATCGTAAACACATCCTCAATCGACATCAGAAACTCGCGATCCACTTCCCGCTCCGGCTCCGGAATAAAATTGTCCACCGCCTCCATCAGCTTCAGGATCGCCGGCTCCCCTAACTCCCCCGGCTCCCCCTCCAACGCATGCAGCGCACTGCCCTGGATGATCGGCGTCTCATCGCCCGGAAAATCATACTTCGACAATAGCTCCCGCATCTCCAGCTCCACCAGCTCCAACAGCTCCTCATCGTCCACCATGTCCACTTTGTTCATGAACACCACGATTGCCGGCACCCCCACTTGGCGCGCCAATAAAATATGCTCGCGCGTCTGCGGCATCGGCCCGTCTGAGGCCGCCACCACCAGTATCGCCCCGTCCATCTGCGCCGCCCCCGTGATCATATTCTTGATGTAATCCGCATGCCCCGGACAGTCCACGTGCGCATAGTGGCGGTTGTCCGTCTCATACTCTACATGCGCCGTGTTGATCGTAATCCCCCGCTCCCGCTCCTCCGGCGCCTTATCTATCTCGTCAAACGACACAAACTCCGCCTGATTCCGCGCTGCTAACACCTTCGTGATCGCCGCCGTTAATGTCGTCTTCCCGTGATCGATATGCCCGATCGTGCCGACATTCATATGCGGCTTCGTCCGCTCAAACCGCGCCTTCGCCATCTCGCTCGTCCTTTCCCTTGCTCGGGTCGATGAAAGTGCCCCATACGAATGGTGAGGGAGTGCGTAACCTCCTCATCGTTGGGGCTTGCTCCTCGGGGCAGAAGCCAGACTGTCGGCTTCCGCTTTATTCTGGGTTCCGCAATACTAAAGGCTATTTCAGAAGAGTCAACCGCCTACATCAACGGCACACGGTCTCTCCACCCTCGACGACCTCTCACCTCTCTCAGCACCACGAATGCCGTGATAGCCGATGATCTTTATTACGCCATTACCATCGATAATGAGCAAAAGCTTTATTTGCTTCAGCCATGCGATGGGTATCTTCACGCTTCTTGACTGCACCGCCTCTATTTTGCGAGGCCTCAAAGAGCTCTCCGGCTAGCTTCTGCCCCATGCTCTTTTCTGGCCGTTGGCGTGCAGACTGCACGAGCCAACGCATGGCAAGAGAATTTCTCCGGACTTGACGCACCTCTACGGGAACTTGGTATGTCGCCCCCCCGACTCGTCTTGAACGGACCTCAACAAGTGGTCTCACATTTTCCAGCGCACGCTGGAAGACCTCAAGGGCATCTTCCCCCGTTCGCTGATGAATTAAATCCATCGCCCCATACAGAATTTTTTCGACTTTCCCCTTTTCTCCGCCGAGCATCATCATATTCACGAATTTGGAGACACTCTTATCATGGAATTTTGGATCTGGAAGTGTCTCTCGTCGTGCAGCCGGTCCCTTTCGTGGCATTACGCTCCCCTTCGTTTACTTCGGTTTCTTTGCTCCATATTTCGATCGTCCCTGCTTACGTTCTTGCACTCCGATAGAGTCAAGAGTGCCACGTACGATATGGTACCGAACACCAGGAAGATCTTTGACCCGACCACCTCGAAGGAGGACAACCGAGTGCTCTTGCAGATTATGGCCTACACCTGGGATATAAGCCGTGACCTCAATCCCATTCGTGAGCCTGACACGAGCAACCTTGCGGAGTGCCGAATTTGGCTTCTTCGGCGTCGTCGTATACACTCGAGTGCACACTCCACGTCTTTGAGGACATGCCTGTAAAGCCGGTGCTGTTACCTTCCGACGTTGCTGTTCTCTCCCTTTCCGAACTAATTGCTGAATTGTAGGCATTCTTCCTCCTTGCGAAAATCGGCCTTCTCCTACGCCTCAATTGACTTGGGAGATCGGCAGAGGCTCTTCAGGCAAGGCCTCCGGGCTTCCCACTTTCAGCTGTGTATAACTCGGAGTTCCTGTCCCGGCAGGAATAAGACGGCCCATAATAACATTTTCCTTGAGTCCGAGAAGGTGATCGACCTTACCATTAATGGCCGCTTCCGTGAGCACCTTTGTGGTTTCTTGGAACGAAGCTGCCGAAATAAAGCTATCGGTCGACAGGCTCGCCTTGGTAATACCCATGAGAAGCGACTTCGCTTCCGGCGGCGTTCCTCCATCGGCGAGGACGCGTTCTGTCTCCTCTTGGTAGCGCCACTTCTCGACATGCTCTCCGACCAGAAAATTTGAGTCTCCAACTCCGGTCACCAAGACCCGCCGCATCATCTGTCGGACAATCACCTCAATATGTTTGTCGTGGATACGCACCCCTTGCAAGCGATAGATCTCTTGGATCGCGTCAACAAGCGATTTTGCGAGTTCCCGCTCCCCGACGACCGCGAGGATATCATGCGGATTAGAAGAGCCATCCATGAGGGGCTCGCCCGGTCGCACGTAGTCGCCCTCTCGAACGCTGATGTGTTTTCCACGAGCGATGAGATACTCACGGGCCTCTCCCACTTCAGGAGTAATGAGCACTTTCCGCTTGCCCTTCGTATCTTTTCCAAAAGAAACAACCCCTTCGATCTCACTAATAACTGCGAAGGCTTTTGGCTTCCTCGCTTCAAACAATTCAGCCACACGCGGCAGGCCACCGGTGATATCCTTGGTCTTCGTAGTTTCTCGAGGGATCTTGGCCAGCACATCACCGGCCTCGACCCGTTGGCCCTCACGCACAGTGAGATTTGCACCAACCGGCAGGAGATAGCGCGCCTCTAAGCCATTCAAGAGCTTGGCCGTTTTTCCCTTATCATCTTTAATGGACACACGCGGCCGCATATTCGGGTCGCGAAAGTCGATAATAGCCCGAGTGGACAACCCCGTCCGCTCGTCTACCTTCTCCTGCATTGTGTTATCGTCAATATCAACAAACTTGATCTCGCCACCAACCTCAGTCAGGATCGGAACTGTATACGGATCCCATTCTGCGATTAAATCGTCGGTCTTCACTTTTACGCCTTCTTTTCTCTTGAGCCTGGCGCCATACACAACGGGGGAGCGTTCTCTTTCACGTTCCTGCCCTTGCCCCAAGACTTCGACAACAGCGACTTCTCCGTTGCGGTTCATTACGACGAAATCGCCTTCCCGATCAACAACGGTTTTAATGTTAATATACCGTAGTGTCCCTTCATTGCGGGCCAGCAGTGTCGTTTGCTCTGCGCGACGACTTGCCGTCCCCCCGATATGGAAGGTCCGCATTGTCAACTGAGTGCCAGGCTCTCCGATGGACTGTGCAGCGATAATCCCAACCGCCTCACCGAGGTGGACCAGGCGACCACGTGCGAGATCCCGACCGTAACAACGGGCACAGATACCACGCCGAGTATTACAAGTCAGGGCAGACCTGAGCCAAACGCGTTCGATTCCTGCTTCTTCAATGCGTGCAACCCGCTCCTCATCAATCTCCTCGTTTGCACGGACAACAACTTCTTTTGTAAAAGGGTCGCGAATATCATCCAGTGCTACGCGGCCGAGGACACGCTCGCCAACACCTTCGATGATTTCTCCACCTTCGACCAAAGGCGTCATCTCAATACCATCAATCGTACCGCAGTCCTCCTCACTCACGATAGAATCTTGGGCCACGTCAACAAGGCGTCGAGTGAGATAGCCCGAATTTGCGGTCTTGAGTGCGGTATCAGCCAACCCCTTTCGGGCACCATGGGTCGAAATAAAATACTGGAGCACCGACAGCCCTTCACGAAAATTCGCGGTAATAGGACTCTCAATAATTTCGCCCGAGGGTTTTGCCATCAGCCCACGCATACCCGCCAATTGCCGAATCTGCTGCGCACTGCCCCGAGAGCCGGAGTCTGCCATCATATAGATAGGACTAAATCCGTCTCGGTCTTCCTGCAGGCCGCTAAACATTTGGTCTGCGGCTTCATCAGTCACCGATGCCCAGATATCAACAACCTTGTTATGGCGTTCACCGTCGGTAATCAGTCCCTTCGTATACTGTTCCTGAATCTCTTGCAGAACCTTTTCCGCCTTCTGTAAAAGCCGGCCCTTCTCCTTCGGAATCACCATATCCTTGATGCCAATCGAGATCCCAGCCTTAGTCGCGTATTCGAAGCCCATATCTTTCAGACGATCAGCAAAAATGACTGTCGCTTTAGTGCCTGCTTTGAGAACAGAGGTATCTACTAAGGCCCCGAGTTCTTTTTTCTTCATCACTCGATTAATAGCGGAAAAGGGAATCTCAGGAGGGACGATTTCAGCCAGGAGAACACGCCCCACCGTCGTCTCAACACGTGCGCCATCCATACGAACAACGATCTTCGCCTGGAGATCAGCTGCACCTTGATCATAGGCAATCCGAACTTCTTCCGGGCTACTAAAAATTTTCCCTTCCCCTGTGGCACCAGGACGCTCCCGCGTCATAGAATAGAGCCCTAGGACAATATCTTGCGTTGGGCTGATAACCGCCTTTCCATGAGCAGGCGAGAGAATATTATTGGTTGACATCATCAAGCTACGCGCTTCGACTTGCGCTTCGACAGAGAGCGGAAGATGGACCGCCATCTGGTCACCGTCGAAGTCCGCATTATAGGCCATACAGACAAGCGGGTGGAGCTGAATGGCCTTCCCCTCGATTAAGATGGGTTCGAACGCTTGAATACCGAGTCTATGCAAAGTCGGCGCCCGATTCAGGAGCACCGGATGTTCACGGATCACTTCATCAAGGATATCCCAAACTTCCGGACGTTCCTTCTCGACCATTTTCTTGGCGCTCTTAATAGTCGTCGTGTAGCCACGTTCTTCAAGCTTGTTATAAATGAAAGGCTTGAACAGCTCCAAGGCCATATGTTTGGGCAACCCACATTGATGCAGACGCAATTCTGGTCCAACGACAATCACCGAGCGGCCAGAATAATCGACACGTTTCCCTAGAAGATTCTGACGGAATCGCCCGCCTTTCCCTTTGAGCATGTCAGAAAGGGATTTTAGTGGCCGTTTGTTTTGTCCAGTGAGTGGACGACCGCGCCGTCCATTGTCAAAGAGCGCATCTACAGCTTCCTGGAGCATGCGTTTCTCGTTCCGAACAATAATATCCGGAGCGCTGAGTTCTATCAGTCGCTTGAGTCGATTATTTCGATTGATAACGCGACGGTAGAGGTCATTCAGATCCGAAGTTGCAAAACGACCGCCATCAAGAGGCACGAGAGGGCGAAGATCGGGCGGGATGACCGGAATGACCTCGAGGATCATTTCTTCCGGATGATTCCCGGATTTACGAAATGCGTTCACAACTTTGAGCCGCTTGGCGGCCTTCTTTCGACGAGCCTCGCTCGATGTCTGGACCATCTCCACCCGGAGTTCCTTAGCCAACTCTTCAAGATTGATGTCTTGAAACAGTTCGCGAACTGCCTCCGCCCCCATACCGGCACGGAAACTTCCAGGGCCGAATTCCTCGACGGCCTGACGGTAGCGCGTCTCGCTTAAGAGTTCTTTTTTGCGCAAAGACGTCTGCCCTGGATCAATGACAATATAGGACTCGAAGTAGAGAACGCGCTCCAGTTCCTTGAGCGTGGTGTCCATCAATGTCCCAATCCGGCTCGGCAGACTCTTGAGAAACCAAATATGTGCAACGGGGCTTGCAAGGTCGATATGGCCCATCCGTTCGCGACGGACCTTGGACTGTATCACTTCGACTCCACACTTCTCACACACGACGCCTCTATGGCGCATACGCTTGTACTTCCCACAGTTGCACTCGTAGTCTTTCGTCGGTCCGAAAATTTTTGCGCAGAAGAGGCCATCGCGCTCAGGTTTAAACGTCCGGTAGTTAATGGTTTCGGGTTTCTTGACCTCACCGTGCGACCAAGATCGGACCAGATCAGCAGACGCCAGCGAGACCCGAATCGCATTAAAACGGAGCGGATTTTGGGGTTTTTCAAAAAGACCCAGAAAATCTTCCATTTTTCTCCTCACCTTGACTTATTGGTTTTCTTCAATCAGCTCGACATTCAGTGCCAGGCTCTGAAGCTCTCGGATCATCACGTTGAACGATTCTGGTAAGCCGGGTTCCAGAACGTTTTCACCCTTCACAATGGCTTCATACATGCGGGTTCGACCTGCCACATCATCTGATTTAACTGTTAACATTTCTTGCAAGCTATACGCGGCTCCATACGCTTCGAGCGCCCAGACTTCCATCTCTCCAAGCCGCTGGCCACCAAACTGGGCTTTCCCACCCAGCGGCTGTTGCGTCACGAGGGAGTAAGGTCCGGTTGAACGTGCGTGGATCTTGTCTTCAACGAGGTGGTGGAGCTTCAGGATATACATAATGCCCACGGTTATGGGTTGGTCAAAAGGCTCTCCGGTCCGGCCATCATGAAGGATGGTCTGCCCCGACTCAGGGAGGCTGGCTTTCTTCAGCGCAGAAAAAATATCCGTCTCCGACGCTCCGTCGAATACAGGAGTCGCGATATGGGTTCCCTTTTTAGAGCGGCTGGCCACCTGTCTGAGTGCGGACGCCGATAATCCATCGATAAGGCGAGAGACCTCTGCTGACCCGCACACATCCTTGAGACGTGCCCGAAGACTTTCGGTTGCAGCCTTGCCGTCTTTCTCTGCCTCTTCACCAATCTGAAACCCAAGTGATTGGATCGCCCAGCCAAGATGGGTTTCCAGAATTTGTCCGACATTCATGCGGGAGGGAACGCCCAGAGGATTGAGGACAACGTCGATCGGAGTCCCGTCTTCTAGGTACGGCATATCTTCTTCTAGTAAAATTCGGGATAAGACGCCCTTATTCCCATGGCGCCCTGCCATTTTATCACCCACCTGCAGATGGCGCTTTATCGCAACAAAAACCTTGACCATCTTAATGATGCCGGGGGGCAACTCATCGCCACTTTTTAACCGCGCAACTTTCCTCTCACATTCCTCGCGGATATAACCAGTCCGCTCCGCCATGGCCTCCGCAATCTTCGCTATTTCTTCCTCAACTCCGTCATCATCGATGCGGATCCTACTCCAAGACATCGCGGGCATGACATCCAGGACCTCCTCAGAGATCTCTTGGCCTTTGGCTAGCAATACACGTCGGGTCGCATCGTCACTGACCCGCATGGTCGCCGTCTTGCCCATGAGGAGCTGTTTGATCTTCCCTAGAGTACTGTCTTGAATTATCAGGATTTCCTCATCCCGATCCTGTTCCAATCCGTTGATCTCACCCTCTTCAATATCTTGACTGCGCTCATCCTTGGTAACGCCTTTGCGAGAGAAAACACGGACATTGATAATTGTCCCTGCAACCCCAGGCGAGACACGCAACGAGGTGTCCCGGACCTCCCCAGCTTTTTCACCGAAAATAGCCCGCAGCAGCTTCTCTTCAGGCGAGAGTTGAGTCTCTCCTTTAGGAGTGATTTTTCCAACTAAGATATCGCTCGGCCGGACTTCTGCCCCGATCCTGACAATGCCGCTTTCATCGAGATCTTTCAGCGCTTCTTCTCCGACATTAGGGATGTCTTGAGTGATTTCTTCTGGACCAAGCTTGGTGTCGCGCGCCACGCATTCGAATTCCTCGATGTGGACCGAGGTAAAAACATCATCACGAATCAGGCGTTCACTGACCAGAATCGAGTCCTCAAAATTATAGCCGCCCCAAATCATAAAAGCGACCAAAACGTTTCTGCCGAGTGCGAGTTCCCCCATGTCCGTCGCAGGACCATCCGCGATAACATCACCAGTTTCCACGCGGTCGCCAACTTGGACGGTAGGCCGTTGATTCACGCATGTATTTTGATTAGAGCGCTGGTATTTAGTCAGGCTGTATATATCAACCCCAACGTCACCCTGCGCGGTGTGTGATTCTGCTCTGACTACGATACGCGCCGAATCAACGCTCTCAACAAGACCATCCCTATGTGCGGTCACAGAGGCACCCGAGTCCCTCGCCACCACCTGCTCCATACCCGTCCCCACGAGTGGAGCTTCCGTACGGAGCAAGGGGACTGCCTGTCGTTGCATGTTCGATCCCATGAGGGCCCGGTTCGCGTCGTCATGCTCCAGGAAAGGGATCAGCGCAGCCGCAACACTCACTAACTGTGTGGGGGACACGTCCATTTGCTGAATCTCCGTGGGTAGGACCATCACAAATTCTCCACGAAGTCGAGCGGAAACGAGTTTGTTCGTAAAATTTCCCTTCGCATCAACCGGGGCGTTTGCCTGCGCAATCGTCTGACTTTCTTCCTCCAGAGCAGACAGATACCGGACAGTATCAGTGACCCGGCCCTGTACGACTTCCCGATACGGCGTCTCGATGAAGCCAAATTCATTGACGCGCGCATATGTGGAAAGACTTGCAATAAGCCCGATATTCGGCCCCTCGGGTGTCTCAATAGGACAGACCCGTCCGTAGTGTGTCGGGTGAACGTCTCGCACCTCAAAGCCTGCACGTTCTCGGGTGAGTCCTCCAGGCCCCAGTGCCGAAAGCCGCCTTTTATGTGTAATTTCAGACAAGGGATTCGTCTGGTCCATGAATTGAGAAAGCTGGCTTGAGCCGAAAAATTCTTTCAGGGCTGCCGAAACAGGTTTGTAATTGACCAATTCCTGGGGCATCAACGTCTCGACATCCTGGAGACTCATACGCTCTTTCACCGCACGTTCCATCCGGACCAAGCCGATACGAAACTGATTTTCGACCAGCTCTCCGACCGCCCGGATGCGTCGGTTCCCCAGATGGTCAATATCATCGACAACGCCATTGCCATTCTTCAGTTCAACCAAATACCGTACGGCTTCCAGGATATCCTCACGCCGCAGGGTACCTTGATCGAGGGGCGCGTTGATAGCGAGTTTATGATTGAGTTTGAGACGCCCGACTCGCGACAAATTATAGCGCTCAGGGTTAAAAAACAGATTGTGACAAAACAAGGTTGCCGCTTCACTCGTCGGAGGGTCACCCGGACGCAGCCGCCGATAAATCTCAATGACCGCCTCTTCGGGAGAAGAAACTTTGTCCTGTAAGAGCGTGTTACGCAGGGACGGACCGATATGGGACTCATCAATGAAGAGCAGCTCAACACTCGACACCCCGCGCTCCATAAGGAGATCGAGCTGTTCTTGCGAGATTTCCTCATTGCACTGAATGAGCACCTCTTTTGTTGAAGGGTCAAGAATGTCACGCGCGGCCACCCGACCGATCAGTTCCTCGATGGTCATGGGAATCTGCTCAATCCCGGCCGACTCCATATGCCTGAGCGCACTGCGGGTAAACTTCCGTCCCTCCTTCAGCAACAGATCATCGGTCTGAGGATGCCGAACATCTTGCGTGGTACACAGGCCGAGCAAGTGCCCGGGCTGAAAAGTTTTGCTTGGTTTTCTCTGACCAAGGAAGATCGTATCTGTGCGATAAAAATAATTCAGCAGATCCTCTGTTGTCATTTCCAATGCGCGTAAGAGCACGGTCGCATGGAATTTCCGGCGCCGGTCTATCCGCACGTAGAGAATATCTTTGGGATCAAATTCGAAATCGATCCACGATCCTCGATACGGGATGACCCGAGCCGAGTACAGGAGCTTCCCACTCGCATGCGTCTTCCCTTTATCATGGTCAAAAAAGACTCCAGGGGATCGATGCAGCTGACTGACGATAACACGCTCCGTCCCATTGATCATGAATGTTCCGTGCTTCGTCATTAATGGGAGTTCGCCAAAATAGACTTCCTGTTCTTTGACGTTCTTGATCGTACGAGCACCACTGCTGGGGTCGATATCCCACAGGACAAGTTGAATCGTCACTTTGAGGGGAGCAGCATGCGTCATCCCTCTTTGATGGCACTCTTCAACTGTATACTTCGGTTCTCCGAGCGCGTAACTCACAAACTCAAGAGAGGCGGTCTCATTAAAATCTTTGATTGGAAAAACCGACCGAAAGACCCCATGGAGCCCAGTGTCCGTCCTCTGTTCAGCAGGCTGGAGTCCCTGGAGAAATTCATCATACGAGTGATGTTGAATTTCCAGCAGGTGCGGAAATTTGACTATTTGTCCAATGCGACCAAAAGGCCGTCGAATGCGGAAGTTATGCGCTAGCCTAGCAGCCATGAATGCTCCCCTTTTTCTCCCGCTCCAGCATTATTTCAGTTCGACTGAGCCGCCAGCCCCTTCAAGCTTTTCTTTTACTTCTTCAGCCTCTGCCTTGGAAACACCTTCTTTCACCGCCTTAGGTGCGCTGTCCACGAGCTCTTTGGCTTCCTTAAGACCTAATCCAGTCAGTTCACGGACAACCTTAATGACCTGAATTTTCTTGTCTCCAGGCCCTGTCAGCACAACATCAAACTCCGTCTGCTCAACAGCCTCGGGCGCAGCATCACCACCGGCAGGATCTCCGGCAACCACTACGGGAGCTGCAGCGCTGACTCCCCATTTCTCTTCGAGCTTCTTGACCAAATCTGAGGCCTCGAGAATGGTTAGGTCCGAGAGCGTGACAATAATTTCATCCATCTTTTCTGCTGTTAGAGCCATACTGTCCTCCTGCGGGATACGTAAAAGTCTTTAATCTGTGTTGAGTTGAGACATCCGTTCATTAAGCAGCCTTGCAAGTTGAGAGCCAGGAGCAGACAAGGCGCCGGCAAGGCGAGTCGCCGGCTGCGAGAGCACGCCAAGCAGCTGCGCGCGGAGGGCCTCCTTGCCAGGCAGGGTGGCCAAAGCCTCAACCTTGGCCGTTCCCAAGAACTGCCCCTCGGTAAAGCCCCCCTTGATTGTAAATTTTCTGTTTTCAGCAGCGAACCGAGAAATGACTTTAGCAATCCCAATCACATCACCATAGCCGAAGACCAGTCCATTCTGTCCCGAAAGCAAATCTTTCAAAGAGAGATAGGGGGTTCCGTCAATGGCAAGCGCCACTAAAGTATTTTTGGCAACGCGATACTCTCCGTCCACCCCGCGAAGCTCGCGCCGCAGGTTGTTCAGTTGTTCTACCGTTAGGCCTTGGTACTCAGTCAGCACTGCGGCTGTCGCATTCGCGAACAGGTGCTGAAGATCAGTTACGGTTTCTTCTTTTGTTCGTCGGTCCATCTTTCAATCTTTCATCTTTCAATCTTTCATCTTTCAATCTTTCATCTTTCAATCTTTCATCTTTCCATCTTGGCGTCCGAACATTCATGACGCGCACTAGCTCTGCCTCAGCGCTCCAACCGGGTCTACTCGCACTCCGAGTCCCATACTGGTACTGACCGTAATGCTCTTCACATATGTCCCTTTAGCCGAGGCCGGCTTTACCCGGACTAAGCTCTCCAAAAGAGACTGCGCATTCTCCAGCAGCTGCGAACTTTCAAATGAAGCTTTCCCAACGGGCACATGCACATTGCCGGCCTTGTCAACTCGGTACTCGACCTTGCCGGCTTTGAGGTCCTGAACTGCCTGAGCAATATCCATTGTGACCGTGCCAACTTTCGGATTCGGCATAAGCCCTCGCGGGCCGAGGATTTTTCCAAGCCGGCCGACTACGCCCATCATGTCTGGGGTGGCCACAGCCTTATCAAACTCGAGCCATCCTTCCTCACTAATGCGCTTCGCAAGATCCTCACCGCCGACAATATCAGCTCCAGCTTCTTCGGCCTCTTGGACCTTTTCCCCTTTTGCGAAAACCACGACACGCACAGTTTTGCCAGTTCCATGAGGAAGCAATACTGTCCCGCGGATATTTTGATCAGCTTTCCTCGGATCAACACCCAGCCGCACTGCTAATTCGACAGTCTCATCGAATTTCGCCCGTTTCGTCTCGCGTGCCAACCTCAGTGCTTCATCTAAGGAGTAGCGACGAGTTCGATCCACCTTGGCCTCTACAGAACGATAGCCTTTACTTCTTCGAGCCATATTAGTCGACCACCTCAAGACCCATGCTGCGAGCAGTTCCCACGACCGTGCGTATTGCACCGTCAAGATCCTTTGCGTTCAAATCCGGCATTTTAACATTTGCGATTTCTTCGACCTGTTTTCGTGTCACAG
The DNA here is from genome assembly GCA_963666315.2 of Binatia bacterium. Lineage (GTDB taxonomy): Bacteria > Desulfobacterota > Binatia > Bin18 > Bin18 > Bin18. The sequence continues at coordinate 151,377 of CAXXHG010000010.1, forward strand.
ACCCCACCACGTGTTTTGCAGGCTCGCCAGACGCTTTCTCGAGCCCCGCAGCCTTTTTCAAAAGAGTTGAGGCTGGCGGCGTCTTCGTAATGAAAGAAAAAGAACGGTCTGCATAGACCGTAATGATAACCGGGGTCAGCAATCCTTGCTGGCTCTGTGTTCTGGAATTAAAGGCCTTGCAGAACTCCATGATATTGACCCCTCGCTGTCCGAGCGCGGGCCCAACCGGAGGGCTCGGATTCGCCTGCCCAGCCGGAATCTGGAGTTTTATCGTCGTCATCACTTTCTTGGCCATAGTTGCTTCACCACACTTTATGCTTTTTCAACTTGGACAAGATCCAGCTCAACAGGAGTTGCCCGCCCAAAGATACTAATGAGTACGCGCAGCTTTCCTTTTTCCGGCTTGACCTCTTCAACCACACCGGTGAAATCCTGAAACGGGCCGTCCACAACCTTTACGCCCTCTCCAGTCTCAAACGAAATCTTGGGCTTGGGCCGTAGGGCGCCTTCTTCAACCTGTTGATGAATTTCAGAGATCTCTGCTTCAGAAACAGGCGGGATGGTTTGGGGATCATTCGCTCCCCCTACAAACCCGGTCACTTTTGGCGTTGCCCGAACGACATGCCAGGTCTCATCGTTCATTTCCATGTGGACGAGGATATAGCCTGGGAAAAATTTTCGTGCCGATGTACGTTTTTTCCCTTTTACCAGCTCAACAACTTGCTCTTCAGGGACTAAGACATCACCAAACTGTTCCTGTTTGCCCAAGGTACGGATGCGCTCCTCTAAGGCCGCCTTCGCCTTGCGTTCGTACCCGGAATAGGTATGAACGACATACCATTGCTTGCCCATGACCTTAGACTCCCAAATCGTGGTCAATTTCCGAGGAACGAGCGAAACAGCCAAGACAGCGCCGCATCCACAGAAAATAGAAAGAGAGCAACAATCGACACAAGAAGAAGCACAACAAGTGTCGCGGCACGAACTTCTTTGGGGTTCGGCCACTGGACCTTCTGTGTTTCCACCCACGCTTCTTGGCAAAATGCCCGTGCAGTCTCAAACGCGCTCATAAGTTACTGTACTCTTTGGCCGGAGGATACATCTCTTCGTGGACGAACGGGTCAGGCAGGACTCGAACCTGCAACCCCCGGATTTGGAGTCCGGTGCTCTATCCAATTCGAGCTACTGACCCTCCTGCCCCTACACTTTTACTTCTTTGTGAGAGGTGTGAGATCGGCAGGCCGGACAAAATTTCCGAAGGGTAAGCTTATCCGGTTTTAACTTCTTGTTCTTGGTCGTCGTGTAGTTCTTGTGTTTACACTGTTCGCAGGAAAGCGCGATAAGATCTCTCATGCTGCTCCTCTCCTTACTTCTGGGGAACTACTGGAGGATTTTGGTCACAACGCCAGCCCCCACCGTGCGGCCCCCCTCCCGAATCGCAAACCGCAGACCCTCATCCATCGCTATCGGCGTCAATAACTCGACCGTCATCTGCGTGTTATCCCCCGGCATCACCATCTCCGTCCCCTCCTGCAAGACCACCGACCCGGTCACATCTGTCGTCCGAAAGTAAAACTGCGGCCGATAGCCATTGAAAAACGGCGTATGCCGCCCCCCCTCCTCCTTGGTCAATACATACACTTCCGCCTCATATTTCGTGTGCGGCGTGATACTCCCCGGCTTCGCCAAGACCTGCCCCCGCTCGATATCCTCCCGCTTGACCCCTCGGAGCAAACACCCCACATTGTCCCCCGCTACCCCCTCATCCAACAGCTTACGAAACATCTCCACGCCCGTCACCGTCGTCTTGCGCGTCTCCTTGATCCCCACTATCTCGACCTCTTCCCCCACCTTCACCCGCCCCCGATCGACCCGCCCCGTCGCCACCGTCCCCCGCCCCGAAATCGTAAACACATCCTCAATCGACATCAGAAACTCGCGATCCACTTCCCGCTCCGGCTCCGGAATAAAATTGTCCACCGCCTCCATCAGCTTCAGGATCGCCGGCTCCCCTAACTCCCCCGGCTCCCCCTCCAACGCATGCAGCGCACTGCCCTGGATGATCGGCGTCTCATCGCCCGGAAAATCATACTTCGACAATAGCTCCCGCATCTCCAGCTCCACCAGCTCCAACAGCTCCTCATCGTCCACCATGTCCACTTTGTTCATGAACACCACGATTGCCGGCACCCCCACTTGGCGCGCCAATAAAATATGCTCGCGCGTCTGCGGCATCGGCCCGTCTGAGGCCGCCACCACCAGTATCGCCCCGTCCATCTGCGCCGCCCCCGTGATCATATTCTTGATGTAATCCGCATGCCCCGGACAGTCCACGTGCGCATAGTGGCGGTTGTCCGTCTCATACTCTACATGCGCCGTGTTGATCGTAATCCCCCGCTCCCGCTCCTCCGGCGCCTTATCTATCTCGTCAAACGACACAAACTCCGCCTGATTCCGCGCTGCTAACACCTTCGTGATCGCCGCCGTTAATGTCGTCTTCCCGTGATCGATATGCCCGATCGTGCCGACATTCATATGCGGCTTCGTCCGCTCAAACCGCGCCTTCGCCATCTCGCTCGTCCTTTCCCTTGCTCGGGTCGTATAGCTATGAAGAAATCCACACGACTTCTTTGCCTGCCGCGCAGTGAGGTTTTCTTATCCCTATGTGTAAAGTAGTAACAAGCCCAGGAGCGGGCTTGAACCGCCGACCTCGTCCTTACCAAGGACGTGCTCTACCACTGAGCTACCTGGGCATCTTATCCAATTTTCTGCTCTTAGAATAGCACAGTTTCTCTCGTCAGACCTGCCTAGCGTCAACAGAGAAACCCAATACTCTTCCCCACAATCTACTGGAGCGGGAAACGGGACTCGAACCCGCGACCCCGAGCTTGGAAGGCTCGCGCTCTAGCCAACTGAGCTATTCCCGCCCGATTTGTTTTTCCAATTTTCACCATGGAGAGGGGAGGATTCGAACCTCCGAAGGCATACGCCGGCAGATTTACAGTCTGCTCCCTTTGGCCGCTCGGGCACCTCTCCACACTTGCACGCACGGTTCTCATCTCAACAAAAGCTGGCGATAGGACTTGAACCTACAACCTACTGATTACAAATCAGTTGCTCTACCATTGAGCTACGCCAGCGGCCAAACAGTACAATTGCCCGCAGCCCATGAATGTTGAGGATCTGGTAGACACTTAAAAGAGACCTTGTTATATAACTGAAGAGCGCTTATCCTACCCCAGCAATTTCATCCAGTCAATAGTGAGAAATTTCATTCCGTTGGCTTAGCGGACTATATAAAAATCTTTTCAAATTCCGCGACTTGCGGACAGATAACAGAAAAAGCAGCTGACCACAACCGAGAGTAGCATCATACCACTTCTCTTCTTCGACGCAGGTGTTCATACAGCACAACAGCACCTGCAACAGAGACATTCAGTGAAGTCACCTTACCCCTCATTGGGATTGAGACAAGATAGTCACAGGCTTCTTGCACTATTGGACGCAGCCCTTTCCCTTCTCCCCCTACAACGAAAGCAATTTTCGCATGCATTTCAATATCGTATACGGTCCGTTGTGCCTGCGGGCTCAGGCCAACCAGCCAGTATTCCCTTTGTTTCAAGACGGCAAGTGTTTGCCGAAGATTTCCAACTCGACAGATCGGGATATGCGCTATTGCCCCTGCCGCGGCTTTTTCAACCAGAGCAGACAGTGGTGCAGAACGACGCTTAGGGAGTACGACTCCACCCACACCAGCTGACTCAGCAGTGCGGAGTAAAGCCCCAAGATTTCGGGGGTCTAAGATTTCATCCAGGACAAGGAGACAGTCCTCTCCCTTATTGAGAAGATCACCCAGCGAGATATAGGAAAATGGACGCACCCGCGCAGCGATTCCTTGATGCGTTCCCCCTTGCGTATGGGTATCAAGGACGCTTTGCGACTCGTAACATATGGGAACGCCGACCCGTCGTGCCTCTTCGACCAGCCGTTCCGTTTTTGGAGAGGGAACGACATACAGTTCTTCTACCCTGTCTGGTTGCGCGCGGAGATATTCCCGGACGGGATGCGGTCCATAGACGACGCGCGGTTTACATTTCAACGCTTTTTTCCTAGGATCTCGGGCCATGGGTAAAATCTTGATTCGCTATCTCGTCCGCGAAATTACGATACCATTCTTCATTGGTCTGCTCATCTTTACCTGTATTCTCTTTTCCACTCGTATGCTGAAGTTGGTGGAACTAGTGGTCAATAAAGGAGTATCCGTTCTCTCTATCCTCAAGATGCTTTTTTTTGTTCTCCCCTCTTTTTTCGAAGTCACTGTTCCTATGGCCTTCCTGCTTGCCATACTCTGGGGACTTGGCCGTCTCTCAACCGACCGAGAGGTCCTCGCACTCAAGAGTTGTGGGATCGGCCTCCTACAAATGGCACATCCGCTGGGCTTATTGACAGTCGTACTCCTTGCCAGTTCATTTTTTTTGACGCTCTACGTTCGCCCGTGGAGTAACGCCGGGCTTGATCAAGCGTTCTATGATGTTGCAAAAACACGAGCAACGGCAGGGCTGAAAGAGAAAACGTTTAATAACGATTTCGATGGCTTAGTCATTTATGCGGAGGAGATTGAACCTCCGGGGACTATTCTCAAGGGCGTTATGGTAGCCAATAATCGAAACCCCCAACTAAAAGAAACGATATTTGCCCGCAACGGGCTGGTTGTCTCCAATGCGAAGAAACGCACCCTCACCATCCGATTACAAGACGGGACCGTTCATAGTACACGGCGAGCAGAAAAGAGCTATCAGACCACCCATTTCGCCACCTATGATGTAACGCTGGACATGGCGGCTCTCCTTGCTCATATGAAAGAACCACACCATAGTCCCAAAGATATGACGACACAGGAACTCTTGAGTATGCTTGTGCAGAACCAGGACAAGTCTTCTCAGCACAACAAAGCGCTTGTCGAATTCCACCGTCGGCTTGCACTGCCATTCGCCTGTGTCGTCTTCAGTCTCATTGCCCTCCCCCTCAGCATACGAATGGCTTGGGCGCATCGTTCAGTTGGATTTGGGGTCAGCCTGGGCATCATCCTCCTGTATTATCTCCTCCTGACCGCTGGAGAAACATTCGGCAAAAGGGGCGTGCTTGCACCTGCGATCGCCTTATGGATTCCGAATGTGGTTTTGGGCAGCATCGGATTGTATCTATTCTGCCGCGTTGCCCAGGAGAAGCCACTCTTTCGCCTGCCGATTTGGGTGTCTAAATGCATGCCAAAACGTGTGTCTGCACCTTTGACTGTTCGATGATCTTGGCACCCAACGCCCATGTCTCAAAGAGGCTCAGCCCTTCCCCCGCCTGTGATTTCGATCTATCTGTGTAAAGAATTTATCCGATTCTTTTTCCTGTGCCTTTTTTTATTTCTGGGGCTCTCTCTTCTCATCGACTTTTTTGATCGTTTTAATACCTTCGTAAAATATGGGGCCCCCTTCTCTGCGATATGCCGCTACTTTCTTTTCAAATTGCCGCTCTTCGTCATTCAGGCTTCCCCAGCTGCTGCGCTAGCGGGGGCCCTTTTGAGCCTCGGGTTACTCTCTCGTAACCGGGAACTCCTTGCCCTTAAGGCGTGCGGAGTGAGCGCATTACAGATTGCTACGCCCCTCCTCCTCTCAGCCTGTATCCTCAGCATCGGTGGCTGGGTATGGAACGAAAACGTTGTCCCCTACGCTTTCCACAAATCCCGCTATATCAATACCATAGAGATAAAGAAGAAGGAATTTAAAGGACTCTTCCATTCACGAGGGTTCTGGTATCATGGGGCACAGGCCTTCTATCACATCGATCACTTTGATTCGCGTAGAAACATACTCTCGGGTCTGACTGTATATACGCTCAGTGATACTTTCCAGGTACACTCGCTCGTAAAGATTCGCCGAGCATCCTGGCGGAATGGGGAATGGCATTTCGAGGGAATCCAAGAAAACAGAGTCGATCCTGCGCATTCCCTTCTTTCAAATCCTCGCTCTGTTCTGCTCGAAGAAAAGCCAGAGGATTTCTCTTTAGTTGATATGAAAGCCGAAGAGCTTTCTTCACACCAACTCCAAGCACACATCGCGAATCTTCAACAAAAGGGCTTGGATACCACGGAGTACCAAGTGGATTTGCAGCTTAAAGGGGCTCTCCCCTTTGCCGCACTTGTGATGACGTTACTGGGGATTGCGCTCGCCGTACCAGGGGCTCAACAGCTTTCGGTGTCGATGGCATTGGGTTCTGCGCTCGTCGTGGGATTCGGCTACTGGGTCTTTCTCGCCCTGAGCGTTTCCCTGGGGAACAGCGGAGTCCTGCCCCCCATACTCGCAGCGTGGCTCGCCAACGCTATAGCGAGTTTAGTCGGTCTTTATTTTCTATTAGGCGTCGATTAACCGCACCACGCAACAACGCTAGCGCTTAGAATATTGTGGACGCTTGCGAGCTTTATGTCTGCCGTATTTCTTGCGCTCAACTTCTCGTGAGTCGCGGGTGACAAATCCTTCCTTTTTGAGCGCTGGCCGAAAGTCAGGATTTACCTTGAGGAGAGCCCGGGTAATACCGTGCCGAATAGCCGCCGCTTGCGCGGAATTCCCACCGCCGTGGACATTGGCGTTGACGTCGTACTGTTCCTCAGTCTGAGTAAGAACGAGAGGTTGGCGAGCGATCATACGAACGGCTTCGCGCCCGAAGTATTCCTCCAGAGGTTTCTTATTGACGGTACACTTCCCTTCTCCGGGAAAGAGGCGAACTCTGGCAACGGCGGTTTTTCGCCTGCCAGTCGCCCAATATTCTGCTTGCTTCTCCGACATGTGCAGTGCCTTCCCTTAATTTTCGCATGCCCTAAGAGTACGGAATTGGACTCTGGGCAGTATGCGGATGATCCGCGTCAGGATAGACCTTTAATTTCTTTACGAGCTGACGCCCGAATATATTCTTCGGTAACATACCGGTAACGGCCTTCCTAATGATATCCTCAGGGGAAGCCTTGAGCATTTCCTGGGCTGAAGTGCTCCGAATTCCTCCAGGGTATCCGGTGTATCGATAGTAGCGTTTCTCGCGCAGTTTATTCCCGGTAAATTTAATATGACGCGCGTTGATCACAACAATAAAATCACCATTGTCGATATGGGGTGAAAATGTGGGGTTGTCTTTCCCTCGAAGCCTACTCGCAAGTGCACTTGCGAGCCGTCCAACGGTCTTATCTTTGGCATCAATAAGATACCAACGACGCGCGGCAAAGGACTGTTTTTGCGAAAATGTTGGCGTTTCTTTTTTCATCAAAAATGGCGCCTTCTCCTATACAGTTGGGGATGGCGGGGCCGACGAGACTTGAACTCGCGACCTCCGGCTTGACAGGCCGGCGTTCTAAACCAACTGAACTACGACCCCACCATAATATGGGCGGTATCCGGTTTGAACGGATGGCCCTCGGCTTGTAAGGCCGACGCTCTTCCACTGAGCTAACCGCCCCTCTCTGAGGACAGAAGAGCCTATCAGGGAAGACAACGCCCTAGTCCTCGTGAGGGACGAGGTCTACCATTGTCTTTTTGTCCAGTCAATCCCCTCTCATCAATGCGTCACAATCTCGGTCGATTCAGCCGGAACACTAGCCTCGGAGGAATAGAGTACCCCCTGGTCAACCGAGGTGTCTTTCTTTGCTAAGAAACAATCAGGCTGGGCAACGAGCGCACCGCGCAAGACATCATCTAGATTATCGACAGGTTCGACGTGGACTGTTCGAAGAATATTTGCCGGGATCTCACGGAGATCTTTTTCATTTTCGGCAGGGATAAGAACCCGTGTTATACCTCCACGATGAGCAGCCAATATCTTTTCCTTCAGTCCGCCTATGGGCAAAATCCGGCCGCGCAGAGTGATTTCTCCAGTCATTGCAGTATCGTGTCTGACTGGAATTTTCGTCAGAGCTGAAACGAGACAGGTCGTAATCGTCACCCCAGCAGAAGGACCATCCTTGGGAATAGCCCCTTCCGGAATGTGAAGGTGAACATCGATCTTTTGATAAAAATCCTTTTCCAGCCCGAACTCATCCGCCCGTGAGCGCACATAGCTCATCGACGCGTGAGCGGATTCTTGCATAACATCGCCGATCTTCCCCGTAATCGTCATCTTTCCTTTTCCTGGCAAGATTGCTACCTCAGTCGCCAGCAGTTCTCCGCCCATGTCCGTCCAAGCGAGTCCAGTCACAACACCAATCTTATCTTCCTGCTCGGCCTGACTAATCCGGTACCGAATAGGGCCAAGATATTTTTCGAGCTTTTTCTGTGTAAGGCGCACATGCGTATCCCGGCCATTTTTGACCACTTCAACAGCGACTTTGCGGCAGAGTGTTGCGATTTCTCTCTCCAGATTTCGCACTCCAGATTCCCGTGTATAGGAACGGACGACAGTCGAGAGAATCCGCTCAGGACAACTAATATTGCTCTCGGTGAGCCCGTTCGCTTCGCGCTGCTTCTTGAATAAGAAGAGTTTTGCAATATTGAATTTTTCCCATTCAGTGTATCCAGGGATCCTAATAATCTCCATGCGGTCCTGTAGGGGTCTTGGAATATATTCCAGACTATTAGCGGTACAGATGAAGAGGGTTTGTGACAGGTCATAATCGACATCAAGGTAGTGGTCATTAAAAGCTGTGTTTTGTTCTGGATCAAGCACTTCCATTAAAGCGGCAGAGGGATCACCGCGAAAATCTGTCGACATCTTATCGACTTCATCCAGGAGAAAAACTGGGTTCCCCGCCCCCGCCTTCTTCATCCCTTGAATAATTTTCCCAGGCATTGCACCAATATATGTCCGTCGATGTCCCCGGATTTCGGCCTCATCACGTACTCCCCCCAAGGAAATACGAACAAATTTTCGCCCGGTCGACCTCGCTATGGATTTCCCAAGAGACGTCTTCCCCACCCCGGGAGGCCCGACAAAGCAGAGGATAGGGCCTTTGAGCTCGCCAACGAGGCTTTGGACAGCAAGATACTCTAATATCCGTTCTTTGACTTTCTCAAGGCCGTAGTGGTCTTCGTCCAGAACTTTTTCCGCATCCTGGAGATCCAGCTTATCTTCCGTATATTCATACCAAGGGAGAACGAGCAGCCAATCGATATAATTCCGAACGACCGTGGCCTCAGCAGACATGGGCGGCATCATTTTCAGCTTTTTCAGCTCTTTCTCAACCTTGTCTCGGGCTTCTTGGGACATCTTCTTCTGCTGGATTTTCTCCTCTAACTCTTGGAGCTCATTCTTGAACTCATCTTTCTCCCCGAGCTCTTTTTGAATTGCCCGCATTTGCTCGTTGAGGTAATACTCTTTTTGGGTTTTCTCCATTTGTTTCTTGACCCGATTCCGTATTCTGCGTTCAACCTCAAGGATCTCGACTTCGGATCGGGTGAAGCTGAGGACTTTTTCGAGGCGGTCAGCCGGGTCTATGGTCCCCAACAGAGCCTGCTTGTCCTCCAATTTAATACCGAGGTGGGCAATGATCGTATCGGCAAGTCGAGACGGGTCATCAAGCGCCGCAACCGACATAATCATCTCGGGTGGGATTTTCTTATTGAGGCGCACATAGTTTTCAAATGTCGAGTTGACACTTTTCGCCAACGCCTCCAGTTCGGTTTGCCGCCGGCATGACTCTTCAACTTCTTCGATGTCGGCCCAGAAGAAATCATCCTGCTCAAGGTGACGAATCACGCGTCCGCGCTGTTTCCCTTCAACGAGGACCTTCACGGTTCCGTCAGGGAGCCGGAGGAGCTGAACAATGTGTCCTATCGTCCCAACTTGGTAGATATCGTCGGCAACCGGTTCGTTCACCTTTGCATCACGCTGGGTTGCGAGGAAGATCAGTTTGTTACTCGCCACCGCCTCTTCAAGCGCCTTGATAGACTTTTGTCTCCCAACAAAAAGTGGGACAACCATATGAGGAAAAACAATAATATCTCGTAATGGTAAAAGCGGTAGACGCACGACCCCTCCTTCTTCCGGGTTATCCGTTTTGTCATTCCGAAATAACATGGAGCGATGCTCCCCTGACCTCAGATACCTCGATCAGGCACTCTCGGCTGTTGCTTTTTGGTACATCACAATGGGCTGCGCGTTCCGTAAAACGACGTCCTCGGATATGAGGACTTCCTTAATATCAGGCTGTGAAGGAATATCGTACATGATCTCCAGCATGATATTCTCCATAATAGCCCGTAATCCACGCGCCCCAGTCTTTCTCGTTAAGGCCTCACCAGCAATTGCCGTTAATGCCCCTTCGGTAAATCGCAAGTGCACATTCTCTAGCTCGAAAAGCTTTTGGTACTGTCGCACAAGAGCATTTTTCGGTTCCCGTAAGATCCGCATCAACGCTTGGTCATCCAGCTCTTGCAACGTCGCCAAAACCGGCAGACGGCCGATGAACTCCGGAATCATACCGAATTTCAGCAAGTCTTCAGGCTGGACTGCAGAGAGAAGACTGCTATCACTCTTGCGCTTACTGCGCACGTCAGCACCAAACCCGAGGCTTTTCCCACGGATTCGGCGTTGAATAACATCTTCCAGCCCAATAAACGCACCGCCGCAGATGACCAAAATATTGGTCGTATCAACCTGAACAAATTCCTGTTGTGGATGCTTCCGTCCTCCTTTTGGAGGAACACTCGCGATCGTCCCTTCAATAATCTTGAGGAGCGCTTGTTGTACGCCTTCTCCTGATACATCACGCGTAATCGAAGGGTTATCCCCCTTACGTGCAATTTTGTCGATTTCATCGATATATATAATCCCCTTCTGGCACTTCTCAACGTCATAATCGGCGTTCTGCAACAAACTTAAAACGATATTTTCAACATCTTCACCGACATAGCCGGCCTCGGTCAGGCTGGTTGCATCTCCGATTGTAAAAGGGACCTGTAGGAACCGCGCCAGGGTCTGCGCCAGGAGAGTCTTGCCAGATCCGGTCGGTCCGATCAGCAGAATGTTGGACTTCTGAAGCTCAACATCGCTCGTGGCCATCTGCGAATCAACGCGTTTGTAATGATTATGCACGGCCACTGCCAGAATTTTTTTGGACAGGTCCTGCCCGATAACGTACTGATCAAGAATACGTTTTATTTCCGCCGGCTTAGGCACGGCGGAAGATGTCGCTAAAGAGTCCTCTTGATCACACTCTTCGGCAATAATATCGTTGCACAGATTTATGCACTCGTCGCAGATATAGACCGTTGGCCCTGCAATAAGCTTGCGAACCTCATCTTGACTCTTTCCACAAAAAGAACACACTAAATTTCCTGGACGATCATCGCCATTTCTGGGCATACCCACTCCTCAGATCATTCTCAAACCGCAGCGAACAGACACTCAATGCACATGATGCCACACATCGGGGCCTTGCCTTCTTGCTGAAAAGAATTTCGAGTCGGCATCTCATCCTATCCTTCGCGAACGGTCGCCTGATGCACGGAGGGAGTAGGCACGAGATAAATAAACAAATTCATGATAGACCAGCATTTATCTTAATCTTTTTCCTGATCACCAGCAACGCCTTTCGGGGCCATTCTCACCCTGGCTTTTTCGACTGCGGCCTGGAGTGCTTTCTCTCGGAGGAGTCGCCCCTCGAGCATCCGACGGTTTGCCGAGTCAGCATAAAATGCCTCAATTTGCTGCCGATGTTCGACACTCGCTGAGGCAAACTCTACAGCTTTCTCGTCAACTTCTTCCACTGTCATTGTGAGTCCAAGTTGCTCTGCTAACGCATCAAGGATCACGGTCGTTTGAATCTGCCTTTTTGCCCGCTGCGAGAACCCCGCACGTACAGATTCAGGAATCGTAGTTTCCGGAGAGGAAGCGTTTTCTGGACGTGGCACCCCTGCCTCAACAAGCAACTGCTGTGCTTGTTCATGGATCAGACCAGGAGGAATATCAAAGGGGTTACGGCTGAGGAGTTGTTCCATAAGGTCTTCATGCATCTGGCCTTCCGCCCTCCGCTCCGCTATCTGTTCGAGATTCTCACGAATCTTGAGCCGCAGTTCTGCTAGTGTCTCACACTCCCCATGGTCCTTCGCAAATTCATCGTCCAATAGTGGGACTTCTTTATGTGCGAAATCATGGACAGTGACTCTAAAATCTGCCGTAATGGGCATCCGCTCTTCAGCATTTTCTGCCTGTGGCAAGGATAGCGAAAATTCGACCGTTTGCCCTTTCCGTGCACCAACAAGCTGCTCTTGAAAACCGGGCAGCAATGTCTCTTTCCCCACCTCGGCCAAACGACCCTTTCCGTCAAGGCCGGGAATGGGCTGGCCGTCTCGTGTCGCATTATAGTCGAGAGTCACCACATCTCCTGACTCGACACAATCCCGATCCGTAATCGGGTGGAGCTGGGCAAGCGAGTCGGCCAGTCTTGCTAAAGACTCATCAACCTCGCGTTCTTCCACAGACGCAATACCCTTTTCGATCTCCAGACCTTCATAATCGACATGATGAACCTCGGGCTTAATCTCAATCGTCGCCGAATAACAGAAAGGCTGCCCCGCAACCAATCGTTCCGTGACGATCTGCGGCTTGGTGACAATCGCGAGGTTATGCTCTTCTAACGCCTGCGTCAGTGATTCCTCAACCAGCGAGGAACTTACCTCTGCCGCAACTTGCTCGCCGAAGTGACGTTCAAGGACGGGCCGCGGTACTCTGCCAGCCCGAAATCCTTTCAGTCGAACCTGATTTTGGTAGGTTCGATATACCTTCTCCAGTCCTGCCAGGACTTGATCGGGCGGAATCTCAAAAACAATTTTCTTCTGGACAGGGCTCAGCGTCTCAATAGAAATTTTCATGCAATCATCGTCTGCTATGGAGATTGTAGTATAGGCAGTCACTGTCCTTTGAGGGGAGCTTAAGTGCGAGAGGGGGGACTTGAACCCCCATCCGCTAAAAGCGGACTAGATCCTAAGTCTAGCGCGTCTGCCGATTCCGCCACTCTCGCATCTGCCCCAATATAATATAGTGGGCCGCCGGAGATTCGAACTCCGGACCCGCTGATTAAGAGTCAGCTGCTCTGCCAGCTGAGCTAGCGGCCCACCGAGGGACCATACCCGCTATTCTAAGGCATGGCAACGGGAGCGACGGCATCAATGCTTAGCAGGAACAACAAAGAACTCTCTTGAGAGAGAGGAAAAGTAAGGTGGGTGAAGGGGCTTGAACCCTCGACCCCTGGGACCACAACCCAGTGCTCTGCCAACTGAGCTACACCCACCCTATGCGCCAGAAGGGATTCGAACCCATGACCTACGGCTTAGAAGGCCGTTGCTCTATCCAGCTGAGCTACTGGCGCGCTCAAAACCGGGAACGCCAGGAACACGCATTCTCCTTACTCCTCGACATCGTATCCTATCGGGGCGAGCCGATTTGAACGGCCGACCCCCTGCTCCCAAGGCAGGTGCGCTACCAGGCTGCGCTACGCCCCGACACTGTGGTGTCTCTCTCCAAGTAGACTACGTTCCGTTTTGATTTTATCACCGTACCATGGCGCCATAGGGGGCACAATTCCCGGTATGCTATCCCTCACCAGAGAGACGGCTCAGCTAACTGCCCAAGAAGAACCGCGTCGACCGATCAGCAAAGTCAAAGACGGGAGCCCAATACACGCCCAGTATAATGGTCGCGATGCTTAAGACTGCGAGCAACGAACCATTATGAAGATCGAGAGAGACCTCGCCTGCCGTGTCTAGAGGGGCGTCAAAAAACATGGTCTTCACAATGCCTGCGTAATAGTACAGAGACACCACGCTATTCAGAATTCCAACAACGGCAAGATAATAAAACTGCCCTTTGATAACAGCCGCGAAGAGGTAAAATTTTCCGATAAATCCGGCCAGTGGGGGGAGACCGGTCAGCGAAAAGAGAAAAATAGCCATCGCTATGGCTGGCAGCGCTCCGCCACGCCACGCCAGCCCCCGAAAGCTGTCCATATCTTCTCGCCCGGTGTTATTCGCCACAACCATTACAACGATGAAGGCACCCAGATTCATCAAATAATAGACGACAATATAAAACAACATCGCCCGCAGCCCTTCATCGCTGAGCACAACGAAACCCATAAGAATGTAGCCTGCATGGGCAATACTGGAATAGGCCAGGAGGCGTTTCACATTGTCTTGATTCAAGGCAGCCAGATTCCCTAGCGTCATGGTCACCATGGAGACAATGAGCATAAGCTGTGGCCACTCGACTCCGGGGACGAACTGCCACGCCCCAGCGTCTCCAGTTTGGGAAAGAGCCGGATAGAAAAACCGCATAAGTAAGGCAAAGCCCGCAGCTTTTGAGCCGACCGAAAGAAACGCTGTTACCGGAATCGGCGCGCCTTGATACACGTCCGGCGCCCACATATGGAAGGGAACAGCTGCGATCTTATAGCCGAATCCAGCCAGCATAAGCACGAGGGCAATAAACAACGTAAGATGGTCGGGCGCACCTTGCAGTAAGGCAGTGTTGATCTCGGCGTAATCCAGGCTTCCGGTCAGGCCAAAGATCCAACTCATGCCGTAGATCATTGTCCCAGATGCCACGCCACCATAAATCAAATACTTGAGTGCCGCTTCACTCGATCGACGGTTATGCCGCAAATATCCGGTCAGCACGTAGGATGTCAGACTGACAAATTCTAGGGATAAATAGGCAAGCAGCAAATTCGTGGCTGAGGCCATAAAAAACATCCCCAGCCCACTCGCCAGTAAAATCCCGTAATACTCACCTTGATTCGGTCCACTAATTTCTTTCGATCCAAGCGACATCCAGACCACCCCAACCATGGACAGGGAAAGAATCACTTTGAAGAAAATGGCAAAACTATCGAGCGCGATCATGCGATGGAAAAGCCAGCCTTCTCCCGCGCCTTGTAACCCTGCGATGAAACGAATGCCAAAAAACGAAATGCCCGAAGTAAAGACCAAAGCTAAAGCAGCTCCCAGGAGCGCAATATTGCCCAGTCGTTCCTTGTCCGAGACAAACAGGTCCGCAATAAAGATGGTGATAATAGCCAGGACGAGAATCCCCTCAGGATAGAGATAGGCCAAACTGTCAATACTGCCCAGGTTCATGGCGTTCTTTCCATACGACTCAAGGCGCTAGCGCAGGGCAACCGCAGTGTCCTGCGTCGCAGCGAGCACGATTTCATTGAGATTCTGCAACGAGACATCCAAGAGATCGAGCACCGCATGCGGGTAAATCCCAAGGAGGATAACAATCGCCCCAAGCGGAACAAGCATACACAATTCTCTGGTATTAATTTCTGAGATATGCATCTCAGCATAATCGTCTCGCGGTTTTCCAAGGAACATTTGCTGGATCGTCCAGAGGAGATAACTTGCGGTGAGAATGACAGTCAGGGCACCAAACAAAGTCGGAATCTTGTACAGATGCCAGGCACCCAGCAGACATAAGATTTCAGAGATAAATGCGGACAGGCCAGGCAGGCCCATTGCCGCAAAAAAGGCCAATCCCACAATGCCGGTATAGATCGGCATAACAGACGCCAGACCGCCGAAACCATCAATCCGGCGGTGATGGGCCCGGTCATAGATGACGCCGACGAGCAAAAAGAGCATGGCCGTAATAGTGCCATGGTTAAACATCTGTAGCACCGCACCATTAATGCCCTGCGAAGTAAACGACGCCATGCCGAGCATCACGTAGCCCATATGGCTGATGCTGGAGTACGCGACAAGCTTTTTCAGATCCTTGGGTTCGGTGAAGCATTGGGCCAGGGCACAAAAAGCCCCATAGACAATATTCCAGGCGCCTAAAGCGGCTAACATATACGGGGCAAACTGGAACGTTGCCTCGGGCAGAAGGGGATAATTGACACGCAAAATTCCATACGCTCCCATTTTCAGCAAAACACCGGCCAGAATAACGGAGATTGCCGTTGGGGCTTCGACATGGGCATCAGGGAGCCAGGTATGAAAGGGGAAAGCCGGAATCTTGACCGCAAAATTAAGGAACAAGGCAACCCATAATATCTGCGGCATGGAGAAACCAAACAGAATCGGTTCGGTCTGCAAGTGCCGGGCGACAGCGGGCAACTGAGTCAGATCGAAAGTATATCCTATCCCTTCAATGGCGCCGGCTTCAAAATAGAACACGAGCATACAAACCAGCATCAGCGCGCTGCCGACCATCGTAAAAAGAAAGAACTTAATCGCCGCATATTCACGGCGCGGCCCGCCCCAAATCCCGATGAGGAAATACATGGGCAGTAGCATCAATTCCCAGAAGAGAAAGAACAGGAAGAAGTCCATGGCGCAAAAGACCCCGGTCATGGCGGTGTCCAGGAGCAAAAACAGAGCGAAATAGCCCTTCTGTGCACGCTCGATATTCCAAGACGCGAGAATGCATATAGGACACAGAATGGCCGTCAGCAAAACCATGGATATACTGATGCCATCAACACCAACGAAATAGCGAATATTGAAAGACTCGATCCAAGGCACATTCACCACGAACTGTAAATCAGCCGTTGTGGTATCGAAGCTTTGATACAGCCAGATCCCCAGAAAGAAGGCGGGAAGTGTAAAAGCCAAAGCCGTCCACTTCACTAAATCTGCGGCTTGGCGGGGAAGACAGAAAATTGTCACCATCCCAGCCAGGGGAAAGAAGATCATGAGGGTGAGAATATAGGACTCCATAACGGCTCCTTACATCACGTCCAAATTCAAAGAGACTGGCTCAACGGAGCTGGGAAGCTCCGTCTTTGGTAAACATCAGACGCCAAGGAATTCGTCCGGTAGAGAGCCATAATGCAATCCCAATAACCACCACAAGGGCGACGAATAGCATGATGACCGGGAGGAGGACTTCCACCGGGATGCGCGGTAAGAATTGGGCGGCTGCGACCGCCCCAACGATCACATACAGATAGATACTCAGGTTGCCGGTTTGCACTTGGCGGAGGCGATTACCGATCCCAAAGGTGACATCGGCTAAGGCATTAACGAGGCCATCAATAATCCAGTCATCGAACCGACCGACCGCCCAACCAACGCGGGCGGTCACGTTAGCCACACCGTCGACAATAAAGTCAATCACATAGCGATCAAAGTTTAAACTGAGCCAACTGAGGGTGAGCGTGCCACGCACAGCCGTCGCGTGGTACAATTCATCTATATAGTACTTATTGAAGACCGCCCGATACGGAACGCCACCGCCAACAGCCGTAAATATGTCGGGCGACACGGACCGGCGGTAGTACATCAAATAGGCCAAAAAGATGCCGGCTGCGGCAATCCCGACAGACGCCGCCATGAGAATATACTCAGTCGCTTCAATATGATGCTGGACCGCAGGTCCCGCATGTCCGCCAGCAAAGACGGGTTCCAGCCACTGTTCAAAAATATTACTCCCGCCAAGCGCGATAGGAACGCCAAGAAAACCAGCGAAGACGGCCCCCAGCGCAAGGACGACGAGGGGATAAGTCATCACTGGAGGTGACTCATGCAGATGCTCCTGCGTATGCTCGTCAGCTCGGTTCTTACCGGAGAACACCATAAACACCTGGCGAAACATATAGAAGGCCGTCATCGCCGCAGCGGCAAAGCCGAGCAGCCACAGGAACTGATGTCCTCTTGAGAACGTCTGCCACAGAATTTCGTCTTTTGAGAAGAACCCAGCCAATGGCGGAATGCCAGCAATCGCGAACGTCGAGATCAAAAACGTCCAAAAGGTCAGCGGCATCTTTTCCCTGAGGCCACCCATCTTACGCATATCTTGCTCATCGCCCATGGCGTGGATGACGCTGCCCGAACCGAGGAACAAGCAAGCCTTGAAAAACGCGTGCGTCATCAAATGGAAAATCGCAGCCCCATACGCTCCGACCCCAATCCCGAGCACCATATAGCCCAGCTGACTGACGGTTGAGTAGGCTAGCACTTTCTTAATATCAAACTGGGCGAGACCGATGGTTGCCGCAAACAGCGCAGTCAACGCCCCGACTGTAGCCACCACCCCAAGGGCAACCGGGGACAGAGAGAAAAGGAAATGCATGCGGGCCATCATATACACACCCGCGGTTACCATGGTCGCGGCGTGGATCAGTGCGCTGACCGGAGTCGGCCCCGCCATGGCGTCAGGCAGCCAGACATAGAGTGGAATCTGAGCCGATTTTCCGGCTGCACCGACAAAGAGGCATAACGCGGCCAGTGTCGCGGCCGGGAAACCCCAGATCATCTGGCCTTCGAGATAATGAATAGTATGGCTCAAGTCCCGAAAGATCACCGTCCCGTGACCAGACTCGGCCAGACTCCAGAAAATAATAAAAACGCCCAGCGTGAACCCGGCGTCACCGATCCGGTTGACAATAAATGCTTTATTCCCCGCAGTGGTATTCTCGTGCTCTTTATACCAAAACCCAATGAGTCCATACGAACATAGCCCGACCCCTTCCCAGCCGACAAACATCAACAGAAGATTATCCGCAAGGACCAGTGTCAGCATGGCTGCGGAAAAGAGATTCAGATAGGCAAAGAAGCGCCAGTACGCCTCGTCGTCACGCATATAGCCTATCGAATACACATGGATCAGCCCGCCGATCCCGGCGACAATGAGTATCATGATGCCCGAGAGCGGGTCAGCCGCAAATGCAATATCGACCTGCAGGCTGCCTATATGGATCCAACGGAGTACGGAGTCGAGCAGATAGCGCTGCTCGGGTTCTACGCTAACGAGGTGGAAGAATGCGCGCAGGGCAAAGATGAAGGCAAGGCCGATAACGGAACACGCAACAACGCTGATCGCCTTCTTGCCGAAGCGCTTCTGCAGCATCGCGCCAAAAACACCGTTGATAATCGCGCCAATGAGGGGAAACAGGACGATCCAGCGTAAATATGACACGAGAAGCGGGTGATCCATAGACTATCCTTGCAGGCTATCCACCGCTTCAATGTCAATCGAAGAAAAGTTCTGATAAATCCCGAGAACGATCGCCAGCCCGATGACCGCTTCAGCAGCCGCGAGCATAATAACGAAAATGGCAAAGATCTGGCCATCGTAGCCTCCCGAGGAAAAGTGCGAAAAGGCAATATAGTTGATGTTGGCCGAGTTGAGAATCAGTTCGATTCCCAGCAGAATCCCAATGGCATTTTTCCTGGTGAGCACGCAGTACAGGCCGAGCACAAAGACGGCCAGACTGACGAACAGAAAGTGCCGTAGCCCTATATCGAGCAGTAATCCGTCCATAGAGATTCGTATAGCGAGGAAGGTCGTCCCGTCTTAAATGGGACGATGAAAAAAATCAAGGGAGGCTGATCACAGTTGACCGGATGCTTACCCGTCAGACACCTGTCCGCGGATCTCCTTCCGCGAAACCACAACCGCACCAATTAACGCGACAAGTAACACGACTGAGGCAAGCTCAAACGGCAAAATATATGGGCCTAAGAACGCTTCACCAATCCCGAAGGTCGTCGGAGATGCAGCGATCTCGGCCTGTTGCGCCCATTCAGCAGATCCAATACATACCCCCATAACCGCCCCAACAACGCCAATAAGTAAGGCCGCCGGAATCCGCCCAACGGCCCGGTTTGACACATCGACATCGGAAATACGGTGGGTCAGCATCACAGCGAAAATGATGAGCACCAAGATTCCACCGATGTACACCATGACTTGTATCACAGCGACAAAATCAGCCGCCAGCATGGCATACAGTCCGGCTACTCCCATAAACGCTCCCAGTAAAGAGAATGCTGAATGTACAAGGTTATGAGAGAACGCCACGACCAACGCAGAGCCAATCGTCAAAGCCGCGAGCAGGTAGAATATCAATGCTTCTAATGGCATACCCCGTCCTCCTCAAGCATTTGCCTGTGCTGCCTCCTCTGCTTGCTCTGCGTGCACCTTTTTATATTTCTTCATATCCACGGACTCTGCGAACTCGGCGAGAAAGCCCATGCCTCGATCTAAGATCGGGGCGATGAGAGGATCCGTCTCCTCGCCCTTCTTCGCCTTATACGCCAACACAGGATCCTGTACGAATATCCGTATCATACTCTCCAGCGAATAGTCCGCGCCTTCGAACTCAGTGGTATGGTGGATGGAGCCGGTAGGACACACTTCGCTACACAGCCCACAGTACATACATTTAGCGATGTCAATGTCAAAACGACTCAACAGCATTGATTTCGTCTGTTTATCTTTTGGCGCGTCAATAACAATACAGTCAATCGGACACGCCCGCTCACACGC
>CAXXHG010000011.1:0-57084 GCA_963666315.2 Binatia bacterium
TGTTTGCATCTTGGCCACATAGTCGTCACGAAAGCCGGTATACAGTTGCTGCATAGCCGGTGGCATATCCGCAGCCACGGTGGACTGTTCCCACAAGGCGTGTAAAGCAACCATGGCAAACGGCCCCACACGATCAATCACTCTTTGAGAAGTCGCAGACTCGCCCGGTTGCAAAATACAAGCGGTCGTCAGCGCAATATTGGGCAGGTCTCGTGCCGATCGGCCGACCTTGGCCGCACCTTTTTCGACCACGTCGAGGTTTTTTCGCACGCTGTCAGGGCTAGAGATCGTGGTGATCCAGCCATCCGCGATCTCCCCAGTCAGCTCCAGGGCTTTGGGCCCGTTCGATGCAAAGTAAATCGGGATGGGGTCTTTGAGATTAATATAGCCGTGGTCCTGATGCAGAAAGCGAATCCAGCGTTCGCGCCTGCCAGTGCCCACATTATCTTGAAACAGAATCTCCTCACCGTTGAGGAGTGCACGACATTGCTCAATATAGGTACGTACGGTTTTGAGCGGGACCGGCGGCAAGCCCATGGTATTCCGGCCGGTAAAGCCTGTTCCCACGCCGAGAATAACGCGGCCCGGAGCAAGCTGATTAATAGTCGCAATCGAGTGGGCAGTGACTGGAATTATGCGGTTGCTGGGGATGGCCACACCCGTACTGAGTGTGATCGTTTTGGTGTGTTCTGCCGCCAGGGCCATGCAGGCATACACATCGCTATAGATCATCTGCGAGTCGTAGAACCAAGCGTGACTAAAGCCGCTCTCCTCAGCAACAACGAGATCTTTCCATGCATCGGGTTTGGCCGGATAGGCGATGGCAAATTCCATGGCATTCCTCCTTTTTGGGTTTTCATTCTTCTGACAGGTATTCCAATAACTCGGGTAGGCGTGCAATCACAAGGTCTGCGTCAACCGTCCACGTCGGAGTTCGTCCGTTGGTCAGCAAGACCGTCATGGCCCCAGCCGCACGTCCGGCTTCGGTATCATGGCGGAAGTCGCCAACCATGAGCAGCGTTTCAATCGCAACTCCTAGTTCTGCTACTTGCCGTCCGTACGCATTCGGGATCAGGCTTGGGCGGAGCGTCCTCCCTTGTGACAAGCACGTCCACGCGGATGCCTAATCGCCGACACACCGCTTCCAGAGAAGCGCGACTGTTGCGCGTCACAATCGCTACGGGTAGACCACACGCTTGTACTTCCGCGAGCGTTTCCCGAGCCCGGTCATTCCATTCCACATTGTCAACGCCGTCTTGCTCAAAGGCTGCAATAGTGGCAAAAGCCTCGCCACGTTGGGCAGGCGGAAGGGACTGCGCCCAGTGAAGGATATCGCCCTCAGGCAGGCTGAGCTGGGCTCTGAGCCGAGCAAAATCGAGATAGGGCTGGGTCAGCGTACTATCCAGATCAAATGCGACGGCGTGCAGGCGGCGACGCTGACCATGCAGACGGATGAAGTAAGCCACACCAATACTCAGACGGCTGAGTGCAGCCCATACGAGGCAATCTGCTCGTCAAATCCTTGTAAGACTCGTGTGCGCAATTGGTCCCAAAATTCCGGCGTAAGAAAATGGGGCAGCTGCACGTTGGGATTGGGCTCAAAGGCGCGGGCGGGCAAGACATAGTCGTCCAACGTAGCCCCCTGTTTGCGCTCTGATAAGAGTCCGCGCAGATAGGCGCGCTGGGTGGCATGCTGCAGATCTTCATGCGTGACCGTCACTCCGAACATGTCTTGAAAAACCGGCTCGATCACAGTGTCCGGCGTCCCCGCAAATTTGCATAGTCCGATGACGTCGTCCCGGGTGTAATACACGCCGCGATTGACAATGGCGTCTACCCAGTAGTTGAGATCGGTCTTGCCTTCTATAACGAGCAGCAGGAAGGTGCGCATGCCCATATGGCCGCCAGCAATGGCAAACGGATAACCTGGATTCGTCTCGGACAAATAGGCCGGCAGCTCCAACCCTTTACACTGCATAGCATACGCCAGCTCACCCAGTTGTTCGGACAGTCGTTTCACCCCGCGTCCCAGCTCGGGCACTCCACTGACTGCAGCCTGTTTAATGGGCTTACACGTTCCGCCAAAGTCACCGAACGACAGGCCGTTCAGAATGGGCTGCTCAGCATGCCGAGCGTTATAGTCCATGATATAGCCCAGCGTGACACCCAGGCTAATCGAGTCAAAGCCAAGCTGGTCGACCAACTCAACGATTTCGAGGGCTTGATCCGGATCGTAAATCCCGAGGTTGGCTATCAGTAAATCTAGCGGCTTATAGTCGAATTTGGCATAAAATTTTCCAGGCTTACGGCGGCCGCTCTCTTCCTGAACCGTGTAGATATTCTTATGACAGCCTATGCCGCACTTGAAGCACGACTCGTCTTTGATGAAATAGTCGTCTTCCATGGATTCCCGGAATAACGGGGCCGGCTGCTCAGTACCCTGTGGCCAAAAGTTTTTTTCAGGCAACGCGCCAACCGGATGCAATCCGGCTACGTTGCGCCACGTCCCGCCAAGGCCGCCTTTCTTGGCATCGCGGTAATTGGCAGACCCTGGGTCCCGGCTGATTTCTTTATTTGCGGCTAATAACGCTGGCGACAGCCTCCCACGGTGCACATCCGGCGCTTGGGCCACAATCACAATCAGATTCTTTGAGCCCATGATGCTGCCCATGCCGCCCCGACCGGCAAACCGCGGCTTGCAGTCGCGCGAGTGGAGCTGATTGACCGTGCTGCAAGCTATAGACGCGTAGTAGTTGTCCTGCCACTGTTCGCCCGCCTGCCCGAGCACGGCAACGTGCGAGTCTGGGTAGCGATCCGTCAGATTCAACACCTTGTCATGCGTTTCGAGTCCTAAGAGTGGGCCGGCATCTTCAAGCGAGAGCGACATACCGTCATCAATCTTTTGCATGAGGAGGAAGACCGGACGAGCAGCCCGTCCGATAAAGACGACTTCGTCAACGTCCGCCGCCAAGACCTTGGTGGCAAACTTGCCTGAGGCGGTAGACCACATCACCAAAGGCCGTCCATTATTAGCAACTTTCAACGGGCTGTAGGCTGAGAAGAAAACCCGCAACCCGGTCATAAGATCGGTACCAGAAAAAACGCCCAGATTCATCACCAGCGGGGCAGCGGGTGAAAAGGCATCATCCACATCGTAGTCAGCCAGGAGCCGAAACGCTCGGCCCATACCGCCCAGAAAATCGTCCAGGTCCCGGCACGGCATGACCTCCTCTTGAATCTGCTCTTGTCCCAGATCCACACTGAGGCGGCGGAACTGATAGTCGGTTACCTGCTTTGTTGCATTTGGCACTGTGGTCCACATGGTCAGTTCTTCCCATGTTTCATTTGCCGGCCTGTTACTGAGGGTAGAGGAGCAGCCTCTTGCTCAACACACTCTAATAAACTCTTGCAAACTCTTGCCTGGGATTCTTCCCTCTAACACCAGGCTTCGGGGCAGATCAATAGGCTTGGTCAATTCAGTGGGCCTGGGCTATGGGCTTAGTAAGAATGGTATGCTCTCACGCTCTGGCAGGAATGCCCGATTCGGGCGACGCTGGGCGCGGATTGAACGGCTGCTCCTCATTGGGCGGCTCCCGTGTCGGCCGGTCAGATCGTATAGTCCAACAAAAATAGGTAGTTTACCGCCTCCCCGCAAATACATAACGGCTGGCATTCACCTTGCTCTCTTCCTGTTTTATCATGCAAGAGACCGTACGTGTATATCAACCGTCTCAAAAGCATTGCGACTGTGCATACGACCTCGTGAGTGGTCTATGAGACGCGTCTTCACGAACGGGTCATCATGACATCCTGGAACCAGGAGTGCTATCCAAACTTAGCCAGTGCGTGGGAATACGCCCATACCATGCAAGGCCCGTGCGTGGCCACGTGTACGCCGTGCATCGGGCAATGAAGCATGCCCACTGAGCACAGATCTCACTTTTTGTGCTGAAACGCTGCGCGTAGAACGTGCCGGTCGCTTCGGAAAAGTCACCACCGCCTTCGAATGAAGCAATGGCGATATTGAGCCAGGCGAGCTGCTGCGCGCTAAGCGCCCGCTATACTCGGCCAGGAGTGTTCCTTCAATAGAGACTTGCTGGCTCGCATATTCAAAGGGATGAACTTTCAGCGAAGTATATTTCCCCCTATACTTACAAATTACCTCGCCTGGGCTCATGCCCCCTCCTCCTGTCTTTGTTCGCTCAGCGATTCGCCGTGCGATTCGCCGCCAGGCTCGGTCCGTGTCCAGCCGGCTTGGGACGCTACGCCAATCGCAGACACAGAAGAACGCACCGCCGTTTCCTGGGCAACAGTCGACCAGGACTGCGTCCGGTCCGGATGGCGTGATCGTTCAGCGCTGAAAAGAAAATGGGAACAGGCCGGAGGGTAGGCATCCTCCTCGGACACGAGCTGATTCGCTCCGCATTGGGGACATACACCTGATCGACGGCTCCGACGCCACACCGAGTAGACGAGGCCCGGCAAACAGGCCAGCCCGGCGTACAACTCTCCAACGGCTGCCATGATCCCGAGAGTCGCTAGCCCTAGCCCCCATAACACACTTTCGATGACGAAGGTGCCACGCAGACAGAGTCTTGGCATGCCGATCCAGAAACATGCTGGGCAAAGAACAGTAGGATTTCGGTATTGCAACCGCTCAGCAAATTTCCGGCTTAGCGCAGGAAGCTGGCTCATCAGCATCCTCCTTTCAGGACTCGGTGGATTATACCAGCGCACAAATCAATCGGATAGGGTCTGTTGCGCTTCCGACAAACAAACCAGCCGAGCAAAAAAGGCGAGGGCGCCACACCCTCGCCTGCTCTTCCTCCGGTCTATTGGTCGGAAGCGCTCATCTAGCCTCGTCCGTTGCGAAGCAGCTGCCCCGGCGTCTCTCCGGTACACTCGCCATCTTCGAAAGTCTGAACGCCATTGACGACAATCGCATGATAGCCTTTGGCGCGCTGAATCCGACGCCATTCGCCGCCAGGGAAATCATGGATAATCTCGCCTATCCAGTTCGGCTCGATATCCAGCCCATCCAGATCATATACAACCACATCAGCGGCGGCACCCTCGCGCAGAACGCCACGATCGTGGAAGCCGGCCGCATGAGCAGGCAGGGCGGATAACCGATAGTGCGCCTCTTCCAGGCTAATGAGCTTTTCATCTCGCACCAACCAGCGCAGGAAATCAGTCGTAAAGGCACCGCCGGTGAAAAACTTGGTGTGTGCGCCTCCGTCCGACGCGCCGGGAAAGGTAAAATCCGAGTCATTAATCATCTCTGCCGTGTGTTCGGCATTAAAACCGCGGTCCGGTCCCAGAAACTCGACATTGAGATCGCCCGCGAGAGACAGGTCCAGCATAACATCAAGCGGATCTTTGCTTTCCGCTTCTGCAATCTGGCCCACGGAGAGCCCTATATATTTTTCCAGCTCGGGCTGGTCGTTCGCTGTCTGCACGATTAAACCGGGAATCGGACCGCCGACGCCGGCCTGGATGACCTGCAGCTTCCGATCCGCTGCTTCGGTTTCACGCTTGATTGCCTCGCGCAGGGCAGGATTTTTCATCTTGGACAGCTTCTCGGTTTTGGTTCCAGTCGTCAGTTCGCGCCAGGCCGGACTGGCGTCGTACAGGTTCCAGTGTTCAAGTGTGAAAGCAAAACCGGTCCTGTGGGTTCCGGTCTGACCATAGATCGGCAGATTCTTGGCCCGGCAGCGCTCCAGCCAATCCAGGCTCCGACGGTGGACTTTTGGGTCCTTGCGCGCCGCCACGATAACGTTGTGCAGTACCGGTCGCCGGGCAGTCTCGGCGAGTTTTTCCAAAAATGCGAGGTCGACTTTGATATCTCCCCTGGCCTGTGTAATTTGGATAAAACCTTCGTCACGTTCGCGCAGCACCTCAGCCAGATTGAGGATGTCCTCATCGGACATAATGTCGGTCACCATAGGCGAACCGTCGTAATCGGCCTGCGTTGAGTCAGGACCAAGCCGCTGAATGGAAAAGCCGCACAGACCAGCGTCCATCCCTTCGTGCAGCAGCCGTTTCATCTCTTTCTTTTCAGCATCTGTGGCCGCACGGCTCTTGGCCGCCTCCAGCCCCATCACATAGGTCATCAGCGAGGCGGTCGGCATGTATTGAATACAGTTCACGCCCTTGGGAGCACGGTCTAAAGAGTCGAGATATTCAGGGATAGTCTCCCAATCCCAGCTCATGCCCTCCTTCATGGAGTCATACGGGATGGCTTCGGTACGGGTCATGGTGAGCATAGAGCGCCCTTGGAATTCAGGCTTCACCGGCGCAAAGCCGAAACCGCAGTTACCCAGCACAACCGAGGTCACGCCGTGCCAGCCGGATATGGTGCACCAGGGGTCCCAGCGGATCTGAGCGTCGTAATGCGTATGTAGATCAACAAAGCCGGGCGCGACAATAAGCCCATCAGCATCGATAACTTTTTTGGCGCTCCCCGGCGCGCGGCCACCGATTTGGGCGATTTTTCCATCTTTCACCCATACGTCAGCCTGAAAGCGCGGGACACGCGACCCATCAACAACAGTCCCCCCCTTAATATGCACATCGTAATCGACCATATGGAGCCCTCCTTACCTTAATGACTGTAACGATCTTGGTGATCTTGATCTAATCGGTACATCGTTCTTTCCATTGCTATAGAGTTTCTGGGCAATAAAGGCAAGCTTTACGTCTCTTGCGCTATAAGGCTACGAGTCACTTCGGCGGCCATTTTTTCACGACTTTCGGCTGTGGCCATCGAATGAGTATGGAACACGGACACCGTTCGTCCTCGTCATCCTCGTCGTCAAAACCATCATCGGGAGAACAAGAAAACTGCATACGCGTACTCTACTGTATTGACCGAAGACGTGTCTACTACA
Organism: Binatia bacterium; assembly: GCA_963666315.2. GTDB lineage: Bacteria > Desulfobacterota > Binatia > Bin18 > Bin18 > Bin18. Next base: position 6,891 of record CAXXHG010000011.1, read on the forward strand.
ACTGCCTTCTGTGCTATTCCTTGGAAATCCAGTTGACACTATATATAGTGAACGGCTCAAACGCCGTGAGACTAAGGGTGACAACACCCAGGTGGCTCTCGGACCAAGCGGACCAAAAAAGATATTATGCAACGCTCCATACGATATATGCCACTCATCACGCTAGTCGGTCTCAGCCTAGGGTTCTTACCTATCGCCATGACACACGTGTCGGCTCAGGAATGGGGAAAATCTTTTAATCCATACACGCACCAGTGGGAAGACAATGGCCCACCACCCGCAGACCTCTCCGACAAGTCAGCTGAGGACGCTGCAGAAGCAGCACTGGAAGTGCCGAAGCAAGCAGCCGACAATACAAGTCAGTCAGCTGAGGACGCTGCCCAGTCAGCTGAGAGCGCTGCCGAGGCAGCGGTAGATTTGCTGCAGCGAGCAGCAAAAGACTCAACCCGGTGGCTGTATGAGAGACCATCCTGCCCAAAAATGCACTATCATAAACCCCTGCCAGGGAGGGACGTGTGCTCCGATCCGTTGGGCGGGGACGCAGATATCAGCTGTTCGCCTGGAGCTACGCTGGTGATCGACTATCACTCGGCCGGCAGTGACGCCTGTCGAAGTCAGCTGAAGTTTTAAGTCGCAGCAGCTATGGAAGACGTTACATCACACAGAGGAGCACGAGGTGGAGAAACCAGACATTCAGTATCCTTGCATTTGGTCTTACAAAATAATCGGTTCGGACAGCGCGCGTATTACAGACGCAATGCCCGTTGTTCTCAAGGCTTTTGAGTATCAATTTAGTGAATCTCGCCAAAGTAAGACCGGCAAGTTCACTTCATTTCATTTGTCCATGCAGGTAAACAGTGAGGAAGAGCGGAATACCGTACTCAATATCCTCAGAGATATTCCTAGTGTCAAGTTTATATTGTGAGTCCTGCAAACCGGCGCGTGGACGGGCCTTGGCGTGAGCGGCTCTCAGTTCGGGCGACGCTTTTTGATCCCCAAGAGCTGTGCAAAACCACGTATACGGTGCCACCAAACTGCAGCCGACACACGGGGCTACTCCCGCGTCAGTCTGTCCCTGCTGCCTGCTTTGCTCCCTGCCGGCCTTGTTTAGCGAGATTCGGATCGAGCACTTCTGTTTGGATAGTCACTATCGAGCTGAACCACTGCTCCATGCTCGCGGCGTCCATATGCGACCAATCCGGAATCTCCAGGACCAGCGCGCGTCCCAGTTGGTTGCCAAATCTGACCAGATTGTTGTTCGTGTCGGTCCGGGTCTTGTCCCAGTCAGTGAGCGCCTCTTCCAAGGAGTTGTGCGTTTTCAAGGCGACACCCAGCGCGACGGCGTCGTTTATGCCTTTGAGTGCTCCGGCGGCGGTGTGCGGGCGGGCATACGCGCCGGCATCACCGACCAAGCAGATGCCGCCCTTACGATATCCAGGAACCTGGCAATCATAAATTGCATACGCGTACGTGCCCTCGCTCTTGTCGACGATTTCAGCGTAATAGTCGGGCACGTCCTTTCGTGCTTGCCGCTTCAATGCGGATTCTGTTGCGAGAGACATGCCGCCGGGAGGCAGGGAACCCTCGTGCGCTTTCCCGTCTTTGTCTGTCAGAAAGTCGGCCAGCTCGGGCTCAGCAATCGACACATACATGCCCCAATTGACCAGGCGTTTGCCGGGCGCTGTCGCTCCGTCCAGGCCTGGAACAAAATAAAAAATACCATGCCCACCCGGATAACCGGGACAGTGCACGCCGGTTTCGAGCGGATCCGATTCCGTGAGCTCCTGCTCCAGCAGCAAGCCGCGCCACAAGACGTAGCCCGCATAGGTGATGCTGACATCAGGAAAGAGTTTGCGGCGTCCGAGCGACGTATAGCCATCCGCACAGACCACCAGATCAAATTCGAGTCTGGTCCCTTCCGCTAACTCCACACCCACCGTTCCGTCCGGCTGTTGGTGTAAGGCAACGACTCGCTGCCCCGAACGATACACCTGATCCGGCACACGCTTGCGGAGATTGCGATACAGCCCACCCCAGTTGAGTAACGCCAGGTTCACAGGTTGATCCCAAGCAAGATACCCGTAGCGTCGGGCTTGTTCCGTGCGCCATAGACGAGTAAACGCATGGCCAGAGAAGTAGGGTGTGTCAGCATCGACCAAGTCGCGTTTGATGAAGGTGTCCATAACAGAAGGGGGAACACCGATACCCGCCCCGCGGTCCTTCAACTCTTCACCCGTGCGCTCTAACAGCATGACCGCGCAGCCTAAACGCAGGAGTTCGATGGCTGTCGTACATCCGGCAATCGAGCCGCCGATGATGCCGACCCTGAGTCCTTGTGTGAGCCCGCTCGTGGTTTCTGACATTGCTCTCCTCTAGCCGTCGTGTCCCCTCATAACGTGCTGCCTAACGCCCTATCTGCACGCTACCAACGGTGCAAGGACGGGGTGGTGCGTCCTGATACTCAGAAGAATCGATTCTGAGGTCGAGGCAGGCCCAGATTCTCGCGCAGCGTCGGCCCTTCATATTCACGCCGAAATAGCTCTCGCCGCTGCAGTTCCGGCACCACATGATCAACAAAGTCGTCAAGCCCACCCGGCAGATACGGGAACATGACATTGAAGCCGTCGCAGCCCTCGGCCCCCAGCCACTCCTCCATCGTATCGGCAATCAGACTAGGCGTACCGATTATTTCTAGCGTGCTGAAGCTCCCACCCACATACTGAGCGAGTTGCCGGATGGTCATATTGTCACGCTGCGCCATCTCGACCAGTTTTTGCCGCCCGGACTGGCTGGCATTGCTCTGCGGGATCTCCGGGAGCGGCCCATCCAGGTCCAGGCTGGACACGTCATGGCCGAGCAGAATGCAGAGTGACGCCATACCACTATCCGGATGCACCAGACTGTCCAGCCGTGCCTTCTTCGCTCGCGCTTCGGCCAGAGTCTCCCCAACCACGACAAAGGCCCCAGGCAGAATCTTGAGATGCTCGCGGGAGCGGCCACAGGCCTGCATACGACCCTTTACCTCCGCGTAGTAGCGCTGCGCATCACTGAGAGTGTTCACGCCGGAGAACACCACCTCGGCCGTCTCGGCCGCTAGCTGGCGCCCCGCCTCCGACGCGCCGGCCTGCACAATGACGGGCCAGCCTTGTATGGGCCGGGCAATATTCAACGGCCCGCGCACGGACAGATGTGGCCCCTTATGGTCCAGCACATGCAACTTGTCGGGGTCGAAATAGATGCCCGTATCGACATCGCGCACAAAGGCATCATCCGCCCAGCTATCCCACAGACCCGTGACCACATCGTAGAACTCACGCGCGAGACGATAGCGTGCGTCATGTTCCATGTGTTGCTCGCGTCCAAAGTTCAACGCCTCGTCCGGATTCGCCGAGGTCACAACATTCCAGCCGGCCCGACCCCCACTGATATGGTCGAGCGAGGCGAATTTTCGCGCAACGTGATAGGGCTCGTTATACGTCGTAGAGGCGGTGGCGATCAGCCCCAGATGCTCGGTCACCGTGGCCAGCGCGGGCAGGAGCGTCAACGGGTCGAAGGACGTGACGGTGGCGCTGCGTTTGAGTGCCGCCATCGGCATATTGAGGACGGCCAAGTGGTCGGCCATGAAAAAGGCGTCAAACCGCCCGCGCTCCAGCGTTTGGACAAAGCGCTTGTAATGCGCGAAGTTGAAGTTCGCATCCGGGAACGCCCCCGGATAGCGCCAGGCAGCAGTATGAATGCTGACCGGGCGCATGAACGCGCCGAGTCGCAGTTGTCGTGAGTGAGCCATACACCCTCCGTCCCGTTCCAGAACCGAGAATCAGAGTAACAAATCGCCGGCTTATGGCCATCCCAGTCCTGTCAAATTGTTAGGCCGGTTATCAGGCCGACTTTACAGCCGGCGGTCTTATCAGCTGGTGAGCACGTGGTCTCAGCTGAGCATTATGTATATGTATACGCTATGAAAGTGAGCGGTTGGCGAGCCCGGCTAAGAAAACTCATGCACCGTCTTCCAGAGCTAGTGTTGCCGTCCCCCGTCCCAGGCAATTCTTGGCAAGGGTTATATAATCGGCCTTTGTTTGATCTTGGCAATATCGGTAATGAGGGTAATCAGACTCTGCGTGGGATCTTTTCGCCCCGCTATGACCAAGAAGTCGTCGATCGTTACTTGCATACTCTGTTTTTGGAGAAAGCGCACGACTATGCCGGCAAATACGCTGCCAGCGCGTATTTTAGCCAGCTCCTGTCGGATGTTTTTGAAAAAATAGGGCTAGCGGAGAAACAACGCTCAGGACTCCGGATCCTAGACATCGGTTCCGGCGCAGGCAATTCTATCTTCCCGCTCCTTGCGCTTTGTCATGATTCTCAGATTATTGCGAGTGATCTGAGTATTGATCTCTTGGCGCTACTCAAGAACGCACTTGCCGAAGTGGAGAATGCGGCCTCGTGTGGGTTGTTACAACTCAACGCGGAAGAACTCGATTTTATACCTGAGTCATTCGACCTCATAGTTGGAGCGGCCATCCTGCATCATCTGCTCTCTCCGGAGAAGGTGTTTGCCGGCTGTGCCCGCATCCTGAAACCAGGTGGCTGTGCCATCTTTTTTGAGCCGTTCGAGGCTGGAAATTCCATACTCTGTCTGCTGTACCGCGCTATCCTGGAGGATCCCAGAAACGTAACCTTGCCAACCGAGGTTACGACTTGCCTGCGATCCCATATCGACCAGTGCGAAATCCGCACGGGGAGAGATAAAACGCTGCCTGTATTCAACCAGCTTGATGACAAATGGCTGTTTACGCGGCATTACATTGAGAAAATAGCTGGCCATTATGGGCTCTCTGCCCAGATTTACCCCTTGCACCCGGTCGAGCAGCCCTTTACACGCCAAACCGAGGTGAATCTGCGCTTAGCCATCGGGCAGCAACCGGAAGCACTGCCGGAATGGGCATGGAAGATAATTCAGACGCATGACCGCCATTTCTCAAAGGATTTGAAAACGACCTTCTCATCGAAGGTGGAATCATTCTCAGAAAGTAGCCGCGTGAGGACGCCCCGACGGGGAAAGTCTTTTCCTTGTGTCTCACACGTCTGCATGGTATGGCATCGGCTCAGTACACAAGGGGGGATGCATGCCAGCGCCTGTCATTATTTCGAGTGATAGTCATATCGTTGAACCGCCGGATTTGTATACCAGGGGTATGCCGTCAAAGCTGCTCGATCGTGCGCCGCAGATTCGGCGCTACAAAACCGAGGACGGTAAAGACAGCGACGCCTGGTTCATTGGTGATATGCAAGTCGTGACCCTAGGAGCTGTTACCCAGGCGGGGAAGCGCTTTGAGGATGCCTCACAACTCGATTTCGTGACTATCTGGGAAGATGTGAGAAAAGGCGCGTATGATCCGCATGCCATGATTGCTGAGCTGGAGCTAGACGGTATTTGGGGAGCCGTCTTGCAGCCGAGTCAGGGCTTGTTCTGGTACCATCTTGAAGACAGCGAACTCTTGTCCGGTATTTGTTACGCCTATAACAACTGGATTGCAGATTTTTGCACGACCTACCCGGGTCGATTCCGGGGCATCGGGATGATTAATGTGGATGATCCCGCTGAGGCGAGTGCCGAGCTGAAGCGCTGTGCAAAGCTGGGACTCGCTGGCGTCTTTATTCCGGTTACTCCGCTTCCGGGACAGCCCTATCGCGATCCGATGTATAATCTGCTGTGGGCAGCGGCCCAAGAGACTGCGCTCCCATTATTACTTCATCTCGCAACGCAGCGGGCGCATACGCCGGGCTGTGAGATTTCGATTAGCTTTTCAACATTTACGCCGGCGGGATTGCGTCCAACCCAAGATTACTGGGTCCGCTATGCATTAACCGATATGATCTTTGCTGGCGTGTGTGAGCGTTATCCCGACCTCAAAGTCGGGTCCGTCGAGCACGAGATATCTTGGGCGCCGCACTGGCTGCAGCAAATGGACTTCACCTATACCAACCGCCCGGTCTATGCCAACTACAAGTCCACAGAGAACTTTCTGCCCAGCGACTATTGGCGCCGTAACATGTTTGCCGTCTTTCAGGAAGATGAGGTCGGCGTTCTGCTGCGGCACAGGATAGGCATGGACACTATGCTCTGGGGCAATGACTTTCCGCACTCGGAATCTACTTGGCCAAAATCCATGCAGTTCCTGGACACTATGTTTGCCGACGTGCCTGCGGAAGAACGGTTGCAACTGACTCGGGATAATGCGGTGAAGCTCTTTCACTTTTCTCTTCCAGATGAATAATCCGGCTTGGTATGGAAATCGAGACATCTCAGAGAGGACAAAGCCGATGGTTTATCAAATGGTTTGTCAGGACGATGGTATAAGGAAACGGAACGCCCTCACCCTGGCTCGACACGCCTGGCCTGTCTGCTTGGAGTGCTGCTCATAGCTCTCCCCTTTTCTGTGCAGGCGCAAGGGATATTAGAGAATCCGGTGGCGGGAGAAGCGGCAAGCGGAATCGGCCTTGTCTCAGGCTGGTTCTGTGATGCGCAAACAATTATAGTTGTTTTCGACAGTCTTCCTCCGCTAGTGGCGGCTTATGGCACAAGTCGTACAGATACGCTGAGCGATTGTGGGGATACGAATAACGGCTTCGGCCTCCTGTTTAATTTTAGCGTGTTAGGCGACGGACCGCATACCGTGCGTGTCCTTGCCGACGGAGTCCAATTTGGGAGTGCGGCCTTTACGGTCGCCACATTTGAGACGGAGTTCTTAGAAGAAGCTGCAGGGTCGTGTACTGTTGCCGATTTCCCGAAGCCAGGCGCGTCGGAGACGGTCACATCATCAGCGCCGACGCCAACCTTGCGGCCTTGAATTTTGCCCAGGCCCACAATTTTCCCATCTCCTGGAGTCCGCTCGGCCACTTCACTGCGTTCCGAGTGCGCCAAGGCCCCAAGCTCCATAAAGGTGCCCGGATCAAGCAGGGCCAAAATCCGTTCACGGGCCGTCATCCGCCCGCGTTGGTGTTGGGCCTCGATCTTGTCGAGCCCACCCATATGGGTGATAACGTGCTCTTTACGTTGCAGCAGCTCTTGGATGTCAGCATCTGCTGTTTGGCCTGTTGTTTGATCCGTTGACTGATACGTTGACTGGTCTTGGGCCTGAGTCGTGTGTGTCGCTGCGGTCCGTTCCGGTGTGAGTCCCATAGTTTCGCCTTCTTCCTTACTCACGCAGGTAGTGCCAAGTTATGCAGACCTTGTCAATCTGCAGCCGGTCTTTCTTCGCCCGTCCCGCAATAACTTGACAGCACCTGCCCAGTGCGCCAGCCTGGCCGGGCGAGGCAACCCTACACCCTCACCGATGCCCATCAAACCTCAAGAAAGGCGAGACACTATTGATGCGTGAAAGTCTGCGCATGCAGGCAATTCAGTCCCCGATCATTCCGGTGGTCGCCGAGTTGATCCGCGCCAACCCCGGCACGGTTTCCCTGGGCCAGGGCGTGGCGTACTACGGCCCGCCGCCCAAGGCACTCGAAGCCGCCCGCCAGTTTCAGGCCGATCCGGACAATCATAAATACAAACTCGTCCAGGGCATCGACCCGTTGCTGGAGGTAATTAGCCTCAAACTGAGTGAGGAGAACGGCATCGCGCTGACTGACGCGCATCGCATCGTCGTGACGGCCGGGAGCAATATGGCGTTCATGAATGCCATGCTGGCGATCACCGACCCAGGCGATCAGATCATTTTGCAGCTGCCCTACTACTTCAATCATGAGATGGCGATCGGCATGGTTAATTGCGAGGCCGTGTGCGTGCCGACCGACGAGCACTACCAACTGCAACTCGGTGCTATCGCGGGCGCGATCACAGATCGCACTCGCGCCATTGTGACGGTTTCACCCAACAACCCAGCCGGTGTGGTGTATGCCGAATCGGACCTGCGCGCGGTAAACGCGCTGTGTCGTGAGGCCGGCATCTACCACATCAGCGACGAGGCGTACGAGTATTTCACCTACGACGGGGCGATACATTTTTCGCCGGGCTCGATCGAGGCCGGCAGCGAGTACACTATCTCGCTGTACTCGTTGTCCAAAGCGTACGGATTTGCGAGCTGGCGCATTGGCTGGATGGTCGCACCCCAACACCTGTATACAGCGATCAAAAAGGCCCAGGATACGATTGTGATCTGCCCGCCAGTCGTGTCGCAATACGCGGCGCTGGGCGCGATGCAAGTCGGCGCGGCCTATTGTCGCCAAAAACTCAAAGCCATGACCGCGACGCGACAGGTCGTGCACAGCGCGCTGAATAATTTGAGTGATTTGATCACCGTCCCTCGGTCCGACGGCGCGTTCTACTTCCTGATGCGGGTGCGGACAGACATGGACCCCATGACGTTGACCCAGCGGCTGATCCAAGAGCATCAGGTGGCGGTGATTCCCAGCACAGCGTTCGGCCTGACCGATGGCTGTTATCTGCGCGTGGCGTACGGGGCGCTGAGCGAAGAGATCGCTGCCGAGGCGGTCGGACGTCTTGCACGCGGGCTGAGGCAAATTCTGACTTAGTAGGCGGCCTTTCTGCGACCGTGGCTCCCCTACGTTTTCCTCCCCCCTGTGCCCTACCACACCACCGTCACCCCATGCTCGCGAAAAACAGGGTCTATGGTCAGAATGGGAAGACTGTTGAGTCGCGCCTGGGCGATCAGCATGCGGTCAAAGGGATCCTTATACGGACCCGGTAGGGGGTCCGACTACTTATGAGGGAAACAGGGCCGTGCAATGCCTTCACTTTCCTGATCGTGGGTCCCTCGATGTAGAACGGAACGTGGCCCAAAGGGGAGCGGACTGCGCCACTTTGCCTGCCACACGACTAGCTCAGTTGTCCTGGGTGGATTGGGTGGAAAATGATTCCCAGAGTGGGGACGCAATCACTTGCGGCAAACCATCGGGGTCAAACAACTCATCCGGCAGCTCCGCATCATAGCGCACCCCACTCATCAGGAGTTCCGTACTCCCGTCCTGCTGGACATCGACCATCCGGATCCGCAGCGGCGTGGGGATCCCGTTAATGGGAGTGACGTGGTCAAAGAGTATCTTTTTCCAGAGTCTCCCAGCCCGATCATACAGCTCGCGTTCGAGCGGGAGCAGCGACTCGGTGTCAACCCAGGTGACCACGCGCGAGTAATACCACCGCTCTTTTGGGGCCTCATCAATTTTATACGCAGGAGTACCGTCATGCTCCTCCTCGCCCAGCAAGCGATATCTCCCCGGGCGGCCCACCAACCCGAGGTCTGCGTAAGTAAAATCGGTCTGTAGAAAATGCTCATAGGCATCGACGCCTATGATCCCGCGCATTCCGCCCAGTTCCGGGAAGTAGATCCACAGCATATCCTCCTGTTCTCCCTGCTCCAAAAACAAAAACGCACTCCCGCGGAGACTATGTGGCTCCAGGATGACAAACAGGGTGCGTTTTCCGTCGGTGAACTTCTTGCGTGCCTCGCCGACGACCCACTGCGTGCTGTTGGCTTCCTTGTTCCCACTCACAGAAATGCTGACCTTGCGGATACTCGGGCGTGCCGGCTCAAAGACGGCTTTCATCTGGGCGACAATACGTGCGACATCCGGAGACTCCGCTTGGGCCGAAGAGATTACGACACTCCCCGCAACAAGCACACTCCCCAGAGCAATATGGCACAAGAAAGCCTGTAGTCGGTGATAGTTTTTACGTATGTCCATGAGGAAAATGCAAGGGATAGAAAAAATTTGCACAGCTACTCCTGATTTTGAGAAAACTCATCTGGCATTGTCTTAAAGTCGAGAATCAAATACTGCAAGAAAAAAGGCGAGTGGCTAGCGCTGCCGGCTCACCGGCCGTTCGACCTACGCTGGCCGTCTACTGCGCCAGCCGGCAACGAACCCGCTCCCGAGCAACAAACGTATGCCTTCTATGGATGAAATAGAATGGGTGAAATAGAGAGATCGCCCCTACGAAAAGGGAGAAACAAGGAGTTCTTGTAGACCGCTCCACATCAAACCGCTAGAGCGGCTCTTCTTCAAGCGCCACCGTAATTTGGCGGTATTTGTTTTTGCGCAGCACAGTGAACGACACCCTCTCCCCAGGCTGATAGCGCTGCATTGCCTCCGTAAATTCCTGAGCGTTGCGAATCGTCTGATCTTTGATAGCCACGATCAGATCCCCAGCTGAATGACGATTCGTATACATATCGTGGGCAATGGCCAGCGGAATCGCAAACGGGCCGGCAGGGGACATGGCCAAAACCACAATAGCCGCTTTCATCAGACCGAGACCGCTCTTCTCGGAATGGGGCGTCTTGACCCCTTCGAATCCGGCTCGGGCTGCAGGACTATTGTCAATCACGCTAAGGACGCGTACCCCTTCTGGCCCTTCCTCCGATGTTGCATACAACACACCCAGATAGGTGCGCTTGACCGCTACGGTCTCTAGCCCGTCTGGCTCATATTGAGATTGTCCATACCATTCGGGGAATTGGTCATATGGTGCAGTCGCAGTCGTGGACCAGTCCGCGTTAGAATCAAAGTCACCAAAATCATACGCTTGTGACCCAGGAGCAGTTTCAGCCGGGACGGAAAGCGGAGCAGCTGTATGAGGGATAGGGATTTCTAAGACTTGGGGAGCCCCAACGCTAGGCGATTGCCTCCCCTGGGTCGGTGCAGAGACTCCGTTCTGCGCGTGGACCGGCATCGGCACCAGCCATAGGCAGGCAGCCAGACCCATGGCTATGGCGAATCGAAACCAGAGGGCACGCTCGTGCATCGTGAAGCCTCCCTTTTTCCCGTCCTCTCCTGAGGAGGCCTATTATCTATCTCCCTAGACCAGAACGCAAGCGCGGAAAGATCTTCTTCCGCGCGGCTTAATCAAGGTTGCTCAGTTCTTGCTCAATGTCCTTCAGCGGCAATACCTCGCCCGGGTTTTGCATCACTTTTACGTAGCGGACAATTCCCTTCTTATCTATCACCACATAGGCCCTATTGCTGAGCCGCTTCTCTTTATCAAGCCAGCCAGCATAGTTGGTGATGACCTCTGGTGCGTCAAACGCGCTCAGCAGCGGATAGTCGAGAGTCAGCTGTTCACGAAAGACCAGCTGCGAGGCAGTGTGGTTGGTACTGATGCCCAAGACAACGGCATTGAGCTGTTTTTCTTCCCGAGCCTCCTGCCCGGTTGACAGTTGAAGAGTTCAGCCAGGTGTAAAGTCAAGAATATAAAAGAGCAGCAGCACGTTCTGTTTACCTTTGAACTCTTCCAAGCAAACGGATTCGCCATTCTGAGTCGGCAGACAGAACGCTGGGGCAGGGCTTCTGACCTCAATGACGGCAAAGACAGGCCGCACCCAGAGGCTCAGCCCCACAAGAATACCCACCAGACAAGTAATGCTGCGCCGCATAATCTGTACCCACCTACGTAAATTTTGAGGACGCCTAGCGGACCGCATAAATGTCATAACGCACTTCCCCCCGTTCAAGAAAAGCTTGTCCGACCCCAACACACAGGCAGCGGTTCAGCCAGACATAGTCCGGATGGGAAGTATGACAGCGCGGGCTCGTTCGGATAGGGGTGCCGCTTGGTGGAAGCTCACCCTTCAAGAACTTTTGGTAGCCGTCTTCTCCCATATCAAGTACGCCGTTATAGGTCATATAAATCAGCGCTCCATCGTGAGACTCAATGGTCGCACGAACATCGAGAATCGCGACACCGTCCGTACGCACAGTCAGCCAATCCGCCCCAACCGGGCGGAGCTCGCCACGCAGCTTGGGACCCTCAACTTCTCCGCCGGTCACGTACACATTGACCCGCAATCCTTCCGGGAGGGGACCAATGATCTCGGGCGGCATCTCTAGCGTCGCTGAGTAGGAAAACAAATGCTCCATGCTGTATTCAAACATAGGCCCTCCTGTCATGCTGGAGACAAAAGCGCAACGTCACGTTAGTAGGGATGTCTCATCACCAGCAGACCTACCCTTTCCCATGTACAGCGTCAAGACAAGCGTCTGCGGGCTTGCGTTCCTTCCAGGCAGAATGCCACACTGAGGCGAGTCCGTTCATGATGTGCATGCTCTGTAAGGATGTGAAGGAGTAAGGCAATGGCAAAAAAGCAATATTGTCTGATGTGCGCCGAAGAACTCTACCAAATGAGCAACTACGGCGAGCCGGCAGACGGCAAGTGGCCGCCCATGGTTGAGCATGAAAAATATGGCACGCTGATTATTTGCCCGGAATGTGAGGCCGAGCACGTGACGTATATTGACGATACGCCCGGTCATCCGCCGGTCCGTCGCATCCGCATGCTGAAGCCGCGAGAGTAGCAGCAGGTTGGTTGAGAGAATGCGGGAAAAGACTGAGATGAAAGTCCAGTCGAGGCAGACTGTCAGTCTCGATAGTATTGACGAGAGGCCGGTCACTCGAATGAGTCAGGCCATCAGTTGTGAGACCCGTCGATTTCAGCCTCGTGGCTCCCCGCGGTGGAAGAACACATCGTGTGATACTCAGGCTCAAAGAAGAAGTGCGATTTCCCAAACGCCGGCTTGAGCTGATTCAGCCAGGTCGCCTGGGGATCGAACTGAGCAAAAAACGGACGTTGGACCCAGTCCGGATTGCGACCTTGGATAAAACGCAGAACAAAGACTTTTTCCCCGCCTATTTCGGTGATTCCTTGGACCTCGACCTTACCCGGGCATGCGCTCATTGACGGTCCGCGAGCCGTGCGCGCAAGGCCGGAGACTTGGGAGATAGCCGTACGATAAATGTCCCACGCCTGGGTCAGCGACACCTCGAAATAGCACCGAGCGCCAGTGTCTCGCTCAACAAACATATAGTACGGAATGATGCCGAGTCGGACTTGCGTCCGCCACAGCCGAGTCCAAATCGACGCCTCATCATTAATGTGAGCCAGCAACGGCCCTTGGCCACGAATGACGGCTCCGGTGGAGCGTACGCGGCGAATGGCCTCCTGGACCTGAGGCGGTTCCAATTCGCGCCAGTGGTTCAGGTGGGCCATGATGGCGACATGTTTTCCGGCTGCCACAAGCTCCTCAAACAGATACATCAGGTCATCTGCGTCATCATCGCTGGTGAAGCGATACGGCCAGTAGGTGAGCGCTTTCGAGCCAATGCGTATGGTCTGGATATGGGCAAATTCAGGCTGCAGTAAAGGGCGCAAGTAGTCGGCCAAGTGGTGGGTTTTCATGACCATCGGATCGCCACCGGTCATGAGCAAATCACTCACCTGCGGATGAGCGGCGAGATAGCGGTGTAACTGCCCAGCGTCATTCGAGGCAAAACGTAGTTCCCGAATACCGACAAATTGGGCCCAACGAAAGCAGAAGGTGCAGTAGGCGTGACACGTCTGACCCTGGCTCGGGAAGAAGAGCACCGTCTCCCGATATTTATGTTGCATGCCCGGAACTTCCTGGCCATCTGCCTGCGGGACATTCATTTGCTGCTGGCCGGCCGGGTGGGGGTTGAGCCCGCTCCGTATCTCATCGGCCAGCGCTTTCACCTCGGCTCGATCCGCACCCTTTTTGAGCAAGGCGGCCATGCAGTCAAACTCTTCGGGCATCAGCATACCCGGCTGGGGAAAAGTCAGTTGGAATATCGGATCAGCAGGAATATTGTTCCAGTCAATAAGATGCTCAATAACGTACGGATTAATCCGAAAGGGCAGCACCTGGGCAACAACGCGCATATTGAAGCGTTGCTCTTCAGACAGTCTTTTAAGTTGCGGAAGTTGGTCTAAATGGCGCTCATTATACACTTTAAAGCGGGGAGCATCGGTCTGGGGAAGAGAGGATATTTCTACATGATGCGGCATATCAAGATCTTGAGATATTTCGTTCAGCATAGGATCCCTCCTCTTAGGAGCTACGACTTTCCACGTCGAGTGTGAGGAAAGTGGGTAGCTCTAGCCTGCCTAGAGAAGGAGGACTGTAGAAAGAAATCCACGAAAAGTCAATTTTAAATGAGCCAATAAATAAAACAGTTTTTGAATATGTCCTCAATTTTTCCAATGTCAAGAAGACTGTATTTTTCCTTTTAAAATAACCTATAAAAAACGAATAATTGCGCTTCATTGCACCGACTTACAAATAACACAACGTTTGTTATCAACGTCTTGAGAGGTCTAGAGAAATCGACGTTTAGGACTGACAAAGAGGGGGCGTCTCGTTTGAGGCGCCCCTTCATTATTTGGAGGAGGCTGATCTCGGTTTCAGGCCGCAGCAGCCAGAGGAGCAGAATCAAAGGTGAGGGTGTGGCCGTCGTAGTCAACGCTGACGTGTGTATGCTCTGTCACCTCACCGGCAATGAGCTTACGTCCGAGATGCGTCTCGATCTCTTTCTGCAGCAGGCGCTTGAGCGGGCGAGCGCCATAGGTTGGATCATAGCCCGTCTGTACGAAATGCTCTTTGGCACGTTCGCTCAACTCGATGGTGATCTGGCGCTCAGCCAACCGGTCTCGGAGGTGCCCGAGCTGAATATCAACGATCTGTTTCAGCTGCTCCTGAGTGAGGCTATGGAAAACCACGATCTCGTCAACGCGATTAAGGAATTCAGGTCGGAATTGCGTGCGGAGTGCGTCCAGAACTTCCCGCTGCATACGCTCATAGGCCTCGGCATCATCCTTGCCGTGATAGCCGAGGATGAGTTGACTGCCGACATTTGAGGTCATGATGATGACCGTATTCTTAAAATCTACGGTTCGGCCATGCCCGTCTGTCAGTCGTCCGTCATCCAGGATCTGGAGCAGTACATTGAACACGTCAGGATGGGCCTTTTCAATCTCATCAAAGAGAAGGACCGCATACGGCTTGCGTCGCACCGCTTCGGTCAGCTGGCCGCCTGCGTCATAGCCGACATAACCCGGAGGGGCCCCTATCAGGCGCGCCACAGTATGCTTCTCCATGTATTCGGACATATCGAGACGAACCATATTCGCTTCGTCATCGAACAGGAACTCAGCCAGCGCACGTCCGAGTTCGGTTTTTCCAACACCCGTCGGACCGAGAAAGATGAATGATCCAATGGGCCGATCGGGATCTTTGAGGCCGGAACGGGCCCGAATGACGGCGTCGGTTACCGCGTTTACAGCCTCGTCCTGCCCAATCAGTCGCTGGTGCAGCAGTGCATCAAGATGCAATAATTTCTCGCGTTCGCCTTCGAGCAGTTTGGCCACTCGGATACCCGTCCAACGACCGACGATGTCGGCAATATCGTCCTCATCAACTTCTTCTTTCAGGAGCCGGCTCGCGCCTTGTGGCCCTTGGAGCCGATCTTCCCCGTCAGCCAGATCACGCTCAAGTTGAGCCAGCATCCCGTATTTCAGCTCGGCAACCTGATTCAGATCATAGTCACGCTCGGCCGTGTCAATGGCGCGTTTGGTTTGCTCGATCTCTTCCTTCAGACCGCGCAGCGTGCCTATAGCTGCCTTCTCCACCTCCCAGCGTGTCCTGAGCGCATCGGCATCTGCTTTGCAATCCGCGAGTTCTTGTTCCAGCTTTTCAAGCCGAGCCTGGGAGGCTTGATCCGTTTCCTTACGCAGCGCTTCCCGCTCGATTTCAAGCTGCATGACCCGCCGAGAGACCTCGTCCAGCTCAGTCGGCATAGAATCGATTTCGGTCCGCAGCACGGCTGCGGCTTCATCAACAAGGTCAATAGCTTTATCCGGCAAAAAACGATCGCTGATATAGCGCTGCGACAGGACCGCAGCGGTCACGAGCGCGGCATCCTTAATCCGAACGCCATGGTGGATTTCATACCGTTCGCGCAGTCCGCGCAGAATAGAAATCGTATCTTCGACCGTGGGCTGATCGACTATGACCGGTTGAAAGCGACGTTCAAGCGCCCGGTCTTTTTCCACATATTGACGATACTCATCGAGCGTCGTTGCACCAATACAGTGCAACTCACCACGGGCGAGCATCGGCTTCAGGAGATTGGAGGCATCCATCGCCCCGTCGCTGGATCCTGCACCGACGACGGTATGCAGCTCATCGATAAAGAGAATGATTTCTCCCTCTGACTCTTGCACCTCTTTGAGCACCGCCTTGAGACGCTCTTCAAACTCGCCGCGAAATTTTGCGCCGGCAATGAGTGCGCCCATATCAAGCACGATCAAGCGGCGATTTTTGAGACTTTCGGGGACGTCTCCATTGACAATACGCTGGGCCAAGCCTTCCACAATGGCCGTTTTTCCCACACCCGGATCACCAATCAAGACCGGATTATTTTTTGTCCGACGGGACAGGACCTGTACGATCCGGCGAATTTCCTCATCCCGGCCAATCACCGGGTCGAGCTTGCCCAGCGTGGCCAGCTGGGTGAGATCGCGGCCGTAGCGTTCTAAAGCTTGATACGTTTCTTCCGGATTTTGACTCGTCACACGTTGATGGCCGCGCACTTTTTGGAGAGCAGTGAGAATACGTTCCCGGCTTAACCCTAGCTCACGGAGGAGCCGACCGGTTTCCCCGTCGTCTTCCAGCAGGGCCAACAGGATATGCTCGACGCTGACGTATTCATCTTTGAGCCCCTGGGCCTCCTTTTCAGAGCGGGTGAGCAGCCGTGACAAGCGCTGCGTTACATACACCTGGTCCGGACCACCACCGGACACTTGAGGAATGCGACTGAGCACGTGTTCGACGCCTTCCTTGAGTCTTGCTAAGGACACGTCAGCCTGACCCAGAATTGCGGGCACTATCCCCTCAGGTGCATCGATCAAAGCAGCAAAGATATGCTCCACGTCAACGCCCTGATGGCTCCGTCGAGTTGCAATCGTGTGCGCCTGGCGCAGGGCTTCTTGGGATTTCTCAGTCAGGCGAGTAAGGTCCATATGGAGATGTTCCTTCTTCTAGTCTACAACTTCACCCCAGGTCTTCTCCAGTTGTCCATATTATTTTATTTTTAACTGAGTGTGATATTCGATGAGTAAAAGATAAGGTCGATTCTCAACCTGTCAAGCAGAAAGAGCCTAGCCCACCAGCCCAAATCAGTACAGATCGGTACAGGACCACTCCTTGCATCTCAGATTTTGCGACTTATATTTTCGAACACGGGCGACAGGCTAAAACTGAGATACGACTCACTGTAAGCCGCTGTTTTGGACAGGTCACGCCGCGATTCGGTGGGACTCTTTTTTTCGTTGGTCCGTAAACGCCACGACTTTCCCGTGTCGCGTATCGGCAACCCATTCTACAGTGCGTTGCGTGGCTTCGATCACATGCCCGCACCACAGATCAATAAAATCTTCGGGAAGATCCTGATCGAGCGAAAACAGCTCACTCGCCGCGAGCGCCTTTGTCCCATCAAAATCCACGTAGGCGAGGCGCGCCGTGAGCTCTTCTGCCCGCCGTTGGAATGCAGTGCCCGAAAGCATGGCGACTCCAGTATCGCGCAGGAGCGTCTCACAGAATGCAACACTATTGGTGATTCCGCGTTGCGCGAGCTGAGCCATAAACTGAGAAAAATCGGGGAAGAGATAAAATGCCCCGACCGGCGCGTGGACACGCACACCGGCCTGCTGAAGAATACGCGTACAGCGCCTACCGAGTGCGGCCAGGATACGTCGCACGTGCCGCAGGTAGCGCTCAATCGCACTGCCGTCTTGAAACGCATGGACGGCAGCATACTGAATGGGCGCGCTCACAGACGTATAGGTTTCGCTTGCTACGGCTGCCATGGCTTCCATGAGCCAGTCTAAATCCGACGGAAAGGTAAAGGTGCCGAGCCGCCATCCTCCAGCACCGCACCATTTCGACAGTCCAGAGCTGATAATCGTCCCTTCAGGATAAAATCGCGCGACAGAGACATGAGCCCCTTGATGGTGGAGTTGGCCGTAAATCTCATCCGACAACAGAATCACCCTAAAGCGCCGGGCTACAGCTGCCAGCTCTTCCAGTTCCAAAACCGAGTAGCTGCCGCCCTCAGGATTGCCGGGGTAATTGAGCACCAGGATGCGTGGCCGATCTGGGTCTATAGCGCAGATACGCTCCAGACAAGAGGGAGAAACGCGCCAATTCTCTTCGAACCTCGTGTGTACGAGCCGAACCTTGCGGCCCAGAATGTTTGCCTGCGGCACATACGACACCCAGGATGGAGACGGTACGATTAACTCGCCGTAAAAGGTGAGTTGCAAGAGAAACATCAGTTCCTTTGAGCCCGGACCAACCAGGACGCCGTCTGGGCGGGCATCGACACGGTCTTTGTCTCGATGAAACTTTGCCACAGCCTCACGTAAGGCCGGCAATCCGGTTACGGGCAAATAGTCGTTTTCATGCGCGTGCAGCTTGAGCGCATTCACTACTTCGATCGGAACAGGAAACGGCGACTGCCCGAGGCCGAGCTTATAAATGCGGCGCCCTTCGCGGCGTAATACGTCGCTCTGCTCATTGATCGCCAACGTCGCAGACAGTTGTAGTCCTCTGACGTTCATATTGAGACTGCCACTGCCGGCACTGAGATGGTCCTGCCTGGTCTCCACAGTATCCTCTGCCTTTCGCCCACCGGCAAACCCCTATTTGTCGGCGCGCTTCGCCCGTTCTTCACGGAAGGCCTCCATATAAAATAAACGCTGTTTTCGAGTCCTTCCTAAATTAATCATAGACCTAAAAATTCCTGAAAAAATTTATGCAACGGCTCCAATCCAAAAACACCGGCCCGAATCTGATATGAGTACTGGAAATCTTGGCCGGGTCGGATTTCTCCGGCCCTAGAAAAGTATTCTGGAACGTCCTCCGCCCCTCGTCACAACCACCTCTTATACACTCTGCCCGATTTGTTTGGACATTTCAAATTTTGGGGGCAGACAACCTTCAATCCGAGATCGAGTTAAAGATACGGGACACAGGCTAATACTTCTTCTGCCACGAAATATGCGCATCACTAGACCCACCGGAACTGGTGGAGGTATCGACCTGCCAATTCGGACTCAGCTGATACTGCATCGAGACTTTGCGCCCACCCTTCTTGGTCAGATCCTGAGCCACAGATACGTGCAGACCCTTTGTCAGGTAACGCCGAAAGCCTATGCCACCGCCGCTGAGATCAAGGTCTTGCAGATTCACGCCGAGTTTCTCAAGTCCTAAGGCTTGGGACACAGACTTGCCGATTTTTTCTGCGGCATAGCCTTCAGTGAGGGCAAGGGCCCGCTCCTGCAGGTCAAGTTTCTCGCCTTGACCCAAGGCATGCGCCGGTCTGCCAAACAACAGTACGGCCAGAATATCCGCGTGCTCTAACTCCGGCTGACTTTGCAAGACCAGAGTAGGCTCTTCGGCCGTGCCTGCAACAACCGCCTCAACCACATAGTCGGGCGTTTGGTATTGCGCAACGATGTCCAAAGACGGATTGATCTGCTTGCCTCCGGTAAAAGTCACTCGCCCGCCATCCAGTGTAAAACGACGCCCTTGGAATCCGGCCCAGCCGCGGACGACTTCAAGCCCGCCAGTTATACGCGGGTCAGCTCCTCGCGCCTTGGTGACCTGAACCTCTCCGGCAATCTCAATAGACGCATTGGAATGTTTAATGTGTGTATTCCGATAGATGCGGACTGTGAGATCCACTGTCGTATCCTGCCCCGCAGTTTTTTCAGGAGAAGTCTGCCCAGATGTTAATGCTTTTTGTGCTTCTTGCGTTAAAGCGGAACTGAGCGTCTCTCCTACGGGAATGACAACGATGGTCTCATCTGGTTTGACCGACTTCTCATTGAGAAAGGCGAGATCCGGACGAAGTGTTGCTTGGAGTACGTCGACCTCGCCGCTGACATGAGGGGCAGAGGGTGTCCCCTGCACGTCGAGGGCAGCCCCTATCTGGATATCATATTGTCTCGTCTGGATGATCGGCCACTGGTCCGCAGTGAGACTGAAGTCTATACCCTGCGGTTTATAGTTATGTAAGCCTATTTTTCCCTGTCCCCGAATCCTGCCCTTCCCGGATTGCGCAGCTATGTTCTCAATGCGAACCGTCTCGGCATCGGTTACAAGAGCAACCGTAATATCAGAAATTGTCGTGCCCAGAGGGGCCACGGCGACTTGGCCGTTGCGAAGCTGCACAGTCCCCTGAGGCACCAGCTGATCGACCGGCCCACTCAGCGTCATGTCTACGCTGAGCTCTCCAGCAATATCGTTGACCTCTTCGCCGCTCAACGCATTCAGAAAAGCGAGACTCAAGCCAGTTGAGTACGCGCGGACATCTAGATCACCAAGAATCCGGGCCGCCACTCCATTGTTCCAGCTTATGGAGAGCGGCAGCCCGCCTTGTATCTGCAGGCTATGTTGGTCGTCCTGTTGAAATGCGAGGTCTACCGTCGCGCGCTCGTCCCTATAGGCAACGGCCGTTGAAATCCCTTTGTACGATCGTCCCGCGATCCGGAGTCCGGCAATGTTTATATTCCCGTTCAGGATGGGAGCCTGTGCAGTGCCTCGAAGCCGAATGTCCGTAGATACCGCGCCGACAATGTCGGGCATATCAGGCAAGAGGGAACGCAGCTCAGCCAGAGCGAGTCTATCAATTTGCAAGTGGAAATCTTGTACACCGGTTGTTGAGATCATCCCGTTCAGGTCAATATGCTGATCGCCATTCTCCAGGCGGAAGGCATCGACATGAATTTCTTGACGAATCTTCTCCTGCTGCTGCACAATAGAAGCCGGCTGTGCCAGTGTCCAGATACCATCTGGGAGCGCAATGACGAGGGTGTCCAGGACAACGGAAAGTTGGTCAGGCTTTTGCATCACCTCAGCTTTCAGGCGATGGTGGCGCGCGGCAGCATCCCGCACGTGCACAGACAGACGCACGCCGGGTGACTGCTCCTGGGTGAGGTCGAGGAGATCAAGAAAGTGGGCTTCAACGTCTACTGATCGAAGCGCAATCCCAGCGTCGAGATCGTGTAAATCGGCATGCAGAGTGCCCTTTGGCCATTCCTGACCAATCTGAGCCAGGTCATATTCTACTACTGCTTTTTTGAGGGAGAACCCTTCTAGGGTGATTCCCTTTGCCCGGAGTTTCCCGGAGACATGCAGATCGGCCAGATTGCCTGAGGCTGCACCGTTCAGCGTGAGCTGTCCGGAGCCGTGTTGTTCAACCAGCGCCAGCCAGGGGGCAAAATCGCCAATGTGGAGACGATAGACCAGGTTGCCCGCCTCTTCTAACGCTGTGCCAAGCTCTCCTTGGACCGATAGCGCAGCATCCTGAGCGTTGAGCGTCACTTCAGAAATATGAATCTTCCCAGCAGCAACCGTGGCGTCCAGACGACCATCTTGAATATGCACTGGACCTATACTCGACGGTGCAAGGTCAAACACTACGTGTCCGTCTAGTGCGGACAGAGTAGTGCCTTGACCACGCACGCTGCCGGACAAATTGAGGTCGCTCGTCATAAGGGCAGACCCGGTCGCGCGACCCGTCCTATAAGCTGTCTGAGCCGCCACGTTCTTGAAATCAAGATGTTCAACCGACAGGCTTAACTCATATGACGGCTCTTGCCGGAGGTCGACTTTCCCGTCCCAGCGTGCCTGACCGGCCCCAGCCGCAATGCTCCCATGAATCTCCCCCAGCTGCTGTTTGATACTGCCGTTCAGCCCAATATTCCCAATCAACCACTCACCCAGACGTAGGGCCTGGACGTGCAGATCCGCCTTTCCGACGAGAACGGCAAGATCTGTCCCTTGCCCAGACACCTCAAGGCTGCCCTCAAGAACACCAGCAAACGTATCGTCTCCCAAGAGTCGCGCGGCATCAAAACGGGAGAAGGTCATTTCCCCTGCATAGCTTGAATGGTCTTGACTGAGATCAGCCTGGGCATGCACGGCAAGTTCTGCTTCTCCCAGAGCCAGCGTGACATCGGTGTGCAGGTCTGCGAGCCGGCCACTCAGCTGTATTTCTCCGGAGACGTCTGCTTTGATCGGCCAGCCAGGCACGGCCGCAACCAGCTCCGCCGCAGCCAGCTTTTGAATGCTCAGCGTGGCATCAATCTCCCCATCAAACGCTCTTGTGGTCAGGTCTTTGACCTGGCCGGCAAATCGCAGCTGAGACTGTTCTGAGGTAAGCAAGACCTCGGAGACGTTGAGTGAGATAGCGTTGTCTGCGTCTTGAAATACCACGTGGAGTGCCGCTGACACACGAACGGTGAGCGGCGGCAGGGGCGGCGCGTCAACCTGGGCGGAAAAGTGGTCGAGGGTCGCAGCTATCCCCTCTTCATCCAATGCGGCATGAGCGACGAGATCAATCTGAGCCAAACGGTACGAACGATAGGCCTCTTGGCCGGCAAGAACGATTTCAATCGTCGCCTGGCGAACGTGCAGTACGCTCAGCAGGACGGAGATACTGATGCCGCCGACTGTCTTCTCTACAGGGTCCGGAACGAATGCTCTGACAAGATTCCAGTTGCCTTGGGCGTCTTGGACGAGGCGGACGGTCGGCTCGCTCACCTCAATGTGGGTGATATGGACCTGGCCTGAGAGCAGGGAACGGAGGCTATACTGGATCGTCAGCTGAGGAATCCGGAGGATTTCTTCTCCCTCGTAGTGAACGACAAAATCTGTGAGTCGAAAATCTGCCCACATCGAGCCTTCGATGCCGCCCAGACTGACCGCTGCAGGAAGGCGGGTATTGAGTGTAGAGACCAGTTGCTCATGTAGCAATTCCCGGAATTGGGCGGTTCGTAGAAAAAGCACTGTCCCAATAACGATGAGCACGAAGAGACCGCCGACAATAAGAAGAGTTCGCCGAAGAGTTTGCAATAGATAACGCACGCGTTTTCCTTTGCCTTAAAAATACTGCCCGATACTGAAATGGACCTCCCACGGACCATCGTCTTCGGCTGGATTAACGGGGAAGCCGATATCGAGACGAAGCGGGCCGACAGGGGTCGCGTAGCTCATCCCAAAGCCAGGAGCAAATTGGAGATCGTCAAAAGGAAGGTCATACGAATCAAGCGAGACCTGGCCAAAATCGAGGAAAATTGCGCCGGATAGATTACGCCACAACGACCGGCGCAGTTCGACCGATCCTTCAACCACGCTCAGCCCGCCTAAGGGATCGTCAGCACGGTTCAGCGGGCCAAGTGTATGACGCCCATAGCCACGCACGCTACCTGCGCCGCCAGCATAGAACCGTTCAGACAATGGCATATTTTTCAGCGACCCAAACGCATCACTCAGACCGATTTCCAGACGACTCGCCAGGACAACACCCCAGCCGATACGCTGATAGCGTTTGGCCTCGGCAGTCAGGCTGAAGAACTGGTACTCCCCGCCCCAGATTTTTCCGCCTTGGTTGGCAAACAGCGATACGATACCCCCTTGAGTTGGATTGAGCGGATCTTCTGTCGTATCCCAGACAAGGCCGAGAGACGGGCCGGACAGTACGCCTTCCCGCCGAATACCGCCCAGGGTCTGTACGGTGGAGCTCGCGACCTCATTGAATTTCAGAAACTCCAGACGGTAGCCGGCAAAGCCGGAGAGCGTGGGGGAGAAGTATCGCTCTATGCGCGGTCGGAATCGGGAATAGTTCAGCAAATAGGTGTCTTCATCTTCCTGTCCTTGCTGTACGTCAAGGTGCAGCTTGTTGGCATGGGCCAGAAAATAGGGCTGCACCAACGTTGCCCCCAGCGAACGGTGGATGGATGACAGGCGCAGAGCAAAGGAGAGCCGGCGTCCTCCACCCAGCCAATTCCGATGGAGCCAGGCCGCGTGGCCGATAAATTCTTCCTCTGTGCTATAGCCCGCGCCGAGTCGAATACTACGCGGTTCTTTTTCTTCGACCCGTACCCGGATGGGAATCTCGCGAGGCTTTTCCTCTGCCCGCTGGAGTTCCACACTCACAGAGCGGAAAAGGTCTAAGCCGAGCAAACTCTTTCGCGTATCCTTAATATGGCGGAGCGAAAACTGCTCGCCGGATCGATACGCCAATTCCCCGAGGATGAGCTGAGGGTCAACACGCTGCGTGCCCGTCACATCGGTTTCGCCAAACGTCGTCTGCGGCCCAGGCTGAATCGTGTAGGCTACGCGGACGTGCTGGGTGTTGAGATTGACTTCTGCTTTGCGTTGAATCTCGACCCAGGCACGGCCGCGCTGGAGAAACGCTTGGCGCAGTACGTGCTCGGTCTGCGCGTAGGCGGCTTCAGTAAAAATCGTACCGGACGTGAGGGGCAAGGCCGCAGGTAAATCGGCACGTAAATCAGACAGTGGGGGACCACCTTGCTGCGCAGCTGCACTCGCGAGTTCGACGGTCACGGTCGAGACGGTTACCGGCCCGTTCTCTACGACCCGGATGGCAATAGCAACGAGTGCTGTGCGGCCGTCCGTTTGCAGCTCATATGTAATTTCGGCCTGGTAATACCCCCACGTTTTATAGTAGTGCTGCAAACGTTCAAGGTCTGTCTCAAACGCGACCGGATCAAAGAGGGGACGTTTCTTCCAGGGTAAATACCAGGGGCGACTGTGGGTCCGAAGCTCGGCGAGGAGCGTCTTCTCCTCAAATGCGTGGTTCCCGGACAGCACAAGGGTAGACACACGCCATTCCCGCTCCGGGTTTAGCTGTTGAATAGACAACGCCAGGGCCGGCCCGCTCCCCCAACCGATAGTCCAATTCGACCCTGCTGATCCTGCTGACCCTGCCGGCCCTGCGAGCCACAGGAGAAACCAGGCCACCTGCAGGATACGTTTTTGCCTATGGGATGATCGTGTGTTTTGCATGCACGGGTGCGCACTCTCTCCCTGTGGACATGTCCTTAGTATCCGATCCGAACAACCATATAACTATGGGCACCCGCTTCTGTCATTCTGAGCAAAGCGAAGAATCTCTGTCTTTGTCGTGGAGAGGAGAGGAGAGTCAGCAGGGCCTAACGTCTAATATTGTAACGAGGACTCGGTGGCTAAGGACCGCAGCGTCATTCCGTCAAGAGCCTGCGAGACGGCCTGATCGCGGCGTTGCAACAGCGCTGAGATGGCATCCTGCCGAGGCGCAGTAGTATCGCCTCCAGACGTACTGCGAAGCATATCCAGAATTTCAACCAGCCCGATTTGCTCGGGTGGCCGGCTGAGGACAATTCCATCCGGCTTAATAGTCCGTAAGAGCAAGCCTTTTGCCAGCAGTGTATCGACGAGTTCCTCCAGGGCAGAAAGCTGCACTTTTATGCCCTTCGCCAAGTCCGGCAACGACCGTGGGGTTTGCTCGCTGAGATAGCGGCGGGTGACTTCCACTAAGGCGGTGAGGATCAGTCGCTCGCGTGAAAGCGGCGTCTTGCCATCAAGCTCTTGCCCGGCCCGATACAGGCTGGGGTATTGGTGAAAATAGGCAACCTGTGCGCCGATCAGGATAATCAGCCAGCTTGCATACAGCCAAATGAAAAAGAAGACCAGGATGGCAAAGCTGGAGTAAATCGCCGCATAGCGGGTCGAACTGACCACAAAGGCGGCAAAACCCATACCGGCCAGTTGCCACAGAATCGCCGTTACAGCCCCGCCGATAAGCGCCGACCCAAACGGCACCCTCGTATTGGGGACGAATTTGTACAGAAATGTAAAGGCAATACATAAAAAGGCAAACGGCATCAGACGCGCGGCCACAACCACAAGCGGACCAAGCAACTCATTCGTGACGAGGTATTGGACAACGGTGTTACTCTGGGCTGAAGCAATCACCGTCAACGAGCTAAAGATTAAAACTGGACCGACCAAGACCACGCTCAGGTAGTCGCTAAACTTTTTGGGCCAGCTCCGGGAGTGTCGGACTTGCCAAATATAATTGAGTGCGTCTTCGATCTTACTAATCAGCGAGACCACTGTGTAGAATAAAGTAGCAACACCCACCGCACCAAGAACGCCCACGCGGAGGTTATCCACAAAGCCTATCACCTGCTCCGTAATTTCTACACCGCGCTGGCCCAACGGTTCCAGCCATTGGGCCAGTACAGGCTCAATTTGGTTCTGGATACCGAATGCCGTCAACACGGCAAACATGACCGCCAGGAGTGGAGCCAGAGACAAGAGGGTGACATAGGTCAACCCCATAGCCCGCAGGCTGAGTGCGTCGTCGCGCACTTTTTCGGTGACAACCGAGACAAAATGCACGCTGCTCGACATCAACTCGGTGACACCAGCTCGGATAGATCGGAGAGATCGGATGGCTGGGAGGTCAACACTCCGGGCTTTTTCCCAGACTTTTTCTACGCTGGACTCCTGGTTCATAGGGCGAATTTCCGCTGAAGCGGTTCTCAAAAATCACATCTTCTACGCATGGCTTATGTAGCATTAGTCCAGATCTAACGCTACGGATCTACGCGTTGTGCTTGCTGAAAAGCGGCCCTTACATCAACACAGCCAGGCACGATCAGATGCGATTCGTCGTAAAAAAATTCTGAGCTGGAAAGTTTCGCGACACAACGCAGCCATGCAGTCCGCCTCTTGTGTTCTGCATTGTTTTCCCCTACCCGTGTGCCACGAGGAGGAACGCATGGAAGAACACGTGACCTTTCCAGTTGGTGATATCAGTCTGGAAGGCTTGTTTTGGACACCCCAAGACACCGCCCAGATAGGAGTCGTCCTGTGCCATCCTCACCCGCTATACGGCGGAGAAATGCGGAACAATGTGGTGTCGGCTCTCGTAAATACTTTCCAAAAGGCAGACATTGCCACGTTGCGTTTTAATTTTCGTGGCGTTGGGCAAAGTGGCGGCCAGCATGGCGAAGGCGAGGCCGAGCTTGAGGATGTCAAGGCGGCAGTCACGGCGTTACTCGACCGCCAGGCGGTCTCTCAGGTTGTGGTTGCCGGCTACTCTTTTGGCTCGATGGTCGGCCTGCGGGCCGGAGCAAACGACGGCCGCGTTCATACGCTGATTGGCGTGGCGTTTCCGATGGGCTTCCGGGACCCCTCTTTCCTCCTAGACGTGACGAAACCGACCCTGCTGATCAGCGGAGATCGAGACGAGTATGCTCCTCTCCCTGACCTGACCGATTTCTTCTCAAAAATGCGCGAACCGAAACAGCTTGAGATCATCACCGCGGCGGATCATTTCTTTATGGCCCAGGCAGGTGAAGTAGCAAAAGCCGCACTCGCATTCCTCCAGACGGAGACATGAGCGCCTGAGATGCGCGCTCGTCCCGTACGTCAGCGCGTACGCCGGTAACCCTCCACCATCACGCTCAGCAAGACACCGGCCAGGAACGCGCCCAGCCCATCGTGCGGGACCAGCGGACCAATCAAAAACGCGTAGAGTCCTAAGCCCAGTGTAACGACGCCTTGGCCGAGGAGTAGGGAAGTGAGCCAATGGCTCCGCGGGGACAGGAGCGCTCCCGCTCCATTTGCTCCCGCCCCAACTCCTACCGCCTGCCCAGCTAACTGCCACGTCGCCAAGGAGAGTAACGACAACGTCAACAACATCATCCCCCATTGCGGCAGCGTCGGAATGCCCAGGACGTTGGTGAACGTACAGGCCACAGTCCCACCGGCGGCCAGTGTGATCGTACCTTGGCCTGTGTCTTTATCGGCCACCGCACTCGTCCCAGTGCCGCTACTCGCACATACCACCGTGTCCAGCTTCCACTCCGTCGGCACGATCTCGGTGATCGTAAACGTCCCCGGCGCCAGGCTACTAAACGTTTGGATATTGGTACCGTTGCCATCATCCACCAACGAGAAGTCTGCCAGACCCGTCCCACCCGTAGTGAAAAAGAAGGTCCCCGGCCCTTCGACGCTCGCCATACTATTGCTCACCGGCGCGGAGGTGACCGCCGTCCCAATATTTATCGTCCCGTCTTTGACTTGAAACGTCACCGTGCCTTCGTCGACTACGGAGCCGGTGACCGTGGCTGTCAGGACCACATCCTGTGCCGCAGCCGTGAAGGTTGCCGTCTGGCCCGCCACCGTGGTCGTGGTCGGGGCCACCGTCAGCGTGTCGCTGTCCGTCGCACTGTTGTTGTCCGGCACGGGATCCGTCACGGCGGAGCTGACGGTCGCTGTGTTACTCACGGTCCCGGTGGCCTCGGCTGCCGTGCAGGTCACGGTGTAGGTCACTGCGCTGCCGGCGGGCATGGTGAGCGTATCACTCGGATTGCCCGCCCCCATGGTATTGCCGGTCGCCCCGCCTGCCGCCGTGCTCGTAAAGCTACACCCCGTGAACGTTGCCGGAAACGGGTCCGTCACCGACACACCCGGCGCAGCGGAGGGGCCGTTATTGGTGACGATCACGGCGTAGGTCAGGGTGGTGCCGAAGGCCACCGAGGTCACGCCGTCGTCCTTGCTGATCGACAGATCCGTCTCTGCGCTCGCCAGCGGAGTCATGTGGCTGGCGCTGTCGTTGCCGGCGGTGGGATCCGTCTCGTTGCCCGCCACCGTGGCGGTGTTGGTGATGGCCGCGGTTTGCCCCGCGTCCACCATGACGATGAAGGTCAAGGCGACGCTGGCCCCGTAGGCCAGCGCGGGGACCATACAGGTGACCGTGCTGCCCACAACGGTGCAGCCCGAGGCGGACGAGACGAAGGTCAGGCCGGTCGGTAGCACGTCAGTGATCGTGCCGCCAGTCGAATCCGAGGGGCCGTTGTTGGTCACGGTCAGGGTGTAGGTGATGGTGGTGCCGGGCACGAAGGTCGCCCCAACGTCATCCTTGACGATGGCCAGATCGGTTTGCGGCGCCAGCACGGTGCCACTATCGGTGGCGCTGTTGTTGGCCGTGACGGGATCGGGCACCGAGCTGGTGACGGTCGCCGTGTTGGAGAGCGTACCCATGGCGGCGGCGGTGGTGCAGCTGACGGTGTAGGTGACGCTGCTCCCCACGAGCAGGTTGAGGGTCTCGGCGAGGTTGCCTGATCCTGACGCCGTATTACCCGTGGCCCCTCCAGCGGCGACGCTGGTGAAGGTGCAGGTCAGATCCGCCGGAAAGGTGTCGGTCAGCGTCGCGGCGGGATCCGTACTCGGGCCGTCGTTCGAGACCACAATCGTATAGGTTAGAGACTGGCCGGGTGTCGCCAAGGCGACCCCGTCGGTCTTGGTGACCGCCACGTCTGCGCTTGGCGTCAGCACAGTGTCACTATCGGTGGCGCTGTGGTTGGCCGTGACGGGATCGGTCACCGAGCTGGTGACGGCCGCCGTGTTCGAGAGCGTGCCCGTGGCCGTGGCCGTGGCCGCAATCGTGCACGGCACCGTGTACGTCACCATACTCCCCACGGGCAGGTTGAGTGTCTCCGCCAGGTCCCCCGACCCCGCCGCTGTGTTGCCCGTCGCCCCCCCACGCTCGTCCAACTGCAAGTCAGCACCGCCGCAAAGGGGTCCGTCAGCGTAGCCGCCGGATCGGCGCTAGGTCCCGCGTTCGTCACCACGATCGTATAGGTCACCTGCTGCCCCGGTGTGGCTGCCGTCACCCCATCGTCCTTCGTCACCCCCACGTCCGCTTCAGGATTGACCGTCAGCGGTATCGTTCGCCGTCCCACTATTACCCAAAGACGAGATCAGGTCGCCGGTGGTGTTGACGTGCATCCCGGCTGTGCTGCGCGTCACGTCAACGCTGAGCGTACAGCTCGCCCCGACCGCTACCATCCCCCCACTGTAGGTGATCACACCAGCGCCCACCGGGGCCGTCGGGGTGCCACCCGTGCAGAAAATCACGGCGTTGTTGGGCGTGGCAATCACCACGTCCGCCGGTAGAGTATCGCCAAAGTCCAGACGGCTCGCGGCGGCCCCGCTGTTCGTGTTGTCGATGGTGAACGTCAGCGTGCTGAGCTCGCCTGCGGTGATCGAATCGGGCGTGAAGCTCTTGCTGAATGTCGGGAGGCTAACCATGAAAACAATGACCCCGCCGCCACTCGTGCCTGCATACTGTGTCAGCCCACTCGAATCCACCGCCAGGTTTTTGACGAAAACATCGCCCAGGCCCATGTTCAACGCGGCCCAGTTCTCCCCCCCCCCCCCCCCCGCCCCCCGTCCATGCTCTTAAACACCCCGTTGAAAAGCGTGCCCGCATGCAGCGTCGGCGGCGTCAGCGGATCCACCACCAGCGCATGGACGATGGGATTCCCCGGGCCGTTCGTCGTCCATTGGTTCAGCCCCGCATGCACGGCGGGCACCAGCAGGAGGCCAGCCAGCAGCCAGGGACCAGTACACTCCAGGACCAGACGCCGGCACCACACAGACACCCCGGCAACGGCCACCACTCGACCGGATCGGACGGGGGAGGCAAGACGGAATACTCCTGCGATCTTCCTGATTTCTTGCTGGAACGGCTGCACCCAGAACGGGGCAGCAGTGCAGCGCTACCTTGGGAAGCGTTTCATCATTCCATGATTGGCCGCTACCACACCACACAGGCTTCCCCGTATACCAAAACCTACATACAGGCTAGGGCTTCCTGTTTACCAAATTCTACGTGTAGACTAGGGTTTATTATATACTAAACTCTACGTAACCTCAGTGCGGGGTAAGTACGGAGCAGGCGTTAAGGCAGAGGGAAGGTTTCTTCGGCGGGTGGCAGTAGGCAATCAAGCCGCAGAGAAGATTGACCAGGAAGTTAATGGGACGGCGATGGCGCGAGTGCTCAATCTGGAAGATGTCAGTCGAAGGGGAGAGAGGAATTCACAGAAGAATTACCTATTTTTCCACATAGGTAACGCTTTCAAGTTGACGAGAAAACCGGGCAGCGATCTGCACCTGGGTTCTCACCGCCCCAAATGGCTCATCTGCCTCTTCAGCAATCGCACTGATACGCTCCAGAGTGCTGCGTAGGTCTCTATTGTTGCTTTCATAGAACTGTTCAAACATCCCGAGATCTTGCAGATACATGAGATATTGCAGGATCACAGCGTTGTTGAGTTGGACTGAAGCAAAGTCAGCAGTTTGGCGGATAGCACCAGGAAGTTGCCGAAATTCCTCTTGCAGTTGGACAAACAAAGAGGCTCGCTGTTTCAGCTTTTCTTCTTCGCTGAGCGGGGACGCATACAACGCAGTCAACCTCTGCCGTGCATACTCGAGAAATTGCGAAACCGATAGTTCTCGTTCCCAGATCGCCCGAACCTTTTGGGTCAAAGCGTCCGCCTCTCCTTTCTCTTGGGCAAAAAACGCAATGGCGCCGCGATGGCCGGCAAAATTGGCCAGGGATTCGTTAAAGGCCGTCTGACCGGACAGGTAAAATGTATTATGAAACAATTCGTGCAGAACAATATTTGTCAACGTCTGTGCGTCGTACCGCAACAGATGGGGCAAGAGCGGATCAGCAAACCAGCCCAGGGTGCTAAAAGCGGCCGCAGTCCGAATATAGGTGTCATAACCTTCGGTCTCCAGCCGACGCGCTTCGGCTTGTGCCTCCTCGGCCTCGAAATAGCCTTTGTACGCGACACTGCCGACTATGGGGAACCACCACGTATACGACTCTAAGCGCGTGCGCCGTGCAGCCGTGACAACATGGATCGTTGGCGGAGAGGGCAGCTCAGACAGGCTGCTATAGCTCCCACCAACCCGAAAGCCGAGTTCTTGCTCGGCAAACTGCCGCACCCGCAAGACGGTCTGGAGTTTATCACGTGTTGACGGATCGAGCGTGGTGGAGTGGCGCAGGATATCGACAATGGGTTTCCGATACCACAGGATTTTCGCTTCTTCATACCCTGCCCGAAGAATATACACCGGAGAGCAGGCAGGCAGAAGACCAACCAGAACCAACAGGAGCCCGTGCAGGAGCCCGTGCTGATAAGAGGTGGGCCTATCTCTAGGTCTTCTCCAACGCAGGTTCACCCCTCCGAATATCAGACACGCCGATTGTGTGCGCGTCATGCAGGTGCGCGTACTGCAATTGGTATAAGCGCCAGTAAATTCCTCGTTGTTCAATCAATTCCTGATGGGTGCCGACCTCACGCAGTTTTCCCTTGTGCATGACCAGGATGCGGTCGGCGTTCTGAATGGTGGAAAACCGATGCGCAATCACGAGCGTGGTGCGGTTCCGCATCAGCTTCGTCAGCGCATCCTGGATGAGCACTTCCGTCTCCGGATCAACGCTTGAGGTTGCCTCGTCTAAAATCAGGATGGCGGGATCATACGCTAACGCCCGGGCGAAGGACAGCAGCTGGCGTTGGCCGGCCGACAAATTCGACCCGCGCTCGTGGAGCTGCTCGCCGTAGCCATCGGGCAGTTGCTGGATAAAGCGCTCCGCGTTCACGTGCCGCGCGGCCCGCACCAGATCGGCCTGCGACAGGTCCGTCCGCCCCAGGCTAATATTGGTGGCGACATCGCCTACAAACAGGAACACGTCCTGCAACACGACACCAATGCGACTGCGCAAGACCTTCACGTCCCACTGGCGAATATCAACGCCATCGACCAAGATTCGTCCGCGCTGAATATCGTGAAATCGATTCAGCACTTTGCTGATCGTCGTCTTGCCCGCCCCGGTTGCACCCACAATGGCAATGTTCTCACCCGGCGCAACCGAGAACGACACATCCCGCAACACCCAGTCTTCCTCTTTGTACGCAAACCACACATGCTCAAACACGATCCCGCCTGTGACCTGCTGTGGCTGGTACGGCTGTTCGGGGGAAGTAATCGTGACCGGCGTATCAAGCAACTGGAACACGCGCTCAATCGCCGTCATGGCCGACTGCATGGTCGTGTATTTGGTGGCGAATTCTCGAATAGGCACAAAGAACTTCTGCATATACTCGATAAAGGCCACCAGAGTTCCGAGTGCGACCAGGCCCTGCCCGACCTGACCCGCCCCATACCACAACATGAGCGCGATGGAGATGGCACTGATCGCTTCAACAATGGAAAACAAGCTGGCTTCATAAATATTGGAGAGGTGGTTGGCATCCCGGTGGTCGCTGTTGCGTTGGTCGAACTCAGCAAACAGCTTGGACTCTTGGGCGAAAAGCTGAACGACCATAA
Source organism: Binatia bacterium (assembly GCA_963666315.2). Taxonomy (GTDB): domain Bacteria; phylum Desulfobacterota; class Binatia; order Bin18; family Bin18; genus Bin18. Next base: position 39,747 of record CAXXHG010000011.1, read on the forward strand.
TCCCGGACAGCGTCTCTTGTAAAAAAGCATTGATGCGGGCCAATCGTTCCCGGATGGCACGATACGTCACCCGCGTGCGGACCCGAAAGAAATTCAGGGCAAGCAGCAGCGGCGGCAACAGCGCCAGCGTCACCAGCGCCAGCTGGAAATCGATGCTCAGCATGATCACCACGATCCCGCCCAAGGTGAGGATATCCATGAAGATGGTCAACGTGCCCGCAGAAAATGCCTCATTAATCGCATCGACGTCCGTTGTCAGACGGGTCACCAACCGGCCAACTGGATTGCGTTCAAAAAAGCTCGACGGCAGCTCTTGGAGATGGGCAAACAGATCTCGACGCAAATCGGCCAAGCCGTGCTGAGCCACCAGCATGGTCGCCTGAAACTGGATGTAGAAAAAAAGAAATTCCCCGAGTAGCGCTACGGCAAAGAATAAGCCGATGCGCGTCAGACCCTCGGCATCCCCCTCGCCGATGTAGCCGTCAATGCCCAACTTCAAGAGATACGGTTGGGCCAGTATACAGGCCGAGGTCAGTGGCATACACACCAAGGCAAGGATAAAGTGGGTCCAATACGGGCGAATATAGCGCCACAGCCGACGCAAGAGCGCCAGGTCATACGTTTTCGTCAGCGCTTCTTCTTGCTGTCCGGGTATCACAGTTCAGCCAACTCCTCTTCCAGTGCCTGCTGCTGGAACAATTCGGTATACACGCCACCGCGCGCCACCAGGGAGTCATGGCTGCCCATCTCAGCAACGCGGCCGTCATCCAAGACGACGATCAAATCGGCATCGCGCACCGCGGACACGCGGTGCGAAATCAGTAACACCGTTTTTGCCTTGGTGCTCTTACGTAGGGCGTGCAGGGCGCCAAGGATGTCGCGCTCAGTTTTGGTATCAACGCTCGACAGCGCATCGTCCAGCACGACAATCGGCGTATCGGCAAGCAAGGCGCGCGACAGCGTCAACCGTTGTTTTTGTCCGCCGGACAACGTCATTCCGCGTTCACCAATAACGGTCTCATAACCCTTAGGGAAATCGTCAATCTCGCGGTCCACACTGGCTAACCCTGCAGCCCGGCGCACCCCGTCGGCATCCACTTCGGGCAGCGCAAAGGCGATATTGTCTTGAATCCGGGTAGAAAACAGAAAGGGATCTTGCGGCACAAACCCGATCCGCCGCCGTAGCGCCGCCAAGGAGAAACAGCGAATGTCTTGTCCATCGATCGTAATCGAACCGTTGGTCACATCAAACAGGCGCGGCAATAGGTTGACCAAAGTCGTTTTGCCCGATCCCATCCGGCCGACAATGGCAACCGTCTTACCGGCCGGGATAGTGAAATTGATATCGCGCAGAATGGGCTTAGCCTTTTGCAGGCCGGCATAACCGGCATAACCGGATTGAGCAGCTTGATCAAACTGGCTAGTGCCGTTCACCGGGTAGGAAAAATCTACGTGATGAAAACCAATCTCGCCCCGAATGGTCTGATCTATGCCGTCTCCTTGGCCATCAACAATTTCGGGCTGCGTCTGCCAGATCGCGTCGAGACGCTGCATGGCCGCCTGTCCGCGCTGAAAAATAGAAATGAGCCAGCCCATGGCCATGGTCGGCCAGGCCAGGAGATGCAGATAGCCCATAAACGCGACCAAGTCGCCCAGGCTGAGCTCTCCGGCAATAACCTGCGTCCCTCCGTACCACAGGACGACCAAGAGGCCCGTACCAGAGACACCTTTCATCAACGGCGGAAACAGGCTGCGGATGCGGGCAAGCGCAATGTTTTCTGCTTTGAAACGACTATTCAGAACGGCGAATTCGCCGTTCTGCCAGGCCTCACGCACATAGGCCCGAATCACATGTATGCCGCTGACGCTTTCCTGCACGCGGCTGGAGAGGTCGGCCAGACCGGCTTGCACGTTGAGCGTGCGTTCCATGAGTTGCCGACTCATCTTTTTTACCAGCATCAACATGAACGGATACGGAGCCAGGGCCAGCACCGTCAGCCACGGGTCCATGGCCAGCATGGCCGACATGGCATACACGTAATATAGGGGGGTATTAAGAATATTGATGATGCCCAAGCCAAGCAGCAGTCGCACGGCGGTGATGTCGTTCACCAGGCGCGACATCAAATCGCCAACCGGCTGACGTTGGTAGTAACTCAGCGAGAGCGTTTGCAGATGGGCGAACAGCTCGTTGCGGAGCTGATACTCAATATCGCGTCCAACGTTGAAAATGAGAAAGCGGGAAAAGGCTCGCACAACGCACTGCACGGCGGCAATCCCAATGATCAGGAGAATAGTGCGCGCAATCTCGCTGAGCGGCCGCCCGTGTTCAATTCCCTCGACGGCGTGCTTGAGCAGCCAAGGGATGGACATTGCCAGGGTGGCAGTAATAACGAGACATGCGATACCTCGCAGATACCGGTACCGGTATTGATAAATATAGCCCCACAGCCTTTGCATGCGTCAATTTCAGCTTATCGGGGGGCGTATTCCTCTGGCAAGTCCCTTTTTTCCGTCTCCGTGACAAAAGTTGTCAGGCGCAGCATCAGCCCAACGGTTGCCCACCACACAATGGCCACCTCGGCATCACCAAAATTGTACTGCGTGAGCCCACTGATCAGGAAGCCGACCATGCCCAACCACCCGCCTAGGGCAAGACTCTTGAGCGGCTCGGTCTGTTGACCGGCATACGCACGCCAGCCGGCAATCAAGATAGCCCCACACAAGAAGAGAAACGCGGCCAGGCCTATTACTCCGGTATCGACCCACATCTGCAAAAAATTATTATGCGCGTGGGCATGCGTGTCCGCGTCCGGATAGCGCTCATAAAAAGGCGCGCGGAACTGTTTATAGTTCCCAAATCCCCAGCCTGTCAGCGGACGCTCCTTGATCATATCGGTATTGGCCAGCCAGATTTGGCTCCGGCCAATATTGGCTTGGGAATCAAACGTCGAGAGGAAGCGCTCACGCACCCCCTCCCCCGCACTCATAAGCAACAGACCGCATATAACGACTCCTCCAATCGCCCCCAATAAAGCCCGGCGGCCATGCACTATCCCGCACAGGATAAGCACAAGTCCGTACGCGACCCACACCCCGCGGGTGAGCGAGAAAAAGAGGGCGAATAGCATCACTACCCAGCCCAGAATGAGGAGGAGCCAGGTGGATCTCGACACGTGAGGCGCGAGTCCCCACGCCGTCACCAGAGACAGGGGAAAGAGCAGATTATGCGCATAGGTAATCCCTGACGGATGTAACCCTTTCACGCGGTAGCCTTCCTCACGGCCAAACCAGAACGGATCGAGGTTAGACTCTTTGCCGACGAGCTGTTTGGCGAGATCGATCCCAGTGAAATGTTGGACTATGCTATAGGCGGCGACAAGGACAGCTACCACAAGAGCAACGCGCAGGAGTTGCTCGGCCTCGCGCCGGTCTCGGACCAAGATATAGACGGCAAATCCTGCTCCTATCAACCACAGCTTGCGGTAGCCTATCAGCGACTGGAGGGGATCGGGGCTCAATACCGTCGATAACAGGAGTGCGCCGAAAAAGAACAGTAACGGCCGATTAAGTGGAGTATGCGGAGTCCAGACCGGACGCCGCGTGCGCCACAGCGTATAGCCCAAACAGGCCAGGAGACAGCCCAGCGCGATTTGCTGGAAAGCGATGGGCAGGCTCAGAGTTGCAAAGAAAAGGAACAGCGCCCGCTTCCGGACCGGCTCCTCCCAACGCTGGACCCAATAATCAAATTGATCAGTCACCCTTGCACCCTTGCACGCCTGCTTATAAGCCTCGTTTAGTCAGAATGACTTTGACTGTCTCCGTAAGCACCCGGACGTCCAGCCACAGCGAATAGTTATAGATATAGGCGAGATCGTATTTGAGTTTATACTCTGGAGTCGTGTGGTATTCTCCATTGACTTGCGCCAGCCCGGTCAAACCGGGCTTGACCTGAAAACGCTCGGTATAGCCAGGAATAGTCTGCTGAAACTCGGACACAAATTCGGGCCGCTCGGGACGGGGTCCAACCATACTCATCGTGCCGTTCAAAATATTGAGAAGTTGTGGAATCTCGTCTATCCGGGTGGCACGCAGAAAGCGCCCGATTGGAGTCACACGCGCGTCACCATACTCCGCCAGTACGGGCCCGGTCTGCGCTTCTGCATTATTGATCATAGTCCGCAGTTTATACAGCGTGAAAGTTTTCCCTTCCCTGCCGACCCGACGCTGCCGATACAATATCGGACCAGACGACGAGAGCTTCACCAGGCTGGCAGCAATGCATAAGAGCGGCAAGCTGAGCCCCAACAACAGGCCAGCAAAGATCCGGTCAGCCACGCCTTTCAGCAGAAACGCCATCTCCTCACGCGGATTTTTGAGGACCTCAACCAAGGGGACGTCATGTAACCGGAGCGAAGAAATGCGTCCAACCAGAATATCGTAGACTGAAGGCACAACCAGTAAGCGGGGCCGTTCGGAGGCCCTCGTACTCACCGGAAAACGTAACAGGCGGTCCACAAAAGTATCCTTCCAACTCGTGGGAGACAGGAGGATGGTTTCGTCGATCTCGACTTGTCCGATAATCTGGGGCAGGTCCTCGGTATCACCCAGCCACGGAATGCCGAGTTCTTGGGACGTTTGACAACCGGCGTCTGGCAACCCGACCAGCCCCACGATGTCTAAACTCGGAAACGGTCGCAGGTCCGTCAGACTGTCGAGAAACACGCGGACGTCCGCTACTGTTCCCACCAGAAGAACCCGCAGGGGACCGGACTGCCCTAAGCGATGGCTTGCCCACAGACGCAGCCCGACAACGCCAAGCGTGTTAAACATCCAAAAAATCACGAGTACGGAGCGGGGAAAAGACAAGTCACCGCGAAAGAAATACCAGGCTGCAGTTGCTACAAGCTGGACCCCCAGAGCGGCGGCCACCCGTGAAACGAGGCGGGCGCGTTGACTCAGCAGGGACAAATCATAAAAGCCGAAAAAATAGAGCAGGGCAATCTGAGTGCCTAGTAAAAACAGCCAGGGATGGCCGATCTCGCCAAAACGCGAGGCAGGCAAGAAGTCCACAGTCAGAGGGAACGCCAGGTAGACACGGAAAAAGAATGCACCAATATATGCTATGCTAACCCAGCCCAGATCGGCACAAACCAGCGCCATCAGAACCGCCTGATCGTTGCGCCGCCTGCGCCCCCGGCCTTGGGCAGAGGGAGGGTGTCCGGGCGCATCGGACGGGACCGCCGGTTTCACAGCGCCTCACTCAGGTGACGCGACTTTGGGAATCGTGCGTACACCGTCTGACGGGAAAAGAGATATTTATGCTTCCAAAAATAATAGATAAGTCCCCCGACATGTTTCCAGCCAAGGCGTGTAAGCGCGGATCGTGCAACGCGCCGTTCTGCATGCGTCACACTGGCCTGGGGATGATACACCACCCGCCAGCCGGCCTGGTATATGCGGAGACACAAATCAATATCCTCAGGACCATAAAAGATGTTTTCGTCTAGCAGTCCCACTTCGGTGAGGGTAGTGCGCCGGATCATTTGGCACGCACCAATGACATAATCAACCGTGCGCGTCGTATCATGCGCCCAGTCCGCCAGCTCGGCTTTGCGAGCGGCTTGCCGCATCAGGGTCGAAGGGAAGCGCCGCCCTAATTTGTCCAGCACAGTCGGGAAAAGGCGACACGAGAGACATAATTGGCCGCCGGCATCAATAAGTTTTGGTCCACACAAACCAACGTCCGGCTGCGCATCAAGCAATCGAACCAGGTGATCTAAGGCAGTCGGATGGATAATCGTGTCATCATCCAAGATCAACACATACTCCCCGCGTGCCAAGCGCAGGCCTTGGTTCCGCGCCGGTGCAACACCACAGTTCCGGTCATTCTTCACCAGCTGGACCTGGGGAAATTGGTGGGTGATCATAGATACGGTCTCATCTTGTGAGCCGTTATCAATGACGATCACCTCGTGTGGAAAGGTCAGTCCGTTTGGGAGTGAGGCTAAACAACGCCCAACTTCCGGAACGGAATTCCACGTCAGAATGACGACTGAGACTTTGATCATGGTGCAGACGACGACCAGCTCTTGGTTGAACGAAACGGCCGATACAGTGCATAAAAATTCGTACGTCGCAGGAGCGCCCAGGCCCACAATCGCGCCACGCACCGAATACCCAGGACCAGCACCACCAGCCCATATTCGCGTACGTGAATCTGACCCAAGAACTGGGACCACGGATATGCGGCAATCGGTCCCTGGGTGAGCAATCCGTGATGCAGGCGGCGAATCTGTATTTTTCCGCCTTCCACACGTACCCGCTCGGCAAAATAATCGCGCCACGTTTGAGGCAGGACAAAGAAGACGCGCGCGCGCATTTCTTTGAAGACGTGCCGTTTTCCAACTGCAACCGTAAGCCAGGCGTCTTCCAAGAGCAAATCCTCTGGCATCGGGCTTGTTAATGCGTCTGTGCGGATCAAAAAAAGCCGTCCGCCAGCATTGCCGAAGTTAAACCGATACGGCAGCGCACCCATACGACTCCACACGCTCGCGCCCTCTTCGAGCGTCGGCACTTCGCGCGCAGCAACAAGCTGAAGGCTCGGCTCCTGCTGGAGTCGTGCATACAGATGCGACACCGCTTCCGGTTCAACGCGCACATCGGCATCACAGAAGAGGAGCGCCTCGCCTTGAGCCCACTGCCATAACGCGTTCATAGCTTTGGGCTTTCCCCGCCAGCTCGCCAACAGGACGACACAGCTCGCCCCTTCAGCCCCCGGCTGCCCAGCCATCAGCTGCCGCTCTTGGGGCGGCCAGACATCGGCAGCAGAAAGGGAAAGTTCCTGAAGAGCAATATTGGCGCGAGTACAAAAATCGCGCACGGCACGAAGCGGCGCTCCCTGTTGGTCCGGCTCGACCCCATTAATACAGATCACTATTTCTCGGACACAGCCGGACGGCAGCCGCGAGGATCCGCAGGCGGCAAGCAGGCTGTCCAACATAAGGTCCAAGCCGGGTTCATCTGCCCGACAGGGGATGACGACACTGATGCTGAGCCGTGGCTTATTCGTCATACTTATCGCTCATGCCTATCCCACCCAAAGCAGACCTTGGTCATATGCCAATAGCGTCGAGCCTCAGTCGTATGCGGCTCATCTCCGTGTTGTGCCCACAGCCAGTGGTAACTGCTTTTATATAAGAAAAGACTCCCTGCGAGAAGACGAAACCCCCACATCACCAGTCGTCCATAGTGCTTACACAAAAAAATCTGCTCTGCTCGAACGATCTCGCCCTCACGTTGCTCTGCCCAGCGCCGCGCACCACTGCGGTTGCCATGGTGGGTAACGGCTACCTCGGGAAAATACAACACCCCATAGCCGTGCTGTCGCATACGGTAACATAAGTCCATATCTTCGCTGTACAGATAATAATCCTCGTCGAATCCGGCCACTTCGTTGAGCGCAACTTGAGGACACAGGAGAAAGGCCCCTATCACCCAGTCCACCTCTTCCGTTTGACTGCCACTATAGAGGTTGTCTTGCCAGCCGGATTCCTGGTGTTGCGTGTCGAGCCCAATAGCAGAGCAATTCTGCCGAATCAGACGCGCCAAAGACAGAAAGCGACCACACGACGGCTGTACAGATCCATCACTGTTCAGCAGACGCACGCCAAGGACGCCAATAGTCGGCCGCCACTGGAGGGCTGAGAGTGCAGCGTCTAACGTCCCATCCGGAATAATCGTGTCCGGATTCAGAAACAGCACGTAGTCGCCCTGGGCAGCAGCGAGGCCCCGGTTTGCCGCCCGCGCAAAGCCGAGATTCGTCCCGGTTTGGATGAGACGAATGGTCGGGAAGAGGTGCGGTATCTGCTTCACACTGTCATCTGTTGAGGCATTATCGACCACAACCACTTCCATATCACCGGTGATGGGAGCAGACCTCAGGCTCTGGAGACAACGGAGAATATCCTCCCCGCCGTTCCAATTCACAATAATGATGGAAAGGTCCATGCGACGCCCTGTCTCAGCTCCCTCAATTCGCTGGACGCCAGCTAAAGTTGACCCGTTTAAGCTGTGGGGCGGTCTCTTGTCCGGATATGAGAAAAAATGCCGGTTCATTCGGCCCGATCTGAAAAGCGTTTTCAGGTACGAAAAGAGAAAACCGCTCTTTATCTTGTGGGCCGAGAAAAGACGGCATAACGTCTTGAATCGTGCCATTGATGGCGACTGCCAGGATGTCCTGCCCTGGTTGCCCTGCTGCTCGTTCGGCTCTGCCTGTCAGCGTTCCCGTTATATGGGCGGGCACAAAGCGTACGGGGGATTGCACGTCAAACCTCTGCTGTGTGGGATCCAGCCTTGCTCGGAGCGGGCTTACGCCAGTAATCGAGAGCTGCTGGACCGATCGGCCTACCAAGGCCTGATATCGGCTCCTAGCGAAAACCCGACTGCCCTGTTTCCCATTCCCCAACAGGGTCAGTTTCCGGGCAAGCGAAGACTGCAGCGAGGTGAGAGACGAGGGCAGCCCGTTGGAATTGGCCCGTTCGCTATCAGAGTCAAACATATCTGGAGGAAAGCCCTTTATTTGAGCAAGAAACGTGGGCGGCAGCCGCGGCTGCGGGAGCTGGCGACACGGTTCAGCGGGTGCTTCAAATGTCGGCAGCTGCGCAGGAACGCCCAGAGCAGGTCCTTCCTGCTGATACAGTTCGGACGCACGACGGCGAGAGGAAACCCCAAAAATTTGGAGCTGCAGTGGGCGCCCGAGTCCACCCCAGGGTAGCACATAGTGAAAACCAGCACGGAGGAGCGAGGGCGTGTGGTGTACACGCACAACGTCCGGACGGTCTATATTTGGCGCGTCCGCATGGATCAATTTCCCGTTCTCAAAGATTAGGATGTCGGCTGCCGGCTCTGCATGCCTCAGATCAGCCGCCCATCCGGCAATGACAAGCTGGTCTTCTTGCACCTCGATCTTATCGACGTGCCCCCTCACTGCCCGGGTTATGATCGGTATGGCAGCTTCATCAGAACAAATGATGGAAAAGGAAAAGATGGCGTGACCACCAGGCTGCCAGGTCGATTCGATGCCGAGCGTGTCAGCTATAGTCGGCACGATGTCAATAACACTGACACGGCGGTCACTGACCAGGCCATTTTTCTGAAAGGGCGCTTTGATAAAGAGTGGAACACGCAGAATATCAGCCGCATGCGAACCGCGTGCGACCCGCCGGCTCGCATTTGGCCAGAAACTGGCGCCGTGATCCGCCGTCACAACAATCAGCCCAGGATCATACAGCTGCACTTCTTGCAAACGCGTCATCAGCTTGCCGATCAGGCCATCAACAAATTCTACTTGAAGAAGATGCCGTTGATAGGCCTGAACAACGAGCGCTTCATTGTCCCCCCATTCCTCTATCTTGAGCGATAGACCAGGTATCTCCATACCAGACTGTGTATAGACAGTGCCTGAAGGAAAATATTTCCATGGGACATGCGGCAGAAGCGTATGCAGGACATGCAGCGTAGATGTATCTGTCGCTCCAATAGCTTCAATGAATTTCCTAAAGACTGCCGCACGATGTGAGTAAAAGGTCCGCGCCTTCGCAGCCACAGTCTCCATATCCGGCTCCTGAGAAACCGGCAGAGCAGTCCCGGCGCTATCCCGCACAAAATCCTTCCACGTCTGGGTGACTGCAGGGAGCGCTGCGGCAAAATCATCGGGCAGGAGAAGATGCAGATACACAATGGAGAGGTCGCTCAGCATGGCCGTAAAGCGGTCTCCGAACGCCTGGTATTGCACAGGTTCCTGACAGATCGTGTTAGGACACAGCATGGTATGGGATTCCACTACGTGCATGTCATGTGTCCTGTGGAGCAAAGTAAAAATATTATGCGGATAATCGACGTACGTGGGCAGGGCGGTTGGCTTAGGGCCGGTTCCACTGAGAATGGCCGGCACAGCAACAATGGTATCCCCACTGACGGTTACCGCATTCCGGAACCACGTCGCATCCTGTGCCAGTCTGGCAAAATGTGGATAGCGAACCGCATCAATCTGATAGTCCTCGTCAAGCAGAGAGGTGAGCGGCAGTTCATCAAGCACCAGCACCACCACCGGAGTAGGATGGCCTGCCGGAGTCACGTCCTGCACGACTTGGGCGAGAGACTGCGCAGCGGTCGTATGCGGGAATACGAGCGGAGTAATGTCCGCACTCAGCACAAACACGACAGGGAACAGCACGATCGCCGGGGAGAGAACAGTAAAAAATGACCGTACAGCCGAAAACGAAGCATAACAAACGGCTCCGGCAACACCGATTCCCCCCGCCAGCCCGAGCATGCCTCCGCCTGCCCCCCACTTGAGCCAGAGGTGGGGCCCACTCGTCTTCAGCGCCAACAAACCCAAAAGTGTGAGCAGGCAGGCCACCTGCACCACGTGCAGCCATTTTTGGCTCTGTCGGTTCACCCCGCGCGCCATGATTTCAAGGCTCATGAGACCGGCCGGAATGACCAAACACAGAAGGCAGATCAGGCCAAACACATCAAGCACGCCCGCCTTACGCACGACAAAGAAAGCAGCGTGCCGATCTAACAGGTCAAACAGCGGTTGGGCAAAGACCAGGCTGCACAGTGTCCAGACATGCAACAAATCAAGCGAGAATTCGGTCCGCTGTTTCATCCCCACCACCTGCCGACCCGTGACTATCCGGCCGATCGGGTTCTGCGCTGCTCACGCCATCTGTTCGCCCAGCGAGAGAGGCTGTTATCCTTCAGATTCAGAACAATATGCTCTCGTTATAGCTGGTTCTCATCAAAGATGCGGAAGCTACAATCAAAGCGTTCGAGACTGAGATGCGGACTATAATACGGGTCTCCGGCCTGGATCGTACTCTCCCAGCGTCTGCGAAAATATTCTTCATCACTGAGAGGATGCAAACTTTTCCGCGAGGCTGATTCTATATGGTAGAGCAGGGCGTAGGGCGTATAAACAATGTTATAGCCTTTGTCGCGAACGCGCAGGCAGAGGTCGATGTCGTTAAAGGCGACCTTGATATTCTCGTCAAAACCTCCAACCTCATCAAAGACGGCCTTCGGCATCATCATGCACGCAGCCGTTACAGCGCTATAGTTCCGAATAACACGCGGCAGACCAAAATAGCCGTGCTCGTCTTTTGACATATGACAAAACAAATGCCCGGCGACACCGCGATGTCCATACACTACTCCCGCATGCTGGATCGTGTTGTTCGCATACAGCAATTTTGCTCCAACTGCGCCAATCCCCGGCCTTTGGGCGTGCTCGAGCATTGCCGAGAGCCATTCTTCAGCAATGACTTTGGTGTCGTTATTGAGGAAGAGGAGAAAGTCTCCCTGGGCATGTTTCGCCCCGGCATTATTCAGATACGAATAGTTAAAGGGGCCGGGCAAGGCCACAACACGGTGCGAACTCTGAGAAAGATAGTCCAGGGTTTCGGCCCGCTCGCTTTGGTTATCTAAGATAATAATTTCGAAATTCCGGTAGCTCGTTTTTTGTTCAATCGATTGGATACAACCAATGAGGAGTTCGAGCCGATCTTTGGTCGGGATCAATATGGAAACACGCGGCTGGCCGACGATGTCATAACGGACGCGGTAGCGGAACGGCGTGACCGGCTCATCGAGTACCTCAGCAGCAATCCCCTGCCGGTCGACATGGGCCAGCAGCGCACGCCGGCCTGCGTCTTGGGCTGCTGGTTTGGACTGTGGGTTTACAGCCGTTGATGCGGCAATTTGTCGCCAGCTATACAGCGGTTTTGCAATATGTCCGATGTGTTGCGTCTTTTCGCTCAGGCGCAGCAGCAGATCATAGTCCTGGCTCCCTTCCAGCCCTTCAGTCAGGCCCCCCAGCTCTTGGAGCAGTGTCTGGCGGATCACGCAGAAATGTCCGATATAATTCATGGACCGCAACAGATCCGGAGACCAGTCGGGCTTAAAAAAAGGCTCCCAGCGCTGTCCTTGGACGGTAATCTTTTCCTCATCAGTATAGACGACGTCCAGCTCGGGTTGCGCGTTGAGGAGTTTGACGACCTCTGCCAGGGCGTCAGGGGCGAGCTCATCGTCATGGTCGAGAAATCCAACAAATTCGCCGCTTGCAAGACGGATAGCCTGATTGGTAGTGACAGCGATCCCAGCGTTTTGCGTCCGGGTCTGGACTCGAATCCGTTCGTCATGCTGTTCGTATTCCGCTAAAACTCGCCCCACATGCTCTCGGCTGGAAGCATCATCACAAATACACAACTGCCAGTGGGGATAGACCTGTTCACACACCGACTCGATCGCGCTACGCAGCCATACTTCATCAGGATTATAGACGGGCATGACAATGCTGATGAGCGGTGTAACCTCCAGCCTGTCTAGCTCTTGTTGCAGGCGCGGACGCTGCTCAGGGGTGAAGGCATACCGCTCACGCCACAGACGATAGGCCTCTTTGTCCGGAGGAGGAGCCCCGCTGTGTTTTTGTGTCTCCTTGACGGCCTCGGTGAGCCCATCCTGAGAATACCTGACGAATGCGCGTTTCAGGACATTATACAGTCGTCCTCGTCGCGAGTCCGGAGGCGCAACAATCCGTTCTCTCAAGTAGTAAAACCGAACAAGGATGCGCCAGCCGACGCTACGGTAAATGCGCCCGAGCGCATTTTGTAACGCCCGGGCTCGACTCGCTTCTTGTTCCAGTTCGGTTTCGAGACCCTGGACTTGAACCTCTCGTGCTTTCCGAATGCGTCGCTCTTCCTCGCGCGCGACCTGCATTTTCTGCAGTCCGGCCTGGGCCTGATTCAATTGCGCGCTTAGTTGCGCGCGCTCTTGCGCGTGGGTTGCGGCTTGCTGCTTGGCCCGTTCGCCCTCTTGCTGGAGCGTCGTGACAAGGGATTGTATTTCTCGATTGCGGGAAGCCAGGCGAACGGCAAAACGCGCAGCCTGGTCCACTATAACAGCACCTCCTTCCGGCTTTCGGAGCGGCTGCTGCCGAACCTCTTCGTAAATCGCCTCAAGCGTTTGCGCATGTTCCGCTAATGAGGGAGAAGGAGTAGCCGGCTTTTTCCGCAACCTTTCGAGCACAGAGGGCGTATCGAGTATGTCTTGAATTTTCTGCGCAAGCTGCTCGGAATTCCCAGCCGTAAAGACGAGGCCCGCTTGCCCTACCCGTTCCGCCAACGCCCCGCGGTCTGACACAATAACGGGCAAGCCAAGCTGAAATGCTTCGTCCAAAACCAAGCCATAGGATTCCGCGGCTAAGGACGGAAAGACGGCAAGATCGACGTCGAGCTGACTCAGATCATCCGGCTGGTATTCTCCCAAAAAGGTCACGCTAAGCCCGTCTGCGAGTTTCTTCAGTGATTCAAGATAGGGCGGATCCGGGGCCAATCCAGCAAGATGGACCTCAACCGCTGCCGGGTCGCGCAGCTTACGAACAGCCTCAAGAATAAGGTGTACGCCTTTAAAGTCGATGAGATATCCCCAATAGGCGATGCGGAGTCGACGCTCGGGAAAGCCTGGAGAGCGGTTGTCCAAACGCGGTCGCAGTTGGGTAATGGCGCAATTCGGAACAACCTGAAACCGTTCGAGATTCACCTGTAAGAGACGACTCAAGAGCTGCCGATGCGTCTCGGACGGGACAAGCAAGCGGCTCGCGAGCTGTAACTCCTCACTGAGTTGTTGTTGGCGTACAGCTATTATTTGCTCGACTTCCGCTTCGGTTTGCCAGGATTGTCGATCAACACAGCGCGCGCACATAGACGGCGTTGGCGGTTCCTGACAAAAATATCCGTGTTTGTGCTGACGGTGGATTCGGGCACACGAGGTCCATAGATCATGCAGGGTCACCACCGTTGGAATGCCGAAATCGGTCGCGATCGCAACAAGAGTATTCGTCAACCGCAGCCAATGATGGACGTGGATCACATTCGGCTGTACAAGCTGTAGATGTTGGCGAACAACCTGCTCCGCCTCAGGGTTATAGGGATCAAGTTGCCGTTCTCGCCACGGAGGAAGCAAAGGACTCACATAGCGGGAAACAGAAATGCCACGCTCTTCAGTCGTGACAAAGGCGGGGCCTTGGGCCAAGGCATACGACCCGGCTAAAACATGACAGTCGTGTCCCCGCTCTTGCAGTGCAGCTGTGAGCGCTTGGCTGTACAGTTCTGTTCCTGCGATGAATTCCGGCGGGTAGCCTTGAACAATCTGAAGAATGCGTAACGGTTGAGACTGTTCCACCCCATCATCCCTTCGTGGCGCTATTCAGAAAAATATTGGCGAGCTTTGGACTAGTCCGTATGCCATGCCGCAAGGTCATATGTTATCCTTTTCCTTTGATGTTCTATGCAGTATGCGATAAGTAGCCTGGACAGAAAAGGGCCAGGACCGACATTGACGGCTTCTCGCAACTGCGCTACTAACCATCCTAATCTAGAGAGTCGCTTCTCCAACTGGACATATGAGGAGCAGAGAGAATGACAAAGCAAGGTCTTGTCCTAGCAGGTATCGTAGGCACGTTGATAATGACTCCTACTCCCGCTCACGCCTATTTGGATCCGGGAACTGGTAGTATGTTCCTTCAGCTCTTGCTTGGCGGACTGGCGGGGCTAGCCGTCCTGTTAAAACTATACTGGCAGCGCCTCTTATCGTTTTTTGGTTTTGGCCATCAAGAGAGTGACCTCGTCGCCAAGGGCGAAATCGTGGCCGAGGGCGATGCCCTAGCGTCGGAGCCGGAATCCGAAACGGAAGGTCAGCAGCACTGAATCGATTTCCTCTCCCCTCAAACACCCACTCATAATGCCCGCCTTTGATCCAGGATCGTTCCGGGACCGGACGAGCCGCGTCTTTTACGCCGAGGGCAGGGTCTTCCGAGGGCTGACCCCGCATGCCATGCAGGAATGGGCAGCCTTATCGTCAGCAGCATTTTTTCGTCGATTCGTTACCGAGGGGAAGCTTGTTCAGACCGAGCCTGTCGCACCGGACGCTCTGCCGCATGGCGTTTCCCTGGAGCAATGGGCCCTCATTCTCAAGCATCACACCATCCCCTTCATTTCCTACCCGTATGAATGGTCGTTTAGCATGCTTAAAGATGCCGCGCTCCTCCACCTTGATCTTCTCCAGGCTGCGCTGGCAGAGGACATGATCCTCAAAGACGCCACCCCATTTAATATCCAGTGGAACGGCAGTCAGCCTATTTTTATCGATATCCCTTCTTTTGAGCGGCTTCGCCACGGCGAGCCCTGGATTGGATATCGACAGTTCTGCCAGCTCTTCCTCTATCCGCTCCTTCTCCAAGCGTACAAAGGGCTTCCATTTCAGCCCTGGCTACGTGGGAGTATCGACGGGGTGACGCCTGTGGATTGTGCCAGCCTGATGTCCTGGCGCGATCTTGTGCGGCCAGGCGTACTGTCTCATGTCACGCTTCAGGCCAAAGTGCAATTGGCCTATGCTGGGACCGATCGGAATATGAAGCGAGAACTCCATAGCGCCGGCTTCCATAAGAATATGATCCAGGCCAATGTCAGACGACTGACACGTCTCATTCAGCGCTTAGGCTGGAAACAGACGAAATCCACGTGGTCTACGTATGCTGAGAATCCGCCGTATACGCAGGCCGGGCGAGAGCATAAAGCCAATTTCGTTCGGCGCGTCACCGCCTCCCAGACGTGGGACCTGGTGTGGGATCTGGGTTGTAACACTGGCACCTTTTCGCGGATTGCAGCACAAAACGCCAATTCCGTTGTCGCAATGGACATTGACCCCCTGGTTATTGAACGTTTCTATGTGTCACTAAAAAATAAGCGGCAGCAAACAATTCTGCCGCTTATCAGCAATCTGGCTGATCCCTCACCGAATTTGGGCTGGCGTGGACTCGAGCGGAAAGCGCTGAGGGAGCGAGGGAACCCGGATCTTATCTTATGTCTGGCGTTGCTTCACCATATGGTCATTGGCGCGCATATTCCGCTCAAAGAATTTGTTGACTGGCTGGCGGAACTTGGCGGCGCGCTTATTATTGAGTTCGTCAGCCGAGACGATCCCATGGTCAAAACATTATTACGGAATAAAGCCGATCACTACACGGACTATGACCTCACTTATTTCGAACGCTGCCTGTCCGAGGCGTTCGATATTCGCGAACGTGAGCCGCTTACAACACGCACACGAATTCTTTATTACGCTCACAGCAAAGAGCGCTCGTGAGAGCAGGGGCCAGCTTCCGCTCCGACAGAGCGGGGCTATACCGCTCGTCGGGCTGAAGGCCATCTAGTGGAACCGCACCAAAAACTGATCTTTCTGCACATCCCAAAAACTGCGGGAACGTCCGTACGCGCTATTGTCGAACAAGAATATCCCAAAGACGCGTGTGTGCAGGTCTATACCAATAGTCCCGAGTTTTATGAGACGATCCGAGAGGCTGTAGCAAAAGCAAAAGCGCTGTACGGACATACCTTCTATGGTATCCATGAATGGTTCGACATAGACGTGCGCTATATCGCCTTTGTCCGCAATCCCATTCATCGGGTGATCTCATTCTATAACCATCAACTCCTGGATAAGAACAGTCTCCATTATGAAGAGGTTCATGACCGGGGGATGACGATCCGGGACATGCTTCATGCCGGAAGCTCTTTGGAGATGAACAATCTTATGGTCCGGATTATTAGCGGCTATGGCGGCACCGACATAACCGATGATACGGCGCTATGGGATAATGCTATTGCGAATATCGAGCGGCATTTTGAGTTCGTCGGGTTAACAGAACGCATGCCAGAGTCCGTCAACATCCTGGCTCAGAGGCTGGGCTGGGGGAGACACCGCATACCACGTCTCAACATCACCCCATCCTGCCCTGAAATCGACGCTGCAACCAGGGCGACTATTAAAGAATACAACCGACTAGACCTCATGCTGTACGAGTACGTGGAAAAACATTTTCCACCCAACCCCGATCTGTTCAACGGGCTGGGAGGGCAGGTCCGAAAGTTTTTCGGTTCGCGATACGCCAGGCCGGCAGGATTATTCCAGACTGAGCCGTTTGCCGGTCTTGTAGGGCAGCCCATAAGCAAGTTTCCTATTCCGGAGGCCCAAAGCCTCGCGGTGCGGGTCGATACTCCCCAGGCGTCTACAGCGTCTGATCCACAAGGCTCTCTCACCCCTGCCTACATCACCGGTCGAATTCAGTCGGAACAAACTCCGCTCAATCCACCTCCTCTCGCACTGGCAATCAACGGGACAATTCGGTCGCTCACACAGCCGTGGACGTTTCCAGTCAACGGCCGATACGGACGCTGGTGTACCGTGGTTCCTCAGGCCTCTTTCCACGTGGAGC
>CAXXHG010000012.1:0-40886 GCA_963666315.2 Binatia bacterium
GAACAAAACGAACAGGATGAACAGCAGGCAAACGGACAAGAAAAGGAATCAACTGAATCCTCGCAACCAGACCAGTCAGAGCAGTCAGAGCAGTCAGAGCAGTCAGAGCAAGCGGGCCAGACACCTCAAACTCAGCAAGACCAGCAGAACCACATGTCATCAGACGAGGCTCGATCCGTCATCGATACTGCACGGAACGAGGAACTCAGCCCAGAAGAGTTTGCGCAGCAATCCCAACGTGGAACAGTCGCTGAACCGGCGCGAGATTGGTAGAGGTTGGTAATGAAAAGGATAGCGTTAGCCATGTGGTGCTTCCTCTTCTTCTTTCGCAGTCTAGGAATACTCTTCCTTCAGCAGGCTGAGGCTGCGGATATCAGTGTGCAGGCAACCGCTCGGCCTCAGTATGCCACGGTCGGCGGGGCACTCATTTTATCAATTGCTATTACAGGAGCACAGAATGCGCCTGCCCCAGCGATTAATGTTGACGGGTTTACTATCAATTATCTTGGCCCTTCAACCCAGATCACGATTACCAACGGCCAGGTCAACAGGTCTGTTCGGCATCGCTACTCCCTCGTAGCGCTGAAGTCGGGTCAGTTCACGCTCGGCCCATTTACGGTTGAATATCAAGGGCGGCAATACCACACCGCTCCTCTCAAGGTGACAATTGCAGCAGCCCAGCAGCCATCCCCACCTGTCCAACCGTCCGCTCAAGGCAGAACAAAACCGTCCCAACAAGTTGGAGATAGGGATAAGGCTCTGTATCTGAGCCTCACGGTAGCCCAACACGAGATCTATCTGCATGAACGTATCCCAGTCGATGTGAACCTCTACGTGGGCGCAGCGCGTGTATCAGACGTCCAGTATCCAACATTCCTAAAGGATGGATTTTCCGTCGAGCCCTTTGCAAAGCCAGTCCAAAATCAGCAGACAATCAATGGCAGGACGTTCACCGTCCTACATTTTCAGACAGAGGTCATCCCGCTGCGTACCGGCAGCCTGGCCCTCGGTCCAGCCACCCTCCAGCTCAATATTCTTACCCGACGTCGGGGCGGCTCACTTTCGAGTGACCCTTTCTTCGATCGTTTTTTCCAAAACGACTTCTTCTCTAGCTTTTCTTCCGAACGACGGCGACTCAATCTGCGTTCCGATCCTCTCACCCTCACCGTCCTCCCGCTTCCGGAAGAAGGCAAGCCGGTCAATTTCTCTGGCGCAGTCGGAACGTTCACACTCGATGTGACGGCTGCACCAACGGAACTCAATGCCGGTGACCCGATTACCATCCACATGCGCATCAGCGGCGACGGTAATCTCGTTGATGCCGTCCCTCCGACGTTCGTGGATACAACAGGCTTTCGGACCTATGAGCCACTTGCTGGGAAAACGAACGGAGCAACAAAATCCTTTGAACAAGTTCTCATCCCCCAGGATATGAGCCTCCAGTCCATTCCGGCGGTTCAGTTTAGTTATTTCGATCCACAGGCGAGGCGCTATCGAACTGTCGAAAGCCAACCGATTGCCTTAGTCGTGCGCCCAGCGGAAAATACAGCACAGAAAATGGTGGTCACGGGAACCTCTGATGCCTCCACGCCGCAAAACCAAGAAGGGCGAGCGGAACGGGAAGAGTCGGAAGAGCTGGGTCGGGACATTGTGTATATTAAAGATGATCCCGGTCAGCTCGTTCCTCAAGCCAGGCCATGGTATGGCAGCGTTGGTTTTCTTCTGTGGCACCCCTTCCCGGTGCTGCTCTTTATCTCGGCATGGTGGTATGACCAGCGGCGGCGGCGGCTGAGTGGTGATCTTCGCTATGCGCGCTTTACCGCAGCAGGGAAACAGGCTCGCCAAGGTTTGGCTGACGCCGAGCGCCTCCTGACGCAAGGGGATGAGCAAACCTTCTACACGACGATCGTCCAGATGTTACAAGGCTATTTATCTGCCAAGCTAGACCTGCCACTCGGTGGGATAGAGTCAAATACGCTACACAGTCGTGGTGTATCTCAGACATGTATTCAGCAGATCGAGACAGTCTGGGAGACTTGTGAACACATTCGTTTTGCTCAGGGAGCGCCGGGAGCAGTAGGTAAAAGCAGCCATGAGATCCTCTCCCTCATCCGCGACATCATTGACCAGCTTGAACGTGATCATCGCCAGTTCCAAACGCTTGCCGCTTAGCACCCAGGGATCATGAGACCGCTTCTTCTCGGCTTCATATTTATTTCTTGGGCCGCCGCAATTTCTCTGGCCGCTGATACTCAAACAACGCCCCAGACCGCCTTTTTCCAAGCCAACACGCTCTATACCCAAGGTCAGTACGCCGCTGCTGCTGAGGCTTACGAGACAGTCCTTCAGTCCGGCTTCGCGAGCGGTAATGTGTATTTCAATCTTGGCAACGCCTATTTTAGGGACGGGCAGGCAGGCAAAGCTATTTTGAACTATGAACGGGCGCGACGTTTTCTCCCCAGTGATCCAGACTTAGCGGCGAACTTACAATTCGCACGCTCACTCACCGGCGCGGAGGGGTGCCAGTTACCACTCTGGCAGCGCTTAGTCTTTCCTCTTGCCCATACCCTGGCAACAGACAGCTTTGTCTGGTTCACGAGCGTTGCTTATACTTTGCTCTTTGTGATTTTCGCCGTGTACTATCTCTGGCCGCTGCGTCCTCAGTGGCTCTTATATGCAGGCTGGGGATTAGCCGCACTGCTTTTTGTCATGACGACTTCGCTGATACAGCAAGTCCGAACAGACGATTTACAAAGAAAGGCGGTCGTCCTTGCAAAAGAAGACTCTCCAGTTCGTTTCGAGCCAGCTGATAATGGTACGGTCCATTTCTCTGTCACACAGGGAACATTAATACAAATTCTCGACATTCGAGAAGACTGGTGGCAGGTGGCCCGCTGTGATGGTCGGCGGGGCTGGATAGAGAAAGACGTGCTCGAAGAGCTGTAGAAATCCACACGCTAGCCCACGGCGGTGAGCAAGGGCGCTTGGGTGACGTCTATAATGCGGGCCGAAACTTGACCAAGGTCATTTCGTCACTCACATCCTCAAAAGACGTGACAACCGGCATACCAATGGTCACCTGATCAGGCTGGCAGCCTACGAGATTCGTGGTGATATGCGGGCCTTCTTCAAGCTCGACAATGGCAATCACGTAGGGAACGTCGTCAGCAAACGCCGGATGCGTCGGTGCCTGGGCAATAGTGTAGGAATACAGCGTGCCTTTGCCGGACACAGGAATCCATATGAGGTCAGGTGACAAGCATTCTGAACACGCTTCGCGAGGGTAAAAGATATGCGTCCCACACGCATTGCAACGTTGGATTTGTAGCTCATGCCGTTTGGCCGCATCCCAAAAGGGCTGGGATACTTCGTTTGGATGGGGCAGTGGTTTTTTATAGTCACGCATAGTTTTACTCCACGTCCCCTAGGCACCCAAGACCAGGCTGCACTGCTCGGCCATGATGCCGCCATTGCCATTCACATAACCGATAGCAGCGTCTTTGATCTGCCGATCTCCTCCACGGCCCATAAGCTGGCGGGCCGCCTCGATGACATGGCTCATGCCACCCGCCAGACCCGGCTGGCCGAAGGACAGTTGCCCACCGTGCGTATTGCACGGGAAGTCGCCCGCGTAGGACAGGTCGTGCTCTTCAACAAAGCGACCACCCTCACCCTTTTCACAGAACCCGGCATCTTCCAGCGTGACGATAACGGTAATAGTGTAACAGTCATAGGGCTGCACAAAGTCCATATCCTGTGGTGTAGTTCCAGACATCTGAAAGGCCGCTTCTGCAGCAGGTTTGACTAACGACGTTGTTAGGCTGCGCGCGTGGGTAATGCTCGAATGTCCGCCAGCTTCACCAGCACCAAGCAATACAACCGGTTTGTTTGGACTATCTTTCGCCTGTTCCGTGCTGGTAACAATGAATGCCCCACCGCCTGTACATGGACTGACAATCTCAAGCAGGTGTAAGGGATCGACAATCATGCGAGAATTCAATACATCATCGATCTCTATTTCTTTGCTTCCAAACAGTGCGCTTGGATTTTTGCACGCACTCTTACGCTGATCCACCGCAACCTTGGCCATTTGTTCGGCAGTGGTTCCAAACTCGTGCTTATGGCGTTGGGCGATCAGCGCATAACCAGGATTAGCCGCGATTAATCCATACGGAGCATCGAATTCAGCCTCAATACTTGGGAACGGTGGCATTTGGCGAGCCCGCGCTCTCCGGTCACCGAGCACACACAGCACCGTATTACACATGCCGGCTTCAATGGCTGCAGCGGCACGCCAGACCATACCCGCAGCAGAGGCTCCGCCGAGTTCTACCAGGTCAAAATACTTGGGTTGGATTTGCAGATAGTCGACAACAACCGATGGAAACAGCACGCTATAATCACTCAGCGCCCAGCCGGTGAGCAGTCCGTCAATATCGCCCTTTTCCAGACCGGCATCGACAATCGCCTCACGGGCCATATTGGCGATAATACCCAGCGGTGTCATATCGCCCGCCCCTTTTTGTGGTGCCATTTCGGCAAACCCAGAGATGGCGGCTTTTCCTTTAATGGTCATACTTCCCCTCCTATGGACGACAAACGCCCATTCTTATAGCGCAGTCGACAGATGGGGGAAAGGAAAGGGTAGAATATACGGGGCGCCTTACGCCTGGATTAGGTCCGCCTACTGTTTTGTGTGGACCGTCATGAGCCTATCGTATCTGGTATTCTTCAACCTTGAGAATCGTATACTTATGTGCGAGGCTTCAGGAGTGACTGGAGCCGAGTTTATTCGCCGGATTCGGAGAGCTGCTCGAATGCACAGCGAGGAAGTCCATTTTGAAACGCGGCCAGGAAAAGGGAGTCACAGCCGACTTTATTACGCCGGTCGCTTCACAACCGTGAAAGATCGTAAGAAAGAGATTGGACCCGGCTTGCTCCGGAAAATGCTCGCCGACCTTGGTTTAAAAAGAGATGATATTGAGGAGTAATGAACGATGAGTGCCTTCAGTTATCCTGCCAGTGTCAAAATCGACTCAGCCGGATTTTATCTGGTGACCTTTCCCGATGTCCCGGAGGCTGGAACTGATGCAGAAACCCGGGACGAAGCGTTGGGAGAAGCAGTCGATTCTTTGATCGCGGCGCTGGGCGGATATCTTCACGCGCGCAGGGCAACTCCTCAACCGTCAAAGGCAAAACGAGGGCAGATGATTATTGCTTTACCGACCCTAGTTTCTGCAAAGCTCGCGCTCTACGCAGCCATGCGTGAGGCTGAGGTGACCAATGTTGAACTGGGTAGGCGACTCGACATCAGTGAAGGTGCAGTTCGGCGATTACTCGACCTTGACCATCGTTCCCATATCGGACAAGTGGAAGCAGGCCTTCAAGCCCTAGGCCGTCGCCTTATGGTCGAAGTCCAAGCGGCTGCGTAGCCACAAAGAGGCGTCATTAGTGGTGATACCGAGCTTGCAAGAAATCGAGCCGATCTGCGCTTACCAGATAGACGAGGCGATGTTCTTGAGTCAGACGGCGAGACCACGTACCAGAGGCCAGGTATTTGAGAGGTTCTGGCTTTCCGATTCCAGAGAAAGGGTCACGAAAGATTGCTTCAACAAGGTCGAGGGTTCGTAGGGCGACTCGTCGATCAGTTTCAACCCAATAACGGAGGTCTTCGCGGAACTCAGGGTGGAATACAGCGTAGACGTTCTCCTTCTCTCGAAGGAGAACGTCTACGCTTTTTTGCCAAGTCCGACCTCTTCCCGGAATTCGTCTATCCCTTGGGGTCGCTCAGTGCGAGCCCTCGCCCGGTCCAGCGCCCGGAGTAAGCGCTCAGCATTCTTTGGAGATCGAAGAAGATGGGCCGTCTCAGCGAGACTCGCGAGCTCCTCCGCAGAAATGAGGGCAACATCTTCGCCCCCCCGCCGACTAATAACGACAACTTCTTGATTCTTCGTGACCTCGTCGCAGAGCCGGGCGAAATTTGCCCGGGCATTTGTGTATGTCGTATGGATCGCCATAAGCTGACTCAGCGGATCTTTCCCGTACAGGAGTCCTGCACATAACAGATTGCTTCTCATCAAGCTACAAAGAGTCCGATCCTTACGATACTGGTCAGGGTCTGGAAAAACGTTAGGCATCCAGTGGTGGGCAGTACACAGGCATGTGAACGTCTACCCTTTGTGGTAAAACTCGACGTAAAAACGGACAGAGGAACAGGCTGGACGGAATGGGCAACCTCAGGAATAACGATACCGGCATGAGCGGAATCTAAGACAAACGTTTTTCCTAATGGCTGTGCGATAGAGTAGCTGAGTCCGCCCTCCAAGACGTGAATCTTGGCCCATACCCCAGCTTTAGTTGAATGGGACAAGGTGAGCGCTGTGGGAACTGAGTCCGCATCGAACACGGCTGTTTTCTTGTAGGGGATAAGATTCTGGGGCAACTCCAGCTCTTCGCAGCGTACACAGTTGAGCATCACTCCGAGTTTTGATTTTCGGCCTTCTTCACTCGTCGTCCATGCACGATTTTCAAACGGCGGATTATGCCGCACATGCTGCCCGTGACCACAATCCAGGTCTGCCACACAGCCGTTTTCCGGATCAAGGTGGAAAGCCACGATTTGACGCTTCATTCGCTCGCCCAGATCTTGCCCGGATTCAAAATACCCTGGGGGTCAAAGAGCTGCTTCACACCCTTCATCAATTCCAGCGCAGGACCATGTTCTTGTGCGACATATTTCTGGCCGCCCAGGCCGATACCGTGTTCGCCGGAGGCAGTGCCACCTATGGAAAGGACAAAGGCAACCATCTCATCTTTGGCTTGATTGGCAGTTGCCCAGCGGTGTGTATCAGCAGGGTCTTCGCGCAATAATGCATGCAGAATGCCGAGACCCGCATGTCCAAAGGTGTGCAGGACAACGCCGTGTCGTTCCGCAATAGCGTAACTTTCCTGGATTACGTCGGGCAGCCGGGAGATGGGGAAGCCCATGTCGGTCCGAATTGTTTTGGCCTGCGGATTGAGCGCCTGAATCGCACGAGTTGTGAAGTGGCGAATGTCCCAGGGATTGCGTTTATCGGGCAGGACAATCAGCGTTCCTTGGTGTTCTTCACACAGCGTGTGGGCGGTCTGAAAAACCTCAGCCACAGAACTCTCAGTGCCATGCACCTCAATAAATAGAGACGGGTGCTCCTCTAAACCAAAGTCCTGAAAACGATTGAGGGCTGCTATGCAGCGCCTATCGAGAAACTCCACGGCGGCAAGATCGACACCATAACGCATCATGGTCACGATAGCCGTGACCGCAGCCTTTTCGGACGGAAATGTGAATGCGCCTTGTCTACGTCCGTGCGGGAGGCCGACCAGGGATAGAGTGAGTTCGGTCGCGATGGCCAGGGTGCCTTCGGACCCGACTAGCAGCCCGAGCAGATGATAGCCGGAGGACGTTTTTCGACTGCGCGTGCCAAGCTGGAGGACTTCGCCTGTACCAGTCACGACCGTAGCGGCTTTGACGTGATCGCGCGTCGCACCGTATTTGACCGAATAAATGCCACTTGCATTATTCGCCACCATACCGCCTATCGTGGCAACGTCGGCACTACCGCCGGGCGACGGCGGGAAAAACAAGCCGCGAGATTTCAGGTGTTCGTTCAAGTCATTGTACACACTGCCCGGCTGAACGGTGACCTGAAGATCCTCAACATGCACGGTCAGGATCCGATCCATCCGAGACAGATCCAGCACGATTCCGCCTCGAACGGGAATAGGATTTCCTTCTAAACTGGATCCCGCCCCACGCGCGGTAAGCGCGATATTTTTTTCATAGGCGCAGCGAACGACCCGACTGACTTCTGCTGTCGTCAGCGGCCAGACAACAATATCAGGCAAAGAAGGCGGACAGGCTGATTCATCGTGTGCGGCACGCTCGAGGTCGGCCTGCTGGGTTGATACCCGATCAGGAGAAAGAAGCGCCGTCAGATTATCGGGAAGGGCCATATCATGCTCCCTGCCAGTGAAATCCGCCCAATCAGTGCAAGATGAGGGCTACCCTCCAGCTACGGAGATCGGTCCGTCCTGCCGACGCTTTGGCCGTAGATTCTGCGCCAAAATTTTCTTCCGGAGCCGAATCGACAGAGGCGTAACTTCGACCAGTTCACCCTCCGCAATCCATTCCAGAGCGTCTTCTAAGTCCATTTCTTTATACGGAACAAGACGAACGGCTTCATCTCGACCAGCCGCTCGGACGTTGGTCAGTTTCTTCTCCCGGCACACATTCACATCCAAATCGTTGCCACCGGAGTTCTCTCCGACGACCATGCCTTCGTATACGGGCGTTCCAGCCGGAATGAAAAAGACCCCGCGCTCCTGCAAATGAAAGAGCGAGTACGGGGTTGCCGGGCCTTCACGGTCGGCCACCAGGGCCCCGTTGATCCGGTTCGGGATTGCGCCTTGCCATGGGGCATAGCCGTTGAATAGCGCATTCATAATCCCCGTGCCACGCGTATCAGTCAGAAAGTGCGAGCGAAAACCTATCAGTCCGCGCGAAGGGACGGAAAATTCTAGTCGCGCTCGACCCGACTCCGGCGGGTCCATTTTGGTCATCACGCCTCGGCGCCGGGCCAGGAGCTGAGACACAACGCCAACGTAGTCTTCTTGGACATCGACCAGCAGTAGTTCCATCGGCTCCTGCATCTGACCGTCAATTTCTTTGGCGATAACGGTAGGCTTGGAAACTTGCAGCTCAATCCCTTCTCGTCGCAGGATCTCAATCAGGATGGCTAATTGCAACTCACCCCGACCCATGACCCGAAAGGTATCCGACGAGTCCGTTTCCTCCACACGCAGGCTGACGTTTTTATGCACTTCGGCTAGCAGTCGCTCGCGGATTTTACGCGACGTGACATAGCGCCCTTCTCGTCCCGCCCAGGGTGCTGTGTTGACCCCAAAGATCATAGCAATGGTCGGTTCATCAATCGGTATCGTGGGGAGTGGAGTCGGATTTTCACGATCCGAGATCGTCTCTCCAATTTGAATCTCTTCAATGCCAGCCACGGCGACAATATCTCCTGCTTGGGCGGCATCGATCTCGTGTCGTTTGAGCCCTTGCCAGCTGTACAGCTGCACGATTTTGCAGGGTGTTAGTGAGCCGTCGTCGCGGCACAGCGTATAGGATTCCGCAGCCTGGAGTTCGCCCTGGATAATCCGACCGATGGCGATACGCCCAACGTAGGCGTTGTAGTCAAGATTATTGACGTGGAACTGGACCGGACCATCCATAACGTAGGACGGACCGGGGAGGGCCGAGAGGATGAGGTCAAAGAGCGGATGCAGGTCCGCAGACTCTTCATCCAGGCTGCGTTTGGCAATGCCCGCACGTGCATTAGTATACACCACGGGAAATTCAAGCTGCTCGTCTGATGCGTCGAGATCAATAAACAGGTCGTAAATCTCATTCAGGACTTCGCTGATACGGGTGTCCGGTCGGTCGATCTTATTAATACACACGATCGGCGGCAGCCCTGCTTCGAGCGCCTTTTTGAGCACGAAGCGCGTTTGCGGCAGCGGGCCTTCTGAGGCATCGACCAACAGCATCACCCCATCGACCATGGCCAAGGAGCGTTCGACTTCTCCGCCAAAGTCGGCATGGCCGGGGGTATCCACAAAATTAATCTTCACCCCACCGTACGAGAGCGCAGCGTTCTTGGCTAAAATCGTGATGCCTCGTTCCCGCTCGAGAGCAAGCGAGTCCATCACGCGATCAACGATCTTTTCGTGTTCTTGAAAAGTCCCGCTTTGTTTGAGAAGCGCATCAATTAACGTTGTTTTACCGTGATCAACATGCGCAATGATAGCAACGTTTCGAATATCATCACGCCGGGGCGTACCGTTCTGCAAAATCTCTTCCTCCCTATACCATGTATTTTACCATACCGTCGTCGACGTCGTAGGCGGATCCGGTGATAAAACTCGCCTGCTCTGAGGCCAGGAACGTCACTAGGCTGGCGATTCCTTCAGGGCGACCAAAACGACCGAGGGGGATATTGGCCTGGGCAAACTCCTCGATCATGCCGTCTGGGTCTTCCGGATTAATCATCTTTGCCGCGTTCTCCCACAACGGAGTCCGAACCGGACCAGGGCATACGGCATTAACCAGGACGTTGTCCTTAGCCAATTCATCAGCCAGTGTCTTGGTGAGACTAATCACTGCGGCCTTGGTCGCATTATAATCAATCATGCCACCACCGGGCTGCTTGCCAAAGATCGAAGAGATATTGATGATCCGTCCCCAATGCTGCTGCCGCATATGTGGCAGGGCTAACCGCGAGCAGCGCAGCACGCTAAAGAGGTTCACATCAATATTCTCTTGCCACGCCTCATCCGACAGGTCGAGCAACTGGCTCAAATGCGTCCTGCCAGCGTTATTCACCAGGATATCGATCCGCCCATAGCGCTCTAGGGTTTGGGCAAAGACTTTTTCGATGTCCGCCAGTTGCGTCATATCGCCTGCATGGCCAGCAAGTCCGAGCCGAGCGCTTGTACCGCCTAGTCCAACTGTTCCTGGTTGCGGGCACAGATCGCAACCTTTGCTCCTTCTTTGCTGAAACTCTCCGCAATTGCTCAGCTAATGCCATAGCTCGCTCCGGTAATAATAGCGACGCGGTCCTGTAGACCAAAATCCATACTCCCCTCCTACAAATGAGTCCGCCTATTTTCCCGGCATTCCGCCTTATGTCAAGAGAGGAACAGCGGAAAAGCGGTTATTTTTATCTATAGCCCCCTCTTTCTTTGCCGATTTTTCTCATGACATGTCGACCGCAGTGAAGTTTCTCTCTCCTGCTAGCGGGACATCCCGGTACGACGGGTATAGCGCCTCTACTCAGAATAGCCCTATTGGACATGACCATACGCACGTTGCTGGCAACTGCCCATTTTGCCGCCAGCAGTCTGAAAACTTTTCCGCTTCAAGGCCGAATTTGCCGGGAACACAAGAAGCTGAGAGCACCACTCGCGTCACCCTGGGCCCTGAAGCACGAACACTTGCCGGCCCCCGCTCCCCAACTGCACGAGATCAAACTGCGCAAACTGGAGAAAATGCCTCTCAGGACCAGTCTTCTCCTGCTGAGCCTATAGCCGGGGCGATCCCATCGGTACAGCAGCCAGAACAGCACAATGGTCAAAGTGGCCCAGATGGGTTGACGGCAGAAGAACAACGCCAGGTCGAAGAGCTCAAGCAGCGTGATAGAACAGTGCGGGCTCACGAACAAGCCCTCCTCGCCGCAGCCGGCCAATATGCAAGCGGGGGGCCCAATTTTTCCTATCAACGCGGGCATGACGGAGCGCAGTATGCCGGTGGCGGAGAGGTTCCGATCGACCTCAGTCCGGTACCGGGCGACCCCCAAGCCACAATACAAAAAGCATTGAACATTCAACGGGCTGCACTCGCCCCAGCCGATCCATCCAGTGCGGACCGTCAGATTGCCGCCCGCGCCGCAGCAATGACGGCACAAGCTCGCCAAGAACTCTCTCAGCAGGGTCAAGAATCCGACACAGCCAATATTCCTCCTCCCCAGGCTAGGAATGCTGACTTAGCCCAGGTCTCCTCAACCGAACCCACTTCAGCCCAACTCGCTGAAAACA
Source organism: Binatia bacterium (assembly GCA_963666315.2). GTDB lineage: Bacteria > Desulfobacterota > Binatia > Bin18 > Bin18 > Bin18. The sequence goes on from CAXXHG010000012.1 coordinate 11,635, forward strand.
CCGCCTATTCTCCACGAAAGACGTTTCTTGTCTTGGCTGTCTATACACAGCCGAATGCTCAGTTTCTACCTTTAGCCCAGCAGCCCTCCCTCAGCATCGTTGCCTAATCGCTGCTGAGATGCTCAGAGCCCTACGGCCCCACAAGTCTGGCAAGCTCTTTGCTCTATCTCTTGGCTGGCAAGAAGTTTTGTTCAGGAAAAGGAGCTGGGTTTATGCAACAGCAGAAAGCGACAACGGCCCGCAGGACGAATCCGAAAGTCGCCGCCAAGGGAGAGCGTTTCCCAAAAAAGACACCGCCACGTGTCATGCGGCCGCGAAAGATCAAAACCTCAAATGGCCCAACCTTTATCCCCTGTGCACTGATGGGGCCAGACGGACAGGAACGTCCAGGCTAGGAACTCTGGGTTCGCGAGGTAATGTTTGGGAGAGCAGACTCAAAAGAGAGCCTCACCGCATACTACACACACTTGCAAGAGCCGATGCCGAGTGGCCATTGGCGCAACCGCCCCATGCATCGCCCACAACGTAACGCAGTTGCACGTCAAGCGCAGAAAGAGCACGATGAGTACGAAGTCGTGGAGGAGCAGGAAAGTGCTCTGGCCGAGGTGTGAGAGCAAGTCGTGTCTTCATGCTGAAAGCAGTCTTTTTTGACTTTGACGGAACACTGGCCGACGATGGAGCAACGATTGATCAAGCCCTTGACCGTGCCAGTGCGGTTGTCTGTGCGCGCTGGCCCGGGATCAACGCGAGTGCGCTTGCATCGACCTACCGCAAGATCTCTGATCGGGCATGGAGCGATTGTGATCGCTCCTTACGCCCCCTCGCCTCACCTGAGGCCATGCTGACGGCACTCTGGAAACACACGCTGGAGCATTTTGGTTACCACGACACGGCAGTAGAACATGCAGCTGCCAACACCTACTGGCAGCTGCGTTTACAAAACTGCACGCCATATACTGACGTTCTGCCGCTCCTGGCTGAATTAGGACAGTCCTTTCATCTCAGCCTGCTCACGAACGGTGCGCCTAGCATGCAACGAGCAAAAGTCCAGGCCGCAGGTATCGACTCATTTTTTCAACACATTTTTGTGGGTGGTGAGTTCGCTCAGGGTAAGCCCGCGGCCCTGATTTTTACGGCCGCACTCCAGGCGGCCGTCTGTCGCCCGGAAGAGGCAGTCCACATCGGAGATTCCCTCTGGCACGATGTTGCAGGTGCCCAAAAAAGTGGAATCCATACCGTATGGCTCAACCGTAAGGACCACCCCAGACAAGAGCAGGTACAAGATCGTGCCCAAGACGTCTCAGACAGTTCTCCACAGCCAGACTTTGAAATTGTGAGTTTGACAGATCTGCCTGCGTGTCTGGACCATCTCCAGCGCTGAGTGCTTGCGCCAGTGACGGACTCTCCCAGATTTTTCTCCTTGCCCTTGTCTGAATGTCACCGCACTGATAGCTGATGCGGAGCTACTCAGAAGGAAAAGGCATGGAAGAAAAATCCTCTACGATCCTGCTATTCAATTACTACCGCGACGCGGAACTGCGGAGTGCAGACTTGACCCTGCGCCTGATCAATAAGGCGGAAAACCTGAACATTCAGGAAAAATTGGCACGCCATTTGGCCGATGCGACCAATCATGCCTGGCTCTGGACCGAGCGTATTGGTGCGCTGGGAGGCCAACCGACCCGTATAAACACAGGATATCATCGCCAACTGCGGCGTAAAGTCGGTCTCCCCGCAAATCTCTTAGAGCTATTGGCACTCATGTGTGTAGTCGAAGAGCGGGCCCGCAAGCGCTACGAAGAGCATGCCGCTCGGTCGGATGTAGCGCCAGAAACACTCGAGATTCTGAACGAGATGCGAGCGGACGAGGAAGCCCATCTGGCCTGGATTACCGAAAAGCTCACAGAGCTGGGAGCGAAAGAGGGCCAGGAAAAAGTGACGGCTGAGCTGCAGCGCTATCGAGTGATAGAAGCGACTGTTTTTGCTGACACGCAACACGAGGAACAGCCGACCCTAGCAGAGGTTGCGCAAGATAAGGCGCAGAAGACGCAGCAGGTTTGACGCTAACTTCTTAGATCTTCTTTTTTTGCTTGGCAACGTAGTCTACCAGCAAATATTCCCCAAGATTATCCGGGCGGGTGTAAAAGGCACGGCCACGATTCAGCTTGGTCATTTTGTCCACAAATGACCGCAGACTGGGACTATCGTCCAACATAAAGGTGTTGATAATCACCCCGCGCTTGGTCACTTTTTCGACTTCTCGTAGCGTTTCCTGCGCAGCCCGCATACTGATTCCACCAAAAGAGAGCGGCCACTCACAGTAGAGCCGTCCGTGCGAAAAATATGCGGTCGGCTGCCCGTCGGTAACAACGATAAGCTGTTGGTTATTGCTGGGATGGCGATGCAGAAGTTCCCCGGCCAGGCGGAGGCCGTCCTGCAGATTGGTGAACGGATCACCCATATTCCAACTCGCCTCAGGCAAGTCTTTGATCTTGAGTTCCACTGCACGCGTGTAAAAGCCCACAATGGTGAAATAGTCGCGTGGATAGCGCGTCCGAATTAAGCTCTCAAGCGCCAGCGCGACTTTCTTTGCCGCGGCGAATCGTCCCTCCCAGCTCATTGACCAACTCATATCTAACAAGAGCACGGTAGACGTTGTCGTTGCGTGGTCCGTATCAAATATCGTAAAGTCGTCCGGCTGTATTGACAGCGGTACCCCAGAGCCACGCAGCACGGACTTCTTCAGCGTCCCGACCAGATCAAGATGCATCGGATCGCCATATTGATAGGGTCGCGTTTCGTCGATTTTAATCTCGGCAACACCCCGGTGGTCTGCGGCATGCGATCCCGTCCGGTCACGGAGGAGGTTCGTATAAATATCCTGCAATGCAAGCTGGCCAATACGACGTATACCCTTGGGCGACAACTGCACGCGCCCTTCTCTCGGGACGAGAAATCCGGCTTCTTCCAAGAGGGACTGCATCTGTTGGAGATTCTGAAAATCCTGATTTGCAGCCTGCCCCATCAGCTCTTGGAGCTGGTTGGGGTCTATCTTATCCGGGTGCCCAGACAGGAGGTTTTGCTCCATCTCTTGGAGTTGCTGCATCTCCTTCATCAGTTCCAGGGCCTCCTGATAACTCAGCGAACGCGGGCCGTTAAAAAGATCGTCGAAGCGGCGCTGAAAGTCCCCAAGCGACTGGATGTTGTCAAACTCCTGCATCAGCTCATCAAAGGCGGCCTGGGCTGCCTTGTCTTCGAAGGAGTAGGTCGACAACTTCTCCATTTTATCGCTCAGACGCTGAGGCAACTGCTGGAGAAAGCGCTCCTTTTCTTCGAGTTCGGGCCGCTGCGGGCGCTGCTGCGCAAGTGTGCCTTGCTCTTGATTGAGAATGGCCTCAAGACGCTCCTGCATCTCGTCCAGCGAGGAGCGCATATTGGCCTCACGATAGCGCTTGCGCATCTCTTCGCGCAGGTCTCGGACGAGGTCGTCGAGGCCCTTGAGTTTGTTGTCTTCATCCTCCAAGCCCTGCCGCATGAGCTGCTCGAGGGCCTGCTGCATATCATCGGTCGATGAGAGGTATTTGGCCAGTTCTGCGAAAATACGGTCGGCAGACAGTCGGACGCGCTGGCTGCCATCCCATTCGGTATAACGAATTGTGACCATCTGGATCAAAGAGAGCGGCTAGGCGCGGTAGGTTTGCCGTCCGCCCGTACTCTCTTTGTTCAGCTTTTTATGTAGGTGGAGTCCCTCGAGAATAAATTCAGTTGCCGAGGAGAGGGAACTGGGGTGTTCGTCAACACCTAACGTCGTCAGGCTATCCCGCAGCCCTTCAATATTCTGCACGCCCTCAAGATACTCCTGCGCCGGCATCATATCAGACACCTCGACCCCACCACCATTCGAGAAATACTCGATGACGGGCTGTAAATTTTCTACCTTCAAATATTTGTCAAAAACCTTTTGGACGGCGCGGTTCACCAAGCGCTCAATGAGGTCCTCATCCTTCTGCTCTTCGCCCATATATTCCAACTCGATTTTCCCCGCCGTTGAGGGATACAGGGCGTGCAGGTCACTAATGCGCGGGATCACCTGCTGCTCGCCGAGCCGGATGGCGCGCTTCTCCGCATTGCTCGTCACACTCTCAAAATTATTAATAGTCATCCGTACGCTCACGCCGGATGCCTGGTTAATTTCACTCGAGTTACGGGCTTCCATGGTCAGCTGCGCACAGATTTCCTTTATAAACTGTGGCATGTGGAATATGAGGCCATCATGAGAAAACTGCGCGGCCTCTTGCTCCATAATCGAGATCTCCTCCTCAATAGAGCGTGGATAGTGGGTGCGAATCTGGACGTCGAAGCGATCCTTGAGCGGGGTAATAATACGCCCGCGACTGGTATAATCCTCGGGATTTGCGCTGGCGACAATGATCACATCAAGTGGCAGACGGACTTTAAAGCCTTTGACCTGGAAATCTTTTTCTTCCATGAGGTTGAAGAGCCCAACTTGCACCTTCTCGGTCAAATCAGGCAATTCATTGACGGCAAAGATGCCCCGATTCGTACGGGGGATTAGGCCATAGTGTATGGTCTCCTCATCCGCCAGATATCGTCCTTCGGCTACCTTGATCGGGTCAACCTCGCCAATGAGGTCCGCAATCGAGACATCCGGGGTCGCCAATTTCTCCCCGTAGCGTTCATCGCGTGAGAGCCAGTGGATTTCCAACGCATCACCGCGTTCTTGGGCCAATCGGCGGGCCTGGGGAGAAATGGGAGCCAGCGGGTTCTCTGGAATCTCAGCGTCCCGGATCGTTGGTATATAGTCATCTAACAATACCGTCAAGCCACGAATAATACGCGATTTGGCCTGGCCGCGCTCACCAAGAAAGACAATATGGTGCCCGGCCAGAACGGCGTTTTCTATCTCTGGAATAACGGTATCGTCGAAGCCGATAATGCCGGGTAAGAGCCGCTCCCCAGAAGAGAACATGCGTACCAAATTTGCCCGCATTTCTTCACGGATCGGAAGGACCTGGTAGTTCGTTTTCTTCAGGTCTCCAACAATCTGCACTTCATGGCGGAGGGTCTCAGTGGGAATCGTGTGTTGCACGGTATCGCCTGCCTTTATTCAAAATCTTCCACTAACGGACCAGAGAGCCCGGCATCAATATGTCTCTGACGAGACACGCTGCCACTCCGCACCGCTGATGGTCGTGTCGATGCGCCCGTTCACCATAGGATTAGCCGATACACACCGCCACAGGGAAGGGTGCTACCGTGGGAAGGGCCGTATTCAAACGGAGGGGAATATTCCACGAGGACTGAGCGAATCTACCGCATCTGCTCAGTGTTTGTTTCGCATAGGGTGGAGTACGCGTCGTCTTCAGACAAGAAGTGAGGCAACTTCGCGTTGTCTCCCGAATCCGATGCGTACGCTCCCCCGGGGCACACAATTCTCCTTTTTCGTAGCCCTGCTTAACCGCCACACGCGCCTCAATTTAACTCGCCAGATCCTCCCGAGCTATCTCTTCCCGAACCAGCCTCTTGCACAATCTGCAGTTCGGCTGCTCCAGTGGATTGACCATCGACACGCAAGCGTAGCTCTTTCCCCACTTTGAAAAGAGGAACCTTTTTCGCTGCAACCGCAACAACTTCTCCCGTACGTGGGTTTCGCCCTTCACGCGCAGGACGGTGTTTCACGATAAAGCTGCCAAAGCCGCGGATCTCAATCCGTTCGGATTTGGCCAACGCCTCAGTCAGGCTGTCAAAGACGGCATTCACCATGACCTCAGCATCCCGCCGCGAAAAACGCGGGTAGTGTTGGGCCACCTCCCCAATCAAATCTCTCTTTGTCACGCTTCCATCCTCCCCCTCAGGATAAGGCTTCGCTTATGATTTTTGTTGATCACCCTCTCCTTCGTCGCGATCAAGACGCAGCTCGTCGCCCAGAATGTCTTCAAAGGAGAAACGGGAATTATCCCGCTCACGCTGCAGGTAAGCCTCCATATCCGCCCGTTCCTCATTCCGTCGTAAGGCCTTTACACTCAGACCCATTTTGTGTTCGCGGGGGTCGATATGTATCACTTCCGCCTCGACCTCAGTGCCGACTTCGAAAAGGGCTGAGGGTTTTTCTACCCGCTCAGTCGAAAGCTGAGAGATATGCACCAGTCCCTCAATCCCTTCTGCAAGCTCTACAAAGACACCGAAGTCGGTCACACTGGTCACCTTGCCTCGGACCCGGCTGCCAACGGGATGTTCCTGTTGGAGCGTGACCCACGGATCTCTACTCGCCTGTTTGATCCCGAGCGAGATGCGCTCGTTGTCGATATCAATGCCGAGGACCACCGCCGCAACCTCATCACCCTTCTTGAACAGTTCTGAGGGGTGCTTAATCTTCTTGGTCCAGTGCAAATCAGAGATGTGGGCGAGGCCATCTATCCCTTCCTCGACCTCAATAAAAACTCCGAAATCGGTAATGCTGTTCACCTTGCCCTGAATGCGACTGCCAACCGGATGTGTGGCCCGCACGGTCTCCCATGGATTCGCTGTAACTTGTTTGAGGCCCAGGGAAATCCGTCGGTTGGCCGGATCAAGATCGAGGATGACAACTTCAATCTCATCCTCGACGGACAGCATTTTCGAGGGATGCGAAATCCGCTTGGTCCACGACATCTCCGACACATGTAACAGCCCCTCGGCGCCCTGTTCCAGCTCGACGAAGGCACCGTAATCGGCGAGGCTCACAACTTTGCCGGTCACTCGGCTGCCGGGCAGATAGCGTTCCGGGACAGAACTCCACGGATCGGGCATGAGCTGTTTTAATCCAAGCGAAACACGTTCCCGTTCTGCATCGAACTTCAGGACAACGACCTTGATCGTTTCCCCTGCCTCGATCATCTCGGATGGATGGCCGATCCGCCCCCACGACATATCAGTAATGTGCAAGAGGCCGTCTATTCCTCCCAGATCAACAAAGGCTCCATAATGGGTAATATTTTTTACTGTCCCTTCGAGGATCACCCCCGCGTCCAAGACTTTCAGGGTTTCGTCGCGCAATGCAGTCCGTTCTTGCTCTAAAACTGCGCGGCGCGACACCACAACATTCGAACGTGCGCGGTTGAACTTCAGAACCGCGAATTTCCCGGTTTGCCCCAGAAATCGGTCAAGATCCCGAACCGGACGAATGTCGACATGGGAGCCCGGCAAGAACGCCGACACACCAATATCAACCCGGAGTCCGCCCTTTACTTTCCCGACAATTGAGCCTGTAACAGGAGTTTGATTGTTGAATGCATCTTCAATATCCCGCCACACACGAAATTGTTCGGCTTTTGCTCGCGATAAAACGACACCCTCACCCTCTTCGTCGGAGTCGGCCGAGTCAAAATAGACCTCAATGTCGTCCCCTTCGTTGACCAGCAACTGTCCGTCACGCTGGCGAAATTCCGCGAGAGGGATATGCCCTTCGGATTTATATCCAATATCGATCGTGACAAATTCAGAGCCGATGCTCACCACACGCCCGCGGACGACCCCACCGGGCTGAACTGAACGCATACTCTCTTCAAACATCTGGCCGAAGTCTTCTCCGACTGGACTACTCGTCTGAGTTTCAGCTGTAGGCTGGCTCTCGCCTGAAGACTGCATTTCGCTGTCAGTGCTACCGGGCTGAACTTGCTCCTCCGAGCTGACCTCGCTGTCGGCTGGTGTTGTTACTTCCGCTTTGTTTTGTTCCATGTTGTGGTTTACCCCCTACGAAGCTGGCTTATCCTGCCTTTCCATACTCTCCTCTCCATCAGGTTGCAAGAGCTACAGACCGGGCTTTTCCTTTTCACCTTCAATACTTGCAATACTCGCAATACTCGCATGGGCATTTACTAATTCGGCCATCCTGTCAACTACCTCAGGCAGCGTCAATGTCGTCGTATCGATGCGGACAGCATCGTCAGCCGCTCGCAGTGGAGCGTGGGCGCGTTCAGTATCACGTTGATCACGTTCTGCCATCTCTTGTATCGTCGCTGCAAGAGAAACATTGGATTCTCCCTGCCGCTGCAGCTCTGCATACCTGCGCCGTCCACGCTCTTCGGGTGTAGCCTCCAGGTATATTTTTATGTCTGCATCAGGAAAGACGACCGTGCCAATATCTCGGCCCTCCAGCACGGCTTCGCCCATCTCCCCCAGCCGGCGTTGGAGGCCGAGCAGCGCCTGACGAACACGTGGCTGGGCCGACACTTTAGACGCCATTTGACTCATGTCCGGGCGGCGAATAGCCGTCGTAATATCACGCGCACCGGCAAATAACCGCATGCTGTGTGATTCAGATACAAAACGAAGATCCAGCGTGTCACACAGTGAGGCAAGGCGCTCGCCATCATCCGGGTCCAGCCCTTGTTCACCAGCAAACAGGCCCACGGCACGATACAACGCACCGGTATCAATATAGCGATAGCCCAAGCGGTCGGCCAAGAGATGGCTCACCGTGCTTTTGCCTGCTCCAGCTGGACCGTCTATGGCGATAATGAAGCCCTTTTTCATAACTTTCCCAGATTCACACCTGTGAGATCCTGAACCATGTGGTAAAAGCCAGGAAAAGAAATATCAACGCACTCCGGCTCTTGGATGACAACGCCCTCACCTGAGACAAGCCCAGCAACAGTAAGAGCCATAGCTATGCGGTGATCTCCGTGGCTTTGCACCGTTCCCCCGCGGACACGCCCTTTTCCTTGAATCACCAGCCCGTCCGGCAGTTCTTCAACCTCAACACCGAGGGCCTCAAGCGCCGTTGCCAAAACGTGCAGCCGATCACTTTCCTTGACTCGTAGCTCTTGGGCACCACGAATGGCTGAGGTCCCTTGGGCAAAAGCCATAGCAATGGCGATGATCGGGAATTCATCAATGGCTCGGACAACGAGCGTAGCGTCAATCTCCGCCCCGTGGAGAGCGCTGGTACGAATCACAAGGTCACCAACGGGCTCACCACACACGTCTCGCTCGTTGTGGCTCTCAATCCAACCGCCCATAGCCCGAAAGATTTCCAATGCTCCTGTCCGCGTGGGATTCAGCCCAACATCGCGGACGCAGAGCTCAGAGTTTGGGAGAAGCAGCGCAGCGCCCACAAAAAACGCGGCGGAAGAGAAATCGCCCGGCACGCGAACGTCCTGGGCGTGCAGAGGCGTCCCGCCTTCGACGGACACCGTCCGATCTTGCACTTGAAGCCGTCCGCCAAACGCAGGCAAGAGTCGCTCAGTATGGTCACGAGAACGTTCGGGCTCGATGACCGTTGTCTTCCCCTCGGCTCGCAAGCCAGCCAAAAGAATAGCCGATTTCACTTGCGCGCTTGCAACCGGACTCTGATACGAGATGGCCTTCAGTGTCCCCCCCTGCCCAGTGATACGCAGCGGTGCGCAGTGCTCTTCCCCTTCGCTCTCAATCGAGGCTCCCATGAGCCGCAATGGATCAGTCACCCGCCGCATTGGCCGCCGACGGAGCGATGCATCCCCGTCCAGGCGAGATGTAAAAGGACAGCCGGCTAATATCCCGGAGAGGAGACGCATGGTGGTTCCGGAATTGCCGCAGTAGATAGCCTGGGTGGGGGCCTGTAATCCCTCCCAACAGCGGCCGTTCACCACAACCGTCGTGTCCTGGCGGACAATATTGACCCCCAAGGACTGAAACGCTTTGATGGTACTCAGATTATCCTGACCAAGTGAACAGTTTTGGATACAGCTTTCTCCCTCAGCCAGTGCGGCAAACATGACGGCGCGGTGACTGATCGATTTATCGCCGGGCATGCGGATCTCACTCCGTACGCCATACTGGGCGGGTGGAATTGTGACGGCCGCGCTCATTTCCCCTCTCGCAAGCGGGTCAGCCGTTGACGTTCTTGGCGTGCCCGCTCAATGTCAGCGAACAGCGTGGCACCATCCCCCGCAGCCAGCGCAGCCTTCATTCGGGCTAAAGCAGTCTCAAAACTCGTCATAGCAACCAACAACGCCTCCCGGTTTGCCAGGCAAATATCACGCCACATTTCGATCGGACTTGCGGCCACACGGGTGAGATCGGCAAAAGCGCTTCCCGCATACGCCAAGGGATCAACCTTTTCTGCAGATTGCGGGGATTGCCGAGATTGAGAAGATTGGAGGAGTCCATTCATGACACTAAAGGCGATCAGATGCGGAAGATGGCTGACCTGGGCTAACACCCGGTCGTGGACCTGGGCGTCCATCTCTTCCACCCGCATGCCGACGCCTTCCCATAGAGCCCGTACCCGAGCAAGCGCAGTGCGGTCCGTCTTGTCAGTCGGGGTCAAGACACACACGCTGCCGTCAAAGAGGGTCTCAAAAGCAGCTGCTGCCCCGGCGTTCTCGGTTCCGGCAATAGGATGTGCTGCAACACACGGCAGAGACGGGGGTAAGAGGGCCTCCAGAGTTTCTAAAATCGGTGCTTTGACACTCCCGGCGTCCGTGACAATACAGCCCGACGGCAAATGGGGTAAAAATTGTTGCAGCACCGACCCGGTCGCCTCAACCGGGACCGCGAGAAGGATCAAATCCGTCCCTCGGGCTGCCTCAGCTGGATCAAAGGTATACGTATCGATGCTGCCGCGTTCGAGGGCGATCTTGAGATTAGCCTCAGTGCGACCAAAACCAACGACCCGCTCAACGAGTCCGCGCGCTTTGGCCGCAAGTCCCAGCGAGCCACCAATCAGGCCAACGCCCACAATGAGAAGACGCTTAAATAAGAATCCCATAGCTGTATCGTATAGAGACAACGCGTACGTCGCGCCTACTGCTGGAGCTTCTCCATAGCGGTGATAAAGTGCTCGTTTTCCTGAGGCAGGCCGACACTGACGCGGGCATAACCCGGATAGCCGTAGCCTTCCATAGGTCGAATGATAATGCCCTGAGGTAAGAGCTGCTGCGAGACGCCGACGCCCACTTTGACGAGCAGAAAATTGCCCCAACTCGGCGCATACTCCAGGCCGAGACGATCAAGCTCGCGGCGCAGATAGGCCAGCCCGTGCCGATTATTCTCCTGGGTGCGCCGCATATGATCGGTATCATCAAGCGCGGCCAGTGCCCCGACTTGGGCCAAGGCATTCACATTAAACGGCTGGCGAATACGATTGAGCGCGTCTATCACTTCTGGTGAGGAAATCCCATAGCCGACGCGGACCCCGGCCAGGCCGCAGATCTTTGAAAAGGTCCGCAACGTAATCAGCAACCGTTCCGCAGAATGATAGTCGAGCGAATTCGGATAGTCTGAATCCGCAACAAACTCAAAATAGGCTTCATCCACCACAATCACGACATCGTGCGGAACTTTTTCAAGAAAGGCCTCCCAGTCCGCTCGGGTATAGATCGTCCCGGTTGGATTATTCGGGTTATCAAGAAAAACTATCCGCGTATCGGACGTCATCGCATCTGCCATGGCATCGAGATCAAAGGCAAAGCCTTTGTGAGGAACAGTAATAGTGTGCCCACCTGCCGCATGCACGCACAAGTGGTAAATGGCAAACGCGTGCTCTGCCGCAACTATGGATTCGCCTACACGCAGGAAAGTCCGCACAATCATCTCAATCAACTCGTTCGAGCCATTGCCTATGATAATCTGCGCACGGTCCAAACCGAACTTCTCGGCCAGCCGCTGCTTGAGATAGAACGCATCCCCATCCGGATAGAGATTGAGCTGCGGCAGTGCTGCAGTAATAGCCTCGACCGCTTTGGGTGATGGCCCAAGTGGATTCTCGTTTGAGGCAATCTTGACCGAGTTGCGAATCCCGTATTCCCGCTCAACCTCCTCAATGGGTTTCCCAGGCTGATACGGCGTAAGACTCAAGACCCAATCGGGCACGTATTTTCGAATATCCATACTATGTCAGCGTTTTTAACCATGTCAGCGTTTTTGCGAAGCAGGCACGAAGGAGGCATACGAGCCCAGCACCTTGACAGATACACACCGCAGTTTGATCTCGCGCAGTGCGTCTGCAATAGCGGTCTCGCTCGCGTGGCCCTCAATATCGATAAAAAAGACATATTCCCAAGGCCTCCCCTTGAGCGGCCGTGACTCAATCCGCAACAGATTAATACTGTGATCGGCAAACGGTTTGAGTACCTGATACAGCACCCCGGCTTCGTCACGGACGGAGAGCACAAGAGAGGTCTTATCGTCCCCCGTCGGCTCGCCCCGCTGTGGGCTGCGGCTGAGGATGGCGAAGCGGGTATAGTTTGCGGCCTGATCTTGAATATCCGCATCTAACACATTGAGCCGATAGCGCTCTGCAGCCAATCGGCCGGCAATCGCTGCAGCATGCGTATCGCTCCGGACCAACTCGGCGGCGCGTGAGTTACTCGACGCTGCTTCTGTCGGAACGCCAGGTAAATGTGTTGCCAGCCAGTCCTGACACTGGGCTAACGCCTGCGGGTGCGCCAGTACGCGTCCAATGCGCTCACGCTTTTTTGCTCGGCTCAGCAAACAGTGACGAATCTCCAGCGACCGCTCCGCAATAATATGCAGATTGGATTCGATAAAGAGATCCAGCGTGATTGCGACTGAGCCTTGACCGGAGTTTTCGACCGGGACTACGCCGTATGCGACCTGGCCACTTTCGACTGCAGCAAAAATATGAGGAATAGTCGCCACAGGCACAAATTCGATTTTGGACCCAAACTGCTCGCAGGCCGCCATATGCGCATAGCTCGCCTCTGGCCCAAGGTAGGCGACACGCAACGATTGTTCGAGGGCACGCGAAGCCGAGATAATCTCCCGATACACGGCTTGGACGGATTCATCCGACAGCGGACCCGTGTTAAGCTCGGCCAAGCGTGCGAAAATGGCCCGTTCCCGACTCGGTACATACGCGGCGCGTTGCTTCTTGCCTTTCTGATTTCCGATCTGCTGGGCGAGACGCGCGCGGCGGTTCAGGAAGATCAAGACTTGCGCATCGATACGGTCAATTTTGTCTCTGAGCGTATCCAATGCAGGGGAGGGACGTTTTGGCGCCACACGGCGTTTCTTACTATGATTCACCCAGCCAGTCTACGCCGAGGCTGGTCTGGCCAAGGCCAGTCTGTATTAGCCGGCTGCATTGACGCTCCTAGCTCCATCGACACTCCTGACTTCGTTGTTATACTCTTCCCCACTTTCGACAATGCCCACTTCTCCCATCCGACGGAACTTGGCGTAGCGCTGCGCCATCAGCTCTTCAACCGACAATCTGCTCACCGTCTGGAGCTGCTGCGCAATTGCTGTCCCGACGGCGGCAATGGCTGCTTGGGCATACCTATGCGCTCCGCCGCGCGGCTCCGCAACTATCTCATCAATCACGCCCAAAGGCAGCAGGTTGGGTGCAGTCACCTTGAGCGCTTCGGCTGCCCAGGCCGAGCGTTCTGGCGTACGTTCTCCGTACAGAATGGCCGCGCAGCCCTCCGGAGTGATGACCGAATAACACGCATTCTCTTGCATCAACACACGATCCCCTACTCCCAACGCGAGGGCGCCACCACTGCCGCCTTCTCCAATGACGGTGACAATAATTGGGGTTCGGAGGCCGGCCATCTCCTGGATGTTCTTGGCAATGGCTTCCGCCTGGCCGCGCTCCTCAGCCTCCACTCCGGGATAGGCCCCTTGCGTATCAATAAAGGTGAGGACAGGACGCTGAAAGCGTTCGGCTAAATGGAGAAGACGCAGCGCCTTACGATACCCCTCAGGGAGAGGCATGCCAAAATTTCGGTGGACTTTCTCTGCAACGGTTTTTCCGCGCTGATGGCCGACCACCACAACCGGGGTCCCTCGAAAACGAGCCAGACCGCCCACGATAGCCGGGTCATCGGCAAACACGCGGTCACCGTGCAACTCAACGAACTCTGAGCACAAGGCCTCAATATAGTCGAGCGTATACGGCCGGTCGGTATGTCGCGCGAGCTGCACCCGTTGCCATGCCGAAAGCGAGCCAAACAGTTTGGACTCATGTTGGCGGAGCTGTTCCTCCAGCCCGGCCAGCTCCGCCTGCTGCTCTGCCGACCGGGTTTCCACCTGGATGAGTTTGTTAACCTGTTTGTCCAGCTCTTCTAATGGTTTCTCAAAATCGAGATATGTTGTCTGCACAGCTAACCCTTAACCAAAGCGTACAATGTACTGCGTACATATGGATTTTGAATTCCCAACCCCTTTTTCCATTTTACTCAGTGCGTTTTCCGTTCGTTATCGTTTCATAAAAAAACTCCAAAAAATTCTTTGACCGCTGTATCGATCTCCCGGACTTGGCCGGGTGAGAACCACCGCACCCCAAGTTCTGTGCGAAACCAGGTCAACTGCCGCTTTGCGAGTCGGCGGGTCTCTTTGGCCATCTGGGCGACTGCCTCGTCGAGCGTATAGTGTCCGTTGAGCATTTGTCCGACCTGCGCATAGCCAATTGTGTGCAACACGGAAAGATCTACATCATACCCCATATCCCAGACCCGGCGCACCTCGTCAACGAGACCGGCGCGGATCATGGCGTGACAGCGCTGTTCAATCCGTTGGGCTAACGTCTCCCGCTCCAGCGCTAAAGCAAGTATCAGCGTGGAAAACGGGCGCTCCTGAAAGCCATGCTCCCGTTGCCAGACGCTGATAGGCTTGCCACTCAGCAGCCACACCTCCAAAGCGCGAATCAACCGTAGCGTGTCATTCGGATGTAAACGCTGCGCCGCGTCAGGATCAACCTTCTGGAGCCATGCATGCAGGAATCCCCGCCCGTGCTCTTTCTCCTGTGTCTCAAGACGCCTGCGCAGCCTTGGATCTGCCCGCGGTCCAGAAAACAACCCCCGTGTCAGAGTACGGATGTATAAACCCGTTCCCCCGACCACGAATACGCGTTTGCCGCGTTGGATAATGTCATGAACGGCCTCATGCGCCAGGGTCCGATAACGGGCAGTATCAAACTGCACGTCGGGGTTGACGACATCGATGATATGATGGGGAACCTGTGCTTGTTCGTGAGCAGTAGGTTTGGCCGTTCCAATATCCAAGTAACGGTATACTTGGCGCGAGTCAGCGCTCACAATCTCGGCGTTGTAACGTGTCGCCAACTCGAGCGCGAGTGCGGTTTTTCCTGTAGCGGTTGGTCCGGTGATAACAATGAGCTGCGGCTTGCCCATACACTGAGGCTAACGTATGAGACTCACAGGGAAAAGTACAGGTACGCAGGCTGGACAGGGCCATGTCAATCAATATGGCATTTTCATCTGTTTTTTATATGACTACGCTTCCAAACCGAGGGCAGCCAGTACACCAAGAGCGTGCAGTGCCCGATAGGTGTGGGTGGCAGTTGGTTCGGAGGCAAACAGCTTCAGATCTTCAACGGAATCAATGTCAAACGCGATACGGGGCGCTTCGATCATGCGACAGGCCAGACCATCTTTCTGGGCACAGACTTTGTGGGCCTCGAGGCTTGGGCCACCGAAGCAGGTTGGCATGACCAGGGGCGGGACGCGCAGGAGTGCGTTCGTCCCTTCCCCCTCCTTACACGTCACAAGAAGGACTTGCGGTTCGTCTGTTGTCTCGCAGAACAGTAAGTCGATATCCTCAGAGGTCACAAGCGGGAGGTCGGATAAAAGGACGAGCAGTGCCGTGGCTCCCTGTTGCAGACAAAATTCGGTGCCCATGGCTACAGCATCGTTCAAGCCACGCGGATGTCCTTCATCAATCGCCTCCGCGCCCAAACCCTGGGCGATTTCGAGCAGGCTCGGATCTGAGGTTACTACCCCAAAACGATCAACACTGGCCGCGCGACGCAGATTGGTCAGCACGTCACGCAGCATGGCCTGGGAGAGGCCGTGGCGTTGTGTGTCCGATAGCAGCGCACACAAACGGCTCTTTCCGTGAGCCAGGGCTTTTATAGGGACAAGGACAAAATTCACGGTGGTTATCCTATCGCCATCCTGAAGAAATTCTTCTTGCGGAACAAGAGGGAATGGGGTTATAGTCGGGAGTCTATCAAACACACCTTCACACCTTGCAAACACATCCTGCAAACACACCCTAAAAAAGGGAGGAGCCACATGAGAGAAGTTGCCATTGTCGCTGCGGGCATGACCCGCTTTGCGAAACACCTGGATAAAGGCATGAAAGAGCTGTCTCGCGAGGCGATTGAGGCGGCCCTCGAATCCGCCGGAGTTGAGGCAAGCCAGCTTGAAGCCGTCGCCGTCGGGAACGCCATGGCAGGGCTGATTACCGGCCAGGAATGCATTCGTGGTCAAGTCGTCCTGCGTGAAATGGGCATTGGCGGCATTCCGGTGATTAACACCGAGAACGCCTGCGCCAGTGCGGCCACCGCATTTCATCTGGCCTGGTTGTATATTGCTTCGGGTATGTACGACGTCGTGCTTGCTCTGGGTATGGAGAAGCTCTACCACGAGGACAAAAAAAAATCTTTCGCCGCACTCGGCAGTGCGATCGATGTCGAACTGATGCAGCAAACGCTCACCGATATGAAACAGACTACACAGGACAAAGGCCAAGGTGCGGGTAAATCGCGCAGCATGTTCATGGATTTCTACGCTGAATTCGCGCGCAGTCATATGCGCAAATACGGCACGACCAAAGAACACTATGCGGGGGTCGCGGCCAAAAATCATACTAATGGTAGCTTGAATCCGCACGCACAGTTTCAGACTCCACGCAGCGTAGAAGACATCCTGGCATCGCCCATGATCGCCGATCCGCTGACGCGGATGATGTGCTCGCCGATTGGCGATGGCGCGGCAGCCGTGGTGCTGACCAGCGCGGACAAGGCCAAAGAGTTCACCACCAAACCGGTGTATGTGAAAGCTTCAGTCCTGGGCTCCGGCCAGGACCGTCAACCCGGTGATCCTGGCGTTACCGAGCGTATAGCTAAGAAAGCCTACGAAGTCGCGGGTATTGGTCCGGAAGATCTCGACGTAGCCGAGGTGCATGACGCCTCAGCACCGGCGGAGCTCATCATTTATGAAGAACTGGGTTTATGCCAACAGGGCGAAGGCGGCCGCTTGATTGACGAAGGGTTTACCGCCTTGGGCGGCAAGACGCCGGTAAACCCGAGCGGTGGCCTGCTGGCCAAGGGTCATCCGGTTGGTGCCACGGGCACAGCCCAAATTGCCGAGATCTTTTGGCAACTGCGCGGCGAAGCCGGCAAACGCCAGGTTGAAGGCGCCAAGGTCGGCATGACCGAGAACGGTGGTGGCATGGTCCGCGGCGAAGCCGCAGCCCTGGCCGTTCATATTTTTAGCGTCTAGATGCGTGTCATCTCTGGCTCGGTGGGTGGGCTGTCGCTCACTGTTCCAAAAAAGGTCCGGCCCACCACCGACCGAGTCAGAGAGTCTGTATTCAACATCCTTACCAGTCGCTTTTCCCTCACCGATATCGACGTCCTGGATCTCTTCGCCGGCACAGGTGCGCTGGGCATAGAAGCCCTGAGTCGGGGTGCTCGCTCTGCCGTGTTTGTTGAAACCAGTCCGGACGCGCAAAAAATTATTCGGACCAATCTGAAGACCACCAAGCTCCTCCATCGGGGTCGGATTCTGAGTGCGTATGCGCTCAAAGGGATCGGGATCTTAGAAGACCAAGGTCTCCGGTTTGATGGTGTTTTTCTTGATCCTCCGTATGAAGAAGGCTGGGTCGATAAAACACTGCGGCGTTTAGCCCGCAGTTCGATTTTACGAGCAAGAGCCTGGGTCGTGGTGGAGCACGCCCGGCAGGAAGCCGGAGCCGAGTCCTACGCCCCGTTGGTATTGACGGACAGCCGCCGTTACGGCACAACCGGGGTGTCTTTTTACCAACACGAGGGCGAGGAAGCTGAGTGAAACGTCGCGCTATTTATCCTGGATCTTTTGACCCGCCAACGTACGGGCATGTCGATATCATTCGTCGGAGCCTTCAGCTCACTGACGAAGTGATCGTTGCTGTTGTGTATAACCCGCAGAAAGACAACTGCCTCTTTACGCCACAGGAACGCCTCAACATGTTCCGTGAGGAACTTCAGGCTGAGGGCGACCGCGTCGTGTATGATAGTTTTCATGGACTACTCGTTAACTATGTTGAGAAGATGCAGGCAAACATTATTATCCGTGGTTTGCGCGCCGCTTCAGACTTCGAGTACGAATTTCAGATGGCTCTCATGAATCGTCATATGAAGCCGAATATTGATACGATTTTTCTGACGACTGGAGCGGCCCATTTTTATACTGCTGCTCGCTTAGTCAAGGAAATTGCCAGTCTGGGCGGTTCTGTGACAGGCTTAGTCCCACCACACGTCGAAAAACGACTCCGAGAGAAGTTCGCGAATACATCAGATTAACAGCCAGCGTCCGTCCGCTCGCTGGGAATGGACGCCGAGACATCCCATTCGGCCACCTTTCGAGCGAAGAGGCCTTGAGGCATAGTATGCGTCTTGCAAAACGTTTAGAACTTGTCAAACCGTCGCCAACACTCATGGTTACGGTCAAGGTTGCCGCCCTACGTCGCGAAGGGATCACCGTCATCGACTTTGGGGCAGGCGAGCCAGATTTCGATACCCCAGATCATATTAAGGACGCGGCGATCACCGCCATCAAACAGGGCAAGACAAAGTATACCCCTGTCGGCGGGACAGCCGAGGTCAAGGAAGCCGTCATCGCGAAACTCCAGCGGGAGAACGATCTCAGCTATACACTCCCAGAAGTCACCACCGGCTGTGGAGGCAAGCATATTCTTTTCAACGCCTTTCATGCCCTTGTTGGTCCGGGTGATGAAGTCCTCATTCCCGCTCCTTACTGGGTCAGCTATTCCGACATCGTGATCTTGGCTGGTGCGACGCCAAAACTGCTTCACACCACGGAGGAGACAGGTTTCAAGATTACGGCAACCCAACTGCAAGAGGCGATTGGCCCGCAAAGTAAGGTCCTGCTACTCAATAGTCCCTCCAACCCGACAGGTGCGGCGTACACCGAAGACGAGCTGAAACAGATCGCTGAGGTCATTGAGCACAGCACCCTTTTTACTATCTCTGACGATGTGTACGAGAAATTTTTGTACGATGCACCACGCTGCGCCCACCTGCTGTCACTCAAGCCCAATCTGCGTGACCGCCTGCTCGTCGCTAATTCGGTATCAAAAACCTATGCCATGACCGGCTGGCGCTTGGGTTATGCAGCGGGTCCGCAAGAAGTCATTAAGGCCATGGAAACGATCCAGAGTCAGAGCACGTCAAATCCAAACTCCGTGGCTCAGTCAGCTGCGATTGAAGCGCTTACCGGCACGCAAGAGCCGGTAGGGATCATGGCAAAGGAGTTTGCTAAACGGCGCAATTACGTTGTTGACCGGTTGCGCGCCATACCCGGTATTTCGTGCACCCTGCCGGAAGGCGCATTCTATGTTTTTCCACGCGTCTCTGGTTGTTTTGGCCCAAAGTGGCAGGACAAGACGATTGCTTCGGCCATGGATTTCTCTCTGTATCTATTGGAAGAAGCCAAGGTCGCCCTGGTCGCTGGTGAGGGTTTCGGCTCGGCTGAGCATGTGCGGATTTCCTATGCCACGTCTATGGAAAACCTCGAAAAGGGTCTCGCTCAGATAGAGGCCGCATTACAGCGCCTCAGCGGATCATAAGAACGTCCGCCTCGCCGCAAACACAGGTAGAGGCAATGCATGAATTGCCTGGGCGAGGTATCCTCGCCCCTACCGATCATACCCCGGTCTTTGCCCTGTCCGTCTATATACAAAATAATCGCGCAAGATCTGTTCATGATCAAACGCCAATACAGACGGTAAGCTACTCTCTTCGAAGACGCGCGCTTCTGCCGCATCATCCGCTCCGCGTGGCGTTCCGTTTGCCTGAGCGATAAACACCGTTGTGAGGGTATGCTGACGTGGGTCCCGTTGCGGGTTGGAATAGACGTGGAACTGTTCAATAAGCTGCACCTTGAGTGACGTTTCTTCTGCTGCTTCCCGTACCGCCGCCTGTTCAGCCGACTCTCCATAGTCAATAAATCCCCCCGGCAGGGCCCAGCCCAGTGGTGGATTTTTGCGGCGAATCAAGACAATTCCGGCACCCTCAGCCGTTTCCAATTCCCATTCCAATTTGATGATAATGTCTACCGTCGGTATTGGATTGCGATACGTCGGCATGAAAAGGTAAACTAGCACGCGCTCTTGATCCCCGTAAAGGATTGAGTCCTGCACTGACAAAACGATATCGTAGACGTATGCAACCGCATTCTCTCAAGCCGCTAGGCATAGGCCTGATCGGAGCAGGCAAACATGGTCTTCGTTACGTCGAGCATATGGCGGAAGATATTCCGCAGGCTGAGCTTGTTGCCGTGTGCCGCAGGAATCGGTCAGCAGGTGAACAACTTGCCGCGAGGTATGGTTGCCACTATCACGCAACATATGATCAGCTCATTGCAGATCAAAACATCGACGCGATTGCGATCGTTGTCCCACCCGCTTTGCACGGATCTATTGTGGCAGCAGCCTGCCGTGCGGGTAAACATATCCTGATTGAAAAACCGCTTGCAGTGAGTGTCGCCGAGGCACAGCAGATCAGCGCAATTATTGATGCCAGCCCCATTCGCTGCATGGTTGCCCAGACGTTACGCTTTAATAGTGTGGTACAAACGCTTAAGCAACATCTGTCTGCCATCGCACCCCTGCACTCTCTTCACCTCAGCCAGCACTTTGAGCCTTCATCGCTCGCCTGGATCGACCGGAAAGCCGAAAGTGGCGGTGGGATTATTCTCCATACGGGCGTACATAGTTTCGACTTGTTGTATTTCTTGAGCGGTCAAGCAACTACCCAGGTCTGGTGTCAGACAAAAACAATTTTCACCCGCGAAACCGAAGACAACTTTCAAATGTATGGACGCACTACTGACCCACTGCTGACGGTCCAGGTCTCAGGCTCGCGCTCAACCCAGAGTCGAAGCGGTCTGATTGAAATCACAGGTGAAAACGGTCAGCTCGTTGGCGATCATGCACATAATTTTGTCGACCTGGTGAGAGGACGCGAGCGTATCCCCGTGTCCGTTCCGCCGCCTGTGCCAACCGTAAAAGAAGCCGTACAAGCTTTTGTCGATGCTCTCCAAAACAACACACCGTTTCCCGTTACCGTTGAAGACGGCCTGCGCGCGGTGGCGATTGCTGAGGCGTGTTATCGATCTGCGGAAACAGGTCAGATAGCAAACGTCATACAGTAAGAACAGGACGAAAAGGTTCCGCAGCCAGTCGGATCATTTTTTACGCTGCCGAAGGCGGTGGCCCCGAACATCGGGAAAGTATAACCATTCCCCTTGAGAGCGTATTTTCTTGCTTGACCCTAGCTGCTGGAGAACATTGGTAGCTTCATCAAAAATTGTTCCTGGAGGACGGACACCAATCTTCACTCGTTTTCTTTTGCCGGAATTCATGCCGTATACCAATATCAGAAAAAGAGACGATTTAAGAGTCTGGATTAGATTTCCCAAAGGGTACAATTAATCGCGTTCCTGCTCATGGCACGGAACCCTTGACAAAACCGACCCCGCCCGATTAGTCAGTGAAAAGCTTTGTCCACAGCGGAGTTTTTCTAAAGCGAGGGGATATGCCAACCAAGTACATCGATGTTGAAGGCTATGCTGTGAATTATTTTCACACTGGCCGAACGACTTTGCCACTTGTGGTTCCGGATGTGAGCCAGGGCAAGCTCTTCTTATATGTCCACGGCGCGGGCAGTAACGGCCATTTTGCTCACAAAATGGTCGATATTCTGTCGGCTCAGCACAGCCCTATGTCGTTCGACTTTCCGGGCCATGGCCGTTCAAGTGGCACGGAAAGCCTCAAAAGCGTGACCGCGTACAGCGATTTCACCTATGCAGTCTGGAAGGCCCTCGGGGTGCGACCCGTGGTGATTATCGGCCACTCCATGGGCGGGGCGATTGCTATCGACCTGGCGCTACGTCATGCCGACATGCTCGAAGGGCTTGTGTTGACTTCCACTGCGGCGAAGTTCGATATTTCCCACGATCTTATTAAAACCTGGGAATCCGTCATGAAAGGTCGCCAAGGCCAGCCGTTTACCAAGGTCTCATGTTCACCCAAAACGCCGCAGGAGATTATCCAAGAAGGCTGGCTGGAGCAGATTAAAACAGACCCGCGTGTACGTTGCTTTGATTTGATAGCGTGTCAGCAAGTTGATCTGACAGCGCAACTCGGCGAGATCAAAGTTCCGACTCTTGTTCTGGCTGGAGAAGACGACGCAACCACGCCTGTGGCTCAAGCCGAAGAGTTACGGGAGAATATCCCAGGAGCGCAACTGGCCGTAATTCCAGAAGCCGGGCACTGGTTGCCGATTGAAAAACCTCAAGAAGCCTGCAACGCAATTGACGCGTTCTTCAACTAAGAGGGATCTCATGAGTATGAGTCGAAAAGCTGCTCTTGCCGGTGTCTACGAACATCCGTTGCGCTGGGCGCCGCATAAAACTCAATACCAAATCATGGCCGAGAGTGCGCGCGGTGCGCTAGAGGATGCCGGGCTCAACATTAAAGATGTGAACGGCCTCTGTACCTCAGGCGTTGGCGGCATGGGCATTATTGCTCTGGCTGAACATCTGAATTTGAATCCGGACTTCCTCGATTCCAACTCGATCGGCGGTTCGTCGTTTGTCTCGCATACTGCGCATGCCGCAGCGGCCATTGCGGCCGGCTACTGCGATGTGGCGCTTATCTTATACGGCAGTAAATGGTCCTCGGATCGTTTTGCTATTGGCACGGGCGGCGGCGGCAGCGGTGATCCGCCGGAGCAGTTTGAAGGCTGTTACGGCCCGACTACCGTTGGCGACTATGCGCTGACGGCCCAGCGTCATATGCACGAGTTCGGCACAACGAGTGAGCAACTGGCCGAGATTGCGGTCACAACCCGCAAGCATGCCTCTCTCAATCCCAACGCCAAATTTCGTGATCTGATTACGGTTGACGACGTGCTGGCCTCACGCGAGGTATCTTCCCCGCTTCATCTTCTAGACTGCTGCATGATCTCAGATGGCGGTGGCGCTTTGGTTGTCACCTCGGCTGAACGGGCGCGCGATCTCAAGAAGAAGCCGGTCTATATCATGAGTGCGGCAGAAGCGTGTTCTCACACGAGTGCGGGTATGCGTGACCTTACTGACGCGGCTGCCAAACAGTCCGGTCCCAAGGCTATGGAGCGGGCTGGGGTGAGTCATGCAGACTTTGACATGGCTATGATCTATGACTCGTTCACCATTACTGTGTGTGTGACTTTGGAAAGTCTTGGTTTTTGTGAAAAAGGTGAAGGCGGCTCGTTTGTTCAAAACGGGCGCATCGGCCTTGGTGGTGAGCTGCCGATTAATACCGACGGGGGCGGCCTGTCGTCCAACCACCCCGGCATGCGTGGGATTTTCCTGGTGATTGAGGCCGTCAAGCAGCTCCGGGGTGAATGTGGGGAGCGTCAGGTCAAAGACTGCCAACTTGCCTTGTGTCATGGCACAGGGGGGACCCTTGGACTCAGACACAGCGGGGCCTCACTGGTCTTGGGCATGTAGGCGGCCGGCAGACACAATACGTTGAGGACTATGTTATGGCTGATGAAAAGAAGAAATCAAAACGTCCTGTGCCGCGTATGGACGAGGAGTCCAAGCCGTTTTGGGAAGCGTGTGCGCGACACGAACTCTACGTCCAAAAGTGTCGTACTTGTAATACAGTCTTTTATTATCCACGTGCGTTTTGTCCCGAGGATTTATCAAAAGACTTTGACTGGCTAAAATGTAGCGGCAAGGGCATGGTCTATACCTTCACAATCACTCGGCAGAATCAGAGTTCCGGGTTTCGCAATAAAGTGCCCTATGTCATGGCCTATGTGGAGTTGGAAGAAGGCGTGCGGATGTTGACCAATATCGTGGACTGTGATCCCGAGACGGTCACGATCGGTATGCCGGTTGAAGTCACGTTTGACGATATGGCCCCAGAGATCTCGGTTCCGCTGTTCAAACCTGCCGCATAAGTCTGCGTAAGTCTGAGGGAAGGACACGGAGGTCCCTCCTGGCTTTCCATTGCCACAACCGTTCGCCTCTGGCACTATAAGTCCCTATTTCTCAACTAGAAAACTAAAAGCTGAGCCGACCGGCAGGCTATTTAGGATACCCGATGGCACGAATGATTGACCTCCACTTGCATTCCGAACTCTCAGACGACAGCCGTGCGCCAGTCGAGGCATATCTCAAGTGGCTGGCACGGAAACGGGATGAGCGACCGCTCGACGGCATCGTCCTGACTGAACACCGGCAATTTGACTCGCACAATGACTACCGCGCACTCGAAGACAAATACGGCATGCTTATTCTCAAAGCCTCTGAAGTCGAAACCGAGTATGGCCACGTACTCGTATACGGCGTGAACGACGATATGCTCAAACGCTTCGATTTCTCTAACGTGCGTCTCCGGGCTCAAGAACTGATTGATGAGGTGGCAGCCATGGGCGGTGTTGCTATGCCGTGTCATCCCGGTCGACCGACTATCGGACTGATCGAGCATTATGAGAACAGACCGCCGCTGGAAGGGGTAGTTGGGGTTGAGGCCCTTAACGGTGGTAGTAAAAAGGGCGAAAATGAGCGCGTTGCTGAGCTGATCGACTCGTATGGCTATCATGCCTTTGGTGGCAGCGACGCGCATCTGGTGAGTTTCGTTGGTATTTGTGCGACAGAATTTGAGAAAGATATTACCAATACAGAAGAGCTGGTTGATGCCCTTAGAACGGGGGACTATCACCCCGTCGATTTCCGTGTTCGGCGGACTCCCGTACAAAACAGCGCCTAGAGGATGACACCATGGCCCCTGATTTTGATCGGTCCATTTTAGGACAAATCTTTGACGAAACTGACTTTCCGCCTATTACTAAGAACGACATCCTTAAATTTGCCGAGGCGCTGGGTGAAACCAATCCGCTCTATACGGACGTGGAAGCCGCAGCTCAAGGGCCATACGGCGGGCTCATTGCGCCGCCGACCTTTGTGACCCGCTTACGCCCCCAAAAGATGACGCCCGAACATATGCCGCGCTTTGGCAAGATGGGCTTCGACGGCGGGCGTGATCTCGAAAACTTTATTCCGGTTCGGCCTGGTGATGTACTGAAAATGGTCAGTACCATTCACGATATTTATGAGAAGACCGGACGCAGCGGCTCCATGTACTTTATAGTGCTGCGCAATGAGATTACGAACCAAAACGGTGAGAAAGTCGCGGTTATTGACCATAGGATTGTGCAGCGATGAGGACGATCTATTTTGAAGACGTAGAAGAAGGCGACGAGCTGCCACCCATCGATATGTTGCTCACTAAGGACTTTGTGCGCCGTTATGCCAGAACGGCAGGAATGGATTTCCCACGCTTTACCGATGATGAAGGCGCTCGCAAAGAGGGCCTACCCGGCATGATCGCGCCTGGAGTGTTAAGTATGGGGCTGCTGGCCCGGTTGATTAGCGAGTGGAACCCGGCGGCACAAATCACCCGGATCGGGACGACATTTCGCAGCCCGGTCCTGCCTGATTGCAATATCCATCTGCTGGGCTTCGTTACCCAAAAGGATGACGAGCAGCATACCGCTGAGTGTGATATTTGGATGGAAAATGATGATGGAGAACGATGGGTCATTGGAACGGCAGCCGTTGCGCTGCCGACAAAGGCAGCATAGGGATTGTGGTGCAATGCAAAAAAGACGAACTCTTTCTATACGTTTTATAGTCCTCTGTCTGGCCGCAGGCCTTGGGTTCAGCCTGCTCTCTGTCCGACCTATTCTCGCTCAAAATGGCAGGATTGATGCGGGGCTTAATGGCGGCCTGGACGATCCCTTTGATACGCTCGACGCCTCCACTCCCGTATACGAACCGTCTGTTCTCGAGCCCTTCAATGAGAAAATGTTTTCGTTCAACATCTGGATGGACGAACATATTCTGCGACCGGCTGCCCGCGTCTATATTAAGGCCGTTCCGGAGAAAGGACGTCTTGGGGTCCAGCAATTTTTTAACAATATTGGTGTCGTCCCGCGTTTTGTGAATAGCCTTTTTCAGCTCAAACTCGGTGGCGCGGCGCGTGAGGCAGGCCGCTTTGTAATTAATACCACAATTGGTGGGCTGGGCTTCTTTGATATAGCAAAGGACAAATTCGGCCTGGAGAAGAGCGATGAAGATTTCGGCCAGACGCTCGGAAAATACGGCGTTGGACCTGGTCCCTACCTGGTCTTGCCGTTCGTCGGTCCTTCAACTGTACGGGATGTGATCGGCAGAGTGGCAGACGGGGCCATGGATCCTAGACCGCATTTTCTATCAACAACCGACGTTGTTGCCATAGATGTCGGAACAACAGTTGCCGACGCCGTCAATGAACGCTCATTGGATCTTGAGCTGTTCGAGAGTGTGAACCGTTTTACGCTGGACTTGTATAGCGCGGTGCAAGACTTCTATTTGCAGGGTCGGGAGAAGCAAGTCGCAGAATAACATCAATAACATCAATAACATCAATAATATCCTGCCGTCCCTGCCTAAGCGAGTGGTCGTTATGCGGCCGAGCGTCGAAACCTTCCTGCTTGTTCTTTGTTTGTGTCTTGAGAACAGGCCCTGACCACCTGCTTGCCTTTGGACGAGGCCGGAAATACAAGAAGACATACTGCGTTGAGGAGGCTCATGCTGGGAAAAATTATTCTCTTGATTGCGCTGATTCTTGCCCCTCAACTGGGGTGGGCGGATTCTCCAGCGGACGTCACTAAGCATCTGATTTCTACGATGCAAGCGTGCGGACAGGAATTGGGGTCTCCCTCTGCGCCACCGGAGTGTACAAGCGAAGAAATAGAGAAACATCTGGCCATTGCCCAGCTCGCCCGCTGGCTGATGGGTCCGCACTGGGACACAATCGGCACGGAAAAACAAACGGACTTCAGCGGGCTCTTGTCGGGCTTGTTGAGAGAGCTGGCCTATCCGCGCGCCTCGGAATTCCTTGCCGAGACCCAGTTTGAATACGGTGACACATTGCTCAAAGGAAATGAGGCTTTAGTCGAAGTTTCGGTGGTGAATCCGGATGAAGGTCGGGTCGATATTGGTTTTCGGCTGAACCAGTCCGGTAGCGTTTGGAAGATTTGGGATGTCCGGCTCGATGGGGTGAGCATGGCTGGCAATCTCCGCAAACAAGTCCAAAAAATCATGGTGAAGCAGTCCTACGAAGAGCTGGTGAAGCGTATGCGGAAGAAAATTACTTCTGCTAAAACCGGATAAGTCTAGGTTTGGATAAGTCCGAACCTGGCCCTGCTTGATACGCTGCGCATATTCCGTGCACCCCCTGCGCTTGAGCAAAAACTATCGCTACGATAGACTGCCTGGCTCGGAAAGTCAGATAGGAAAGGACGGCTGGAAGCATACGTTTCCCCCGTGTGTTTATGGGGCGTGGCTCCTACCTTTAACGTGGCGGGCGGGCTCATCGCGGTAAACAGTAGGCGGTCAAGGCGAAGATCCTCCATCTCTCTCTGCCCCCTTTGCCGTATCCTCCCGACCTTATACCCTCCTCATTACTTTTATCGGAGACAAAGAACGTGCTAGATTCTCCCTCCTTCTTTAGACAGCGGCTTGTTGCATTAGAAAAACGCGGGTTGCGAGCTGCGGCTCGGGGCGTTGTCTCCTATGCCAAGACTATTCTCAGTATATGCCTACTCATTTCTGTTGCGGCTTCGTTTTATACTGTTCAGCACCTTGAACTGGTGACAGGTCGGAATGATCTGATTTCGACCGACAAGCGCTATCTCCAGCTCGATGAGGAGTATTCTGAAGAATTCGTCGGCGTTGACCAAGTCGTTGTCGTCGTCGAACCCCAAGATATTGCGCAAGGCAAAGCCTTTATCACACGTCTGGGTGAACGACTTGCTCAGGACCGCGAGCACATTTCAGAAATTTTTTATCGGGTTGATATATCCTCATTAGAAGGTAAAAAATTACTGTATTTGTCCGCTGCCGATCTGCACGATTTACAGCGAAATCTTGAAGACTCCCAAGAGATCATCCATGACCTGCTTGCCAATCCCGGTTTGAATACACTGATCGAAACAATCAATACCCAGGTCAGTAGCGCCGTTGTCTCGCATTTGGTCGAGGACCTTCTCGGTCTCGGGACTGAGACCGAATCAGAAGAAGGGTCTGGAGAATTCTCTGCCTCGCAGCTGTCATTCCTCAAGGCTTTGTTACAAGAGATTGCACGAGCCTTAAAAGGGGGCGAGTATCGCTACCGCTCCCCATGGGCGGAGTTTTTCGGCGGCACGGGAGAGCTTGATGACGACGGATTTCTCATTTCTGAGAACCGCAAATTCATGTTTTTTATGGTCGAGGCCAAAGAGGACGAAGCTGCGGGTTTCAACGATCTCCAAGACTCAATGGCGGCTATCCGCCAGGCGATTACCGATACCAAGGCGGAATTCCCCTGCGTGGCTGCCGGAGTGACCGGAACTAAAGCGTTGGGGAATGACGAAATGCTCAGCGCCCAAAACGATACTGCTGTTGCGACCGTGGTGTCGCTAGCCGGTATTGCCCTCCTATACATTCTCTTTTTTCGGCGGGTTCGGCATCCGCTGTTTATTATCTCCGCCCTCATGATCGGACTGAGCTGGACCATGGGGTTTGTGGCTCTCTCTGTCGGCCACCTCACCATTATCACGGTCTTTGTCGCGCCTATGTTACTCGGCTTGGCAGACGATTTTGGCGTCCACTTTATAACCCGCTACGAGGAAGAGCGCCGCAAGGGGGAGGACCGCGCGCAGGCTATTGCCATCGTTTTTGAGCAGACTGTGCCGAGTATTATCGCGGGGGCATTGACTACAGCGTTGGCCTTTTTTGCGATTGTGCTGGCTGACTTTCGGGGGATCCAGGAGCTGGGCGTGATCTCTGGCGCCGGCATTCTGCTGTGTCTGCTTGCCGTACTGACCTTTCTCCCGGCATTAATCATCAGCGTGGACTCATTTTGGCCTTGGTCCGTCTCATCTGGACAGCAAACAAGCTCAACAAGCGCCTTTTTCAAACTGGGAAAGATGGTCGAACAGACACGCGGCATACTCTTCGTCGTGGTTGGGCTTGCGACGCTTGCGGGATTGTTTGCCCTGCCTCTGGTCTCCTTTGACTACAACTTATTGAACCTCCAAGCCCACGGGACGGAGTCTGTTGAGTGGGAAAAGCGGATTATTGAAAACTCCGAGCGCTCATCATGGAACGCTTTGGCTACGGCTTCGACGCCGCAAGCCGCTC
>CAXXHG010000013.1:0-36079 GCA_963666315.2 Binatia bacterium
GCGTGCTGACGTCACCATCCTTGAGGAGAGTTGGCAAGTCAGCGGGTTTGCGGGGACCGGAAGCTATGATGTGAGACTCGATGAGGTTTTTGTCCCTGAAGACTACTCGCATCGATTCGGTCCAGGCATGCCCCGGGGTAGCCACTACCAAAGCCCGTTGTACAACAATTTCCCCTTCATCAGCGTATTCGGATTTCCAATGGGCGCGGTGGCCTTAGGAATCGCGCAGGGCGCGCTTGACGCCGTTATGACGCTAGCCGAATCTAAAAAGCCAGCCGGGCAAATACAAACGCTTCGCGAGCGGGCGGTCTTCCATTTCCAACTCGCCGACGCCGTTGCCCTCGTGGAGTCGGCCCGCGCCTGGCTGTACGCCTCCGTAGACCAAGCGTGGGCAGTGGTCGCCGGTGGCGGAGAGGTATCCCTGGAGGAACGGGGGCGCTTGGTCCTGGCCGCCGCGAATGCCACCCGCAGTGCGGCTCAGGCAGTGGACATTGTCTACACGGCAGCCGGAGGCACGGCCAATTATCTCAACAGTCCCCTGCAACCCGCCTTACGCAATATCCACGCGCTCACCCAGCATTTCGTGACCTCCCCGCAACAATGGGAGCGTGGGGGACGGATGTTGCTGGGGCTCGACCCCTCGTTTCCCTTTTTCTTGCTATGACCCGTAATTCGCGCAGTCCCCGTACGTCTGTAAGCATTTCACTGCGCTGGTACACGCTTTGGATAAGACGCGCGCTTAGCGGGTCGTTCTTGAGCTGCTTATTAGGTGGCTGTTTCAGTACGGCGTACCATCTTTGTACGTAAATGCCCACGTGCTAGCGACTTCAAGTTTTGCGCATATATCATCGTCAGGACACACTGCCTCATCTCCTGACGTTCGATCACCTATTTCAAGATACGTAACTGTATTTTCTGAACGATTCACAAGATGATGTGCGCTCCCGTCGCCAGCCTTCCACCCCATGCATTCTCCGGGGCTCATCACATATTCGTTGCTTCTGTACACCAGGGTTGGAGTCCCACTCAATATATAGACGAATTTGTCTTGTTGAGAATGTTGGTGTTTCAACGCAGATGTTGACCCTGGGGATAATTCCGTCAAGTTGACTCCGAAATTTTCCAGATTAAAAAATTGCCGAGCTTTCTCTTGATTCGGCCACTCATCAATGACGCATAGGGCTCGGGGTAATTCGATTTCTTCGAACGCGCCGGAACCTCTTCAGCAGGTAGTGGTTTCATACAACTCATCACGTAATTCCCCTTTCCTGAGTCGAGATCGTTGCTGGGGCTCCTCTACAAGTAGACAGTCTTATAAATATTGTGAATATTGATTATATCATCAATGTATTGTGTCTCTAAAGCATCTTTATCGGCAGCAGGGCAGGGACCATGTCTCAAAAACAGTATCTCACCACACAAGAGGTCTGCGCAGCATTAAGCATTAGCGCGCCGACGTTGTACGCCTATGTCAGTCGCGGGCTGATACGTTCCGAATCGACAGGCGGACAGACACGAGTCCGACGCTATGCACAAGAAGATGTCTAGCGGCTCAAGGACCGTAAAGAAGTGCGGCGTGATCCTACAAAACCAGCCACTCTTACAGCGGATGCCTTACACTGGGGCACGCCGCTCTTAGAGTCCGCGATTACACTCATCGATGCCGGCCAGCTGTATTATCGAGGACAGAACGTAGTTGAGTTAGTCCGTACGCAGCAGGTTGAAGATATTGCCGAATTCATTTGGCTGGATGATTTGGAGATAGGTAGGGCCAGTCTTTTTTCTACACCTCAATCTAAACTCGCTAAACTCGTAAAACTCACAGAAACCGCTCGCACCGTCACTCGAATGACACGAGGGCTCACACCGCTAGAGCGGTTTCAAGCGATATTGCCTGTTGTGGCAGCGGGTGACGTGGCTGCCTACGATATGCGTCCCAGGTCTATCGCCCGTACTGGAGCCCGACTGCTCCCCGCGTTGGCTCTGGTGGCCACCAGGCAGGACAGTTTTCACGAAACGATTGCACTAACTCTTCAGCAGGGATGGGTGTCCAATGAACCGGCTGCTGCCGTACTCTTCAATACTGCTTTGATTCTGTGTGCCGACCACGAACTGAACGTATCGTCCTTTACGGCGCGGTGTGTGGCCTCGGCACATGCGACTCCGTATTCTGTGGTGCTGGCTGGCCTTGCCGCGCTTCAAGGCGTGCGGCATGGCGGACAGACAGGCCAAGTCGAAGCGTTACTGCGCGAGGTCGATAGCCCAAAACAGGCGAAAATGGTGATCTCAGACCGTCTGCGACGAGGGGAATCGATTCCCGGCTTCGGGCATCGACTTTACCCAGATGGTGACCCGCGGGCAAAGCTGTTGATGGCGCAACTCGGCAAGGTATATTCCCGCTCTCCTGCGCTAAGCCTGGCTAAGAGTATAGTCGCTCAGATGAGGCGTATCACGGGTGAACATCCTACGATTGATTTCGCTCTTGTGGTTTTGGCAAATGTGCTCAAATTGCCGTCTGGAACAGCACTTGCGCTTTTTGCGCTAGGTCGGACCATAGGTTGGATCGGCCATGCTATCGAGCAATATCAGACTGAGCGGTTGACTCGTCCGCGCGCGCGGTATGTAGGGAAAATGCCGTAGGGCCAGCGTTCCAGCAGGGGCGAAGCATTTCTGCCGACTGCACAACGGACCGTTCAAATTCACCGAAAAATGCTTCGCCCCTACTATCTCTGCCCGGTAGGTAAAGCCGCGTGTGGATAGGTTTCCTGGGCGAGCTGTGTCACATTATCTCCGGTCAAGCTATGCAGGAAGGTAAGCAGGGCTTGCTTCTCGTCCGTCGCTAAATTGAGTGGGCTGATGCGCTCGTCCTGGCCTTCAACGCCGGTGCCGCCACGGTCGTAGTAATCTATCACTGCTTCGAGGCTGAGCAGAATCCCATTATGCATATACGGTGCGGTGAGCGCGATGTTGCGCAGGGAAGGGGTCTTGTACTGCCACACGTCTGTCGGGTCGAGGGTGACTTCGTACCGCCCAAGATCACTCCCAGGCATCTGGAGAATCTCGTCAATTTGTGTGCGCGGCATCTGGACTTGCAGCCCGCCGCCCAAATCGATAGCCACCGTTTTTTCAGGAATGAGCTTGAGGTGGGCTACACCGGTGTTGTGAAACTCGTGGTCGGTAAATAAGGCCGCATCTTTGCCTATGCTGTGACAGGCGAAGCACGTGCCCTTTCCAGCAAATATTTCAAAGCCGGCTTTCACCTCATCACTGACCGCATTTTCTTCTTCACCAAAATACCAGCGGTCAAATGGCGCGTTTCCGGACAGCAGTGTCCGCTGGTAGCTGGCGAGCGCCTGGCCCAGCGTTGCAACGCTGGGTTCCTCACCAAAGGTGGCCTGAAACGCTTTCGTGTAGCCGGGCAGCAGCTTGATCTTGTTGACCACGTGGCCGATAGATGGATTTCCCATCTCCACGGGGTTTGTCAGCGGGGAAATGATCTGATCTTCGAGTATGAACTCGCGCCCGTCATGAAAAAGAAGACGCTGATAGGCAACGTTGTATAGCGCGGGAGCGTTGCGCTTGCCAGTTTTCCCATTGATGCCTACGGCCAAACGAGCTTCATTGGCCGTAAATCCCTGAGCTGGGATGTGACACATAGCACACGACATGGTGTCGTTGGGGGATAGGCGACGATCGAAAAACAAGCGTCGGCCCAGATCAATCTTTTCCGGGGTCAAAGGATTATTCTGAGGAATAGGAAGAGTGGTTGGAAGGCCAAGCGGAGGGTAAGGGGCCGGGGGTTGGGGGCTGGGGGCTGGCGTTTTGGAAATGACTACCAGTGGACAAAGGAGCACGAAGAGAATCAAGAAACAAAGAAAAAAACATCTCATGGTGAGCGGGTAGCGTGCTGATTCTGCTCGATTAATAGCGTCTCGATATCGTTGAGGACAAGCTGCGGGTTAAAAAACCCTAGGCTGTAAATATTGCGGACGTTGTGGTCCGTATCGAGCAGAAAGACTTTGAGGACGTGACGAAAGAGACCGCTCCACGTCCCGTCTTCCTGCCACATTTTGGCAGCCGATTGATGAAAATCGTCCAGGACCGGCTGAAGGTCTGCCGGCGTGCGGCTGGTCAAAAAATGCCAGTCGGTCTTCGGCTGCATGGCTTGCTTGACTTCTGCCATTCTCGCCGGCGTATCTCGCTCAGGATCAAAGCTGACGGACATCAATGTGACCTTGTTGCGGATGTCCGGACGTTGGCTCAACATCCGGTCTATCCGGTGCAGGACTGCTGCGGCCAGTGGGCAACCCCCGACATCGGCACACGAGGTGTACATAAAAGAGACAACGGCGATCTTGCTGTCAGTCAAGTCGAATAAGTCGACGCGTCTGCCTGAAGAGTCAATCAGGCTGTGGTCGACGATGGTATCGATTGGTGGCAGCTCATATGTCCCCGGCGGGGGCGGAGTAAACTGGGGTTCCAGTGCGCCCTTCACTACGGATAGCAGGGGCGCGGTTGCGGCAGCGGATTGGGCGCAGGCTGAAGGACTCCAGGTAAGTGAGCCGAGTATGACCAATGCCGCGATGTATCTGATCTCATGCATGCGAGTTATACGAGCAGGGGCGACCGGCCGGTCGCCCCTACAAGCTGTTAGCGCACGGTTGCTAACGCGCGGTTGCAACACGCGCTGCGCTACTTTCTTGCTGCTGCGTAAAAATTTGGTTCTTATAAAACTGATCCTGACCAAAGCGCATAAAGTGGGGACGGCCTAGTCCTTTCTTGTAGAAATCAATTGTAAAAAATCGCTGCAGCTTCTTGCCATCCCAGCTATACGCCTTAAAAAACTGTTCGTCCTGGTGTTCCTTCTTATCCCAGTTGGTGAGTAACGACGAGGTAAAATAGATGCGTTTACCATCCCACGATTGCGACACCATGTTGACTTGAGAGCCGATCTTTTGCTCGTGGATGAGTGTTGGTTTGTCCGGGATGGTGACATTGTAGACGCGACACATGCCATCCAAGAAGCTATCGACAAACAGGGTGGTATCGTCAGCCGAGAGGCTGATATCGACCGGCAGAGGCACTGTGGATGGATCGCCAATATCTGAAATTGCTTTGGCCTCAAAGCTGCCGTCTTTTTTCTGGCGGATCAGCCACAGCTGGGCAGTCAGCGCGGTCGAGGTGAAAGCGTAGTTGTGTTGGGGTTGGAGCGCCCAACGAATCTCTAAGGGAGCGCCTGGCACCTCAAAGGTTTGGATAGGTTTGCGCGCGTGGAAGTCCCACAGCACCATGGTGCTGCCGAAGCGTTTCATGGCTTCCGGATCAGCCAGCATCTGCCCGAAATCCATCATGTAATTATTCCAGCCGGTGAAAGAGGAGGTTAAGAGCCGGTTGAGGCGCGGTAGTACGCGCGCGTCGTAGCCATACGGGGCATCGTCCGGCATCCATATGGTGCGGATGTATTTGCCCTCATTGCTGTATTCGACCATACCGGTTTTTCCACCATGATCTTCTGAATTGGACAAACCGGTAATCAGCACCCGACCAGGCAGGGCATAAATGGTATGCGGACCAACAACGCCGCCGGAATCCTCGACAAAGGTGTCGATGGTTTTGACGAGTTTCGGCTTTGCTGGGTCTGCAGCAACATCAAAGATGAAGATCTTACTGTCATCCAGACCGCTGACCCAAAAGTGGCGCCGGTCGTCGTTAAAGCCGCCGTGGTGGGCTTCGTGCCGCCCGCCGACTGATACGCTCGACAGGACCTGACCATACTGATCGGGCCGATTCGGATTCACCCCAACCGTGACGACTTTGTCTGAGCCATTGCCAACTCCCTCAGTGCCCAACGTCCAGACATAGACGTAATCTTCCTGTCCGGTTATTTTCGGCATATAGGGCGATTGGCAGGTCTCATCTGCATGGCTAACCGTACTGAGACCGAGCATGCAGATGACACTGAAGAGAACGAGCAGCAGCAGCCGCGACACTCGAAAACTAGACATAGACTCCTCCTTCTTAAAAAGCCGTTTACTTACAAAAGCCGTTTACTTACAAAAGCCGTTTACTTACAAAAGCCGCTTGAGGCGCTTGCGTAACGGAACTGCCACCCGACTGCTACCAGAATAGACGAGGAGAGGCAATCTCCGTAATAATGGTTGGACTCTCTGCCGTTATAGTCAGACTGTGTCCAGCTTACAACGGCTGGCAGCGTGGGCAAAAATGCGTACTGCGCTGACCAACCAAGGTGTGCTCAATGGGGGTACGACAGCGACGACAGGGCTGGCCGGTTCGCCCATAGACGCGGAAGAAATTTTGATAATTGCCTTCCGGATAAACCCAATCAATGGCTGCGCCGTTGTGCCTCATGCCTTCTTTGAGGGAGGCACGGATGGCTTTATGTAAAGTGGCGACCTGGGCATCCTCGAGATCGGCTGCTCGGAAGAATGGATGGAGTCTGGCCCGCCACAATGCCTCATCGGCGTAGATATTCCCGACGCCGGCAATAAAAGTCTGATTGAGCAACAGCGCTTTGAGTCCGCCTGACTTCTTTGCGATCAGCGCACGAAATTTACGTAAGGTGAAGGCGGGCTCAAGCGGTTCCGGCCCGAGATGCCCGGTCACATCTTGCAGATCATTGACACAATACACCCGGCCAAACTTGCGTGCGTCATTGAAGTGGAGCGTATAACCACTGTCGAACGTGCACGTGAAATGCACGTGTTTATGCCGTGGTGTTTCAGTTTTCAGCACTTCGATCCGTCCACTCATCTTGAGATGAATAATGAGAAAACGCAGCGGTTCGCCTGCGGGCGGAGCCAATGTGAAGACCAAGTATTTCCCGCGGCGCCCGAGCGACTGAATACGGTGACCGGGCAGCGTACGGGTGACGCTTTTGATGGAGGGGCGGGTAGCATTGGGCCAGTCTGCCCAGGCCTGGGTGATGCTGCAGCCGACTGGGGAAGGGTAGGCAGGCTGGCCTTCTTCAACCGGTTCTCCACGTTGCAGCTTGCGAATAATGGTTTCAACTTCCGGGAGTTCGGGCATAAGGATAGACTAAGGAGCCTGTTAGTTGTGTTCGTTGCACTGCCGCATAATAGCTGATAGCTGAGCCATGAGTAGCCCATACCACATCACCCACGTCGGCCAAGTTGGGATGAGGAGGAAAACCTTGTGGCGGTAAAAAAATTCTCAAGCGCCTATTATGTTGTCAATAATATGGATCAGGCGGTCACATTCTACCAGGATATTCTTGGACTGGAGGTCAAGTTTCGTGACGGCGACCGTTGGACCCAGTTTGATGTCGGCGGTGTCGCAGTCGCCCTGGCTGATCCGAATGAGGGTTCGGTGCCTCCGGGCGGCGGAGCGACTGTGGTGCTGGAGGTTGAGGATTTGTTGGAGATGCGGGAGAAGCTGACTCAAAACGGGGTGAAGGTCAACGAGACTGTGGATATGGGCGGGCATGGGCAGTATTTTACGGCTGTTGATCCTGCCGGGAATATTGTCCAGATTTTTGCGCGTTCGTAATAGTATCCAAGCAGCTGGTCCTCTGAATTCTTGCGGATATTCGCGATCCTCGCGATTCTGGGCCGGTCGCTTTTTTGAATTTCGTGATTGTGGGGAAAGGGGAAAGCGCAATGAAACGGACTGACTTTCTGAGACGAACAGGATTGGCTGCGTGCATGGCCGGGCTGATGCTAGCTGGCACTAATGCCTATGGCCATATGCCGGCTCAGGCTGAGGTGCCGCTCTGGCAATGGACGCCAGAGCAGTTTCGGCAACACGTGGCTACCGTACGTGGCGGTAAAGACCTGACTCCCAAAGAATGGCCCGACGGCTCACGGGTAGCGGTGAGCTTTTCCTTTGATTTTGACACGGAGCCGGTGTGGATGGGCTTTCAGGGCCAGAAAAGTCCGTCGTATATGTCGCGCGGAGAATATGGTGCGCGGGTGGGCATGCCGCGTATCTTTACCTTATTAGCGAAGCATAAGATCCCGGCCTCATTTTTTATCCCGGCGATTTCCATGGTTCTGCATCCGCAAGTCATCGAAGAACTCAAAAAACACTCGGACTACGAGATCGGCTTTCATTCCTATGTGCACGAAAACCCGCTGACTTTGAGTGAGGCGGAGGAGCGGGCGGTCTATGCCAAAGCCATGAAGATCTTTGTCGAAAAGGTTGGTAAAAAGCCGGTCGGATTTCGGTCGGCAGCCTGGGATTTAACTCCGGCTACCATCCAGATTGTCAAAGAAATGGGCTTTTTATATGAGAGCAGCATGATGGCCGATGACCGGCCGTATAGTCTGGTTTCCAACGGCAAGGAAACCGGTCTCATCGAGCTGCCGGTTGAATGGATTCTGGATGATTGGCCGTTGTTCCAAATCAGCTGGCCAAGCAAGCATGTGAGCATCCGTAATGCAGACGACGTGTACTCCATTTGGAAAGACGAATTTGACGGCGCGTATGAAGAAGGCACGCTGTTTCTTCTGACCATGCATCCCCAAGTCATCGGCCATCGTTACCGGATGCAAATGCTGGATAAACTCATTTCTCATATGAAGAGTAAGCCCGGCGTATGGTTCGCCACCCACGAGCAGATTGCGCGCTATGTCCAAGAGCAAGCCGCGCAATCTGATACTGCTGGTACTGGAGACTAGACCGTAGAAGAAGCCAGCCGAGATCTAGCTCAATGCGGGTGAGGGTCGCGAATGAATGCCATCTTTTGAAATTATCAACGTAAGCGCTATCTGGATTGACCTATGGCTACACGCAAAGCTGCTAATCGCCGATTTGTCATCTGTGTGGACAACTCTGAATATCCCGCCTCATTGGAGTTGCGTAAGATTTATCAAGTATTACCCGACGAGGATGCTGCGAGGGATGGTGATTTGCGGGTGATCGATGAAAGTGGAGAAGATTACCTCTATCCAGCGGATTATCTCGTCCTGATAGAGGTGCCGAGCGAGACTGCTCGCGCCTTAAACCGGTCGTTCGCGCGAAGTGTTCAACCTGCCACCTAATGAGGAAGTCCGCCATGAGTTACGATTTGCTGATCAAAGACGCTCGGATTTGTGATGGTACTGGAAAGGCAATTTTTCATGGGGCGGTCGGAGTCCAAGACGGCAAGATTGTGGATGTCGGCGAGGCTGTAGGATCCGCCAAACGCACGATCAATGCTGACGGCTGTGTGCTTGCGCCAGGCTTTATCGACATCCACACCCATTATGATGCCCAGGTCTCCTGGGACCCGCTGCTGACGTGTTCCGGTTGGCATGGGGTGACCAGCGTACTGATGGGCAACTGCGGCGTGGGTGTTGCACCGTGTCGTCCGCAAGAGAAGGACATAGTCGCGTGGGACCTCGTCAATGTGGAGGCCATGCCGCACGATGTGCTGCTGAATGGCGTGGCCTGGGACGAGTGGGAGAGCTTTCCGCAGTATATGCAGGCGATTGAAAGACGAGGTACGGCGCTCAATGTCGGCTTTCTCGTTCCGCTGTCGAGTTTTCGTTATTTTGTGATGGGTGCGCAGGCGTCTGAACGCGAGGCAAATGAAGACGAACTCAGCCGCATGCTGGCACTCTTCCGGGAGGCCATGCAAGCCGGGGCGTATGGCTATTCACTGAGTCTGCTTGACCAACACATCGGTTATCAGGGCAAACCCTTGGCCAGTCGCATGGCGACCCAAAAGGAACTCTGCGCGCTCGGCCGAGTGCTGCGAGATTTTGGCAAAGGTGTTATCGAGATTGCCCTGACGCGCAGTGTGAGCGTTTTGACCGAAGAAGAGCTTGAACTGCTGGTCACGATTGCGACGGAGAGTCAGCGTCCGGTCACCTGGCTGGCCCTGCTTGGACGGTCGGATAAACCCGGCGTCTATCGTTCTGCCTTAGACCGCTTGGAGCCGCTGTTTCGAAAGGGCCTGCGGATTCCGCCTCAAGTCACACCCCGACCGATCCAGCAATATTACACGCTCAAGGTGCCCTTTATCTTTGCCAGCCTGCCGTCCTGGAAGGAAGCCTTTAATCGACCCGTCAATGACCAAATTGCGCTGTACAAAAAGCCGGAATTCCGGGAGGCGTTCCGGCGCGATTTGCAAGTCGGTGGCGCAATCTTTACCAACCAGTGGCATCAGGTGCATGTCGTCAAGGTTGAAAAGGCGCACAACAAAAAACATCTGAATAAGAGTATCGCCGACATTGCGGCCGAAACGAATAGTGACCCCATAGCTACGATACTCGACCTGGCGATTGATGAAAACCTGGAGATGGGGATTACGCTTTCGGTGATTAATACCAACCCGGATGAAGTGCGGGAATTGATTACCCATCCCGACTGTCTTATCGGCCTGTCTGACGCGGGTGCGCATGTGGATCAACATTGTGATGCCGGTGTACCCACCTATCTGTTGGGCGAGTGGGTGCGCAAGCGAGAGGCTATGTCGCTTGAAGAAGGCGTACGACGACTGACGTCTGAACCGGCGACGTTTCTGAATCAACCCCATAAAGGTCGGCTCGCGCCGGGTTGTGATGCTGACCTCGTCATATTTGATCCGGACACCATAGGTCCCCGTCCGCCCGAATGGGTGCATGATCTGCCAGGAGACAAACCGCGACTGATTGAGTATGCGACCGGCGTGCAGCACACTATTGTAGGCGGCGCCATTGTCTTCTCAGATAACGTACACCAGGGGGGACTTCCGGGCAGCGTTTTTAGGCCTGTGTAAGAGCCCTTCACAGAACAGGACAATGCTGCGGACGGGCGCTCGGCAAGGAGTTATGCGAAAAAGGCATCAGTAGTGATATCTGAGCTGAGCGATGAGCAAAGAATCGGTTTCGACCCTATAAATGACACGATGCTCAATATCAATCCGGCGTGACCAGTAACCGGATAGCGCATGTTTCAAAGGCTAGGGCTTTCCAATTCCTTCAAACGGGGATCGTTGAATTTCACGAATAAGGAGGTTGCTACGCTTCAGTGTCTTGCGGTCAGTTTTCTGCCAGTAGAGATAATCTTCCCGAGCGGTTTCCGAAAAAATGAGTTTCATTCCTGAAGCTGCTTCTCCGTGCCACCCCTTGCATCCAATTCCTTAGTTGAATCGAGTAATCTTCGGGCATTTTTCGGGCTACGGAGAAGATATGAGGTTTCTTCGAAGGCTTGGTAATCTTCGAGTGAAAGCATCACAACCGACCGATCATTCTTTTTACTAATGATGACTGGTTCGCGATTTTCACAAACGGAATCAATAGTTTTTGCCAAATTGGCACGTGCGTGCGTGTAAGTTATCGCTTCCATAGGACAACTTGCAAATACATATCGCACTGTATCATGTGCAGAAAAATAACATTACATAACAAGACCGTCAACTCCGCAGCGGGTCCCTTAGAAATGGCGATGCCGATGCCTGAGATGTCTGCTGAAGTGCAGAAAGCCTACAACGTGTGGGTGCATCAATACGATACCAATGCAAATTCGACGCGAGATTTCAACGCGAAGGTACTCCGCCAGCAGACATTCGACCTTGCCGGCAAGTCAATCCTAGAGATTGGATGTGGAACAGGATTCAATACGGTCTGGCTTGCTAAGCGAGCACAATTTGTCGTTGGGGTGGATATTGCGGAAGGCATGCTCCGGAAGGCCCATCGTCGTCTGGACGCATTGAACGTATGTGTTCTGCAAGCAGACATCACGAAACCGTGGGTGTTTGATCAGGCGTTCGACCATATCGTAGCCAACTTAGTGCTGGAGCATGTACAAGATCTTGCGCACGTGTTTAACGAGGCTCACTCTGTCCTCCGCCCAGCGGCTTGTTTTACATTGGCGAGTTGCACCCCTGTAAGCAGGTTCAAGGCGCGCAGGCAAAGTATCGTGATGCCGAGACGAGAAAAGAAGTACTCGTGCCTTCCTTTCTCCATCACATCTCCGAGTATATAAACACAGGCATTGAGGCTGGCTTTACGCTGCGCCACATAGGCGAGTGGCAGAAAGAAGCAGATGCTGATTTTCAGCTCTTGACGCTACTTTTTGAGCGTACGTGATCGAGACGAGCGGCACATAATAATCACGCTATGAGGGCGTACTCCCATTGGGAGCAGGATTTTGATATAGCTCACAGATCAAACAAATCCGCTACGATGAGCAGGATATGCTGACTTATAAGGCAATGTATAAATTCCTCGATCAAGGGGTCCACGCCGAGGTGTTAGATTTTCCGGGCACTATTACCTTCGGTGCAAGCCTGGAGGAAGCACGGCGATTGCTAGCGAGTGCATTGGCGGACATGGCCGAGACGAATCTGCTGAAGGGCGAATCTTTACCGCAGCCCGACCCCTCACGTACTGATCCGGAAGCTGACTTGGAGGAGCCGATCCACTTGCTGTTGACAGCAGCGTCCCATGTCAGGATCGTCCCCCAGACATCTGTTCCATGAAATGGCGCGATCTGCTTCGACACATGCGTCAATCCGGATGTCGATTCGTGCGCGAAGGAGGAGAACATTCGATTTGGGAGAATCCGGTCGCCAACAGCCGTACTTCGGTCCCTCGCCATCGTGAGATTCCTGAGTTCACTGCCACTCGGATTTGCAAGCAACTTGGTATCCCCGTGCCTTCATGATTGTTCTGTAACCAACGAGAGCCGCAAGTAGCGCTTACCCACTCCCAAACCTCTCGAATATCCCGCTGAACGCCTTCCGCTCCGGGGGACGGTAAGTCTTATACTTGCTCGTGGTCTTGCCCAATTCGACCAGGGATTCAGCAAGCTTCACACCGCATACGACACCGTCGAGTACGGGGATCTCCAGCTCCTGTTCCAGACTTTGGGCAAATTGGGTGAAGCCGGCGCAGCCGAGTAGAATGGCTTCGGCATCGTCTTCGTCCCTGGCCGCACGCGCTTCAATGCGCAGCTTCTCCAATGCTCCGGCCGGATCTTTCTCTATATCAAGAACGTAGAGCGGAGAGGTACGGATACTGACGACCTTATCCCGAAAGCCGTAGCCGACGACCATTTCCTCCAGCATGGTACGCGTGCGCGGAATAACGGTCACGATAGAGAATCGGGCAGCGAGCATGGCGGCCATATACAACGAGGCTTCGGCAATGCCGATCACCGGCTTGGTCGTGAGTTCGCGCGCAGCGTGCAGCCCGGGGTCACCATAGCAGGCGATGATATAGGCGTCGTAGTCTTCTCCCTCGCCTTTATGGATCTCCTCAAGGATGCCCGGAATGCACAAGTAGTCGTCGTAATAGGATTCGATCGAGGCGGGTCCAAAGGTCGGACTGACGCAGACGATTTCCGTTCCCTGACGCGCCACAGATCGACCCGCTGCATCAATGGAGCGCGTCATCTCCAAGGACGTGTTAGGGTTGATGATCTTGATTTTCATGCAAAGTTCCCCTTTTTTGCTATCAATCCGATCGTGTCAGCCAGAACGTCTGCACCCAGACAGATATCTTCGTCACTTGTGTTTTCGGCGATGTCGTGGCTACGTCCACCTATACTGGGAATAAACAGCATGCCAGTCGGAACGTAACGGCTCAGCACCATGGCGTCATGACCCGCGCCGCTTGGCATGCGCAGGGCCGGGATGCCACGATTTTTGGTTGCAGCCTCGATATTGTCCACAAGACCGCTATCCATATCTGCCGGTGTTATATTGATCAGCCGTTGCGCCTGTACGCCTACTCCCTGCTGACCGTTCGCTGTTTTCACTGCCGCGTGTATTTCCGCTTCCAAACGATCCAGTACGGCGAGCTGCGGGTCACGAAATTCGACAAGAACCTGGGCTGAACTGGGCACAACGTTGCCTACGCCCGGCTCAAAGGCAATATGGCCCAGATTCCAAACACTCAGCTCGCTACGGGCATGTTCCAACCGTTGCAGGAGATCTGCGCAGATCTTAATTAAGGCGGCTCCGGCATCTTTGCGCAGGCGCATGGGCGTGGTACCGGCATGATCTGCCTGGCCGCTG
Source organism: Binatia bacterium (assembly GCA_963666315.2). GTDB lineage: Bacteria > Desulfobacterota > Binatia > Bin18 > Bin18 > Bin18. The sequence continues at coordinate 13,964 of CAXXHG010000013.1, forward strand.
CAGGTGATCCGCGCACGGCGAATGCCGACAATGGCCGTCACTAAGCCGATCTTTTTTGCTTCAACCTCAAGTAGCGGTCCTTGCTCAATATGGCCTTCAAGGTAAGCGCGGTGCCGTTCGGGATCGATGCGCACTCGTGTCTGGCCGGCATAGCCCGCTTCGTCGAGTGCGTGTCTCAGCGGGAGGCCCTGTTTATTTTTTGCTGCGTCTATGTCTGCATCGGTTAACTCACCGCAAAACGAGAGACTGCCGGCCAGGGCCCTATAGGTTCCTTCTTCATCTGCAAAGGAGATGACGTCAACGCCGAGATGACGAAGCGCATTCGACTCATTCCGCGCCCGCGCGATCTCCAGCCCATACAACACCCCCATGGCTCCATCCAGCCAGCCGCCCTTGGGAACGGAGTCCGTATGGGAACCAATCAAAACCGCTTGTTCCACTCCCTTAGACCGACCATACACATTGCCGATTCCGTCGATTTCGGCCTCCAGCCCAGCCTCGCGCATTTGTTGCAATAGCCACTGACGGGCCGCCTGATCTTCGGGGCTGAAGGACAAGCGGTTGACACCCGTGCCGACTTTGCCGAACTGGGCGAGCCGGTGGAGGTCACTCAGCAGACGGGCGTTATTGATTTTCATGGACGTATCCTTGTCTCGTACTCCGTTTTGCTCAGTATGAGACAGGGCTATCTCACGGAAGTTTGTGAAAGTCTATCCCGCTGTTCGGCGAAGTTCTCTCTCATCCGTAAGCCAGATCAAGACATGCGTGTCCAGCAGCGTCACTGCAGGGCGTCCCAGTCTGTATCAATTGGAGAGACGATATCGTCAAGAATGTCAATGGAGCCTTTGAGCGCTCCATAGAGCGTTTTTGGCTTCGTACGATAGGGACGCGTTGGCTGACCGGCTTCCCATTTTTGGTGATGACAACAGATTCTCCGGTTTTAGCCACCTCGTCCATGAGTTGGAGACATGTTGCTACAAATTCGGAAGCTTTGATTGTTTTCACCTTTTTACCTCGTATGTGACCATGGACATGACCATAGTAATGATAAATGTGATCAGAGAAAAAGAGGGGTTGTCGTCCGCCCTATGATTCAATCCCCGGCAGCGTACGTGCAGCACTCTGGCCCGATGGAGGGGCAGGGTCTCCCTGCCCAGGGAAGTTTCAATTTCCTTCCTCACCCCTTTGATCCGAGACTTGAAGGTTTGAGGAAAAAGATGTTACCATTTTATGCGTTTTGGCAGGCTGAAGAGCTATTTCGTATTCAGAGTTCGCTTGTAAGAAGTTGCAGTGTTTGCCCCTTCCATCTGGCAGTCGAATTCTAATTATACGGTATGAAGCGATGTTGTAACATCAATTATTTTCATAAGGAATCTGATTAAGTGAAAAAAATAATAATTACAGGAGCAAATAGAGGCATAGGTCTAGAGATAACGAAGCTTTTTTTGCGTGTAGATAAACACGTTGTCGCCACGTGTCGAAACCCTAAAGAGTCAATAGAACTTCAAGGGCTAGCTGAATGCCAGGAGACTAAGCGTCGTTCAGCTTGAAGTTACTGATTCTGATTCAATAACAAACTTCTGCGATAGTTGATCTGGCCAAACTATTGATGTTCTCATTAACTATGGAACAGTCAGGCCGATTCTGGACATGGCAGGGTAATGAGCAACCGTGGTAAAGCCCAAGGCGGGTATATAGCCTTGCCGTCTGGTTGAATCGGGTAAAAGAGGGACCAAGATTCAGAAATTCATTCTCGTTTTTTTCTACGACACGCCTCTGTTGCCTGGAGGTCCAGCTGTCCGTCTGGCGTGATAATGACACCATAATCGCGCTGTGCTGTGGCTGCTGTGTAGTATTCGTCCAGCACGTCCTCAAGGACTTGGTGCGGGTCGCGCAGTAGCGGGTCTCCATACCCACCACCTGTTGCGCCGACCGTGATGAGGCGCTCGCCGGCTTTGACGCTGCGATAGGGAACTTTCGAGGGTAAGGCGACTTCTTCGCCGTCGAGCGTTTTCAGGCTGAGGGTGCCTGGTATGCCGGTGCCACCGCCGTCATAGCCCCAGGCGCCATACACGAAACCGTCGGCTTCCACCGACGTGCCGCCGTCGCTGAGATAATGCAGTTCCTTAATAGACCCCATGCCGCCACGCCACTGTCCTGGGGCACACGCGTCTTCGCGCAGCTCATAGCGTTCGATCCGGAGCGGGACGTGCGACTCAACATCCTCGATGGGATTATTGCGGGTGTTGGCATAGAGCGTGTCAACGGTGTCCATGCCGTCGTGACCGTGGCGTCCGCCGTAGCTGCCTTCAAAGATTTCGAGGTGCACCCACGGGTTGCTCTCACGCCGCATCCCGCTTGAGGCGATGGCTTTGAGATTTCCTATCCCGGCGCAGACCTGATGTGGGACGGCTTGGGCGAGGGCTTTCATGACCGTATCGCTCAACACGTTGCCGGTTACAAAACGAGCGATGGTTGGAGCGGGAAAAATCGGGTTGGCCAGAGTACCGCGTGGCGCAACGATCTCAATAGGCCGATACAGTCCGGCGTTTTGCGGCAAATCGCCATAGATCTCGGTGTCCAGCAGGACAGAGCGGAGAACCAGCCAAATGGCGACATCAACCGTGCCGACAAGCGGCATATTGATGGGTCGGTCAGGCACCTGCGGAGCCGTGCCGGTCAGATCCACAGTAAGATCGCTACCGTTCATCGTCAGCGTCACACAAATTGGGAGATTGCGTCGGCTGGGGCTGGGATCATCAATATAGCCGTCCATATGTCCGGTGGCGGAATAGCTGCCGTCCGGAATCTTCTGGATCGCCTGGCGCATCAAGCGCTCCGAGTAGTCAAACAACGAGGTGCTCGCCGCTTCAATGGTTTTCAGCCCGTATCGCTCGATCAACTCGATATAGCGCCCCGCCCCGATCCGACAGGCGGCAATCTGGGCCTCCATATCGCCGACGACCAGGTCGGAGATGCGGATATTATCCCGGAGGAGTTGCCAGACTGTGGCATTTCTTTTCCCCCGGTCATAGACTTTAATCGCCTTGAATTGCAAGCCCTCGGCATACGCGTCAAACGCTTCGACAATGCCCGTACTGCCTGGAGTTTGACACCCGATATCGAGATGGTGGGCGGTGGTGACCGAAAAGCCAACCAGTTTGTCCTGATAGAAAATGGGCACACAAAAGCCGACATCCGGCCCATGGCTCGCGCCGCCATACGGATCGTTATGCATGATGACATCGCCCGGTAAGATGGGCTCACCGCGCTGGCTGAGTGTCTGCAGTATGCCCCGAACGTAGCCGGGAATAGGACCGGACTGCAGGGGCGTGCTCTGCTTGGACTCGCACAGTTGTTCACCCTGGGCATTGACCAGGGCAGTCCCGAAGTCTTCAGATTCTCGAATAATGCTGGAATACGACATGCGCATGAGCTTATAGCCCATCTCGACAGCGATATTTTCGAGCGCGCCAAGAATGACGCTGGCCGTAATCGGGTCAATTGGATTACGGCCAGCTCCGTCTTGCGCTTTCTTTTCGTGAGTGTCTGCCTCGCTCCGCGTCGCACTCATTGTGTCTCTCCAATCCGGACGAGCAGATTGCCGTGAACGTCGAGCTGAGTCGAACAATCTGGTGGCACGACCGTTGTTGAATCGGTCTGGACTATAATTGCCGGACCGGAAAAGGTTTCTCCGACGGGAAGTATCTCACGCCGATAAAACTTCGTCTGCACACTTTGCAGTTCATTCTGAATGCGAAAAACAGACTGCTGCGTTTTGATCAGGGCCGCCTGCAGCGATCCACCGCCCGAAGAGGTCACGTGGCTCAGCTTGTGGGCGCTGCCTATGCCGACCAATCGCAGCGTGACGATTTCTATCGGGCTATCGGGAAAGAAATGTCCATATTCTTGCTCGTGTTGTGCATGGAAACTCTCCACAACCTCGTGCAGGTGGGGTGCATCGAGCTGCCCGTCTGGAACGCTGAGACGGAGTTCGTAGCCTTGACCGACATAGCGGGCGTCCGCAAAACGTCGAAAGCTCACCCCGGACAGGTCTATGCCATCTGCCCCGAATTGGCTTCGCAGTTCGTGTTCCATATCGGCAAAGGCGGTGTTGAGCCGGGCATAGTCAACGTCGGTCGAGACCTGAAAGGCCGTTCGCAGGGCATCATACTTCACATCTGTGGTGAGTAGTCCCACGGCCGAGGTCATGCCCGGATAGGCAGGGATGATGCATTCCGGGATGCCCAACATCTGGGCGACCTGTGCCCCATGCAGCGGGCCCGCACCGCCAAAAGCCACGAGGGTATACTCACGGGGATCAATACCCTTTTGAACAGTCCGGGAACGGATAGCATTCGCCATATTGTTGTTCAGGATGGTGACTACGCCTTCTGCGGCTTCAATCTCCGAAAGGCCGAGCCGGTATGCAAGATCATGAATAGCCTGCCGGGCGGCAGCTTCGTCTAGAGCCATAGCACCGCCGAGAAAATTGTGGGTATCTAAATGGCCCAGGACGATGTGTGCGTCTGTGACCGTCGGCTGTACTCCGCCTCTGCCGTAAGCGGCCGGACCCGGCTGCGAGCCCGCACTCTGCGGGCCGACGCGAAAGGCACCGCCCGCGTCAATATAGGCGATGCTGCCGCCGCCTGCCCCAATGGTGTGGATATCGATCATAGGAATAAGAACGGGGTAGCCGGCGACCCATGTATCGCGCGCGGTTGCCTCACTGAACTGGCCATCCGTTACCACCCCGATATCTGCACTCGTCCCGCCGACATCAAACGTGATCAGACGTTTGCGTTGGGAAAGTCCGCCCGTCCACGCCCCGCCTAATACACCGGCCGCAGGCCCGGATAGGAGGATCAGTGCCGGCTTCTCGGCAACAACACTCGGCGTGGCCAATCCGCCGTTTGAGCGTATGATGCGCAACTCGGCATCTAGGCCAGCGCCACGCAGACGCTGCTCAAGCTGTGAGATATATCCACGTACCAAGGGGCCGATAAAGGCATTGATGGCCGTGGTGGTAAACCGTTCAAATTCTCTGAACTGGGGCGAAATCGAGGCCGATGTTGTGACAAACGCCTCAGGGTATTCTTCAAGAATGATCTCCCGTGCGCGGTTCTCATGGCTGGCGTTCAAATAGGAAAACAGAAAACACACCGCAATAGACTCAACCTGCGCCTGCTTGAGTTCCCGCGCGGCTTGTCGGACTGCGTCTTCATCCAGGGGTATCAGGACCTCTCCACGCGGAGGAATCAGCCGTTCCGGGACGACCTTTCGATGCCGGCGACGGACGAGCGGGCGGTCCTGCCAAGGAATTTCTTGCTGGATCGAGTAGTGATGCGGGCGTTGGTGGCGGCCAATGTGGATGATGTCCCGATAGCCCTGGGTGGTGACCATGCCGGCCGTCGCACCTTTGTATTCTAAGAGTGCATTCGTGGCGATGGTGGTGCCGTGGTAGACCAGGTCAACCGTCGCTGGAGCGATACCCGCTGTGTGACATAGCTCTGTAATGCCGTTCAGAACTCCTATGGATGGATCATGTGCGGATGTGGGCAGTTTGTGGATGGCGATTTGATCGGTCTCGGTGTCTACAAACACCACATCCGTGAATGTCCCGCCCACATCGACTCCTATCAGCCTCATGACGCTCCCTCCAACCAGCAACAAGTGGGGCTACTCTAGCGAGTTTGTTCCGCCTTGACAAAAGACCGGGCGGTATCGTATGAGACTGGAATGAACACTCACTCAGTTTCTGGCGCACATCGGACTCTGGAGACTCAGGAGAAAGGATAGAGCGAGTGAAACCGCAGGTCTTACGCAAAAAACGGAAACCGACTTCTCAGGTCACGGATGAGAAGCGGCTGCAACAAGGCAAGGATCGTATTGCCTCTGCGGCGATCAGCCTTTTTCTTCTCGACGGCTATCATAACACCAGCGTTCGCGAGATTGCACAAAAAGCGGGACTCAGCGTTGGTTCGGTGTTTAATTATTTTATCAGCAAGGAAGAAATTCTCTTCTTTCTCTTGTCCTATAGCCAGTCTCGGGCCGAGGGGATGCTGCAAGAACAACGGGCTGAATTCGAGCGATTGAAGCAGGACGAGACCAGTCCTCGGAAACTCTTTTTGTGTGTCTATGAACGCTATGCCGCTCTGACTGACGAGTTGCGACGCTATGCCGTCCTGGCCTACCAAGAAACGAAGTCGCTCACCAGAACGGAGCGAAAGCGGTTTCTTGAAGGCGAAGAGAGGATACAGAACTTTTTTGAGGACATCATTGCTCACGGAGTCGAACAGGGCGCTTTTCCGGCTGGAAATATTCACCTGAAAGCACATTGTTTACTGGTATTAGCGCAGTCGTGGGCTGTGCGGCACTGGGCGTTAACGAGTTTTACGAAATTGGACGACTACCTCGAACCGCTCAAGACCCTGGCCGTCAGCATCCTTGAGAGTGAAGCGAGCGAGCTGCAGGGGGTGCCGACACTGGTTGCAACCCAAAAGGTGCAAAGTGTGCGAAAGGTGCAAACTCCAGACCCTATCTCGCTGCCAAGAAGGATGGCTTAGAGAGAGGGCAGACCGATTGTGATGCATCTTAGGTCTTCCTGACCATCTCCACACTGCACGTAGCTGGGCTGTGTGGAGACCTCGGGGAACCCCCAGGAAGGAGGGGGGGTCGAGAGGCCGTCCTTCCTGGGGAATAGGTTATGGGTGCGATGGGGAGAGCATGGACGGCTTTCTGTTCGATGTAAAAGTCCTAGAACTTGCAGAGGAACAGGGGGAATTCTGCGGTAAACTGCTCGCAGGAGCGGGAGCCGATGTTCTTAAAATTGAGCCGCCGGGTGGACAAGCAACTCGGCGGATCGGCCCCTTTTGTCATGACGAGGAACAGCCTGACCGTAGCCTCTACTTCTGGCACTACAACTTCGGCAAGCGGGGTGCCACGCTCGATATTCAGACACCAACCGGCGCACAATTACTCAAAAAGCTCATTGTCGAAACAGACGTCCTGCTTGATGCACAGCCTGGCGAGACGCTCGAAAAGCTCGGCCTTGATTGGCAAGCCCTGCGGCAACTCAACCCGCGTCTGATCTATGTCAGTCTGCCTGCCTTTGGTCGGAGCGGGCCCTGGCGTGACTATAAAGCCAACGACCTGGTCCACTTGGCGCTGGGTGGGCAAATGATGTGCTGTGGCTATAATCCAAAAGACGATGGATCGTACGACACGCCGCCCATCGCGCCGCAGATGTGGCACGCCTATCACATTGCTGGCAACCAGGCGTTTATTGCCACTGTGGGGGCATTGATCGGCCGGGAAACGACCGGCATTGGAGACATGATCGAGGTACCCATACACCAAGCGGTGAGCGTTTGCACCGAGATCGATGTGCCGTATTGGATTTATAATCGGACGCCGTGTTATCGTCAGACCGGGCGTCACGCCCAGCCTGCGGTCGGTCCTGAAGTACAGTTTCCGACCAAGGACGACCGTTATGCCATCATTTTGCCGAACCCGTTTCCTGGCGGGTATGAAACCTTGGTCGACTTTTTGGATAGTAAAGGCCAGGCGGGTGATCTGACCCAGGAGAAATACGCCGACCCTGCAAATCGCAAGGGACGGGCCTTTGCCGAACATTTTTCCGACGTCCAAGCCGAATGTGTGGCAGCATTTGGCATGGAAGAAATCTGGCATGAGGCCCAGGAACGGAGCATCCCGTGGTCACCGATTCGACGCCCGGAAGAAAACGCTGAGGATGAGCAGTGGCAAGCCCGGGCAACTTTTACTAAGGTTCAACACCCCGAACTGGACGAGTCTTTTACCTATACCGGGGCTCCGATGTTAGCGCATGAATGTGCGTGGCGAGAAGGACCGCGTGCGCCGTTGATCGGCGAGCATAATAAAGACGTATTTTGCGGTCAGCTCGGCCTGAGCCCAGAAGAGTTGGGAGCCCTCAAAGAAAAGGGCATTATTTAGACGTAGGGACAATGCCTGCATTGCCCCCACGGAAGTCGCGAGGAAAATGTGAGACCACTCGAAGGCGTTCGGATTGCTGATCTCACCTGGTTGCTGGCTGGAGCTGGTGGGCCGCGCCTGTTAGCCAGTCTCGGCGCTGAAGTGGTCCGCGTGGAATGGCGTGATCGACTCGACTTCCTGCGCTATATGCCGCCTTTTGCGCCAGGCCAAAAGGGGCAGACGGAAAAAGCGGCGGCAATGGATCTCACCGGCCTCGACAAGGACAAAGTCCAGAGCGTTAATCGCGGCGGCTATTTCAACGACATTAACGCCGGCAAGCGTGGCATCAGTCTCAATATGAAGGACCCCAAGGGGCGAGAGCTGTTTAAACAGCTCGTTGCGGTCAGTGATGTTGTGGTTGAAGCGTTTACTGCGGAGACGATGCGCAAATGGGGCCTGGGTTACGACACCCTCAAAGCCATCAAACCCGATATCATTTATGTTCAGCAACCTGGCTGGGGATACACAGGCCCATATGTGAAATACGCCTCGTATGGGCCGATTGCCCAGGCGGTGAGTGGTTTAACGGAACAGTCCGGCCTGCCGGCGCCACATCCGCCCGCAGGCTGGGGCTTCTCGTATATGGATTGGAGCGGCGCGTATTACTGCGCCATGACTATATTGATGGCTGTGTATTATAAGAAACGCACCGGTCGTGGGCAGTATATTGATTGCTCGCAGGTCGAGCCCGGCATTGGCATGACGGGAACCGCCGTCTTAGATCACGGCGTCAACGGTCGGCACTCCCAACGCACGGGCAATCGTTCGCCGTATATACCCGCAGCGCCACACGGGGCGTATCCCTGCGCTGGGGACGATCGCTGGATCGCCATAGCCGTGGCCTCAGCAGAAGAGTGGCAAGCCTTGGTGCGGGAGATGGGCAACCCGGACTGGGCCGAGCGAGAACAATTCACGACGCTGGCGGATCGAGTCAAACACCAAGACGAACTAGACCGTCTCGTCGGCGCATGGACTAGAGATAAAGACCCGTTTGCGCTGCAAGAGCGCTTGCAGGCGGTTGGTGTACCCGCAGGGGTATGCCAGACTGCCCAGGATCGCATTGAACGCGATCCACAGCTCAAGCATCTGAACTGGCTCATCCCCTTAGCGCATACTGAGATCGGCACCTGGCCGGTGAAGGACATTCCTTTTCATTTTACGAATGCCACGGTCAACCAAGGCGGGCCGACTGAGCGCGCCGCACCGTGTTACGCGGAAGATAACGACTATGTGTATAAGGAATTATTGGGGTTAACCCAAGCTGAAATGGATGCGTTTGAGAAAGAAGGGGTCATTTAAAAGAGGGATTGGGGATTAGAAGGAGGGCCTAGGGATTAGGGGCTAGGGGTAGGAAAAGAAGAAGCTGATCCCTAATCTCCAACACCTAGCCCCCAGAGTCAAAACGTTGTCGGAGCCAAAAGGAGGGTAAGTCATGGCGTATGATCTATTGATTAAAAATGGGACCGTTGTGGATGGAACAGGTGCGGCGCGCTATCGGGCGGATATTGCGATTGTCGATGGTAAAATTACCCAGGTTGAGAAAAATGGAAAAATGACGGATGGAGCTAAGAAGGTCGTGGATGCCTCCGATCTGATTGTTGCTCCTGGATTTGTTGATCCGCATACCCATTATGACGCCCAGATTTGTTGGGATCCGCTTATTACGTCCTCGTCCTGGCACGGCGTCACCAGCCTGGTCATGGGCAACTGCGGCGTGGGACTTGCCCCGTGTAAACCCGAAACGCACGACATCGCGGCCTGGGATCTGGTGAATGTCGAAGCCATTCCGTTTGAGGTGTTGGGCAAGGGCGTGACCTGGGATTGGGAAACCTTCCCCGAATATATGGACGCGGCAGACAAGCGCGGCAGTGGGATCAACATCGGCTTCATGGCCGCACTCACCCCGTTTCGGCATTTTGTGATGGGTGAAGAGTCGATGGAGCGGTCGGCCACAGTCGAGGAAACTGCCCAAATCAAGGCCCTGATTAAAGAAGCCGTGGCCGCGGGTGCCTTTGGTTTCTCAACCACGAACGTCGCGCAGCATATTGGCTACAAAGGCCGTCCGATTGCCTGCCGCAATGCCAGCCGGGACGAACTCAAGGCATACTGCAACGCGCTCAAAGAGTTGGGCAAAGGCAGTATTGAACTTGCGTTGACAAATAGCGTCTCCATTGTTGACGAAACAGAGCATGCCTTATTAGACCTGCTGCTGACCGAAAGCGGCCGCCAGGTGACTTGGCTGGCGCTGCTGAACCGGGATGATCAGCCTGAGGCGGCCCTGAATACGCTTCGCACGATTGAGCCTCTGTTTAAGAAGGGGGCGATTCCGCAGGTAACCTGCCGTCCGCTCATTATCCAGATTGATCTGCGCAAACCGTTTATTTTCGCCAACCTGCCGTGCTGGAAGCCGGCGTTTGATCAGCCGGTTGAGAAACAGCAGGAATTTTATCGGGGTGAGTCTTTCCGGGCGGAATTCCGCAAGGAGATGGAATCGCCCAAGGTCTTTTCGGGCAAGTGGGAACGCGCCATTGTTCACGAGGTCGGAAATCCTGCCCTGCAGTCCTTGATCGGCAAGAGCGTGGCCGATGTTGCCACAGAGCGCGGAAAAGACGGACTCGATACGTTCTTGGATCTGTGCGTCGAAGACGATCTGCAACTGCAGTACACGTATGAGCTCTTCAATGCCGACGAAGACCGTATTCCTGAACTGATTACGCACGACCAGGTGATGGTCGGCTTGTCGGACGGCGGAGCCCACGTGGATATGCTGTGTGACGCGGGCTATTGCACCTATCTGCTCGGTACCTGGGTGCGTGACAGACAGGTGCTGAGTCTCGAACATGCGGTCAAACGCATTACCTCCGAGCCCGCTGCGTTCTATGGTATGACCACGCGCGGAAAGATCCAAACGGGTATGGCGGCTGATTTCGCGATTTTTGACTACAACACGGTTGGTTCGGCTCGGCGCGGAGAAATGCGCGCAGACCTGCCGGGTGGCGGCCGGCGCTTAGTCATGCCAGCCCAAGGCGTGCGTTACACCATCGTGAACGGCGAGGTGCTGTATGACGATGGTAAGCATACCGGCGCCATGCCGGGCCAAGTATTACGCTCGGGTCAGGCGTAACCGGCCGCGTTGCTCACTGCAGCGTAAGAGACAACGAGAGGGGCGGTTCGTGAACCGCCCCTCCCTTTTTGCATAGGAGGTGAGCCCGATGTTAGAAAAGCTTTTCCACGTCAATATCTGTGTCCGGGATATGGAGCGGTCTATCGGCTTTTATGAACAGCTTGGTTTTAATAAGGTGAACGACTTTACGCTTGACGATCCGAGCATAGGTGCTGCGCTGGGACTCGATGCGCGTAAACTGCGCGGCGTGTTTATGCGCCTGGGCGATGATGCCAGTGCGCCCGTGCTCGACCTGGTCCAGTTTATTGACCCGCCTCCACAGGGCGAACCCTACTCTTCACTCAATAATATCGGCATTTGCCGTATCGCATTCACCGTGGACGATATCGACAAGACCTACGCCGATCTGCAGAAGATGGATGTTCAGTTTGTCGCTCCGCTTCACAAAATAAAGGGACCGGATGGCGCAGAAATCGGCGTGGTGTGCTTCAAAGACCCAGACGGAACGATTCTCGAATTGATTAGCGGCATGTAGGTCGGGCGTTGAACGTTCAAACTGCCGTGTAGGGGCAGGGTCACCCTGTCCGGGCGAGGTAACCTCGCCCCTACGTGAGGGAAAGCGAACATGCCAACGAACCAGAATTCTAGTGGTCCGGTTAATCCCGTAGACCCCGAAAAACTCAAAGCCAGCGGTCAAAAAGTCTTTGGTCTGCTGAGCGGCGCGTTGATTTCGGCCATGATTCATCTCGGAGACAAACTCGGTCTGTATCGGGCGCTGAACGGGGCAGGCGCCCTCAGCAGTGCAGAACTGGCACAAAAGACGGGCCTGCACGAACGCTGGGTCCGAGAGTGGCTGCGCGGTCAGGCTGCGGCACAACTGCTCGACTACCAAGAGGAGCGTTTTGAGCTCTCGGCAGAGATGGCTATGGTGTTGGCCGATGAGGACAGTCCTAAGTTTGCCGCGGGGATTTTCGGTGACCTGCCGCAACGCATGGCCATACTCAAGAAACTGCCCGAAGCGTTTAAAACGGGCCTGGGTTTACCGTACGATGCGCGTGGACCTGAGGGGGCGCAGGGCATCGAGCGCGTATTTGCGCCTTGGTATCGTCACGCGCTCGTTCCGGTCGTACTGCCACAACTTGAGGGTGTTGTTGAGAAGCTCCAGGCTGGAGCGAAAGTCGCAGATGTGGGCTGTGGTGCCGGCGTCGCGCTGATTGAAATGGCCAAGACGTATCCTCACGCAAACTTTCACGGCTACGATATCTCCCAATACGCGCTTTCCCGGGCACAGGCGAATAAAGAGCGGGCTGGGCTGACGAATATATTCTTGCACGACGCGAGTCAGGACGGACTTCCGTCTGATGCAAGTTTCGATTTTGTCACCACATTCGACTGCATCCATGATATGGCGCATCCGGCTGCAATGATTCAGGCTATTCGAACGGCGCTCAAGCCGGACGGCACCTGGCTGATCGCGGATATTAAAAGTGCCCCGACGTTTGAAGAAAATCTCGAGAAGAATCCCATGACGGGTCTGATGTACGCCTTTTCGGTGATGGGCTGCATGTCTTCCGCGCTGTCTGAACCAGGCGGCGCCGGCCTTGGGACCTTGGGGTTTAATGAGCAGGTTGCGCGGGCCATGACGGCTGAGGTGGGCTTCAGCCGCTTTACCCGGCACGATTTCGATAACCCGTTTAACGCCTACTACGAAGTGCGGGTATAAAAGAGTAGCTGCCACCCAGCCTAGAGTCTGGAGGGAGTGATGGAAAAAGAATTTCTGAATCCAGCCGGCATGCCGTCTCTGGCGGGGTTCTCTCAAGTTGTGACTGCGACTGAGGGTAAGCTCGTTTTTATTTCCGGCCAGGTCGCTTTTAATGAAAAAAACGAACTGATTGGGAATTGCGATCTGCGCGCCCAGGCGGTACAAACGTTTGAAAACCTGAAAACGGCCCTGGCGGCAGTCGGCGCGACTTTCGAGGACGTACTGAAAACCAATATCTATATCGTGAATTATCAGACCGATATGCTGGGCATGATTCGCGAGGTGCGCAGTCAGTATTTGCCGCAAGACAAGGCCCCGGCAAGCACCCTGATCGGCGTTCAGGCCCTGGCGCTGGATGGGCTCCTGATCGAGATTGAAGCTATCGCCATGGTCAAAGCGTAGCGCCGTTTGCTGTTGCGGTTGCGCAGAGATCTGGCCAAGAGAGACCGTCACCCGCGTCCACTACGTATCTGCCTCGCTCCTGACACCCTGTACGCTTGACCTCAGGGGGTTCTATCCGCCGTAATCGGTAGACGCTTGCGTGACCCCAGCGCATATTTTGCAACTTCGCTCTCTCGAATATTTCTCTTTCGAGTCGCTTGACAGGCTGTGGGAAATCGGCGAGAAACATAACGACAGAAAGGCAATGATAGGGGTGGATAATAGATTCCCCTGGACTTACGTCCTGGGTTTTCTCCGGCAAGGTGCCAAGAGCACAGGGAGGGATAGTTGACATGCTCAAGATCTTAAAACTTACAGCGTTGGCTGTGACGCTTACATTAGCTTCTATGAGTTGTGAGGCAGAGCCAGTTTCCGATGAGGGTGTGGCAACGGAAGCCGAGCCTGCAGCAACGGCGACCGAGCCTGGAGAAACGGATGAGGGGCGGGCAGCGGACGCTGAGCCTGTAGATACTGATGAGAGTGCAGCAACGGATACCGAGCCTGCAAGTGCCGATGAAGGGGTGGCAGCGGACACTGAGTAGCAGCTTAAGAATTTTTAGCACTAAAGATTTTTCTTCAGAGGAGAATGCGCCCTTTATAACCGGCGGTACGGACCAGCGGATGCATTTCAACAGAAAGTTACGGTTTCGAGAGAGCGAAGCGCACGCTGATCTAGCGTGCGCTTCGCTTAGTCACGGGAAAAATAAAACGATCCGTTCTGTCACCATCAGCCTGCGCGGAGTCTGATCATTTACTCTTCCGTCTAGAGTGGGGGCTACTCTAAAAGTCTGCGGTGCTTCGTGTCCACAACGGTGTTGGTGGCCGAGTCGATCACCGACACTGTGTCGTCAGGAACATTCGTAATACACGCAAAGGGGTGGGCCGTGCCCGCTAACAGCCCCAGCCACACCCAGCTGACTCTCAGCAACTAGCCCCAGGCAGTCCGCCCTCCCCCCGTCGACGTCCCCAGCCTACTGTACCCATGTGTACCCTACGGTAGGCTGGATCTATACAATTTGTGGCAGCGCAGCAAGTGGGCGTGTGCTCGCTCTTGGACTTGGTTGCAGGATCTTGTTGTGCGGAGTATTGGGGAAGAAACGCTTATTGTTCCCATCGGGAATCGAGTCGGTCATCCTGATGCGATTTATTCGCTCGATACGGTCAGTGCCATGATTTTGAATTTGATCGATGGACAGACGCCGCTGGGTCAGGTGCTGAACGCGGTTTGCGACGCTTATGATGTTGGTCCGGAACCAGCGGCCAATGATATTGCCGAATTCCTGTCTTCGCTAGAAAGCGCAGGCCTTATTCAGCGTCCCGCGCTTCATCACACCACGACGGAGTTATAGTCGAGTTATAGCGGAGTTGTAATGAAAGAACGGAATAGACAATCCGTTAGATATACGGCACGCCGTGTCGAGCGCCATTCTGGAACATCAACACAAGCTCCCTTTATTCATCGACACTGAAAATAATTAAACGCCGTTGCAGGCTGCCGAACCTAGCCACAACGGTTATCCCGTGCTTCCAGGCCGTGTTTCTCATACATGTGGCAAAACTGATTCTAGAAATACATTCGCCCCGCCTTTGAACCAGTGTGCTTACCGTCGAAGGCGCCCGGCAGATCTGGCCAAGGCGCCGATGCCCATTATCTCTTAAGCGATCCCTTTGCAGATATCGTCTCCAGGCTACGGACGTCTGATGCCGCACATTCTTCCTCGCACGAGGCATAGGAAAAAGGAGAATGCAGGACTCACAGCGTTCTTAAGAACACGAAGCTCTTTCCGATTGATCCCTAGAAGAGCATCAGCAGAGTATGCCTGCTGAGCGAATAGCCAAAGGACATAAAAAGATATGAGTGTAATACCCAGTCCCGAACCGACGCTGGATCCAACTGTAGAAGACGAACTCAAAGAACGCGTGGCCAAACTCGAACAACAGTGTAAAGCGGCAGCGGATCCGAACGCGCTGTGCATGTGTGTTTTTAGTGGAGAGTTGGACAAGCTACTTGCGGCGTTCATGATCGCCACGAGCGCTGCGGCTTCGGGCATGAAAGTCTCCACGTTCTTTACCTTTTGGGGCACGGCGGCGCTTAAAAAGGCCGGGCCGCAAAGTCCAGGGAAACGTTTTATGGAGAAAGTCTTCGGCTGGATGCCGCCCGGCGGACTGCACAAACGCAGGCTGTCGAAAATGGATATGGGCGGCTTAGGCCGGCAAATGATCACCCACGTGATGAAGCAGCAACAGGCGGCCGACTTGCCCACCTTTATCGCCATGGCCCGGGAAACCGACGTACAAATCTGTTTATGTTCCATGTCCATGTCACTCATGGGTATTCGCCAAGAAGAACTCATCGACTGTCCGTATGCTGGAATCTGTGGAGCCACCCATTTTGTGGGCCTAGCCACAGTGGATGACCCGGCTTTCCCACTTGATGTCCAAGCGTGGTGCAAGAAGACGGGCCACGATCTGCTCCAGCTGGACAGCACGAACGGGAGATGGACGGCGACGATTCGGAAGAGCGCTTAGCAGTTCACTATCGTTAACTATCATGGATCTCATATTTCCCGCATTCGATCAGCTTCAAGACCTGGTCGGTAATAAAGACGGCCTCCAAGCGGAGAAGCTGCAGGGGACGCTGCACGCATTGCGCAGGGAAATTGACGAAGCCCGGCGACAAGTCCAAGAAACGGCTGGCGCTCAAGCTGACGCGATTGTAAACTCCGCGTTGATCTCAGCCGAGTTACAAGAAGCACACGACGCGCTCGCATTAGCCAAGGAAGCCGCGGAACAGGCCAACCACGCCAAAAGTGTCTTTCTGGCCAATATGTCGCATGAACTCCGCACGCCGCTGCACGGCATTCTGAGTTTTGCGCAGATCGGGCTGCGCAAAACTACAACCGCGCCCGCAGAGAAAATACAATCCTATTTCCAGCAGATAGAGCAAAGCGGCAATAGTTTGCTCGCTCTGCTCAATGACCTCTTAGACTTGGCCAAACTTAAAGCGGGCAAGATGTATTTTGAGTTCCAGCCGACGGATCTCATTCTGGTCGTGGGCCAGGTGGTTGAGGAGTTTCAGTCTTTCGTAGCAGAGCACGGTATTGCCTTGGAGAGCTACTTCCCGGACGAGGCCGTTACCCTGAACCTGGATGCCACGCGCATTCAGCAAGTCATCCGCAATCTACTCAATAACGCCATGAAGTTTACGCCTGAGCAGAGTGTTGTCACGCTTACGATAACGCCGAATTCTTCGAGGGTCGTAATCGCGGTACGCGACCAGGGCCCCCGAATTCCAGCCCAGGAACTTGAAGCTGTGTTTGAGAAGTTTATTCAGTCCAGCATCACCCAGTCCTGGGCTGGTGGAACGGGGTTAGGTCTCCGGGCGGGGGCCGCCATCTGCCCCGAGATCATAACAGCGCACCAAGGCCGTATCTGGGCCGAAAACCATGCTGGTGGGGAAGCTGTGTGTTGGTTGAACTCGCGCATTCGACTGCAGGTTCCCTCCCTGCAGCTGAAGAACAACAACTCAGTCCAACAATCGCTCTATAAAAAGGGAGTAGCATGTCACAAAAACACCGCATTCTAGCCGTGGATGATAATCCTACCAACCTTGTGATTCTGGAGGAACTCCTTGAGGATGACTATGACATCCTCAACGCCACCACAGGGAAAGAAGCGTTGCTGTGTGCTCCAGCGTTCAGACCCGACCTCATTCTTCTCGATGTTATGATGCCCGGGATGGATGGCTAAGAGACGTGCCGCAGGCTGCGCGCTGAGCCGGATCTCCGGCATACAAAAATCGTAATGGTGTAGGCCGAAGCCATGGCTACGGAACGGCTCGAGGGGTACGAGGCAGGAGCAGACGATTATAGTACCAGGCCTTTTAACGCAGCTGAAATGCTTGCCAAGGTACAGGTCTATGTCCGTGTCAAAACAGTCGAAGAGGTCGACGCGCTGAAAACGAGGGTTCTCTCTCTTCTCAGCCACGACACGAATATGCCCCTGCATGGGCTCATCCTCTCAGCCGGGATGCTCAAGGAAGAAGACGTAAGCCGTGAAGAGCGATTCGATTGTGCCGACGCAATTCTCATCAGTGCGATGCGGCTGTAGTCACTCTTTGAGAAGGTTTCAAAATTAAGCGCCCTCAAATCCCATACCGTCCAGATGGATATCCGTGCGGGAGATATCAGCGTCGTCGCAGGGGCTGCTGTGTGTGAGATGGCAGCCTTGACAGAAGAGCGAAATATTCGCATTGAAGAACAGCTGACTGAGACAGCAGTCGCGCCGTTTGATGCTGCTGAGATAAAAGAGGTCATCAAGACAATTCTTCATAACGCCCTGCGTTTTAGCCCGGATAACGGCGGTGTACAGCTACAGACGACACGGGCAGGCGAAAAGATTTCGCTCAGCGTGACGGATCAGGGACCGGGTATTGCTGCAGACATCATATCCGACATTTTTGATGAGTTTCACAGCCCGGATATCGGTCATCACTCTGGTGGACATTGTCTGAGCCTCGCCAGTGCACGGCACATCCTGCACGCTCACAAGGGAACCATTAGCGTCTCCAGCACGCCAGGCAGCAACACGACCTTTACCGTCCAACTCCCGGTCGCAGCATCCGCTGCAGGCGCCACACTGGACTCGAATAAGCAGGCAGCCTAAAGAGGACATTGGTGTGTCACGTATGACACAGCTTCCTTTCTCGTATTAAAAACCCATACCCTCGTTCGGGCTTTCCCTCCTAGCCTTTCTTCCGCATACACGTCTATCAGCTTGAAGGATTCATGAGTCTGACCGCCTGGGCATTTGTTAGCGGTCTTTGCCTTCTTCTCCGTTCCGCGCCCGAGGCCCATCCCGTAGGTAGATCCCTTAGGCCGGATGAGCGGAGTCTAGCTCGGCCTCAAACCATATTGCTATGTTGCGGTCCGGCCTGGGGTGTGATTGGTGAGTGCTGGACGCTCGATGCTGCGGAATCCGAGGACACGAGATGCACGACACTGGGGAGAAGTATGCAACGAAAATTCGATCCCATCCTGGTCGAAGTTGTGAAAAACGAACTCGCCTCTATCACTGAGGAAATGGCCATGGCCGTATGGAAGACGGGCCGCTCGGTTATGGTCAAAACGGGAGATTTTGCGACGGCGATCTGTGACGGTCAAGGCCGAGTGATAGGCCAAGGGTATGCCGCTCCGTTTCAGCTGGCATTCTTCATTGCCGTCATGGCTTATGTGCTCAAAAGATATGACGGAACGTTTAAGCCTGGGGATGTCATCGTTGTCAACGACCCATACACCGGGATTACCCATATGCCGGATGTGATGATTATTGCGCCGACCTTTTGGCGCGACCCTCAAGCTCCAAAGGAGCAACCGGATACATTAGTTGCCTTTACCCTGGCCTACTCGCATCATACGGATATCGGCGGACGCTTCCCCGGCGGCTTCAGCAGCCAGTGCACCGAAACTTTTGAAGAAGGGCTACGGTTACCGCTGATCAAACTCTACGGCGGCGGCGAACGCAACGAAGCCCTCCTGGAGACTATTCTGGCCAATGTGCGGGTGCCGGAAGAATGGCTCGGCGACATGGATGCAAAAATTGCAGGCTGTTGGCGTGGCGAGCAAGAGATCAAAGAGCTACTCGAGAAATATGGGCTGGAAACCTTGAATTCCTGCTGTGACTACTTAATCGATTATGCAGAAAATGCCACCAGAGCTGCGATTCGTGCCATCCCGGCAGGTGAATATGTGTATGAAGATGTCTTTGAGGATGACGGCTTCGGTTCGGATGGCGTGTCGCTGCCTTTGAAGGTGGTTCTCCGGGCTAAGGGGGACACGCTCAACGTGGATTTTAGCGGCACTGGCCCGCAGGCCAGAGGTGCCATCAACCTCCCGCTCAGCATGACGGAAGCCACCGTCTATGTAGCGGTTAAGAGCATTGTCAGTCCTGAGGCGCTAACCAATGTTGGTTTTATCCGACCTATCACGGTGATTGCGCCACTGGGAACCTTGGTGAATCCGCGCTTTCCGGCTGCAGTCGGCGGACGTGCACCGCTATTCTTTCGCGTCTTTGACATGCTCTTCCGAGCGCTGGCCCAAGCCTTACCGGATCGCATTCCTATTCCTGGCGAAGGCGGCGATGTCTTACATTTCACTGGTGTAAGGGCGGATGGAAGTCCGTTTGCGGTCATGGATATATTTTTTGGTGGCTGGGGCGGTCGGCCTCGAAAAGACGGCATTGACGGCGTTGCGCCTATGGCCTTTGGTTCCTACGGCACGGTTCCGGCTGAACTGCTCGAAAGAGAGTTTCCGCTTGTGGTGGACGGCTTTGGGTATGTGCCGGATACCGGCGGGGCAGGCAAATATCGTGGATCGGTTTCCATCTATAAACAATGGCGTTTCCTCCAGCCGGGCAAAGTCATGGTACGCACGAATCGACTCGTACGGGCGTCCGACGGCATGGCGGGAGGAGCAGCCGGGGCATTATCCAAGAATATTTTGAATCCGGAAACCGATAATACCGAATTACCGCGCACGGCCCATATGCATCTTGAAGTCAAACCTGGAGACCGCATTTATCATGTCGTGTCCGGCTCAGGCGGGCATGGTGATCCGTTTGAGCGTGAGCCGGAGAAGGTCCTGGCCGATGTACGAGATGAAAAGCTTTCGGTGCTGAGGGCGCGCGAGCAGTACGGGGTGGTGATTGATGTTGAGACGGCCGAGATCAATATTGGGGAGACTGAGGCTTTGCGGGCCAAGCGAGGGCAGCCGGCTGCTGCGGCAGATTAAAGGGAGGGTGGGTCCTGCAGCCGTCCTGCAGACCCACCATTTTTGGGGGGTTACGCTCTGCTAACCCGCCCTAGATTTCTGCGATTTCTAACCTGAATGGATGAATATATGCGCGTGGGCTTTGACATAGGCGGGACTTTTACTGATGTGATTGTGGTTGGCGACGACGGGCATCTGACGACTACAAAAGTATTGTCACTGCTCGGCAGAGTGGGCGCGGATATCGTCGGCTGTGTGCGCCGGGTTGATGCCCAGGCTCAGGTCGAAGGCTTTGTGCACGGGACCACTATCGCCTCGAATGCGGTGATCGAAGGCACGCTGGCACGGACCGGACTGATTATGACCAAGGGCTTTCGGGATGAACTGGAGATGCGCGGCCAGCGGCGGCCCAATATTTATGACGTAGACTGGGACCGGCTGCCGCCGCTTATTCCGCGCTCGCTGCGCTTGGAGGTCGAGGAACGTATACTGGGCGACGGCAGTGTGGAGCAAGCGCTTAACCTCACCGTCGCCGAAGTCGTTATCAGAAAACTCTTGGCTGCGGAGGTTGAGGCTATCGCCGTCTGTCTGCTGAACTCCTATTTGAACCCCAGCCACGAGCGACAGCTTGGTCGGCTCATCGCGGCATTAGCGCCGCAGAAGATAGTCTGTCTGTCGTGCGATATTCATCCCGAAATTCGCGA
Organism: Binatia bacterium; assembly: GCA_963666315.2. Taxonomy (GTDB): domain Bacteria; phylum Desulfobacterota; class Binatia; order Bin18; family Bin18; genus Bin18. Next base: position 34,775 of record CAXXHG010000013.1, read on the forward strand.
ATACGAACGGACCAGCACTACGGTGATTAACGCTTCATTAATCCCGGTTGTGGATCGATATCTCGATCAGCTGGAGCAGCATCTTTCAATCTTTAGTAAGCGGGTGCTGATCATGCAATCCAATGGCGGCATCATGAGTGCCCAAGCCGCACGCCGCCGACCGGCCTATATGATCGAATCCGGTCCTGCCGCCGGCGTGCTCGCCGCGGCCCGGCTGGCGACGGAAACGCACCAAGACCAAGTGTTGTCGTTTGATATGGGCGGCACTACGGCCAAAGCCTGCCTGATTGAGAATGGACTGCCGCTCGAAAAACCAGGGGGTGAAATCGGCGCCGGAGCAACCATGACCACCCGCCTGTTCGGCGGCGCGGGTCATGCCCTACGGGTGCCGTCTCTTGACATTGTCGAGGTCGGTGCCGGCGGCGGGAGCATCGCCTGGATAGACGAGGGCGGTGCACTGCGGGCGGGGCCCCGCAGTGCGAGTGCCGATCCGGGCCCGGTGTGTTATGGCCGCGGCGGACAAGAACCCACAGTGACCGATGCGAATGTCGTCCTGGGTTATATGAATCCTGAGGCGATCGCGGGCTCCAGCCTGGCGATAGACCGCCAGGCCGCCTGGGACGTCATCCAACAGAAAATTGCCCGGCCGCTCAATTTAGACGTATTGCCGGCCGCATATGGCATCACCCAGGTCGCCAATGCGACCATGATGCGCGCCCTGCGAGCCGTCTCGACCGAACGCGGCCGCGACCCGCGTGAGTTTACGCTTATGGCCTTTGGCGGGGCGGGGCCGATACATGCCGCCGAGTTAGCCGAGAGTTTGCGCATGACCCAGGTCCAGATCCCGCTCTATCCGGGATTATTCAGTACGCTGGGGTTGTTGCTGGCCGATTATCGCCATGACTATCTGCGCAGCGTGGTGCTCGCTCTGGATCAGATTGATCCTCAGGTCATCTTGAAGGAGTACGAAGTTTTGGAATCCAATGCGCGCATAGAATTGACCCAGGAAGGCATTGCTGCCGACCGGGTACGATTTGAGCGACAGATTGATCTGAAATATGGCTATCAGGTCGCTGAAATGACGCTGCCGTTTCCCGAGGTCAGTCCGGACGAATTGCGGACAGACCTGGCCGAATTATTTACCCAAGCCCATCGTCAGGCATTTGGCTACGACCGTGATGACAGAATTGAGCTGGTGAGCCTGCGGCTGCGTGCCCTGGCGTTAGCTGGACAACTGCGCTTCAGCGATCTGATCGGACAAGCGCCACAAGATCCAAACACGAGTGGAATAGCCACGACGCGGAA
>CAXXHG010000014.1:0-202046 GCA_963666315.2 Binatia bacterium
GCGGGCCTTACGCGGTGAGAGGTAGTCTTCGATGAGGATGCCCGCGTCGCGCAACCCAGCATAGGCTCCGGGATAATAGTCAGGGATCTCTGTCGGCCCGCTCGGGACACTCGAGCAGCACACAACGGGCACTCCGGTGTGTGCCAAACGAAAGAGGTGTTCCGACGCCGCTGGCGGGAGACTGCCCGCTCCCATGCTTGCAACAACAAGTCCATTGAGCACATCGCTTGCGGCCAAGTTCCTGAGCAGCGCCGCGTCATCTCCCATACCCACCGTCAGTATTGGTACGGAAGACGGCAAGACTGGCGGGATGCGGCTCAAACGGGAGCGCGGGAACGCGGGCCCGGAAAACTCAATCTGCTTCCCAGCGACTCGACCACGCACAGCTCCCCGCCGCGCGGTAAAGGCATCCAGGGCCTGCGTGTCGGCTTTATACACACTCCAGGCCTCAAAGATTTCAGCCCGCATTGTCACCAGCGTGCCAGACTCTGCGGGAACGAAAGCGGCCACCTGGAGGGCCTGCTCAAGGTTTTGAATCCCATCGAATTCCGGCGCCCAGCTGGGTCGCATGGCTCCGGTAAAGACAATCGGAAACACCCCAGCAAGCATCTCATCAATGCCATACGCGACCTCTTCGAGCGTATCCGTACCGTGCGTCACCACGACACCACGGACGGGGTCTTGGGCTGCATGGGCTATGCCCTGCGCAAGGCTGAGCAAATCGGTCCCTGACGATATGACAGCATCGGGATAGGGAAGATCCAGACAGCGAACCGTCTCCGTATCGATTGACGTCCGGGCCAGCAGCTCCTCAGCAGTGAGGGCGGGCACACTCTTCCCCGTCTGTCCGTCACGTACCATGCTGATCGTCCCACCTGTGGCGATCAATAAGAGTTGTGACACATGTACGGCGCCAGTCATGTGTCGCTGGCAGTAGACGGTCCGTTGTAACGAAAGAGGTACATCACAAAGAGCTGTTGCGCATCCGTCCATTGCGCTTGAAAATGGAATCCGTATCCAGTCAATTGCTTCCGGACTTCTTGGGCATCAAATTTCCGGGAGATCTCCGTATGTATCGTTTCTCCAACACGAAACGACACCTGCAAGTCGAGGTCAGGAATTGTCACTTCCTGCGCAACCTGACTCTGCAGATGCATCTCAATTTGATGCAGCTGCTGGTTATAAAAGGCCAGATGAGAGAACTGGGACAGGTTGAAATCCGCTCCGAGCTCGCGATTAATATGACGCAAGATATTGAGATTGAATGCCGCCGTGACTCCGGCGGTGTCGTTGTACGCCGCTTCCAAAACCGCAACAGACTTCCGCAGGTCCAATCCCAGCAAAAATTGATCCCCAGGATGGAGAGCCGCAGCTAGCTGCTGAAAAAGTTCAGCTTGTTCTGCCGGGCTGAAGTTCCCCAGATTACTGCCTAAGAAAAGGACAAGCCGGGGACGCGTGTTCGGCAAAGCGGTCAGCCCGCTCAGATAGTCCGTGGCCAATGCCTTAATGGACAGCGTAGGATAATCGTTGAGCAAGCTGTGCGACGCCTCTTGGAGCATTGAGGCACTAATATCAATCGGCACATAGCGCATGAGGTGGTCACGGCGCTGATATTCGTCAAACAGGAAGCGGGTTTTCACAGAGCTGCCGCTGCCCAATTCGACCAGCATAGCCCCGTTCGTTTGCTCCACGATATCAGCGACATTGGTGCGTAGAATGTGTGCCTCCGTCCGGGTGAGATAATATTCCGGCTGCTGACAGATGTCTTCAAATAACTGTGAGCCGTGCGCATCGTAAAAATATTTAGGATGCAGCGTTTTCTGTGTTTGACTCAGGCCAAAAGCCACATCCTCACGGAATTGCGAACGAATCTCGCCTGGCGTGGTAATCTGCAGACGATGCGTGTCGTGCGATGCAGCTTGCATAGGAAATCTCTACTTTCACTATCAGTCAAGAAAGAGTGCGCCGGCTCACGGCGTGAGGCGGTAGAGACGTAGAATCTTTGGCGCAGCGCAAGCCCGCAAAGATCGCCCGCATCCCAGGGTGATACCAATTACGAAACGTTGTCCGCGCAACATGCCACCGCGTTGCCCATGATCCGCCTTTCAGGACGCGGTGCTGCTGGTCAAAATACGGAACCGAATAGCCTGCATATGGAAAGGCCTGAAAACCCGGATACGGGTGAAACCAGGTATGCGTCCATTCCCATACACTGCCCAGCATGTCGAGACAGTCAGGCCGGCCAGCACCTTCGCCGTGGCTGTTGGAATCCCACGCGGCGGCCTTTTCCCACTCAGCTTCCGTGGGCAGACGCTTGCCAACCGAGCGAGCATAGGCATCGGCTTCATACCAGCTGATACACATCACGGGCAGTGTCGGGTCTAATGGTCCAGTTCGACCGAGACCGATTTCCATCCAATGCTCCCAACCAGCAGGCCAACCATACCCGCCATACCCGCCCTCGCTAGGATGGCCACGCGAACGCCAGTGCAGCGGGTGTCTGACTTGGTTTTCCGTGCACCAGCACCACCCCTCCTGGCTCCACCAGGCTGGATGAGCATAGCCTCCGCGCTCAATAAACTGCATGAAATCGGCATTGGTAACAGGAGTCCGATCAATCAAAAACTCCCCAACCTGGACGGTCTGTTGTGGCCGTTCATTATCCAGGGTGCTGGTCACATGATCACTGCCCATCCCAAAAGGTCCACCAGGAATACAGACCATCTCTGTTTGAGCAGACGTCCGTTGAAAATGCGCTTGTCGAGCATACGTTTGGCGCCGGACCGCACTGGAAGGGCTGGGCTGGGCCGGACAGCTGGAGACATCCGCATCGGATCGTGCGGCCGCACCCAGGTTGAGAATCAGGAGCATCGTTTCGTTGTGCTGCTCTTCATGTTGGAGGAGCATATTGAAGATGCACCCTTCAGACAGCAGCGGATGCGCTGCCTCCCACCCGCCCTGCTCAAGAAAGGCAAACACCCGATCCCGGACTACATCTAGATAGGACAGGATCTCTCGCTGCGAGGGCAAGTTGATCCGGTTCTGCTTGGGAGTATCCAGCGGGGAGAACAACGTGTCGTATGCTGGAGCCAGAGGCGCTTCGTCTTGACATTGCTGGAGTATCCAAAATGATTCAGTCACCCCAATATGCCCCAGATGCCACCCAACGGGGCTGAACTCAGGGTGAACTTGGCGATAGAAGTCTTCCGCTTCCAGGTTCAACAAGAGCGACTTCGTATACGCGCGTGCCTCGACCATCTGCTGTCGGCAGTCAGCGCTGTCAATTATGTCGTTCATGTCGATTACGCCACTCATGTCGATTACGCCGCTTCCGTCGCATCCGGACAACTCAGGTTCGTCACGTGTACGTCGAACGCGTTGCTGCATGTGATCAGATGCCCCGCGGGCACAGCCCTCCACTCGGGATCAGCGGAGAGTTTTTCCGAGGCAATGACGACCCCGTCGGGAAAAGCCGGGCTATTCGGCAAATAATACAGGGAGGGGGCCGGAGAGCTGTTGGCAAACCGCAGCACCGCGACATGCTCGCCATCAGACAGGGCAATATTCAGTGCCATATGCATCTGCCGCCCGTGTGTCCACTCCAATAATTGCGCAACCGTTTCCTGTAAGGCTGCTACGAGCGTCTGCTGCGTGTACTCTCGGCCATGTAGAAAGTTCAACACCAGGGCAAAAATATGCTCGGAATCGGTTGTCCCCTGGATGAGTCGATAATATTCGTCACGCAGCGAGTCACGAATCTTGCGCAGCAAGGTATCCCGGAAGTTTTCAATAAAACCGTTGTGCATAAAGAGCAGGCGCTCATAGGTAAACGGCTGGCAATTGCTCTGATCAAGTCCAAAACCAGGCGTGGCGCTGCGCACATTAGCCAAAATACAATCCGAGGCAATATGGCGGCTCAACCCTGGCAGGTTACGGTCGTTCCAGATAGGAAGGATACTCGTATACACACACGGCGTGGCATCAAGCGCGCGGTTATACCAGCCTACTCCAAAACCATCCACATTCACCGTCCCGGCCGTCATCTCTTTGGGCTGATAACTCTGCTCTATAAGGGAATGCTCCGGCTCACTGATGACACGAGCCAGCAGCACCGGCTTGCCCCGATACACAACGAAACGACACATCGTATTAAGTCAAAAGTTCAAAGTTCAAAGTTTAAAGTTCAAAGTTCAAAGTTCAAGGAACATACTGGATTATCTTTTTTTCATTGCTTACCAGGGAGAATGCGCCGGCTGTTTGAGAAGACGGCGACGCAAAGCATCGGCTTCGGCATGAATGGCTTCGTAGCTTGGACCGAATAAGTCAATCTGCGCCAGGACGACGCCAAACTCACTCACTGGACGAATTTCCTGTCCTGGTTCGATATACAACGTAAGCCCGTCGATCTCGCCAGCACGAGTAAAGCCAAACAGGTTTTCTGCGACATCTTCGCCAAAGGTAATAAAGTTAAATTGCCCCCCAACCACGTCTGTCTGAGCAAGCTGCGGTTGCAGGTCTCGGCCGCACGCCAAGGCGAGTCCCGCTTCATAGATGCAGGCGCCCAGGCAGTTGCGGTACAGATTATAAAAGCACGTTGCCGCCCGTCCATTCACCTCGGTCAAAGTAACAGCATTGTCATGACACCAAAATTCGATATTGAAGAAGCCGTTATCCAGTCCGATATTGTCGACCGCCGCCATAGTCTGACTGGTCAGCTGATCTTGGATATGAGCCGGCTGGCGCGAGGGCAGCGAAAAATTGTCAATGACTCGGGTCCCGGGATAGGTATTCGTGTCGGTAATAGCCCATAGATGCGGCTGGTGATCCACCACCCAGCCTTCAACCGTCACCTGCGGTCCCTCAACAAAGTCTTCGACCAGCATGATCTCGCGGGCGGCCAGCGGAAATTTTTCACAATCGATATACCGCTCAAAAAATGGAAAATAGAGCGGCGACCAGGCCGGATATTCACGCCGCGCAACTGCCAGCGCACGCTGGAGGTCGTCCGGAGAGTCGAGCTTAAATCCCAGAATGCCAAGATTCAGCCACGGCGGCTTAAGATAACACGGGTAGCGCGTCAGCGTAGGCTGTTCGTCGGCGAGATCAATATATTCACACCGGACCGGATTGGGCTCGTACTGGCGACCGTAGTATTTGTGCAGACACAGAAAGACGGACTCCAGGCTGGGGCCGGGAAAGCCGAACTCCTCGCACAACACTGCAGCAACAATGTCCGCCACATCGCGCGAGTAAAAAACCGCGTCAATATGGTGCGTCTTAATATATTCTCGACACTGATCCGTATAGACGAGAAGATCGAGTTCAGGCGACGGCGTGCGCGGATTGAGCGGAGCGTCAAGCAGGTGAAAAGTGTGGCCGGAGATCTGAGCGAGCGCGCTTCGGTCACGTTGTGACGGGCAGGTTATCAACACTTCCATACCACCACCCGGTTCTTCTCGATTACCTGCAGGCGTGAGCCTCTCACCACTTCGTTCCTACTATGCCTATTGCAAATATGCTTTACTACCCTCGATTTTCGCAATCTCTTGATGCATAATTGCAGCAATGCAGGATTGGGATGATTTGCGGATCTTTCTTGCCCTTGTCCGCAAGGGCTCGATCCGGTCGGCAGCTGAGTCGTTGGATGTAGACAATTCGACGGTCTCCCGCCGTATCCGCGCGTTTGAGCAAAAGCTGGCGGTGCGTCTCTTCGAACGTTTACCAACAGGGTATACACCCACGTCTGCCGGAGAGGACATGCTCGATTCGGCCCAGCAGGTCGAAGAAGAGATCCTAGCTCTTGAACGCCGCCTGCTGGGGCAAGATAGGCGCCTCACCGGAGAACTCCGCGTCACCATGCCCGACCTGTTAGGCATGAAACTCCTGATGCCCGATCTGGCCACCTTCACCCAGACCTATCCAGGCATAGGTTTAGAGATCAATGTCTCGTATGAGCATTTAGACCTCACTAAACGTGAAGCAGATGTCGCAATCCGTCTCACTGATAATATACCCGAACACTTAGTCGGCCAACGTTTGCTCCAGCAGGCAACCGCAGCCTACGCTTCGAGGACATATCTGGCGCAACACAATCTTGTAGATGCTCCGGTGGATGATTCGGCCAGTCTGACCTGGCTCGGTTGGGATGATCTGGTGACGTACCCTAAGTGGGTAAAAGAAAGCAATTTCCCCACCGTGCCGGTCCGCCACCGCCTCAACAATGCAGTCCTTCAGCTCGAAGCCGTTAAGGTAGGACTAGGCATTGGTGTCCTGCCCTGCTTTATTGGCGACCAAGAGTCGAGCTTGCGCCGGCTCCCGCCCGGTAGACCCAAGCTCGGCAAGCATATCTGGCTTCTCACCCATCCCGACCTGAGCAACACTACCCGGGTACAAACGTTTCTCGACTTTATGGCCAGGGCCATTACCAGCCGGCGCGATTTGATCGAAGGTCGTTGTCCCCAACCACCTGCCCCCCGGACAAGCAGGAAAGCGCGCGCACCAAGCACGTGAAAATATTCGGTCCTCACGTCATATTTTCTCCTTTTCCCGGTGTTGATGTTTGTCCGCCTCCGTTCCCCCGTCTCCAAGGTCTGCAGGTACCCTGTCTGCAGACCTTGCCGTCACCCCAGCCTGCAGACGCTGCATGAGATCCACCTTGAATTGCGGAGATACGTTATAAAAAACGTGACTAGATTGCCGTTCTGTATGTGCTTGGAGACCTCCACGGTGAGCGTGCTCGACCAGATGCCGCGTCTACTCACCACTTGCGCTGAGAGCAGATCACATTGAAACTGCTGCGATCCCGTCACATAGCCGACCGCGAGCGGTTCAAACGGGAAGAAACCGTCCGTCTGGAAGAACCCAGCGCTATAACTGAAGCCAACCGGACGCCTGTTGAGAAACCCCGCGTGACACCGGAGGGCCGGTTAATAAGTCATCCAGATCCTGGCGATTCAGCGTTACCTTGACTGCAACCTCATACGGAATGAGAGTGATGGGAACACCGGAGCGCAAGACAAGATCGAAACACAACGGATCTGCCTCAAAGTTACGATCTCCCAACGACACGGGAAGAAGGGGGGTGGGCTGGAAGCGCTGTCCCGGCCGACGTCCGGCTACGGCAATCACACGGACGATCTGTCGGCGCAACTCCGGGTAGTGGACGAGAAAAGTCGCTACATTCGTCAACGGCCCGAGCGCGAGTATGGTGACCGGGCGGTGCGCAAGAATACGCCGCAGAGCCTCAGTAGCGGGAGTTTTCACAAAACCCTGGTCTGGACTCCGCGCGCCGGCATGAACGTGCGAGGGACACAGGTGCTGCGCTTGCGTACAACCAAACTGAGCGACTATACGCCGCGCAATTGCAGCAGCCGTGTCATGGTCGGTATTGCCAAAGATCGTACCAATCCCCACGATCTCAAGTTCCGGGGAGTTGAACGCCTGTATCAACGGCAGGCAGTCGTCCACATCATGCCCAAACCCTTCCCCACACGAAGGATCGGTATCAATCCAGACGGGAATCCGCCTGTTTCCGGATTGAGCGGCCCACACTGACAGGACAGAAAAGCTACTCAGCCCGATGAAGAGTGCCAGGTAGACTGGGACAAGCCACCTCTTTTTGATTCGGGACTGTTGAGCAAAGACAATGTGGGAAGAAACGATATAGTGACCTCCACCATAAATTACATACTGGGTGCACGCTTGAGTCTAACTAGATGTTCTACACATGTCCTTGCCAAAGCGTAAAAGCTTGTAAAAGAAACCGGCGCAGATGTAAAAGAATGTAAAAACACCCAGCGTGTGAGAGAACGCCACGATAAACCTCTCGACTGTTGACGAAAGAAGAGGCATGTTCGAGAGAAGGGAGACTCTACAATATTCTTCTCCCCTCTTGAGAGCGCCTTCCTTTGGAAGGGTGCCACGTAGCGACGGGGTGTGTTTCGAGCCGGCCCGGCAACCCACCCTGTCCGCCGACCTTTGGTCGGACGGCCACCCCTCCAAGGAGGGGATGAGAAGACAAAGAACTTTAGCAAAGCTGAAGCTATGTCCGAATAAAAAACTTATGACAGCACTGCGAACATTTCTGAGGCAGCATCTGGTGTAGGGCGGGCTCTTGGCTGTCGTCATCCCGCTGGTTGTCATTCTCGGCATGCAATATTGGTCACTGGTCAGTCTTGAGCGCATGTCTCGTAGACGGTAGACCGTAGACATTGGTACTCTTTTTGTTCTCCTGCTGAGAAGGCCGTTGTCCTCAGCAGGAGATGGTCGTGCACGACTGACATGACTGATTCATCTGATTCGTCCGAATCTGCCCGTTCTTCGCGGGTTTCCCCCCAAATCCTTATTTTCATATGCGGCTTGCTGTTGTGGACGCTCTGGCCGCGTACCCAGTTCTGGTCTTTTCTTGCGGCGTACGCTGTCGCCTGGCTTTTGCTCAACATCGCCCTGTACCGGACACACCGGCTGGTACTGCCACTCTCCGCATGGCAAGCCACCTTTGTTATTGCCCTGCTGCTTGCGGTCCCGCTTACTCAATTCGTCCACACGTTTGATCTTTTCCGGCGGGACGAGGGTCTGCGCGGAATACAGGAGCATATGACTGATCGTTCCAAACTCGCATCGCTGCCCGCCGTCTTTCCTGCCGTTGCCTCTCACGACCGGCCGCAGCGTTTTTATATTTACGCCCCAGACGCCAAGCAGGTTACGCTGGGATTGAATACGCATATTTCGCTCCCGGCACAGCCGCTGGGACACGGCTTGTTCAGGGCAAACTATGACCCACGACGTGATGGATTCCCATCAGATTCCGCAGCCTCTGTTCACATTGAGCTGAACGTTGATGGGCAGCATATCGAAAGACCGTTTGCCGTAGTCCAGCATCAAGCGCATCCGCGTTGGTTTGCGAGTGCGCCCCAACAAGGACTGGCAAGCACTGTTAGTGAAGAAACGGATGAACTATTCATCCTGTCCCGAACCGGGTTGAAACACCATATTCAAGTTGGAGACGCACCCACAGATACCGCGTTTTTCGACCAAGGCCGCCGTCTGGCGGTGACCCATCGCTATAGTTCAGCATTGTGGATTGTCGACGTTCATGCCGGCGAGGCTCTTTCTCAGATCCCGCTGTCTCCCTTTCAGGTTCGTGTGGTAACGAGCCCGGACGAGACTCGCCTTGCAGTTGCTATTGCCGGCCTGCGACCAGGCATTCAATTCCTCACGCTTCCGTCCGGACACCTAGAGGGATTTGTTCCGCTCGACTTTCCCCCGGATTGGACCGCTTTCGGACCTGACGCCAACACCCTGGTCATATCGAGCGCACAGACGCACGCGCTCTACACGCTTACACGCAGCCAGGAAACCCAGGCCTGGACACACGGTCAGCCGCTCCAGCTTGGCCGTCCAGTGGTGACGCTGGGCCGCGCTCTTGACGGCAAGCACATCTACCTTGCCACAACCGACTACCGACCCGACGGCAAAGAGCACCGCGGCAACCATTTTATTCAAGATCAGATTCTGACTGTTGATATCCACCGCTGGGCCGTTGTGAGCCAGTTTCTCACCGCCCGACGCAGTGAGCGACAGACACGAGCTGGGAGTCTTAACCGTGGCGTCTCGCCCATGGGCATCATCGTTCGCCAAGACGGTGACCTGCTGATTGCTTTTGCCGGCACGGATGAAGTCTGGCAGCTAGAGCCCGACTTTCAAAAACCGCCGCCCATTATTGCGGGTACAGATCTCGATCTTATTGCCCCGCATGGCGTGGCCGACTTGGGCGCAGGCTATTGGGCAGTCTCTTCTCCGGCCGGTGGAGCCATGGCCGTGTATGATGCCTCCAATCAGATGGTTGCTTTCGAAGGTGTTGCACCGCCTGATGCTGAGCTAGCCACGGGAGATACAGACTCTCTCAGTCGCTTGGCCTTACGCATTCGATCTGGAGAACGCGCGTTCTACGAGTCCACCCGGGCAGGCCTGGCCTGCCAGAGCTGCCATTTGCATTCCGGGACCGACTACAGCCCGCACGACATCGGTCAGCGCCCGCTCCTGCATACACTGACCGTGCGCGGAATCGCCGGAACTGCGCCGTATCTGAAAGACGCGAGCTTTCCGCGTATTCGCGATCTCAACGACCACCTCGCCCTCACCCTCTACCGTGGCTACGAACGCCTTGTGGAAGAACGCAATATCCTCTTGGAAAGCTATGTGAAAAGCCTGCCGCGTGACGTGAACCCGATGTGGTTTGAAGAATCCAAACCTGAGCTTGGGCAAGCGGGTCTCCAGGTCTTTGTGAAAGCGCAGTGTGTCCGCTGTCACACCTTTCCGGCTTTTACGAATCTAAGCCAGCACCCCGTCCGGGCTGTGTTTCCAGACTATGGTGAAACACAATTGGCAACGAGTTTACTGGATACCCCCTCACTGCTCGGCATTCAGTCCGAGCCGCAGCTCCTCCAAGACGGACGGGCTCACGATCTGCAGGCGGTTCTCGATCAACACAACCCTTCCAATCGACATGGTGATACTGCCGTTCTCTCGGATGAAGAAAAGAAAGCGCTGATTTATTTCCTCAAGGCATTATAATAAAGATGCCCACTTTGTCTGACAAGATCTGTTCACTTCTAGTTCCCTCGCCCCGTGGGAGAGGGCTAGGGTGAGGCTCTTTTTCGGCTCAGAAGAAACTCCAGCCATGAACCAATCCACTGCTCAACAGCTCTCCAGAAGGATTTGTTTCACACTCGGGATCGTTCTCGCCGGGCTCTTTGCAGCAATTGCCGTTTTCATGCCCTACGCCGTGGCGCGTGAACTGTGGCTGATCCAAGCCACTGGCTACACCGCACTCGGCGCACTCTTTGTGGCACTGCTAACAACGCCGACACTGCGATTAGTTCGATATGCGACGGCAAAAAACCTCAACGTTGTTGTGTGGACTGCCTTTCGGCGCAGCTTTGGAATCAGCGCGGCTTGCTTCGCCAGTATGCATGCAGCCCTCACCCTAACGACCTATCTACAGGGCTCCTGGCCGTTCATCCTCACTGCTCCCTACCTCCGCGCCGGCCTGACCACGTTGACGATTCTGATTGTCCTGCTGCTGACTTCGTTTCCAAAGATCACTCGCCCGCTGCGCATTCACCTCTGGAAACAATTACACCGCCTGTCCTATATTGCAGCGCTTTTGCTTTTTCAGCACCTCATGCAATCGCCGTTCGCGTCTCGGCAACTGGTTATTATTCTTTTTGCGGGACTCGTTCTCTTCGGCTCGCTGCGGTTGCTGCCGGTGCGCAAGCAGTAGCCAACACCGTAGTCCCGTAGGTCGGGTTAGCGAAGTGTCCCCCGACACCCTGGCCTTGCTACCTCGCTCGCATCTCCCGGATTCGACTCCGTTGCATCCAGGCTACGATGTGGTGCTACAGTCCGCCATGTCTTGGAGAAACAGATAATGGCTGCAGAAAGCATGCCCGCTTCGACCAACTGCAAAGGGGTCATGGTCTCCAGCACCTTCAAGACTTTAGAGCAGCACCGGGCCGCACTGATGAAGGCGCTCCAAAAGGAAGAACTCTTCGCCGTTACGTCGTTAGGCCCTTACTTTGCGGGCGGAGTTTGTTATGTCCGCACTGAGAACGGACGGACTTCCGACGGTACCGAGCTATTAATGTGGTCCATAAATTGGGGTAGCTGCATGTCTCATCGCTATTACATTCTTCAAGACCACCTCATTCACTTGCTCATCGCCTCGGTTGTGCTGTGGCTGGTCGGAGCACTGAGTATCCTCAGTGCTAGGGCGGAGGCCGGAGCGGGCCAGTCTAAGACGAAAATAGCTGTCGAAATTGATGCGGACAGTGCCATCGGAAAGAAGGTGCTGAGCTATTTGGTTCGAGAGCTTGGCGAAATACCGGAGTTTGAAGTCGTTTCGTCGACTGAGAAGCCGGCCTATGTCTTCATGATGCTCGCAGTTCAAGAGACAGACAACAGCGACCAACCGGTCGGATATGCATTATCGACGCTCATTGTGGAGCCCACATATTAACAGACTTATGTGCCGCTCGTTCGAACAGACGCAGACAAGGCGGCCATGGAGGCATCCGTGGTGCAGCTCCTGAGTGGCACCTATCATATCCTGTATCGTCTGCTTCACACCGGACCGCTAGAAAATCTAAAGTCGGCCTGTGAGGAAGTTGTCACCGACTTCCATGCGACGAGAATTAGGCTGCGACAGGAAGTCGCCAACGAACTACTGCGGAAACGGACGAAAGAAGCCCTACAGGTCGAGTTGCGTGAGCTGAAGGCTGTACGAGACCAACGACAGCTGCAGGTCAACGACACGGAAGAGCAGACAGAGCGGTATCGTAATCTGTGGCAGGACTGATGCCCAAGCCCGTATCTCTCGAAGCGTGGTCGCAACGTTATTATCTTTATCCCGTAGGTCGGATTAGCGGAGCGTAATCCGACACCACAGGGCTGGAAAGGGAGAATTAGGCTCTACCAACGGTCGGCAAATTCGAGTGCGACGGGTGTCACCGACAGGGACAGGCGGTCTAAGATATCCATCCCAAGCAGGAAGATTCCTGGTCTGGGGCTGACGGCGACGAGATGGTTCGAGAGTTCTGCAGAACCTAGGGTGAGTTTCGGCACGCGACCCACCCAACTCACGACGGTGCTGTTCACTCCGGTCATGAGCGTGTACTGCTCCGGCTGTATATCCAGGGCTTCCGCAAGAGCTTTATCAATAACGGTGATTTGCGCACCGGTATCAACCAACATTGAAACGTTGCGTGTCGCCCGCTCACTCTCGAAGGTCACATCAACAAACTTGCGAGATGGGTCGCCGGCGCGGGTTTTGAGCGGGATGCTTCTATGCTGTGGGGGAGGCCCGGGTGCAAGCTGAAACGTCTTTACGCTGCCGGCCCGTGTGTCGGGGATCGTGGCGTTGGAGTAACGCCTGACGCCGTTCTCGTCGGTCCAGCTATAGATGTCAGCCTGAAGACCTGTCGGGCTGAGGACCAGAAAGAAGAAGGCCAGGAGTAGACAGCAAACACGCTTCGTCAAATGCATCGTTATACCTTAGTTAATGCATCGGCAGCTGCCAAGGAAGGATTAGTAGGGAGCTTCCGGGGTCAGGTATAGGTACGGCTCTCCTCCGAAAGGTGGCGCCTTTACCAAAAGGCCGTCCCCGAAAACAGACCCATTAATCAAGTCTGGCCGTCTGACTCCATTCCCCTCGAGACAAAGAACCTCCCTCCAGTCGGTAATGCCGCTGAGCACAACAAAACCATCTTGGCAGACTATATGAATATTTGTATACTTATAAAATGATTGGAGCACTCAAACCAGTGGTCTGAATCAGGTTTAGTCGCCGCGACCTGCGGGCCATGCCGCTGCAGGTACGACGCGACATCGGCCAGGCGCTGTATGCTGCGCAGCGGGGCGAGACCGACCCAGCCACTAAGCCATTGAAAGGGTTTGGCGGCAGTCAGGCGGTGGAAATTTTTGAACGCTATCAGGCTGACGCCTATCGTGCGGTGTACACGGTGCAGTTTCGCGACTTGATTTATGTACTACATGTCTTTCAAAAGAAGTCGAGACGGGAAAGGCCGCACCGCAGAAAGACCTCGCGTTAATAAAACGGCGGCTCAAGGACGCAGAACGAGACTACCGGGAAAGGCAGAACTAACATGACACACAAGAAAAAGCCCAGCGTAGAAGAGAGTAGCGGCAATGTCTTTACCGATCTCGGCTTGCCTCATCCAGACCAGGAACAGCTGAAGGCTCACTTGACGCTGCAAATCTATCGAACGATTACTGCGCGCGGTCTGACGCAAACACAGGCGGGAGAAATTCTGGGGCTCAAACAGCCGAATGTCTCTTTGTCGATGCGCAACCGCTCAGGATCGTTTTCCGTGGGGAAGCTCATGGGGCTGTTGACCAGGTTGGACCAGGATGTCCAGATTACGGTCCGGCCCGAGAAGCGTAGACAGGCGGAACTGTCTTTTGTGGTCAAATAACGCAGGCAGCGCATTTTCAGCCCACTACGATTCCTTACTTTTTCTTTTCTCTGCTGGCAAGAACAGCTACATTACGAGACCAACGGAAAAGACAAGGAGCAAGCATGCAACGCATCGAAGGCGGATGTCACTGCGGGAATATTCGGTATGAATTTTTGTGGCCGCTTGATGAGCCTGAAATTCCAGTTCGGGCGTGTACCTGTAGCTTTTGCCTGAAGCATGCAGGCACGTATACCTCGCATCCCGAGGCGGAACTCAACGCAACCCTTATCACTAAGACTCTCGTTCCCAAGTATCGCTTTGGGCATGAAACTGCCGACTTCTATGTGTGTTCTCGCTGCGGCGTCGTAACATTTGTCGTGAGTCGGATCGATGAGCGTGATTACGCAGTCGTCAACGTTCATACCTTTGAAAACATCGATCCCGCGAATTTCACATCTCGCACAACCAATTTTGACGGTGAGACACCAGAGAGCCGTCTCGATCGACGAAAACGGAACTGGACGCCGACGGTACGTATTACTGACTCCGGGAAAGAGTAGTTGACGCAAGCACCGCGCACGCTACTTTCAACAAGACAGTAGTCGCGACTCTCAATACGAGAGTAGTCGGTCCAGCACCACACAAAGGAGGCTTCCATGCTGTTATATCTCGACAAAAAACGCGCTCCCAATCCGCGCAAGTTGCGCATCTATCTGGCGGAAAAAAAGCTGGATATTCCGATAAAAGAACTTGACCTGTATGCTGGGGAGCAAAAGACTCCGGAGTTTCTGGCGAAGAATCCGTTTGCCGGCGTCCCTATCCTGGAGCTGGATGACGGCACGGTGCTGATCGAGACTCTGCCGATTATGGAGTATCTGGAAGAACTCTACCCCGATCCGCCACTGGTCGGCACTGACCCCGTTAGCCGCGCCCTGGCCCGATCCTGGGAACGGCGGTGTGAGATCGGCGTGTATTTGACTGCGTCGCGCATGGTGCTGTCCAAAGGCGACGTATCCGACCAGGCACGCAAAGTCCTGATGCATCGTTTGCCTTTGGTCAACGCTGGCCTTGAAGGCAAAGAATGGCTGGCCGGGAATTTTTCGATTGCCGATATCATGCTGTTTATTGGCTTGGAGACCGCGCACCACGGCAAAACGTTTAGCCTTGATCCAGCCTGGACGAATCTGGTCCGTTGGTATGAGGCCATGAAGGCGCGGCCGAGTACGTCGGCGTAGGAAGTAAGAGCCCTTCATCCGCGTCCACTAAGGAGACGGAAACCTATCGCTTCTCTCTCTCATGCCTTCCAGCTAGCCACCCAGCCGCTGCGCCGCGAAGGGATCCGAGGCTATGCCCTCTTCTTTGCGGCGCTCTATTTTGTTCAAGGCACAATCGATCTCTCGGCTGGCCTGGCCTACCTGCCCATTCAGTATCTGCTCAAAGAAAACCTCAGTCTGACTGCCGGCCAGGCGGGCTTTGTGTGGGCCATGATCGGATTGGGCTGGACGATTAAACCTGTGTACGGACTCCTGTCCGATTTTCTCCCATTTGGCGGCTCGCGGCGCAAAGGCTATCTGGTGCTGATGAGTGTGCTGGGCATGGCAAGCTGGTTCGCCCTTGCCTTTGTCCCCCCTGCGTACACGACTGTCCTCATTCTTCTCATGGCCTGCTCGTTTACCCTGGCCTTTGCGGATGTCATGACCGATGCGCTCATGATCGAAACCGGCCGTCCGCTCGGTCTCACTGGCAGTTTCCAGGCCATTCAGTGGGCAGCAATGGGACTAGCGTTGACGCTGGCTCACCTTGGCGGAGGCTATCTCTCCGAATACGCCAGACCACAAACAGCCTTTTTCATCTGTGGCTTTTTTCCACTCGTGACCTTGCTGGCAACCGTCTTCTTTGTTCGTGAAACCACAGCTCCACGTACGCAAGAGCGCTGGCATGAGACCGCGGCAGCGCTCGAGACCGCAGCAGCGCTCCGCACGGCAGCGCGATCAAGTCCGGTGTGGATCGTCGCGGGCTTTCTCTTTGTGTGGAATTTCAGTCCACTCTTCGGCGTCCCACTCTTTTACTATGAGCGGGATATTCTGCAGTTCTCGAAAATGTATATCGGCACCCTCGGTGCGCTCAGCAACGCGGCGGGTATGCTCGGTGCACTCATATTCTTTTTCTTCTTTCGTGATTATCAGCTGCGCCGTTTACTCTCCACCGCGGTCGCCCTAGGCGTCCTCTCAACTTTGAGTTTTCTCGGGCTTATCGGCTCATGGTCGGCCGTTCTCATTTTTTTCTGTTCCGGCCTGATTTCACAGATTACGCACCTGGCTATTCTGGATCTGGCCGCCCGTTCGTGTCCGGCACGAGTCGAAGGCACCGTGTTCGCATTACTGATGTCTGCCTTGAACGTAGGTCGGAGCGGGTCCAATGCGCTGGGCGGATGGCTATATGACCAAACCGGCTTTATCCCGCTGGTTCTAATCAGTGCGGCCTTCACCGCCCTGTGTTGGCTGCTTATCCCCTTTCTTCGTTCTGAGTAGGGGCGACCGGCCGGTCGCCCAGGCGAGGTCACCTCACCCCTACGAGGCAGACGGGCGTGGAGCATCGAAGATCTCATGTTGAAAGGCATCTGCCGCCCGCAGCACTGTTGCGTCATCGCCTTTGCGGCCAATCAACATCATACCTATGGGTAACCCATTCGACATACCACACGGGACATTCATGGCCGGATGTCCGGTTGCGTTAAACGGGCTGGTGTTGTTCACCATTTCAAACGCCCGCTGCACATACTCTTCCCGACTCATATCTGCAGGGGGAATCTTAGTTGCCTTGAGCGGTAGTGTGGGCATCACTAAGAGGTCACACTCCTTCAAAGCGGCATCGTAGGCCGCAGCCAGGGAACGGGATAAATTCTGGGCTTTGGCATAATAGCGTCCGTGGTAGCGCTCCTGCATATATTGGCCGGCCAACATGGTGAGCTTGACCGTCTCTGATAAATCGTCTGGTCGAGTCAGAAGACCGCGGGCCATGGCATCGATCAAGCTTGTGGTGTAGTGGCCTTTCCAGTTCGTGCCCATGCCGTAGCCCTGCACCATCAGCATGGTTGCCCCCTCTTGGAATATGGCAAAGAGAATATGCCGTCCGTCACGGTGCCATGGAATAGAAACCGTCTTGATCTGAGCGCCCAGCTTCTCAAACGCATAGGCGGATTGTTCTACACTCTCATCCACATCCGTCTCAGACAGACCTTCCCAACCAAAGCCTTCAGGGACAATCCCGAGGCGCAGACCTTCGATTTTTCCGGACAGGGCTTGTCTATACGCTTCGCCTTGCAAACCGGCCTGCTGACGCGGGTCGAGACCGTCCGGCCCGGCAATCACTTCTAGTAACAAAGCCACGTCAGCCACTGTGCGTGCCATGGGTCCGGCATGGTCTATGGTCAGTTCTATGGGAGCGATTCCGGTGTAGGGAACCAATCCGTAGGTTGGTTTAATGCCATAAATCCCACACCAGCAGCTCAGCATCCGGATCGAGCCGCCTTGGTCTCCGCCAATCGCCATAACGACCTTGCTCGCCGCAACAAGCGCCGCACTGCCGCTTGAGGAGCCACCGGCCATACGGCTTTGATCGTGTGGATTACGAACTGGGCCGGTATCGCTGGTGTGGCTACCGCCTGAGCTACAGAAATGCTCACACACCGCTTTTCCGAGAATGGTGCCACCGGCATCCAGGATACGAGTGACAACGGTTGCATCGATCTCCGGGGTGTAGCCCTCTAACACACTGCTGCCGTTCATCATCGGCACCCCAGCTACGCAGACGTTATCCTTAATCGCCAACGTTTTTCCGGCGAGTAGCCCTGATGACGCACCCGTGATTTCCGTTCGCCAATACCAGGCGTTGAACGGATTGTCTTCGGGTTGCGGGCGTAAGCCGGGCGTGCGCGGATACTTCACCGGCAGTGTGGGTTCGGTCAGCTCGTCAAGACGCGCGTACGATTCGAGAGTGCCACGCATCAGCCCTTGAAACGATTCAAGATCGCTTTCGTCCAGACTCAGTCCATATCCCTCAGCAATATCGGCGATCTCATCCAGTGTCGGTGATTGTAGTGGCATACTGTCCCCTTTTTTCTTGTATGGAAATCCGTTCACAGTCGGCCTTCCCAGCCGTGTATCCTCTCGTGTCTAGCGCACTCTCGGTGGCCGCGTCCAGACAGACAACGCCCTATCTCTCTGTCACCTGGCTGTATTTGGCTGCACTTGGATTCACCTTGCCAAGCAGCAGCAAACCAAGTAAGACGGTGCGCATCATATATACAGGCACACAGGAGGCAGGGCATGGGACGACTCAATGGGAAAGTTGCGATCATTACCGGTGGCGCGGGCGGCATAGGAAGCCAGGCAGGTAAGCTGTTCGTCCAAGAAGGCGCAAAAGTTCTTCTGGTTGACCTGAACGAAGATGCCCTCAAGCAGGCGGCTCAGACTATCGGCAGTGACGCAGTCGGCTATTGCGCCGCCGACGTGACGCAACCCGATCAAACCCAGCAGTATGTTCAGGCGGCAGTAGACCGGTTTGGCGGGGTCGACATCCTGCTTGCCAACGCCGGCATTGAAGGCGAGGTCAAGCCGATCACAGACTACTCAATTGAAACATTTGATAAAGTCATAGCCGTCAACGTCCGCGGAGTATGGCTCGGGTTGAAGTACGCGGCTCCGGAGATTGAAAAACGCGGCGGCGGCACCATTGTCATTACCTCATCGGTCGCAGGCGTACGCGGGACTGCGGGAATATCTGCGTATATCACCAGTAAACACGCCGTCATCGGTCTGATGCGCACGGCGGCCTTGGAAATGGCATCAAAGGGCATTCGGGTCAATACTGTCAACCCGGCCCCTATTGAGACACGTATGATGCGCTCACTCGAAGCAGGCTTCCAACCTGACGATCCAGGTCAGGCCAAAGAAGGCTTCGCCGCCATGCTGCCGCTGCATCGTTATGGCTCTCCAGAAGAGGTGGCCGGCATGATGCTTTTCCTAGCCAGCGACGAGAGTCGCTACTGCACCGGGGGCGTGTATATGGTCGACGGCGGCATGAGCGCCTAGATCCGTTTTCATTGGTCTTTACCAAGCTTTCATCCTCACCCACAGTCGCTAGGCAGACGTGGGTGCCTGGAACGTTAGCTTCATGGGGGATAGGCTATGAGGGCGAGCGGAGAGTCAAGCCCGATGTGATCTATGTCTCCATCTCAGGCTTTGGCCAGGTTGGACCGGATCACGACCGGCCGGGCTATGATCCTCTGGCCCAAGCTGCGAGTGGCTTTCTGCAAAATTCTCGACCACAATATCCGCCTTTGCCGCCAATTTGAGAAATACGTCTTGGCCTTCAGCCGTTCGCAGATCAAGGCTCAGGCTGCGTTTATTCCGGGTCACAATGGCGTGGGCACCAGAGACGGGAGGGTTTGTATTGGGCAGGAAAGGCGGCAAACGCCGACTGTCTTCACCCCCAGGCAGCTCAACTTTAATCACATCAGCTCCAAAGTCAGCCAACAGACAGGCACACATCGGTCCGGCCCCGGTCGTTGTGGCTTCTAAGACCCGTAGCCCGGCTATCGGACCCGTCAGATCTGTTCGTGCTTCACGGTAGAATTCGCTTTTGTCCATGAGACCCTCCTTCCGGCTCTGCCTGCATGCGGCGTCCAAAGCCTACGAAGTTCCGAGCCAGACGGCAACGGCTGGTGCGCACGCAACAGATTGTGCGGTACGCACGAGGTTGTATCGGACATCAACTGCGGTAGCATGCCGGTATGACGAAGGCGGAAAAGCAACAGGCGGGGGCTCATCAGCTTGATCTGTTTACGCCGGCAACCTCAACCGCCTCTCCTCAGCCTCAGAAAAAACGAAGACAACAGTTCGAGCTCAGACCGGCGCCCCTGCCCTCTGAATTGCAGTCGGTTGCCCAGTCTCTGCCAGAAACTATTCGCCTCGGGACTTCATCCTGGTCTTTTCCCGGCTGGGACGGTCTGATCTACGAGCGACCGACGCCACAGACACAACTGTCTCGTGAGGGGCTGACGGTCTACTCGCAGCACCCACTGCTGCGGACTGTTGGGGTGGACCGGACGTATTATCGCCCGATGACGGCCGCGTAGTTCGCACCCTATGCCGAGCAAGTACCCGACACGTTTCGTTTTCTGATCTAAGCCCACGAATACTGCACGCTGAATCGCTTCAGCGACCATCCTCGCTACGGGACGCGGCGGGGGCAACACAACGGCCTCTTTCTTGATCCGCAGTATGCAACCCAAGAAGTTGTGGGCCCGTTTATGGACGGGCTGCAAGACAGAGCCGGCCCCCTACTCTTTCAGTTCTCTCCCCAAGATTTCACCCAACTTGGCGGACCCGAGTATTTTGTCGAACGCCTGTATCAATTTCTGGATGCGCTACCCCGCGGCCCGTTGTATGCGGTTGAGTTACAGAACGCCGAGGTATTCGCACCTGAGTATGTTGACGCGTTATCCGCCGCTGGTGCGTGTCACTGCCTGAACGGTCATCCCAGTATACCGCCCATCAGAGACCAAGCAGCCTTGGCCCAGCCAGGGCCGGCTTTGGCAGTCGTGATCCGCTGGATGCAGATGCGGCACCTCAGCTATCAAACGGCAAAAGAGAAATATGCACCGTTTAGTCAGATTGTGGACGCGACCTCACCTCACGGAACGCGATTGCTGAGTTATGCCTTGACGCGACCGCCCGCCATCATCCAGCTTACGTGATTGTCAATAACAAAGCCGAAGGCTCAGCTCCGCTGTCTATTTTCCACCTGGCCGAACAGATTGTAGAAAAGATGGATACGTAGCGGCGAAGCATTCTCCTAACAGCCACAGAGGTAGCTAACGGCTTCATACGAGAATGCTTCGCCCGCCACTCCACACCAGCCCAATGCCAAACAGGACCAACAGCCCACCGCTGACTTGGAGTGCGATTCGATACCCACGTCCGTGCAAATGCGCGCGTCCGCCGTGGACGAGCACGGCCAGCAGCACCTTGGCCCCCACCAGGCATCCGTAAAAACCGAGCAGAAAAGCTATGATCGGCGCCCACCTGTCGTGCTGCGCGTTCATGGTCACCAAGGGTCCTCCAACCGTGAGCCAAAAGACATACGGGTGAGGATTCAGGAGATTGACCAGCAGGCCTTTACGGAAACTCTGGAGAAGACTTCCCTGTTCCTGGCCTGCTGAGACACGTGGTCCGACCATTGTCTGCAGGGTCTGCCAACCCAGAAAACACACATACCCTCCACCCATAATACTGAGCAGCGGCAGTACCATAGGCGGCATCTGGGCCAAGAGTAGCAAGACGGCGCCTACGACAAGAACATCGGCAGCCGGAGGCGCGAAGGCCACCCAGGCCCCCGCCCGCCACCCACTCCGTAAGGTCTCATTGATGACCAGACTGGACAACGGACCGGGCGTAATACCGGCCCCGAGGCCTAAACTCATCGCAAAGAGCAGCGTCTGCCATACGGTCATAGCGTTTCTCGGCTTCCTTCCATCGCTATCGTTTTTGCGCCATGATAGGGAACTCAGCAAGCGGGGAGGAGGCAGGTGTATGGCTCACAATCCAGATTCGGATAGTTCGCACAATCTACATGACCACCAGCATCAGCACGATTACCATCGGCAACCTGATTTTCGGTTTTGCCCGAAATGTGGCGGTGTCTTAAACCGCCAGCTGCTCAAAGCAAACGACCCCAAGCGACTGGTGTGCGAAAATTGCTCTTTCATCTTTTATGATGACCCGAAAGTAGCCGCGTGCGCCATTCCTATTGTGGACGGGAAGATCCTCCTCCTCAAGCGCGGCATCGAGCCGGGCTATGGCAAATGGGTCTTCCCCGGAGGCTTCTTGGACCGTGGCGAGCGGGTGGAAGACGCCGCCATACGCGAGACGTGGGAAGAGGCCGGTCTCAAGATCGCACTCACCCGGCTGCTCAACGTGTACTCGTACACAGACCAGCGGGTGATAGTCATCGTGTATCTGGCCACAGTCCTCAACGGAACGCCACGGGCGCTGGATGAAACCTTAGAAGCCAAGCTGTTTGCGCGTACAGAAATTCCGTGGCAAGAACTCGCCTTTCCGAGTACGCGCGACGCGCTCTCTGAGTATATCTCACTCTCTGCTCCACCCCCGCGTGAAGACCGGTGAAGAACCCGACCTAACTATTTTTAGCCAGATTTTTCTGGTAAACTACCGCAAATTTTTCCAGGAGGAACTTGATGGCAGAAGAACAAATGTCGGCGGACGAAGCACTGAAGAAAGCCACATGGGGCTATGTCGGAGTTGCCGTGTTATGGCTCTCCCTCATTTTATCAGGCATCGCGCTTGAGAGGTTAGGACTGAGCGACGGATTCCTCACCGGACTTTTACCGGGTGAAGTCCATGCCTTACGGGCAGAGAATACAGCACTCGACAAGCAGGTTCGAGAACTCAAAGATGCCAATCGACGCTTAGATGGGCTTATCGGACGCGAGGCGGCTACAGCCGAGGCGCTTGTTTATTGTCAGGCGGAGAACCGAGAAATTTCTGCTGAGATTAAAGAGCTCAAGGCTGGCGCCGCAGCCCCGTCAGAAGAGCCAGCTGGCTAGGCATCTGCGCCCATCGTTCTCACGGCACGCCAGTGCTGGGGTGAAATATAATGTCACCAAACTCTGGCGCTGCTCTCGCTCAAGAAGCTTGTATTTGCGGCAAAAAGCTTGCCACCTGGCGGAGTCGTTCATCGCAGGCAGTCTTGATCCAGGCTTGGCGGGTAATACCAAGCCGCTGACACTCGGTATCAATTTGCTGCAGGAGATTCAGGGGAAAGTCCACATTCACGCGCTGCTTAGCGATATGCTTACCAGTGAAATATGCGGAAACATCCTCCCCTTTCTGCGCCCGCTTGGCAATCTCCTCGATCCCAATGCTTTTCTTGCTGGAACGTTCAACCGATTTCTTTCTCATACGCTTGTCTCTCCACTGCCGTAGACTTCCATGCCGTGACGACCCAGATCAGTTCTCCCAAGGGATCTTCCCGGTACTCAAGAATGAAAGTCGTCACTTGTCCATTGACAAAGCCAATAATCCGGTATTGCTCTGGATCATCTGAACGCTGGTCTTCGAGATAGGGCAGAGAAAAAAGCTCATTCAGATCAGTGAAATCAATAGTGCGATCCCGGAGCACCAATTGACGCTTCTTCTCATCCCGCCAAATACGCAGGTCAGAACAGTATAGTTTTTATACCTTTTTGAAACAGCTCGGTCTATAGCCGCCGACCTATCCAAGCACCGGCCCCCCGTCATGGGAGTGGCAGGACAATGGATACAGACAGATGCAGACGCGGGAGGAGGGGGTGCGATCTACTGCCACTCATGTTGACGCTGAATAAACTCGGTCACGAGATCAACGGTCGTATGTGCTAGTTCAATATTAAAGAGATGGCTGGCGTTTGACAGGATGGTCAGGTCGGCATTGGGAATGCGCTGGGCTAAGGTCGCAGAGTTTTCCGGCGGTACCAAGCCGTCTTCTTTTCCCGTAATGACCAGCGTCGGAGCCGTAATATCCGGAAGGCGACCGTAGGTATCGTGGCCCTGAATTGCCGCCATTTGATTCAGCATGCCGTGTTTGGGCGTAGGATGCCGGCTGGAGAGCTGAGTCAGTTCGAGCAGGGTATTCATATGCTTTTGCATAAACCGAGGTGTGACAGCGACTTTGGTCATGGCCAGTGCAGCTTGTTCCACCCCGAAGTCGGCAATATTCGTCAGCATATTCACGACTTCGGGATCTTGTGACGGCAGGGTCTTTTCTCCGCCGCAATTCGTACAGCCCAGTATCAGGCTCTTCACACGCTCCGGATAACGCAGGGCAAATTCTTGGGCAATCATCCCGCCCATAGAAATGCCAAACACGTGGGCCTGATCGATGCCGAGATGATCCAGGACACCGGCGGTATCGTCAGCAAACGTCGTCATGGCATACGGCTCATCCGGCTTATCGCTTTGGCCCACCCCACGGTTATCAAACACAATCGTCCGAAACGATTGAGCAAATCTCTCCACGTTCCAGTGCCAGCCCGCCGAGCTCATAGTAAAACCCATAATGAGGACAAGCGGCTCGCCTTGGCCGTGTTCTTCGTAGTACAGGTTGATTCCGTTGGATTCGACATGTGGCATAGACTGCTCTTTCCTTCTTCGTTGTCGCCTAATCGATATACGGACTAAAATTTTGCATGGCAGACAACAGAGCCTCAAGGTCTGCGTATTCACTCAGTTCAGCATACAGAAAGTCGTACTGACTGCGGACTTCCTCAGGATCTTGCTCGGCCGCGGGGACGGACATAAGCGCTTCAAACTCTTTGAGCATGCCTTGGGTTTGCAGTTTGGTTTCGATCGGCATCTCGTCATCGGTGGCGATCAGCAGCTTCGTCTGCTTAATCAACCGTACGATCATTTCCGCATCGGTTCGCTCAGGCATACAGACTCACAATCCATTTATTGGCTCTCTTGGCTCTATGTGCTCTCTTTATGCTCTTCTTGTTTCTGTTCTTTCAGCTGGCGTTTCCAGTCCAGCATGCGGGCTTGGGCGGCAACCGCCTCCGCTTCCGGAACCATGCCTTTTTGCTGGTATAAACGGGACAAGACGGTAAAGCTCATTTCATCCTCAGGGCTAAGCTCGGTCAACTTCTTGGCCATTTCTATGGCCTCGTCGAACTGTTCGTTATCACTATAGGCATGGGCCAGGTCGTGAACGGCTTCGACATAGTTCGGGTCGATATCTAGAATGGCTTTGTAGGCGGCGATAGCTTTGTCTGTCTCGTCGTCGCACAAAAAGTCGTACGCTTCATCGTACATTTCTTCGACAGATGGCATGACCGTTATGTCCTCCGAGATTGCAGATTGTGCGAGAGCCCTACTCAGCGGAGCAGTTCTCTTCATGCAGCCAACCTAACTGATTTCATTGACGGCTCCAACCCCTCACCGCCCTCTTGTTGACAGGGTTTTCGCGACTTCTTATGCTCTTTCTTCCGTGAGTCCTCCCATGAACACTCTAGTCAGCCGAGTGCTGGATTTTATCACCAGTCCGGGCGGCACAGACTTCGGGGCATTAGCCCTGGCGGTCTTCGCGTATCAATTTGAAAACAACCTGCCCTACCAGCGCTTTTGCCTGTCCAGGGACAAAACGCCTGAGACGCTCTACACTTGGCAGAATATTCCAGCCGTACCTACGGTCGCTTTTAAAGAGCTAGACCTGACCTGCGGGCCGGCGGAAAAAATCTTTCTCACCAGCGGTACAACGCAAGGCCAGGAGAAGCGCGGGAGACACTTGGTGCCGGACCTGCAGCTCTACCACGCGTCTGCTCTGAGCCACTTCTCACAGTGTCTGCTGCCCGACGAGCGACGGCTTCGTATCCTGAGTTTGATTCCCCCGCCCGACATGCAGCCGCACTCGTCACTCAGCCAGATGGCCGCGTGGGTCATGCAGGAATTGGGGACGGACGACAGTTGCTATTTTATTGATCAGAACGGGATACACCTGGAAGCATTTGCCGAAGCCGTTGCGTACGCCCAGGAGAACACTGAGCCGGTCTGCGTCCTGGCTATCACCTCTGCCTTGGTCGCCTTTTTCGATTGGTGTGCAGTTCGCGGCAAAACGTTTGGCCTGCCGTCCAGCAGCCGCATCATGGACACGGGCGGCAATAAAGGTAAAGGCCGCCCGATCTCACGCAACGGTTTTCTCCTGTCGTGCTGGAAGTATCTCAAGGTCGCCGGCTATTACTGCGTGAATGAGTACGGCATGACCGAGATGGCGTCGCAGTTCTACGACCATGTGCTATACAACCGTTTTCGAAAAAGCAGCGAACCCCGCTATAAGATTGGTCCGGCCTGGACGCGCACGCTGGTAGTCGATCCTGAAACTTTAGAAGAGGTCACGCATGGTAAGAAAGGCATTTTGCGCCACTTCGATCTTGCCAACTGCGGCTCGGTTATGGCTATTCAAACCGATGACGTAGGCTATCTGACCGGCGAGGGGTTTGAGATTGTGGGCCGGACGGCTGGCTCTGAGGCGCGCGGTTGTGCCCTCGTGTTAGACGAATTCCTGTCAGCGCAGTAGGGTGCGCCCCGCGAACCGAGAACAGGGCGTCGGGTTACGCTCCGCTAACCCGACCTACGGGACGGGCTTCATTGAGGTCAGGAATTTGTCATTCTGAGCAGACGCGAAGAATCTCTTAGGCTCAGAGCAATAGGTAACTAGAATCAAGGTGCATGCATGCCTCCCCTCTCCCCGGCCGAACTGAGTGCAACCATTGACACCATTATAGACAATTGCGCACGTCATCTTGTCAACACACCAGTCCGGGAAGTCCTGGCATCTATAGACCAAGCTATTCTGCGCTGGCTCGACCCGAACTCTTCCGAACGTCAAGAAGCCGAGGCACGTCTGCCTGAAACAACCGGCCTCTCTCCGGAGATGATTCAGCACGTCCTGCCGCTTATTTTTCAGGAGTATCGAGCGAATAATTTAGAGGCGCTCTTGGTCGATGAGCTCGGCTCTCTTGAAGTCCTCGACCATTTTGTCTCATCTTCGCAAGGACATAAAAAAGCCTCCGGTCCACGACTGATGACCCATATCCTCGCCGGCAACCTGCCTGGGGCCGGACTCGACAGTGTCATCCTTTCCCTTGTGGTGAAGTCGGCCACTCTTGTCAAAGCGTCCTCAACAGAACCACTATTGCCAATACTATTTGCGCGTTCGACCCAGGAAATCGATCCTGACCTCGGTTCCTGCCTTGCTGTCGTCACCTGGCCGGGGGGGAAGGTTGATGTGGAAGACGTTGCTTTTACACGCGCGGACGTGGTCGTAGCGTCCGGATCAGACGAAAGCCTGGCGGCCATTCGCCAACGCGTGCGCGGCAAATTTATCGGCTACGGGCATAAAGTCAGCTTTAGCCTCGTCGCCAGAGAAGCGCTTGCTGCAGCAGAAGAGGTTGCCCAAAAGGCAGCCTACGATGTTGCGCTGTACGATCAGCAAGGTTGTCTGTCCCCCCAGCTCATGTATGTCCAAGAGGGCGGAGCGCTTACGCCAAAAGACTTTGCCGCACTTCTGGCCCAAGGATTAGCGCATAGTCAAACAGTGCTGCCACGTGGCCCGGTCACGCCGGTAGTGAGTACGGCCATCCGAAAAGTCCGAGACGAAGCCGAGTGGCAAGCACTGGCAGGTAAAGATATCGTCTTGCACGCAAGTCCGCAGGGAACGGACTGGACGGTCATCTACGACTCCGATCCGACCTTCGTTCCGTCCCTGTTGTATCGAACTATTCGGGTCAAGCCATTGCAGAATGTCGAACAGCTCATTGGGATATTAGATTCGTGGCGACCATATCTCGAAGCCGTTGGTGTGGCGGCAAGTACCGAACGGATGATCACTATTGCAGGCACCTTAGGAGCACTAGGCGTCAGCCGTGTTTGTCCAATTGGCACCATGCAACTTCCACCGCTGAGTTGGCAGCACGGAGGAAGGCCGAGGATTGGCGATCTTGTACGGTGGGCTGGACTTGAATAGGGGATGTAAAGATGGAGTGTCTTCTTCGTCTCGACGGAGGATTAAAAGTAGGATGGTGGATGAGAAGAGCATATAGATATAGATGCATCGCAGACAGTATCATGAGAGTTCGTCGGATCGAGCATCTACGCCGAAATGAATAAGCGCTATGGAATTGGCATTGGACATAATACGAAACGGTGATTTGTCGGACGATGAAATTCGCTTCGTGGTCGCCTGGGACAACAAATTCTTCGGAAGTGAGTCTGCAGGAGAGAACCTCAGTCAGGCTGCTGTCCAATGGCGAATCCTGGCTCGATGTGGCGATAATTTCCTCGGTCACGCCGCAATCTCGGACATGCGGGTTTCGGTCATTGCCGCCTTTCCTGCGACCATGGCCATTGGCGGATTGTTCACACATTCCGAATTCCAAGGCAAGGGCATCGGCAACAGCATTATGGATGCCGCCGAACGATTCGTATTCGATGACAGGGAAGCGGAACTTATATTGCTGTTTTGCTTGGACTCACTTCGCGAGTTTTATGCCGGCAGAGGATGGAGAGCCATCACTGAGCCGGTACTACTCGAACAATCCAAGGGTTGGGTGGTATGGAGCGACACGACGATGGGCTTATCCCAGGCCAACCTCGAAATTGATGATTCCTCTGTCCGTGTTTACGCATGACATCCTATCCGGATTGGGCAGACTACGATCACTATGATACAAAATGATCAAGAACTGAAAGTTACCCGCGAACGTATTACGCGTTTCGAAGATCAGGTCGCCCATTTACGCCAAGTAGAGACAAATCCCACGAACTACCACGCCTCGGCGTCTGGCTTTTTAGCCGAAATAGATCGTATGCAATTAGAAGTGCGAGAATATTTATCTCTGCTCCCAGCAGAAATAGCTACGACAAATTGAGCAAAAAACTCGGATAACAGGGTGGCCACCTAACTAACGCACTAAAAAATTTTCGCTGTACCCCTAAAGATTCTGCTGAGCCTGATAATTTATCGCCAGGCAGTTCCTCACATGTATCACACATGGTACATGCTGGAGGTGTCGAGGAAGAAGCGGGGTGGATATTTATTCGTGACGTTTAAGGGCGACCACCCTCCTCGTCACGTACATGTTTTTCGAGGCAAGAGAGTCGTTGCCCGTTGGGATTTGACGAACCAGCGTATCCCTCTCGGGAACAGTTTCTGCACAGCTCAGACGATACCTCAAGGAACTCTATGAAGAAGACCTCTCGGAAAATACAGGTGACTAACGACCTCGACAAACGTCTTCGCCAGGCTGCGCTAGCAAAAAAGGCGGATATGGCACGCCCGAATCTGGCACGCCCGAATCTGGCTCGCATCGAAGCAGGTCGCTACCGCCCTGCGTTAGAAACGCTTGAGCGCATTGCGTCCGCTCTTGGCTATTCCGTAGGTATGCTTGTCTCTGCCCAAACAATTCCGCATAAAGAAAGACAGAAGAAGATGCCGCGGAAAAGAAAAGCTGCATAGAGGGAAATCATGCCAGACCTCAGTACGTATGAAGACCGTCGCAACGCACTCAAACAACAGCATCTCTCAGATGACAAGCCGGCGAGCCCACCAGCCTATACAGGCGGTGTGGATCATCTTGCGCTGATCAGCTCGGACCTTGATAAGACTATCCGATTTTATACTGAGGTTGTTGGCATGCGGTTGACCCAGGTTTTCCAAAACCGGGATGAGCCGACTTCAACACATATCTTTTTTGATATGGGTGGCGGCAATTCATTGGCGTTTTTTGACTTTCCGGAGAAAGACACTGAGCCCACGGTTCGGGGTGTGGGCAGTATGCACCATATTGCGCTCAAGGCAACGCCTGAGCAGTTTCAGGCCCTGCTGGCGAAGCTAGACGAGAAGCAGGTTCAATATTCCCTTGCATGGCACACGAGAAAAGGGGTCAGTGTATATGCGTGACCCGGACAATATTCAGGTTGAAGTCACAACAGGGTATGGGTTTTGAAGCCTGTTCTCGCACATTCAGGGCCAACCCAACTCTGTAGACGGAGAAAATTGAGGAACAAAGAAACTCACCCCGGCCGCCGACCTAGGGTCGGACGCGCCACCCCTTCCAAGAGGGGAATAGCATAAGGAGGCACAGGTCATGCTCGGAGCTGTTGCACATATTGGCATTACTGTCAGGGATATGGACAAGGCGGTTGAGTTTTACCGAGACACGCTAGGACTCAAGGTGATCGGCGACGTGACCATTCAAGGGCAAGAGGCGAGCACGGTCACGCAGGTGCCTGATACAAAACTGCGCGCCGTCTACCTGCGTTATGAGGATGACCCAAAAGGCCCGCCGATTGAACTCCTGCATTTCATCGAACCAAAGGGAGACAATGGTAAACCGTATCCAGGACTCGCCAACCCCGGCATTACTGAGATCGCATTTTGGGTCAAGGATATTGAAAAGACGTATCAAGAATTGCAGGAAAAAGGCGTTGACTTCTATTCGGCCCCGCAGCTTTTTGATCTGGAGGGAGAGGGCTACGGAAAAGTCAAAGCCGTGTATTTTCGTGACCTGGATGGCACGACGTTAGAGTTGCTGCAGAATATTGCAGACTAGCCTGCTGCTGCACGGGGCACAGGCTACGGCACGTCTGCCCGGTAAGCCGCACTCTGCGAGGGCATGAAAAGACGTTCGCTCAGCGTAGCCCTGACCTCCTTGCTCGTCATTGGTCCATACTCTCTCGTCTTTTACAACGCACCCTCTGTTGCCGGAGCTTGGTGTTGAGGATGGGCTGGTCAAGAATCTCGAAGCCTTTTTCTCCTGCTCGCCTCCGGCTTATTCTTTGGCGCGTCTTTCACTCATAGGGAGTCCCACGATCCTCTTCGAAAGACGCACCCCAGGAGGAAGAGCTTCCACCTTCTACTACGCGTGCTGTTTCTGTTTGGGTTTGATGCAATCAGCTGGGGCCAGTGCCTCCTGCAGTGGGAAACTCCGCGTTTCTTCCAAGCGCTCAACGCCCAAAATGAGACCAATTTGCATAATATCTGGATTTTTCACGGCAAAAATCTAGACGGCAATTTCAAATCACCCCTGGCTAGCCTACTCACGATCAACCGGCTCTTCGTCATTTTTTCGTTCTTCCTTTCCTCAACCTCTGTTCCATGCGGATACGAACTTGGTTCAACCGTCTGGGGATCCCTTTTGCCCCAGTCTGGATTGCTGGGGTGTTCGTGCTGCGTGCGACCGTTTTTAACCTCATCTTTCATCTTTTTCCTGATCTACCTGTGGACGTGCGGAGAGGGCTGCATGAACTGAAAGAGAGTAATGGAGCCTTCCTCTTCACCCTCATCGCCTATGCGCATTGGACAACCGAACACCGTGTAGCTGTCAGATAAAGGGAGACCTCAGGCTCATGTCTAGCCCCGCTCCTCAAACCACGCCTTGCCATCCAGATATTGCTGCGGCACTAAGATCGAGCCTTCCATAATGCGTCGCGCTGTGCGTGTGGTCGTCACTTGCTCGGCGTACCATTCCCCTGCTCGGTGCGAGACTATTGCCCCAACCTGCATGACCCCGGCAGGATGACCGATGCGGATGTCCTGCGAGTCTCTCTGCTGTGTGACTTCGTGCACTACCGTGCCTTCAACCTGTGCCGCAACTGCAGTACACATGGAAACCGTACCCGGAAAGGTGCGGTGGGTATTGCGCATAGAGATGGCCCTGGCCACGAGATCGATCTGCCCAGCTTCGACGAGCTTTCCGCTACTTATCGTATATGCCGCTGACGGGCCGACAAGCACAATTTTCGGGATGTGTTGCACTGTTTGGTGGGCTTCTTCAATGCTGGCGGCCAGACCGAGTAGCACTGCCGTTCGGCAGCGGATTTCTTCCAGCGTAGTCTGCAAAACACGGTCCCTATCAAGCGCAGGCGCGAGCGGGGTGGCAGCCACTCCGAGTTCACTCGCTCGTACAAAGACCGTCGGGATAGCCGCATCAACAATGGAAATCGTCACCTGGCATGTGTCCGTAAGCTGACACTGCTGGCGGGGTGTATGTGTGGGCAAGAGTTTTCCGCCCAGCGATCCAGCAGGATTTTCGAATTCCAATGTGATACACGCACCGGGAGCAGGCACGCCGTCAATCACATAGTCGCCTTCAACCACAGCGTGACCGTCGCACACTGGGACATAGGCCACATAGCGTTTGTTTGTATTCGTCGCCAGTACACGCACGGTGGTAACGGGCTCCACCGCAGGAATCAGCCCTTCGTCTATGGCAAACGGGCCCACCGCGGCCGACATATTGCCGCAGGTGCCGCTCCAATCAATCTGCGGCGTACGCACGTCCACCTGGCCGAAGGTAAATGTCACATCGCTGTCCGCTTCTGTACTGCGGCCGACAATGACCACCTTACTCAGTGAAGAGATCCCCCCGCCAAGTCCGTCAATCTGGCGGCCATGCACATCGGGGCTGCCCAAGGCGGCCAAGATGATCCGCTCGCGAACGGGCTGCGGGTATGGGGCCAAAACCTCTTCACGAAAGCACACCGCCCGACTTGTCCCGCCGCGCATAAAGACCGCGGGGATCTTTGTTTGCATCAGCTTCTACGCCCCACGGACCGCAGGCATGACTTCTTTCGCAAAACGGTGCAGGGCTTTCCGGTCGTAGTCCGGGAACATAGACACGATGAAATATCGTACCCCGGCGTCGGTATACGCCTGTATCAAGGCGTGGACTTTATCTGGGGATAGCTTGAGCTGCGCGGGGCTGAGAGAAGTGGATTTCTGTACTTCAGCGGGATCGCGCCCGACCTCTTTACAGATCGCATCGAATCTGGTGGCGATCTTTTTGACGGCCTCCGCTCCACCCTTGCGCACAAAGAAATGCCAGATGTTCGCATGCCGCGCCGCGAGCGGCTGAATCACCTTGGGCCCCATACCGCCGATCAGAATAGGCGGATGCGGTTTCTGAAGGGGTTTGGGCTCAAACGGCGCGTCTTTGATTTGGTAGTATTTGCCGTCGTAGGTCGTCTTGTCTTGGGTAAAAAGCATCTTGATCAACTCGACCGCTTCCACCAGCCGCCGCGCTCGGCCCCCAGGTGTATAATACGGAATCCCATACGCCTGATGCTCTAATTCAAACCACCCCGCACCCATGCCCAGGATCAACCGGCCGCCACTCACATGGTCAACCGTGGCCGCCATTTTGGCCAGCACGACGGGATTGCGGTAGGTATTGCCGGTCACAAGCAAACCGACCTTCAGCCGTTTCGTCTGGGCAGCTAAGGCGGCTAGTAGCGTCCAGCCTTCGAAACAGGGACCGCTCGGATCGGAAAGAATGGGCATAAAATGGTCAAACGCAAAGGCACTATCAAAGCCGAGGGCATCCGCCTCCAACCACACCTCTTGGATTTGACTATAGGACACATTCTGCGGAGGCGTCTGTACTCCAAAACTCAGGCCGCTTGGAGAAGAAGCCGCATAGCTCAATTGAGGAATAGAGAAATTTTGCGCGAGAGTGGCTGCGGTAACAACTGCGCTCGTATTCTTAAGAAAAGTCCGACGTGAGATCTGTTCTTTTGGCATATGAAATCCTCTAGATGATCCTTTATTTGCTCTGTATTGGGCACACCGCCGTGCGCCCTGACACTAGACATCTTAAGCCGCCTTCACACTTTCGCCATAACCTCTTCCGCAAACCGTTCCATCTCAGGATACAGATCGGTTTGAAACTTCCTGCGCGGCACCCAGCCAGGGGCAAACACAAACAGGCGGTGCACCCCGGCGTCTTCAAACTGTTTGACCGTATCGATACTCAGCGCCATCCTAGGCTCCAAGCCGACGGTAATCTCAAACTGGGAAAAATCTCGACCAGCTTGCCGCGTGAGATCTTTGAGCTGAGACACATACGGTTGCACACTCTGCGGGGTATACCGAATACCACACCAGCCGTCGGCTAAGTCGGCCGCGCGCTTGAGTGCCGCCCGACTTTCCCCACCGAAGATAACCGGCGGATGTGGATTTTGAACCGGCTTGGGATTAAATCCAACTGGCTTAAAGTGGTGGAATTTTCCTGAGAACTGCGGAGTCTCTTCCGTCCACAGGGCACGCATAACCTTGACAGCCTCACGCGTACGCGCCGCCCGATCACGAAACGACATCCCGACCGCATCGAATTCTTCTTCACACCAACCCACACCAATGCCGAACAGTACTCGGCCGTGCGACAACACATCCAGACTTGCTACCGCTTTGGCAACCGACAACGTATTCCGTAGTGGCAAAACAAAGACACCCGTCCCCAACTTGATCGTCTTGGTATGCGCGGCAACAAAGGCCAGGGCCACAAATGGATCGTGCAGATTCACCCCCGGCCCGCCCGGAAATTTTCCATCTGCAGAGCCGGGATAACGTGCTTGCATGTCAACCGGCACGGCCAAATGTTCAGGAATCCAGACCGATTCGTAGCCGAGCGCTTCCGCCTTCTGGGCCACTTCAGTCAAGGGTTCAGGTCGGATAGTCGAGCCACTGCCGACTCCGATCAATGCAAATTTCATACAGACTTCCCCTTTCTATGCTGCCTTTATCGGTCCCGTCCTTCCTCCTTAACGCATATTCTCCGCATTCGACACCAGCGAGCTTAGAGCGTGGACTAGCGTAGATTTGGGAAAGGCCATTTTAGAAACCTGTAGTCATACCGATTTCCTTCTCCATAGGGATTGTGTGCATATCGTCCCCACACAAGGGAAAAAGTGAAACCGTTCGCAGCATGTAGAAAGAGGCCGGCTGAGCTGCCCGCGCCTTCGCCCCGGTAGCTCCAACGCGCCTTGGCTGAAGACGGTCGGCTCTTGGGCTTTATTGATCGCATTGAAGCAGTGTGGGTCAACCTCCAAAAGGAGGGAAGAATTACCCCGCCTGTGCTCGACCTCTCAGCCCTGCTGTTTGAGCACGCAGCCTCCCTTGTCCCTATTGAACTAGCAGCCCTGTATCGTGTTGATCCAGACACGCAGGAATTTTTCTTTGAGCGGAGCGCCCCGTCTAGCCTGGCTGACGACCTTCAGGCCGAAGGCCAGGCGCAAATTAAACACGGGGCTTTTGCCTTGACGTTGAAGCGCTGCCGCCCGACTGTGGCTGCGAGTCACCTGCTGCACCGTGATTATCCACGCAAAGAGGGCCAACGGCATATGGCAGAGGGGAATTTTGCACGAACGCTCAGACGCAATCGGCCCACGGTATGTGACAGCATCAGCCTGCATCATGCGTACACCCGAGTACGGACGGTTGTTCTGGTTCCACTGACGACTTTGCAAGCCGTACATGGCATGGTCTTACTCGCTGTTGAGCGATCCGAAAAAGATATGACCCCGCCTGAGCTCACGCTCCTCTCCACCCTGGCCGTGCAAACCGCATTGGCCTTGGAAAGTGAACAGCACGCACACGCTCTCCGGGAGCAGCAGGTGCGGATTGAACGAGAGGTGCAACAACGGACTGCAGAGCTGGAACAGGCCAATCGAGCCACGCAAAATCTCAATCAAGAACTCGAAACCAAGCTCGCCCAACTGCAGCAACTCAATGGCAGCCTGACCATGGTTGACCGAGTACGGGACGGTTTTCTGGCGACAGCGTCCCACGAGCTGCGTACGCTGTTGAGTGCGATTCTCAGTTCATTGGATATCATTCGGGAAGAGTGGAACGACCGTTTGCCTGCGCAAGGACAACATTTGCTGGAAATTTGCGAGCGTAACAGCACTCTCCTCATGTCGCTGGTATCCGACCTCTTAGATATGGCCGCCTTACGCAGCGGTCGAGCGCAATTCAACCGGCAGAAAGTCCCGCTGTCGCCTCTGGTACAACAGATCTTTAGTACGGTCTCTCCCCTGGCCCGTAGTAAAAACGTCAAGCTCTTGAACACCGTCCTGCCCCACGTTGAAGTGTACGCCGATGCCCAGCGTCTTCAGCAAGTTCTACTCAACCTGGTTGGCAACGCTATCAAGTTCTCAAAAAAGGACTCGGCGAGTGTGCGGATCAGCGCAGAACAGGAGGCGGAGCGAGTCATCGTGAGCGTGACGGACGACGGCGTCGGCATTCCACCGGGCGAGGTCGAACATATTTTCGAGCCCTTCGTACAGGTCGATAACGCCCCGCATGGTTCGGCCAAGGGGACGGGCTTGGGTCTGGCAATCTGTCAATCCATGGTCGAACAGCACGGCGGCTCGATCTGGGTTGAGAGTGAAGAAGGCGTGGGGAGCCGGTTTTCTTTCTCCCTGCCTTGTGCCGGCAGCTAAGCCGTGCGGCCCGCGCTACTCGTCGGTCTCACACAATCTTCGGACCACGCCAAGAATCGTATCCGTCCCATTCTCAAACGTTTCCCGCCGAATACTCTCATTCGGCTTATGGGCTTGGTCTAAATCCCCAGGTCCACAAATCAGCGATGCAATACCGCCAGAGGCAAACTGACAGCCGTCAGTCGCAAAGGGTGCGCCGCCGCTGGTGTCCTGATCCAGCACCTCGAACAGCGCGCCTTCCAGCGGGGTTCCGCGTGGCGAAAAAAGTGGCGGCACGATAAGCGGCTCGGTCAGCTCAACGCTCGCCCGGTGCTGTGAGCCACTGTAATCGACCAGGTCGAGCGCACGCACACGCCGGGCAATCTCGTGATAGCAGGCCAGCGGATCGGCTTTGGGTAAGGGTCGGTAGCTGACCTGGATCGTGCACTGCTCGGCAATCATATTCCCCGCAGTGCCACCTCGCAGCAGCCCGAAATTCAGCGTGGGATACGGAGACTCAGGGAAAAGTTCAGCAAAAGTGGGAGAAGGCCGTGCGTGCAGTTCGGCTTGATACTGTCCAATTGTATCAATGACCTTGCCTGCTACCGCAATCGCATTCACCCCATGTTCAGGCGTACTGCTGTGGCCGCCGAGGCCATGGATAGTGATAGAAAAAACGGCGACCCCCTTATGGGCGTGAAAAACCTGATACGAGGTAGGTTCACCGATCCAAGCCAGTCGGGGTTGTGGGATATCACCGAGCAGGTCTGACAGCGCAGGCATGAGCCGCGCAGCGCCCAAACACCCGACTTCCTCATCTGCAGTAAACAGAAAAACCACGGGTCGTTTGAGTGCTGCCCAGGTCCAGAGATGCTGCGGCATCGACACATTGGGCCAAGAACACTTTCATATCGGATGTCCCCCGCCCATAGACACGATCATCTTCCACGCCAAGAGCGAGAGGATCGCGTGTCCAACCCGGCTGATCGAGAAACGGCACAGTATCCACATGGCCGGAGAGAATCAGGCCATCCGGCTCCGGGGGACCAGCGAGTGCGACCAGATTCGCTTTGGGCACCCCGGCAACGTCTGTTTGCTGCAAGGCAACGCGAAAACCCGCGGCGTCCAAGTGGTTGCCCAGATATTCCATCGCTTCAACATTGCTCTTTTGGCTCACCGTGTTATGGGCAACCAAACGGCCTGCAACTTCCTGGAGATAAGTACTCATATCCGACCTCTTCGATCCAATATCTCTTCCAGCTCTCACTTAGGGAGAGATATTGACCTTTCCATTAGCCCTGAGAAGACATACTACTAAAAAAACGATGTGGGAACAACACCCGACTATGCTGACCCTGACAATCACTCCGTATCTCTGCACTGCGGCTGCTCATGATTAAACTCAGCGTAAACGTGAATAAAATCGCCACGCTGCGTAATGCGCGGGGCGGCGACCAGCCCAATGTTGTTCACGCTGCCCAGACGTGTATTCATGCGGGCTGTCACGGCATTACCGCACACCCACGTCCGGATGCGCGTCACATTCGCTACCAGGACGTATTCGACCTTACGGCCCTATTGGCAGATGAGGCAAGCGTCGAGTTCAATATCGAGGGCTATCCTTCGCCCGCATTCCTGGACCTGGTCTGCCAAGTACAGCCAACCCAGTGTACGCTCGTTCCTGATCCGCCCGACGTCCTGACCTCGAATGCAGGCTGGGATTTGCGGGGCGATGTCACCTGGCTCAGCGATATTCTCCAGCGCTTGCACGATCAAGGCATTCGGACCAGTCTTTTTCTTGATCCGGATGTGGACCAAGTGCAGCGGGCAAAGGACATCGGCACGGATCGGATTGAACTGTACACAGAACAGTATGCGCGCATGTTTGGCACTGCCGAGCAAGCTCAGATTTTCGAACCGTATCATCAAGCGGCACGGTCGGCGCAAGAAGTCGGCCTGGGCCTGAATGCCGGGCATGATCTGAATTTGGACAACCTACCTTACTTTGTAGAACGTATGCCCGGCTTACTGGAAGTTTCCATCGGCCATGCCCTGATTTGTGACGCCCTGTACATGGGACTCGTCCCAACCGTAAAAGCATATCTCACAGCGCTGGGGTATGCGGGAGAGGAAAGCCGAGAGAGATAATCATACACTGTATGAGGAGTTTTCTTATGGGCATGTTGATTGACGGTCAGTGGACGACAGAAAATAACAAACCAGATGCAGCAGGCCGGTTTGTCCGACCCCAGACCCAGTTTCGCGATTGGATTACAGCCGACGGATCATCAGGTTTTGCTGCCGAAGTAGGCCGGTATCAGCTGTATGTCGCCATGGCCTGTCCGTGGGCGCATCGCACCCTCATTCTTCGTCAGCTCAAACAATTAGATACCATGGTCAGCCTGTCGATTGTTGATCCGTTTATGGCAGAGGACGGCTGGGTTTTCAGCCAGGCGCCGGGCTGTATTCCTGACCCTATCCATCAGGCGACTTTCCTGCATGAGATTTATGCGCATGCCCGGTCCGACTTCACTGGTCGTGTCACTGTTCCTGTCCTGTGGGATAAGCAAACGCGGACAATTGTGAATAATGAATCTGCGGAGATCATTCGTATGTTTGATACCGCGTGTGATGCGCTGGGAGATTCCAGCCTCAACTTCTACCCCACACCTTTGCAGCCAGCAAATCGATTCCACGATTCAAGATCTCTACCACCGGGTGAACAACGGCGTCTATCGCGCAGGCTTTGCCCGCAGCCAAGAATCGTACGATGAAGCGGTGACCGACGTGTTTGCCGCCCTTGACCACTACGAAGCCGTGCTCTCCACACAACGCTACGTATGTGGCTCGGTGCTGACCGAGGCTGACTGGTGTTTCTTTCCGACATTGATTCGCTTTGACCTGGTGTATCATGGCCATTTTAAGTGCAACCTGCGACGCATTACCGATTATCCAAACCTGTGGAACTACCTCAAGAGACTTGTATCAAGTACCTGGTGTGGCCGAGACGTGCAATTTTGCCCATACCAAGCAGCACTATTATCAAAGTCACGAAAGCATTAACCCGACCCGTATTGTGCCGAGTGGCCCGGAGATCGACTTCAACGCGCTGCATAATCGACGATTCAAGGTCGATGATCGATGACCGGATGACCCGAGGATCCGATGACCGGATGGCCCGAGCATCGGCAGCGGTTCGAGGACAGAGGTGAGGAGAACGCCCATGGCAAGAGCATAAGATTTTTTCGTTAGGTGATTTTTCTCTTGAATGTGGTCTCGTACTGCGTAAAGCCCAGCTCGTTTATCAGGTGTATGGCAAGCTCAATCGCCGTAAGACCAATGCCATTATGCTGTGCTCCTGGTATTCGGGCGATCATACCGGCTATGAGTTTTTGATCAAAAAAGACCGATGCTTTGATCCAAGCAAGCATTGTGTGATTACGGTGAATATGTTCGCCAACGGACTGTCTTCTTCTCCCAGCAACACGCCCGTTCCAATGAACGGTCCGCACTTCCCCACAACGACTATTCGTGACAACGTCCGAGCCCAGCACGAACTCGTCCAGAGTCTTGGCATTAAATCGCTTCGCATGGTCGCCGGCTATTCCATGGGCGCCCAGCAAGCATTTCAGTGGGCCGTTAGTTATCCGGACATGGTCGAACGTATTGCCCCCTGGTGTGGGGCGGCCCATACCACCCCACATACACATGTGTTCATCGAGGGGTTCACTGGTGCGTTGAGGGCCGATGCGGCCTGGAATGGCGGCCATTACACCGATCCGCCGTCCAAAGGGGTTCGGGCCATGGCTCGGGTATACGCGGGCTGGGGATTATCCCAGGCGTGGTACCGTGAAGAACTCTATCAACAGCTTGGCCACCCCAGCATTGAGGATTTTTTGGTCTATTTTTGGGAGAATTTTTTCCTACAGTGCGATGCCAATAATCTGCTCGCTCAAGCCAAGACATGGCAGGATCACAATGTCGGCGATACGCCGGGGTTTGATGGAGATTGGAAGAAAGCGCTCGCCTCAGTCTCAGCACGGGTGACGCTCATGCCGTGCCAAACCGACCTGTATTTCCCACCGGAGGACAACGAAGCAGAGGTCGCCTGCCTGTCGAACGCTGTTCTTAACCCAATTCCATCAATCTGGGGTCATTTAGCTGGAATTGGCATGAACCCGGTGGACAATGATTTTCTTGATACGGCGATCAAGGAATGTTTGGCGTCGTAGGAGAGAGATTTTTTCACGCCTTTATTCGTAGGGGTGACATATGCATCGCACGGGCGAGGAAACCTCGCCCCTACTCGCACCTTAGACAACCACATCCGCCTTCTGGGCTAAGGAGGCATAGCTCACCCCGTCACCGTTGTTGGCATTCACCGGTAGGCCCGCCTCTTGCCAGCCTGGCACGGCTTGGCCCGTTTGGTCTTGCCCGCCGCCAAAACCACCCATCATATTTGAGACACCGCTGTATCCCGCCTGCTGCATGATTTCTGCGGCACGTTGAGATCGCCCGCCGGCTTGGCAGCCGACGACCACGGTTGCCTCTTTCGGGATAGTCGCTTCAACAACGGTCAGAAAGTTCTGATTGGGAACCGGGCGGCCAGTTGCTTGATCGAAAAACATCACTGGAATATTGATTGCCCGCTCAGGGTGTCCGGCCTGGAACTCGGCTTCGGTTCTCACATCCAGATACACCATTGCGGCATCTTGGCTAAGCGTTTCATGTACTTCCGGTGGGGTTGTTTGTGTAATCGCCATGACGTCGGCCTCCCTTTCGTTCTCGCTGCTGGGTCTGATATGGAAACAGTCCACAGAACACCCAACATATTCTTGTATCCTGAGAAACCAGTCAAGACAGGCGAGACAGGCGAGTCACGGGTCAGGCAAACCAGGAGGAACACATGGAAGAAGCAGTCTATTGGAGTCGTGAAGGCAGCGTAGCCACAATTACACTGAATCGCCCGGCGCAGTTCAACGTTATGAACACCGAACTCTCAGCAGGCTTACGCAAGGCGCTGATGGAATGCTGGGACGATGATGAGGTCCGGGCGATTATTCTAACCGGCAACGGCAAGGCTTTTAGTGGCGGTGGTGATATTAAATTCTTTATTGAGGAGCTGGGGCAGCAGCGCATCATACCCAGCCTTGAGAAAATGATGCCGATCCTGCACGCCGCGATTGCCATGGTCCGGGAGATTCCTAAACCGGTCATTGCCGCGCTGAACGGAGTTGCCGCCGGTGGAGGATTTGGTTTGGCTCTGGCGTGTGACTTCCGGATTGCTTCACCTCAGGTCAATTTGCTGACCGCCTTTCTGGGCATTGGCGCAAGCCCGGACTCCAGTTCGACCTTTTTCTTACCGCGTCACGTGGGCTTGGCAAAAGCAACAGAGATGTTTCTACGAAACAAACCCGTGTCAGCAGAAGAGGCATTAAACCTCGGCCTTGTGACCGCAGTGGTCGAGCCAGATAACGTCATGGACGAAGCCAAGAAGCTGGCTGAGGAGTTGGCCCAGGGCCCGACCGCCGCCTTTGGCCGTACCAAGTTGCTGCTCAATCAAAGTCTAGGTAGCTCCCTGCACGAACAGCTCCAGAGCGAAGCGCGCTCTATCACACTGTCGATGGGCACGCCTGATTTCGCAGAAGGCATCACGGCATTTACGGAGAAACGCAAGGCCAACTTTAAAGGTAAATAGCTGAGTATTCAAAAATAAGAAGAGTCTCACCGCCAATGAACATATCCCCTCTTGAGAGGGGTGCCGCGTAGCGGCGGGGTGTGTTTTTCTCGACCAGGGAACCCACCCCGGCCGCCGACCTTTGGTCGGACGGTCACCCCTCCGAGGAGGGGATCAGATAAGGAATCTAATCTATGCAAGCTATCACCTTTGAGACCCCAGGCGGACCGGAAGTCCTCAAACTCGCCCAAGCTCCCGACCCCACGCCAACCCCGGAACAGGTCCTAGTCCGAGTACACGCTAGCGCGTTGAACCGAGCTGATACGCTCCAGCGCCAAGGCCTGTACCCTCCACCGCCGGGCGAGTCTGCAATTCTGGGACTTGAACTCGCCGGAGAGGTGGAAGCGCTAGGCTCAGCAGTGACCAATATTGCGATAGGTGCCCGAGTCTTTGGGCTAGTCGGTAGTGGCGGTTATGCGGAAAAAGCTGTTATTGACGCGCGCATGGCCATGCCGATTCCCGATGGCTGGAGTTTTACCGAGGCAGCCGCGGTGCCGGAAGTGTACTTCACAGCGCAAGAAACCATTTTTACTCTCGGTAGTTTAAAGCACGCTGAAACAATTTTGATCCACGCTGGCGCGAGTGGAGTCGGCACGGCGGGTATTCAGATGGCTCGCGAAACAGGCGCACGCATATTCGTCACAGCCGGCTCAGCAGACAAGATACAGCGCTGTGTCGAGTTGGGCGCGACTGCGGGCTGCAATTACAAAGAGCAGGACTTCGCCGAGTGGGTCAAAGACGTGACAGACGGAAAAGGCGTAGACGTTATCGAAGACTTTATTGGTGCGGCGTA
Organism: Binatia bacterium; assembly: GCA_963666315.2. Lineage (GTDB taxonomy): Bacteria > Desulfobacterota > Binatia > Bin18 > Bin18 > Bin18. The sequence goes on from CAXXHG010000014.1 coordinate 42,322, forward strand.
TTGGGACAAGAATCTCCAAAGCCTCAAAATCGGCGGACGGCTTGTTCTTGTCGGCCTCATGGGTGGGGTCAAGGCCGAGACCAACCTGGGATTGATTTTGACCAAGCGGCTCCAGGTTTTTGGCTCAGTCCTACGCAGCCGACCGCTTGCTGAGAAAATCGACATCACCCGACGCTTTCAAAAAAACTGGCTGCCGCTCTTAACCGCGGGCACGATCAAGCCCATCATCGATCGGTCTTTTCCGTTAGCACAGGCGGGCGATGCGCATCAGTATATGGAGGACAATAAAAATTTCGGCAAGATTATTCTCGAAGTCGCCTAGTCTCTCAGACTGTACTGTTTCCCAAGCCGTTTGGAATTTCCAGGCGGCTTTTTTTCGTTCCAGCCGGATTCAGTAGGGAAAATTTTTCCCCCGATTGGATTATATTTCCCCTATTTTCGTCCGATGACAATAACAGTGGTCGGGTAGTGTCACAGGAGGCAAAAAAGATGGGGGTGGACAACGTGGAAGGACGGAAAGCTTATCGTGAATCTCAGTGGCAATGTTCATCCGGCCCTCGTCACCCAAGCCATGCTCCTCGCTCTGATTGCACTGGATTTTGGCGAACGTAATCCCCTCCCCATCTCAGACCCGGAGAAATGGGAACCCCTCACTGCTGCCACCTTGTGGGAAAAGCAGTGGTGCGTGTCGGGGAATTGAAGACTCTTAGCCCTCAGCCCTGTAGTGTCGGGTTACGCTACGCTGACCCGCCCTTTGTCAGCGGGTCACGACCCGCTGACAAAGGGGTGGACCTTTGGTCCACCCCGCCAATGCTGGCGACTCGAAGAAAGCCAAGCCTGCACCCCATCAGGTCCGTTTCAGCGTCAACACACTGCCCTCACCATCGGCAGTAATATAGACGGTTCCATCACTGCCAACGGCAAGACCGGAAAATGACGTAAGCGGACCTTGGATCAGGCCAGCAATGCCCATCAGCGGCTGCGGCGTAACGCCGGGTTGAGGCACCGACCGGCAAGTTCGACGACTAGCGTTTGACGTTGTTTTGTTCCAAGCGAAACAGCTATGAGCTCTTTGCTGCCTGAGTCCACAATCAGCAGTTGATCGCCGAGCAAGGCCAGCCCTTGCGGCGACGATAATCCTTCAATCAAAGTTGAGGTTCCACGCATCCACATGTGAGACTCGGCCTTTGTCCGGTTCGCTGACATAATACGATCCGTCGCCAGCCACGACAACGCCATTCGGTCGACCAAGACCGCGAGCTAAGACCGTCACATCGCCATTTCCTGAGATCTTGAGGAGCCGCCCTTCTCCGCCCTCGGCCACAACAACGGCGCCATCTGACGTTTGCGCAAGACCGTACAGTTCGTTGAGTTCGTTTACCAAAATCTGCGGTTCACGTGTGTTGAAGTTATACAACACAACCTCGCCGGCCGAGGTGGTCACGTATACACTAGCCGCCGGACCAGAGGCGATACCGCGTATGAATCCAGGGTAGCCTTCCTGAGTGAACATCGTCGGTCGACTCACCTGACCGTCCGGACTGACAGCCACCAGGCTCATACCATCAGCAGCGTACACCGTTCCGTCACTCGTAACAGTGATTCCAAATGGTCCCAAAAGACCAGCCGGCACGAGGACTCGCTCCTGCCCATTCGCCAATATTTCAGCCACGCCACCGTCTACAAAATGAGAAATAAACAGCCGATTGTCATCCGCTATGGCCAGATTATCGATGCCCGGTCGCACGTTTGCGATAATCGTCTTTTCACCGCTCTGGATATCGATCTTGGTCACTTCGCCACTTGCGGCTTGGGTCGTAGTGAGGAGTCCATTTTGATCGAACTTGACCGCAGTCGGCACCGCCAGCCCGTCCATAAAACGCTCGGGTGCCCCGCCTTCGAGCGGACAACGCCAAATCTCACCCGCTCCTATCTGAGGAAAGTAGAGATTTCCGTCAGGACCAACGGATAGCGCGTTGGGCAGCGGCAGGTTCTCGGCTATAACACGCGGCTCTCGACCGTCTGGATACAACTCAAACAGCCGTCCACTCAGGACGACATTCGTCCATAAACAGCCGGTCCTGGTAGGCGGTAATGCCGTTGGCAGCGGGAACATTGTCTGCGATTACCCGTACTTCGCCCTTCGGCGTGCGCGCGCTAACCCGAGCACTCATCACCTCAGTGACATACATGACGTCGTGTGAATCAAAGGCGATGTCATCCGGTGCGACAATGGGACCACCAACCGGCGAGACCGTTTGACATGCACCACTCCCGATATCAACCGCACTCACCTGACTGCCAAAGGCTTGGACGACATACAATTTTCCATCCGATCCCATGCGCATGCCGTTCGCCCCAAATAGGCCAGCTCGGCGAAGACAAGTGAGCAAGCTGCCACCCCGCCGCCGCTTGTGGTTGCGTATTTTCTGCGTACCGATTCATATGCTCTCTCCTTTAGTCGTGTTCGCTCGATATCTCCTACCCTTTTGAATACGGGTTTTTACCTCTCCCGCCAAGCCTGAGGGGCTTCATGGCTATCTTCTGTCTGGCCAACTCACATGAATCGATATGTATCTGTCTGAACAGCTTCTTTAAGCGAAGCGATATCGAGCCCTTTATTAAGCGACTCTTTCGCCATGCGCACGGCAAATCTGAAAGTGAAAGGCGAGAGCTATTCTCTCGCCTTTTTTTCACGCTTCAAGTGCGGGAGTGAAGATTGGAGGAATTTTTCTGGATGACAGACTGGAATACTTAGGTACCTTCAAGTCGCTTCAACTCGTCGGCAACAGTCTCGCGAAGCGGTTCCAATTCATGCTGACTCGTAGACCACACGAGTGCATCATCACCCTGTCCGCCCGCAGAAAGACGGGCGCAGCATGTAGCACCCTTATGCAAGTGTCGTGTCCAGAGACCCGAGAGAGAAACGAGAAGTACTACTCTTCTCTCTGAGTTTCAGATCAGGCGTAATGGCTGCGCCGCTTGACGGCCATCTCACGCTCTAAGTAGAAGATCTCCATCTTGTCCCAATCGTAACATCTTTGGGGATGAATTTGTGGCCACGCAGGATGGTCTCGACAATGCCCAGATCGGGCCGATTGGGATAGTCGCGCTTGCCCGTTATTTCAGTCGCCGCAAAAACCGTATCTCCCACAAAAACAGGACCGGTGTGGCGACCGATTAGGTAGCACACATCGCCGACCGCATTATCTCCTACATCCGGACACGACAAGCCCAGGCACAGGTTCAACGGGATGCCGCCGTAGACAATGAGTTGACCGCCGATATAGCGCGTGGGGTTCCGGTCTATCATGTATTGGTTGGAATGGACTTGGGAGGTGTTGTCCAGCATGGCGGTCCATTCCATATGCGCAGTCGTGACTGTTCGTCCGCGTGAATGTTCAATCGTCTCCCCAACGTTGAAGTCTTCAAAATAGGTGTCGTCATTTGCCAGATGGGCAAGTTCTTTGTAGTGTCGGCTCTCGTCATACGCCGGTAGAGCTAATGCGCACGGAATGGTCTGGACATCCGAGAGCGCCACTTCTTCGACCTGGGCTGCATTATTACCCTTCCAGATTTGTACTTTCCTTTGCAATGTCAGGACGATTTCACCATTCTGGTTGCGTCCTGTGGTCTGGACATGGACTACGCCCCGATCCTGGTCTCGTGAGGAAGGCTTAACGCCGAGGATCGTTGTTTCAACCTCAATCGTATCGCCTATATAAACAGGAGCGCCAAAACGCATATCGCGGTATTCGAGATTCGCCCGCGCATTTTCTGAAATGTCCTCAACACTCTGGCTGAAGACGATATTCATAACTAAGCCTGGAGGGGCGACAAGACCACGGAAGCCATAGCGTTCGGCGTAGCGCAGGTTTTTCGACAACGGGTTGGTCGTCATGCCGAACTCGGTAAAGGCGTTGAACAACCCTTCGGTGACGGTCTTGCCGACCTTATGCCGGAAGAGCTGGCCGAGAGTAAAGTCTTCGAGAAAATTGCCGCGTTTTTTCCGGATGCGCACTGGAATTCCTTCTCCCCCGCCCGCCTCGACTATTCCCGCTATCCCATAGCGGCTAAGAATTCTTGCCGACTCTTCGTACTGAGATGGAGATACATATTGTGCTGTTTCTGTTCGCCGAGTGTGTCAAAAGGCTGAGATGCATAGTTATGGCCAGGGTATAAAACCGTTTCGTCAGCCAGTTTGGATAAGGTCCGCAAGCTGGAGTACAGGTCTTCCGGGCTGCTGCCAGGCAGATCCACTCGTCCACACGAGTTGATAAACAGCGTATCGCCGGCCACTAGACGGTTTTCTATTAAAAAGCATTGCGAGCCTGGTGTATGTCCTGGAGTGTGAATGAACTTGACGTTGATATCACCCACAGCTGTCGTGTCACCGCCCTCGACCTTGACCACATCCGAAACAGATAGGCCAACTAAACGGGTCAGAAACTCAGACTCTGCCTTGTGGATGTATACCTTGGCCTTCACCTGCTCTAGCAGTTCAACAACGCCTTGGATGTGGGTACCAAACAAGTCCCCGCCAAGATGATCCTGATGGTAGTGGGTCACCAGAGCCTGCGTAATAGTGTATCCGTCTTGTTCAGCGGTTAGGAGAATCTTGGGGATATCCCAGGCAGCATCAATCACGATGGCCTCGTGGGTGGCAGTATCCCCAATCAGATAAGCGAAGTTCTGCATGGGCCCAATTTCAATCTGCTTGAAATACAACGAGGACTCTGCCATCACGCACCTTTCTTTCGTACTGAGCGTTTTTTTGCAGCCTCTTTTCCCTTACTCGGCTTGCTGGCCTTTTTCCTACTTCCTCGTAGTCCACGCTCCCAGAGATATTCAGGCTCGCCCAGTTTTTTGCTTACCCAACGCGACAACACAAACAGCAAGTCGCTTAGCCGGTTAACATATTTGAGTGGCCAGGGACCCACCTCTTCTTCACGCGAGAGGCGTAGAATATCTCGCTCTACCCGGCGACAGACCGTTCGCGCTTGGTGCAGAAACCCGCCAACTTTTCCGCCACCGGGCAGGATAAAAGAGTTCAGTGGCTCAAGGTCTTCCTGGCAGGTATCAATGATCCGTTCGAGAGCCTTCACCTCAGGATCGCCAATCCGAAACATGCCTTCGTATGAGAAGTCCGGTGGGGTGGCGAGCTCACTGCCGAGATCGAACAGTTCATTCTGAAGACGGCGGAAAATATCGTCGAGCTGCTTCGAGGCTGGCAGCTTGCCTTTCAGATCGTCATTAAAGACGCGGGCCAGACCCAGGACGGAATTCAGCTCGTCTATGGTCCCGTAGGCCTCAATACGGGCCGCGTCCTTGGCGACTTTCTTACCACCGACAAGCCTGGTCGAGCCTGTGTCGCCCGTACGGGTATAGACTTTTGTAATGCGGATGGCCATGGCAACTTAGGATCTGGGGATTAGGGGTTAGAGAAAAATATTCTGCGACACCCCAACCCCCATCACCGAGTCCCTTTTTAGGCTTTCAATCGTTTATCCAGGGCCGCGTTTTCTTGCCACAGTTCTTGTGGCAGTCGGTCCCCAAACTGCTCGAAGAACTCCCGCTGGCCGGCCGCCGCCTTGAGCCAGCCCTCGCGATCTACGCTGAGGAGTTCATGCATCACCGCAGGCGACACATCGATGCCGGTGGTATCAATATCTTTCGGATACGGCAGATAGCCGATTTCCGATTCCCGGGCGTCAGTCTCGCCATGGACCCGAGAAATCACCCAGCGCAATGCGCGCAGGTTTTCCCCAAAGCCGGGCCAGAGGTATTTACCGTCGGCATTCAGGCGGAACCAATTGACACGAAAGATTTTCGGTGGGTTCGCGATATTTTTGCCCATATTGAGCCAATGGCCAAAATAGTCGCCCATGTTGTAGCCACAGAACGGCAACATGGCCATAGGGTCGCGACGGACAATGCCGACTTGCCCAGTCGCTGCAGCCGTCGTTTCAGACGCCATAGTCGTACCAAGCGAGACGCCGTGCTGCCAGTTGAAAGACTGGTACACGAGGGGAATCAAACCAGCACGGCGTCCACCAAAGAGCATGGCCGAAATCGGCACGCCTTGGGGGGAGTCCCATTCCGGCGACATGGCCGGACACTGCCGGGCCGGCGTGGTAAAACGCGAGTTGGGATGAGCCGCTTTCCCTTCGGACTGTGGCGTCCAAGGCTTGCCCTGCCAGTCTATGGCCTCAGCCGGAGGGTCGCCGTCCATGCCTTCCCAATACGGTATCCCCTCTGGAGTCAGGGCCACATTCGTAAAAATTGAATTCTTCGAGATAGTCGACATGACATTCGGGTTAGTATGGGAGTTGGTCCCTGGAGCGACCCCAAAAAAGCCCGCTTCCGGATTGATTGCCCAGAGCCGTCCGTCCGGACCGGGGTGCATCCAAGCAATATCATCTCCCACTGTCCAGACTTTATAGCCCTTTTGACTCTCCGGCGGGATCAGCATGGCCAGGTTCGTTTTACCACAGGCGCTAGGAAATGCCGCGGCAATATAGGTCGTGCGGCCGCTGGGCTCTTCGACTCCGATGATGAGCATGTGCTCGGCCAACCAGCCTTCCTCACGGGCCATATAGCTGCCAATCCGCAGGGCAAAACATTTTTTCCCGAGCAGGGCATTGCCACCGTAACCGGAGCCAATAGACCAGATCGCGCGCTCTTCAGGATAATGCATGATAAAGCGGCGGTCCGGACTGAGATCTCCGAGCGAATGAAGACCCTTTACATACTTGTCAGACGAACCAAGTCGATCGAGCGCGGCCTGGCCCATGCGGGTCATGATCCGCATGCTGGCCGCCACATACGCACTATCCGTAATTTCCACCCCGACCTGGCTATACGGGGAAGTCTCCGGTCCCATGATATAGGGCACCACATACAAGGTGCGGTCCTGCATTGAGCCTTTGAAGAGCCCGCCGACTTTTTCCTTGGCCCCGGCCGGGAGCATCCAATTATTATTCGGGCCGGCATCATCTTTTTCCTTGGTGCACACGAAGGTGAGGTGCTCTGTGCGAGCGACGTCTTTCGGATCGCTTCGGTGCAGATAACAATTCGGGTATTTCTCCTGATTCAGGGCCAGCAGCGTCCCGTCGTCGAGCATGCCTTCTATCAGGCCTTGATTCTCGGATTCCGATCCGTCACACCAATGAATATCCTTCGGCTTCGTCAGTCGGGCGGTTTCTTCTACCCATTGTTCGAGTGGGGTGGGCATAGAAATAATGATCTCCTTCGAATAGCAGTGGGCTTTAATACTGAGGACAGCATATGATTAGCTTTCTTCATACCTTGCGTCTGGTTGAACGTCAAGAATGTTTTCCGTTTATAAGACATAGGGGCTATGGGGAAGGGTCAGGAAGTAGCCTTTGGAGCACAGTCGGGTCTGGAGAGATGCCACACAGCTTTATCGTAGACACCCGCAGTCTGACTTTCTCACTTGCGCGCAGTCCCTATGATTTACACAGTTTAAGGATCGTTTCCTTGAGACGGTCGGGATCAACGGGTTTCTTAAACAGGACATTCTCCAGTCCTTCCAGGCGACTGCGTTTGATCACGTGGTCTTTGTCATAAAAATATGCGGTCATGAGTACAAACGGGAGATCCGGATAGCGTTCTTTGGCCTCCATGTAGAGATCGTACCCATCCAGATCGGGCATCACCACATCACTCAGCACCATATGAAAGGGTTCCGGACCAGGAATCTTCTGATCAAGAATCTTGAGCGCCTCAATACCATTGGTCGCTACTTCGACCGCACATCCTTCTTCCGTCAACAAATCGCGCAGCGAATAACACACGCCGAGGTCGTCATCGACCACCAAGAGGCGCAGTCCGGACAGCGCTTGTGTTGCCGGCCGCACCCTCAGGGGATGGGGGGCTACCACCTCGTCACGACCCAAGTCGGCCATGCGAGAGCCACGCAGATACTCGGTCGTGTCATACCGTTCTCCGTGGGCCATTTCATCAACACGAGAGACCATTGCTCGAATCTTGGCCAGTTCACGTTGGATCGACTCCACCCGCTCTTCCTGAACGATATATTCCTCGTCCGAAAGACCCTGCGCCATGTGTTTCGCTAAGATATCCAGATTATTAAAAATGACTTCGAGCGGGTTATTCACACGATGGGCCAAGCCAACGGCCAATTCCCCCAGGGTTGCCAACTGATCGCGACGACGAATGTCTCGCAAGTCTTTTAAAAAACCAATCGACCCACTCTCTTGCCCCCTCTCATCATAAATAATGGAGGCAGAAATCGCTGCCGGGATACGCTCTCCGCTTTTGGCAACGAGCGTAGTCTCGAAATTCTTGATCTTGCCCTGCTCCCCAATCTCCTCGCTACGCATCGCCTCCATCACCCGCCGCGCTTCTTCCATGCCCGGATAGACGGAAGCCCAGACCGGCTTGCCGTGGATCTCTTGTGAGGTATAGCCAAGAGTCTTATGTGCCCCATCATTGTAAAAAATAACTTGGCCCTTGTGGTCGAGCGCAATAACGATGTCGAGCGAACTTTCAAGCAACCGCTCAAAATACCCCGGCGGCAAACGGATCTCACGCAGATCTCGGAAAAAGCCGATCGAGCCGATTTCTGCCCCGTTTTCGTCGTAGATAATGGACCCGGAAAAGGAGACCGGAATCTGATCTCCGTTTTTTGCGACGAGCGTCGTCTCAAAATTCTTGACTTTTCCCTTCTCCCCGACCTCTTCGCTCCGCATCACCTTCATCATCCGCCGGGCCTCTTCGATGCTCGGGTAGATAATGCCCCGTTTCCCTCGGACCTCCTCTCGGGTGTAGCCCAAGGTCTTGCGCGCCCCGTCATTGTAAAAGATGATTTGTCCTCGATGATCGACGGCAATCACAATGTCAAGGGAATTTTCGAGCAGACGCTCAAAATAGATGGAAGGAAGTTGGAACATGGAAGATCACCTACTTGTTCACCCCTCCTCGAAAGGCTCCCTCTCGGTGGGGAACCGTGACCATAAACGCTCTTCCTTTATCATGGTAGGCTCCCGGTTTCGTGATCGTCAAGCCCGGCCCCGCCGGCGGAAACGCACGGGGCAAAGAGTTGCGCTCTGCAGCCTTGTTCTCCTGTGTAGTCTGGGAGGATGTTATTGGATCAAGTATGAGAAACTCATGCACACGCATGTCGAACTGCTGCTCGCCATGACAGACAAGATGGGCCGCTTAGTAGAGGACACCGAAACGATGACTCCGACAATGATGACCGAGTTTCTCTACCCACTTGAGCGTGCCCGAGACTTTGTTCGTATCGTCGCCCAACGCTACCCAGATCGCCAGTCCCTCGCCATCTTTAGCCAGTTCCTCGATATCTATGAGAGCATCGTCAACGAAACTGATCGGCTGCGCATTATCTCGGGAGACCTGAGTACTTTTCGAACCCACGTCCAAATCCTGCAACAGTTCGCTCCACGCATTGAGGTAGCTCTGAGAGAAGAACAACACGAACGAGGTGTTTGACCACAATCCCAAGCGTAGGAGGTTTGACACCAGCTTCTTAGCCGTTTGGCCGCAAGAGAACGACCCGTTTGTCATCTTTCACAGCGGCAAGTAATTGAGAGATAGTTGATCCAAGGTGAGGGTGAGTAAGCTGGGGGGCAAGTTCGGACAGAGGCAAAAGGACAAAGCGGCGTTGATGCATTTCAGGATGGGGAATCTTGAGCTTTTCGTCGTCTACAACATAATTGTCAAAAAGTAAGATATCGAGGTCGATCTTGCGGGAGGCCAATTTTTTTGTTTGGGCAGTTTTCTTGCGCCCCATCGTTTGCTCAATCCGCTGCAGCCGGCTCAGTAGCTTGTGTGGATCAAAATCCGTCTCAAGCTCGACCGCCCCATTGAGATACCAGTTCTTGACATCCCCGATGGGTTCACTTTCGTACAAAGAGGAGCACTTCGCGATATGCGTATTAGGCAAGTCCTCCATCAGATCTAACGCCTTCTGATAATGCTCTCGGCGCTTGCCCAGATTAGACCCAATACCAATAAAAACTCGACTGAACATCTACCATTTTCCCCCGAGCCGGTGATGGCGGACTCGCACCCCAGACTGCACTATTGCACGAACAAAAAGGTTTCCAACGCTTCCCATGGTGCTGACTCGCAAGCGATTGTATCTATTGTTCTTTTTTTGGGCGGAGAGGGAGCGGAGGGTCTTCGTGAAACGAGCGGGAGGGATGAGGAGTATGAACATCAGTTCCTGTCAGCACGTGTATACTAGCCGGTTTATTCATTTTTGACAAATTCTGTCTCTACTGCCGCATGCTGCTCCTTATGATGATCCTTCTCTTGGGGCCTGCTATATGTTCCAAGAAAAGGCCTGAGCAGCTCGCTTGACAAGGTGCCGTCCGATAGCAAGAGAGGCCGTTGCGCCAGGCGAAGGAGCATTCAGGACATGCATAGCACGGGGCGAATCGGTAATCACAAAGTCGTCGACCAGCGCCCCGCTGGTCGAGACAGCCTGGGCCCGGACTCCGCTTCCGCCAGGAAGTAAATCATCTGCCGTGAGTTCGGGCACCAAGCGCTGCAGGGCGCGAAGGAAAGCCCTTTTATTGAAAGAGCGGTAGATTTCTCCAAGACCCGTCTGCCAGTATTTTCGCGCTATCGTCCGAAATCCGGGGAAACGCAGTGTTTCCCACAGCTCTTGGGGAACCATGTCTACCCACTGGTACCCTTCCCGGGCAAAAGCCAGGACGGCGTTGGGACCGGCTTCCATTGCCCCACTCATTGTCCGCGTAAAGTGCACGCCCAGGAAGGGAAAGGCCGGATCGGGAACCGGGTAGATCAGATTGTTGACCAGATAGTGTTTATGCGCTGCGATAGTATAGTACTCGCCTCGGAACGGAACAATTTGGAGTTCCGGATCAACGCCTGCCATCCGTGCGAGACGGTCACACTGCAGGCCGCCACAATTAATCACAGCATGGGTATGCACTGCTCCGGCTGAAGTCTCTAGTACAAGATGACCGTCGGCAGACACAATCCGCTGTACGGTATGTGCAAGCTTTATTTCCCCTTCACCTTCTTGAATCAATTCGGCATACATTTCCGTCACACGGACAAAGTCGATAATCCCCGTTTTCGGGACATACAGCGCTTGTATGCCGGCCGCGTGGGGCTCGCGTTCTCGCAGCCGCTCGGGCCCGATCATTTCCAGTCCCTCAACGCCGTTGGCCGTGCCACGCCGATGGAGTTCTTCAAGGCGCGGCAGTTCGTCTTGTGACGTTGCGACCGCTACTTTCCCACACTGTTCATAAGGGATACCGTGTCTGTCACAAAATTCGGTCAGCAGTTTCGCCCCCGTGACACAGGTCCGGGCCTTGAGTGACCCGGGCTTATAATAAATGCCGGAATGAAGAACGCCGCTGTTATGGCCGGTTTGGTGAGCGGCCAAGCCCGCTTCTTTTTCTAAGACCCCCAGTTTAACCTTTGGATATTGGCGTGTGACTTCCAGAGCGGTGGCAAGTCCGATGATCCCACCGCCAATAATAATAAGGTCAAACTGGTCTGCCATAAAAGTGTTCACCTCATAGAGAAATTGCACTCCCATCTGCGTATACAAAACAGCTCCTGACTGCAAACAGTACGTTTATGTTTTCCCCCACTCGATCCGGACTCAGCGAAATTCTCCAGCTGGCCTTGCCGATTATCATGTCGATGGCCTCGTTCACGGTCATCGGCTTTGTTGACACTTGGATGGTTGCGCGGGTGGGGACGGCTGAAATGGCCGCAGCCATGCCTGCCGGAGTCATCGCCTATACACTGACGGCCCTCCCGCTGGGCATTACGCAGTGTGTCAGCACCTTCGCCGCACAAGCGTTAGGCCGTGGTAAGTCTGACGAAGGTTCAGCCTTTGCCTGGCAGGGGCTCTACTTGAGTCTCGTCGTTGGTGTGCTGGCCTTCTCACTGTGGCCGCTGGCGCCGCACTTTTTTTCGCGGTTCGGCCATGAGCCAGACATTGTAGATCTCGAGGTCATCTACTTCCGCGTTCGCCTGTGGGGCATAGGCTTTTCGGTTGCGATAGGTGCGTTGAGTGGATTCTTTTACGGGCTGCATAAGCCCAAGGTCCCGCTAGTCGCCGCGGTTATTGCCAATATTGCCAACGTTATTTCCGCCTACGCTTTGATCTTTGGAAAATTCGGCGCCCCGGCCTTGGGCCTCAAGGGTGCCGCTCTGGCTATGGTATTGAGCTTCATCATACAGTTTGCCGTGCTCTTGCGTGTGTTTCTGTCCCAGACGTATGCTGCCCGGTTTGCTACGCGAGCGACCTGGCAACCGCTCTGGACACGCACCCGCCAGCTGCTCCACATCGGCTGGCCGGCCGGCATGCAAATGGCCCTCGACATCTTAGGCTGGGGGGTATTAATCATCCTTATGGTTGGTCAGTTCGGTCGGCAACAACTGGCCGCTAGCAATATAACCATCCAGTATATGACCATCTCGTTCATGCCCGCCCTTGGGCTCGGCCAGGCGCTGACCGCGCTTGTGGGGCGCTATATTGGTGAGGGCAAACGCGAACTCGCCGTGCAGCGCGTCTACGAAGCGGTCTTTCTGGCTATGGCATATATGGCCCTCATGGGCACGATCTATCTCCTCTTTCGGTTCTCCTTTGTCGGCTTTTTCAGCCAAGACGCCGCGGTTATCCAGATCGGCAGTACCTTACTACTCTGTGCCGCTCTCCTACAGATCTTTGACGGCATGGGGATAGTGTTTGCCGCAGCCCTGCGCGGCGCTGGCGATACGCATTGGGTTGCCGGCCTGACCATTACGCTTTTGGTGTGCGTGTTTACCCCACTGAGCTTGGGTTCCGTGGTGTTTACCAATCTCGAATCCTTGGGGCCATGGATTGCCGGAACCATAAACGTGGCACTCTTCGGCCTGGGTTTATGGTGGCGTTTCTCCCAAGGAAAATGGCGAGACATCAATATTTTCGCGACGCAAAAAGAGCAGCAAGGAAAACAGGAGCAAACCGCAGCTGTGCCGCCACCGATTCGAGCAGCAAACCGATGAAAGCTGAACCTTGTATGCGCCGTTTCCCCCTCCGCCCGATTACGCCCCATTTCAACCCGGCCCGTTTCGGCTCTCGATGGGGCTTATGCCGCTTGATCTCAAAGACTGGATAGAGCCGGATAAAAATCTCGCAGTTGAACTGCACGAGAAAGAGCGTTTACTGAGCCAACATGACGCTGGCGTCTTTGCCGCTCTGCCTCAAGCAGCAGCGGGTTCGGCTGAAGTACTGGAGCTTCCTATCGACCATCTTCCAACCAGATTCCCGGAGCTGTACACACGAGCAGGAGATCAGTTCAACAATCTGGCAACGGACCAACGCTGGAATATCACACAGCCTACGCTCCACCTGCTCGATCTGGCCGGACGGCTTGTCCAAGAAGACCTCTGCCTCATGCAGAGGGATGCCGCCACCATGGTCTACCATCTCATTGCGGCCTCGCTGTGCTTTCCCACTCGGTGGCGCTTGGCCGACAAAATAGGCAAACGGCTCAATACCATTCATGCCCCGATTCCGGGCTACGAGGAACAGATAGCCTCGACCATCGACAAATTTTTTGACCGGCTGAAAGTCGACAAGCCCGTCTGGCGACTCAATTGGAGCCTCATCGACGACCCCACTCTTTTTCAGCCGACCGGACCTGATAGGACAAAGGCCAATGTGGATATCACTGCAGAGAATGCCGGGAAAGACCCTGGCTGCGCATGGAACGACAGACGCTCCGGCGGCTGCCGCGAACAAAAGACATCCTCTTCACCATCCGCGTCCACGTCAAACCGCTCGCCCAGCTCGCCACACAACCAGAACGCGCCGCGCTGCTTGCCGCGGCGGTGCGAGCGTTGCCGCAGCCTGTTCGGCTATACAAAAGCCTCCCGCCTTTTATTAATGCCGCACTGGCATGGCTGGATAGAGTAGAAGCTGAGGCGAGGAGATAGACCATTCCCGCGCCCCTTCGGAGACAGGCCTCGACACGCTGCTCATAAACATAGTTGTGAGTCCAGTATGGAATAGTGTAGGTCAGGTTAGTGTATCCTGACATCCCGCAAAAATTCGCGGGCTAGCCAGGCTAAGGAATGGTGTCTCTTCGTTCTGGCCCTACCAATCCTTCAATCTCAACTCCCGAATCTTCCGCTGGAGCAACTGGCGGCGCAGACCGATTTCCGTTGCCGCATGCGTAATATTGCTCTTGTGCTGACGCAGCGCACGGATAATAAAGCCGCGCTCGAAGGTCTCAACCATATGCTGTTTAGCTTCTTTGCAGGTGCCCGAGGCCACCCCGTTAGAAGAAGCCCCCGGACGGCCAAGACGTAAGTCGTCGGCTTGAATTTCATCTCCGGCCGAGAGCACCAGCGCGGCTTCGACCTCGTTTTTGAGTTCGCGCACATTGCCCGGCCAGCAATGATGTAACACAGAGTGATAAACTTCAGCAGACAGCGGTTTGGGAGCCCGCCCATTGCGCTTCGCTGCCTGTTCCAAAAAATGCGCGGCGAGCCGCAGAATATCCTCCGGCGGGTCCCGCAAAGGTGGAACCAGCAGCGAGATCGTATTGAGGCGCTAAAACGAATCCTCACGAAAGGTCCTCGTCTGGACCATTGCGGGCAGATCTTTATTGGTCGCAGCAAGAATGCGGACGTCAACACGAATCGTGTGATTCCCACCTGCACGCTCAAACTCTTTTTCTTGCAGGATGCGCAGGATCTTGCCCTGAGTCTCCGGGCTCATATCCCCGATTTCATCCGGCAGTAGCGTACCACCATCGGCTGCGCTATACTTGACGTCGCCCGTGGTGGTCGCGCCGGTAAACGCGGCCTTTTTACGACCAAACGGCTCGGACTCCACCAATTTTCGCGTCAACACCGCACAGTTGATCTTAATAAATGGGGCAGACTGACGTGGGCTATTCTGATGCAACGCATTGGCGGTCAACGTCGGGTTTTCCACTGCTTGGTAGAAACCGAACAGAAACCAACTCACGAACAAAAGACCTGAGGCGATAAGGATGATCTCGGTCATACTCTCTTGTGTCTTCCTTCCAAGGGCGAGGGGCGTCCGAATCGTCGTTTTAGACATCGGATGTGTCCTCCTTCTTGTAACATTCTTGAAGAACATAGAGAGCAACCTGAATGCCAACTCTGGCACTCCTGGAAAAGCCTGATTTTTCAGGGTTCTGAATCAGAACGGCAGTGGAAATACGCAAGACCAATGTTGCAGCAGCGCAATGAAATTGCTGCAACCTCGCAACTTGTCTTTCTCCAGGAGTCGAGTCTGGGTTCCCTCTAATCAGCCAACCGCGGCCCGAAGGACGGCGTACGACGGGAAGCCTAATGCCGGGGTAATCTCTTCCCGCCAGACGGCATCTAATGCTTCGCTGATATCTTGCGGCAACTCTTTGTTATGGTCCCCAACATTGCCCGTTCTGACTTTCGACGAATCACCTCCAGGCGGAAGACCACAGCCTGCATCACGCGTCTGACGGAGTAAATGATCGTCGAATTGGTGTTTATGCGCGCGCATGAATCCAACAGAAGACTGATGCACTACGATGTCCAGCAGCTCAGCATCGAGCGGACACTCGATGAATGCGGCAATACGTTGGACGGTCCCCTCAAGGTCTTCTTTCATATCTTCGTAACAGAGGAATAATACGTCCGAATCGTTTCGATGTGGCCACCACGAAGCGACGTGTGGCCAGTAGCCGTGTGACCGCCCCGCGTTGATGTATTGCGCACGCGTAAAATCTGCCAAAGAGATCGAGCCGGACTCAAAAAACCAGCCTTCCATGAAGTAGTACGCCGAGACCACGGCGTCCTTTGGATCCCGAATAACGTAAATATAGCGACCGCCTTTCGGGATGAGATCCCAGCTGAAGTGACTCTTAAAAACACTGGGCATACTGACTTGAGGCATTTCCAGGTCAACCCTCATGTCATGGGCGAGTTCTAACCACGGCACAACAGCCGTGATCTCATCAAAGGCCATAGAGCCTCGGGTCCGCAGGCCATGCACAATCTGTTGCACCCAGGTCGTGCCACATTTTGAGTAGGGAGAAATTAGCACATCCGTGGGCTGCGGCTTGAAGGCGAGCGCACGCCGGATACTTTCTTGAGTAACAAAGCGCTTCTGACATTCATGAAGTTCTTCGATGGTTGTTGGTCGAACAAGATTCTGGGGCATAGTTGCATCTCCTAGATCAATTAGATCATTGTCGGAGTAGTTCCACTCTGAGGAATTTTTGTATATCAGTCTGAACCATCTTGATTATCGGATTTTGTTGTTGTCTTCTAGAAACCCACATTGTGAGTTTCGCAACCCCCTGAAAGTAGGCAAAACCCTTAATTCTATGGGGGTTACGGGACATGCAACCTACTCTCCATTCCCCGCGAATCACCGTGAAAGTCCCGCGAATTTTCACAACAGGTTGGACCCGAGGAGTCGAGTGAGCGTGCGTCCTGCAATACGCTACCCGGTGGCCGATTGAAGCGTATCTTAACGTATTAAAGAGTGGGCTACGAGGTCGTGTCAATTGGCGTGTCAATAATAAAGCGGCGCAGTTGAGAAAAGAGAGGAATGCCACTCTCGTTGAAGGGAAACCGGTCACGCCTGATGTCTGTGAGGAGAACACGAGAGATCGATATGGACATACACTGGCGTACGTTATTGTCGGCGCAACTGTTGTTAATGAAGTGCTCCTGCGCGAAGGACACGCCTCCCCTCTCCATATTCCACCCTGTGGAAATGACACTGCAACATGTTATGAGGCGCTCGCGGTGGGGTTCTAGTCTCGCACGGGACCTGGCGTGCCAATGAGGTCTTCCGGAACTGGCTCGCCCCAGACCTCTAGCCATCCAATCTCAGTTTCGTGTCGAGGCCCGTACCCGTAACAGGTAACGCCTTGTCGATCATAATCCTGTCGCGCCTTCTCTTGCTGCGCGACGTAGTGTTTACGTGGCATGATCTGTTCCCCCGTGGAACGCAAGACGCCGCGTGTAGATTCCGCATTCAGCAAGACCGGAAAGTCTCAAACCGTGCCACCCGGGCCACGATTGCAAGCCGTGCTGGAAGAGGCATTATCCTGCCGAGGTGAAGCCCCCGTGGTCTTTGTGACGAAGGCAGGCGGAGCCCCGGACAGCCGATGGGTTTACAATGGCCCTAAGATACCATAGCAAGCGTATAATTGACCCAATTGACCCAATTGACCCAATTGACCCAATTGACCCAATTGACCCAATTGACCCGCATATATTACGACACACGTTTGGTTCGCGCTGCGTTATGAGCGGAGTGGACGTTCCCACGACGCAAGAACTCATGGGACATGCTGATTTCAGTATGACATTGCGGTATAGTCACCTGTCGCCAGACCATAAGGGAGAGGCAATGGACGTGATGAAAAGCCACTTTTCGGCAAAAAGTACCGTGAATTTTCACAACTTCCCTCTAGGAGCGGTTGGGGGCCAGACGAGAAGGTCGCGGCTATTCACTGAGTTAGAGAGCTTACTGGGCATTGATAGAGAGCGTTGTTGTTGTCTTCCAGAAACAACGGAGGAGAAGATATGAGCAACCTTACATCCCTGGGGCAGAGTGTTGGCGAGCTGCTCAAGACACACAAGCAGACTATTGCGGTCGCGGAGTCTTCCGCGGGGGGTTTGATCTCGGCCGCTCTACTCGCAGTTTCCGGTGCATCGGCATATTTTTTGGGCGGCGGCGTGATCTATACACATGAAGCGCGGCGGTCTCTTCTGGCCATGCCAGATGAGGCACTCGAAGGCGTGCGCGCCAGTACTGAGGAATATGCCCGACGTCTGGCCCATCAAGTGCGCGTCCGTTTTGAGACCACATGGGGGCTGAGTGAAACCGGAGCAACCGGCCCAACCGGCAATCGCTACGGCGATGCAGCCGGACATGCCTGTATTGCCCTTGTGGGCCCGGTGGAAGAGACGCTAACCCTAGAGACCGGAAGCGCGGATCGGGAAGCCAATATGTGGACATTCACCCAGACTGCCCTAGAGTTATTGGCGAAGGCCATCGAGAAAAACGTCACATAAAAGAGGTCACCATGACGCATTGTGTCACCCAGGCTCTAAAAGTTTTACTTCTACTCATCTGCTGTCTCACGCTGCTGCCAGCATCCTTCGCCGATGCCCAGGGCGGCGCCGGTGTGGGAGGCGATCGCCCCTCAGCTAAGACGCGTCGCTTCCCGTTTAAAGTCATCCTGACCGGCTTCCTCAACACCGATCCCGCACCAGAGGCACTCGCGGTTATGCAACTCGGACTGACCGGTTATCGGGGTCAGTACCAGCTGGAAGTCACCAGTGTGAAAGCACCGAATGCACCCGGACTGACCCCGCGACAAATTCTCCTGCATCGGCTCGGGAAGCGCTTGTCGGATCTGGATGTCACCGGCCCACGCAACACGCTGGAAAAGATTGCCCAATCCCAGCCCGGCACGCCACTGGAACTGACCGGCTGGTATGCTCAACGCGACGGGGAGTTTCGGCTCGAAAAGGTCAGAATTGTTGGGTTTGAGTAAGCCCTGCTACAAATCAATCGGCAGTTCGAGATATTCG
This sequence comes from Binatia bacterium, assembly GCA_963666315.2. Taxonomy (GTDB): domain Bacteria; phylum Desulfobacterota; class Binatia; order Bin18; family Bin18; genus Bin18. The sequence goes on from CAXXHG010000014.1 coordinate 60,931, forward strand.
TGGTAAACCATGTCGCGGTGTGCCAGCAAGATCGGATTTACCGCGGCTTGCACAACTGGGTCAGTATTGGTGTACATAGTCCGAAAAGCATCTGGCATTGGACACAGATCGTGTGGCAGCGGTTGGATGAGGGCAGCAAACGTTGCCCAATAAATGTCCAGTGCGGACAACTGGCTGCCGATAAAGAACTTACTGCCCTTTTCTCGTTGTTGCTCCAGACGGGTACTTAGAGTTTTCAGAATATTCGCCACCCGAGCTGGCGCGGCCACCACCTCTTCTCGATTGTAGCCATATTTCTTTCCCATATGGGAGGCGAAGGCACGCGCTGACTCTTTCGCGTCTGCGTCGGTCAACACGGGATGGAGGAGCATCAGACGCTTTGACCAACCAAAGCCATGCTGGCCACACAGCTCATTACAATATCCAAACATCAGCATCCGCTCTTCTATATTCTCTGGGATCAGCGCCAGAGTCGGCTGGAGGCGCTCTGCTAAAAAGAGCTGCTCTATCCAGGTTGAGCGGGGCGGTTCGTCATTCCAGATCGCAACCGGCGCCGTCGCCTGTGCGGTCCATTCGGTGAGTTCTCGATTCTCTTCACCAATCTCCTGACGTACGCGGACGTAAGAAATACCTTTAACATGCAAAATTCCCTTGGCAGCCTCGCTCCATGGACCAGGCACGCCGAGCGAGAGCACGAGTCGGAGCCCGGATGGGGTTCTTGCTTGTGCAACATCAATATAGTCAGCCACGACCTGCCTCCTTATTGTCTCGCTATTCTGGTCTCACCATTCTTGCGAGTGACCGGGCGTATACCGATAAAAGACGGTAATGGTCCGATCTTTCAAAAACCACGGTCCTTTTTCTTTGATGAGTGTGTCATCATACCGACCAACAATAACCTGGATCGTCCCATCTTCCACCGAGTCAACATCAAAATAGGCCGCCGCAACGGCCGTCTTTTTATTAAGCGAGATAACTGGTTCGAAGAGCCTATGCCGGACATGCTGAACGTCGCAGGGGCGCGATTCAAAAAAGTGTGTGTACCAGGCTTGGATGTCTTCGCGACCGGCGGATTGCTTCGTAATCGCTGGAGGAGGTCGTCTGTCTGACCCCAGATGGACGAGATGAGACGGATGGGACAGAAGGGGCTGCTCGCCGGACTGTTTGCGACTGCCGTGTGACTTTCTTTGGCCCGACTTTCGGCTTTTGTTTGGGACCGGATTTCTTTGCCGCCCGTTGTCTTGCCATACGCCCTCCCGCCGTCTGCATCATCGTTCTCGAACAATTTTTCAGCAGGTATCCGATTCTGCAACTCGTCGCCTTCCTTTGTCAAGCATAGAAGAAGGTTGCAGAAAGAGAAGGAAAGGCTGGTTGAGGCAGGTATCACTTACCCTGAGAGCGTATGCAAAAAGCCCCTTCTAGGCGTCGCCCAGAGACTTCTTAGACTCGCCCTCAGGAGTGTAGTGGGCAAATTCAGACCTGGTGAATCAGGTCCTCTTTGACCATGAGTAGAGTCTCTTCATGTTTTGAGATGTAGTTTTCCTTGTATTGCATGCGCAGCATTCAGGGTACGCTTCCACGCATCTAGGTCCGTATCAATATCATCTACGATGACCGTTCCATCCTCGTCGGGTTGCACCTCGGTACTCCCCGGGTTCTCCGCTCCCAGTTCATGTAGCGTGTTCGTACGAAGGGGCGGAAGGACTTGAACTTGTTCCTGAGTTGGCTCTTGCTCGCTCACGCGCTGGCCCAGTCCACCGGCAATCGCCTGGGTCAATTCTCCATCTTCACACGGCTTGGACAGTAATCGATGCCATGCCTCATCATGTATTGCACCCCAAGGACGATCACGCCTCTGGTTTTGAAAATGTCTTCATGTTGCTGACATTGGTTTGAGCCTTTTCCCATGGGTCAGGTGTGCTTTCTGTCCATCTCGGGCCTTCTGTGACTATTATGGGGACCCTCTATAGCTCCTGGAACCGTGAAAAAATTTAGTTTTCAGGCTGCTTCCCAATCTATTATTTCTGATCGATAGGAGGCAATGCGGCACAAAAAAAGCCGGGCGCAACCAGCGCCCGGCTTCGGAGAGAACAAAAGGGACAGAGATAGGCAGCCGGTGTTTATGCTGCTGCTTGTTCGTGTGGCTGCGGAGCGCTAATGCCCATTGCGCTCAGTTTCCCAATCGTCCGGTCACTCAGAAGGCCAACTTTCCCCATATTACTCCAGAGCGCGGCGTGAAAATCTTTTTTAAAGAAGGTGCGGAATGCCACGTACTCATTATTCTTTGCGACTTTATGACGCATGGTCCGGATGTCTTCGATCTCTGCTGTCGTAAAACCAACCGCCTCATACGCCTCTTTGGGAAACTGTCCCTGCAAGAGCCCGCCAGTTGCCTCACACGCGAAATCTTCCACCTCTTGCAGTTCTTGCTCTGATAGCTCCTTCATCTGGTCAGGCAGACTCAGCATCCCAAAACCCATATGACGCGATTCATCAGAAAGAATACGCTGGCAGATCTGGCCGATTAATGGATCTGGACTGTGGTCCGCCAGCATGCGGAACAGCGACACCGCCAGCGTTTCTGCCACGAGCTGGGTGCCTACGGTCTTGAGATACCACTGTGGCGTTTCCAGGACGTGATCGAACATTTTCTTTAAGTTGGCAGTCAACGGGTACGTCACTCCGACCTTTTCGTATAGATAGCGCGCCAACACTTCAGAATGTCTTGCTTCATCAACCACCTGGGTTGCCATAAAAAACTTCGAGTCGATATCAGAAACGCTATTAGCAATTTGGCCGCATACCATCAGTGCAAACTGTTCCCCATACATCAACTGACTGATCCGCCAAGCGGAAAAGTGTCGATTGAGTGCAAGCCGCTTCTTGTCGTCAAGTTTGTCCCAATACTTCGTCTCGTAGATATCAATCAAACCGTCGGGCAAGATGCCACAATCAGGGTCGCCGCCCTTGTCCCAGTCGATATCAGTTGATGCGTTCCACTGATCGCGCTTCGCCTTCTCATAGAGATTGCGCATGTCTTGATTTTGGACATCGAGCAGTTGCGTGAAGACTACCGAGGCAGTGGCGTTCACGGTATGCGTCTGTGCCATGCGAGACTCCCTCATTAAAATGTTACTGAAATGTTTCAATACTGAACGGCTGAGTCTATTCCTAACGAGTTCCCTCTTGCATGTCAATCAAAAAAGCGTCACATACACACAAATAAGAATTTTGGAAAGAGTTTCGGAGGGCAGCATGCACATACGCCTCGGTCGAGGAATCCTCGTCGTTCGACGAACGCTCGTCGCCTTCCTCACTGCCAGCCTGTTAAGTCTCCTGACAATGAGTTGCAGTCAGCCTGAGGAAAAGTCGGACACCGGCCCTGCCGAACAGCTCGGACGTCAGATTGATAAAGGCATACTCGGTGCGGTGGATAAAGCAAAAGAGATGCGGAACACACTTGGCGAAAAGCTCGAGCAGCTTGAGAAAACGATGCAGGAAACAATGCAGAACGATCAAGACGAGTAAACGTCAGGACCGCCGCTTGAGCGCACCACAACGCGCGAGGGCGTCAATCACTGCGCGCATGGTCCAGTCTTGCTCTCCATATTCAGGAAAACGTTCGGTCAGTCTGAGCCGGCCGATCTCAGCCAGCGTGTGCTGCGTTCCGCGTGCCATGACAGAAGACGAATGCAGGTGCTCTAGGGTCTCGGCCAGCTCGCGCATCTCCTCAGCCCTACGGGCGGCATGAAACGGATAGGTTGGCAGCAGCCATTCCAAAGCCTGCATAATTCCAGGAAAAAGATCCTGGTAACAGGCAAGCAGGTCATCCAGAAAATCATACTCTTGAGCTGCTACCGTGAGCTCACTCAATACGGACACTAAACCTTTATTCAGTCCGGAGAATAACATCTTAAAGGCAGATGCCTGCCCAATCTGATCTCCCAGAATATGCGTCCGTAACGATTTGCCCAGATCGCCCTCAAACCGCTGCGCCTCAGGGCCACTTACATAAAATGTACAGCGTCCACGCACGTCACGAGCCGGACCAATAATACACGCGTCAAGAAAAGCGCACCCAGCAGCAGTAATAGTCCCGCCCACGTCTTTGACCGTCATGGGCGAGATCGCATTGGCATCGATAAACAGCGGCGTTCGATTGACCTGCCGAACCGCATCGGCAAAATCACGCGCGACCGCCTGGGCCGCAGTGGGTGGAATGATCGACAGGATAATATCGGCCTTTTCGACAACGGCCGGCGTTGAATCGAGCTCGGTAATCGTCGCCTGGGTACTCAACTGTCGGGTCCGTTCACTCCGGCCGACCAAGGCTGTAACGACCGGAAACCCATCTTCACGGAGCGCGCGTCCGACACTATGTCCCATATCACCGGGATACAATATTCCTATCGTCTGCATATAGTCTCACTCGTCTTGGCACAGAACAGCCTGCGGCAAAACAGCCTGCGGATTGTCGCGCCCAGCCTCCTGCCTGTCAAGCTGCTCGCGCAAATTGGGCAAGGTGAGAAAGAGAGCAAACGGCGCGTCTGCATCAGGCCTGCATCGCGCCTGCATTCCGTATTCCACATTCCTCGCGCCTCGCGTATGATAGGGCGCATGAAAAGCCTGAGAGCGATTGTCATTTTCGTCCTGATCATTGCCGCAGGCGCCTATGCGTGGACGCAAACGCCTTCCTACTCGGTCTACCGTATCCAACAATCTCTCAACACCCGCGACTATGCAACCTTTACTCAGTATGTCGACGTTGACAGCGTTGTCGGGCATGCGCTTGAGGAACTGGGACACGGCAAGGCTGGCACCCCGCAACAAAAACCCGCCCCATCCCAGAACCCGTTAGCCGATCTGGTGCGTAAAGGTCTGCAAAGCCTTATGCGCAATGTCCAAGATATCGCCAAGGCCGGGGCGGAATTTGCCGTGCAGCAAGCATTCACCAATCAAGACCAGGAGCTGCCGCAGATCCCCACTGCGGCCATAGTCGGCGCGTTAGTGGGCGGAGAAACACGCGAGGACATTCGCTACTTTCCTGTTCCGCTTAAACACGGTGAAGAGCTTGAAATTGGATTACGCTACACTTCCGACGGCATATGGCGCGTCGTGCAGGTCACGAATGTCCGTGCGCTCATTGACGAGGTCCAAAGACGACACCAAAGGTCCTGATCCTTGTAAAGAAAGAAGAACTCATGACACAAACGACTCCAAAACTACGCTTCGGCCTGTGGTATGCCTTCCGCAATCCGCCCCAGTGGCATCAGCCATATCAAGATCTATACGCCGAGGTCCTCGAACAAATTGTATGGGCTGAGCAGATTGGTTACGACGACGTGTGGCTGACTGAGCATCATTTTGCCGAAGACGGACATGCACCCTCGCCTTTGCCACAAGCGGCCGCCATTGCGGTTAAAACCAAAACTATGCGCATAGGCACCGGCGTTATGTTGCTGCCGCTCTACCATCCCGTCCGTGTCGCAGAAGATGCAGCCACCATCGACATTTTGTCCAACGGCCGGTTTGAGCTCGGCATCGGCGTTGGCTACCGCGTTGAAGAGTTTGCCGGCCTGGGCATTTCGCGCAACCAGCGTGGTCGACGTGCAAACGAAAGCCTCGAAATCATTCGTCGCCTGTGGGCAGGCGAAACCGTTACCTATAACGGCAAGTATTTCCAGATTGAGAATATCCGGCTCACGCCGGGGCCGGTTCAACAACCTCACCCGCCCATCTGGGTAGGCGGCTTCTCACCCGCCGCGGTCAAACGTGCCGCTCGTCTCGGGGATGGCTATATCGGCACAGGCGATATGGCAGAGATGGCCAAGCTGTATTGCGACGAACTACGCGCACTAGGCAAAGATGCGGATAATCCAAAATTGGCCGGCGGACATTTTTGGTTGATCGTGGCCAACGACCCGGACAAGGCGTGGAGTGAAATCGGCCCGCACGTCTTGTATCAGATCAATGTGTACGCCGAGTGGCTCAAAAAAGCCGGTCAAGATTTATTTCCACATCTGGAAGACGAGGCTGCGCTCAAAGTCAGTGGCATTCTGAATATCGTCACGCCGGAAACCGCGGTACAGATGATCAAGGACTATATAGCCGCCGTGCCCCTCCAACGCTTTTACACCTGGACCATCCCGCCCGGCTATCCGGTCTCGAAAATGAACGGGCACCTCGAACTCTTTGCCACGAAGGTCATGCCGCATTTTCGGTAATACTACCAAGAACGAGGAACAGGCGGCGGCTGACTACTATGCAAGCCTTTACCTCTGCGTGTTATACCGTACCCATGGGGAATCATTCCTACCCCATGGATAAATATCACTTGATTCCGGAGCGGCTGCTGGCAGAGAGAGTACTCAGTCCAGACGAAATCAGTGAGCCCGAACCCATCGCACTCGACGACATCCTGCGCGTGCATACGCCTGAATATGTGCGCGCCTTTACCAACGGCACCTTGGAACGAAAGGCCCTACTGCGGCTCGGTCTGCCGTGGTCCCAAGAACTGGTCCAGCGGGCTTTTGCCGTGATAGGTGGAACGCTGGGAGCGGCGCGGGCAGCACTCAGAGACGGCGTGGGCGTGAATCTCGCCGGCGGCACGCATCACGCGTTTGCCGCTCATGGCGAAGGCTATTGTATTTTCAATGACCTCGTCATCGTCCTGCGCCGTCTACGCCAAGACGGTTGCGCCCAGCGCTTCCTCATTATTGACCTCGACGTGCATCAGGGCAATGGAACTGCGGCATTGTGCCGGACCGATCCAGATACTTTTACTTTTTCGATGCACGCACAGAATAATTATCCGGGCCAGAAGGAAAAGAGCTCATGGGATATCGCCTTACCTGACGGCACAACAGATGCGCAGTATCTGCATGCGCTCAGCAAGGCGCTTCCCCAACTTCTCGACCAGACCACGCCGGACATGATGCTCTACCAAGCAGGCGTTGACGTACTTGGCGGAGATCGTTTCGGCAAGCTCGCGCTTTCGATGGCGGGGGTTGGCGAACGGGATCGGCTGGTGGCTGCATCTGCCCGGCGGGCAGGTATCCCGCTTGTTGTGACGTTAGGTGGAGGCTATGCGCGCGATATCAACACAATTGTTGAGACACACTGTCAGACAGTCAAGGCGATAAAACGAGAGGCGTGTATCACGCCGTGAGTGTCGAGTGCCCCGTAGGCCTTCACAACAGGCGAAAGAAAGGGCCCGGCTCCGATAGTCTACAGCATCCTCCACAGTGCTCTTTAAGTGTTTCCACAGCAGCCCTCTCTACCCCACCAGTGGCAGCTCTTCCCCTTGTGCGAGGCGAGTCAGAAAAGCGCGTAGATCATTGTTTGAGAGGCCAGGGGTATCAGGCGCAGCAAAGAGGAGCGCGACATTTTGGTCGGAGCGCGATAGACTCGCCAATTGAGCCTGCGCGCGGCTGCGAATGAATGGGCCTATGAGTCGGGCTAATTCAGAAATAAACTGCGAGGCAAGTAAAAGTTTTTCTCCAGCACTGTTCGCCTGGCTCTGCATTTCCCGGTAGACGGCGACCATCCCCACATGCAGAACAAGTTCGTTATCCGTGAGAGCCCACAACTCTTTTCGCACCGTCCCCCACACCAGCGTCAGTTCATCTATCACCGGCCAGAGTGCCGTGTGCAGGAGTGAGGTAGTTTCCGCCGCGATGAGACGGACGAGCGCGGCCTTCCAATCCGGAGAGAGTAAAGGGTCTCCGCGCATGGAACGCCGCTTCGGGTCGGGCAGCCGTTCGAGAATCTCTCCTTTTTCATCAAGGATAAGATGATCTTCGAGCGCATGTCCCAGGATGGTCAGACTGGCCACATAGCGCCGCTGTCCATCTTCAGCCTGGAGCACACGCAGTCGATGCGCTTCAGCCACAAGATCCGCTCGGTAATATGTATGGCCGTGATCATAGACTTTTTCGACTCCATCGCGCAGCTGTACACATGTATGCGCGGCAGGATAAAAGCGTTCATGCGGTGCAGGCTGCCAGTCTATCGCCGCCTCAACCATGGTCATATGGATGGCGGCTTCCTCCGCCCCGTGTGTAAAACGTTCACGATTTGCGCCAACGTCTCCGCCACATCGAAACGACTCTCGCAACGTAGAAAAGAGTTGGCCGCTGGGATACGGACCGCGATAGCGAAGCGCTGCTTTCTCCTGGTCTTGCCCCAGCAATGCGATCACATTGAGTACGGTCGAACCGCCACCATGCGGCAGACGGACAGGGTCATCTAGGGGCGGCAGCGCATCCAGATTCTCATAGCTAACTGCACGGAACAGCGTCAGAGAACGGCTCGGTTCAAACCCGCCCTCTCCCTCTAACGCCCAAATGACATCCGAAGCGCCCCAACCAAGATGCGACGCCGCTGCCCGCACAACGCCCAGAAAACGGCCATCCAGGTTGCGCACCTTAAACTTTTGCAGCCTGCCATCAGCCGCATAGGAGACCAGCAGGAGCAACCGCCCATGCCGATCAAAAGTTGCTAACCGACACGGCCCGGAAACAGAAACAGACGGCGGCATAAAGAATGTCAGCGTCCCGTGGACGGTGTGTTCAATACAGACGTGTTCATTCACGTACCAGCTGGACCGGCCAGATTCAGACACCGGATCAGTAGCCCTCAGCGCTGAGCGAAAAGCTGCGATCCTCTCTGTTTTGATAGCTTCGGCTTCTAAGGTCTGTAGTGCGAGTGCGAGTGTCTCGGAGGAGAGCGGTTCAGTCATACATGCTTGCGTTTTTCAGGCTGTTTGCAGCGCAGCAATCTGGCTGGTCGATAAATATTCGGCAAGGACTGCCGGCTCAGCTTCACGCACAGCATCAGGCGAATCAAATCCTGCGGCAACCAGGGTCTTTACTTCTTCTCGGTTGAGACCGGGCAGATTGGCACGCGCGAGCGCCAACCCCTGTGTATCGACTCCGAACCGTGCCCGCTCAGCCAACTCGGCGAGTTGCTTGGCCGGTGCCCAGCCCATGACTTCGGCAATATCGGCTGCCGCATTCACCAGCCAACTGATTTCATCTGTCAGGGTCAGAATGGTTCCAGCGTAGCACTGGCAGCGGTTTTCTAAGGAAGACAGCGCATCGCCATTAATCCAACCCATAAGCAGCAGAGAGAGTTTGGCTGCCCGAGCCTCTTGTGTCGTCGGCAGCATGCGTGCGTTCAGCAATTTCTGCAACTCGTGACCGGGCTCATGTCCTCGTTCGTGCACCCACTCACTGACTTTGCTCTCATACCCCCGGCCACGATGTTCAGCAGGCGACAGCGGGACGTGCATTCTTTGGCCGTCTTCGGTCAGGCTTAACTCATAGAAAAGTTCCAGCTCCGGCACCTCGCGTCCCTGAGCAGTTTCAAAAAACCGCGCCAATTTCACAGCTGTGGCAGCACGGATGCCTTTCCGCGCAGCAACCTCGCCTAAGGTTGAGGCTTCCAGTCGTCCATCTTCAGTCAGATTCACGAGTTGCGCGTGGGTCAAAACATCGAGGGTATTATTCGCCTCGGCAGACAGGTTGGCATCTTTGCCGTGTTGCTGAAATCCGAGATAGGTCAGGTTTAAAAAGGCGTGCAGTTCATCTTTAGATATGCAGACTTTGGAAGCGACCAGATTGAGCACCCGGTCTGCTAACCCGGTCTGGCCAGGTGCCGGAGTGAACTGTTCCTGCTCGCCCATCACATAACCACGCCACAATAGGTCAGCCTGGAACTGATTGGTGGCGATCAATACCGACCGACCGAACTCCACACCGAGCCCTAGTCGTCCGGCACGCCCGGAGATGTTTTCATATTCAGCCCATGACAGCGGCACTTCGATAGCAGTCCCCGTCCGCTTGTCCATATCCCATTTGACCGCTTCGATGAATACGGTAGAAGCGGGCAAGTTGACGCCAAAAGCCAGCGTTGTGGTACACGCAATGACGCGTACCTCACCTCGTCGGTAGGCCGACTCCACAATAGCCCGCTCAGCCGAGGTCAGATCCGCATGATGGAAGGCGACTCCACCGCTCAAGGCGTCACGAAGTTGCGCCTTCAGTGACGTTTCTTCAAGTGGTTCGAGTGCGGCGAGAGCGTCTTTTGCCGGCGACAGCTGTGCGGCTTCTGCCAGTTCGAGGGCGCACTGGACCGTATCCCGCTTGCCTTTCAGAAAAATGAGCACCTGCTCGTCTTTCTGGGTAAAATGCTTCACATTGGCAAACAGAATCTCGTGCGGGTCATCGGATTCGATCGCAGCAAGCTGTTCTTCGCCTTCTTCCCCAGTATTATACGCGCGGTAGCGAAAGCGCTCGCCGAGCACGACTCCGCGATAGAGTTCAACCGGACGCTCGTCCTGCAGGAGGAGATCCGCGTTCAGCCATTCAGCGACTTGGTCAGCCTCGCGCAAGACCGCCGACAACCCCAAAAGTTGAGGCCGAGGCTCTGAGCTGAGGAGTTTGGTCAGGGTCAGTTCGAGTCCAGACCCCCGTTCCGGATCTCCGAGCATCTGGAGTTCATCGACCACGACAAGGGCGACACTGTGCAATAAATGTGGATGACGAACGAGCATTTGCGCCAGCTTTTCATACACCAGGACAGCGAGATGGAAGTCGCCTTGCTCAATGTCTTGGTCAAACTCGCGCCGGTCCCGCGTGGCGACAACCACCTTGACTCCATACGTACCGTACCGAGCGCGGAACGTCTCATATTTTTCTTCTGCTAAGGCACGCAGCGGCGTCAAATACAGCACCCGTTTCCCGGCAAAAGCTGAACGCATGGCCGCCATTTCGCCTACAAAAGTTTTTCCCGAGGAGGTCGGAGACGAGACAACAAGGCTCTGGCCTTCCAAAAGCCCGTAGCGTTGAACCGCGACTTCTTGCACGGGCAGGAGAAATTCGCCCTGCTGCTGTTCCCAAATATCGAGCAAAGAGTCGGGCAACTCGTATTTACGCAGGTCCCGAATACGCCGCATGTCACTAGCCCTCGTGTGAGCCTATGCTACCAGTCAAGATAGGCAGGGAAAAGGGAGAATGTGGCAAGGGAGCAGGTAGCCTGTTCGCCCGGGCGAGGCGGCCTCGCCCCTACGTGTGCACTGAGGAGGCCGCCGATTGCTGTTCCGCCTGCCGCGCCCGCACATAGCCTTCCATCCCGCCACAGGCCAGAATTTCAATATACAGGTCAGACAAGTCGCGAATCGGATAGCGCGTGCCGGCACTCAGGGCTTTCACTACCCGACTATTCACGTCGATCCGCAATCGGTCCCCGGTCCGAATTTCACCCGCTTCCCACAGGGTAAGCGGCGGCAGCCCGATGTTGAGACACAGCCGGAAGAACGGCCGCGAAAAGGCTGGGGCAATAATACCAACGACATCATTCCGTTTGAGGGCCTCAGCCGCCTGAATGCAGGGCTCGCCTGCTCCTATCTTCCCGGTCGTTAAGAGCATGATCCCAGACGAGCCGTAGGTTCCTTCGGCAACGCCAGCCACAATGGCATCGCTAGACAGCGCACCCTGCACGGCCTGTACGCGGGCCGTTAGAATGAGTTGGTCAACGTCCACACCTTGTCCTCAGACTGGAATAACGGCCTTTCTTTGTATAGAGAGCGGCATGCTAGTCGTGCCCTCCTTCGGATGCTTGATGCCTAACCCTTGTCTACCTATCCAACTAGACAACTCGCTGCATACGCGGAATGCGATCCGTCTGAAACTGATCCAATGTATCAGGACTCAGACGGGCCAGCGTCTGCCCACACACCTCAAGGCCAGCAATAAAATCCCGCAATTCAATACCAAGAAACACAGGCGAGTGTGGGATGATTTTGAGTAAGCCTTCGTGCAGCAATGAGCGGGCGCCGTCCAGGTTGCGTCGCCCGAGATGATAGAACGCCACAGCGATCTGGATCAGCCCCTGCAGGAAACTTTTCACGTCACCGTATTCTTGCATCCATTCAGGCTCTAATACCTCATGCACTTCAAAGAAAAGCTTATGGTTAAAAAGCACAATACCTTTGCGTAAAACGACATCGAGGCGAGACAGTTCGCTTCCTGCGGACCAGTCGTCTAATGCGGTTGCGTACTGGGTGAGCGTGGGTCGGATCTCTCGCCACTCAGATACGAACGTAGAGGCAAGGTTCACCTGCCCGGCTTCCTGTTCGTCCGAAGACAGCAACGCGCACTCCTGAAGTCGTTGTCGTATGAGTTCCTTATCAGCAAGCTCAAAGGGTTCGGCAGACAGCAACAACTCATCAACGACTCGTGTATGAGGCTCGGATTCACAGGCCTGTCCGTATGCCGCAAGACAGCGCACAACGGCGGCTGTAACAGGATCGTCCAACGCCTCAACCAGCAGTCCTGCTAACACATCGCGGGTGGAGACTCTCATGCCGTCAGTTCTACCACGGTTGCACCACTGCCGCCCTCATGCCGGGGCGCTTCATTAAAGGCCGCACAATACGGCGAATCCGATAAATACTCTCGCACTGCCCGTCTGAGGGCGCCTGTGCCCATGCCATGGACAATGCGAACGGCGGATTGGTTATTGAGAATAGCCTGGTCTAAGAAGGTTTCCAAACGTGGCAGGGCCTCATGCACACGCAGGCCGAGCAAATTGATCTCAGGCCTGCCCGCCGCTTTTCGTTCCACCGCGACCTGAACAACCGGAGCCTCTTTTTTCTTAGCGGAGCGACGGATCTGGGCCACAGGGACTTCAAATGTCGTCCCTCCGCGGCGAATCCGGGCTTTATTTCCATTCAGCGTCATCAAAATACCTTGGATTCTTCCTTTCCGGATCTCGACCTCGTCTCCAATTTGCGGCAGCGGCGCGTCAATAACCGGCTCGGTTCGAAACGTTCGCTCTCTCTCTTTGATGACCTGTTCTTGCTCATGCAGGAATTGCGAGAGTTCACTCCGCGCCCGGCCCGGCGAGGTATGCGGCTCACGCAGATTCTTACGCAGTTGCGCGATGGCCTCTCGGCCTTCTTCCCGCAGCCGACGAATCAGGAGTTTGGCTTCGCTCACCTCTTCCTGCCACACCTGACGACGTTTTTCCTCAGCTTCTGCGAGTAAGTCTTGCTGGCGGATACGCAGGGCGGCGGCCTGTTCACGTTCCGCACTGACCTGAGTCCGTTCATGCTCAAGTCTGACATAGGATTCTTCCAGCCGAGCGACGGCCTCGGAAAACTGGCGGGACTCAACGGATAGTGTGGCTTCAGCCGCCACACACACCTCTTCGGGTAAGCCCAGTCGGCGGGCTATGGGCAGGCCCAGACTTTGACCCATCACGTTGTATTGCAACTGATACTGAGGCTTGAGTGTTTCCAGGTCCAAGGCTACGGCGGCAATCTGATAGCCGCCGTCTGCCATGGCGAAAAGCTTCACCGGACTCAGGTGTGTGGAAATAGCAAGGGAAACATGACGCTCTTTGAGAAAGGTCAGTAGTCCGCAGGCTAATGCTCCGCCTTCTGCCGGGTCTGTACCACCACCAGGCTCGTCGAACAGGACTAAGGCGGGTTCCGAAAGAGTAGCCAAGATGTCACTCACGTTCGCAATATAGGCCGAGAAGGTTGAGAGGCTGTGCTGCAAGGACTGAGCATCTCCGATATCAGCAAACACACTCCGAAAAATGGGGATTTCGTTTGCTTCATCTACCGGAATCAATAATCCCGTCTGAGCCATGAGACACATAAGCCCTAGGGTTTTGAGGGCGACCGTTTTTCCACCCGTATTCGGGCCGGTGATGATAAGGCCGCATTTGGCCTCCGGGAGGATGAGGTCTATGGGCACAACGGTCTTAGCCGCTGCCATGAGCAATGGGTGCTGAGCCGACTGCAGCCGGATCGTCGCACCAAAGTGCGGTTTGGCCGCTCCGTATTTCCGAGCAAAGGCGACTTTTGCGTGCAACACGTCAATTTCAGTCAGCGTTGTAAAAGCCTGAGCCAGCGGGTCAAGCTCCTCACGCACCAAGTCGGTCAGCCACACGAAGAGCCGGTGCTCCTCGGCCGTAACCTCTTTTTGGGTGAGGAGTAAACGGTTGTTGAGTTCAACGGCAAACAGCGGCTCGATAAACACCGTCTCACCGGACCCGGAGCGGTCCTGCACAATGCCGGGCAGACGAGCCTGAAAATTCGGCCGGACGGGAATCACGAAACGATTATTCCGGATGGTGACATAGGTATCGGTCACAACATCCTTGGCCTCGCTTGAGCGGAGCGTACGGTGCAGGCGCCGTTCGATCTCCTCGCCCACTGTTCGCACCTGACGGCGCAGCGAACGCAACGTCGGGCTTGCCGTATCTTTGAGTTTGCCGTTTTCGTCCAAGCAACGACGCAGTGCGGCCTCCAGGTCAGGAAAGGTCGGGAGGCGCACGGCGTATCCCTTGAGCAAATCCTTTTCTGCCACCTCTCGACGGAAGAACGCGGCAAGGGTTCGGGACAGCGTTACGACCTCAAGAATGTCGAGCAGCGGCTGTCCCTCCAGTGCCGCGCCGCCATGATCCGCCCATGCAAACGTCGGACGGATATCGGGAAAGGACTGTATGGGCAGGTGTAAACGTTCTTCGAGCAGACGGAAGCACTGCCACGTGCGCTCGCTGTCTTCTTTCACCACAGACTCGGCAATCTGCGGCCGTAAGTCTAAGCAGGCTTCATGTCCGGCAGCAGAAAGCGCGTAGTTGGCGAGCAACTGCAGCACTTTGTCGAACTCTAGAGCGAGCAGGTCTCGTTCACGCATAGAACTTATAGTGGCACATCCGAAAGGTGCATATTTTTATAAAATATAAAATCACACTACGAACTCATACTTGCAGCCGCTAGCGCCCTATGCTAGCGAGGCAGAAGCATATCAAAAGGAGGACGTATGAGCGCCGAACATGAACAATTCGTGACTGAATTTTGCCACTCATTGACCAGTGGAGATATGAGCAAGGTGGTGTCCTATCTGTCAGAAGATGTTTTTTATCATAACATGCCCTGGGCTCCGGTGACTGGTCATGCGGGAGTCCATGAAGTACTTGATCCTTTCGTCAACGCGAACTTGCTGGAAAAAATGGAAATCAAACATACGGCCTCGTCGGGCGATGTCGTCACAAACGAACGACTCGAAGCCTGGATCAAGGGCGATGTCCGCGTTCTACTCCCTGTCCTTGGCGTATTCACTATCACCGACGGCAAAATAACCAAATGGTGCGACTATTTTGATAGCGCCACCATTGCACCATTGATGGAAACCATTCAGCAGTCCTAGGGAAAATATTGCTTCACTGCGGCGGCGGTCACGGTACAAACGATACAAACCGTGTCATTACTACCGAGCGATACAGTCTGTGATAGAGGCTGATACAGTGCGCTAAACCTAGGCGAAAGGCATTCCTCCTTCATGTCTGTATCTCTCGGTGACACACGATAGCACCAAGTCCCACACGCGAATAGCTACCATTTGTATCGCCAGTTGATTGAACAACATTCCTCTCCATTCCCCCCGAATCCCTGTGAAAGTCCCGCGAATTTTCACAACAGGCGCGAGAGTGAAGGAATCAGGGATTGACTGTAGCTAGGAACACTTATCACTCTTGTCTTTCCATCTCGGCGAGACCGATATCAATGTCAAGAAGCCGCATGCGACGTTTATGCACTGCTACACGGTCAAGAAAAAATACTCACCCGGCCGTGCGAAGCAAGTGTTCTCGCTGCGGAACATGGCCAGTGGTCGCCGCTAATCCCCAAAACGTAGGGGAAGGTGGTGACGCAGCAGTGGGAGACAAAGGCTATTAATCTCCGCGCCGATGGAAGCCGGAACTTCTAGGTAGAAGAGTATGACCTGGCTACGTGGTCCAAAACGGGGACAGTTTACGCCTCGGACTAGCGCCAACGAAGAAAAGGAAAAAGGAGCGCATCATGGCGGACGGACGGCCACCATGGCGTCTTCAGCGGTCACATGTTTTTGTTGTGGAGAAAGAGCCAATCAATAACCAGGGACGGGAATCGCGCGTTTAAAACGGGAGAGTGAGTCGCCCCGCGCATTCGCCAAAGCGCGAAGGTTGTAGCTTCAACACATCCATCAGAAAACACTGTGACAGTGGTCTCGCCACCTTCTATAGTCGCTACTAGATCCAATGCGGCGCCGGGTTTGCTCGCCGTCAAGTCACATTCCGCGATTGTTGCCCAGCGCGAGACAGTTTCGAATGCACCCGGGTAAGTGGAGAAGCCGATAGATCCTCCGCCGAAGCGTATGGTGGTATCTGCGTCGCCGTGTATGTGCAACACGCTAACGGGTGTAACTGCCGCGCACGATATTTCCCGTTCATAGGTTGTTCCCGCGACAGACACGATGGCTGCAATATCCGCCGGGCGCTCGCAGGCCAGCGTATGGGCCATGAAAGCACCATTGGAGTAACCCACCAGGTAGACTCGGCCCGCATCGACGTTATATGCCTCCTTGGCGAAAGCGATGAGACTCCCCAGGTAGGCGACATCGTCCACTGCACTGCCGTAAAAGTTGCAGCAGCCACCGGGTATAGCGTTCCAGAAGCGATACTCGTTCGCAGAGTTCTCGGGTGTCCCATTAGGGAGCATCAGAACAAAGCGACGAGCATCAACAATGTCGGATAGTCTGAAGTATTGATCCTGCCACTTCCCATTCATCGTATATCCGTGGAGCAAGATGACGAGAGGCAACTGTTCGTCGATTCGAATCCCGGCGGGCAGTTGGACCAAGGCAAGCCGCTCGCCGTCAGAGAGATACGCCCGGTTCTTTATGGACGATACTGTAAACGCCTGCAGTGCAGTATCCCATTTAAGACGGATCTCCACATCCGTGCCGTCCACGCGGACACCATCAATGACCACTTCGTCATTGTCCATGCGCGTCGTCGCCTCTGACATATCAACACCTGGAATAAATTCTAGATCCCCGAGTTTGGCCACCACGATGTCCCTGTCGGTGGAGCGCATCACTTCGCCATTTTTTGTCGTCACCTGGTCGTCACCTGAATGGAGACTGTATGTCGTCCCTCGGTCAAAATTCCCCAGTTTATTTTGGTGCTGAAGCCACTACCAGCAGCTTGTTCATTTTCGGGATACGCTGTTGCTACATCTAGTCGTTCGGAGCAGCATGGGACGGTCCCTGCCTCGACCCCATCAATGGAGAAAGTGACCCTGGCCACGGGGTCAGACGCATCCGTTGAAAACGCCCATCCATCAATCTGGCCGATTCCCGAAACTACGCCACCAGCAGGATTTTCCAAACTAGCCACAACCTGTGCCTGCGCAATACCTCTGGCTAAACAAAGGATCAAATATATAACACAGCAAACAGCGAGCGCTCGAACGGACCCGGAAGTCTTAGCCTTCATCAGGGAACACGCTGACGTTTTACCGAGCGGTGCCTCAGGAGTGGGTTCCGCGTCGCCCACGTGGACTTTCTTCCATGCTTTCATACCCGGAAATATACTGGACTCTACGTGGTATTGTCAAGTTATGGCAGGGAGAGCAAAAAGTTGCACTCGAAGTGGGAGGAATAGATCCCCCAGAAGTGCTTTTTCTGTCCGCGGTGGGATGTACAGCCTCTGCACAGCCAATAACACGCCACGAATCTGGCATCAGGTGGGAGAGTCGAAAATGCTTGTTCTATAACTTGACAGTACCCGCGCGCGGCCTCCGTGCACTCGTCCTGCTAATCAACGGCCCCCTTACACTTTCGGGCGTGCCAACGCACGACTTCCCAATGTTTGTCATTCCTCCAAGGATGATAATAGACCCGGTTCCATCAAGACCGAGACGGTCCATGCTATTCACTTTGAAAATGCTTAGTCGCAGTAGACAATCTCATTGCTAGCCTGATTGAGAACGCCGGCAACCCCAAAAAGGGCAGTAGGTTCGCATCGGAGTCGCCCAAACGGGCCGTTCCGTTTTTCAGCTCTTGCGCGCAAGTGATTACAACGCCGGTGTCTAAAATTTCAACATGGCTTTACCCCCGAGGGTCCTCCTGGACAGCTTCACCAGCTCGTATGGACTGACCGCCATATTCAGCCTGTGCGGCACGATCCCGGCTTGGCCCATACTAAGGCCCTCGCTGGATCGGTGTTTGTTCATCTGCCCAGCAGCGCGTAAGCCGTGCCGGCATGGGGGAGGAAAATTGTCTTGTCCCGTTTCATTGAGCGAGTGAGTCCTGGCCCCACCAAGAAAGGGGACAGTAATGTGACGGGTGGGTCGGAGCGATTATCCGGGAGGCGAAGTTGACAATGGCCGCGTTGGTGGACCACGCCACTGGAGATTGATCGTAAGCTTACCCAACCCGTTCCTCACCGGCGGTTGCAGCGATGCTACTGAGCACTTTCCGCCCCTCACGCAGCAGCGCATCGAAACGGGCCTCCAACGCTGGGCTACTGCCCCTGCATCCGGCCACAACTTGACCCGCCCAACGCAAATATTCCCGCCGCCGGTCGAGTGACCATTTAACAGGTGGATGCTTGATGACGTCGTCGATATTGCAAATTTTGTCCGCGAGTTTGATCGATTTTGCTTCGCGTGAGAGCTTTGGCGCGTGTTCGATCTGCGATTTTTTGCGCTCGTCTTTTGGCAGATCCTTGTCGTCGCTGACCTCCTCAACGAGCTTGCACACGGCGAGGCCGAAGGCGTCTTCCAGTTCCTCTAGCGTCGTCCCCGTATCTTCAACCGTATCGTGGAGAAGCGCCGCACTTAAAATGTCAATGTCCGTCACCCCCCCTACTTCGCTAAGCGTTTCGGCCACGGCCAAGGGGTGATTAATATAGGGGGTGGCGTCCGCCCCCTTGCGGCGTTGATCCCGATGTTTCTTGGCGGCGAAACTTGCGGCGGCCAACAAGCGCGCGGAGTCTGAACCGTGTTCTGGCATGGGTAGCTCCTACTGTAACTATTCTTGAAAGGGAGTAGCGGAGGGAGACACCCTTAATTTAAGACTGCTACGCGGAGAGTCAACAAAAGCGACGCAGGGCGCACCTATGTGTGCGCCCTGCGGGATGAGTAGACATATTGGTTTGTCCCTACAACGAGAAGGAGGAATTATGCCAAGCGGACAAGACGGTATGAGCACGAGTATTGCTCGGTTTGAGGATCTCAAGCCGATTGACTACGCGAGCTTTATCAAGAACTACGAACCTGACGGGATGCGGGGCTACGCATTGATCGGGAGGGCGGGCAAGACTGTTCCTGCTATCGCAGGAAACCATGGTTTTACCATGGTGATTAACAAGGTAAGCCCGGGCAAGGGAGCCCCGCTGCATAGCCACCCCAAACCAGAAGTCTTCGTGGTGCTGTCTGGAAAATGCGCTTTCTTCTGGGGAGACGACGGCAAGAACGAGGTCGTGCTGGAACAATGGGATACGATTTCCTTTCCAGCTGGAACACCAGAAGGCTTTCGGAATATTGGGGCTGAGGAGACGAATCTCTTAGTCATTTTGAGTGGTTCGGCAGTGGGCGAGGTGACGTTCACGAAACAGCGAGATGAGGCGGAAGCGGCAGGGGTAGAGGCAGAGCGATAATCAAAGCACGGGAGGGGTGAAAGGAGGACTTTGTATGGCAACATTTTCTGTTGATCAGGTTGAGATTTTTGGCAAAGGCGTACTGCAAGCCGAGGGTGTGGTGGTTGATAAGGAGGGCAACGTTTTTGGCGGTGGGCGTAACGGCATCATGTATAAGGTCACACAAGATGGCACTGTGAGTGAGCTGGTCACA
This sequence comes from Binatia bacterium, assembly GCA_963666315.2. Lineage (GTDB taxonomy): Bacteria > Desulfobacterota > Binatia > Bin18 > Bin18 > Bin18. The sequence continues at coordinate 80,621 of CAXXHG010000014.1, forward strand.
CTTCCCGAGGGGTCTATTCCGAATGGCGTTACGATGGACCGGAATGGCGATCTGGTGTACTGCGACCTGGGCAAGCAGGCGATGATGCGCGTCACCCAGAGTGGCGAAGTGTCGCTGATTGCGGATCAGGTTGGCTCGCTGAAACTGACACTGCCGAACTTTGCCAGCTACGATGCTGAGGGCAATTTATACATCTCGAATTCGAGTACGTCGACTATTGAGAACGTACTCGCCGAATTGGCTACGCCCTCGGCCAAAGGGGCGCTCGTCGTCATCCGTCCGAACGGCAAGAGCGAAATTGTGGCCGAGGGCATTTATCTGGCTAACGGCACAGCTATCGATCCCAAAGAAGACGCGGTCTACGTGCTGGAAAGCACCCGGAATGACTGTCTGCGTATCCAGATCAATAAGGATGGTACGTTTGGCAAGCCTGAGATCTACTCCAAAGATTTTCCGTCTTTGCCGGATGGAATGGCCTTTGATGTGGACGGCAATATGTATGTGACTCTGCCGGCGGTGGTGAAGGGTGGAGAAATGGTCCCGGCCCATCAAGTCATCGCCGTTGACACCAACGGCAATTGGCGCATGCTTATTGATGATTCTGCCGAAGGCAAGAAGCTGAACTTTCCGACCAACTGTGCCTTTGGTGGGCCGGACTTGCAGACACTGTACATCGCCAATCTCGAAGGCGATCACTTCAGTTGTCTCAAGACTCCCTACAAAGGCCATCCGCTGTACCATCAGCGCTAATAGAGGGAGGCGGCCTATGAAGGCAATGCGAGCGCATCAACCCGGAGGACCAGAGCAGCTCCGGTATGAAGATGCCCCCGACCCTGAGTTGGGAGCCGGACAGGTCCTCATTCGGGTCCAGGCTATTGGCATTAATCCTGCCGATTTGGTGCGGCTGTCCGGCAAACTTGCACCGCTGAAACTCCCCTATATCACTGGCACGGATGTATGTGGTGAGGTCGAAGCCGTGAGTCCAGGCGCCACTCAGGTCAAGGTAGGCGACCGCGTATTTGGCCGCGCGATTAGCGCCGGCTATGCGGAAAAGACGTGTCTGCTCGCCCGCGAGGCAATACCCCTACCCTCCGCACTCTCTTTTGCTGAGGGGGCGGCGATTCCGATACCGTTTTATACGGCCTACTATGCCTTGCATCACAAAGCAGGACTGCAGGCGGAAGAAACGGTCCTGATTTCTGCCGGCGGCGGTGGCGTTGGCGTTGCAGCCATCCAGCTTGCCAAAGCCGCAGGAGCTCGGGTGATCACCACGGTCGGGTCACAGGAAAAAGTGGAACGGACACGCGAGCTGGGTGCTGACGTGGCGCTGAATTACAAACAGCAAGATTTTGCGGCAGAGGTTCTCAAGCTCACCGATGGCAAAGGGGTGGATGTCATCATTGAAAACGTCGCTTCAGATAACTTGGCTGCCGACTGCTCAGCCATTGCCAAGTCCGGCCGCATTGTCTTGATTGGTACGGGCACCGGCAAGGCTCCAGACGCTACGTTTGGCGTGTTGCCCGCGCTCATCAAAGATATCACCTTCTATGGCATGAGCCTTATTAATGCTGACCAGGTCATCCCAGAGATGGCGGGTACGCTCACCCCGCTGTTTGCCGAGGGGAAGCTCAAAGCGCCGGTGAGCAAGACGTATCCGTTGTCTGAGGCCGCCCAGGCTCTGAATGACCTGCTTGCGAGTAAAGTTTTTGGCAAGCTGGTTCTGACACCATAAAAAGTCCACTCAGCAAGGAGGAAAGGAAGACTATGGCAATCACACTAGCGCTCGCGGAACAGTTTATTACTGCAGCCAAAGAAAAGGCTCAGGAAAAAGGCTGGGATATGAGTTTTGCTGTGACTGATTCCGCCGGAAACTTGGTGGCACTGGCCCGCATGGATAATGCTCGCTGGCTGACGACTGGCGTTGCCCAGAGCAAGGCGTTTACCGCTGCGACTTTCCGTCGGACCTCACGCGAGGTTGCCGAACTGGCGGAATCACGCTCGCAGTTGTTTAGCAGCGTTGCAGACATCATCGGACGGCCGTTGCTGTTGGCCGGAGGCGGTTTACCGCTGGCCGTCCATGGCGAGTTTCTTGGTGGCGTGGGTGCCAGCGGCGGGACGGAGGATGAAGATATTGAATGCGCCCGTGCGGCGCTTGACGCAATCGGAGCTGAGTAAGTAGCCCGACCGCAATCTGAATGGCCCAACCTCTCAACATCCTGCTCCTCGGTGCGGTGGGCGACTCTGTCATCAAGAAGATTGAGGCTATTGATCCTCGCACTCAGGTTGTGGATGCACGCGGGAAATTCGAGGTCGAGTATGCCGAAAACCTGGCCGGCAGAATCCGTTCGTCGCTATGTGCCGCGATCACTCGTAGCGGCAAACACCTCGACCCGCGCCGAGCGAGACGCACTGCTAGCCGAAGCCGACGTCATCTGCATTCGGTTTCCTTTTCCGCTCGACTTACGTGCTCGAGCGCCGCGTCTCAAGTGGCTACACCAAACACCGGCGGGTGCCTCAAACTTGCGCATGGGCGACATGTGGGGCAGCGACGTCGTAGTCACAACGTCGCGTGGGCTGAATAACCCTTTGCCTATCGCGGAATATGTTCTGTCCATGATCTTCCTCTTTGCAAAATCTTTGCCTCAAGCGTTCCGTGATCAGAACAATCAGGCATTCGAACGCCGAGAATATCGTCCCATACTGGTACAGGGAAAAACCGTAGGCATTATCGGCCTGGGTGGCATTGGTTGTGCTGTTGCGCGTCTCGCCAAAGCAGTTGGGATGTCTGTTGTGGCGACACGGCGATCAGCAACAACTACACACACGAAGACCCAAAACGTTGACGAACTGCTCCCACCATCAGCGCTGTCTACTCTGCTTAAACAGAGTGATTTTGTTCTATTGAGTACCCAATGGACACCGGAAACGGACGGGCTTATTGGTGAAGCTGAACTGCGTCAGATGAAATCGATCGCGTATCTTATTAACGTTGCTCGGGGTGAACTGATTGACCAATCGGCCTTAACCAAGGCGTTACGTGAGGGTTGGATTGCTGGGGCGGGCCTAGATGTCTACAGCGGAGAATTCGCCGGTCCGCCACCAGAGGAAATCTGGCAACTGCCCAATGTCGTGATTACTCCGCATACATCAGGTGGAACTGATGTCCAGCAAGCAAAAGGCATAGAGTTATTTTGCGAAAATTTGCAGCGCTATATAACAGGCCAATCCCTCTTGAATGTATTGGACTGGGCGCGGGGTTACTGAAGCCGCGCAACGGGAAATCGGCCATTTCCCGCTGAATTGCATTTTCAATTACCTGCTCCGCTACGGTAGGCTGCGCGAAAAGTACACCCTACCACGAAGAAGCTCACCGATTTTGTCTTGTCTATACAATCCTGCCCCACGAACTGGAGGAGACGTAAAGACATTGCTTTTTCCTTGTCCTGTCTTTATGCTCCCACCGTCTTGAACTGATTTGAAAGGAAAAGAGACCAGCATCGTGTGTGGCCGGTATTCCTCACGTCTGCTCCACCTTGTGACCCTCGGGACTTTCCTGACCTACTTGTTATCGGGAGCGAGCTTTGCCTTGCCCGCAGTAGAGCATTGTGAGCGGTGCTCTAGAGGGAAGCAGGTGAGCGCAATCCGGTCTGGCGCATCGTGCCCATTGTCTGCGCGTGGCCCTCACTGTCATACCGCCCATCTACACACTGCGGGCAAAATTAGCATGTGTCCTGATGGGTGCTTGCACCATGAGCAGGGGGGAGAAGTCTCCAGCATCGCGAAGTTTGTTTTCCTCAATGCCGCGCATACCGCGTCCGGACTCCCCATCAGTCCGCCGGTCGGCGAACGACAAGGACTGTTACCCGATGGGTATCTGACCCCGCCGACGCAGCCGCCACAGGCAGCCCTCTAGGCTGCCTGCATAACGTCTAATCGCTCCGTGAACTGCCCCTGTCGGATCAGAAGAGGTGCGTCCGCGTGGGACCGCCTGTTTCTGATTTGTCCAGCGTTGCTAAACGTACTCTGCCGGGAGAGGCCTCTCTGTGTCTCCACCAGGGTGAGAAAAAAATCAATGCGTTACAAATGTCTCCAGTGGCTCGTCATGTGTGGAATTTTCGTCTGTCTCAGTTCTTCGTTTGTCGCGGCTCATGGGGTCGTGGGGAAGCGGAAATTTATCGAGCCCTTTGTGGCCGAAGATGCCAATCCCAAAGATGAATTCGTGTTGGCGAAACCCGGCCACCTGAATCTTAAGGAAGGGAACACGTTTTCCATGGGGTATATTCTGGAAAAACGGTTCTCTGACAATTTCAGCCTCGCCCTCGAAAATGAGTGGGTGACGCATAGACAAGGAGGCGAGAAGAATACTTCGGGCTTTCAGAATCTCGGCGTGCTGCTCAAATACGCCATGTGCCGCAGTGAAGCCCATGAATTTATTCTCTCGTCGGGCTTTGAAGTCGAGGTCCCCATCGGAGAGGAAGATATCGGCGCTGAACAAGACGTCGCGCTTGCCCCTTTACTCCTTTATGCCAAAGGCTTTGGAGACCTTCCCTGGCGCGTGGGGTTTTTGCGGCCTTTTGCCCTGATGGGCGAGGCTGGGTTTGATATCCTACTGAACAACGAGGAAACGGAATTCTTCTACGACTTTGTTCTCATGTATGACTTCCAATATCTTCAAGATCACGTGAAGGATGTGGGGCTGCCGTGGCCTTTGAACCGACTCGTTCCTGTAGTGGAGTTTAACTTTGCGACGGTGGTTAACGGCCCGGAGCGGATCACTGAGGCGTTCATTACCCCGGGGTTGGTATATCGAGGCAAGTATGTCCAACTCGGCATAGCAGGCCAATTCCCGCTCAATTCCACCACCAATCGGGAGTTTGACAGTGGAATCTTGTTCAGCATCGACTTATTTTATGACGATATAGTCTCCGCGCTTGGATGGGCGCCCTTTTTGGGGTTACAGTATTCCTAGCGAATTGCTGCACTGGCAAAGCTAAACGGTAAGATTGAGAGGTCACAAAAGGTTCGATGCCATCATCGAAGATAGTATTCGTCGCGTTCGGCATCCCTTTTGGGATGTTCTGACCAGGACCCAACGCTGAAGGGTGTCGACGAGTATAAGGAGGTGGAGAAGGCCATCGCCGTCTACACCGCCGAGCTGGATCAGAGTGCGCCGTACAGTTAGGCCTGCTCTATGTAACGATCGCGACTTCTGCCTGGGGGAAGATGGACGCTAGCCGAGCCTCTCCTTCTATAACGGTGAGACTCTTTCCTCGCCTTGTCGGATGAAGTCCTTCCTCAGACTCTGTGTTCACCTGGCTTCTCCCCGGTTGTCGCAAGTAAGATTGTACCGGTCAAGACGTTGGTGGAGAGGAAGAACGACATGGCGGGTAACTTAACTCTAAGAGTTGAGTCTGCACTCAGAAGGAGGGATAGTAATGCATGGTAGGGAGGGGATCTATGGTCTCATCCTCAGCATCAGCTTCGCCGTGTCAGCGCAAGCATTCGGGTTAGCAGACTGCACGCTCGACGACTCAGCGGCAGAAGAGAGCCGTATTGAGCACCTGTATGGAGGCGCGCCGGACGATGCGGAGATACATGCCCGTCGGGCATACGTGTTTGCCTATAATGGCGCATTCAAAGTGCCCCAGTGGGCGGCGTGGTCGGCAACAAAAGAATTCCGAGACACCCCCAAGCGAAAAAAGCGCTGGAAGACACTTCGAACCGATCCCCTGCTTCCCGATGTGAAGGCTCGAGACTACCGGGGCTGGTTTGATACCACGGAAAACTATGCCAGAGGCCATATTGTACCGTATTTTATTTCAGGCGGAGACCGGGATAACGATGGCATGGATGCCGAGTTCGAGGAGAATCTCCGGGTTGAAGACGAAGACGACGCCTGTACGGTCTTCGAGATCAACGCCATGAGCAATATCGCGCCGCAGTTCCACACCCGGTTCAATGGGCAACCCGGCGTGTGGTGGCTCCTGGAAACGCACGTGCGTTCCATGCTTGACCACGGGCGCGAATTTCAGCTCTTTGCCGGGACGATTTTTCTTGATGACGTACAAGTGAGGAAGATTGGCCGAAAAGATGCCCCCGAGACGTGGGATATCGGTGTGCCACATGGGTTCTTCAAAATTGTTATTGATCCGGCTCGAGAACAGGCTATTGGGTTCCTGTTCGATCACGCAGGCGACCTGGCCAGCGGCTGCAATATTGACGATGCAAGTGTAGCTGGGCCAGCCCATTGTATTAGGGACATCAATCAGATTGAGGCCGCTACAGGCCTGAAATTCTTTGCCGCATTTTCAAATGCAAAGAGACAAAGGCTCCTCAAGGGAAGTACGCCAGCGACATGGTCAACCTGGATTGGTAGGGAAGACTAAAGTTCAAGGTGTTCGCGAGCGTCCACCCGAGAATACCCCCAGGATGCCGTTAAGAAGAGCTCAATATTGATCCCCAATCAAGAACGACTTTGTACAAGCAATAGGGTACCGAACGAAAAAATACACGTACTGCTTACTCTTACTGAAATACGCCCGCTGTTTGGCGTAATAGACGGCAACGTGATTGTTCGCTTTTTCTCACCCCGTGCCGCGACGGCCAGGGAGTATCAAATGTAGGCTGCTTGCACAGTCGATGTGTCGTAGATGACGACTTGATTGCCCTCCTATGCTACTTACGGCTCTATGCAGGAGAATCCTTTCATATCTGTGGTGGTTCCTGTCTACAACGAGGCTCTAACTATAGAGACGACCATCAATCGCATAGAGGCCGAACGATATAGGAAAGAGATTATCCTAGTGGATGATGGATCCAACGACGGAACAACGGAGCTGTTGCAGAATCGAACAGAATCCACTAACCAGGATTGCTCTATTCAGGTTCTACTTCACAGAACAAATTTGGGTAAAGGCGCAGCTGTTCGCACTGGTTTCCGTCACGTAACGGGCGATATTGTCATAATTCAGGACGCGGACTTGGAGTATCACCCCTCAGACTATTCGAAGCTGTTGGGACCCTTTATCAACGGAGAGGCAGACGTGGTCTACGGCTCTAGGTTCTTAAATACGGAGAGTTCCATGAGCTTACACTTTCTAGGAAACAAAGTGCTGACCATGCTTTCGAACCTTTGTACAGGGTTTCATCTGACCGACATGGAAACAGGGTGCAAGGCTTTCCGATCCGAATTTCTCAGTCGAATCTCCTTGTGCGAAGATGGATTTGGATTTGAGCCGGAAATTACAGCAAAACTTGCAGGGTTACAGGCGAGGATGGTGGAAGTGCCCATATCCTATAGCAGACGCGGGTACAGTGCTGGAAAGAAACTCAAATGGAAAGACGGGGTAGCCGCACCTTTCTTCATACTCCGCTATAATTTGGCGCGGTGTTTGCGCCTTTCACGCCCGTAGCACATTCCAATATGGTCCACAGGCCACCTTTCGGTAAGCCACAAACAAAAGCCCTCGCCCTTGTTGCGGGGCTCTTAGTGGCGGGGTTTGTCCTTCGATTTGCGTTTATCAATTCACAGAGCCTGGGGCACGACGAAATCTATACGCTAGGGTTCTTGAGCGGGTACGACGCATATCTTTTCCCAGGGGCGAACCTCCAGCCCTTTGTGGCAGACGGGCCATGGCTCAACCACGCCCGACCTGCATCGCAGAACATAATGCTTGAACAAAGCGTGGACTTGAACAGCGTCAATGTTTGGTGGGTTCGTATGAGACATCTCCCCGTTTCTGACAGTATTAAGCGCACGACCAACGCATTCATGCTGGTCTGGATTCTGTGCTTGGGGTTGGTTTGCGGACGCATGGTATGTCTATTACGCTGAACAGATATGCGCTAATCATCGTACTTCTGGGCGCCCTCGTCCGCCTAACTGTTTGGTATGCTAATCCGCCGAACAATGCCTATGACGATCATCTCGAAGTCATTGCACACGTCGCCCGCAGTTTTGAACGGCCTACGATCGACAACTGCTTTCAGTGTTACCATCCGCCCTTGTATTACTTTGTTCAAGCAATGGTCCTGCGAGGCACGCACGCAATCACTGGAAGTTTTTGGACCGCGTGGAGAACCGTCCAACTGAGTAGTGTTCTCTTTTCGATCTTTCATCTCCTGGTTTGTTGGAAAATATTGAGCAGTGTAACCAAGCCACATCTTCCGTCGCAACTCTGTGCGCTGGCAGTTCTCACATTCCTCCCCAGAGATATTTATACGTCCGCCTTTATCGCGAACGATACTGCAGTGATACTTTTGGGAGCGATTGCGATCTTGATCTATACAAGAGGCTTTGCGAGTGAAGTCTCACATCGACCTCTTATAGCCCTGGTCATCCCCATCATTCTGGCTGCCTGGACCGTACTGTCAAGTTATCGGGGCAGGGTACGAAAATCACGTAGTGTGAGGTAAGATGAGGGGCATCCTTACGCCACTTCCAGCCCCATTGTCACGTCTCGCCAGGTCGTAAAGGCCCGCTCTCGAAACAACCGATAGTGAGCTGCCTTCATCAAGTGCCGTCCAATCCGAAAGAGATTGTTGATGGGACTGTGGACGGACAGAAACCGCTGTACGTGTCGTAAAGATTTGAAGCGGCGCATGTGGCGTTCGCGTTGCCGGGTGGGTTGGTGAGAGACCTCAGCCCGGTTGTTAGCGTACTGCCTGGTGTAGTGAGTCACGGACGGCATGGTAATCCGACGAGCAGCCCCATAGCTGCGCAGTTTATCAGTGACCAGCCGATTGGGAACGTAGCGCAGCCCCTTCAACAACTTGCGAAAGAACCGTGTGGCCGCGCCTGTATTCCGGCGTTTCTGCACCAGAATATCAAGCGTGTCTCCATCCTGATCTACTGCCCGCCACAAGTAATAGCGCTTGCCCCTGATGCGGATGAATAGCTCATCCAGATGCCAGGTGTCGCCTGGTCGTCCCCGTCGTCGGCGTAGTTTCTTGGCGAAGGCTTGCCCAAACTTGAAACACCACTGCCGCACCGCTTCATGGCTGACGATCACGCCGCGCTCGGCCAAGAGCTCCTCGACTTCGCGGAAACTGAGGCTAAAGCGATGATAGAGCCACACTGCATGGGCAATGATTTCCGGCGGAAAGCGATGATTCTTATATAGGTCTGTGGTAGGTAAGGGCATGCCTCAATTACGGCCTGCAGAGTCACTGCTGTACAAGGGCCTCGATAACTTGACAGTACCTTCTTCACAATACTTCCACAGCGCCAACGCCGCCTGGATATGATCCCGGCGGATAGTGACTGACAAATCAAGCAACGCATAGGCAACACTCAGACGGAGAACTTGGGCTTCCGCCCGTGACAAAACCGCACCAAGCAGCCCCTGCTGGCCGGCACTCAAGTCCGCGTACACTTCATGCCATAGCGCACTTGCACACTCGTCCCGTGTTAGGGCATTAGTCTTCCGTGCAAACTCGATTGTCTTGCGGAGCTGGTCGATTAGTGGTTCGAGTATGTGATCCGGGATTGGTGGGGCGTCGGGTAATAATTTTGACCGCTCAACCCACACCCACAGGAAGCGGTTGGCAAACCCATTCGCTTTACTCGTATCGTCCAGGCGAGCAAGCAGCTCATCTTTGGTGATATGGCCGACTATAGAAATATGGGGATTGGTGGCCGCAAGCGGGTTATTGCGGACGAGAGTTGAAAGCGTTCCCCCATCCCAGCCTTGCCGGATAACGGGCGAGAGGGTATTACCAACTCGATTCATGACGTTCAGGACGGAGGCAAACTCCTCTTCGATGATCATGAGTCGTTTGTCTTCGACCGCTTCCTCTTTAAGAACTTGCTGATAGCCTTCTACCTTGCCTTTGTGTCCTTTGATGGGTTCTTGCTTGTACAGCGCGTCCCGGACCACATAGATGACGCCTTCACCGGAACTCAGTCCTGTTTTAATACGGTCCTTGGCCCATCCGGGATCGACTGTTGAAAAAATGTGTCGGATAGGACTCCATCCCGTTCCTTTTCGACCTTTGCTCGATACGCCGACCTGTACAATAAACAACCGGGCCGGATGGTTACTGTGTAGAACTATGGCGTGAGGCGCCGCGTTGATACAGTTCCCGAAGGCGGTAAGAAAGTTGGTCAAGGTAGCAGCAGGATCGGCTTCGGTGTATGGATCGATTCCCTTCACGATCCTGCCAGCAAGACCGTGGAGTGCGGCATCATCCAAGCGCGGCCCCGTCCGTCCCAAACCTTGGTCCTTGTTCCGCTGTGCCTGACCGTTTGTGTCGGTAGAGTGGCGATCCGCCGCCTCCACATCTTCCATAATCGCTTCCTGCTCTTCCGGTGACAGGGCGTCCCAGGAAGGCTCGGCTTCATTCTCGGCTGCATTGCCGTTATCGAGGTCGTCTTTGGAAGTGGGGTCGGCATCCGATGGGGGCAAGTCGTCCGGCTCATCGAAATCGTTTCTCTCCTGTTCTGCCATCTCGCGGTTCTCGTAATCGTCTCGCACCAGGCGCTCAATCGTAGTAAAATCATCATCCATTCCCGCGTGCCCCATGTCCGCTCCCTTCTCCTAATGCTTTGTCGTCAATCCCGCGTATGCGGCGCATCAAGGCAACTACGCCTGCCCGTGGTATAGAACTCATCGACGAAATCTCTCTCGGGCCGGCGGCGGCAAGAATCTGAACTTCTTCCTTGATGTCCTCCAGGGCGCGGCGGTAGGGCTTGGACAGTTCTTTGCCCGTCCGCTTGGGCGCGCCGCGAAAGCTGAGGCCGTGATATTTGCGCAGAAATTCGATGGCGTCGCCGTCCGCCCGCAGCCGAAACAGTGGTAGCGCGGGGGTCTTCCTGGTGGAAGACATAAAACGAAGGTGTTTTTTCTGCGTGAAACGGGCAGAAATCTACCAGGCGGATGCCAGCGCGTTTGGGTGCTACTCCGATGGCCTCCGCGATCTCTACCAGGGTTTTACTCATTGGCGGTAATTCCGCAGGTCTTTGGGCAGGCAATTTCCACACACCGCCAACGGGATTGGTCACCCCGCATCGTCATGCGCAGTGTTTGTCTTTTGCCTCGCCTTCTGTTTTCTTTCATCCAACCTCTTTAGGTATCCCCGTACCGCGCCTACATCGTAGAATCGCAAACGTCCGACCGGCTCATAGGGCATCCCAAATCGTGTGTGTTTACGAACAAAGGCTTCGCTACAACCGAGAGCTTCTGCTAAACCCTTCGCGTTGACTGTTTGCATAATTAATCCTCCATTAGCCGAATTTAGAGTTCAGTGTAGCTGCACGGCACTGGACATTCAATACGATAGAATGTATCATTAGCGTGGTACAGAAGATTTTCCACTTAGAGTACTTTTATGAGAAAAATTTTCGGCTTTGAGAATGTCGTAACAGAGGCTGGATATAACTGGATGGAGACCTTCGCATTGGACCCCGCGACGGGGAAAAAGCAAGGCAAGCGCGACTGGTTCCTCACCAACGGAATGAGTGCCGGTACGTCATTTCATACGCGCGCTGTTGATCCTCTCCAGCATAATACCGCGCCGTATCGGGAGTTTATAAAACTTCCCGACCGCAATGCAATGAAAGCTTTTGCTTGCAAGTATGGCCTATTAGGTGAGCCTGCTCGGCGAGAGGTCAGTAGAAAAATACTTCTTCCCCCAAAGGGCGAAGGGGTAGGCGAGTCTTTCTTTGATTGGACGTTTGAAATTGAGTGTATGGCGCAGGTCGTAAGTCTCTGGGATATGATCACGCAAGAGGACGCCAAGGGGTTGTCTCGGCACATCATATGGAACGAGGAAAATGACCAGGTGCGTTTCGTTAGTGGCTGGTCGGGGGTAGGTTATAGCAGCGTTAATATCATTGCCGATAGAAATAATGTCCCGGAGCTGATGGAACACTTCCACCTTGGCGATGTACTAGAACCTGCCTTATATCATGTACGCCGGGTAGTCGGTGACCGATTAAAAGACCGGCTTGTCCCTCGCCTAGAGCCCGCTGAGCCACCTAAGCGATTACGGCTATCTTTTGTGGCTGAAAGCCTTATTGGCTTGTTGTGGTTGCAATGCGCTCAGGCCATTGATGGCAATAAGGATTATCGAGCATGTGAGCATTGCGGAACGATTTTCGAGATTGCTCCGAAAGCGGCTCGGAAGAGTCGGCTATATTGCGCAGATGCTTGTCGCTTTCGGGCGTATCGAGCGAAACAGGTCCAAGCACAGAAACTTCATGCTAGTGGAGTCAACATTCGAGACATTGCCAAGCAACTCAAAACGGATGCTAAGACCGCAAAAGGATGGGTGAAGAAGAAGAGTGCTTAGCATCGAATCAGGTTGCATGACTAAACAGAAAAAATTCATAGAGCATGGCGAAGTTGCGGATACGCAGAAAGGAGCGAGGTAGATGCCAAAGTATCGTCGGGGCTGTGGCAGTGTCTATACGAAGCGCGGCTGGTGCTACATCAAATATCATGTGAATCGCGAACCCGTCACGGAATCAACAGGCACAAAGGACAAGGCAGAAGCCCGGCGCCTCCTACAGGTCCGCCTTGGTCAGGTGGCGGAAGGCCGCTTTGTCGGGCTAACGGCTGAAAGACTTACGTTTGAGGACTTGGCCAAGGGTCTGTTGGACGACTACCGGGCTAACGACAGGAAGACTGTCTCATGGGTCGAGCGCCGTATTCACTTACACTTGGCTCCGTTCTTTCGTGGCCGAAAGGCCAAAGAAATCGCCACCCCAACCGTCACGGAGTACATTGCACGACGCCAACACGCTGGCGCGAAGAATGGCACTATCAATCTTGAACTTGCCGCCCTCAAGCGCATGTTCAGCTTAGCCGTCCAGGCCGACTATCTCGCCAAACGGCCCTACATTCCCCACCTACTGGAGAACAATGTCAGGCAGGGGTTCTTTGAGCAGCAGGAGTTTAACGCGGTTTTGGCGCATCTCCCGATGTATCTGCGACCAGTGATGACCTTAGCCTACCAGTTGGGCTGGCGTGCAAGGAGCGAAATTTTACCCCTTACCTGGGAACAGATAGATATCCAACTTGGCGCTGTGAGGTTGGAAGTCGGCAGCACCAAGAACAGAGACGGGCGCTTGATTTACTTGCCCCAATACTCGCGCAGTGTCATTGAAGACCAGTGGCGTCAGCATCAGGACTTGCATCCAGAATGCCCCTATGTCTTCCAGCGCGACGGCAACCGAATTCGTGCCTACCAACGGGCCTGGACCAAAGCGCGCCGTGAGACAGGTCTTTTAGGCAAGGTTCCCCATGACTTCGGACGGACGGCGGTGAGAAATATGGTACGAGCAGGAATCCCTGAACGGGTGGCGATGCAGATATCCGGCCACAAGACACGGGCCATTTTTGATCGCTATCACGTCGTGTCTGACCAGGACCTAAAGGAGGCTGCGCAGAGGCTGGATCGAATGATGATCGAACCAACAGCTACCACTTTAGCTACCATCGTGCACAGCGAGCAGCTAACGCATTGATTTTATGAAAGTCTGATCCGGCGTTCACGGTACAAACGATACCTTGACCGCTCCCGAAGTCTTCTTACTCGCCGCTTCGGTCAACGCCTGCCGATACTGCTCAAGCGGATATTTGCGAGGCCGGATCACCCTTAAATCTGCCCGCCGACGAGCAATCAAATCAACCGCTCGGACAAATGTATCCTGCCGTTTGCCCCGAAACATCTCAGCTCCATACGTCAGACTCCCAACAATGGAAATTTCTTTCATCCAAGTTGGGGTCCAATCCACGCCTTCCGGCATAGCGGCTAAACCGAGAGCGATAACACGCCCTTTGCCTTGCACCATACGAAGCGCCTGATTCAAGGTCACTGAGTTGGTGATGGTATCGTACACGAGCCGGACACCGCCAGCTAAGACCGCACCCCCGCTTGAGAGCGGGTAGACTTTGGTTTGCGCTAGGTCGCCAACCTGCGCCATGACATCATGCTTTTGGGCATCGATAGTGTGACCAGCACCAAGTCTGCGCGCGAGCCTGGCCTGAAACGGATACTTGGCCACGCATGCCACCCGACACGACGGCTCAACGGCTTTGAGCGCGGCGATATTCATGAGGCCGATAGTCCCAGCACCGATGACAACGACGAGCTCGTTACGCCGAGGTAGGTTATTCAGGACAGCACGGAGACACACAGCAAAGGGTTCAATGAGAGAGGCCTCGTCGTCATCAATCGTATCCGGCAAGGGAGTCAGCCGATGCGCAGGAGCAACAAAGTATTCCCCCCAGCCCCCGCCAGTGTCGGGACAGATGCCGATTAACAGTCCAGGGCGGAGCGTGCCCTCAGCAATATGTTCGCAGATTCCCGGATTGCCGTTGCGACATTGGAGGCAGAGTTTTCGAAAGCCACGCTCACGGCAGCCGAGCGTGGGGTCGATGGTCACCCGCTGGCCGACATAGAGCCCGTGCACGCGCTTCCCGACTGCCTCTACCTCTCCGAACAACTCATGCCCAGGAGTCATAGGCAGCTCGAAATACGGCTCTGCCGCCTGCATGGGTTTCCATTGTAGGAAGCCAAGATCGCTCCCGCAGATGCCGGAAATTTTACTCTTGACGACCACCCAACGCTCGTTCGGCAGATCCGGCGTTGGCACATCGCGCAACTGTAGATGGGATAGACCAGGCAAAAAATCAGGCGCCGGAGGGGCACCTGTGTATGGCTTGTTAGCAAAGACGAGTGCTTTCATACGTTCTACACTGTCTGCAAAAGCTGGCAGATCGCGTCAGTCTTCCGTACTCGGCCAAAGGCCAGGCTAAACGCTTGGAGGGCGGAACGATGCAGGTCCGGGCTAAAAGCGCTACACCCATCTTCAGCAATAATGACCTGAAATCCACGGTCAGCCGCATCCCGTGCGGTGGTTTCCACACATACGTCGGTAGTCACGCCACTGACGATCAACGAGTCGATACCCATATTGCGCAGGGTTTGGTCGAGCATCGTAGAATTGAACGCCCCACTCGACGTTTTGTTAATCACCAGTTCATCCGGAAGAGGGGCCAGGCTCTCATCGATCTGCCAGCTTTCCTCATCCACGGTCGGGAACATGCGGTGGCCCAGAACGTCTACGCTGAGCTGATCGAGCGCTTTCCATATCGCATTGAGATCCTGTCCGTCTTTGAGACACGAGCCTATGGCCGTGTATATGATAGGCAGCTTTTGTGCCCGGAAGCATTCCTGAAGTCGTTTGATATTTGGGATAACGGTTGCATTCACTCGCTCGCAATAGCCTGTCGTTACACCTGGAACAAGTTTCTCAAACGTCTGCATCAATGGATAATGCGGGCTCACAAAATAGCGCTGCATATCAATAACCAGCAACGCAGTCTTGGACGGGTCCAGCGTGATTGGTACCTGGTCTTTCAATCGGATAATCTCAAGAATTTTTTCGTGGTCAGTCATGCTCCCCCCATCCAGGCTCTGTCCAGACTCCATCCAGGCTCCAGCCATAATGTAGAAGCATCGGGAGTCTCCAGGTCAGGTGCTCTGTCTGCCCTCTCTCTTTAGACGAAGTAGGGGTTGGGTGCAAGAAAGAGGGAGCATTGCGAGAGACACAGGTTTTTGTCATGATCGTCCGGTCTGTCCATCAGAGTAATGCAGGCAGGCCAAAGAACGGAAAGGAACGGCATGGCGCATATCACGGCACGGGAATTCGATACCTTTATTCGCCTCTTAACAGAACATTATGGCCTCACATTCGTTCATGAGCGTTTGCTCAAGGCAAACGTCTTAGTATCCCGCAAACGCCCCTCAGGCTGGCAACCGCTTGCCTCTCAACTGTATCAATTGAGCGCAGGTCTGCGCCGCGATCACCCTGCCCGGTATGCCGTCGAACTGCTGTGGCAGGACATGATTTCCAGCCAAACGGGAGAAGATCAGCAGGAAATCCTGGATACCTTGGCCAAGCGAATCAATGACTGTTTAACGGAAAAGTTTGCAGTCATCCCAGAGAAACAGGCGGACCTCGTTTCAGCCCTGGGCGCCTACCAGCGAGCGATTGCCGCACTCTCAACGGCTGACGCCGCGTACACTGAAATACTCCTACGCGCCTCGACTGACGTCGCCACGTTTCTACGCGACCATAAAGAGGAAGTCCTGGCAGCGGCCCCAGTTCCAGCTGAAACGCCGGCGGAGCGTACTAATGCACCCGTACAGGAAGAAAAAGAATAGGACAGGGGTGAGGTCTACAAACTTCGTAGGGCTACAAGTTCGAAAGCTACGAACTTGTAGTATTCTGCGCCTCGAGGCCCTTTTTTAAAGCACGCACTGTTGACACAAAGGTCTCGCGAGCAGCACTTTTTTGCAAAGAGAGCGGCACCGGTAAGCTCACTTTGCCTTTGACAACCGCAGAATAGGTCAGCAGCGTTTTTGCCCCGTCTGGCGAAGGGGTAAAATGATATTCCCCTTGGATGTCGCTCAGTTGACTTTCAACGCTTTTAATCAGCACCCGGTTCTCGTCTGAAATAAAGGTAAACTCCAGGCTCAGGCGCTGCGGCTGTCCGAGCAGCTCAAGCTCAAACAGCACGAGCTTACTATTTCCTTGGGCCTTGAGCAGCCGCGATACGCGGACGGTCTCACTGAATTCAGCGATCCGTTCCGGCTCGGAAAAAGCCTGCCAGATATCCGCGATCGGCGTATCAAGTCGGGAAGTGAACTCCATCGTCATGGTATCGGCCTGCTTATCGAGTTTCTCGCTCAGGATTTCCTCAGACGGGCCCTCCCACTCAAGTGCGGCCATCCGCAGCTGATAAAAGCGCCAGCCGAAAAAACCTAGACCGACAATGAGCACGGCCGCAAGGCCTAGGAATAGCTTTTTCATCGAGAGAGTTGTGCTGTTCTGGAAAGCTCGGCAGACGGAGCCAGCGTCCTGGCAGCCGGCGTCATCCGCATGTTATCAGCCGATGGAATAGGGGCGCTAAAATAGATCGTCTCCTCTCCCCGGATATGACTCCGATTGAGGATGTAATCTCCACCCAGAGAGGGATTCCACACCCGCTCTGCGACCTGATAATTCCCCCCGGTCAACACATAAGCAAAGCCGCCGGTAATGCCACCAAGGGTAGCGTAGGCGAGTTTGGCCGGCACATAAAACACGTTTGCTGCCACCGTTGCTGTTCCAACACCCGCATCCTCAATATAATCGGCAGATACGGGCGCCGAGGCGCTTAACACGAGTCCTAGCAAAGTCCCACACAACCCTACTCGTAATACTTGTCCCATGGCTTCCTCCTCATCATCCTTCCGTTTTCACCACACACCCTTGGGGGAGCAAACTGAGTAAATGGGTAAACGCCCGGTCAACGTAATTCTTATCCTTTGACTCAAGCGTAATTTTTACCCGATATTCCGGATCATTGTTCTTGGGATAGGACCCGAGCAACAAGTCTGGAAATTCACCCAGAGTCTCATTCAGAAACACTGCTATCCTACTCTCATATTCTCGCGTGTACAATACTTTGAGATGATATGGGTCGGCAGCAAAACGACTCTTGAGCGCCAAAAATTTCTGCCGGAAGATCTCAGGGATACCCGGCAGGATATAAATATTCTCAGCCTTAATTGTCGGAAAGCGAATCTTCCCATCTGCAATCAGCTCAGCGCCTTCGGGCGTATCGGCCATCTTCAAGTACGCATCATTCGCAGGCCGGCCATTGAGATATTTTCGTAATTTTTCTTCTAATACCGGATGACGAATGACCTTCTGCTGCAGTGCCCGCGCGACCCCTTCGATAGTGATATCGTCGTGCGTCGGACCAATGCCTCCGGAGGTAAACACCACATCGAACTGCTGGTGAAAGTCGCGCACGGTTGCCGCGATCACATCGAGCTCGTCAGGAATAACGATGACCCGTTTGAGCGTGACCCCAACCTGTCGGAGTTCTTTGGCTAAAAAAGGCGAATTGGAATCGACCGTCTTGCCCGACAAGATTTCATTTCCAATGATAACGATCCCGGCATCAAGTTCTTGCACAGCTTGCACTATAAACCGATTTTTCGTTGGCTGGCAAGATTTACGCTTTAGCCCCTATCAGTCAGGCCAATATTCAAATCTGTCAGGTCAGGGAGCTGGCGCAGCAAATACTCTTTCAGCTTTTTCTTGAGCCGGCTTTCGAGCTGACGTACCCGCTCACGACTAATCCCATACTGATCACCAATATCCTGGAGCGTCAGGGGCTCTTCGGCTAAAAGTCGTTGGTTGAAGATAACCTCTTCTTTGCCTTCCAGCATACATGCAAAGTCGGCCATTTTCTGACTAATCAACTGCCGGTACTCAGAGGTCGATACTTCTTCTTCTGCTGTGAGACCCTTATCAGCGAGAAAATCCAGAAAAGTTGTGGACCCGTCTCCGGCATCGATCGGGGCATCAACCGAGAGGTCACGGGACGCCATCCGCTGCTCCATCTCCACGACCTCGTGTTCTTTCACCCCAAGGTTTTGAGCGAGTAATTTTGGCGCCGGCGAAAATCCCTCAGCCTCAAGCCGATCTTTTTCTCGTTGCAGATTAAAAAATAGTTTTCGCTGGGCTTGGGTCGTGCCCAATTTCACCATGCGCCAGTTATTCATAATGTAGCGAATAATATAGGCTCGAACCCACCAGACTGCGTAGGACGGGAACCGGACCCCGCGGTACGGGTCGAACTTTCGTATGGCATCCATCAGGCCGACATTTCCTTCTTGAATCAAATCGAGCAAATTGCGAAACGCACGCTGATAGCTACGCGCAATCATGACCACTAAGCGCAGATTTGCGGTCACCAGACGGTAGGCAGCCTGAACATCCCCGTACTCTTTATATTGCACTGCAAGCTCATGCTCTTCTTCACGAGAAAGCAGAGGACAACGACGAATCTCAGCCATATAGCGACTCAGGGAATCCGTAGGAACAAGAGCGGTCTCCGTCTCGGAGGTGTCTTCTTCTACGGGCCCACTGACTTCGACAGGCGACGCAGGCTCTGAGTGGCCGCCTTCAGCGGCAACGGGGACAGCAGTGCTATCTGTGACCTGACGTTTCATTGGATCAATAGTCTTTACTGACCGGAAAGAAAGGATGAACGGCCCGCGCTATACCGTGCGTCTAGATCTCAGTGGAACAAAGAGAAGGCAGCTTCTACACATAAGAGACGGTAGAAAGGGCTTATAAGCCTATGTTTCTTCGATCTGCTCCAGCGGATCTTCCTTCCACACTTTTCCAGCGGCAATCTCGCGCAGCGCCGTCACCACCTCTTTATTATCCGTTTTCACCAGAGGCAGAGCTCCTTTGAGTAAGTCTTTGGCTCGCTGTGAGGCAATCACAACGAGTTCAAACCGATTAGGAATTCGAGCTAAACAGTCCTCAACCGTAATACGCGCCATTCTGACTCTTCCTTATGTAGATAAAGTGGGGGGTCCGACCTCGTATTATACTCGTTTACCCGCGAAAAGAAAGGAAGCAAGAAACCGAGCGTTTTCTGACCTTGACAAGCGATACGGAGAACGGTACTTCCGGGCCGGGAGAAAATTATGGGGTTTTGGGAACGTCTTGTTGGCTCTGAACAACCACAGCATAAAGATCAGCGCCTTTTACTACCGGAGCTTTTGACAAACTATCAAGCCGAAAGACAGCTTGCCAAGCAAATTCAAGTGCATGCAGAGCTTTCGCCACATCAAGCGGGAGCAGACCAGCTCCGTGCAGCAGCGGAAGAACAAGACCGTATCGCTACACTCCTTCAAGACAAGATTGTTGAACTCGGAGGTGAGTGCCAGGAAGGTGAGGCGACTCCAAAAGAAGGTCAGAACCACTGGGCCCGGGTCGTCCACGACTTAGGGGACAGCAAAGCACTCACCCAAAAGTATAACGAACAGGCCATCTATTGGGACCCGGATGTCCCGGGTGTGGCTGAGTTCTTCTTTACCCTGGAGAGAGACAAGCAGCGCTTGAATGCCCTGCTACGCGATATCGCGCTCCGAGCCGATCCGCACGCCCTCGACTAGACACCGCGGTCTTCTTGATCTCTCTGCGTCGGCTTTATTCTTCATCTTCCTGAAGCGCAAGATGATCCCGACTCATCGCACGGGGTGCGAAATGCCCTTGGACTGATGCAGCGGATGGAGGCGTCCAATTTTGGCCCTGTCCAGAGCGGAGGGCGTTCTGCTGGTCCTTGGGGCGCGCGGTTGATGATTGATCTCGCCGCCACGACTTGTTTCGGCCTTGGCTGCCACCCGAAGATTTGAGTCGATTACCGATAAATCCGACCCGCTCTTCGATCCGATGCAGTGTTCCCGTCACTGCTCCAAGCTGCTCTCCAATATTCTTCTGCATGAGCTTTGCAAACAAAGCGCCGAGAGTCTCTGGTGTCATCTCTGTTGTTGGCGACTTCGCTGTCAGCGCCGTCCGCAATGCTCCCATTTCAGCAACGAGCGCTGATAATCCCTGCGAGAATTTCTCCTCCAATGTTTCCAGCCGTTGCTGTAATGCCACGATTGTCTCCTGCACCGGAGGCTTATTCGTAACACGAGTCCGCTTTACCGGACTCTTTCGCGTACGACTGCTCGTCTTTTTCGCTGCAGCAGTCTTTTTTACCGTTAATCCGCTCGTGGATTTCGAGGCTGCCTTTGCCATGCCGTTCCTTTCTTGTCGTTCATACAAAATGAACAGGAAGGATGAGGAGCACATCTCCCGCACCCTAAATCATGTTTGTCGAATACTCCACTAATTCCCCAAGTTTGCAGATTTTACTGGCTCGGACCGCCCGTTCATGGGGCGGAGCCTGCCCAAATTCTTCAAGATGGCGATGGAGGCTGTGTTCCAGGATCTCCACACATTGGGTGGCCATCACCTGTTGCTGCTCACGACGACGAGCTTGCAAAATCTTGTGCAGATGAATGATCTCAGCCACGATCCGAACTCAATCTGTTGAGTCCCCCCTATGGCAGGGGACTCCGGGGTTGCTCGTGGCGACGCCAGCCACCTCCAGCATACCACTCAATTTGATGCGCAATCCCAAGGAAGATACGCACGTCTCTATCCTCTAACCCTGCCCTACCGAGAATCCGACGCAAGGCAAGCATGATATGGTCGGGATTATCACGGTGCAAAAACCCTACCCGCAGTAGGGCGACTTTGAGTCTTTCATACATGAGCTCCTGCCGCTCAGCGACAGCCAACGGCCCAAGAGCCGCAGGAAAATCTTCGGTAGACTCATTTCCGACAGCTCGAAAGACGCTATAACAACACAGGAGGACTGCTTGCGCCATGTTGAGTGAGGAAAAGGCCGGATCAGTCGGAATCGTCAGGAGTTTATGACAACAGCGCAGATCCTCGTTGGTCAAACCACTATCCTCCGGACCAAAAACGAAAGCAACACGATTGGTTTTCAGCGCTGCAGCGATTTCAGGCGCAAGCACTTCGGGAAAACGGGTCCCCTCCCGATACAATCCGGCTCGACACGTCGTTCCAACCACTAAGCCACACGCACTCACCGCTGCACGCAGAGAGTCGTACTCCTGCATATTATCTAAGACATCCCTGGCATGGACCGCCATGGCGTCGGCCCAGTCGCGTCGAATCGGGGCTGGATCGACGAGCATCAGATCTTGAACACCAAAATTTCGCATTGCACGCGCCGCAGCACCGATATTTCCAGAATATTTCGGTCGGACAAGAACAATGCGCAGCCTTGCTAAACTCATAGACAGTACTGACCGACAGCCTGATTGGCATCATGTCGATCGTGAACGGGAGGCCTGGACTGTTCAGCAAATGCGGTGAGGAAACGGTCACCACACTGACGCTGCTAACGCTTATTGACAGAGACTCTCGGCGAGTTGCCGTCACGTCGTTGCTCACGCAGCCAACGCATAAGCGCTTCTCGTTCTACATACCGCCTGTGATGGCGTGCATGGCCTTCCCGATAGACGATATCCGCTTCAAGTAGTTCTTCCAGATAACGATGGAGGGGGTAGGACCCCTCTCCTTCCCCCATCTCCTGCAATACCCCACGGAGGCGGTCCAGCCATTCGCCGTCGAGTTGCATCTCCACTCGTAACGGTCGACCAATGGCGAGTACTTTAGATCGGATGCCTCTCTGCATGCGTGTACCATATTCCGTGGGAGCCCGTAGTATCTCCTGATTCTGCCCGCTTTTGCAAGACCGGGGGTTGCTTCAGAGGACCAGCCCTCAAATATTTGCATTACCCTTGACAAGGGAATCGACTACAACCCTGGTCTCCTATACACTCTAAGACCTCCTTATGAAGATTATATCGTTTGGCGACGTGCACATGGCAACTGCGCAGATAGAAAAATTGGCTGGGGAATTAGCCACAGCAGATCTGCTTATTCTCTCAGGAGATCTGACGAATTTTGGGGGCAAGACAGACGCCCAACAGGTCATTCATGCTGCCCAGGCGTATTGTTCGTCTGTCCTTGCTCTACCCGGCAACCTCGATCAGCCGGAAGTTGTTGATTTTCTTCAGATGACACGGCTGAGCCTGCACGGCGAAAGTCGACGCTACGGAGATCTCGTATGCTACGGCTGTGGGGGGTCAAACCTCACACCGTTCCACACTCCACTGGAGTATACGGATGAAACGCTCTGGCAGCTTCTCCAACAAGCCTCTGCCGACGTTGCGCCTGATACGCTACAGATCATGGTCTGCCACACTCCACCGTATGCCACCAGGGTTGATCGGCTACTCGACGGCCGGCCGGTCGGTAGCCCGGCTGTCCGACAGTTTATCGTCGAAAAGCAGCCGCAGCTGTGTGTGACCGGCCATATTCATGAGTCATCAGGAGTAGACATGATTGGACGAACAAAAATCCTCAATGCCGGCCCTTTTGCAGCAGGAGGGTATATCGTCATGCACTACGAAAACGGCGCGCTTGACGCAGAACTCCGGTTTGTATGACCCTCAGCCTGACAAGGCCTCAACCTGACAAGGAATGATTATAACGACTGCCTTTCATCATATCCTCCTCAAAGCAGCCCAGCCCATCTGGGATGCTATTTTTTCCCACCCTTTCATCAAAGAGCTCGGAGCCGGCACACTGAGCCGCGAACGCTTTCTTTTCTTTGTTCGCCAAGATTATCTGTACTTACAAGATTTCGCCCGAGTCTTGTGTTTGGGCGGGGCAAAGGCAGACTCTTTAGACACCCTCCATATGTTCGCCGAACATGCGGCAACCGTGGTCCAGGTTGAGCGCAATCTTCACACCAGCTGGAGTAAAAAGCTCGGCCTGACAGCGCAGGATTTAGGCCAAGCCGAACGCGCCCCAGTCACGCAAGCCTACACCCGCCATCTCCTAGCGGTTGCGCACAGCGGTACACTGGCTGAAATCGTCGCGGCCGTTCTGCCCTGCTATTGGATCTATTGGGAGGTTGGGAAAAAGTTAAATGCTTCGCCCCCCACAGACCCACTCTATGCAGAATGGACACAAGCCTACAGCCACGAAAGGTTTGGCGCACACGTCCAGCAGCAACTTGACCTTATTGACCGCCTTGCCCAGGATAGTTTTGTGGGCGAACAGAAACAGTGGGAAGAACACTTTATCCAGAGCAGTCGGTATGAATATCTCTTTTGGGATCAAGCCTATCGGACCGATACCTAGCCGGTGTGATCTGCGCACCGGAGAGAAACGGTGAGGTCGGGACGGGCCCACCCCGACCCGTGATACCACAGCAGAAATCAGAAATGTTTGAGAGGCGTCTTCCCGATCGGGAAGACATTAAAACCCAGTTCAAATAACTGTCTGTGATCTAAAATGTTACGGCCGTCAAAGAGAAACGCGGGCTGCTCCATAGAGGCGAGAATCCGTTCGTAATCGAGATTCCTATACAGGTCCCATTCCGTCATAATGGCAACCGCATGTGCTCCTTTCGCCGCCTTATACGGGTCCGGTTCAAAGGTCACCCGGTCTGCAATATCCAACAGATCACCCTGTGCATTATCCAGCGCTTTCGGATCGGTCACTACGACGTCGGCCCGCTCCTCGGCTAGGCCTCGTGCAACATAAATCGCCGGCGATTCACGCGTATCCCCCGTATTGGCCTTAAAAGCAAAGCCAAATAAGGCAATACGTTTCCCGGCAACGGTGTTGAACATGCTCTCCAGTATGGTCCGGACAAAACGGTTTTCCTGCCATTCATTAATCTTGACAACCGACTCCCAGTAATCGGCGACCTCGCTCAGACCGTAGCTTTGACTGATATACACCAGGTTCAGAATATCTTTCTTAAAACACGATCCGCCAAAACCCACGCTTGATTTCAGAAACTTTGGCCCAATGCGTGTATCCTTCCCAATGGCATAGGCCACTTCGTCCACGTCCGCCTCTGTCTTTTCGCACAAGGCCGAGATCGCGTTAATAGAAGAAATCCGCTGGGCCAGAAACGCATTCGCGGCCAATTTCGAGAGTTCGGAACTCCACACATTAGACTCAATAATATTCTCTCTCGGCACCCAGTTGGCATAGATATCGACGACGGCTTTCCGGGCTTCGACACCTTCAGGCGTCTCTTTTGAGCCAACAAGCACGCGATCGGGATTTTCCAGGTCACTGATCGCGCTTCCCTCGGCAAGGAACTCTGGATTGGAGAGTACGTCAAAGCGGATATTCTTGGTATTGGCGTTCAAAATCCGCTCCATGGCCTCAGCGGTTCTGACCGGCAAGGTCGACTTTTCTACGACAATTTTGTTACGATTTGAATGTTCAAGAATCTGTCGGGCCGTTTTCTCCCAGTACTGCAAATCTGCCGCTCGTCCGGCTCCTTGGCCAAATGTCTTCGTCGGCGTATTGACCGACACAAAAATGATGTCAGCGTCATGAATGCCGCGATCCACGTCAGTTGAAAAAAAGAGATTACGGCCCCGTGCTTGCTTGACTACCTCATCAAGGCCGGGTTCATAAATCGGGAGCTGGTCGCTCTTCCAAGCATCAATACGCGCCTGGTTGATATCGACCACGGTGACCTTGTACTGGGGGCAGCGGGCCGCAATCATGGCCATGGTTGGGCCACCAACATAGCCGGCTCCGATACACAAAATATCCTTGGCGAATTCCACAACGCCTCCTTGGTACACAAAAATAAAGGCAGCTGACTCCAAGCTCCCTTGTATCATACCGGACGGAAAGAGGCAGTTGCTACTTGGCTGTCGCTTGGAACTCGGCTCCGCCACAGGGCAGCCTCCCACGGCGGCCCTTCTTCGTGGTCGTTTTTGCTGGGAAATGCAAGAGAAAAAGAACGAGACAGCACATGACTCGAAGGGCCTTATACAACGTCAGTTCGGGATAAGAGCTGAAGGAAATCAAGTATTTGTGAAGATTCGACGCGGGGCACTCAGTCTCCAACGAGCTTTTACCAAGGAATTTGCCCATAGAGAGAAAGGGAAGTACCCCTTCTCCCTGCCCCTCTCGGCACAACCGTTGATCTTACAATGACTTATCAAATTTCTTATCCCGAACTCAGGTTAATAAAAGAGGAGAAACACGTTGAAGACGGTGTTTTTCGTGCCTTCTGACACCGATCCAATGCCGTAGAAGATCTTCGTCGAAACGGGACGCGTCCGGATTCAGGGCTTGATGGGATATTCATGAAAGCAAGAGTGTAGCGGGAGAAGAAACGAGGCAGAATGGGGGAAACACGGGGCTGTGCTTACAGTGTCTCTTAATCAGATTCTCTTCTTACCAACCGCAAACTCCGCAATCGATTCAACGCGGCAGCGATCTCAAACCGCCGGGCGCGGGCGCGGTCACCGAAGCCTCGATCGGGAATGGTATCAAGACCATCTTTTTCGATCTGTTCGTCAATCCGATCGAGCAATTCAGTAATACTCTTCTTCCCGTCACACAGCCCACGCGAGCATTGCAACAGCACATCGCCGATCATACGACATTGAGCAGCATCAACGAGTTGATACAACAATGAGACATCAATCTCTTCGCTGCCAAACTCGATCGCTCGGGTTTTCACACTCCGCACCCATTCCTTTTTGCGCCCCCGACTAGGGTCGAGACTGCGTGGGTCGGGCAGACGTGGCTTTGATTCGAGCCATATCCCTGGAGCTTGAGGGCCAGAGTCTTTTTGGGGCAGTTCCCGCGCGATTTCTCGTGCACGATCCGTGACATTTTTTGGCCGATACTCGTCCATTCGGATTACCGTATCAACAACATCAAGGTAATCGCCGGCGCCACCGACAACAAGAATAGACGAGACGTGCTTTTCTTCCCACAGCTGACGCACCCGATCGAGATACGGCGTGATCGGTTCTTTCTCACTCGGCACTAGACGCCGCATGCGTGCATCGCGAATCATAAAATTCGTGGCAGCGGTATCTTCGTCAATAAGCAACGCAGTCGCACCAACCTCAAGGGATTCAATAATGGCTGCAGCCTGAGACGTACTGCCCGAGGCGTCATCAGTATCAAACCAATCCGTTTTTCGACCAAGCGGCAAGGCGTTGATAAACGGTCGCAAATCGACTCCGCGGACTGAGCGGCCATCTTCTGCTCGTATACTCACCGCACTGGCCGTTGTCACACATCGACTCCGGCCGTCACCGGGAATATGGTCATACACACCATTCGCCACAGCCGAGAGCAAGGTTGATTTTCCGTGATAGCCACCACCGGCAATGAGCGTCACACCAACCCGAATCCCCAGACCACGCAGCCTGCCCGCATGTGGAGCGTCCAGTTCACAGGCGAGGGCTTCCGGTACAGTGAGGGGAAGGGCTTCGTCCATCGGCCGGTCATCCGCCCCACTACGGCGGGGTAAGACACTGCCCTCAGTTAAAAAGGCCACCAAGCCATTTTCCTTGAACCGCTGACGTAGGGCGACTTGATCTTCGACGCAGTGCACGTGGTGTCGTAGCCCACAAAGATCTAACTCATCAAAAACGCTGTTCAAAACATCCGGAAGGCGACGTGTGAGAAGCTGAGCGGCTTCTCGCCCCAGGATACGTCGTCCTGCTGCAGGCAGTCCTACGCTCAATCGGACTCTCAGGGCTCCGTCCGTGCTGACAAGTACGGCCGTCCGCTCTAGTACCTGCTGGCCGACGGTCATGATTTCGAGCAGACCGCTCTTGCCACTGCCCAGCTTACCCCGCACGGAGGACAATTGACGAAGAAAGACGCGGTGTACAAAATCAGCGCTCGCTCGCCGCGCGTCAGTCCCGGCAGAGGACCAGTCCGGAAGTTTGCCTCGGTCCGCCGGAATATCAATGCGAATTCGACTAGGCGAGGCAAAAGGGTCGCCCTGGATATGGTCAAAATTCAATCGATATGGACCCAGCGCATACGACCGTCCGCGCAAGTCTTTATAAAACCCGTACGGGCGCCCATCGATGCGTTCTACATCGCGGCCCAAATCGGCTTGGAGTTCAGCCATGCTCTTCCACCTCAAGCGAAAATCAGGCGGCGGGCGACAACACCATCGTCATCGCCATTGTTATGGCCATCGTTATGGCAAGAAGGTATGCAGGAAGAGTAAGAGGAGAACAAGGCCGGTTGTTTCAGGGTTTGGTATAAAAAAGGGAAGGAGCTGTCGCCTTCCCTTAGAGGGCTTGATTTCTTTCATGCATTACCGGCATTACTGCAGCATGGCGTCCCAGCCCTTCCAATACAGCTCAGCCACACAGCCGGCTTCTTTGAGAAATTCCTGATGATCACGCTCTGAAGTCATGAGCCGCTTGATCATTTTCTTTCCAACTTCAGCATGTTCTCTGTCCGCCTCAATATGACCCGAGAAGAAACGTAGCTGATCCGGCTTCATATCGTAGTGCTTGAGAAATCCTTCCAGCATTTTTTCACACGCCTGAGAAAAGCTGCCTTCAAGCATACCAATCGCGCCTGCGTAGCGTGCTTTATGTGTCATCAGGATCCAGAAGTAAGCGTTCATGGCGCGTGAGGCAGGCGAGGCGCTGGACTCCTCTAGCTCAGCCCGTGACAAGCCGAGGGCCTGTTCCCAAAACTCAAATAGCAATTCCGTATGACTGGTCGTCTGTGTATAGAGGCCCATGGCTTCTTCGGCAAAGTTTTCTGCCATCAACTCGGCACCTTCTTTGTCTATATTACGCATGCTGATATAGCCTTGGGCCACATATCCTCCAGAGTCTCGGACGGTCATTTCATAGTGCTCAACCGCAAATCGCTTGATCTGGTCTGTAGTAGCCGTACCTGCGTGGATCGCATTGACTAGAGGATGATGACTAATGTCAAATTCACTGGAGATCTTGCCAATCTCCTGCCAAAATGTTTGCGTATCCATAGACCCTCCTGTGTTGCTTCCCCTCAAAAAGATAAGGGCGCTGTTGCCAGCGCCCTTCTTACTTCTGTCAGATGTGAAAGGCAAGAGACAAACGTCCCCTGCCGCAGTATCGAGTTTCCGAGCTACGCACCGTGCCGCAGCAGCTTGCCAGGGATCGCACCGGTGTTCTTGTCGTTCTCCAGCGTCACTTCGCCGTTCACCAGCACTGCTCGGTAGCCTTTGGCCTTCTGCACCCGCCGCCATTCTTTACCCGGCAGGTCATGGACAACTTCCATAGGCAGGACTTCAAGATTGTCGTAGTCATAGACCACGATATCGGCCGGTGCACCTTCGCGTAGCGTGCCACGATCTTTAAAGCCTGCGCACGCGGCCGGCATGGCACTCAGACGCCAGTGAGCTTCTTCGAGACCCATCATATTGTGGCCACGAACAATCCGGGTGATAACTTCGGTTGAATAGCGCCCACCACAGAAGAACTTGGTATGAGCCCCACCATCCGATACACCAAACAGCGTTGTTTCCGGGGTGATGAGTTCTTTGAGGTGTTCAATCTTCTCACCAATAGACGGTCCATAGAACGTCGTGGCCATGTCATCCGCCACAGCTAGGTCGAGCATGGCATCCACCGGATGTTTGCCTTCCCGCTCTCCGACTTCACGCAAAGTCAGATTCTCCAGGTGCTTCATGTCTTCGCGTTTTACCTCAAGGACCATGATGTCGTCAAACGAACTCGTGACCGCCCCGGTGGGATCGTTCTTTAAGGACGCCCGACGGGTAGGGTCAGCCAGCTTGGCTTTCCGTTCTTCAACCGTTCCCAACGTGGCCTCACGCCAGGCAGGATCGTCATCCCACAAATTCCAGTCCTGGAAGGTAAAAGTAAAGCCGGCATCGGTCGTCAGCCCTTGACCATAGATGCGCAGGCCTTTTTGGCGGCAGCGCTCGATCCAGTCTAAGAGATGGCGGTGGCGTTCGGGATACCTGTCACTGGCTTGGATGACGTTGTAGAGAATCGGCCGACCGCTGGCCTCAGCCAGCTCTTCAAAACTGTTCTCGATTTCATCATAGCCCGCCACAGTCGGAATGAGCGTCATTTGGATAAAACCCTCATTCCTATCAGCGAGTACTTTGGCAAATTCGAGGCAGGTTTCCTGGTGCATGATGTCCGTCGGCATAGGCGTACCGTCATAGTCACATTGTACGCTGTCATGCCCCAAGCGCTGGGCTGACCAGCCACAGCCGCCGGCATCCATGCCTTCGTGTAACAACTGGGCCATCTTCCGATGCTCGTCATCTGTCGGCATCCGACCCGATTTCGCCCCCTCACGCCCCATGACCCACACCATCAGGGGTGCAATCGGCATATACGGCAGGATGTTCAAGCCTTTTGGTGTCCGATCCACACTGTCCAAGAATTCCGGAAAGGTGACCCAATCCCACGGCATGCCTGCCTTCATCGAGTCGTAGGGAATAGCTTCAGTTCGGGTCATGGTCAGCATCGCCCGTTCTTGGTCTTCTGGCGGCACCGGCGCAAAGCCAAACCCGCAGTTGCCTATGACAACGGAGGTGATGCCGTGCCAGCCCGAAATTGTCAGATACGGATCCCAAAACAGCTGGGCGTCGTAGTGCGTATGCAGATCAATGAATCCCGGCACGACCATATGGCCTTCCGCATCCAAGGTTTTCGTCCCTTGATGGGATTGCAGGCGGCCGATTTTGGCAATCTTGCCGTCTTTGACACCAATGTCCGCCTTGTAGCGCGGCAGTCGCGTCCCATCGATGACCATTCCACCTTTGATAACAAGATCAAATTCCGGCATAACATCCCTCCTTAGAAATTGAGAATTTTTGCGCGGGGTTCCGTCAGTCAAACCGAGGCTTTCCCGATCTATACTGCCAAAACCAGTTGGTCACAAGGCTTGAGGAAAGAAAATATTCACAGCTTTCTCCTCCCTGTCACACCCCTCAATCTCAAGTGGAGACCAGTTGATAAAGAGCAGCAGACCCGAGGAGATACGGATGAGAGAGCGGCGGTCTGGCTAGGCAGCCCAACAGAACGGCTGGGTCATATCCCTACTCAAACAATTGGGTCCGAATATGCCGCTGATAAATCTTGGGCAGCTCTAACGGCAAGGACGGAATATCCTCAAGTACCATATAGCGCGATGGAGCACACATCTCGCGCAGATAGTCATGGCCGCCTTTATCAATAGTCAGACAGAACGACATAATATTCTCTCGTTCTGCTTCCCGCAGGGCCATCATGGTATCGCGCAGTCCGTACATGGGCGCGTTCTCATCTCGCCCATAGTCAGCGTCTTCCGGGCAACCATCACTCAGCAACACCAACAGCTTGGCACGGCTGGCAACGTCTTTAAGCTTCCGGGTGGCATGCCGCACGGCAGCGCCCATCCGGGTACTCCGTTGCGGCTCCAACCCGCTGATGCGGCCTTTGACATCATCCGATAGCTTTTCGTCAAACGCTTTGACCGGATAGATCTCGATATTGTGCCGCCCCGCACTTGAAAAACCATAGATGGCATACGCATCACCGATTTCTTCTAGTGCGACAGACAACACCACTACAGCTTCTTTGAGCATATCAATGACCCGTGCGCCACTGGTCTCACTATCTCCCGCCTCTGTTTCCTTTTGAATCCTCGTGTCAGTGGAAGCACTCAGATCTAACAGAAACAGGGCGGCCACATCACGTTGCCTGGGCTGCCTGGCCGCGTAGAGGCGCGTCGACGGCGCAACCCCTGTGCGCAGATCGACCCGGGCAGCGACTGCTGCATCCAGGTCGATCACTTCCCCATCTTCCAGCCCCTTCACCAGCCGGTATAGCTTAGGGCGCAGTTGTTGGAACTCACGCTTAATGTTGGGAATGACCTCAGCATAGCGTGCGAGCGTCGTGTCAAAGAATCCGCCCATGTCGCTGGCTAACGGAACCTCGTGCAACTCGCACCAACGGGCGCGGTAATCCTCAATCAAAAAATCCCACTCGTCATATAAATAGCGGACGCCGACTACAGACTGGCGACGACGCAGTTGCTCTTTTTTGTGTTCTTCCTGTTCGGCTTCGTCGTCTTCCTCACACAACGCATCTAGCGCATCCAGCGGCATGCCGTGGATCGAGGCCGGCCGGGTCTGTCTTATCTTCTTCTTATTCTGATGTTGGCGCAGCGTCAGAATGATCCGTTTCAGAATAGCCTGCTCTCGTTCAGATAGCTCGGGATCCACCGTCTTCTGCATCATATTGTCCGCTGCGCCATCCATGCTATCGTCCGCATCTTTTCGCCCCCTCGATAATTGCGCCGCATACTCGGACAGCGAAGAATACAACTCAGTGGCCATAAGAAGAGAGACTGCTACGGTCGCATCTTGCTCCCAACCCGGCTTCAGGACGGCGTTCAGGTACGGCAAGACCGACTGGATAAGGGCGGGCAAGATGCGCGTCTGCGCCGCCGCCCAAGCAAGGTCTTTTTGCAATCCGTGATAGGCCTCAGCCAGACAGACGGCAATCCGTTGGCCTTCGACGAACATAAACAGCGCCTCAATTTGTTCGGGGTTGGCAAAGAGTTTGAAATACGCAGCAAGATCCTGCGGGGGATGATCATCCGCACCGGCCCGCTCATGCACATAGGTCGGCACCTGCGGCCAGATGTCCGCAACAGACAGCGCATACGTGCCAAACTCGACCCGACCAGCCTGGTGGGCGGCCAGCACGCAGTACAACCGGAAGTTCTCCTCAAAGGTTGAAAAGAGATCAATCTCAGCCGGCAACGGCAGGAATTCATCTTCCTCATCAACGATGGCCAGCGGTGGCGGAAAAGACAGCTCGGCGATTTCTTGAATGCTGACGGCTTGCCCGCACAACATGTGCATAAATTTGACTAATACGCTGTGCACTTCAGCCAGCAACACTACGGGAGACTCATGCCGCAGCACTTGGAAACTCGTCCGCGATTCCAGGGTAAAAAAGGCTTCGGCCGCTTGCGGATTGCGCTGCGCAATCTCTTCTCCGGCTTGAATCCAGGTGAGAACCCCGGCTGTCCCAACCTCTTCATACGCTCGCGACAGTGTCCGAAAGAGCCGGGCAATAGCGGCAGGAAAAATACGAGCCAGTTCGGCAATGCGCTCGAGTACAGACAGCTGGCTGTCCTGTGCTAAGCCGGCAAGCGTGGGCCCAAGAAAAGGGATCACGCTGGGCAACGGCTCTGGATCAAAGGACGCAGCGGGTTGGAGGCAACGGAGTAAAGCCTGCCGAAGCGGCACGGACACATGGGCCAGAATTTGGGGCAGGGCATGATAAATACCGGCCGCAGCATGACGTGAATGGTAGACGGCAGATCGACCCAGACGATAGACACTGAGCCGTTCCGCACGATCCAGCGCGCTGAGTCCGTCGGGCAGACGCGCGAAATCCTCTGCCCCGTTGATCGATTCAATATCCAGCAGAAAACGGATCCATTCGGACATCTCCGGCCGGGTCAAAACCCGCAGCAGCGCCGGAGTTGCCGCAAACATAGCGTTGGAGAGCGTAGCGCCACGCTCTCCAACCGTTTTGCAAACATGCAGACCTTGTTGGACCCATTCTTGGAGGAGCTCTGCGTCCAGCCATTCCTGCACAACCGGCTGCTCTACCTGAGCCAACGCATCGAGTAGGGTCGCGTGCTGCGCCGGAGACAATCCGTCTAGGGCCGCCTGAAACTGCTGCTGACTCTTTTCTTCAAGAGCGTACGGGTCGAAAGGTGTTATGGTCATGTCTTTCCTAGACATCTCAGCAATCGGCCGTGCGCGGGCACAAAATGATACTCTGCTGTATCGGAGCACGACTCAGAGATCAAGCGAGAACGCACGCGGTCCACGGGTGAGTAACACGTGGACACAGGGGCTACCAGCGTGCAATGATCTTTTCGCCAAATTCTGCGACAAACTCTTCAAACGCGTCGAAGGTGGGAATAAACGCGACTTGTTTGACGCCGGCGTGCGCTAAGGCGCGTAGCCGTTTCAAGAGCGCTTCGGGCTGGGCGGTCAGCGTTGTTGCCTGAATCATGTCC
Source organism: Binatia bacterium (assembly GCA_963666315.2). GTDB lineage: Bacteria > Desulfobacterota > Binatia > Bin18 > Bin18 > Bin18. The sequence goes on from CAXXHG010000014.1 coordinate 113,925, forward strand.
GGCGTCACAAATTGTTGTTCTTCCGCCCGGACGTAGAGACAATGACCGTCATGCAGATCAAAATAATAATCGTCTTTGGCTTGCAAGCGCTGATCCATAAAGGCTTTATATTTGGCAAAGGTTGGTTGTATGGGCACGGGTGCCGCTACGGGATCTTGCACGGTCTCATACAACCAGTGCAACGCAACCGTCGTCCACGGGCCGGCTTGCGCCTTGACCCGCGCCGAATCCAATCCTTCCCCAGGACGTAACAGGCTGGCCGTCGTAAACAGGACCGTATGCAGGCTGGCGGGATCTTTCCCGGCTTTCTTCGCGCCTTGACTGACCTGTCGCCATGCCTCTCGCCAACCTGGAACCGTATTGGTGCGTGAGGTCAGCCAGCCAACGCCCACTTCCCCGGCCAGTGCCATCGCTTTGGGGGCATTGGCTGCAACATAGAGGGGAATCGGATCACGCGTATTTATGAATGCATACTCTTTATGAAAGAACTGTATCCTGCGCGCCTCCGCCCCCTCTTGGTAGACAACGTCTTGGTTGTCTAACAGGCCGCGTACAATTCGTATATATTCGCGCAGCTCACGCAGAGAACACGGCGGAAGACCCATTGCACGCCGCGCACTATTGCCCGTCCCAATTCCAAGAATAACCCGTCCTGGGGCCAATTGATTCACCGTAGCGATAGCATGCGCGGTGACTGGCGCGCTGCGCGTTCCGACAACCGCAACGCCAGTGCCGAGTATGACCCGTGTGGTTTGCTGTGCCATCAAGCCGAGGCATAGATACACATCGCCGGCCATCATGGGTGAGTCTTCAACCCACACATGTGTAAACCCACACGTCTCGGCCAGCTTTGCATGTTCGGCACACTTGTCAGGCTTTGGGAAAATCAGAACACCAAAGTCCATCACAGCCGCTCTCTTTTCATTCGCTTCATTTCCTGCGCATGCGTATTGTCCTGCGCATGTCTATTATTTTCTCTCTCCGGACGCCCCGGAGCCTATTCCGAATTCCCTTACTGTGTCAATCCGAATATGGCCTATGCGCCCGGATTTTTTGGGTTTTTGGCTTTCCTTTAGCGCTGCAGCTGTGGTAAGCATTGGAAGAAACAATTAACTTTCCGCCACGAGCAGTAAGGAGGGAGTGCTATGTCGCATAAAGGTTTTTCTCATATTGGGCTGTCCACACTCGATTTGGATAAGACGCGCGATTTCTACGAAAACATCCTCGGCTTTAAACCAGTGCGCTGCGATACCATCAAAGTCAAAGAGGGTGGCCAAATCCGCCATATCTTCTTCGACACGGGCCGGGATCAGTTGCTCGCCTTTATGGAAGCCAAGGGTATTCCTGGCGTCCCGGTTGAATACGACGCAGGCATCAACCGTGGCCTAGGGGTGCCAAGCGCATTCTATCGCTTTGCTTTTGAGACAGGCACCGAGGCGGCCTTAGAGGAAAAGCGGAAAGAACTTCAGGACAAAGGCGTCGAGGTTTCGGAAGTCGTAGATCACGACTGGGCCAAATCGATTTACTTTAAAGATCCAAACGGCATGCAGATGGAATACTGCTGCTTCACTCGTGACTTTACAGATGAAGACGCAGTGATGGCCGAACGCTTTGAACTTCCGATCGAGGCACTTGGCTTAGAGGACACCCCGGATATTGTTGCGATAAATTCGCCAAGCTAATACCAAAAAATACGGGGCGTATCGTTATGCGGTACGCCCCTTTTCCCTTTCCCTGGTTTCCAGCAAAACTTCGGGCTAGCTTTCTCCCTGCGCCTCTTCTAAAAGACGGCCGACCATCGCCTTATAGTCCTTCACTGCGGGTGAGTGGTAAAAGCGCGACCGCGTAAAAAGTGGATCACCGGAGTAGAACCACTCGTACTGTAACTGGCGGCTGCCGAACTGCTCCCCGAGCATGTCCCAAGCGAGCTTAAAAAGCTGAACTCGGTTCCGGGCGGGAAGATTTTTTCCTTGCAGATAGCGTTCCAGATAGGGCGCTATCTCCGGGTTCTGAAAATCTCCCTCAGTCGGCGTCATAATAAGACCGCTGCCGCTGACCTGACGAATCACGTCAGCAGCGCGCACTTGGGCCTGTGGAATAAAGACCCAGAGTGCAGCAGCCAGCGAACGAAGCGAGCCCCCGTCCCGCCGATTGGTCACCACATCTTGAGCGGAAGCACGCAGCAGGCCGTTGGCAATTTCGGCATTCGCCACCAGCTCGCCGAGTTGGGCTTGAACGTGAGGCGCTTTCGTGCGGCCAATGGCTTCAGCAACCGAACATGCCAGACCGGCCATAAAACGCAGCTTTACGGTTCCGCGAATAACCGCCTGCAGCAGTGCGTATCCAGGCGCACGTCCCAGAATGTAGTTCGACGCCTCGATATCACCGTTGATGAAAACACGTTCCCACGGAACCTCAACATTATCGAAGATCGCGAGTGCGTCTTCTTCGTCAAACCGAAACGAGAGGGGTCGGTCAAAAGCATTCCGGCCCGTGTTATACGCCTCCCGACAGATAAACTTCAGCCCTGGCGTATCCATGCGAACCGCAAAGCACAGTGTATAGGCTTCCTCTCCTGGCTTGCGAGGATAAAACGGTCCTACCCATAATTCATTAGAAAAGGGCGCTAATGTAGACAGCATGCGTGCGCCGCTGACCAGAATGCCGGAGTCCGTCTCCCGCACGACATGCAGGGCAGCCTCAGGGTCGGTTTGCTCAGCCGGCCCTTTTGAACGATCGATCTGCGGATCGACTAGGGTATGGGTCAAACACCAGTCGTTATCCCGACACTCTTCATAATAACGCAGGGCATTCTCCCCAAAACGCGGCTCACGCTGGCCGATAAACGGCGCGGCAATCGCAGCGTCCGTGACCAGCGCGTTCATAAAATCCGGCATGCGCCCCATCAAGCCATACGTGGTCTCCGCACGGAATTCCTCTGCTCGGACGCGGCGTTCAACATCTTCGACCGTTTCAGCCATCAGGAACGACAGCCCCACCGGCTGGCCGTCGTTTGGTGATGGATAGGTCAACATCGACTGGTGGGTCGCGTGTTGGAGGTCGTACAGAGATGCCAGGGTATCGATGACACCTTGGAACGGCGGGTAGGTCGTGACATCTTTGACACGCTCGCCGTTGACGTACACACTGCGCCCGTCCCTGAGGCTTGCACGATATTCTGCGCCCGTCCGAATGCCCATGAGTGCTCCACGTCGTGATTGATCGTAGGGACGACCCTTATGATCGCCCTTATGAAAAGAGGGCAGCCACACAGGGCTGCCCCTACAATTCATTTCAGTCCAACCGCTTTTCTTACCGTCTGTTTTACTGTCTCAACTGGGCAATCACATCCGCCAGGCCACGGTCGTTCTGAGCGTATTCCAGCTTATCCATACCCAGATAAGCATTCGGCATACCAGCGTATTCTTCAATAGGATTGTCACAGTAGACTTCAAGCTCATAGCCATCGGGGTCACGGAAATAGACGCTCTTGGTCACGCCGTGATTGACGGTGAAGTTCACCGGTACGTCTTTGGCTTTGAGTTCTTCATAGGCCGCCTGCAGTTCTTCCTCGCTCCGAAGCCGAAAGGCGATATGTGCCAGCCCAACTTGATTCGGTTTGGGTAACTCCGCGGTCGGGCTAATCTGGAAAAGCGCGATTTCATGGTGGTCTCGGGCATGATTGGCCAAAAAGACCGCGCCGATCTTGGGCACGTCTTTCATGACCTGCATGCCGAGCACCTCGGTGTAAAATTTCTTCGAGCGTTCAAGGTCACGGACCTTAATAACCACATGAGCGATACGTTCGGGACGAATCATAGCAACCTCCTTTTTTGTGTCGCTTGGGCGCGTCTATTGGGTTTGTTGATTCGACTCTACACACTTAATCATGCTGTGGAACAAATTGAAACGGATCAAGCCTATTATCCTCCCCTGCTTGGCCAAAGAGTTCAACCTGACCTTATAGGCACCCTATTCTCGCGGAAAAGAAAATGAAGAGTAATGCGCTAGCCGCCTCAAGGTTAGGATGGAGCGGATCTTCTCAAGCGCCTCTTCTCTTCACATGTTCGTCTTAAATCTTTAACGCAAAACTCCGGATAAGACTCTGAGAAGCTCTTGGAAACCTGGTATGAAAGCGCCCGGACACTTGATAGTGAATTTCTCTCGCTTCAGCAGCATTATTTTTGTGGTTAGTGCGATTAGTCTAGGACTACTGCTGGCGGTCTTCCTTGTCACCCTCCAAGTTATCGACTTGGCCTCTGCCCTTCTCCTCGGCGGGCTTGCCGAGCTTGGCATCACACTGAAATGGACCCTTTACGCCCTCCATGCCGCCAACACTAACCTGAAGCAGCAGAGCGATGAGCACAGACGGATCGATGAAAAGCTTCGTCTAACCCAGTTCTCCATTGATCGGGCTGCCGTTGCGGCCTTCTGGATTAAACCGGATGCCCAGTTTCTATACGTCAACAACACCGCGTGTCGCGCTCTGGGCTATACTTATGATGAACTCCGGCTCATGACTGTCCCGGAGATCGATGTCAGTTTTCCAGCCGAGCAATGGGAAGAGCATTGGTCGGCGCATTGGGAGACGCTCAAGCAAAAGCGATCTTTGACCATTGAGTCACGCCATCGCCGGAAAGGCGGAAGCATCTTCCCGGTAGAAGTTGTAATCAACTACTTACAGTTCCAAGGTCAGGAATTTAACGTGGCTTTCGTGCATGACATTACCGAGCGCAAGCAAGCTGAGGAAGCGCTGCGCGAGGGCGGGAAACGCTATCGAGACCTTTTTGAAAATGCCAATGACACCCTCATGATTGCAACTCTGGATGGCATAATCGCTAGTGTCAATCGGGGATTTCAAGCCATGACCGGCTGGTCACGAGAAGAAGTCATCGGACAACATCACCGCAAGGTGGGCACTCCAGCCTCTATCGCCTTAGTCTCAGACCTCCTCCGCCGTTCGCTGGCTGGTGAAGAAAATACCACCAGCGTTTGAGGCCGAGTTCCTGTGCAAGGACGGCAGAACCATACCGATTGAGGGCCGAACGCGATTCATTCGCGACCAAGAGGGGCGGCCCATCGCGACGCAGGCGATCTACCGCAATATTACCGAACGCAAGCGGGCTGAGGAGCAGCTCCGCTTGACTCAGTTCTCCATTGACCATGCGGCTATCTCCATCTGCTGGCTGGGGGCCGGACGGGCGCTTTCTGTAGGTTAATGATGCCGCATGCCGGGCTCTAGGCTATTACGCGCGACGAACTCCTTTCTCTTGCCCGTCTATGACTTAGATCCGAATTATCCAGCCGAACGCTGGGTAGCACTCCCGGATTGCGATCAAGCAGGGAGGGTTCATTAGCCAGCGAGTCGAGACATCGCCGGAAAGACGGCAGCATCTTCCCGGTGGAAGTTGCGATCAGCTACTTAGAGTTCCAAGGCCAAGAGTTTTATGTTGCTTTCACTTCTGACATCACTCAACGTAAACAAGCGGAGACAGAACTACGGGAAAGCGAGGAGTGCTCTCGAATCATCAGTGAGGCAATTTCCGACTACGCCTTCTGCCTGCGCATAAAAGAGGATGGAACGGTGCAATCCGGGTGGTTCACTAACTCATTTACCCGTATGACCGGGTATCCTGCTGAGGATATGGCCCGGCTCCCCACGCCATCCTAGGTCCGTCCAGACCATCGGGAACAGCTGCAGGAACAATTCCAAAAGATGCGAGCTGGTGAGTCGACAACCACAGAGTTTCGTATCGTGACGAAGTGGGGAGAGGAACGCTGGATGCGCTCATACTCGCGGCCAGTACAAGATGAGGCGGGACAGGTACGACGCATTCATGGGTGCCTCGCTGGATATTACCGACCGCAAGCAATCGAAGATGGCGCTACGGGAAAGTGAAGAGCGCTGGCACCTGGCTTTGCGAGGTTCGAACGACCGGCATTTGGAACTGGAATGTCCTCACCGATGAAATTTTCTTTTCAGGCCGCTGGAAAGAGATGCTGGGCTATGCCGAGCATGAGCTGGACAATCGACTCGAGGAGTGGAGTAAGCGGCTGCACCCGGATGATACAGAGAGAGTTCAGCAAGCCATCGATAAATCATTTTGCAGGCAAGACGCGCTTCTACAGCGTTGAGCAACGGATGCGTTGTCAAGATGGAAGCTACAAATGGATTCTTGCCCGTGGACAGGCCGCTCCGGGATAAACAGGGCACTATTATCCGGATAACTGGCTCCCATACCGACATCACCGACCGCAAGCAAGCCGAGGACGCACTCCAACAAGCACACCACGAGTTGGAAAGACGGGTCGAAGAACGAACGGCCGAGCTGGCAGGCGCCAAGGAGGCGGATAACCAGGCTAAAAGCGCCTTCTTAGCCAATATGTCCCACGAGCTGCGCCACCCCCCTGCATGGCATCCTCAGCTTCGCGAGCGTTGGTCTCAAAAAAGCCACCACCGCCCCCCCCCAGACAAGCTCCTGGGCTACTTTGGGCATATCGACACTAGTGGCCGCCTCCTCCTCGCCTTGCTCAATGACTTGCTCGATCTGGCCAAACTAGAGTCCGGCAAGATAGCCTTTGACTTGTCAGCCGACCGATCTCAACCCCTTGCTGGCCGCCATCGCCGATGAGTTTTACTCCCTGCTCTCCGAACGCCAGCTCCAGGTGACATGCCACACCCTCCCCGAGCCGGCGGAGGTCAGTCTCGATACCCCCCAAATGCTCCAGGTCCTGCGCAATCTGTTGGCAATGCCGTCAAGTTCTCCCCACCCCACGGGCTTATTGAGCTGGGGGTAGAACACCGCCCGCAGGGCGTCGTGGTGACGGTCAGCGACCAGGACGTAGGAATTCCGGCCGGGGAAGAAGGAGCGATTTTCGACAAGTTTATTCAATCGAGTAAGACCAAGACCGGCGCAGGCGGGACGGGCTTAGGCTTATCGATCTGCCGCGAGATTATCGCCGCCCACCAGGGCCGGATTTGGGCGAGAACCGACCGGGGGCGGCGCCGTCTTCTGTGTCGAACTCCCGCGCCACCACCACCACCGCCGCGCGACAGACAGACCCCAACCAGATTCCCGGCAGGAAGAAGCCGCCTGACTCCCTCCTTTTCCGCCTAGTGGTCGTACGAGTCATGAGACGAAATAAACCGCTTAATATCGTAGCCATCAACCACACTCGGTTGTCCGAATTGCTCCACAGCTGGTGCCACTTCAGCCAAGGACAAGGTCAGGTGGAACAGCCGTTTGGCGTTCTCGGGAAGTTCGTCCAAGGAGAACTTTTCTAAATACGGCAACACTTCTTCCATCCGCGCCAGCATGGCATCATAAAACGCCTGAATATCTTCCATTGTGCTGGCTTGACGTTTGTCGCTACGCTCTGTTTCGGTCGCCAGCGACCAATCCCTCCATTTCTCAAGGTCCTTAAATTTTTTCGGTAACGCTGCCTTAGGCATGGGCAGCCTCCTGTCCACTCGTGGCAAACGCCGTATCAACGGGTTGACCCTTGAGCATCTGGTTGATGACATGGTGGCTATGCCGCACCAGGATTTCCTCATCGTGCAGGTAGAATTCTTTTTTGGCGCCTGAAGAGAGGACAGATTGCGACTCTTCCAACGTCCGACCGTCCTCCAAAATAACATCGCGGAAAATCACGTTGCCGTATTCCTGACTAAAGCGCTGGCCGGGAGTTTTCGCCTTGGGGAAATACTGGGTCGATGTCCATATGGTCTTATCTACAGCAATAGGAATAAACTGATGGGTAAAATACGACCCCTGAGAAACATCAACAAAGAAGGCTGGGAAAATCACATTTAGATCTAACGACCATATCTCGCTGCGGAGCGGATTGACTCCTGCAGGCAGACTGTCCGATGAGAAGTCGCTCCGCATAAGGATGGCACCATTCTGGGCGGCCAACGTTGCCACCGGACTCGGTTTGTAGGCCGGATTGCCAAACAACGAGGCGCGACCGTGGCGAGGGAAGAGCTTGACGTCTAGGACATGGGAGTATGGATTCTCTGTGCTGGTGAAAGAATCCGGGATAGAACGTTTGTGTAAAGAGGCGACATGGTACACCTCTTGGAAAGCGTCTTTGACGACCTTCCAGTTGGCATTGACCTCAGTCGACCACGACGTACTGGTGGCTGACAGCTCTCCAAACGGATAGCCCGCCAGCTCAGCAGCCAAGTCTCCCAAGTATTCCTGGAGGGTTTCTTGAGGATCGGGATCAACATTGATGAAGATAAAACCTTCCCACACATCCACCGCCACCGGCGTCATACCTAGGCTCTCTTTCTTCAGATCAAAGAAACTCTCTTCATCCGGCACAAACTTGAGCTTACCGTCCAGCCCATAGCTCCAGCCGTGAAACTTACACGTAAAGTTCTGGCACCTGCCGCCTTTGTCCCAGGCGATCTTATTGCCCCGGTGCGAGCATATATTATGGAAGGCATTCACTACGCCGTCTGTGCCGCGCACGACAATGACCGAAGTGTTACACACTCCCAGGTCTTGGACGAAGTAGTCACCCGCATTCGGAAGCCGTTCCACCCGACCCACATTCAGCCACACCTTCTTAAAGATCCGTTCGCGCTCTAAGGCGAATTGCTCTTCTGAAATAAAGACATCAGCCGGGACAGGCCCTGTACCTAAGTGGGGATATTTATTGTGCCATTTGGAGCCACTGGCCGAGCCATTACCGTTCGCCGCAACCCCATTTGTTGTTACACCGTTTGTTGTCGCACTCATTGTACTTCCTCCTTGTGTTGGTCATCGTATTCCGTGGTCCAATTCTGTGTTCGACTGTCCAACTGCCCCTCAAGTTTGTGCAAGCGACCCAGCAAGCGCTCACGCCCTGAGTCCGTTGCCACAGCAAGCAGGCACAGACTTAACCCATACAGCAGTTGTGTTTCAAATCCTTCGATATCGACTCCGCCTTCGATCCAGAGTTCCATCGCCCCCCGGTAATTGACCTGAATCTGTAAGGCCACAAGATCGGGGCGCGTATGGGGCTGAAACAATCCTTGTGCGATGCCGGCATCTAATCCTCGCTGCCACAGCGTTGTACAACGCTGGACAATGCGTGGAACTGGCAACAATTCTCCGGTTGTCACCATTGAAGAGAGCAGACTGCGATAAAAGACCGGGGCGCGCACATACTCTTTTACGGAGAACTGCGTCAGCACGTACATCGCATCAATCGGATCCTGCTGATCGAGCTCGTCAGCAGCAGTATCCAGCGTATCAAAGAAGGACTCGAGCAAGGCGTATAGGACATCGGCCTTAGAACCAAACAGGTTATAAGGCGTGACTAAGCTGACCTGAGCCTCGCGCGCCAGCTCGCGCATGGACATACGCGTATAACCTTCTGTGCGGATCAAACGCCGTGCCGCACTCAGAATGCGTTGTTTTCGCTCGGTCTTTTGTATCTCACGAAGCATAACGAGTTTTAAATTTAAAACACGTTATAGTTTTTGTGTCAAGGAAAATCCTTTGCCGCGAACTTCACCAACCTGATTTTACTGCGTGAGTTCTGCCCTGTCCGGCTCTGCCTATATAGAGTTTGAAGAATCAGTCAGATCTGTAGAAGCCGACCATATCCTCTATCACCTTATGTCCATGTCGGACTAAGAGTTCTTGGTCCTGTAGAACAAACTCCTTCTTTGCACCCGAGGCGAGCATGGACTGGGTTGCTTCCAAGGTGCTGGCATCTTCCAGGAGCGCTTCGCGCAGAAGGATCTTACTGTACTCCTGACTAAAGCGGTGAGCCGCATTTTGTACCGGCGGGAAATACGTCCGGACTTCCCAAATCGTCCGCCCCGGAGCGAGGGGCCAAAAATGTTGCGTGAGATACGTTCCGTCAAAGACAAACACATCAAAATTGGGGAAGATCATATTGGCGTCAAAGGCCCAAAACTGACTCCGAGTCGGATTCACGCCTAACGGTAGCTCGCCCATGTCCCAATCCCGTTTAACAATGGACGAACCAAAGCGATGGGCGAGCAACTCGACTGGGCTGGGCTGATGGTCAGGATTACCAAATACCGACATGCGATGGTTGCGTTCATACAGCTTAAACGCGAAAGCGTGCGCATACGGATTGTCCGGGCTGGTAAACGAATCGGGCAGCGAGCGCTTATGTAAGAAGGGTACATGATACGCCTCGTGAAAGGCATCTTTGAGCACCTTCCAGTTGGCCTTGAGTTCCGTATGCCAGGCGTAACACGTAGTCAGCTTCTCAAAGGGATAGCCCTCTATCCCTGCACCAAGTTCTCCAAGATGTTCCTTTAAGGTTTCAAGTGGCTCAGGATTAAGATTGATAAAAACAAAGCCTTCCCACACATCGACTGTAATCGGCGTCAGGCCAAGCTGGTCTTTTTGAAGAGCAAAAAAGCTCTCTTCATCTGGTACGAATTTGAGGCTGCCATCGAGGCCATAACTCCAGCCGTGAAATTTACACGTAAAGTTCTGACATGTGCCTGCATGATCCCACACCATCTTATTGCCCCGATGGGAACACATATTGTGAAGAGCGTTGACCGCCCCGCCCTTACCACGCGTCACAATGACTGACGTGCCACACACGGGCAAGTCTTTAACAAAATAATCGCCCGGATTCCGGATCTGCTCAACGCGGCCAACATTCAACCACGTCTTCTTATAAATCCGCTCCCGCTCCAACTCGAAATATTCTTGTGAAACACACGGCTCAATTGGAATCGGCCCGGTGCCGAGTTCAGGGTAGTCGTTGTGCCAGACTTTACCGTTAGTGATGGTGTCTTGTCCGTTTTGTGCCGACGTGGGCATAGAATCATTCCTCCCTATCCCCATCTATCCCATGTTGAGATACGTATCAATCGCTTTCTTGCCATCGACCACATTTGAAGCAATCAGCAAAGAGGTTGGTACGCCTACCATTCCTCTCCAAAAGGCCGGATATCAAGCTCAAACGTCCAGCCAGAACGGTCCTGATGGACGACGTTCCAAATCGTGTCGGCAATGGCCGAGGTCTTGATAAAAAAGTCGTCCGGTTTGTCGTCCAACAATTCGCGCGCGAACGGCATATCAATGCCTCCATCGATAACGAGGAAAGACACATGCACTCCCCGTGGCCCCAGAGTGCGTACCATGGACTGGGCCAAGATGCGTTGCGCGGTTTTAGTTGGTGCGAACGCAGCGAATTGCGGCTTCCCCCGCCAGGAGGCAGTGTTGCCTGTCACCATAATGGCCCCATGCCCGGCTTCGAGCATATGCGGGACAACGGCCCGGGCCATATACAGTAGCCCCATCGTATTGACCTGGAAGTTCTGCTCCAAGCCTTTTGGATCAATCTCTAAAAACGTACCGAATATAGAATCAAAACTGACTGCATTGTTGATCAAGACTGACGGTGGTCCAAGTTGCTCGGTCACTGCAGCGACCGTCGCATTCACTTCAGCCTCGTTGCTGACATCACACATATGCCGTGGTACCCGGAATCTCCTGCTCAAACTGTTTGAGCCGCTCTTCATTGTGGGCAAACATCGCTACGCGATAGCCACCCTGTGCAAACCGACGCACCGCAGCAACACCTGTTCCATGACCCACACCAGTCACAATGCACACTTTTTCTAGCATCACTTCTTCCTCCCGGATTCAAATCAAAAAAGACACTGAGACGTAGGAGCCTATCTTGGTCGTTCCACTAAACGGCCGGAGACGTACTTATAAAGGACATTGTCATAAGGCATTTCCTTCAGTTCTCATTACCTCTGGTCAGTTGTCGGGCGTCCGACAAACTGATATCGCGGATCGTCAAAAACTGACGCATGGCACTATCGCAAGAAGCTCCCTGGTTAAGCGACACGACTCGCCTCTTAGCTACAATCGGATTCACCGTCTTCGTTGTCCTGACCGCGCTCAGCATGCTGGGTCCATTGCTAGTCGACATGTCACACGACTGGACGACAACGGTCCCCGTAGTTGCCCAACTCGTGACTGCGGCTGCGGTCGCCTGGGCGATAACCGCGCTCGTCGTCGGTCCGTTCTCAGATGCCTATGGCCGGAAACCGATTCTTCTTACGGGCGTGTTGCTCATCAGCCTGGCGTCGATAGGCACAGCGCTCGCACCAAATCTGGCAACAGCCACCGTGTTTCGCATGCTGGCCGGCGTTGGCGGCGGCATGGTGCCTCCCACCTGTATCGCGTTGATTGGTGATGTAACTCCGGTCGAGCGCCGCGCCATGGGAGTGGCAGTTGTTACAACTCAGCCCGAGCTCAGCAGTGTAGTAGGTGTACCTCTGGTAACGCTCTTAGCCGCGTATGCCGGTTGGCGAGCCGCCTTCTTCGCTGTGGGCGGCATCTTACTCCTGTGTGCCGTAGTCCTCTTAATCTATACGCCTCAACGTCAAGGACAACGGAAACCCTTAGTCCTCGGCACTCGGCTCAAACAGGTCGGACGGTTTTCCGTGACGTGGCTGCTGGCGTTTACGAATCTGACAGTTCGTACAGCCTATGGGCTGATCATGACCTTCTTTCCGCCTTTTCTCCAAGTGACTTATGGCCTGAATACGGCAGAGCTGGCTCTGCCCATCTCTATCGTCGCAGTCGGAACAACGTGCGGCCTCTTCCTCGGCGGAAAAATAGGGAGAAGCCCACACCGTTTATCCCTTGTAGCGATCACCATACTTATTGCCACCCTGCCCGGCTTGGCCGTCTTTGTGGTGCATGACCAGCTCTGGCTCACAGTCGCCGTTACCAGTGTGTTTATGGTGCTGGTCATGCCCCTGGCCACCCTTTTATTTGTCGTGGGCACCGAAATAGGCGGAACAGCGAGGGGGACACTAACCGGCATATTGTCCGGGAGCGGTTACGTAAGTTATGCGGTTGGGGCAGGGATTGGAGGGCTGGCGGTGGCACACATCGGCTACTTCGTACTGTCCTTTGCACTGGTGATTTCAACCATAGGTAGTAGTTTTCTCTTGACTTTTTTCATTCGCACAAAAGCCGAAGACCGTGCCCGGGAGTATTTTCATCAGTCCGAGTGAAGATATGAATCCTCACCCCATTATTGCTGCTGCAGTCCTTCATCTTGAACCGCGCGGAGCACGCCACCACCTCCGCCGCAATTTCCTTAGTTTATTCAAACATAGCGATGCATCGGACTTCGATGCTCCACCGCTCGGGCGCATCGGGGGGTGTAGACGGATCTGCGAAGGCGGTGTGAAAGCTGAAGGTACACGGCGCTTGCGCGTCATCGCTATCGGCCTGGCGGCCCTCTGAACGGGCGAGAGGCCCGGCCGAATCCCACTGCTTGATCAGCAGGGCCTCGTCGCGCGTCATCGCCGGGTAGTAATACCACTCATGTCGCAGTCCGTGCTTGGAGAAGTAGTTCTCACCCACTCGGTCTTGGTAGTGAATCTCAAATACCACCAGGTCTTCGGGGGTGACGCTCTGCGCGTCACACAACGCGAGGGGATGCGTCGCGACTGGCTCCTCAGCGATATTGCGCCACACGTTGATGATAACGAAGCGTCCACCTTCGTTGAGCGCCCGCTCCGCTTTCTCGGGCTCCAAGAGAGGTTGGAGCGATTGTTCCTGTTCGATGAGCGAGCGCAGCGTATCGTTGCCGCCGGGAGGTTGCGCGAGTTGTTGTACACGCTCCGGAGCGCTTCGGAGCGTGTAGTCCCCATGAGTGATGGAGGCCGGGCCTTGCACCTCCTGCCCGCCGCGAATGCATCGCTTGCTTTGCTTTCCGGCCGCCGAGCGTACATTGTGGTCGAAGGCGAAGACGGAGGGGGCGCCGGTCGCCTCGCTGACGAGCTGGGTACATTCGCGGTAATAGTCCTGGATGACTTCCTGATGATCGAAAAAGTCGAGATCCAGCCGCTGAAGGGGGTAGGTAAATAACTCAAAGCCGTTTGTATCGAGACTTCGACGTTCCTCGCCATTGAGCAGTCGGGCGTTATGGACTGTTATCTGCCGCTCATCGAAGATGACGCCCTCCATGCCGGTGTCGCTGCCGTCAGCATTGCGTCGTATAAGGAGCTTGCCGTTCCGGTAGAGCGAACTTTGAATAGATGGAGCAAGATAGTTGAGCCGGCCCGAACTGCCTCTCTCGCTGCTGGCCGGTGCGCTGACTCTGGTCATGCTTTTCCTTTTCAAGTTGTGATGTTGTGATCAGGTTTTACGATTACGTAGCGATCAGATTATAATTCTGGATCATATCGCCTGCCAGCCTCGAAGGGCAAGGATACTAGCGGCTCGGAAGGTGTGAGTCCTTACATTTTTTCCACTCTCTCAATCGCCCCCTACTCTCCTGGACTTCCTGGGCGGGAGCATATTCCTCGCTCTTGACATTTCCATCTATCCCTTGCTTTTGTGTCTTGTTAGCTGCGAGACATACCAAGGAGAAATCCCTATGAAGAGACGCATATATTTCAACGCCTTTCATATGAACTGTGTGGTCCATCAGTCGCCCGGCTTGTGGGTTCGAGACGACGACCATATGACCGACTACACCGACCTCGATCAGTGGGTCGAATTCGCCAAGATAGTGGAGCGGGGGAAGTTTGATGCCATCTTCTTGGCCGATGTACTCGGTGTGTACGATGTGTTTCGAGGTAATCGGGATGCCGCGCTGACCGAAGCTACCCAGATACCGGTCAATGATCCGATGCTACTCATCCCAGCCATGGCATACGCCACCGAGCATATCGGTTTTGGTTTCACGAGTTCTATATTGCAAAACCATCCATTTACTTTTGCTCGACTCATCTCCACCCTGGATCATCTCACGAAAGGTCGGGTAGCCTGGAAGATTGTGACCTCGTATCTCGAAAGCGCAGGCCGGAACTACGGCCAGACGGGTTTAGCCGATCATGATGATCGCTATGACATGGCGGATGAATACTGCGATGTCTGTTACAAACTGTGGGAAACGAGCTGGGAAGACAATGCCGTGGTGAAAGATGTCGAGCGCGGGATCTACGCCGATCCAGCCAAAGTCCACGATGTCATGCATGAAGGCAAATATTATAAGGTACACGGTTGCCATCTCGCTGAACCATCTCCGCAACGGACACCCGTGCTCTTCCAGGCTGGTGCCTCGCCACGCGGCCGTGAGTTTGCCGCTCAGCATGCAGAGTGTGTTTTTGTCATCGGCTCAAAACCCGAGGTCGATGGGCAATATATTCGAGACATCCGTAAAATCGCCCGCCAGCGCGGAAGGAACCCCGAGGACATTCTGTGTTTTGCGTATCTGAAGGTGATCACCGCTGAGACCGAAGCCGCAGCCAAGCGAAAATACGAGGAGTATTTTGAGCAGTGCAGCTACGACGGCGGGCTGGCGCTGTTGAGTGGCTGGACTGGCATTGATTTTGGACAATTTGAACCAGACCAACCGCTTGAGTATATCGAGACGAATGCAATCCGTACCCTCGTCCACAGCTTTACTGACGGCGATCCACATCGCAAATGGACAATGCGAGACCTCGCCAGGTATGTCGGCATTGGGGGTGCCGGTCCGGTTTTGGTTGGCACGCCTGAGAGCATTGCCGATCAGTTCGAGGACTGGATTGCCGCTGGTGTAGACGGGTTTAACCTTGCCTATGCCACAACGCCGGATTCATTTGAGGAGTTTATCGACGGCGTTGTTCCCGTGCTCCAAAAACGCGGACGTATGCAAAAGGAATATCGAGAAGGCACCTTGCGCGAGAAGCTCTACGGCAAAGGCCCTCGGCTCAGCGTACCGCATCCAGCAGCCCTGCATAGACAAGCGTTTCTAGGGGCTGTGAATGGTCCGGGTCAGAGCCTGTCGAGCAGTCAGGAAGCGGCAAGCGCGCCGGCTGCAAGGTAGGCAGCCATGTGGTGTCGGATTACGCTGCGCTAGTCCGACCTACGAGACTCGTAAAGCGATACGCCTCCTGTTGTCCACGGACATGTCACCGAGTGGGTAGCTAAGACAGGCTCGTCACATAGGCCGCTATGTTGATGGGGCCGAGGGGAGCGGCCATGGCGGCTAAGCGAGCCATTTCTTGGCAAAAGCGCGGGCCGTGGTGCACGTTGGTCGCCGCGTGGGCCATTTCATGCAGGAGGATGCCTTCTGCCTTGGGGAAGGGGAAGGCCTCCAACAAGATCCGGCGCTGCTTTTTGTCGCAGTAGCCGGCCATGTATTTACTTAGGTCAGCGGGCACCCCAGGCACGATGAGTGGATCGTGGACCGTGATCCGGTAGGGTGGCAGCGTACTAGCGAAGTAGCAGCGGTTGAGCCGTTCGAAGTGGCGCTGATATTGCCCTGTCCATTCGGCGAGTTGTGCGGCCGTGGCGGTGTAGGACTTGCGATCCTTCCAAGTTGAAATTGTGGAAATTGTAGAAATCTCTACCCCCATTTATTCCTCGCTTAAGTCTCGATAAGGAGGGCCTCACCGGTATCCGCTAACGCATAGGGGTGCGATCCAAGGGCAACCCACCCCGGCGCTACGATCCCTCCAACAGGAGGGGAGCTCATGGGTAGGCTCTCAGCAGTAATATGAATGGAAACTACGCCGCCAGCATCCACTTGGCTATGCGTAGCATGTCCTTGGGATTCTCGGGCAGCTTGCGCATGACTGAGGCTTCAAAGCCCGAGTGCATGAGACAGTTTTGACACAGGGCGTCTTCGCGTTTTTCCCAGTAGTCCCAATCGACCCCGTTCCAGAATTCGTCCCAGGTTTTAAAATATTTCTTGCCGATTAAGTAGCACGGGTCCTTCCAGCCAAAGGGCGTCCGGGTGACGTTGCCCCACGGGGTGCAGGGATAGTCCCGTTCGCCAGCGGCAAATTCGAGGAAAAGCGGTGTCAGCGAAATATTATAGCGTTCGGATAGCGCCAAGACTTGTTTGAACTTCTGGTGAATCTCTTCTTTATACATGAAGTGGTTAGTCTCAAGCGCTTCGTAGTGATAGCCGGGTGAAATCATCATGCCGTCGATGCCGAGTTGGGTCAGCATCTCACACATCTCTTCGACCTCTTCCATGCTCGTTTCACGGAACACCGTAGTGTTGGTGCAAACCGAGTAGCCGAGCTGTTTACCGACCTTGATCATTTCAACAGCTTTGTCGAACACGCCCGGCTTGTCACACACAAAGTCGTGCGTGTCACGCATGCCATCCAGGTGGACATTGATGGATAGGCGCTTGTGCGGTTCGCTTTTTCCGTAAAACCGTTCTAGCAAAATCCCGTTCGTACACAGATAGATATGGCACTTGCGGTCAATAATGCCGTCTACAAGTTCAGACAGCTCTGGATAAACGGTTGGTTCTCCGCCGCAAATCGACACAACCGGCGTACCGGACTGATCCACAGCTTCAAAACATTCATCTAAGGAGAGCCGATCTTTGATATCGCCTTGGTGACGCTCCGGCGTACAGCCTACACAGGCGAGATTACATGTGTATAAGGGCTCAAGCATGAGTACAATGGGATAACGGGACTGTCCTCGTAGCTTGTTCTTGAGCTGCCATTTTATCATGTCAGTAGTAATATGTAGTGGAAACCGCATACCATTCCTCTCCGCTAAGCCGTTCTCATTGTCTGACCGTTCGGTCAGGGAATACTACCCACCCTAATCAAAGCTGGCAAGAGGGAAAGTTTCGATAATATGAGATTTGGTGCTTTACAAGTTTTTGGGCCTTGGTCAGAATAGGGGCATGACAAAAAAGCAGACGACGGGTAGAGGGAACGGAGGCGGTGGAGGAAAAGGCAAGGCTCTGCTGGGGGAGCTCAAGGGCGTGGCTGAGCAGTTGGGTATCCGGGTGCGTGAGGAGAAATTGCTCCGAGAGGTCGGGTATCGGGTTCGAGGTGGAGGCTGCCGGGTGCACGATCAGGACATCGTCTTCTTGGACCGAGAGCGACCGCTTGCCGAGCGCATTGAGGTCTTGCTTGATGAACTCTCGCAGCGAAATCTGAACGTTGAGACACTCTCGCCGTCCGTGCGACGCCTGTTAAACGGGAGCGCCGCGTTGTGAGTGATCGGCTCGAAACCTTTCGGCTCTGGATCAAAGATCAAGGGCTAAAGACAACCGCTCAGCGAGAAGACATCGCCCAGGTATTCTTTTCAGTGAAGCGACATATCAGCGTGGAAGAGCTGTATAGCGAGGTGCGTACTATAAACTCTCGGGTCGGCTATGCCACGGTCTATCGGACCCTCAAGCTCCTGAAAGAATGCGGACTGGCCGAAGAGCGGCATTTTGCCGATGGGCAGGCACGCTTTGAAAATGTCGAGGACCACAACCACCACGATCACCTGATTTGTGAACGCTGTGGGCGGATTGTCGAATTTGTGCAACCTCGTATTGAAGAACTGCAAGAAGAAGTCGCGCAGCGCTACGGCTTTGTCGCAACCACGCACAAGACGGAAATCTACGGCATCTGCCAGGAATGCCGCGAAGGCTCTGATAACCGCCAGGGGCGGCTCCTGAGCGGCTAGGAATCAAGCCGAAACAGCTGCTCGGTATTGCGGCAGGTGGCTGTCGCCACCTCTTCAAGCGATAGTCCTTTGACGTCAGCAAGCGTTGTTGCCACGTGGCAGACATAGCCGGGCTCATTGCGTTTCCCGCGGTAGGGCACAGGGGCAAGATACGGACAGTCGGTTTCAATCAACATCCGATTGAGCGGCACGATGGGCACAACGTCCCGTAACGATTGGGCGCTCTTAAAGGTCACAATCCCGCTGAACGAAATAAACAGGCCCAAATCAAGCAAAGCCTGGGCTTGTGGGATACTGCCGGCAAAGCAGTGCATGACACCCTGGACTTTCCCCTCACCTTCTTCACCCAGAATAGCGGCCGCTTCCGCATAGGCATCGCGTACATGCATGGATAACGGCAGGTCGAGTTCTCGCGCCAGGCGAATAAAAGCCCGAAAATGCTTCCGCTGCTCTTCGCGTGGCGAGTGGTCATAATAAAAATCGAGCCCGGTCTCGCCCAGACCGACAACCTTGGGGTCCTGGGCCAATTGCCGCAATCGCGCATAAGTATCCAGCGTAATGCTGGCTGCATCATGCGGATGTACGCCAACCGTGGCAAAGACGTCGGCATATTCATGGGTCAATGCAACCGCTCTGTCGTTATGCCAAAACTCGCCCGTGGCACCAATGGTAATAAACCGCGCCACGCCGGCTTCTCGCGCGCGTGCGAGCATAACATCACGATCGTCATCAAATTGGTTATCGGTCAGATGGCAATGTGAGTCGGTAAAGTGCATATTCTTTTAAGTCTAGTTCGAAGCCGCCGCCGTTTCTTTTTCCGCTACATCCTCGTCTAGCTTGACGAACAACGGTTTAGGCGGTTTGAGATCCTGACCTGGGTTGAGCGTACCCGGCTCCCACGTGCCGATGGCCGCACTATTGTCATAGCGCAGGACGAGGTGTTCGCCCCGTGCATCCTTGACCGTCTCGGTATACTGGCGTCCAAAGAGCTGCCCGTCATAGCCCAAGAATTCGTGCAGCTGTTGACTGCTATGGGGCAAGATCGGAGCCCACAGGATCTTCAGCCAGTCAATGACTTGCAGCGCAACATAGATTGAGGTGGCGGCTTGTTGTGGGTCGGTCTTGATCGTACTCCACGGCGCCGCATCGTGCAGATACTGATTTGCCCGCTGGCTGAGACGGCGGACTTCGTTCATTGCCGCTTTCAGTTTTGCGCTTTCATACAGCTCTCCCGCGCTTTGAAAGCCGGCTCTGACTTCATCCAGCAGGCCCTGGTCTTGCCCGCTCAACGCCCCCGGTGTTGGCACGACACCGTCCCAACGCTTATAGGCAAACCCTAGCACCCGGTTCACCAGGTTGCCCCAATTGGCCACGAGTTCGTTATTAACCCGTTCAACAAAATCATCCCAGCTAAAATCAACATCGCTGGTCTCCGGCGCAATAGCCGTGAGCGCGTAGCGCCAGGCGTCGGCCTGGTAGCGTTTCAGCACGTCCAGAATGCTAATGATGCGTCCCTGGCTTTTGCTGAACTTGCGACCATACATATTGAGAAATTCGTTGGCCGGGACATCATAGGGGAGATTCATGTCTTGGAGGGCGATTAACATCGCCGGCCACATCATGGCGTGGAAGGGAATATTGTCCTTGCCAATAAAGTTATAGATGCGGGCGTCGGGATTGGTCTTGGCGTCCCACCACTGGCGCCATTGCTCAGGCGTATTATTGAGTTGCGCCCACTCGGTCGTAGCGCTTAAATACCCTATCACCGCGTCGTACCACACATAGATGCACTTGTGTTCCGTATCCGGTAGTGGAATCGACACCCCCCAGTCCATATCACGCGTAATCGGCCGTCCGCGCAGCTTGATCTGTTCGACCTGCGTGCGGGCAAAATGAATCACATTCGGCCGCCAATGTGTTTTCCCGTCTTTAAGCCACGCCAGCAGCGGTTCCTGAAGTTTCGACAGGTCCAGGAAGTAATGTTCAGTTTCGCGAATCTCGAGGTCGGTATTGCCGCTAATCCGCGAGCGGGGCTGTTTCAGTTCCACTGCCTCATACGTTCGCCCGCACTGATCACACTGATCGCCGCGGGCTTCATCCGAGTCGCAAAAGGGGCAGCGGCCTTCTACATAACGATCCGGCAAAAAACGATGCGCTGTGCCGTCGTAGAGCTGTTGTTGGCTGTCTTTATAGATATACCCAGCCTCAAGATGACGCCGAAACATCTGCTGCGTGACATCCCAATGGTTCTGCGTATCCGTATGCGTAAAGAGGTCAAATGTCAGTCCGAGCTTGAGATAACTGTCCACAAAGGTGGCATGAAAACGATCAACAATTTCTGCCGGACTGACACCCTCGGCTTCTGCCCGGACCGTAATGGGCGTACCGTGCGCGTCGGAGCCACTCAGCATCAGCACGCTCTTGCCGCGCATGCGCTGGAAGCGGGCAAAAATATCGGGCGGCAAATACGCCCCGGCAATATGGCCGATGTGTTGTTCGCCATTTGCGTACGGCCAGGCGACTCCGACTAATAGGTGCTGTGGTTGGTCCATACCTCTCTCCTTGATCTCCCCTCGCGTCTGTCTCCTGATTTCCTCGCTACCCGCCTGATACAGGCGCAGCAAGCTGGAGCAGCATATCCTCGACAGTCAGCCTGGGATTCGCATTCCGTCCTAAGGCTTGGATCGTATCGTACACCAGACGCAGATCGTGCAACGCCTGCGGGACACTCGCCCCGTGGGTCGTCTGGGCCAGCGCCGACAGGCAGTCCTGGTAGCGAACCACCGCATTCCGGCCGAGCAAAAGATAGCGTAGCGCCTCTTCATACCACGCCAGGAGCAGCTCTAAACGGGCCCCTCTCTCCAGCCTCTCTGCCCCCCCAGGCTGCTTCTTTACCTTTGGACTCCGGTCAGCGACCAACCACTCAGCCAATTGGGAGAGCGTTGAAAAAGAGACTCCTCTCAAGCTTGAGAAGTGCTCAACAATCTGCTGGCGTTCCTCGACAAGCAGCTGGGGGTCAAGAGTCAGCGCTTGGCCAATGCTGCCACGGCTAGAGCGGGACAGCAGGCGCGCGGTGTCCGGATCTTTGTCATATTCGTTGCGCAGACTGCGCAGGAGGGCTTCGACTTCTTCAACCGGCAGGAGAGCAAACCGAACCTGCTGGCAGCGAGATAAGAGCGGTGTTGAGAGGGTAGCCGCACTCACCGCCAGCAGCAGCAGAACTGCGTCGCCCGGCGGTTCTTCAAGGACTTTGAGCAGAGCGCTCTGCGCTTGCGCGGTGAGCACGTGGGCATCATCGAGTATCGCGACCTTCTTCCCGCCCCGAACCGCGCGCAAGGTCAAAAACTTCTGGATCTCGCGGACTTGGTCGATGCCGAGGCTCTGTTTATCGGGCGGAGTCGTACTGAAGCTATAGTCAGGATGAGTCCCTGCCATCACAGACAGACAGGCCGGACAGGACTCGCAGCCGACCTGGGGAGCGTCCTGACACAGCAGGGCCTTTGCGAGCCCCACAGCAGTGCAACGCTTGCCAACCCCAGCCGGCCCGGTAAAAAGATAGGCATGGGCAAGTCGGTCTCGAGTGAGCGCGTTGCGCACGATGGCAATAGCCGGGTCTTGGCCCTTGATTTGGTCGAGCAGCATGGCTTGCTTTACGGTCTATTCTTCGGAGCGCGCGGGGCGCGCAGTGCACGGGTATTTCGCGCTTTTTCAAGAATAGCACGGTGTACGGCATCAATACTCTGGTGTGCGTCAAGAATGCACACCCGTTCAGGCTCAGCGAGGGCAATCTGTAGAAAACCGCTCCGCACCCGCTCATGAAAGGCAACCGACTCCGTCTCAAAATGATCAACCGCTGCGGTCCCACGCCGCTCTTGGGCTCGCCGCAGACCCACTGCGACGGGGAGATCAAGGACAAATGTCAGCTGGGGCATACATGCGCCGCACACAAACGCGTTCAGTCGGGCGATCTCTGCCAAGTCGAAGCCACGCCCATGGCCCTGATAGGCCGTTGTCGAGTCAGCAAAACGGTCACACAGCACAATCCGGCCTGCCTGGAGGCTGGGCGCAATGACGGCCTGAATATGTTGCGCACGATCAGCTAGCATGAGCAGCAATTCGGCCTTAGCGGCAAGTGGCACATCAGCTTGCTGTTTCAACTGGGGATGTAACAGAATCTGGCGTAACGCTAGCCCGAGCGGGGTCCCACCGGGCTCCCGCGTTATGACCACCTCATGCCCGCGCGCGCGCAGCACGTCTGCCAAAAGTTCTATTTGGGTGGTCTTGCCACACCCTTCTCCGCCTTCAAAAGAGAGTAAAACTCCAGCCATAGCGTATTCTCTAACGGCTTGCGGAATATATCGGAAAAGCTAGCTGACTTCCAATCCGACAGACTGCATCAAAGCCAATGCGTTACTCTTTTGCACCACACCGGAGCGCATGCGGTAGTCAAAAACGAGCTGACCATCCACGAGTTGATCTTCGAAACAGACATTTGTCGCCCGAGGAGCTAATTCCTCGGCAATACGCACCAGGGCTAAATCGTGCGTGGTCACCAGGCCGATAGCGCCTCGTGCCAGCAGGCCGCGCACCACAGCCGCAGCTCCGATCTGACGATCGTGTGAATTCGTACCATGAAAGATTTCGTCTAACAGGAAAAGCAGTGGGAGCGGCCCCTCAGCCGAGTCCATGAGCTGGCGTACGCGGATAATCTCGGCATAGAAATGAGACGTGCCGGCATGCAGCGAGTCCTGCACCCGTAACGTGGCCCCAAATGTGAGCGGTGAAAGTCGCAACTGCTGAGCACGAACGGGAGCCCCGGCCAAGGCCAGCACCGCATTGACCCCAACCGTACGCAACAGCGTACTCTTGCCCGACATATTCGAGCCGCTGACGATCAGCACCTGCAGCTGTTCCCCGAGACAGACATCATTCCGAACACACTCCCGTTCCGGCATTAGCGGATGGCCGAGGCCCTTTCCATCAAAGCAGGCCACCTTTTTTTCATTTGCCTGCGCCTCAACAATTTCCGGAAACGGATCTGTTGGATTTTCATACGCATAGCCGGACAGGGCCTGCAGCGCTTCAAATGCTCCAATCGCACAGAGCCAGCCGACGACGGCCTGACCTGAACCGGCGCGCCAACGCTCAAGGGCGAATGCGATCTGGGGTGTCCACAGCAGGAGGGCGGCAATCGGAATAAAGAGCTGATTGCGGCTGGATTCAAGCAGCGTGATGAGTCGATTGAGCCGCGCAATTTGGCGCGAGGGAGGTAAGCCGTGGGTGTTGATCGCAGTTTGGAGATCGATCAGCCACGGACACGAAAACGGCTCCCGCTCAAGGCAGGTGAGGATTTTGGAGAGGAGGGTGAGCTCGCGTCCGGGCCGATCGATCTCGGCAGTGATCTTTTGCACCCGGGGCCGTAAGACAGCGATAAAAATACTTTGGACCAAGAACGCTAGCAGAAACGGGACTGGGCCAACCGTGGTGGCCGCCCAGGCAAGCAAGGTCAGTATAGATATAGCGGACAGCAGCGCGGCAAGACCGGGGAGCCACCATCCAGAGAATTGAATAGGCGTACTCCCCCAGGCTGTTAATGCCTCAGGCGTGATCCCAGGCTCGACATCGTCGCCGTCTATAGCCAGTTCTTCGCGTAAATCGAGACGCAGGCAAAGCTCGTCTATAGCTTGCTGACGGGCACGGATCTCGTGTGCTTGAGCCGATGTACACAGCCATGAGGCCAAGGTGTGCCGGCCGCTTGAGGTACGAGCGGTACACAGCAGCTCAAACGCCGAGCCTGGACCAAAAAGGTCGAGATCAGCAGCATACGGATGGCCGTCTTCCAAGAATTTTGACAAGAATCCTGCCCCAGGCTCCCCGTTTCCTACCCATCGATCTTCAAGGCGGGCGAGTCCTCGGTCGTAAAAGGCGACACTGCGTTCTGCTTGGAGGCGCTGTCGTTTCACCCGTTCATGGGCAATCACCAGCCCCGCAAAACCCAGGATAACGGGCAGTATCCACCCCCACGAGAGCATGTCTGGCCGGAGGACAAACCACACAAAGCCTAGCCCAGCGAGAAACACCAGGAGGCGGATATTGCCCATACGGTGCTCAAGCTGGATACAGCGTTGTTGCTCTTTTTGGCGTTCGACAAACCGGCGTGCATACTCGGCATGCGGATCGGCGGGACGAGACGGGAGAGCGGTCTCCCCAGTAGCCTGCGGTAGATCGGCCGACATGAATTCAGGTCCTTTCAAATAGTGGGCTGAGGATTTAGAGCAGGCCTAGATACCAGGCGATCAGGGTTTCGCCGACAAAGAGATAACACAACGCGCCGAACGACAAGAAAGGCCCAAACGGTAATGCCAGCTTGGTGTCGGCCTGGCGTCGGATCATGCTTGCGATCCCGATTCCCGATCCGACAAAGGATGCAATCAGCAACGCAAAGGGAACGGAACGCCAGCCCAGGAAGGCTCCGATCATAGCCAGGAGTTTGATATCTCCACCACCCATGCCTTCCCGTTTTGTAATCAGCCAGTATCCGAGCGCAACGGCTAGCAGGATACCGGCTCCAGCTGCGGCCCCGATCAGCGAATCCCACAACGTCAAGTGCGGAGAAAGAAAGGAAAAGAGCATGCCCACAACAATTCCAGGCAGACTAATGACATCCGGGATGATCTGATAATCGACATCAATAAACGTGATGACAACCAGCGCTGCGGCAAAGACGAAGTAGCCCAGCGTACTCACGCTGATACCAAATTGCACAACCAACATCAGGGCAATGAGGGCAGTCAGGAGCTCGACAAAAAAGTAACGTGAAGAAAACTGGGCGCCACATGCCCGACAGCGTCCGCGCCGAAAAAGATAGGTCAGCAGAGGGATATTATCATACCAGGCAAGCGGCGTTGGGCAGCTTCGGCAGTGGGATTCTGGGGAGACAATCGACTCCTCAAGTGGCAGCCGATAGATGCATACATTCAAAAAGCTTCCGATGCAGGCGCCAAACACAAAAGCGAAAGTGAAAACAAGCAGCAGGGGGATCTCCATGACTAACAATTCGTCTAGTCTAATCGATCCGCACCCGACCGGCAAGATTTATGACTACGCGCTTTGAAAATTCTCCATCACGAGACGTCAGAGTGAGCGTCATGCCCCCGTCGACATGTCCGCGTGGAACAAAAATCACATCGCCTCTCGAATTCGCCGCAGAAATGACAACCGTCGCTGGTAGGCGTACATACACCCCGTCGTTTCCTCCATCTCCATGACTGTGGAGGTGATGTCCCAGCCATCTACCATTCTCTCTTTTTTCCACCACATATCTATTTGTCCCGGGCTGGAAGGTTACGCGCAAGCGACGATTCCGAGCAATGGCCTGCATGCGAACCAGCTGCAGGTCTGACACAATCTGCCGTACCCCGTTATTCAGCGCTGTCCGGTTCAGGAGTGGAGCCAGCTGGAGCGACGTCATACCGGCCAGCACTCCAAACAGGCTGATTACGAGGAGGAGTTCGAGCAGGGAAAAGCCCTGGACGTCCTGACTACGCATCGAACTGCTCCGTCCACGACAGGGTGCGCTGCAGCAAGGTGAGCGCTCGCAGCACGGCCTCACAGCTATAATTGACGGACAGCGGGGTACAGGTGCTGCTCCGGGTGACGCGGTCAAAGTCACGCTTGGGGTCCGATACGCTGTCGTCCTGTATCACAATGGCTCCTATAATATGCCCACACACATTCGGACCTGTGACTTGCAAATCCCCAGCGTTCAGAAGAACGATAATGCCCTGCCAATACAGGATAACATTCTGGAGCCGTACGATCCTCGGAATGACCAAGATCCCAGCTCCACTCACCACACTGCCGCCTGTGAAAGTAAGCGATCCTTTGCGGTCTTCTACCCAGGTGATCCGGGGCTGGTCAGCTGCTCGAAAAGTATGCAAACCAGTGCGAATATTTTTTTCAATGTGTAGCACCTGCTCCGCAGGGAACTCTTCAAGGCGTTGTTGCATATCAGCGAAAGCGGTCTGAAGTTGGAGTCGTTCAGCCGCCGCTAGCCAACGCACAAACGGAACTGGCGTGGAACCCATGGACCCAATTGAGGTTGGCGTAAAGGGGCCACGATCTTCCGGAGCCTCGGGGAGATGGATGTGGGCAGGCTGGGCTGTGGCACGCAGGACTGACGCCGATAGATCAAGTCCGAGAAAGCACGCCGTTTCTTGAGCGGCACAGGTTTCCTCAATAAAACGGGAGAGTGGGGCTGGACCACGGACCCAGGCGAGACCCGGAGTACAGGAGCCTAACGCACTACTGCTTCCATCAGCACGGCACGCACGATTTGCCCATCTTACAATTTTTTGTTTCAGGCTGTTGAGCGCATTGATGAGGTCAGTCTGCGCCCCGACCTGGCTTACGGCAAAAGGTGCGATGTCGGGACAAAGAGGTGACAACGTCCCATCGGCTGCGTGATTCCTACCATCAACGCTAAAGTCCGGGATGCGATGGCCCGAACCTGCCGGGCTTGATGCAGCATCTGTAAAATCCGAATGTAGCCCATCTCCGATACTCGTAACCACACCCAGCGGTATAAACTACGGGATGTGGACAACCTCTTCGACCACACGACGGGACGCGTGGTGGCCCTGTCCGATGGCCGTAATTCTGTACCGCCCATCATCCAAGTCTTCGATCTGGACAGTATAGATCCCAGCGCCGAGGGCCTCAGGACCAATAGCAATAGGAAATGCGGCCCCTGGCAGATTGTTCTCCAGCCAATTTTTACCCACTTCTGCACCAGCCTGTGCAAGCCACAAGGCTTGCACCCCACTCAGCAGATTTTGCGAGACAAACAGGTCAGCCCGGCTCAAAATGGTCCCGCTACCCCCAATGGCGGCGAGCAAGGTCATAAGAATAAGGGTGGAGAGCAAGGCAACGCCCTGCTCTGAACGGAGAGCTGCGGGGATCAGCTTTCTGATAGCGTCTCGCATCTGGCCTCTAGCTGGGAGGGTTGGACAGAAAGACTGCCGAGCCTAACTCAGCCGCAATCGGCTGTGTCACACCGCGGTCAGGATGTTGGCGCGCTGTTCGGATGACAATATCGATGAGAAAGACGGCGGCTCGTGCGTCGCCATCCAAGGGCGGAAGGAGTTCGGTTCCATCCCGGTCGAAATAGGACAAGAGAAATCCATCAGGAGGCGTATCGCCAATAAAGGGTTGGGGGCTGCCCCGGCCCGTCGCGCGACGCAGCATCTGCGCATCGGCATCATACGGTATACAGCACCCGTTCGCTCGGGTCGTCTGGACAGCCGTCTGGGGCTGAGCCAAAACGATCACCCCGAAAATCATATTGCATACTCACCGTCTGCTCATCAGCCACCACCAGCCGCTCAAAACCTTCACAGGCTCCGCCCCGAACGGGTCGAGCGCCGGCCATGCGTAGCTCTCTGACCAAAAAATCAATTGCCAACCGACTACTCTCGCGTACGCTCAAGCGCACGGTTTCGGCCTGCAGGACCTGCACATTGAAACGGAAGAAGCCATACAACGCCAGAAAAAAGACGCCGACAATGCCCAGCGAAACAATGATCTCAAGCAGGGTCCAGCCAGCTCCGGACCAACAGGACTGACGACCAGGAAAGCAGCCCTGCCACGCATCCGAAGAACTGTCGTTATGCCTTTTCCCGGCGAGTAGTCCGTGTTTCAAAAACACTGCAAGGTCTCCTGAAGATCTCCTGCGTTTCTCTCTACTGATTGACGACCGTCACAAGAGTCACACTGTGGGGCTGAGGATCAGACCAAGAAACGGTGACATCAATCCGGGCCACGCCGCTCTCCGGTGTATCGAAAGAGACCTGCCAGCTCCTGACGAAACCTGCTTGTCGCGTATCGCTCCCGTCTCGAAGCGGTTCAAACTCGGCGCGGAATTCTTCTAATTTGTCTTGAGCGAGGATCATTTCCTGGGTGAGACGGTCACTCACGTGTCCCGCCCGGATGACCGCCACCGCCCCTGCCGACAAACTCAGGGATGCAATGGCAAAGATCGCCATAGCGACAAGGACTTCGATAAAAGAATATCCTGATGATATAGAATTCAGAACATTCTTTCTTAGAATGCAAATTTTTCCTTCCTACATCAGTATCGCCGCTGGCAAGAGCCTGGGCCAGAATGGGCTTTTGGGATAGGCGCTGAGCGCTCGCATTGCATCCGCCAATGAGACAGCATAATTTGCAGGGAAATATCTCTGAGAGAGGAAACGATCCATGCCGCATGAAACACTGTTCAAATTTCTATACCCTAACACTCTCCTGCGTGAATACGAATATTGGGCAGTTTTGCTCCGCCCGAAGCAGGTGACTCTCGGCTCGCTGGTCTTAGTCTGCACGGCAGACGCCACCAGTATGGCCGACGTATCAGCACCCGCCTTTGCTGAACTGCACACGGTGACTGCAGATCTGGAAGGGGTACTCAAAAAGGCGTTTACCTTTGACAAGATCAACTATCTCTTACTCATGATGGTAGACAAACACGTCCACTTTCACATTATTCCACGTTATGCTGATGCGCGGACTGCGTGTGGGGTTGAGTTCATCGATACCGCCTGGCCGAAGCCGCCGGATGTGACCCAAGCCGTAGATTTGACAGACGAACAGTTTACGGAATTACTCAGACGGCTGCGTGCTTCTTGGCCGCAGTAGAAGGCCAGTCTGCACTGAGAGCGTGTCCAAAAAGTACATTCTGGGCGCCGTCCGGCTGCAAGCAGCATGCCCAGCGTTGCCCTGCATCGCCATATCACAGCGGTATAGCTGCTTCGGGCGCCTTGGTCATGCTACTTTCGCTCGGGCTTTGGCCACAGAGACACTTATTAGACACGCTCTGAGAGGTACGCACGCCACACTCACGCTCCGTCTTTTTTCCATGTTATGCCACCGAACACGATGTGATTTTTCAGGCTACGTTTTCTTTTATATAATATCCTATTGGCCGGCTGCCCCTCTTCCTCTCTTGCTTACTCAGCGCCTACTGGACGAAGACGAATTCCAGCACGAAATAAATTTCACGCAGGGGGGTTGCAAAATTCGTCCTAACAGCTAGTAACTTGAACTTATGATGAATGCTGCTGTGGACGTGTTGGTGGTGGATGCGGAAGGCGGCGAGCAGCAGCCTCGCTATTCGTCGCATAGCCCGTTTAAAGGACTGCTCCGTGATGTACTGTCCGACGCCTTCGTCGTGCGGGACCTCGCACGGAAAGGTAACAAGATGTTTGTCACTCAGCTTGAGATGGATCGCACCTGGTTCCAATCGAGAGATGAGAGTCCGTTCAGCTATTTGTGGATCTGTCAGCATCTTGGTCTTGATCCACTAAAAATTCGGACGCTCTACTTCTCGTTGGACGCAGTGACCATCCCACGCTGGTGGGCTGCATAACGGGTTGCTCACCCTGTGTGTGTAGAATAGGGGGGAAGCGGACCGGCTCCTTCCCCTCCTCAGTGGCGACACAACGTCGAACCTAGGAACGGCCCCTTGCGCGCCCGAGCGCTTCCGTCAGGAGGGGTACCACCTGTGCGTAGTCTCCAACTATGCCCAGATCGGCCGTCTTAAAAATCGGCGCTTTGGCTTTGGTATTAATTGCGACTATGGTCCCCGCTTTGCGGAGTCCGACGGTGTGTTCAAAGGCGCCGCGTATGCCAATTGCAAAATAGAGCTTGGGCGCAATCGCCCGCCCAGTAAGGCCTACCTGGTGTTGCCGAGGCAACCAGCCTAAGTCAGAGATATCCCGCGTCGAGGCCAGTGGGGCTCCACCCAACACCTCTGCCAGTTCTTCAATCATGGGCAGATTCTCCGGCCCGCCCATTCCCTTCCCCACTCCGATAGCGATTTCCGCTGAGTCGAGCGCCGCCGCTTTCGCTGCGTCAGCACCTGTTTGTGACACGAGCTTCACCCGGCTGTGTACGGCGGCATCAAGTGTGAGCATTTCGATCCGCGCCTGGCGGCTCGGATCGGGTCGGGCCTTGATCAGCATGCCCGGACGGACGGTTGCCATTTCGGGCGTCGTCTTGGACAAAACCGGTGCAACAATATTACCGCCAAAAGCAGGTTTGAGCTGTAAGAGCTGGCCTTGGTCGTTGACCTCAAGACCAACACAATCGCCGGTGAGTCCCAACCCAAGCCGGGCGGCAACACGTGGGGCGAGGTCGCGGCCAACCGCGGTTGAGCCGAGCAGGACGACCTTCGGCTTGTGGTTTTGAATCGCGTCGGTCAAGACCGCCGTATACAGCTCGGTATCATACGAGGCCAATCGCACGTTGTCGGCGCGGTACATAACGTCCACCCCGTGAATTGCTAGGGTAGCGATATGCGCATCCACTCCACTGCCGATCAAAACTGCGCCGACTTCTCCGCCGTAGTGCGCCGCCAGCTCGACGGCTTTGCCTAAAAGCTCAAGACTCACCGGTCGCAAAGCATCCCCGAGTATCTCGGCAACAACCCATACCGCCTTGCCCGGCTCGGGCGTCCCTGTTCGTTGCCGCCCTGCGACAGCATCCCCATCACCCGCCCACGTTCCGAACAGACCACGTTCTAAGAGAACCTGGACCACCGTGTCAACTTGTTCTGATAGTTCCCCTTCAAGCACGCGGCCCTCACGGCTGTCCTCAACTGTTTGAACAGATTCGACCCACGTCGGCGAACCCGCCGCTCCGAATTGGGACAAGTCGGACGACAGGTCGCCGGCCGTGACGGTTTGAATAGGGTGCTCCTTAGCCGCTTCTCGCTCAGCTCTCTTGGGGAACCGCTCCGGAGCCAGATCCTCTGTGGCCGAAATGAGCGCGGGCAGAGGGCATTCCAGCATGTCAAAACCACTATCCGTCTCGCGCTCAACCGTAATCGTTTTGCCATCATCGTTGAGGGTCAATTTCCCGACACCCGTGACCTGGGGAATATTCAGCATTTCAGCAATTTCCGGTCCCACCTGGCCGGTTTCCGCATCCGTGCTATGGCGCCCACATAAAATGAGATCATAGCCTTCTTTTTCGCTTGCGAGTGCTAAAGCACGCGCGGTCGCAAGCGTGTCTGCCCCGGCAAATGCCCGGTCCGTGAGGTGCACCACCCGGTCCGCACCGAGGGCCAAACAGTGCCGCAGAGCCTCTTCAGCTTGCGGCGGCCCCATGGTCAGGGCGACGACTTCTCCGCCATGCGTCTCGCGCAGTTCGAGCGCTTTCAGCAACCCACGTACATCAAACGAACTGACCTCCGACGGCACCCCCTCACGCTGGAGCGTTTTCGTCTCGGGGTCGAGCTTCATGGCCGAAACTACCGGCACTTGCTTCACCAACACAATTATTTTCATAGACACAGCCGCTCCTTGGATAAAAGAAGTGGACGGCAGCCTATCGTGCTTGTCGGCGCAGCGTCAACCAACCAGGCTTAACGCGGTCGCCTACGCCACCTCTTCTGGAACTGAAAGGTATCGATACGTCTGCCATCCGGATCGAACAGAAAGGCCGTATCTGCGTCGTTATTCCAAATCGGAGATCGCGCGTTCCAATGAAAGATGAGTTGTCCGCCCCGGCGTGTACTCGTTCACAGGCAGACTGTAGTAAACAACAATCTTGCGCTCTTTAAACCACCAGCGACCTTCGTCTTTGATGAATTTGTCATCATAGCGGCCAAAGACGATCATGGGCTTATCGGTCGACTTTGTGATCGCGTCCGCATCCAGATAGCAGGTCGAGGTCGCCTCGTTGCCCGTAACTTCGATCACTGGTGATTCAATCTTGTGCCGTAAAAAGCGCACGCCCGCCCGGAGCGTATTGTCGTATTTCGCATACCAGCCTTTGACCGCGTCTCGGCCTTCATACCGCTCGTCACTTTCATAGACTGGAAGCAGGACTGCGTCTTTGTGGAACAGGTCGCCGATTTCGTCTACCGTGCCACGGTCTACCACATGGCAATACTTGTGCAGCACCTGTTGGATAGCCACAATATCGTCAGCGTTTGACATGGTGCATCCTCTTTCCTGCTTCAGATTACCGTTTCGATTCTTGGCCTATTCTCTCCGGCCGCGTATGCGCATGAGTTCGTTGATCGTCAGGTCGATGTCTTCATCGCGCAGCAGCGGCGCGGCAATGCGCTTGCGCCGCACGGCGTCAAGGCTGATTTCGGCGGTCACAAAATCTTCCTCATAATACTGCCCCTTGGCCAGGCATTGCCCAAACGGGTCGATGATCTCAGAGCCGCCCCAGAAGCCGACGCCGTCCTCAAAACCGACCCGGTTGGCGTAGATCACAAACACGCCAAACGTTTCGGCATAGGCGCGGTTGATCGACTCCCAATAGCGCGCGTTCTCATCCTGCTCTTTATCGTCGGCAATGCCGCGCAACGGACTCGACGAAGGACAGACAATCACCAGCGCCTGATCCAGCGCGGCAATATAGGCGGTTGACGGGTGCCACAGATCTTCACACACCAGGATTGCAGCTCGTCCAAAAGGCGTCTCAAAGGCGCGGATTCGATCTCCCCGGGCGTAATAGCGCTGTTCATCAAACATGCCATACGTCGGCAAATAGACCTTTCGGTGGACGTGTTGGATGTCTCCGTCACTCAGATACAGCGCCGTGTTATAGAAGCGAATGTCTGCGCTCTCCTCAACCAAGCCAGCTATAAAGGGAACAGACCGGCTGAGCTCCTTGAGCCGCGTGATCTCAGCTGCGTCTTCACGCAACGCTACCGTAGCCACCATGTCACGCAAGTGGTAGCCGGTGAGACTCAGCTCGGGAAAGACGAGCAAATCAACCCCTTCCTCTTGAGCCCGGGCGATATGCTGTTCATACATGGCCAGGTTCGCCGCCACATCTCCGAGGCGAGGACTGATCTGGGCGATGCCGATTTTGGAGTGTGTTTTCACGTTAGCGCTGTCTGAGGACGATTGTCGTTTGTAATTATTAGGCCTGCCCCAATAGACTGCGTATCCATTTGACTAGGGTGCGCCATATATTCACCAGCGCACCTTGTTTGACCTCTTCATGCGGTATGGCTTGGATTTCCGCTTCCATGGCGGTGAAGAATTGTCCAATCAGCATCTTGGCTACACCGCCAACCATACGCTGGCCAACACTGGCCAGTAGCCCGCCGATTTGGATATCGCCGTGATAGGTCAATAGGGTCTGGCCATCTTGTTCCTCTAAATCCACTGTCCCTGAGCCCTTGAGAAACCCTTGTTTGCCCTTGCCATCCAGGTTGAGCTTATAGTGAGACGGCGGCTGGATCTCCTCCATTTTGACTTTGCCGTTGTACACGCCCTTTACCGCCGCCACTCCGACCTTGATCACACCACTATATTCATTCTCGCCGATCTCTTCTAAGCTCTCGCAGCCGGGCATACATTTGGCGAGCTGATTTGGGTCGATCAGAAAATTCCAGACTTTCTGTTGGGAGGCTAGAATGGTTCGTGTGCCGTTGAGTATCATGGCTGCTGTCCTACTCTTGCTGAAAACCCTGGCTGTTATCCTCTGAGCGGTCGGAAGAATTCGCGGACATCATTAATCAGGAGTTCGGGTTCTTCCATAGGCGCGAAATGTCCACCCCGACGGCATCGTCGTCCAGCGTTTCAAATTGTAATAGCCCTCCGCCCATTTGCGCGGCATCAGAATCACTTCTTTGAGGAAAACGGCGACACCCGTTGGCGCCTCTACAATCGGCGTCCGGTCATGCGCAGGTTGCCACGGGGTATGCGTGGCTTCGTAATAATAGCGCGCAGACGTGCCAAAGCTCTGCGTGATCCAGTACAGCGTCATTGTGGTGCATAAATCATCCTTGCTAAAGCGTTTCTCTACATCCCCAGCACAGTCACTCCAGGTACGGCGCTTTTCGAGGATCCACGCACACAGCCCGACGGGAGAGTCGTTGAGTGCAAAGGCGAGTGTTTGGGGTTTTGTTGTCTGGAATGCGGAGTAGCCACTCTCTGCAGCAAAGAAATTCATGTTCTTGTCGTGCCAGCCTGCCTCATCCGGACCGTAGTCTGCGGCTTCAGGCATACTACCGATAAAGACGTCAAGCGGGATCATCAGGTTGACGTGGCAGCCAAGCAGCCGGTCTGCGTATTTGTGACCGAGCTGGGCCGTAATTAACGCACCCCAGTCTCCGCCTTGAGCTGCAAACTTTTTGTAGCCCAGGACATCTTGCATAAGCTTGACCCATAGATCCGCAGTTCGCCAGAAGTTGATGCCCGGCGTCGTCAGCGGGGTTGAAAACCCATAGCCAGGCAGGGACGGGACAACGACATCGAAGGAATCGTTCGGATCCCCACCAAAGGCCGCAGGATCTGTGAGAGGCCGAATGACTTTCTGGAAATCCCAGAAGGTCCACGGCCAGCCGTGGCTCAGAATCAACGGCGTTGGGTTTGGCCCTTTGCCCGGCTCATGGATGAAATGGATGGGTACCCCGTCAATATCAGCCTTATAGTGCGAGAAGGTGTTCATCTCGCGCTCGTGTTTGCACCAGTCGTACTCATTGAGCCAGTACTCAACAAGCTCCTGTAAATACGCCTGGTTCGTCCCATACTCCCAGTGCGCGTTGGCAAAATCACCGGGCCAGCGCACCTTGGCCAACCGTTCACGTAAGTCGGCTAACACCTCGTCTGGAACAGCAACCGTAAACGATTCTTTGCTCATTGCTCTCTCCTTTTTTGATGATCCGCCTCTCCGGAGACCGAGGGCGACAGGTACTGATACTGCCCTTGCTGAGCGTTGACAAGAAGGGCAGCTGGGCAGCGACTGGCAGGTGTAGGGCGGGTATGGAGTAGGACCGACAAGCTGAGTGGGGGAAGGGCTCTACTAAAAATATGGATCTTTTAGCGTGAGGTCGGAACGAACCGGACTACTGGCCCATTGCGTCAGCAACAACGTCTTCTTGGTCTTCTCGGGCAGACGCCCCATTCGCTTGTTCGGCAATCGCCTTCAATTCGGCTCCCATGATCGTTTCTTTTTTTAAAAGCACCTGGGCAGCTTGGCGCAGTATGGACAGCTTAGCGCCCAGTAGCGCAGTGACACGCACGTGTTGCTCATCAATAATGCGGCGTACCTCGGCGTCGATTTCCCGTGCGGTTTCTTCACTATAATCGCCCGGACCTTGGGGTTGGGTGTCTTGTAGGAACATGGGTTGCTGCTCTTGATCAAAGCTCTGGTGGCCAAGCTTGTCGCTCATGCCATAGGCTTTGACCATATTCTTCGCAATATCGGTGGCCTTGAGCAGATCGTCCCGCGCCCCGGTCGAGGCCTCGTGGTAGATCAGCTCCTCTGCCACACGTCCCCCTAGTAAGACGGCGATCTTATTTTCCAACTCGGATTTCGTCATCAAAAATCGATCTTCTTTCGGCAATTGCAACGTATACCCCAATGCCGCCACCCCACGTGGAATGATCGAGATCTTGTGCACTTCGTCCGATCCCGGGAGCGACATGCCCGCCAGAGCATGGCCGATTTCATGATGGGCGACGCGCTCCCTTTCTGTCTGACCCAAGACCCGGTTCTTCTTCTCGATTCCGGCAATGACACGTTCGACCGCTTCTTGGAGTTCGGGCACGCCCACCGTGTCTTTGCCCCGGCGCGCGGCTAGGAGCGCTGCCTCGTTCACAATATTCGCTAAGTCTGCACCGGCAAAGCCCGGAGTCATAGCGGCAGCAACCTCTAAGTCGGATTCCGCCTCGAACGGCACCGATCGGGCATGGATCTGGAGGATGGCGAGGCGGCCGGCTCTGTCTGGCCGATCAACCACAACATTACGGTCAAAACGCCCGGCCCGCAGGAGGGCTTGATCCAAAATCTCTGGCCGGTTGGTGGCGGCCACCAGAATAACCCCGGCATGTTGGTCAAAGCCGTCCATTTCTACCAAAAGCTGGTTGAGGGTCTGTTCCCGCTCCTCATGCGTAACGGGGCCCATACCACGTGCTCTACCCAGGGCGTCCAATTCATCCATGAAGATGATACACGGCGCATTTTCTTTTGCTTTGGAGAAAAGATCCCGTACCCGTGCGGCGCCTACTCCCACGAACATCTCAACGAATTCCGATCCGCTGATAGAAAAAAACGGAACGCCTGCTTCCCCGGCAACCGCTCTGGCCAGCAGTGTTTTTCCGGTCCCCGGCGGTCCGACGAGTAAAATACCCTTCGGGATTTTCCCGCCCAGCCGGCTAAATTTCTCCGGAGTCTTGAGAAACTCAATTATCTCTTGCAGCTCGATCTTGGCTTCGTCTACCCCCGCAACATCAGAGAAGCGCACGGTGATATCCTGCTCCATATAGATCTTGGCCTTGCTCTTCCCAATCGACATCAAGCCCCCACCGATGCCGCCGCCTTGAGACATACGGCGCATAAGAATCAGCCAGACGCCAAAAAACAACAGCACGGGCAGAACCCAGGAGAGGATGTCTCGGACAAAGGTGCTCTCGATCTCTCCGGCAAAAAGGACGCCCTGGGATGCCAGTTGATCGGCCAAGTCGGATTCCACACGAACCGTCACAAACTGGCTGGGATGTCCCTCTTCAGGCTCTTTCAACGTCCCCTGAATGTAGTTCTCAGTAATGCGGATCTCAGCAATCCGTCCTTCGATCAAATCAGTCTGAAACTGACTGTAAGGAATCCGTTCAATGCGCGTGGCCTGCATCCACACGCCATGCAGAATAACGACTCCCCACAGAGCGATAAAAAGATACCAGATATTAAATTTCGTTTTCTTATCCATAGATAGCCCAATTATAGCGTGCCGCAGATAGCCCAATTATAGCGTGCCGCAGGGCACAGCATAGTCGGTGTGGGATTTCTTGTCATTGGCGCGGCTGGCATAGTAGAAGCATGGGCCAACCAGCACATCCAGCAAGACTCCCAAAATATACAGGACATACAGGCTCTATACGATGTCGCTGAATGTCTTTTTGATGACGCTGCGGGTCGCCTTTCGTTCGACGCTGATCATGCTGGGCATAGTCTTCGGCGTCGCTGCTGTGATCGCCATGGTTGCCATCAGTCAAGGCGCCGACGCGTTCATACAGGACCGCATTCAAAGTCTGGGGACGAATATCGTTGTCGTCCGGCCTGGTTCAACAGTCATGCGAGGGGCACGATCCGGGGATGGCAGCGCCGCCTCGCTCACCGTTTCAGACGCCCGAGCGATCGCTCGCGAATGCCCGTCTGTCGCAGCGGTCACCTATATTAAGCGACGTAAGATGCAAGTTGTTGCCGGACGCGAAAACTGGAGCACCGATGTGCAAGGCGTCAATGTCGATTATCTATACGTCCGTGCTTGGCCCCTTGCGGAAGGTCGTTTTTTTACGCCCCAAGAAGAACGGACCGCTGCCCGGGTATGCGTACTTGGCGCAACCGTGGTCAAAAATCTGTTTGCCTTGGGCCAGAATCCTATTGGCGCGTCTATTCGTATCCAGGATATGCCGTGTCGGATCATCGGCCTCTTGTCTACAAAAGGCCAGACCGGCCGGGGGTCGGATCAAAACGATACGATCATTGTGCCTTTTTCTACTGCAGAGCGAAAACTCATTGGAGCGGAAATCCTTGGAGTTGTGGATTACATGATGGTCTCCGCTCGCAGCGCAACCCAGACTATGGAGACTGAAGACGAAATTCGCAGCCTGATCGGGGCTCGTCACCATCTGCGAGCCAAGCAGGACGATGACTTCCGTGTGCGCAATCTCCAAGAGATTGCGGATGCCTCGGCCAATGCGAGCCAAGTCATGACCATCCTGCTCGCGTCAGTGGCTTCAATCGCCCTGCTCGTCGGCGGTATCGGCATTATGAATATCCTCTTGGTGTCCGTGACCGAACGGACCAGGGAAATCGAGATTCGCATGGCCGTTGGGGCCAAGGCCAAGCACATCTTGTTACAGTTCTTAGTAGAATCGGCAACGCTCAGCCTGTTGGGCGGCGTGTTCGGCATCCTGCTGGGTGTGGCCAGCGCTCAACTTGTCGCCTCAGTCGCACACTGGCCCAGCCTCTTATCCCCTGTCACCATAGTCGGCTCATTTGTTTGCTCGGGTGTGGTCGGTATTCTGTTCGGCTATTATCCGGCCTATAAAGCCTCTCGGCTCGATCCGATTGAGGCCTTACGTTATGAATAGCGGCCACAGTCGATTGGTCGACATGAACGGAATCCGCCTGCATTACTTTGAGTGGGGAGAGGAAGCCAACCCGGCCCTTATTTTGCTCCACGGCGGCTCAGCCCACGCCCACTGGTGGGATCATATTGCGCCCAGCTTGGCCCGGACGTTCCGCGGTCTTGCGTTTGATCTGCGTGGCCACGGAGACAGCTCCTGGATTGAACCAGCCGCGTATGAAATCCAGGACTATGTGGCTGACCTCGAAGCCGTCATCACAACCCTGCAGCTCGACTCACCCAGCCTCTTGGGCCACTCATTGGGTGGATTCATTGCGCTGAACTATGCGACCCGGCATGCGGCGAGTCTGCGCGCGTTCATTAAGTGTAGACATCGGCCCTCAGCTGCGGCAGAGCCGGTATATGCGTCTGCTGCGCACCCTGCCGCCGCCGATTTATCAAGACGAGGCAGACTTGCATAATCGCTTTCGTCTTCTTCCCGCAGACACACAGGCGACTGCGGATCTCCTGCGCCACATTGCGCACCACAGCGTGCAGCCTGGCGAGGCTGGCAACCTGCACCTCAAAGCAAATCGTGCGGCCATGATCCGTCAGCCGTGCGACCTCACCCCGCTCCTGCCCACTATCGTTTGCCCCACACTCTTCTTACGCGGCCAGAACAGCAGAAATCTCTCAGCAGAAAAATTGGCACAGATGCTACACGCCTGTCCGCAGGCCCAAGGCAGAGAAATCCCGGCTGCGGGCCATCATATTTTCTTAGACCAACCTTCCGCCTTTCTTGACATCGTGACCAATTTCCTCCACGAGAAAGGGACGGACACAACGGCGAACGCACAGAGAGGACAAAACAATAATTGATTCCTGTACGGCACAGGTTATGAATTTCATCATTACACGCAAAACAAACAAAGGCTGGGGAAGTGATTCCCAAAATCGCGGATGTTATTAAGGCTCCGGCGATATAGGAGGTAAGACTGATGTTCTGGTTTGGTTTTATTGTTGGTGCGACCGCAGCGACGGTATTTATTTTGTACGGCAATGGAGATTTGCTCATCAGGCTTCGGGATCAGATAAAAAACGCGTCCGACCGGTTTTGGGAGTCTCAAAAGAAATAGCGCGTAGACGCACACCCGGCTGGGGTGTGCGCGTCTTTTTCGGTGGGCCCTCTTTTTCCGCTTTGTCCACCACTTTGCCTTGTGCTAGAGTTCGGGCAGCCGGGAACGTATGACAAAAGAACAACTGTCAAAGGAGGGCAGGATTATGGCCAAGCCCCTAGATGGAATCCGTATCCTTGACTGGACGATCTGGCAGCAAGGTCCGGTCGCGACCATGATGCTGGGCGACCTTGGAGCCGAGATTATCAAAATTGAAGAGCGCGTGGGTGGCGATCCCGGACGCGGGGTTATGCAAATTGCCGGGGCCAAAACCGGCACCCGCAATTATTATTTTGAAGCCAATAACCGCCATAAAAAAAGTGTGACGCTCGATCTCAAAAAGCCCGAAGCCAGGGAAATCATGTACAAGCTGGTCGAGAAGTCAGACGTGTTTGTCCAAAACTATCGCAAAGGCGTGGCCGCCAGGCTCGGTCTCGATTACGCCACTCTGTCCAAGTACAACCCGAAACTCATCTATGCCAGTGCTACCGGCTATGGTCCGCAAGGACCCGATGCCGAAGAGCCCTCCTTCGATTATATGGGTCTGGCACGGTCCGGCATCATGACCGCAGCCGGGGAGCCGAACATGGAGCCGATGAATGTGACGGGCGGAATCGCCGACCAAATGGGTGCGATTATGCTGGCCCACGGGATTACCGTGGCGCTCCTGGCACGGGAACGTTTAGGTATAGGACAAGAAGTCGATACCTCTCACCTCGGCAGCATGATGGCGCTGCAGGGCCTGAACCTCGCCTGTCGGCTGACGCTGGGCAAGGAGTTTAAACGTTTTTATCGTACCAAGGCGGTCAACCCGCTCTGGAATCATTATAAGTGTAAAGACGATAAATGGATTTGCCTGGCCATGCCCCAAGCCGACCGCTACTGGCTGGCTTTCTGCAAAACGCTGGGCATCCCGGAGCTGGGAAAAGATCCTCGTTTTGAGAACATGAAAGTGCGCGGTCGGCATTCCGAAGAGATCATCGCCATTGTCGATAATATTTTCGCTTCCAAGCCGCGTGAGGAATGGATGCGCATCCTCAAAGAAGGTGGCGACTTCATCTATACATTCGTGAACAACATTGCCGATCTGCCAGATGATCCGCAAATGCGCGTCAACGACTATATCGTGGACTACGAGCATCCGACCTGGGGCGAAAC
This sequence comes from Binatia bacterium, assembly GCA_963666315.2. Lineage (GTDB taxonomy): Bacteria > Desulfobacterota > Binatia > Bin18 > Bin18 > Bin18. The sequence goes on from CAXXHG010000014.1 coordinate 154,796, forward strand.
CCAAATTGTCGGCTCGCCTCTTATTCTGAGCAAAACTCCAGCCGACCCCAGAGCATCTGCGCCGGAGTTCGGCGAACATACCGAGCAGGTCTTGGTTGAGATGCTGGGCTATTCGTGGGAGGAAGTCGGGAAGTTACGAGAGGCGGAAGTGCTATAGAAAGGTTCGGTCTAAGATTCGGTCTAGCGTGTAGGGGCGACCGGCTGGTCCCATAAGAGGCGCCCCTACGTTACAATAACTCGATGCAGCAACTCTTCGCCGCGCACATAGCGGCGAAGATTCTCCAGCCACAGCTCCGCCACACGTGACAAATAGAGCGGTGAGGTAGATGCCGTGTGGGGCGTGATAAACACATTCGGCATATCCCACAGATCATCGTCAGCGGGCCAGGGCTCGGTCGGCAAAACATCCAGGCAGGCTTGCCGGATCGTTCCGATTCTGAGCGCCTCTTTCAACGCCCCAATATCAACGATGGACCCACGCGCAATATTGATCAGCGTGGCAGTAGGCTTCATGCCAACCAGCTCGCTCGTCCCAATAAGATTTGTTGTTTCAGCACACGCCGGAATCGCCAAAATGACACAGTCCGCTTCGGGTAAGAATGCGTGCAGATCAGCCAGGCTGCCGAGTTGATCCACTCCGGCAACGGGCTGTGTTGATCGGCGAATGCCCAGCACGCGCATGCCAAATCCTTTAGCCAAAGTCGCAATCCGGCTTCCTATCGCACCCAAGCCGACCACCAGGACGGTTTTATCGCTCAGGCTCTCCAGCCCTAGTTCTTGCCCCAGTCCCTGCCAACGATGCTGACGCTGATGCGCGCAGAGTTCTCCAAACCGTTTCACTGACCAGAGAAGAAAAGCAAGGGCAAACTCGGCCACCTCAGGCGCGTTCGCACCAGGGCTATGGGTTACCAAGGCCCCCTTGGCATGCATGGCGTCGTAAAAGCGCCCGTCCGTCCCGGCGTCTTCGGTATGCGCCCAACACGGCTGGGGCATTTGCACTGCGGCGTCAATAAATTCGGCACGATAGGCATCGCCAGCCAGCACCACGAGGTCACACGCATCCGGAGGCTCGGACCATGAGCCGTCTTTTTCAATCAGTGCCCAGCTGAGCTCTGGGAAAATTGCCTGCGCTTGGGCTCCAACCCGAACAAAGAACTCCCGACCCGCCGCGACTTTCATGGCGATCTCCTTTCCCTACCGGTCTTAGCATGCAGGGTAAAAATTTGCCTCAAAACTTTGTCCGTAAAGGAGAGAAGGGGAAGAGAGAAAGAACAAGATCCGACGGGCTGCTTAAAGAAGAGTCTAGTCTGTTAACTGATTACATCGTCCGTTTTTTCCCAAAATATAGAAGCGGACCGCAGGAAAGAGTTACTGAGCGGGCTGGAGCAAGGTCTTGTGTTCAGTCACTGCTGTGATTTTGTCTCGGGAGTACAAGACCGGAAAATACTTGCCCTCGGCCCACAGGGGGAATAGATTGCGGTAATGCGCTTGGGCCGGGTCACCGGCCTGTCCAGGCGTATTCATGCCGAGCGACCGATCCCAGTCAGCCGGATACGCAATAATCCGAAAAGACGCGCCTATCGTTTGGAGGTCCTCCGCACCGGTATTATTGATGCTGAAGCCATCGCCTCCGCGCGGAATGGGGCCGACTTCAAGCTGTGCTCGTAGTTCGGCATTCACGGCTTCGCTCAGCATGTGTTTGATGGTGATGTGATGATAGTCCGTTTGGCCATACGCCCATTGGCCTATATCCGAGCCAAAGCGTGCAGTCAGAACTTGTACGGCTTGCTCGAAACTCTCGCGGACAAACTGATCGCGTCCTGCCAGCGGGTCAGCACCATAGCTGCCATCCGGGGCGAGCAGGCTGCGAATGATGGGGGTGAGGGTCATGCGAGAAAACGATGCACGCAGCGACTCAGGCACATGCTTGTCTCGGAATTTCTGCCACAACTGCCGTTGCCAAGCGACATAGATTCCGGCCGCAATGGAGTCTTTGTCGAGCACATAATCCCACGCTTGGAGCTTGTCTACAGCAGGCTGGACCAGTGCCTCATCAGAGTGAAGATCTGTGTGGATATTTTGGAGGAGCGGTACGAGCATGCGAGCCGGAATCGAGTATTCGTCATTCTGGAGCTGCATCATCTCAACAGTCGTTACATTCGTTCCTTCTGCGAGGACTTCCTGGATACGGGAGAAACGATACGGCTCAAGCCAGAAATAACTCACTGGATAGAGATACCCCGGCGGAAGATTCTCCTGATTTGCGGTAGCCACAAAGCCTTCAGGCGGATTCAGCACATACGGCAGTTCTTGCATGGGTACATACCCATTCCACTCAAAACGACCGTCGCCTGGCACAGGCACCAAGCCATTCCAGTTTGGCCGTAGCGGAACAAGACCAACCGCTTGCCAGCCGATATTGCCCTGGGTGTCGGCCCAGACCATGTTCTCAGACGGCGCATGGGAATACACACACGCCTCACGGAACTCTTGCCAGGTGGTAGCCTGATTCATGCGCAGGCTGGCCAGATAGGGCACTCCACCGACGTCCAGCCACGCCGCACGCAGGGCGAATGCCTGGTGCTGCTCCGGGTCTTCGGCGAGGACAGGACCATGGCGGGTGTATTTCAGGTCAATAGTCATCGACTCTTGGCCCTTGACCGAAATGGTCTCTTGGACAATCCGCATATCCTCCCATGCACCGCGGTACCAATACTGATCGGCGTTGTCCGGATTGGTTTTGTAGACGTATAGGTCCTCCGAATCCGTAGGAAAGATAGTCAGCCCCCACGCCCCATGCTCATTATGCCCGATGGAAACGCCGGGCAGGTGCGGCTCTCCACCGCCGATGACGTTCCAGCCGGGCGCCACCAGATGGACCCAGTAGCGCAGTGACGGTGCGGTAATCGAACGGTGCGGGTCATTGACCATAAACGGGTGTCTGGAGAGCGTTTTCTTGCCACTGACAACCCAGTTATTACTCCCCTCACCTTCTGTGGCCGCCGTCTCTTGGAGCAGGCGAGCCGCGGCTTGCGCCGCCGCTGGGTTTGCCTGTGCGGCTCGGTGCTTTGGGTCAATAATATCTTCCGGCTCAAATGCAACCGGCATGCGTGCAGCCTGATAATATATCAGTATATCGCTCGGAATTGTTGAGAGATCGAGCCCCTCGGGCACGGTCAGGTCCGGTTCTCCCGGATGCAGGTGCAACATCATCCGAATCGTATCCGACGCCATAGTCTGGAGCGCATTCGCGATGACAATCTCGGTCTCCAGGTTCCGAAAGAGGCCGCCAATGCGTGCAAGCACGATTTGCGGCGACCAGGGCTGCGGGGTGATGCCTAATAAGCGAAATTCGGGCGAGAGGAGATCCGGTTTCTCTTGCGTGAGTTTGATGTAGGCGTTTATGCCCTGCACGAAAGCCGAGATAATTTCTTCTCCGTCCGGATGGTAGTGTTGGAACTCCTGCTTCAGATCGCCGCGAAAACGGAGCAGCCGTGCCCCAATATCGCGCTCCAGAGCTTTCGGGCCTTGAATCTGGGCCATCGTGCCGGTCACACGTCGCCGCCAAATCTCAAGCTGAAAGAGTCGATCACTTGCGGCGTTATAGCCCTGCGCAAAGAACACATCATGCTGATTCTTGGCGTAGATATGGGCGATACCCCAGCGGTCGGTCAGTATCTCGACCGGCGCCTGCAATCCCGGAAGGTGTACTGTCTGCATAGAGTTTTCCCTAGACCTCGACTGAGATCCCACCTCGGCCCAGCTCAACATACAAGGCAAGAGCAAGGCCACACATAGAATAAGAGCAGTGCCAGAAGCCGTTTCATATCTTCACATGGTTTTTGTTGAGTATAGGAAAAATGGAGGGCGCGGGCGACCTCCGGCAAGATTCCGCCAAGACTCCTTTCTCGCAGCCTCTTTGACTCGACCCGAGGCTGAAAGAAAATTCGCATCACGATTGGCATTTTTAGTACAATTTTTAGTACGATGAAGAGAGAGTTCGAAACCACATGGAGGACACACACATGCTTGGAGACACGCTCGTCCGGGATAACGAGGATATCCGGCTCCTTCGGGGCGGAAAGGCTGATGAGTTTAATCAGAAGGCGAAAGCGGGGGCGGAATCGATTGATCTCAAGAACGCCAACCTGCGCCTTGCCGATCTGCGCGGGCTTGACCTCCACCGAGTCGACCTGAGCGGCGCGTATCTGCGCAAGGCCGATCTACGCGGCGTTGATCTCAGCCAGGCCAACCTTGAGGGCGCCAGCCTTCATGAGGCGCAGATTAGCGGCACCCTCCTTCCTGAGAATCTCTCTCCCGAAGAAATCATGCTGTCGGTCACGCATGGCTACCGCATGCGGGTCAAAAAAACGGTCGAGATCTGACCGCGGCTTACTCCGATTTAACGTCGGTACCCGTACCACAGCCTGCTTACTCTAGAGGTGGCGGAACGTCAGATTTTATCTGATCGCCCGCCGCCAGTATCTTGGCGGTGTTAACCAGCGTCACGCTAGCCACCGCTTCACTCAACGTTTCGGTATCGTAGCGCAGAGTGTAGACACAGTGTTGCAGCCTTGTCAGAAATTGAGTGCCGTAGCTGAGTGAGCACGCCGACAGCCGGATAAGCGCTTTCCGCTCTCGTCCCGTTGATGGAAAGGGTGGGCCATAGGCCCACCCTTTTTCTTTGTACATCCTCTTTCTCATCCGATCCCGTTAGGGCCTTCACTGTCTGGCCGAAGAACATCAACCTGTGTTACACACCAAACACACAGGAGGCTTTGAATATGGCGATTCTCATTACCGGCGGAACAGGTTTTTTGGGACGACATTTAACGCGACATTTGGTCCAATCGGGTGAAAACGTCGTCATCCTCGACGCCATGCCGAATCGGCAGGCGGTTGCCGACATCGCAGACAAGGTGAAGGTCTTACAAGGCGACGTGATGGAAGTGACCGCGATGATGGATGTCATCCAGCGCAATACGATCGAAGGTATTATTCACCTCGCCTATTACCTCGGCACTGGCGGCATACGGAATCCGCTGCCATCGATTAACGTCAACTGCATTGGAACGACGCATATCTTTGAAGCCGCACGGCTGAGCGGCATTAAACGCGTCGTCTATATGAGTTCGGTTGCCGTGTTTCCCGAACGAACAGCACTCACCGCTCCAAAGCTTGGCGAAGATGACCCACCAGCTCCGTCAACCAGCAACCAGGCCGGCCTGTATGGAGCGTGTAAATTGTTCAACGAGCATACGGCGGACTATTATAATCATGCCTATGGGATGGATCTGATTGCTATCAGGCCAACCTCGGTGTTTGGCGAGGGACGTGGCCAGCGGCGCGGGGCAGCCGGAGATCATTTTATGGTTGCACCCGAACTCGCCTTACTCGGCAAGCCCGTTGTCATGCCGCCGGATGAACAGATTGCAGACTGGCTGTATGTGGCAGATGCAGCTGAGGTCTTTCGCCTCGCTTATCATACCGAAAACCCGAAATCTCACCTCTTTAATATGGCCGGGCCGAGCCGCAAAACCGGCGAGATCACTGCCTATATGCGGGAGCTTATGCCTCAAGCCGATGTCTCGGTGAGTGATAAGCCGTACGTCATGACCTCGTTAGTCAAGACGGACAGGCTCCGAGATGAGCTCAGCTTTACTCCCAAGTATACGGTTGAAGAAGGCATCCTGGCCTATCTGAACGATGTACGGAAACGGGAAGGGATGCCATTGGAGCCCAGGTAAGTAGCGCAAGCATTGCTGGAAAGGCCGTCTTATGGACTTCGGAGTAGGATTTCAGTCCCATATTCACAATGGTTGGAAACACACCATCCTGGCTGAGCAAATGGGATTCAGTAACGTCTGGTTTGTGGACTCCCAAATGATTACTTCAGACGTGTATGCGTGCATGACATTAGCGGCAGAGCATACGCAGACTATTCGGCTCGGCACGGGTGTGACCATTGTCGGCACCCGTATTCCGCCCGTTATTGCCCATTCCATTGCGACGATTCATCAACTTGCACCAGGCCGGGTCATTCTGGGACTCGGTACTGGTCATACCGCATGGCGCGCCATGGGCATGCCGCCTGTTTCACTCCAAGAATTTCGGCATGCCGTCGAGGTGTGCCAAAGGCTGCTACGCAGAGAGAGTGCCGAATATCACGAGCGGGGACGCCAGAGTCAGATTCGATTTATGGATCTGGAGCATGGCTATATCAATACCCACGATCCGATCCCGGTCTATCTGGCAGCCTCGCATCCCAAAGCCCAAGCTATAGCCGGCGAGTTAGGTGACGGACTCTTAACATTAAGTCTCCTCTCTCCAGATCTACTGAAAAACAATCTCGCCGCAGTGGCAAAGGGCTGGGACAACCGAGCAGGCGGAAAACCACACGACTTTGCTGTGGTCACACTGGGGGTCTCATGCGTACTGCAGCCGGGGGAAGCACTCACCAGCCCACGTGTACTTTCTCGGGTCGGTCCACGCATCGCGGTGGCCCTCCACTATGCATATGAGGTTGCCAAGCAGGGCAAAGATGTTCCACCCTTTTTGCAGCAGTTCTTAACCCCAGAATACCAACGCTATTTAGACGCCCGCTGGGAAGATATTCACGCTACGCACTCCCGCTTTCTGCATCCTGGCGAGGAAAAATTCATTCCACCCGAGGCGATCCGTTCAATGAGTCTGACCGGCTCGAAGGAGGACATCCTTGAGCGCCTCAGCCAGCTTGAAGCGGCCGGCCTCACCCAGATTGTGATCTCGCCGCCGTGGGGGCTTGTAGAGGAGAGTATTGTGGAGTTTGCGCGCGAGATTATTACGCCATACACACAACGTTAAGCAGGCTCACCTTGCCCACGAAAGGCGCGACAAATAGCGCCCGCCGGAAGGTTGTGCATTTCTAGAACTACTGCCCGTAGCTCTGTCCCAGGTCCCGAACAGTGGGATGATTCATAAGCGCTTTGATCTTAGGATCATTGAGCAACGCGCCCAGATCTCCGGACTCCACTGCCTGCATCGTGCTTTCATCACCGAGGATGCTCTGAACCAGCGGATCGTTTTGGAGGGAGAGAGAATTTTGTTCAGTGCCGCCGGGTCTTGCGTCAGCGCCTGCTGCAGTGCTCCTGCTGCTGGAAGATTCTGTTGGGGTTGCGGGGATGCCACGTCTCCGTCCCATTCCGATGCAGGCGCGGGAGCCGGTTCACTGTGTGGCGTCCGAATCGCAACCACCTGAGATTCCGGCACTTCAAATTCTCCAAGCGTGCTCGAACGCAGCTGGTACGCACCATGGCGCATGCCGACGACCTCGGCTTGCAGCACACTCCCGTCGCTCAATTCAACCTCACGCACGGCCCCCGCATACACGGAAACAGGCAGACTCCTGAGCAGAAAAAAGAGTAGCGGAGTCGTAATTTTCATGGCGTTATTCCTCCATAGCCATAGTCGGAAATGCCGCAGCTTCCTTAACCGAAAGTGTCATCGACAAGGGGTTTGGAATCCACACACGAAAACGCTACGCTGGGCCGATATTTTTCATGCACCTTGCTGGCTTCCATTCCGAGAGTCGATTACAATACATGACAAAAGGAGGCACTCCATGGCGGACCAAGGCTATGTTCGACCGGAGATGTTGGCCGATAGCCAATGGCTGGCAGCCCATCTCCAGGACGACACTATTCGACTAGTCGATTGTGACAACCGTGAGGCATACCGACGCGCCCATATTCCTGGTGCGATTACCTTTCGTGGGCATCATTATTTGAAAGAAGAAGAAGAGGCTCTGCATATTATGGGCCCGGACCAATTTGCCCAGACCATGGGCGCGCTTGGGATCGACGCGGACAACCTCGTGGTTGCCTATGATGGCTTTAGCGGCCTGTATGCAACACGGCTCTGGTGGGCACTCAATTATTACGGTCATACCAACGCTAAAGTGCTGAACGGGGGATGGGATACCTGGTTGGCCGAAGGCAGGCCAGTGACAAATGCGATCACTCGCCCGACAATGGCGACTTTTACACCGCAGGTGCATGAGGACTTCATTGCCCGTTGGGAGCAGGTTCAGAACGCGACCGGCACCGATACTGTGCTCCTCGACACGCGTTCCGACGCGGAATGGAGGGGCGAAAACGATCGGGGCACTAAGCGCGGCGGGCGGGTTCCCGGCGCCGTCCATCTCGAATGGCTCAAATATGTTGATCCCAAGACGAAGCAGTTTAAGCCGGCGACAGAACTTCGTTCCATATTCGAGCAGGCCGGGGTCAGACCTGAATGTGAAGTCATCACGTATTGACAGGGCGGTATCCGTGCGGCGCACGGACTTTTCACCCTGCGGCTACTTGGTTTTGACAAGGTCCGGAATTACGACGCCTCATGGGCGGAGTGGGGCAATCGAGAAGATTTGCCGATTGAGAAATAAGCCAGTCGGCCTTTTTATAGGAATCTTTCAACGATGAAACAGTATTGGATCTTGGTCTGTCTGGTTAGTCTTCTCCTCTTCTCACTCTCGCCACTCTTACCATCCTTGCCACTTTTACCGTATGCTATCTACGCTGCTCAGCATCAAGTGGAGCCAGAGCCAAGGGGCTCGCTCATCGTTCGGACCTCTACCGAAGAAGGGAAACAGGGGGATGCACAGGCCAGGATCTATACCACAGATCCCCAAACCCTGGTCAGCATGGCTCCTTTGGGCAGACCGATATCACTTTCACCAGGAGCGTATCGGGTCGAACTCGATGTCCTGGGTGGAACGATATCGCGCGAGCGCGTACTCGTCAGAGCAGGCCGAACAAGCACTATCATTATCAGCGAGGTAGCCGAACTCCAGGTAAACGTCCTGGACAAAAAAGGCCAAGATCTGGGTCTCGGCGTTGAAATCTATGATAACGTTTCAAAAGAGCTGCTCGGAGAATTCCTGAGTGGAGAACGCATCATGGCTCAGCCTGGAGTGGTTGACGTCAAGGTCGCAACGCCACCCCAGAGTCGCTGGTGGCGTGATATTGAACTCTACCGTGGAGGCTTACAAGAGCTGACTTTGCAGGAACGTGTGCGCGGCCAGCTCTGGGTCCATCCTCTCCTCGGCGGACGTGACGTGAGTCCGGTCACCCATGTCATTATCTATGCAGCAGGAACACAAAAAGAGATCGCCCGGAGTGAGCCTGGGAAAGAGCATCGTTTTGCGCTGGACACGGGCTCGTATGATATCTTTGTGACAAATCCGACAGGACAAGGCAAACCGTTCGTCCTTGAGCGCGCGGAAGTTCCAGATGAAAAAACGGTAGAAAAAGACGTTCGCCTAGACGCTGAACCGACACCGCCTTCGAAAACGCAAGCGCTGTAAGCAAGGGTGAGGTCACCTTGCCCCTACTACCACGCCAAGAGTGGAATCGTTACGGCAAGAATGAGTACGCTCAGACCAACCACAATGGCGCCCCACAGCGCCTGTGGACGACGGACATCCAACGGCGATCCGCATTGCACACATTCAGACAGGAACGAACCACCAGTCAGATAGACACGGTTCCATTTATGGCAGATGGGACAGCGAGGTTTTGGACGGCCTCGCAGGAGTGTAGCAAGTTGAGCCACGACTGCTCCTTTCTCTTCTTTCCACCCTAGCGTTGCAGAAGACCTCGCGTCAACTAGGCTTTTTCTCTTACTGCCGATCCTCAGCCCGATGCCGATCAGTCAACCGCGGCCTAATCAGCTCTAGGAGCTGCGCGTGGAGACGACCGTTGCTCGCAACCAAGCCTTGTAACAGCGTGGTGGGTTGGTTAAAGATCACTTGCTTTCCTCTCAGATTTGTCACGGTTCCACCAGCCTCTTCCACGAGCAGTGTCCCCGCACAAATATCCCACTCGTTTTTCGGTACTAGGGTGAAGGAGGCATCCGCCTCACCATTTGCAATACAGGCCAGCTTGTAGGCAATACTGCCCATGGGACGGGCATGGAAAAGAGCAGTGAGATCTTTCCATTCTCCGCGTTTCATTTCTGAACGACTCGACAGGATCGTCGCCTCGGCTAGACGAGGCGTTTCGGGGACGCGCAATTGCTGCTCCCTACACCAAGACCCTTGTCCACGTATGGCCCAAAAGAGTTGGTCGGGGATCGGATTGTACACGACACCGAGAATAGGCTGCCCATCTTCTATGAGTCCAATAGACACGGCAAATTCCGGAATTTTCCGGATGAACTCTTGGGTCCCGTCTATGGGATCGACAATCCAAACACGACGGAACGCGAGACGGTCAGACGAGTCCACAGTCTCCTCAGACAACCAACCATAATCAGGGTAAGCCCCCTGGAGCATCTCCTGGATCTTTTGGTTGGCTGCCCGATCAGCAATCGTCACCGGGCTATTATCATGACTTTTGTAATCGACGCTGTAGTCTGTCGCATAGATTTGACGAATAATATCGCCCGCAGTGCGCGCCGCAGCAATGGCAATGTCTTTCTCTTTTTCCAGGGGCATATCGTCTCCATCCTTATCATTGTCCCAGCACTTGAGCAAAGATCAGTGGCGCGACAATCGAAGCGTCAGACTCAATCAGATAGCGTGGAGTATTCACCGCCAGTTTGCCCCAGGTAATCTTTTCATTCGGTACGGCCCCAGAGTACGAACCATAGCTGGTGGTGGAATCGCTAACCTGACAAAAATAGCCCCACAGCGGAGTTTCCGTCCGCTTCATATCTTGGATCAGCATGGGCACGGCACAGATGGCGAAGTCTCCGGCAATGCCGCCGCCGATCTGGAAAAATCCAATCGAGTGCTGAGCGGATACTGCGCTATACCAGTCAGCCAGATAGGTCATATACTCGATGCCATGCCGGACCGTATGTATGTTTTTGATCAACCCGGTCATGCAATAGCTCGCATAGAGATTCCCGCAGGTTGAGTCCTCCCAGCCCGGCGCGACAATAGGCAGATCTTTTTCCATAGCGGCATAGACCCAGGAATCTTTCGGGTCAATCTGGTAATAGGGCTCCAGCATTCCGGCGTGCAACACTTCATACAAGGTTTCATGCGGAAAGGCGCGCTGACCCGAGTGATCCGCCTGCATCCATAATTCCTGCAGCACGCCTTCCACGCGGCGCATGGCCTCAAACTCAGGAATACACGTATCCGTGACCCGATTCATATGCCGCTCAAGCAAAATCTCTTCATCCTGAGGGGTCAAATCACGGTAGTGCGGAACGCGCTCATAATGGTCGTGTGCCACCAAATTGAAGATGTCTTCCTCTAGATTGGCCCCTGTACAGGAAATCGCATGGACACAATCGGTCCGAATCATTTCGGCAAGAGACAGGCCAAGCTCGGCCGTACTCATGGCTCCGGCCATGGCTAGTAGCATTTTTCCGCCCTGATCGAGATGACGCCGATAGGCATCAGCCGCGTCAATGACCGTGGCAGCGTTAAAATGTCGAAAGTGGTGTTTCAAAAAGTCAGAGATGGGCTGACTACTCATCTTTCCTCCTGCCTCCTCAACATGACACAACGCGGCGGAAAGCTACCACCCGAGGAGGAGAGACGCTAGGCCGGCTTCCGCACGAGGGTACGCAACTCCGCTCCAGTCGCCGCCTGGCGGAGCGCCCGGCCTCTCGCATCAGGCGCACGCGTTTGCTCAATGAGCTGTCGAAAATCGACTTCTTGTTCCGCCCAGGCGCGTACCTTGATAAGCCGATCTAACAGATCAAGACGGATAGCATAGACATCAAGCATCTCTTCATCGTGCTGCTGAAGGACTGCATATGCGTGGGTGTCAGTTAGAAACGCTGCCACCTCAGGCGGCACCTGGGCACCTCGCACATCTCGCGCATCTCGCACTGCGGTTGAGGAAAGATTCCCGACCGACTCCGGAAGCGCTAAGAAGTGTACGTCTGCCTGATAGGGTCGGTTGGCGGGCTGATTCAGCAGGTCATCGAAGGCGCGTCGTCCCATTTCCCCTCGATTCGCTACCACAAGAGATGTGAGAGAAAAAAGCTGAGCAAGGGCCGTTTCTCTATCTTGGTAATAACGCGCGTCCAGAATCTGGATGAGCTTATCCATACCGACGATGAAAAACAGAGCAACCTGCTGCCCGAAAATCGCACAAAAAGCCTGGGCTTGCTCGACATACAACCCACGGTTGACCAGCGCAACTCCTGTTTTTGGACGCTGCGCTGTATAGAGCAGGAGGAGTAACAATCGATCCTCCAACCCCAGGCCGATCACGTGTTCCTTATTCACCGTGACCTTTGCCAATGTAAACAGGAGTTGATCGAGCTGAAAGGTTCGACACGCCTGATCGGCTAGTTCGGTATGAGCCAGGGTCAGCGGGTTAAACGAGCCGCACAGCACCCCGATCCGATGTGGTGTCGAACGGATCGGCACAGAGAGCAGACGGGCCGTGCTGGGTGCAGCTCCATCACAACGCGCTATCGTTTCGCGCAGGCTGAACAGGCGTTTCAGATCGTAAAATTCGCTAAGCATCACGTGTTCGACACAGCGCGCTCTCGACTCGCTTCCTGACGGACGATCAGCATATCGTCGCTCACCCAGCGTACGCAACAGGGAAGGCTCAGGGTTCAACACAAGAGTGTGGGTACGGCCAGTATCGCTGGCTCAGCTGGGATCGTCCAAAAATTTGTCCTTCTTCCCCAATTCCTGTCCGTCCCAGGATTGACCGTCAATTTCACCGCGTGCTACCCTCTGAGCATGCATGCCAATAACCCTGTTTGTAAGGCAGTCTCAGTCTGTCTTGTTACTGCTCTTGGCGCGTGTACCGCCACTCGTCCAATTCCGCCTCCTCTCCCACCGCCTGCGGTTGTCACACCGTCTCCAGCACGAGCTGCGCAAATTCCGGGCACCCCGGTCGTCCTGACACCTGAGGACAAAGCCCTGGGACATTTTCTCAAAAGTCAGGTCACGCTCAATGGCGGTGATTACGCAAGGGCTCTGACTGAACTTGAACAGGCCGTAAAAAACGATCCGGATAGCCCGTTTCTGCGTCTCCGACTCGCCACCCTGGCCGTTCGTCAAGGCAAGCTGGCCGCAGCCTTCGAGCACTGCAAAAAAGCCGTTGCGATTGAACCGGACAACGTCGACGCCCAGCTCCTGCTCGCCGGTCTCCTGTCCTCTAGCGGCAAAGAAACACAAGCCGTTCAGGTTTATGAGACACTGCTCAAGCGCGAGCCTGACAACCAAGAGCCCTACCTCTACCTCGGCACCTTATATGCCAAGCAGGAGGAATTCCAAAAAGCCACAGCCATTCTGAAAAAACTTGTCGAACGTTACCCGTACTCCGTTCTGGGGTATTACTACTTGGGGCAGACCTCAGCGGCAGCCAAACAGCTGGATCAGGCGGAAACGTATTACCAGAAGGCGCTGAGTCTCAATCCGCAGTCTGAATTGGTGTTGCTTGACCTTGCGCTGGTATACGAAATGCAAAAGAAGACCACCCAGGCCAGAGAGGTGTATCAAAAAGCGCTCGCCATCAATCCCCACAGTGAACAGGTGCGTAAACGTCTCGGGCGTTTCTACCTGGGTCAGAAGAAGCTTGATGACGCGCTGCATCAGTTTCGTGTGCTTGAGAAGATTGAGGCAGACCCACAACAAACCCGACTCAAAATCAGCCTGATCTACCGGGAAAAAGGCAATTATGAAAAGGCCGGTATTGAACTCAACCTCGTCTTGGCAGCCCAGCCCAATAACCACAGAGCCAGATATTTTCTTGGCGTCATTTATACGGAAGCCAAAGACGATGAGAAAGCGGCCGTCGAGTTATTACGTATTCCACCCGACTCGGAATATTTTGCTGATTCCCGCGTCTATCTCAGTTATATTTATCAACGCCAGGAGAAGCTCGACCAGGCCATTGCTGAGGTGGAACGCGCGTTGAACGTCAAAAAGGACGATCTGGACTTGTTGGGTTTTCTCGCCTCACTGCACCGAGAAAATGATAATCGTACCAAAGCAATCAGCGTCCTTGAGAAAGTTGTTAGCCTCGCACCAGACAATGATCAATACCACTTCACCTTGGGAGCGGTCTACGATGAGCAGAAAGAGAAGGACCGCTGCATCCAGCACATGCAAAAGGCGATTGCACTCAACCCCAAGAACGCGGCTGCGCTCAACTACCTCGGGTATACGTGGGCTGAGCAAGGCGTACGTCTTGATGAGGCGGAGAGCCTCATTCGAGCCGCGCTCGCAATTGAACCAAACGATGGCTTTTATATTGACAGCCTGGGGTGGGTCTATTATCAACGCGGAGAATATAGGGAAGCAATTCAGCACCTCGAACGCGCCGTTGAGCTAGTCGATGAAGATCCGACATTGATCGAACATCTGGGCGATGCCTACCACAAGACCGGACGGATCGCCGATGCATCCCGCATCTACCAGGAAGCAATCCAAAACACGTCAGAAGAGTCTCAGATCCAGCGTTTGCGGACGAAGCTTAATGCCTTGGCCTTGACACCCGTCGAGATTCAAAAGACGAGCGAAACGGGGCTGCCGTAGCGACGCCGTCTCAGGCGAGTACAGTGTGTCCCTTCTCTCCGGATTGCCTGCAGCAATGGCAACGGCACGCAGTGCTGTCTTTCTGCTTTCTGCTCGTCATTGTATGGGCAGGCGGCTGTACGATCAGGCGTCCTCCACACCGCCCTCCTCTTCCGCCGTCTTCCCTCCCCTCCGCCCAAGAATTATTAGGGCCATTCACAGCACGCCAACAGCATCTGACCGGTCTGCGCGGGCTCGCCCGGGTAACCTACCAGGACACACAAGAACGTGGTTCGGCGAACCAAACGGTCGCAATTGCTGCGCCGGATCGATTTCGTCTCGAATTATTTTCGGTGCTCAGCTTAGCGGCTATCCACACGTGTGACGGGCAGATGCTGGCTGCGTATTTCCCACGCGACAACGTCATCTACCGCGGAGCGGCAAGCCCGCTGAATATTGGACGCTTTACTCGACTGATGCTGTCTGCGCGCGAGATTACCCGCTTGCTGTTGGGCTTTCCGATTTTTTCTGTAGAGGCAGAAAGCGGAACAACGAATACGGTTCGCCTTGACCCCCACGGCGGCACCTATCGGCTCGACCTTCCAAAGGCCGATGGCAGCGTAGAGGCGCTGTGGTTTGATACGCACACAAAACACCTACGCCGCTGGGCTATGATTGCTGCCGATGGCAGCACCCAGACGCAGGGGCAGTTAGCCGACTACCGGCAGGTGCAAGGTCTCTCTTTTCCGTTTTCCATTACCTTGTCTGACGCGCACGAGGCCCAGCAGGTCTCGCTCGTGTATAAAAACGTCGAGCTCAGCCCGGCTCTACCCGACTCGCTCTTTAGGCTGACTCCGCCCTCAGGCGTACAGGAGATTGATATTGACGCGCATCGACCACACTAACCACACTCGCCAGACGAGCGACGGCTAGTCCTGTGCGTCCGCGTCCTTGAAGACCAGGGCAAAGCCGCGGCGGAACAACGTAAATTTGCGGTCTGCGGATTGAGCATACCGCCCAGTTTGGCCCTGTCCCTTTTGGAGGACCCAGTCTGGGTAAGAGTCTTCCATATTCATATGGTCCACTTCCTGTGGCGGCAGTAAGACCACAGCATCCGCACCCACTTCACACGCTTTATCCCGAATGAGAGCGTTCATTTTTTCCAACCCGTCAAATCTATTGCCATATGAGACGATCTGGACAAACACATCGTACGGTCGAGATGGGGGTTCGGTCAGCATGCCAACCTGACAATCCGCCGGCCGCGACTCTGGATAGATCGGCGCAATCCGCTCTTCAATAGTCATCGGTTTCGCAGGACGCAAGAAACAACCGGTAAGAAAACTGATACAAACGAATAGCCAACCGTAGGCTCTGCGCATACTTCTCTCCCTTTTGCTCTTGTCTCCGCAGAACTGGAGTGTATACCGGACTGTACTGTAGATTGCCCCGTGCCGGGACGCAACGACCGCAATGCTGGCAGCACTAATCCCGCAAGAGTCTGCGCGCAATCACCCAACGATGGATCTCAGTCGGTCCTTCAAAAATCCGCATTGGACGCAGACGGCGATAGATAAACTCAAGCGGCATTTCTTTTGACATGCCCATCCCACCATGCATCTGCATCGCCCGGTCAGCAACGCGGGTGGCCATTTCTGTGGCAAAGACCTTGAGCATGGACGCCTCTTGCCGTACGTCATCACCCTGGTCGAACTTCCACGCCCCGTGATGAGCCATCAGTCGCGAGGCGTGGATATCAATGGCCGAGTCCGCAATAAACCACTGAACCGCTTGGCGGTCCGCTAGCTTCTGACCGAAGGTCACACGCTGTTTTGCGTAGTCCACCATCATATCCAGACAGCGTTGAGCCAACCCTACACACCAACATCCGATCTCTAAGCGCCGAACGGTCAGCCGGAGTTGCATGGGCGCAAACCCCTGCCCGACTTCACCCAGCACGTGCGAATCCGGAATAGTCATATCCTCAAACACCAGCTCCCAGGGAGCGTGGCCACCGATAACCGGGATTTGGCGCTGCAAAATGAAGCCGGGCGTACCTTTATCAACCAGGAAAGCAGTAATCCCGCCACGCGTGCCTTTCTCTTTATCCGTCACGGCCATCACAATGATGAAATCGGCAATATGCGCGCGTGAGATCCAAATCTTGCGACCATTGATCACCCATTGGTCACCTTTTTTAACAGCCATGGTTTGCATGCCGGCTGGATCCGAGCCTGCCCCAGGTTCAGAGATAGCAATAGCTGACTGCGCCTTCCCTTGCGCATACGGCAGCAGATATTTCTCCCGCTGCTCAGGCGTACACGTTTGCATCAACATGTGTAGATTCGGAGCATCAGGCGGAAGGGTAAACGGCGTAATCGTCTTGTACAACTCTTCAGTAGCGAGACATTTGGGCAGTGCGCCCAGATTCAACCCACCAAACTCTTCCGGCACATCGAGGCCCCATAGGCCAGCTTCCCGTGCGACGGAAAGCAAGCGTTCTTCGGCTTCAGGCGGGACGAGGTCTTCGTCCGTCAGCCCTTGCGTGTCACGCTCCAATACCGTTGTCTCAAGCGGCAGCAGTTCTTGGCGGACAAAGCGGCGCACCGTGTCCTGCAACATGCGGTACTCTTCGGGTAGTTCAAAATCCATACGGTTCTCCCTCTCCTTACACAATTTCCAGTAGATCGTTGTACATTCGCGTTCCTACTTCGACAGGCTCAGTACGAACGGCTTCCTCCGAGGACAGAGTGTTTTCCGCTCACCCTGAACTCGTCGAAGGGCGAGCAGTACGGATATTAATGGATAGTTATCAATAAGAAACCGTATTAGTAAATAGGAATAAGTATCCTACTGATAGGAATAACACTAGCGGTTATCACCGTTCGCAAACATCAAGAATGCAGGCGACTAATTTGCTAATTTGGTGCCGCTGATATCGTGCTCATAGAAGATAGTACGAATTGCTCACTATGGCTTTTTTGAACAATTCCTGCAAAGGAAATCCCTTGTGTCCCATATCGTGAACAGTAAATAGTTTTTTTGGCAGGGAGAAAGCTGATAAGGGGGCAGGAAAGGAGGAGCGCTATGCTCTATAGATGGACGATGCTCGCTGTGGTCTTGGGGGTGTTTCTTGTCACACCATCCATCGCTCGTGGCGATGATGTGGATGACCTGCGAGCGGCTTACGAACAATACCTTGCGGCCTTCAATCAGAACGACCTTGCCGCGGCCACGGCGTTTTTGCATGACGAAGTGATGGTATTTGGGCTGGACGGGCCGTTTCCCATAGCCGGAAAGGCTGCCCTCCTGCCTCTTCTTGAGATGCTTTTTAGCAATAGTGAGAGCTACACAGCCAGGGCGATAAATCCCAAATTCCGGGTCATTGGAAGCAGCGGGATTATCATTGGGAACGGGACGGCGACGGTCAAGCCCAAAGACGGACCGCTGGCGACCTCGTTCGTGCGGGTGCTGCAAAGTTGGGTCAAGATGGACGGGCAGTGGCGGCTAGTCGCAAGCCATCTGTCCTACGTCCCGCCCGGCAATTGACGCCCCGTGCAGCACTTGCATTCTTGACAGCGAAGCTGCTTGTTTGCTCCTCTGCGGTTGATGATACGCCCCGCCAACAAGATTGTTGTTTTCCCACAGATAAGGAAAGGAGAAGGGTATGCGGAAAAACTTGAGACCCGAGGAATTAGGCGATTTTCTTGAGCAGCCCAAGTTAGCCATTTTAGCCACGACGTTTAAGGATGGCCGCGTCTTACTCTCCCCGATCTGGCATGAATGGCGGGAAGGCGGGTTTACCGTTCTTATCTTTGAGGGTGATGTGAAAGCACGCCACATTGAGCGGGAGGCGCGCGTCAGCATCGTCGTGGCCGAGGACTTGCCAGCCAGTCGCGGGATTGAGGTGCGAGGAGTCGCGCAGCGGGTGACCGGCGACTTCCACGCAGTTCTGGACCGGGTGGCCTTACGCTATTTCGGGCCACAGCACGGTCCGGCCTACGCAGAGGCGGTGAGCAAGGCGGCTGTCGCTTATCTGCGGATTGAGCCCGGCGAGCTGCGGGTGTGGGATTTCAAACATGAACAAGACGTTTCGGGCTACCCACACCCTAAGGAGCTTTAACCCCAAGCGCCGGACCGCAGAAAGGTCACACCGAAATAGTTAAACAGGCGGGAGCGAAGGAATAGCTGAATTTTTCATTATGGCTGTTGTGGGCAATTCCTGCAAAGGAACATACGGACTACGGCGACCCCAAACTCTTTTGTTGCTTGCGGCAAAGTGAAAAGGCCGTGAGCAGAAAGGGAGGATTCTCTGTATGTCTATTTCTGTTCCATTTACGGGGGGCTGCGCCTGTGGCGTGATTCGTTACGAGTGCTCTGCGGCGCCTCTGCTTCTGGCACTGTGTCGCTGTCGGAATTGCCAACGTGCCACCGGCGGGCCGTTCGCCGCCAATGTGTGGGTCGCTCGCTCGGCCCTGACCTTTACGGCGGGCGAACTAAAGTATCGTGTCGTCACGAGCGACCAGGGCAACGCCGTCTCCTATGGCTTCTGCCCGGCGTGTGGATCGCCGGGCAGCGGGGATGTTGACGTGCTCCCGATTGCGACGGTGAAAGCGGCTAGCCTGGACGACCCGAGCGGCCTCGAGCCCGGGATCGAGTTGTATACGTCGTGTGCCTATCCGTGGGATACCCTGAATCCAGCGTTGCCCCAGTTCGCGACCATGCCTACGGAGGAGGAAATGCAGGCCCTCATGGCGGGCCGGAGCTAGTATGGAGGAAACCAATCGTCAGAGATATCTAGTCAAAAGGGCGATATGCCTTGGGAGGAATTTATGAAGGAACGCATGGCGCGATGTTGTTGCGGGGCCGTCGCTGGAAAAATTCTTATTCCTATGACGGGTTTGGTACCTTTATTTAATTGCACCCAAACCATGAGTACGTTTTACCGCATCGTCGATGGCCAGATAGCCGAGATGTGGGGGGATGAAGATGCGCTCGGACTGATGCAACAACTCAGTGCGGTCCCGAAAATAGGCTGAGTAACCTCCTTCACTCGGATTAGATGACGTACTTGCTTCTTGTGAATTTCTCAAAATGCCTGTTCTGGGCAATTGGCGTATAGGGCAGGATCGATTTTACTGTGAATTTTGTTCGGTGGCGGGGGATGGTTTTGTACTGTTTTGAGCAGTTGGGCGAGTTCGCGTTGTTATACTGCTCACGGGGCAGATCATACGGTTTCCAGTAGATCGTTGTATATTTACGTTCCTACTTCGACAGGCTCAGTACGAACGGGTTCCTCCACGGGCAGAACGTTTTCCGCTCACCCTGAGCTCGTCGAAGGGCGAGCGGCGCGGACACTGAGGGATGGTCTTCAATAAGAAACTCTATCAGATGCCCAATATGTCAGACTTATACTGACGTTTGCACACTGTCCGACCCACCCTGCACTGTCTCAAGGGAAGGAGCGGCCAAATGGGCCAGGCCCTGTTCAGCTTGCCATGCGGCGAGGTCTTTTAGTGCCCGATCCGCCAAGGCGCACTTTTTCTCACGACCGCGCAAGCGTCGTGACAGGCTAGGGAAAAGCCCATAGTTCACGTTCATGGGCTGAAATTCTTTACGCTCAGGGTCAGTAACATAGGCAAGCATGGCACCAAGTGCAGTCGTCTGTGGCAGTATGAGGAGGCCCTGCCCTTTCACCTGCAATCCCGCATTTGTCCCAGCCAGCCAGCCAGCCGCAGCAGATTCCAGATAGCCTTCAACGCCTATCATTTGGCCCGCAAAGAATAAATCGTTACGCTGTTTGAATTGGAGCGTGGGTTTGAGTAAGCGTGGCGACTCAATAAACGTGTTGCGATGCAGGCTGCCTAAACGAACAAACTCGGCGTTGCTGAGTCCTGGAATCATCTGGAAGACCCGGCGTTGCTCCGGATAGGTCATTTTGGTTTGGAAGCCGACCAGACCCCACAGAGTTCCAGCCCGGTTGTCTTGGCGAAGCTGTACCACCGCGTATGGACGCTCTCTCGTCCGCGGATCGATCAAACCAACCGGCTTCATCGGCCCATAGGCTAGGGTGTCTTTGCCCCGACGGGCCATTTCTTCGATGGGCAAACAGCCTTCGAAATAAATGCAGCGTTCAAACTCCTTCTCCGGAACTTTCTGTGCGGCCAGGATCTCCTCAATGAGCCGATAGTACTCTTCACGCGAGAGCGGGCAGTTCAAATAATCATCGCCACCGTAGCCGTAGCGTGACGCTCGAAATGCGCGACGAGAATCAATCGACTCAGCTGTCACAACGGGAGAGATGGCATCGTAAAAATATAAATACTCTCGGCCAAAAAGTGCGCGGAGTTGATCCGAAAGAGCCGGCGAGGTCAGCGGACCACTGGCAATGACGGTTGGTCCTGACGGAATAGTCTGGACTTCTTCGCGTCGCACCTCAACGAGCGGCTGAGCGGCCAAGGCATCCGTAATATACTGCGCAAAAACATCGCGATCGACCGCTAAGGCCTGACCGGCTGGAACACGAGCCCTATCAGCCGCAGCCATCACCAACGACCCTAAGCGGCGCATTTCCTCTTTGAGTAAGCCAACGGCGGCTTCAAGCGCAGCACTCCGAAAGGAATTGGAACACACCAGCTCAGCAAGTTTGTCAGTATGGTGGGCATCTGTGGGGCGGACCGGACGCATTTCATACAACCGCACAGCAACGCCCTGCTGGGCCAACTGCCAGGCCGCCTCGCTTCCGGCTAACCCCCCACCGA
The DNA here is from genome assembly GCA_963666315.2 of Binatia bacterium. Lineage (GTDB taxonomy): Bacteria > Desulfobacterota > Binatia > Bin18 > Bin18 > Bin18. Next base: position 176,036 of record CAXXHG010000014.1, read on the forward strand.
CAACAGTTACAGTCTGCATAGCGGTTCTATAGCCTGCCCTGCCACCCGTTGAAAGTGGACCATAAAAAAGGCGACCTGGTGAGGCCGCCCTTCCATTTTCATGGCTCAAGTCTATTTGCTCTGTACAATGGCCTCAGCTTGCTTGAGCCATTTCTTCAGCAGCCGGCTCAGCGCCTTCTTGCTCGGCACTCTCCTGCTCCACACTGACTTGGTAGTGACATTCCTCGCGCACACAACGCCGCGTTGTCCCAGCCCGTTTGGTTGTCTTTTCAACAACAAAGGGAGCCTGACACTCCGGACAGGGTTCAGCTATGGGCCGATCCCAGAGTGCGTATTTGCACTTGGGGTAGCGATTACAACTGTAAAAGACTTTGCCCCGGCGCGAATATTTCTGTTGGATCTCTCCTTCTTCACACTCGGGACATTGTATGCCCAACGACTGGGCCGCAGGTTGGCCTATCTTCTTGACGTTTTTACATTCCGGATAGCCCGAGCAGCCGAGAAACTTCCCATACCGGCCGTAGCGGATTTGCATCGGACGATTACACTTTTCACACTTCTCGTCGGTCAAGACGTCTTCCTTCTCTTGCATCACGATCTTACCCTTATCGTCCCGAGTGAAATTGCGTGTCGATTTACATTCCGGATAATTTGAACACGCCAGAAACTCCCCGTTACGCCCCCAGCGTATCGTCATCTTGCCGTCTTCACATTCCTCACAAGATATATCCGTTGGCTCGCCCGTGCCTTTGACATCACGCATTTCCTTGTCGGCTTTCGCCAAATCCAAAGCAAACGGTGTATAAAATCGTTCAATCGCACGTCGCCAGTCTTCCTGGCCCTCTTCGATCTGATCGAGAACGGCTTCCATACCTGCGGTAAATTCCGCGTTCAGAATGTCGGGAAACGATTCAACCAATAAATCAGTAACCAGCATCCCCAAGTCGGTTGGACGCAAGCGCCGTTGTTCGCCTTCGACAACGTATTCTTTGTTCAGGATCGTACCCATAATGGAGGCATACGTTGACGGCCGACCAATGCCTTTATCTTCCAGTTCTTTAATCAACGTTGCTTGAGTAAAGCGGGGCGGGGGCTGGGTAAAGTGCTGGTTGGGAGTCACTTTGTGGAGGGTCAGCCGTTCACCCTCGGTCAATGCCGGCAGTCGTTTTTCCGTATCGTCCTCTTCTTCGGTCTTATCGTCCTTACCCTCTATATAAACGCGTAGGAAACCGTCAAAACGCAGCACCTGGCCGCTTGCCCGAAAAATATATTCGTTGGCCGTTATATCCACTCTCGTTTGTTCAAATTGAGCCGGGGCCATTTGGCTGGCCATAAACCGGTTCCAGATCAGCGCATACAGGCCCAGTTCTTCCTTTTTGAGATAGGGGGCGACTTTATTGGGTGGATTTTCAAGCGAGGTGGGCCGAATGGCCTCATGCGCTTCCTGGGCAGCTTTGCCCGACCGAAAAGAGGGTGGCTTCGCAGGCACATACTCCGGCCCATACGTCTGTTCGATATGCGCACGGGCCGCCGTGGTCATTTCTGGCGAGATACGAGGCGAATCGGTCCGCATATAGGTAATCAAGCCAACCGCGCCTTCGTCGCCCAACTCCACCCCGGCGTATAAACGCTGCGCAATACCCATGGTCCGCGAGGGCGAATAGCCGAGTTTGCGCGAGGCTTCTTGTTGCAAACGCGAGGTAATGAATGGGGGAGCCGGATTTCGCTTGCGGTCTTTTTTCTCGATCTTCTGAACCGTCCAGTGCGCTCCATTCAGACCCGAAAGAATTTTCTGGGCTTCTTCTCCGTTTTCAATCCGAAACTTCTTATTGTCGACCTTTTGATCACCAACCTTGAAGAGGTTGGCCTCAAACACTGGTGGCACAGCGCCTTCCAGTGCAGCCGTAATCGACCAGTATTCCACCGCCACAAAGGCACGAATGGCGCGCTCGCGCTCTGTAATGATACGCACGGCGACGGATTGTACTCGGCCGGCCGACAGACCGCGGCGTACTTTTTTCCATAACAGCGGACTGATCTGATACCCGACTAACCGGTCGAGTACCCGGCGTGCGACTTGGGCGTCGTAGCGCTTTTGGTTCAGTTCCGCAGGATTTTTCATCGCTTCTTGAACCGCTTTTTTCGTAATTTCATTCAGCAGGACGCGGTGTATCTTTTGGCCGTTCTTGCCGAGTTTTTCTGCAATATGCCAGGCAATGGCCTCGCCCTCACGGTCCGGGTCTGAAGCCAGAAAGATGTGCTCCTTTCCTTTGGCCGCTTTTTTGAGTTCGTCAACAATCTTGGCCTTCCCATGGATAATTTGGTATTCGGCAGTAAAGCCGTTCTCAATATCAACGCCGAGTTTGCTCTTGGGCAGATCCATAATATGCCCAACCGAGGCTTTGACCTGATAGCCACGGCCTAGATATTTTCCGATCGTCCGCGCTTTGGCCGGAGATTCAACAATCACCAGGTTCTTCGCCATACTTACATTCCTCTTGCTTCGCTTCCTCTCGTAGACGCGAAATACATCCCTGGGAGTTGGGCAACCGATCCTTTTAATTCTAACCCAAGCAGCACTTCAAGCACACGTGCGGTCTCAAGCCCACTCCCGGTAATTAATGTGTCAACGTGTAGCAGCTCTTCTTCAAACAGTCGAAACAGCACCTCTTCGTCCGGCTCCAAAGGGACAACCGGTGCGAGGCTGAGTGCAATCTCGCTCAGTATATCATCAATATTTGCAACAAGTTTTGCGCCGGCCTTAATAAGCCGGTGTGGACCACGGCTGCGGCTTGCCGTAATCGGACCAGGAACGGCAAACACCTCACGGTTCTGGTACAGCGCACACTGAGCCGTGATCAATGATCCACTCTTTTCCGTTGCCTCCACAACAACCGTGCCGAGACTCATGCCACTAATGACCCGGTTCCGATAGGGGAAATTCCCGGCCTCGGGCCGACTACCGAGGGCAAACTCCGATACGACCGCTCCATTCTTCGCAATATGCTCTGCCAACGCTTTATGCTCACGTGGATACACTACGTCAAGCCCCGAGCCTAAAACAGCAATGGTCCGGCCGCCGGCCTCAAGCGTTGCCTGATGAGCCTCGGCATCAATACCACGCGCCATCCCGCTCACGACGCTGATCCTCCCGGCTGCAAGTTCCTGGGTAAGCTCGCGTGCCACCCCGCGTCCATAGGCACTGGCCATCCGGGCGCCCACAATGGCCATTGATACCCCGTCTTCCAGAACAAAGCTCCCCTGCACATAGAGAGAAGGGGCGGGTCATGGATCTGCTTGAGCCTGTCCGGATATTCGTCGTCTGTTCGTGTGACCAAACGCGCCCCAACCTGCTTCAGCCTGTCGAGTTCAGCCTCAACGTCCGCCCATTGGTCGAATGCCACAATGATTTGCGCAATACGTGGGCTGACACCAGTTTCTATCAGCGCAGCTGTGGAGGCGTTCAGGACGACCTGGGGTGAAGTAAAATTCTCCAGCAATTGACCATACGTAACATTTCCGACACCGTGTACCATGCGGAGTGTGATCCAGTAGCTCCATTGTGTCTGGGGATCGCGGTTATCCGCTGGGCCTTGCATAGCTCCTCTCGCTCTTCTCGCTCGCGTCCTGACTACGTTCGTTCAAACTGCTTTGTATGCTGACAGAGTACGTTACTGTAAAAAATCATGGCACAAAGTAATAACTGGCGCAAATGTACGCCCACCCTTGCCGATAAGGAAGAGCCTTTGCTACAAATCAGCCTCTACACAGCAGACAGCATTCTGAAGCGCAACGTATAACAAAAGACTTTCCCGTATGCCGACCATACAACAGCTCTTAGAGAAAAAGACCGCCGAGGCTATTGCCGCAGTCAGCGGTATAACAGCGCCAGCCATCGTCACCCCGACGACCAATCCGAAATTCGGCGATTATCAAGCAAACGGGGTCATGGCTGTGGCTAAAGCGCAGAAACAGAATCCGCGCAAACTAGCCGAAGCCGTGATTGCCGCACTCAAGCCGGACGATATTCCTGCGACCTGGGACCTTGCCGGCCCCGGCTTTATCAATTTCCACCTTGATCCGCACTGGCTGGGGCAAACCATGCTCTCTACCGCGCGTGACGAACGCCTCGGCGTGGAACCCGCCGCTGATCCGGAGAGCATTGTCGTGGACTTTAGTGCCCCGAATGTGGCGAAATCCATGCACGTCGGCCATATCCGTTCAACGATCCTGGGAGACTCTCTTACCCGTATTTTGCGCTTCCTGGGCCATCGCGTGACGACGGACAATCATCTGGGTGATTGGGGTACCCAGGTTGGGATGTTGGTCGTCGGGTATCGCTCGTTTCTTGACCAAGCTGCGTACGAGCGCGATCCCCTGTCTGAAATGGAACGGGTTTATAAAGAGGTCCAAGCAAAAACCAAGACCGACACAACACTTGCGGACAGTGCTCGCGCAGAGCTGGCCAAGCTGCAGCAAGGGGATGCAGACAATACGGCCTTGTGGAATGAATTTATGCGGGTCTCGCGTCAAGCGTTCGAGCGCATCTATGACCGCCTTGACGTCACATTCGATCATTGGCTGGGGGAAAGCTTCTATAACTCCATGCTTGCGGATGTGGTCCGGGAACTCCAAGACAAAGGCATCGCCCGACCCAGCGAAGGCGCAATCTGTATCTTTTATGATAATGACCCAGATCTCGCCGACACACCATTCCTGATCCAGAAACAAGACGGCGCATTTCTGTATGCCACCACAGATCTGGCCACGATCAAATATCGTGCGACAACCTTCCAACCGGATCGTATCGTGTATGTCACCGACAGCCGCCAACAGCTCCATTTTCGTCAGCTTTTTGCCGCTGCGCGAACCTGGGGATATGACATGGACCTGGAACATATCTGCTTCGGGACGATCCTCGGAGAAGACGGCAAGCCGATTAAAACCCGTGAAGGAGAACCGATAAAGCTGACCGCTCTACTGGACGAGGCGGAAGAACGGGCGCTGGCTGTTGTCCGAGAGAAGAACCCTGGTCTGCCACAAGAAGAGCAGGCGCATATAGCGAGAGTCGTTGCTATCGGTGCGGTCAAATATGCGGATCTGATGCAGAACCGCACTATGGACTATCGCTTTAGTTGGGATAAGCTGCTCGCCTTGGACGGCAATACGGCCCCCTATCTGCAATATGCGTATGCCCGTATTCGTTCGATCTTCCGTAAAGGCGGTCTGACCGACCGGCAGCCCATGCCGAACATGCCGGTCCACTTGATTGCACCCGAAGAACAAAGCCTGGCAAAATATATGCTCCGCTTTGGCGACGTACTGCTCGAAGTCGAGCGCTCGTATAAACCCAATTTGTTGGCCAACTTCTTGTACGAACTCGCCACCCAGTTTAATCTTTTCTATCAAGCCCATCCGGTTCTTAAGGCTCCGGAGGATCGTCAGCCGACGCGGTTGTTGCTGTGTAGTCTGACCGCGCGGTATCTGAAAACCGGGCTCGAGCTACTGGGGATAGAGACGCTGGAGGCGATGTAGACTAAGACTGAGCCCAACAGTCAGGAGTATCCATATGGCCGAAACACGATACACAAAAGGTCCGGTTTCTATTGCGTACGATATGCAAGGTAAGGGTCCATTCGTTATTTTCTTACATGGTATTGGCGGAAATCGTCTGAATTGGACGGACCAGCTTGCATATTTTGGGAGTCGCTTTTGTGCTGTGGCTTGGGATGCGCGTGGTTATCTCGGCAGTGACGATTCGCCTCAGACGCTGCAATTCGGCGACTTCGCGGATGACCTGCTGCGTCTCCTCGATCAGCTCAATGTCGAGCGCGCCCATCTGGTCGGACTGTCTATGGGTGGCATGATTATTCAAGACTTCTATGGTCGTTACACTGATCGTGTCGCCACACTCGCATTAGTAGATACTTCTTCGGGCTTCGGCGCAGCATCAGAGGAAGTCAAACAGGATTTTCTTACACGGCGCCTTGCACCACTCGAAAAAGGCTTAACCCCAGCCGACATTGCACCCGAGGTGGTCAAAGTCCTTGTCGCACCAAGTGCGGCACAGCCCGTACGCGATACGCTCATTGCGTCCATGTCCGCCCTCCGGGTTGATTCGTATAAACAGGCCTTGCATGCAATTGTCAGCACAGATTTCCGCACAGTCTTGCCACACATTACGGTACCCACATTGGTTATTGTCGGACAGGAAGATCAGGTGACACCGCCGTCAGAGTCAGAATTTCTGGTCGAGAACATTCCCTCAGCTTCCTTGGTCACCCTCCCGGGGTCCGGGCATCTGACGAACATCGAGCAACCACAAGCGTTCAACGCAGCGCTGGGAATATTTCTGGACACACATGCTAGACTCGCGTCACAGATGTCTGGGTAAAAGAAACGGGGCTGCCCTACCCTTTTCCGGTCTTCACCACGACTTATTTCGACGCGCCTGCCAGCCGTCGTCATCGTCGTCGTCGTCTTCTTCAATCAGGAAGACGGGCTTAAGGATCCGGCGCGGAATGTCCTCGAGAAACCGCGACGGTTTACTCAGGACCATGCCGGTGGCCCGATCAAATATATTGATCGGATAAGAAATGAACAGATTCTCTTTGGCCCGGGTGGCGGCAACATACATCAGGCGGCGTTCTTCTTCGAGATCGTCGTCCTCCTTGTTGTACAGCGACGGGAAGCGTCCTTCGACTGCCCAAATGATAAACACGGAATGCCACTCGAGTCCTTTTGCCGAGTGTATCGTGGACAGGGTCAATACCCCTTCTTCATCGCGATCCGTTGCCGGCACACCGTCAACGCTGGTGTTGGGCGGCTCTAAGGCCATATCCGACAGTAGTCGGTCTAAACTCCGGTAGCGCTCGGTAATAATCGAAAAATGCTCTAGATCTTTTTGTCGTTTGGGATAATCTTCTCGGTGGTTACGTTTGAGCATGGGCAGGTAATATTGCACGATGCCATCAATCTGCTCTCGCGGCTGGAGGTCCGGATCAGAGACCGCTTGCAGCACAGCCGCAAGCTGCTGTACTTCCGTCTTGACCACCCCGCGTCCGGGGGATTCGGCCAGGCGCTGGAGCGGCTCGGTACCATCAAGGACATGGTTGAGGATTTTGTCGCTACTCTTTGGTCCCACACCTTCAAGCAGCAGCAGAATCCGATGCCAGGAGACGGCATCCTTCGGATTGGCGATAATGCGCAGATGGGCCAGTACGTCCTTCACATGTGTTGTTTCAATAAACTTAAATCCACCCCGCTTCACAAACGGTAAATTGCATCGATTCAGCTCCAGCTCCAGATCAAACGAATGAAAGCTGGAACGGAATAACACCGCGATTTCAGTCAGCGGTACACCTTCCTCGCGCAGCTCTAAAATCTTCTGGGTGACAAAGCGTGACTGATAGCGCTCGCTGTCGGCTTCGATCAAAGTAGGCTGAACGCCCGTTTCCTTTTTCGTAAAGAGATTCTTGGTGTAACGCTCCTTGGCTTGCAGGATGATCTCGTTGGAGAGGTCGAGAATGGGCTGGGTACTGCGGTAGTTTTCTTCGAGCTTAATCACTCTTGTACCGGGAAAAAGATCCGGGAATTCAAAAATATTCCGTACTGTCGCGCCACGAAAGCTATAGATCGACTGGGCGTCATCACCAACCGCCATCACATTGTCGTGGGCATGGGCCAGCGAACGGATAATTTCGGCTTGGAGCCGATTGGTATCCTGATACTCGTCAACCATAATGTAGCGGTAGATGCGCGACAGCCGGTCGGCAACATCGGGATGGGCGCGTAGCAGTTCACGCAAATGTGTCAGCAGATCATCGTAATCGAGCAAACTGCGCTCTTGCTTATACTGGCGGTACACCTCCTCGATACGACTCAGTTCGTCGAGTTCGGAAAAGAGGTGCGGGAACTGCGCATCCAGGACCTCGGCAACGCTGGTGGTTTTATTGGCCGCCAAACTGAGGATCTCAGCAATCGTCTGCTTGCGTGGGAAGCGACGCGCTTTCTTATCGAGGCCAAGCCGAGCACGAATGAGGTTGATCGCATCTTCGGAATCAGTACGATCCAAAATAGTGAAGGAATTGGAAAAACCAAGCAACGCGGCGTAGCGACGCAGTACGGTGTTGGCAAAGGAATGGAAGGTTCCCCCCGTCACCTTGTCGCACCGACCGCCCATCAGGAAGCCGGCACGTTGGACCATTTCCTCAGCAGCACGGCGGGTAAAGGTCAGCAGCAGGAGCGAAGCCGGGTCTACGCCCTCTTCGATCAGACGTGCGACCCGGTAGATGAGCGTCCGCGTCTTGCCGCTGCCCGCACCGGCAAGCACCAGAACCGGCCCATCTCGCACAAGTGCAGCCTCGTACTGACTAGGATTCAACTCTTGCTTGTAGTCTATGGAAAAACGTTGCGGTCGGCTGTCCGCATCGTCTGACCGCAGCACATATTTCAACGGACGGCTCTCGTCGCGCTCCACACCGCACCCCAGTGATTCGAAGATGGCCTAGCATACCGTATAAGAGGAGTGGGAGAAACGGGGAGTATGCCACCCACAAGACGGTCTGCATTTTGGCGTTCTCGCCAAAGCGGGAATCCATATAAACCTGACAAACCTACACGTCTGGCACGTCTGGCTAGAGGGACGCTGACTGACAGCCGCCAGTCTCTCTGGTATGTAAACAGCGATGACTGGGAAAACTGAGCAGATGAATTTGTGCGGGGTCAAATGCCCCCTTAACTGGGCCAAGGCCAAGGTACGGCTCGAATATCTCGAACAAGGCGCTCGGCTCGAACTGGTCATCGACGACCCCAAAGGTCGGCGTGACATTCCTCGCGCGGCAGAAGCCGAAGGCTATGCCATTATTGACATTACTGAACCAGGCGCTGCAGACACCGTCCGGCAGTGGCGGATTGTGATTGAGAAATAATATGGCAGACGATAGTCCGAAATTCGAGCTGATCAAACTCGCGCAGTCAGTATTTCAGCATCGGCGTACCAAACATCCGTACGGCTCCAATTACGCGGTGAGCATTCGTTTGGGGCATGCTGATATTCAGGATTTTACGGCTATTGCAGACATCCTCTTAGCCGTCGAGGAGCTTGGCTACGAGATCAAGAAGAAGCCGGAATAGCCTAAGAGGGCTTCTATCCTCTACTCAAACACCAGCTCGCCCGTAGCGAACAGTAGCCACACGAGCGCACCAAAGACATAAATCCCGGACGCGATCAGGAACACCAGACTCCACGAGCCCGTGGCATCCAGGATAAAGCCGGTCAGAGTAACCCCAACAATACCGGGAATCGTCCCGGCAGTGTTGGACAGACCGAGTAAGATCCCAGCATAGCGTGGACCAATATCCAGATGGTTCACCGCAAAGCCGGACAAGGCAAATGAGCCAAATCCAAGGATGCAACACATATAGACGACGGCTTGAGTCGCCGAGGTCACGCCTCCGATCAGAATGAGAAACACAGCTGGGACCAGCAGGCCAATGCTCTGCATCAGTTTCCGGACAAAAGTGAGGGACAGGCCGCGCTGCAACAGCGTATCCGCAATCCAGCCGGCGACGTTTGCCATCACAAACATGACCAGCCAGGGAAGAATGGTGTAGACGCCGACTTGGTGAATATCGACTCCGAGGGCTTGATTGAAATAGGTTGGCAGCCAGGTCAGAATGACATAAAAGCCCCAGTTTGCACAAAAATGGTTGATAATAATCGCCCAGACTGGAGCTTTTGAGAGCAGCAATTTCCACGGAATCGTTTCATTTTTTGGAATGGATGGGGCATGCGCGTGAATATAGGCTACTTCTTCTGAGCGGATCGTAGGATGTGTTTCCGGCGTATCCATCACACGAAAATACCAAAAACCGAACCAGACAAACCCAAGGATGCCGAACAGATAGAACACCACCTGCCAGCCCCAAGCCACGACAATGGACGGCGTTAGTAGGAGGGCGGCCACCGTCCCAAGCGAAATCCCGCTTACATTCAGGGCAATCGAACGCGCGCGCTCTTGGCTCGGTACCCAACGGGCAAAGAGGTTATAAATCGCAGGAAAGGCAACACCTTCTCCGAGGCCCATACCCACCCGAGCGAGGAAGAGCACCGTGAGGGACACTGCGGCAGCAGGTGGCGTACTAAAAGTAAAGAGCGACCATAACAGAACACCACAACCTAAGACGATCTTTCCGCCGTAGCGGTCGGCAAGCCACCCGCCCAAGACCTGGGTGGCAAGGTAGCCGTAAAAAAAGGATGACAGCACAATACCCCGTGTAGTTTGGTCCCAGCCAAACTCTTGGGCCATGGGAATAATAGCAACCGAGATATTGACCCGGTCGATATAACAAATAAAAGTGCTACAAAAGCACAGGCCTATCAGGGTAAAGCGCCGTGGCCAGTAGTGGCGGAGAGGCAACGTATTCACCAATGAATTCCTACGATCGATCTCCCTTGCAGGGAGAACTGCTTTCTGTTTTTTGAAGCCCTAGTAATTCTTGAACCAGCTTCTCGGTCAGGCGACCGGTCTCTTTCATATCTCTCTCTTTTTGAAACTGTTTTATGGCATTACGTGTCTCTGGACCTATCAGTCCGTCGACGTCTACACCGAGAGCTTGCTGAATCTCCTCTATCTCACATATGCATAGATTTATTTCATAGCAGGACAGGGAAAACCCCGTGCTGCTTCGCTGACAATCTTTCACTGGGAGCTTCGGTTTGATCTTTATCGGGACAGTTGTCCAGCCCGTACCAGCATCAATGATGTAAAGCGTCACGTCACTAGGCTGAACAGTGGCAGTCGCCTCGATTGTGACTTCACGATCGAAAAGCTGAGACTGTTTGATGGTCAGCACTTCCCTGGTATCTGAGATAAAGAATCGATACGGATGCTACCCTTCCCAGACGAGCAGTGATTTTTTCCTCCTATCCCTTCTTGAAATTCAATACTGCTGACTGGATTAACGTGAATATCGTTCGATTTCCGGAGCCCACACTCTGGCAACTCTTTCGGACTCTTCTTCACGACAGCAACCTCCCGGCCCTCTTGCGGTTTATTCCGGGACAGCTCTTGGGCTTCCTGGATCTGGCGGGGATCCATTTTCGCCAGTAATTGTCGTCGCGCCAGGGCTCCTTTTTCCGAATACTTTTCAGCCAGCGCCATATTTAGCCAGACATAGTCAGTGGGGAAATCCTGAGGCACCCCAGCCCCCTTGGCATACAAAACCCCGAGGCTCTCCTGTGCCTGAGCGAAGCCTTGGCCAGCGGCTTTTTGATACCAAAAAGCCGCCGTGACATGTTCCTCTTTTTTCTCAGCTCTTTGGCCGACTGCGAACTGTGCAGTAGCATTCCCCCAGTATGCGCCCTGTTACATAATAGAAGGTCTTTGTATGTAGAGACGTAGGGAATACAGATTCTCTCTTGGACAACTGGCCTACGGTCTTCAGAGATTTTACCGATCGGGTCAGACACGGGCTAGAATACACACTCCGCGTCCCTGTCTTGGGAGCCCTCCCAGCGTATGATCTCTTCTTTCCGGCCCTTGGCCTTTTGACGCTACTTTTCTCTAGCCTTTCCTATAAAGAACACCCTTTTCTTTTCAGGAAATGGGACTTAGTGTCGTGGCAGACCAAGCGTCCGTGGTCCAAAGGGTTGCCTCCATTCTTTTTTGTCCGCGCCTTCCTTCCTCTCTTGATCTGGCTCTGGGATGTGATGCTCCTCTCTCCTATCCTGGGCTATGTAATCCTGTTGCTCGCCCTCCCCTTAGCGATTCTTTTTCTTCCTCGCATTTGGTATGCGTATGCATTCTGCCGCCGTATGAAGGAGCAATTCCAGGTGCCTGACTGTTAGCGGATCCCGAGTGCGGATTTTAATATCCTTCTACGCCTCCTCCGACCGCTGAGTAAAGTGCCTGGGGTCCGCATGTTCAGCAAGCCAGGCATCGATCGGTACAAAGTGTACGCTCAGTGGCCGTGTCGTCTCAATATAGCGTTGTTGGAGGGTGGGGGGAGAAACCGGATGCAGCCGTTGCAACGCGGTCGAGGACCGTTTCCCCCGCTTCGGTCGGGGGGCTGTTGCCATGTATCCATTCTACAAATGAAAAGAATGCCAAAACGAGACGGGCAAGAAAATTCTTCCGCTACAGCTATCAGACTTTTAGTTGAGCCCAGCTTCCAGTCTCCCAACTCCATACAAATGTAGCCGATTGGAGGATACGGTAGGTCACATTAGCTATCCAAATGGCAAGCAAGCCAAGGCTCCATAGGGATTGCATGCCCAAGGCGATGGGCAAGAACAGGCACCACTGCATGCAGAGAGAGATCACCATCACACCCCGACTGTGTCCTGCCCCGTAATGGGTATTCAGCAGCACAACGCCCAGAGCTTCAAAGGCCATCGTTGCTGCAGTGATTTGGAGTGGCAGCCGGGCAAGCGCAAGCGTCGCAGGGTCGCAAGAAAAGCATGAGAAAAAAGTCGGGCATAAGGAGAGCCGGCAACGCAAGTGCGCCAACAACCAGCACTGCCATGCGCGCCACATACCAGGCCCACACACGAGCATCTTGCGCATCTCCCGCTCCGAGCGCCTGGCCGACAAATGATGCAGCAGTAAGCCCGAACGCATTCGACAGCAACAGCCACAGCAGGAGGAGATTAGATAACACATGCCCTGCGGCGAGTTCGGCTGTCCCAATATTGCCAAGAATCCAAAAGAACGCGGTCATGCCAGCGGCAAAGAATACATGCTGGATACCTGCCGGAATAGACAGACGCAGCAAGACCACGAGCGTTGCCCAGTCTGGCCAACGCACCAGAAAACCACCTGCCCGAGCATGGCGAAAGGCGCTCATCAGATACGCGATTGATCCAATATAAAGGGCCGTTGTTGTTCTTATCCCCGCACCGAGCACCCCAAGGCGTGGTGCACCCAGATTGCCGAAGATCAGCACACAGTTGAGGAAGATGTTTGTCACGTTCATCACAATGATCGTACGCATATAGATCTTGGACAAATTAACGGCGTTCCAGTAGCCCCGAAAGACAAAGTTCGTGCCCATGGCAATCAAGCCCACAAGCCGAGCCTGGAGGTAGATGGTTCCCTGAGTAGCCACATCGGCATCGTGAGTAAGGAGAGGGAAGAAATCTGGAGCGAACACAATCAACGTCACGGAAAAGGGCAACCCGAACAGCAAAACAAGCAGGAGTCCGCCGTTCAGGGGCACGGCAATCTCACTCGTCCGCCCGGCTCCGAGCCAACGCGCAGACGTTGCCTGCACCCCGGTCGCAAGACCGATAATAAATGCCGCGCTGGTGAAGGTGGTAAACTGAGCGAGGCCCACCGCTGCCAGCGCACCATCCCCTAGCGAACCCAGCATAGCCGTGTCCACCAGATTCATAATGTTTTGGGAAATCATCCCGCCCATGATGGGCAAGGCTAAGCGTCCGGCGCCAACGGGATACCACGTGATTGTTTTCTGATGACCAAAGGCAGGAGTAGAGTCAAGTACTTGCGGGGGGTCAAGAATGCGGGGGACAGTAAGCCAAGGAGAGCTATTCTTTCTTTCAAAGGGGATGATGGAGACGAAACTAGGGCCTACAAGAAAGATGTCGTCGCTTGCGTTCGGAGTGCACTCGGCAAACGCAAGGGTATTACTGAAAAGCAAATATTCGGCGGCCTGACTTTTATGGTCAAGGGCAACATGTGTTGTGGGGTAACGAAGAACGACGACCTTGTTCTTCGTCTCGGGCAGAGCGCAGCGAAAAAGCTCCCAAGCAAAAACATGTTCGACCGTGTGACTTCACTGGACATCCCATGAAAGGTATGGCCATGCTTGATTCGGCTGGCTACAAAACGGACAGGGCTCTGAAGAAATGGGCTAGCAGGCTTTATATTTTGCTTAGTCGTTGCCTGAGAAATAGGGCCAGCTGCTTCAACCGAACGCGCAACTGTAGCCATCTTAGGTAAGGAGCCATTACCGCTTCACTAGGTCGAGGAATGCCTCTGCCCCTATAGCAGCAAGTTCACGAGGTTCAACTTTGTAAAGATCACCCCCATAGACTCGTCCGCCTTCCCGCAAGGCTGGATCGCGAGAGTGTAAATCGTAATAGTTCGCAACTTCGTGATTCCGTAATAATTTGCAGCTTTTTTCAGCTGGGCCATACGATAGTCAATCTGTCCATGATTTTCATGGCGTTCCTAAATTTCATCATATTCGCCTCACATCTTGTAATACAGGTCTTGATCAGTATCTCGGATATCTGGAAAGATTTTGCCAATTAACTGATTAATTTCCAGCGCACAGGAGTACATCCGAACGGCTCTCTCTGAGAACCGACTGACATTAAGAAGTCCTGCGATGATAGTAATTGTCAGTCCGGAGATGATCTGGATGAGAGCAAGAGTTGGCTGTGAGAGTGCAATCTGAATACTGAGAATATCGATCAGTTGGTATCCAACGATACCAACTGAGACGAGGGAAACTGTCCATAAAGATAAGTAATGGTCCTTTTCGAGTCGTAGTTGTGCTTCAAATCGGGCGCACGCTGTAACAGTCATTTTACGGTAGAGATTTTGAAGAGGAGTCTCAACTTCTGCCCGCATTCTTATATACCCTTCCCAAAACAGCGTAAAGCATATTCTAATTAAAATATTATGGAAGATGCTACTGCAACCTTCTCTATCCTTATTCAGTGCAATCATATCGCAAAACAGCGAAATTGATAATACTCAAGCCGTTTTATCTGAATGGTGGAGCGGAGCTTTTCGTAACTGGAGAAATGCCGGCGTTTGTGGAAGAACGACGAGAGACACTTGGACACCAGCCTGCAAATGGCCGTTCTCGCTTTTACCGTCCTCCTGCTCAAAAGATTCAGAACAGTTTCTCAGCTCAGCTCCGAGGAGGGGAATTTAGCAATCTCAACAAACAGCATTTTGGTTATGCGTCGCCCCCTGCTTTCAATGGGAATCGCTCGGGATGCTCAATCGTCTGCAGTCCGAGATCTATATCCAAATCAGGCCAGTAGAAGTGCTCTGGTGTCGGCTCTTCTACATTAACGATCTTGCTAATCGGCGCATCCCTGAACCATGGAAAATCCTCGTACGGCATAAACAGTTCTCGGTCATCTACGAGGATCCATATCCCACGCCTGGAGATATTAGTAACCTCAACCGTTGAAGTGCCGATGCCAAGCGGTTCTGAATTCATCTCTTATCCCCGCCCAATAAACGGCATCTTGGTCGCCATGACCGTCATGAATTGTACATTCGCATCAAGCGGCAAATTTGCCATATATACGACCGCTTGCGCGACGTGATTCAAATCAAACGTGGGTTCGACCGCGATTGAGCCGTCCGGTTGTGGGACGCCTTTTTTCATGACTGCTGTCATTTCGGTCCCAGCGTTGCCGATATCGATTTGACCACAGGCAATATCGTATTTACGCCCATCAAGTGACGTCGATTTGGTCAGCCCAGTCATGGCGTGCTTCGTTGCCGTATACGGCGCAGAGTTAGGACGCGGGACGTGGGCCGAGATGGAACCGTTATTAATGATACGCCCGCCCCTGGGTTTTTGTTCTTTCATGATCTTGAATGCTTCCTGCGTACACAGAAACGCACCGCTCAAGTTGATGTCCACAACGGCTTTCCATTGGTCGTAAGATACATCTTCCAGAGGCACAGGCGGTGCGCCGATGCCGGCATTGTTGAACAATACGTCGAGTCGACCAAAGGTCTCTTTCGTTTGGGCGAACAAGGCACGAATAGAGTCAGGATCGCTCACATCAGTCGGCACGACGAGCGTCTTTGCATCTGCCTCAGCTTCTTGCGCCGTTGCTTCTAAGAACGCTACACGGCGGCCGGCTAAAGCTACGGCATAGCCCTCTTGCAAGAGGGCGAGTGCGGTGCATTTGCCAATGCCGGTGCCTGCGCCAGTTACGATAGCGACCTTTTTGTGCGTACTCATGTGTTGGCTCTCCTTGCCTTATGAATCAGCGCTGGGAACCCACCCCGGCGCTCCGCGCCACCCCTCCCAAGAGGGGAATTGAGAACGTGTGCAGCCTTTCCCTAGTCCGTAGCGGCGAGAAACATGGCGTGTTTCATTGTGGGATTCCTTAAAAAGGTAAGGGCACGGTAGACCGTACCTTTATAAAGAGGCTGTTAAGATCAGTGCTCTCTACGGAGTCGGCTCGTGCTGGCCCCATCTATCGAAGTGGGTGACCTCAGTAACCGGGCGGCGTCTAACCGGACCGAACTTTCCCGTGGGGAAGCCGATTGGGATGGTCGCAACTACACCAAATTCAGACGGAATACCCAGCCGCTGCTGCAATTCGTCTTCGAACATTTGATGCATAGTCGTCAGGCTGGCGCCGAGACCGAGCGCACGACAAGCAAGCAGAATATTTTGTACGCAGGGATAGATCGAGCCATACGATGGGGGTGCTTTCCCTTCACGCTTTTCCTCAGGCACGGCAAACGGCCAGTCACGTTTTCCACAAACCAACAGCAGAACGGGGGCTTCGTGCATATGTTCCGCCAGATAGAGAGCGGATCGAATGATCCGAGCCCAGGATGATGTATCATCATTCTTCGGCCTCAGAGCCTCGCCAAAACGGTCCAGCATTGCTTGATAATACCGTTCCTGGAAAAACTTCTTGTTGGCTGCCTCCTGAAGAACCACAAAAGCCCAGGCTTGGAGATTTTGCCCACTTGGCGCACGTATCCCAGCGTCAAGGATCTTACGGATCATTTCAATCGGCACCGGATCCGTTTTAAGCCGCCGCATAGCCCGCATGGAGTGCATGGTTTCAAACACACCGAGTTCTTCAGCCATGGTCTTCTTCCTTTTCAGTTTGGCAGTTTGCTGTATAGAGAACCTTATTGCGCCGCTTTTAATAAATGTTTGGCAATGATGATACGCTGGATCTGTGACGTGCCTTCATAAATCTGGAGCAGTTTAGCATCGCGCATAAGCTTCTCGACCGGATACTCGCTAAAGTAGCCATACCCGCCAAAAATCTGGACGGCGTTGGTCGTGATCTGCATGGTCCGATCTGCACCGAACGCCTTGGCGTAACTCGATACAATAGAAGACTGCGCGCCTTGGTCGAGTGACCACGCGGCTTTATAGGTCAGCAGCCGCATAGCCTCCAGCTCAATTGCCATGTCTGCCAGCATGAACTGTATAGCCTGAAAATTCGCGATAGCCTGGCCGAACGCTTCGCGTTGTTGAGAATATTTGACGGATTCATCGAGCGCTCGCTGCGAAATCCCAATGGCAAACGCGCCAACCTCAGGACGGCTCCGGTCAAAAGTGCGCATGGCGATTTTAAAGCCTGCGCCCTCGGCACCAACAAGCCCGCTCCGAGGAACCACGACATCTTCAAAGACGATCTCCGCCGTATCCGACGCACGCTGACCCATTTTATTATGCATCCGGTTGGCGGTGATGCCCTGCGTGGCGGCAGGCAGTACAAAACACGATACGGCGCCATGCCGCTGAGTTTTATCCTCGGTCGCAAACGTCACATACCACTGAGCAACGGAGCCATTTGTAATAAAGTGCTTGGTACCATTCAGGACAAAATCATCTCCGACTTTTCGGTAGGTCGTAGCAATGGCGGCAGCATCAGAGCCTGCGCCCGGCTCGGTCAAGGCAAAGGCAGCATACACCGGCTCGGAAACCAACCGCCCGAGATATTCTTTTTTTTGCTCGTCGTTTGCAGCGATGAGGAGCGGCGTCGTGGCCAGATTATTGGCCACCATATTGAGCGCAATACCCGCACAGCCGTAGACCAACTCCTCGTCGACCAGACAGGTATCAAACACCTCTAGTCCAAGGCCGCCTTGGGCCGGCGGAATAAGCGGATTCAGGATGCCCAGCTCCCAGGCTTTGCGACAGATTTCATCAGGAAAATGTTCTTCTTTGTCATATTTGGCAGCAACAGGAATAATTTCCTCAACCGCGAACTTATGCACGGTTTCTTTTAGTTGTCGTTGCTCTGGGGTCAGTTCAAAGCCATACATAGCGGCTTCTCCTTCAGATTTTCCTAGATTTTCTCTTACAAGACAGGATGACTATTGTAACCACTGCAGGCAGCCGGCTGCTTCTAAAATCGGGTCTAAAGCCGTTTTCTGTGCAATTTTGGCATAGCGTTCGCGTAGTACGCCAAGAGATCGGGCATGGTATTTCTGCGTGCCTTGGGCATATTCCTTGCCACGCAGCATGGCAGAACATGTTTCCTCACCAGCAGCCAAGGCTTGGGCGTTCGCCACCGACCACGGCAGAAATGTTTGGCCGATTTCTTTCAGGAGCGGCATGAGCGTTGGGGCAAGATCGTCCCATGTCTCCAGCTCGCCTTCATCTTTGGGGTCCAGCATCTGCTGTGTCCAGGACAACACATTCGGGGCAACTGCCCGCATCATCGTCCCGGCCGAGGGGTCAGTCGAACACTGATAGAGCTGAGCAGCCAGGCCGAAATCGCCAAACATGGGTTTCCCACCAAACAGATACATGCGTTGCTTGAGGTGTTGTTCGAGAATCGACAAAAGACGATCCAATGAGGACTCGATATGTTCCCGCGTGTGTTCTGACGAACCCACAAACGACAGCCGGGGGACCATACGCTCCCGGATCTGCTCTGCCGCCTTTTGATATTCTTCTTCGCTGAGTCCCGGTCTCGTCAGACGCACAATGCGCTCGGCAGTCGACTTTTGGTCCGGCTCATACCTCCAGCGGTAGTGGAACATCTGCTTATTGCCCCACTCATCGCCATACTCTTCGATCAGCGCAGAGAGGAACGCCAGGGCCGGGTCGCTAGGGTGTATGGACGGCTGAGCCCGGAGATTTTCAAAATGGTCCATAATGGGTGTCGAGTCTTGCATGCCCTTTCCATCTGGTGTCACGACGAGGGGAACAAGAGGCAGTTTGGCATAGCGTTCGAACTCTGCCTGATTGCTCGAATCGCGTGCAATCCATTCGTGCGGGATATGCTTATACCGAAAATACGCCCGGACCTTTAATGAGTAGGGCGACAATTCCACACCAAAGAGGCGATAGGGTTGAGCCATAGCGTTATCTCCACAGGCGTAGCATTCTGGTCTCTGTACCGAACGCTCTTTCCTCCGGACGGAGGTGAATGCTTCGTCCCTATAATCTATTTCCCATTAAATTTAGGGGCGCGTTTCTCTAGGAAAGCCGTAATGCCTTCTCGCCCGTCCTCGGTCTTGGCCCGTGCGGCAATGGACTGGGTTTCGTTTTCCATCTGAGTTTCAAGCGTTTCCGTCCAGCCGCTATGCAGGAGCCGTTTGGCTCCGCCAAAAGCGCCCGTCGGCCCCTGCGCCAGCTCACCTGCCAGCTTTTCTGCTTCGGCCACTAGGTCTGCATCCGGTACGACCCGATTAACGAGGCCCCACTCCGCAGCTTCCTGGGCTGAAAGGATCCGATTGGTGATGGTCAACTCTAACGCCCGTTTCATACCCACAATGCGCGGCAGAAAATACGTTGACGAGCCGTCCGGGGTCAGTCCGACGCGGGTGTAGGCCATGGTAAATTTGGCCGATTCGGCAGCCAAGACAATATCGCACGAACAGGCAATACTCAGGCCTGCGCCCGCAGCTATGCCATTCACCGCGCCGATCAGCGGCGGGTCCATGCGTGCAAAACGCGAGATAGCGCCATGCAGATACGTAGTCACTTCTTTCATGTGGGCCGGCAGTTTCTCCCCTTGCGTAGCAAAACTCTTCAGGTCGCCGCCGACACAGAACATCCGACCGCTTCCCGTCATCACAACCGCCCGGATTTCGGGGTCCTCGTCGCATTCGAGCGAGGCGTGCATGAGGTCATAGGCAAGATCGAAATTGAGCGCGTTGGCCGCCTCAGGACGGTTGATCGTGATCTTTGCGATATTGTCTTTCTTTTCAAACAGAATGGCCGTGTAGAGCATGAGTTCCTCCGTATTGCTCCTAAATGGATTGAATGGATTGCAGGAAACCGGCGATTGCCTGACCTATCTCCTGCGGAGCATCTTCTTGGATAAAATGAGATCCTTGGACCGTAATTTCCTGCTGATTTGGCCAGGTACGGCAAAACTCACGCTGTGGGCCGGTCAGGATCGCACCAGGATCGGCGTTCACAAAGAGTTTGGGAATATCACTCGCCGCCAGCCACTTCCCATATTGCTCGACGATCTCCACCACGTCTGCGGGCTCGCCTTCAATAGGAATCTCGCGCGGCCAGGTGAGCGTTGGCCTGCGTGACTCGCCGGACTCAGCATAGGGTTTGCGGTAGACGGCCATTTCTTCTTGGGTCAGATCACGCACCACACTGCCGGGCAAGACTCGTTCCACGAACGTGTTCTTGTGCAGCACCATCTCTTCTCCGGCAGGAGAGCGGAAGCTTTGAAAGACTTTGCGTGCCGCCTCGGGAAAGGTCTCCCAGGTCAGGGGGTAAACAATCGCCTCCATATAGACCAGCGCTCTGATGCAATCAGGGTAGCGCTGCGCCCGGTGGAAGCCCAAGGCTGAACCCCAGTCGTGGATGACCAGCGTGACGTTCTGGACGTTCTGATTGAGGCCAACGGCGTCAAACCAGGCATCCACGTAACGGGAGTGGTCCACAAACCGATACGATCCGGTAGGGTTTTTCCCCGAGTCGCCCATACCGATCAAATCCGGAGCCAGGCAACGCGCGCCGCTTTCAACGTACGGGATAATATTGCGCCACAAATAGGACGACGTTGGATTGCCGTGAAGAAAAACGACCGGATCTCCACGGCCGGTATCGACATAGGCCATCTCACTGTCAAGCACGGAAACACGTTTTCGTTCGTATGGATCGTTCGCTGAAATGGATTGCGACATGAAATATTCTCCTTATCGCCAAAATGAACACAGGCCAATTCCTCTGGTAGGGGCAACGCTACGATTTTATCTATTCGTTCCCGCCACGTCCGCCATCAAGGCCAACGCCTCAGGCTGACTCGACTGGACCATCATGGTTGAAACGCCGGCGTCTTCCCAAGCTTTGAAGCGTTCGCGAATCCGAGCCGGTGGGCCACACAAGGAGATTTCATCACACAGCTCATCCGGGACCAGCGCGGTGGCCTCTTTCTTACGGCCCGCCAGATAGAGATCTTGGATCTCAGCAGCGACATCAGCGTAGCCGTACTTCGAGACCATCTCATTGTGGAAGTTCTTGCCTTTGGCCCCCATCCCACCAACATACAGAGCCAAGGTGGGCTTGAGTTGGGCGAGGCAGGCGGTGACATCGTCTCCGATGATGACCGTGCATCCAGCGACCACATCAAAATTGTCCAAAGACTTGCCACCCCCGGCACGCTGGAAACCTTTTTCCAAGTCGGGGGCAAACATATTCATGCGGTAGGGCGAAAACCAAATCGGCAACCAACCATCGGCGAGTTCGGCCGTAATGCGGATGCTGAGCGGCTTCATAGTCGCCAGATAGACGGGTAAGCGCCGTGAGTGCAGGATTGATTTGAGCGGTTTACCAAGGCCACTTGCGTCTCCGCCTTGGTAGGGTAGTTGATATACCTTGCCATCCAGGGCAACCGGCTCTTGACGATCCCAAATCTTGTGCAGGATCTCCACATACTCACGAATACGCGCGGCGGCTTTGCTGTACGGCATGCCGTGCCAGCCCTCGATCACCTGCGGACCGGACATACCCAGGCCTACCAGCACGCGACCATTGGATAGCGCATCCAGTGTCGACATGGTCATGGCACACATAGCCGGCGTACGAGCCGGGATTTGCATAATGCCGGTGCCAAGTTTAATGCGCGAGGTTTTCGCAGCCAAATAGGCCAACGGCGTCACGGCATCCGAGCCATACGCCTCTGCGCTCCATACCGAGTCATAACCCAGCTTTTCCGCCTCAAGGATCATATCCATGGGCAGTTCAACCCGTCCGCCGGAATAGCCAACGCCGATTGCAAGTTTCATGGGAACTCCTTCCTCGTGCGAGGTGAATGAATATTCGCCGTAGGGGACTGTTTATATCGAACAGCTGAACGTGCGGCTACTCGGGTAGGAGAAATATTCGCTTGAAAATACATGATGCTATATTTGACAAAAGCCTTTCATGTGGTCACAATGACCACAAATGCAAAATGAACAACGCCAAACAGTTGGTGCACGCGAATTAAAAACTCGTCTTGGGACTTACCTTCGTCAAGTCCAACAAGGCACAACCCTTATTGTGACTGAGCGAGGCCGGCCTGTTGCGGAACTGCGTCCGCTGAGCATAGAGACGCAAGGCGAAGAAGCGCGTCTTGACGAACTTGTCGCTCTTGGCGTACTCAGCCGAAAAGCCAAGACCCCTTTTGCTCCCTTCAAGCCCATTTGTACGAAAGGTCCGCTTGTCTCAACTGCTATTACCGAAGACCGCGAGGATCGGTTTTGATCTATTACTTCGATGCCAGTGCTCTGGTGAAACGGTATATTCGTGAGCCGGAGAGTAATAAAGTCCGTCGTCTCACGGAAGAGAGCGCACCGATAACAAGCCGCCTGTCGGAGGTCGAGGTCGCCTCAGCCATAGCTCGACGATGTCGAGAAGGAGTCCTCTCCATTACGGACCAAGATCGTGCTTTGGAAACTCTGCGTCGAGACCTGGCCTCGTCATTCTACGTTGTTGAACTCTCGGCTGCCATTGGGACTATGACGCACGGACTTTTTTCTCGTACTTCCCTCAGAGCAGGAGACGCCATTCAGCTGGCCTCTTGTTTGTCTATCCAGCAGCGACTGGACCTCCCCATACACTTTATCGCGTACGATACTCGTCTGAACGAGGCCGCCCAACAAGAAGGGCTTTTTGTTCTACACTGAAACGTTAAGCATCTTTCAGCGCTCCCGCCACGCGCGCATAATCTTCAAGGCGCGGTAGGAGCAGCGGGAGGTCCACACCCGCCTGTCGATACTCGGCTATACCTTCTTTGCATTTTTCTACTGAGCCGATGAGGTAAAAAGACTCGACCATTTCATCCGTTATGAGCCCTACGGCCTCTTTGCCTTCATCTTTTGCATAAGACTCCCGCAAGGGTCCAAGAATGGAGGGATCAAAGCCGCCCTTTCCCAGCAGAATCTCTCCCACATAGGCTTCGTCGAGCAAGCGCACGATACGTTTTTTCAGCGTAGGCAGCAGGGTCTGAGGTTCGTCGGTCATGCGCACCACAAGCATGCAGGCAATATCAATAGACTCTGGATCACGTCCAGCCTCTTGAGCAGCGCAGCGTATCTCTTCGACCGCGTATTTGACGTAGGACGGAGGAACGTAGGCATTGAGCAGGACGCCATCGGCAATCGCTCCAGCCAGACGCAGCCCTTTTTTCCCAATTGCGGCAAGATAGATGGGCAGGTTTTGTTGAATCGGCGTTGTAGCAAGGCGAGCATTGCGCAGTGTAAAAGGCCCGTCGGAGTCGGTTACCCGTTCACCAGATAAGAGACGTTTGACAAGCGAGACTGCGCCCTTCAGCGCTGCCTGGGAATTGCCGTAGGACATCCCCATCTTGTCTTGGATAACTTGGCGTTCGCTTCGTCCCAGCCCCAACAAAAAGCGTCCGCCCGTGATCCGATCCAGCGTTGCCGTTGCCATGGCTAAGAGCGCGGGGTTCCGCGTGTAGGGGTTAGTGACGCCAACGCCAAGTTTGATCTTTTCTGTAGCAGCACCAAGATAGCCAAGTAGAGAAAAAATCTCTTCATGGAAATAGCGCTCCGTCACCCACAACGACTCATAACCCGCGTCTTCCGCAATTTGTCCGTACTGTTTGAGTTCTGGACCACTTTCAATGCCATGGTAGAGGACGAGACCTAATCGACCCATATTAGTACTCCGTTCCGACTCCTCTTATGCAGTCTTCTCTGCCACAAACGTCCAATACGTCGGGATGATGTCCGGATTCTCGTCGGTCACGTTAAACCCCGTGTCTTTTAACATTTGAAAAATATCACCCCGAGTGTTAACGATATTCCCCCAGGTCACTTCAAACCACTGTTCCAGAATACTCATGGTGAAGCGTCGGTCGTGCAAATCTTTCCCAGTCTCAGGCGCACACCGATCAACAACGAGTAATACTCCGCCTGGCTTGAGACTACGGTGACACCGAACCAGGATATCTACTTTCTTTTCGTCTGGAAGCTCGTGGAGGACCTGGACCATAGTTATGAGATCAAACTCGTTCTCAAAAGGCAGTTCTTCCCCGCCGACCGACTCAACCTGCACCCGGTCGCTCAGCCTTTTATCTTGAATCAGCTTTCGCGAAGTCTTCACAAAATACGGCAACGGCTCGATGCCGGTGACCTGGCAGGTCGGAAACTCTTCGGCAAAACGGACGATGACCGACCCATTGCCGGAGCCGATGTCCATCACTTTACCGGCGGTACGCAGTCGCTCTTCCATCCCAGGCAGTTTGCGGGCTACAGCAACCACGACGGGCGCACGCAAAGCTGAGATTTTGCCTTGATGATGAAAAAAGTCTTCATCGTGGTCGTGGAAGGTTTTCAGTGCGCCGGTGCGAAAGGCGTCGGGATACGCGTGAAAGTCTCGTGACAGACTTGCCAGCACATGGGTAGTGAGGAGTTCAGGCGATGCTTCGCCGAGGAGTTCGTCCATAAACGGCGCAAAGGTGAATCTTGTATCGTCTTTCACCTGCAACACGCCGACCGCACACGCCGCCTGGCACCACACTTTTGTCCGCCACGGGTCGAGTTGAAGCGACTTGGCGAGTTCTTCAGCACAGGCCGTTCCACCGCAGCGACGAATCTCAGCGAAATAGCCTAGCCTGCCACCGATGTCGGTAATATACGTGGCGTGCAGGCCGAGCATCCAACTCCGCATCATACGCGCTTGGCTGTTTTTTGTGATTTCTTTGTCTGGCATGCGGTCTCTCCCCAAGAAAATTCGATTCTCTAGGTTGCACCGTAACTACTCGCGATGCTTGCCCAAAAAATTCAAAATCGCCTCTCTCGACTGCGCCGGCTGCTCTACCCAAAAGACATGGCCTGCCTGTTCTAGGACCACGAGTTCGGACTCAGCAATATTGTCGGCCAAGAGTTGTGAGTTCTCCCAGGCAATCAGGGCGTCGTCCTTGCCCGTAATGACCAGTGTGGGACAGGCAATCTGCGCTAGACGATCATACGTATCATGTGCATAAGCGGCTTGCATTCTGTGGACAAAGCCTCTGAGGTCAAGCGGTTGTTTACGCCGGGCTTCGATCAGCGCGGGGATAAGCTCCGGGTACTGTTGAATATAGCCTTGGGTAAATGCTGTCTCAGCCAGTGCCCGGCCTCGTTCTTCTGCGGAGAGTTCTTCGGTTGAGTGGGAACTCTGTATGGCCTCGCCTTCCAAGCTGATCGCTTTTGGTCCTCCAGGAGTCGTGCAGCCCAGCACCAGAGACCGGACGTGCGTAGCATGCCGAATGGCCAGCTCTTGGGCGATCATCCCGCCCATTGAGACCCCATAAACATGTGCAGACGAGAAGCCAACGTGGTCCATGAGTGCGACGGTATCATCGGCGATCATACCCATGGTGTATTCCACGTCGGGTTTTTCACTTTGGCCTGAGCCGCGTTGATCGAAAGTGAGAACCTCAAATTGATCCGTAAAATCTGGGAGCATGCCACTAAAGATGCTGCGGTCGCTTTGTGCGCCGTGAATGAGCACGAGCGGTTCACCCGTCCCGTGGATCTCATACACCAATTCAACTCCATTCACCTGTGCACGTTGCATACTCCCCTCCTACGTTGCATGTGGCAAAAGTGTCGGCTTTCTCAAAAAAAACAGCAAGATCACCCCAAGGAAATTCAATCCCGCACTCAGCATAAACGCTATCTCATAATTGCCATAGACGTCGTACAGATAACCGGCAACCGCGGGACCGAAAGCGGCCGTTGAGCCCGCCACGCCAAAAATAAGCCCGACGATGGCGCCCACTGCAATACGACCGAAAAAGTCTCCAATGATGGCCGGAAAGAGCGCCGTTGTGCCACCATAGGAAGCC